>CAZLRH010000067.1:0-2527 GCA_964562015.1 uncultured Opitutales bacterium | reverse complement strand
TCGTACCCGTTCAGTCAGACGCGTCAGTGACGGCATCGCGTTGGCGATGTAATTCACGCGGGCAATGGCGCGGTCACGGAAGCGAGCCGAGAACAATCCGACGGAAGACGTTGGCGAGCAGCTTTTGCTGAGTTTCGGGTTGCTCGAGAGTCTGTCGCCAATAGGCGGGGGCAAGTTCGAGCACACGGTGGCGGGGCCAGGAGGGCAAGAGGATGAACAAGTCTCGCAAGTAGCCGAGGGGCTCGATTCCATGCAGTTGGCAGCTGGCGAGCAACGAGACGAAAGTGGCGTTGACGCTGGCAGCGTCGTCGTTGCCCACGAAGAGCCAGTTTTTGCGCCCGCAAGCCTCACGCCTGAGGTTGAGTTCGCTGATGTTGTTGTGCATGGGCAGGCGGCCGTCGTCCAGGAAGCGTTGCAAGGCGAGGCGTTGGTTTCGTGCGTAGCGCAGCGCGTCGTGAATCGGCGTATCGTCGAGCACCAGGGGCCATTGCTCATCGACCCATTGGAAGAATTGCTCGACAATGGGTTTGGATTTTTGCCGCCGGACTTCTTCTTTCTTCTTCCGGGGCGAGTTCGCGATGGTCCGCTCGATGGCAAAGAGCGCTGCCATCTGTGACAGGGCCACTTTGCTGCGCAAGGGGTCAGAGGGCAAAGCTTTGAATACATAGCGACGGCAGTGTGCCCAGCACGCTACCTCAACCACGTTACCGTCGCGATACAGGTGCTCGTACACCGAATGTGCATCGGCCACCAAGTAGCCGCGATAACCGGCGAGCATCTCGTCCACTGCTGCACTGTCGTGCCGCTTGGAATATCGGAACAGCACGTGCTTTTCAGGAGCGACCAAAACCCAGAAGTGGCCGCTACGACACCGCTCGGGAGCTTGTACCAGAACGCCTGTGGCATCCGTGCACAGGTACGGGGCACTGAAAGCATCCTGGAACATCGCGTCGACCAGTACAGAGGCAGGCTCGGCGAGCGCTTCATGCCAAGTGCAAATCGTGGACTTGGCCAAGTCGACACCTTCGCGGGCGTAGATACCCGAGAGGCGGTTGAGCGGCTGATGGTCTTGCCAACGGCGCACGATAGTTTCTGCCAAGGCATTGGGACCTGCAAGGCCACGCTCGATGGGCAGTTCCACACTTGGCGCCCTCAGCACCTGCGTGCTGGAGCCGGCTTGTCGCTCTTTGCGAATGTACTTCTTGTACACCAGTTGCACGATGACGTTGGATGCGGGGCGACGCTCGAACACTTCCCGAGTGTCACTGCCGATATATTCAAACGCGTCGAGCCCTTCCTTCTCGACCTCTGGAGGTAACAGCTCGATAGTGACTCGCGGTAGCTCGTCCGAGAACGCCTTACGAACGGGCTTCTTGCGAGTGTGCTCAACGACAACTTGCTCGACCACCGGCGGCTCGGGATTGCGACCTGCGGCATCCTTGTCCAGCATCAAACCCATGATGGCCAGGGACAATTGCGCATCATTCTTGGGCAGCCGCTCTGCCTTTTGACCGAGTAGTCCGCGCTTGAGGCGCTCGTTTTCCTCGCGCAGGTGTTTGACGAGATTCTTGTACTCGTCGCGCTCGCGTTGCAATTTCTTGTTGGCCTCTCGAGCCTCCGTCAACTCGACCGCTTGTTGGGCAACGAGGTTTTCAAGGGCCGTTAGGCGCTGCTCGATGTTTACCGCGTTGCTCACGGCAAACACCAATGATCTTCTCCGTGATCATTGTCAATAGCAACTGATTTGTGGATTCACATTTTCTTGCGACCACGTTTCTCGCGAGCAACGCCTGCGAGCAATCGTGATAGCGCGACCGAATCAATGTGAACCGATGCTTGCCCAGCCACAGACCTGGGCAGCTCGAACACCGCCTTGTGCAATCGCTTGTACAGCAGACAGAAGCCGTTTCGCTCGAACCACAGAATCTTGAGCCTGCGTGCTCCGCGACTGGCAAACACAAACAACGCATCCCCTCCCTGCGGGTCCTGCCCAATTCGGTCTCGTGCTGTCTGGGCCAACCGATCAAAACCCTGACGCATGTCGACCGGCTCCGTACATACGAAGATGCGAACGCCGCTCGGTATCATTCTGAACCTTCCAGTACGGTCAGGAGGCGTTTGAGTACTTGCGGGTCGAATTGTGCCGGCACACGCAATCGGCGTCCCTTGCTCAGCTCCAATTCGAATCGCGCATCGCTGGCGATAACGACCGGCTGCAGCTCGACCAAGCATTCGGGCTCGGTCCGAACTGACGTGCTCTGCTCGCCTTTCGTCGAAGACGACGCCTTGCCTCGAGCTCTGCGGTTGCCCAAGTCTCCGCCCAGCATGTAGACCCAGTGTTTAAATGTCTTCTCTTTGAGCCCAGCATCCCGCGCGAATTCGCTCGCCGTTTTCCCACTCTTACGCCATTGCTCGACCCGCCGACACCACTGCTCGCGCCTTGAACCCATCGTCCGTCACCTCGGACCGACTCACTACACTGCGTCGCAGCCTCCGTCTGCTACGCGTGACACTGAACGCATACGTA
>CAZLRH010000066.1:0-2546 GCA_964562015.1 uncultured Opitutales bacterium | reverse complement strand
GGGCGCGGCCATGAGCCCGAGGGCGATGATGAACAAGGGCCAGTTGAAGCGGGTGGGCAGCGCCATCCGCACCCCAACGGCACCGCCATCCAGTGCGCGCAACGCCGAGTCCATGAAGGCGTAAAGCGCCAGCAGGATGCCCAGAAAATTGGCCAGCCACGCCTTCCACTCGGAACGAAACGGGCGATCAAACGGCTCGCCCTGGCTGGCCAGCGTCCCCCACACGATCATCATCAGCGCGATCAGCATGGGGGACAGGACCGGTCCCCACCACGGCAGCGGCAGCAGGAAGAGGAGGTCCCAGTTAGGGCGCGGCTTTTGAGATGAGCGCGCCATTGCGGGTGAAGGGGTTAACATTTTGTACGGGACATCCCGGCCACACTTTCTTACAGTTCCGGGATGATAAAATCAAAACGACGACACCTTTCCGGCGAGGAGCAGGAAATTCTGGAGCATTTGCAGGTCCGGCTGTTGCTTTCCCCCAAGGATGCGACTCGCTGTGATCGGCTCATTATCGAGCACCATTACCTGCACGATGCCACGCTGGTGGGGGAACAGTTGCGCTACGTCGCGACTTACAAAGGCCAATGGCTGGCGCTGGCCACCTGGAGCGGGGCGGCCTTTCACCTGAAGGACCGCGACCAGTTTATCGGCTGGGACGCCGCGCAATGCCGTCGGCGGCGGGCGCTGCTGGCCAACAACTCGCGGTTGCTGGTTTTGCCGGAGTGTCATTGGCCCAATCTCATCAGCCGCTTCATGAAACTGATGCTGGGACGGCTCTCCTCAGACTGGCAGGCGCGCTGGGGCCATCCCCTGGCTTTGGTGGAGACCTTTGTTGATCCGCAGCTTTATCAGGGCACGGCCTACAAGGTGAGCGGCTGGTCCCACCTGGGGCGCACCGCCGGTTGGAAACGCGACGCGGCGGATTTTTACGTCAAACATGACGCCCCCAAGCAGATTTGGGTGCGGGAACTGGTCAAGCGGGCCCGCGTGAAACTGCGGGCGACGCAACTGCCGCCGGAGTGGGCCGCGGTGGAAGCCGCGGTGGCGGCGCACTGCACGAGCACGGTCAAGGAAATCAGCAGCTTGATGGAGTCGTTGCGCCGGCAACTGCCGGAGTTCCGCCGGGCGCAAGCCCTGGGCTATCCCTTGGCCGGGATGATCAGCTTGATTGTCATGGCGCTGGCGACGGGTGTGCGCCAAGGTCCGGACGATCTGGCCCAATTCGCCGACACGCTCAGCCAACCGCAGTTGCGCGCCTTCGGGTTTCGGCGCAGCCGCAGCACGCGGCGTTATCGCTCGCCCAAGCAGACCACCTTCAGCCGGGTGCTGAGTCAGGTGGACGCGGCGGTGCTGGAGCAGGTGCTGCTGTCTTGGCAGCGGCGGCTGGTCGGCCCCGTCCAGGACCAACTGGTCATTGTGGATGGCAAGAAGCTGCGCCACGGCGGGGTGGAAATGGTCAATGCGACCAATGGTCGGGGCCAGTATCTGGGCGGGGTGATCACCCCGGCCAAGAGCAACGAAATCCCGGCGGCCCGGCAGGTGCTCCGCCGCCTGGACCTGGCCGGCAAGATCGTGCTGAGCGATGCGCTGCACACGCAGGTGGAGACCGGTCAGCAGATCCTCTTTGAACAAGGGGGCGATTACCTCATGACGGTCAAGGCCAACCAGCCCACCCTTCAGGCCACTTTGCAAAAACTGTTTGAACCACAGGCCCTTTCCCCCTCGGGCCACGCCGCGTACCCAGGTGTTGCGGCGCGAGCACAACCGGGGGCGCTGCGAAATCCGCTTCCTGCGCTGTCTGGAAGTGGCTCCCAGCCAAGTCGGCTTTCCGGGGGGCCGCCTGGCGGCCCGGCTGGAGACCCGGGTCAGACGCGGGGGCAAATGGACCCGGGAAGTGGTGTTTCTCCTGAGCAGCCTGACCCTGGAGCAGTTGCAGGCTCGGGGCCTGCTCGAGCTCAAACGGCACTATTGGGTCATTGAAAGCCGGCTGCACCACTGCCTGGACATCACCATGCAGGAGGATCTGAGCCGGGTGCGCACGCCCAATTCGGCCCTGGTGCTTGGCATGCTGCGCCGGGTCGTGCTCAGCTTGGCCAACGCCGCCGTGGACAAGGCCCGCCAAGATAATCCCAAATCCAAATTCAACACCAAAAGCTTCCGCCAACGCTTCCTGTGCGCCCGTGGTGGCCGAGAACGGCTCCACGCGCTGATTTTCGCCAAAAACCCTGTGGTGCTGAACTTAGGAATATGAAAGGGCGCGTCCTATGAAGCGAAAGGTGGCGTCATTTACTGCTGGATTTGCACGGCCGACTGCTGGATAATCACCAGCGTAAGCCCGATGTAACCGCCTGACGGATGAAAAAATCCTGGCTGATCCTCCTTGTGATCCCGCTGTTTGCGGGCTTGGGCCTTGCCCAGTTTTACGGGGGCGGCGGGCGCGGCGGCCGGCGGGGTTTCGGCGGCGGGGGGCGCAACGGTCCCGGTCCCTGGCGTCGCACCGAGGGCGGCGTGATGGTCAATGAGGACACGGTGAAAACGGCGCG
>CAZLRH010000065.1:0-2718 GCA_964562015.1 uncultured Opitutales bacterium | reverse complement strand
CCTCGGTGGCCACATGAAAACCGGCCATACGTGGCCGGGTCAAAACCGGCCAACGGGAGCGAATCAGGACAAGAGTATTTATAACCCGGAGTCCTGGTTTTCTGCAAACATTTCTTGCAATCCGGTATCGCCAGGGTGATACTGGGCGAGCCTGGACGGAGGATATGGCAACGCGGGGACGCGACCAGAGCGCCGCTTCAGGTGCGGGCATGACGGGGCGGTGCGCCGCCCCGTAAGCGCTCACGGGATGCTTGCCGGAAAGCGATAAATCCCAGGGGCATGGGGACGGAGTCCCCATCTGAAGAGCCCGATTCCTTACGAAGCCGGAGCCGTTTTCGTGCGCCAACTCCGTGGGCCGCACTTGAGCACGTGTCCGTGATGCAGCAGGCGATCAAGCATTGCGCTGACCGCCGCGACATCGCCGAGCAGTTTGCCCCAGTCTTCCACCGGACGGTTGGACGTCAGCAGCGTGCTGGCGCGTTCGTAGCGGCGCATCACGATTTCCAGTAGATCTTCCGCTGCGGTGTGCGGAAGCTTGCGCATACCAAAGTCATCAACGATCAGCAGCGGAACGGTGGCAACCGATTCCATGTATTGGCGCCGCGTGCCGTCGGCGACAGATTCCGCGAGCTCGTCCAGCAGCACGTGCGTTTCTCGATACAGCACTCGATAGCCCTGTTGAATCGCGGCCTGCCCGATGGCTTGCGCGAGATGACTCTTGCCGGTGCCACCCGGGCCGAGGAACAAAGCGTCTTCGCGCCTACCAATGAAGGCGCCGGTAGCCAGATCAAAGACCATGCTGCGATTCATCTTCGGATTGAAGCTGAAGTCGAAGTTGTCGAGCGTACGGTTGGGATCGCGGAAGCCTGCCTGCTTGCGGCGGCGCTCCAGCAGCCGGTCGGAGCGGCGCGTGAGTTCGTCGCTCACCAGACACGAGATCAGATCGATGGGCGGCATGGTGTCGGTCTGCGCCTGGCGCAAGCGCGCTTCGAGCGCCTGAGCCATGCCGCCAAGCCGTAACTGCGTCAGCGCTCGCTGCAGTTCAATCAGGTTCATGACGTGAGGTTCTCCTTGTTCTCTTCAGTGCGGGCTTGAATGAGATCGCGATAGAGCGTCAGCTGGCGGATCAGTGGATCGACCTGACGCAAGTTAAGCGGCAGCGGCGGGCGATGTTCCAGATACTTGCGCACGAACTGATATTCGGTCGCGCCGGTCTTGAGCGCGACTTCGCAAGCGTCTTCGGTCGACGCCACGCCGAACTTCTTAGCCATCGACAACACGCCTTGGATGCGTCGCACGGCCTCTTCGCCGTGATGACGATGCAGGCCGCGGCAGAAGGCGCCGATGTGCTGGCCCGCTTTTTCGCATCGAGCCAACAGTTGCGTAGTCGTGTACGGCGTCCGCGAGGGACGATCCTGTTGCTGAATACGATGGCGGCCACGCGGCCCGCGCAAGTGTTCGCGCAGCAGATGGCCTGTGAGCGGATCGAGCAGGCGAACGTGCGTCGCATTCCACTGCACGTTCACGCAGCGGCCGATCCATCCGGCGGGAGCGCCGTAGTAAGCCGCTTCGACTTCCACGCAGCCATCCAGATGCACCGTGCGCTCGCCGTACTTGTAATAGCGGAACGGCTCGACTGGCAGCTGGGTAAGCGATGGCTTCTCTTCGGCGAACATCGCGGCCACCTGGCGCTTGGTGGTGCCGTGGATGCGCTTGTCGGCCCAGTTTTCTTCCCAGCGATCCAGATACGCTTGCGCCTCTTCGAGCGTCTCGAAGCGCTGGCCCTTGAGCGGCGTCTTCTGCGCGTGGCCCACGCCGGATTCCACTTTGCCCTTGCGGTCTGGGTCTCTCACGCGGCACGGCAGAGCGACCGCACCGTAATGCTTCAACACATCGCGATACAGCGGATTGATCGCCGGATCGTAAATGTCGGCCTTGAGCACGCCTTCGCGCAAGTTGTCCAGCACCACCACGTGCGTCGCGCCGCCCAGCCTTCGGAAGGCTTTCTCGTGCAACTCGGCCCAGGTTTGCGTGCTTGACCGGAACAACAGCAGCCGCACCGATTTCCGGCTGTAGCCCAGCGTCATTACGAACAGGCGCGTGCGGCGGTGCTTGCCGGTGGCCGGGTCGCGTACCATCGGTCCCTGGCCGTAGTCGACCTGCGCTTCTTCGCCCGGCGCGGTTTCGATCACCGCGCGAGCCTCGGGTGTGGCCGCGCCGCGCAGTTTTCGGGTGAAGCGCTTGACGCTGTTGTAGCGGCCGGTGAATCCGTGGCCGTCCACCAACTCCTGCCAGATGCCCATCGCGTTGCGACCTCGCGCGAGGGCTTGCTCGATGAACTCGCGATGCGGCTCGCAGTTGCTTGGCTTGGATGGCTTTGGCGACTCGGGGCCGGTGGCCACTTGCATGGCCGGTTTTGCGGCCGGGTCCACTGGTTCCATCCGGCCACGGCCCCATCCGCCCGGTGGCCGCACCGCGATCCCGGCCGCTTTCAGATACGCGCTGGCCGTTTCGCGGCGTATGTGGGTGGCTTCCTGAATCCGTCGCAGCGACCACCCCAGCCGGCCCAATGCAAGGATTTGCTGTTTCTTCTCTTCGCTCAAGACATTGCTCACGTTGACGGAGGGTAATCCCTCCACCAGGTTCAATGTCCTGCTTCAGCTCCTATGGCCGGTTTTCAAGTGGCCACACATGGCCGGTTTTGACTGGCCACCGAGG
>CAZLRH010000064.1:0-2789 GCA_964562015.1 uncultured Opitutales bacterium | reverse complement strand
CATAGCTGAAGCATGAAAATAGTTTCAAGAGTATTTACCCATGCTTACCCTCAAAATTCGGTGCTGTATCAATTTTCCTTCCCATTACCAACAGGTGGAAAACAAGCCTGGCTGTATTTTACATGCCAAAAATACAATTATATTCCATACTTTGGCTATACTCCGCCAATTATGCAGATTGTATCTTCTTTCGACTTGGATTAAACTGTCCATTTTTTATCAACGACATTTTCTATGCCACTTTCAGTTTCCAAATGTGTTTCTTCTCAACAATGGCTGCAATCCTTTTTACATCAAGAACAGCACCACTTAAAGCTAACCACAGCTCATTGATAAATCCCCGGATTCCACTTTGATTCACATATTTAGTCAAAAGCTCACTGTTGACTGCCATTGCATTTAAAAAATGTCCCACCTTCATTAAGTAATGAAAACCCTTCATCACCTGCCAGTCATAGGAATAGCAGTGTTCAAAATTATATCCTTCATGCTTCTCAATAAGAAAATTATTCTCAATCTTCCAACGGTACCGTGCCATCTTGGTACAACGCATAAATACATTTTTCTCCGTGATCGGCCTGGAGGATATCCAAGCGTACCGGGTCTCTTTGCGTTCCTCAGTTTTTGTGCTCTGCACATGGTTTTCTACCCATGTTTCATAGCAGATTACCACATGCAGTATTTCTGTGACACGAGTCTTACCGCCGTGATCATACTCGATATCATTCGCCCATTGATAAACTTGCTGTCGGTCACCCCAATTCACATGCAGGCAGTTTGTAGGCTCAAGCCTTATGAGACCGTTGGCTTCCTTCCAGACATCCGTCATTCCATCTTCTTTTAATACAATCATGTAGTCCCATTGGTACTCACGACATTTTTTTATCACAGGGCCACAAGCATAGAGACCATCGGCTACCAGCGTCACATTGCCTTTGCCGAATATCTTGTACAATTTTCCTGCCAGACGTTTGAACGCTTTACTCTCACAGTCCTGCTTGCTTTCACCTTCTACCCAGTCTTTGTTCTCAAGGATTTCCGTCAATATCGGCAGGACTATCCCGTTATCCAATATCAATACCGATTCCAGTGCATATACATAATATTGGGGGATACGTGCTTCTCCACCCACATGCCTTTTCAAGGCTTCTGGCTCCCATTGATAGTCTCTGAAAAACTTCTGAGTTCCATCCACAGCGATTAAGTATCGTTTATTGATCAAATAATTTTTGAATTTCTTCTTGCGCATCAAATCCTGCAGTAGCTCTACGAGGCACTCCTGTATTTCTTCCACATTGATTCTCTCTAAAAGTCTTGCCAGTGTGTCTGCATGGGGCATGCTGTCAAACTCAGGGAACATCGCCTTTACATTGCCCCAAAAGATAGGCTTGCTCATATTCTTATTGGCGTCTCTTCTTGAACCTGTATGATAAACAAACAGTAGAATCCCATATACCATTAGCACCGTTATTTTATGTTTAATCTTCCATGGCTGCCGGGGATCTTTAATTCTACTCAATTTGCCCAAAAGGTCAGGCAGCATCTGCCTATACAGGATAGTAGCCTTTTCAACCTTTTCTTGACGCTCTGCCATCTCTTCTTCCGGTGTCTTAGTACTGGATTTACTGTTCGGCTGATTCAACTTTTTCTTGCGATCCTCGAAATGCACTCTTACGGCTTTTCCACTTTTGACCAGTTCCGAAAACTTTTCTTCACGTTCCTTCTGGTTTTTCACACGGCGTTCTTTTTTACTCATCCGGATTCACCATTTTACATGGCTTGTCCCCTTGGAGGACAGCCTTGAAATCCCTCTGCAAAGGATACATGAATATCGCCTTTTTGGACAGGGCATATTCATTGTTACGATCCATCCTACCCCTGCCTTTTGTTTCTCCAAGGCAAATCCAGTTGGATGCTTTGTAGCAGGTGCCTTTAAAATGCGTAAGGTCTACAAATGTCTCCAACAATACTGGTGCATAGCAGTATTCCCGTAACCAATCCTCCTGGATTTGCTTTGCTGCCAGGGATAATGCCTTGCTAGCCAGATTCTGTATGTGAACCCACGGAAAGATCAGGAATCGACTATTGTTGACGATCAGGTTCAAGCGCACCTTACGGTCATCCAATGTCCAATCAAGCCATTTATCCCGTTCTTCCAATGCCCACGATGATGCTGAGAACTGCATACAGCCTAACTCTTTATCCCCGGATTTTACAAAGTATTGCAACCTGGAACCAAATACAGTCTTATCTCCAAGCATATGATACTGATTCACATATGCCCGCCAACGTTTTAATTCCTGACCTGGTTGTGCAATCGTAAGCCGTATAGGCTCATATTCAGTAACTTCGCCGTTAATGTTGTTTGTATTAAATTCAAGTACAGGTATATGTACTTTTCTCTTATTTTGCAAGGTGGTATTGATTAATGGCAACTGTATTATGCCCTCTGCCTCTAATATTTCTAGAAACTCTAAACAAGGCTGCCATTTTGCCTTGCCTGCTGGTGTATTCCAGTTTAGAAGTTCACATACTGTCCCTGCAAATTCATATCTGGGCAACTTTGGATATGTCTTTCTCGCCCATTTTATTAATTCAATATCCTCAGAACTGAATGTCCTGCCGGAAAACACTCTGATAGTATCGTCCATGACTTGGTTACCTACCTTTCCAAGTCTAACATAACATATCAGATTTATTCCGTCCAGTACTATTTTTGCGAAACTATTTTTTCAATATTCCCCGCAACTATTGGTATATCTAAATCCTAGATTCATGCTTCAGCTATG
>CAZLRH010000063.1:0-2855 GCA_964562015.1 uncultured Opitutales bacterium | reverse complement strand
CGACGCCACGACCGAGGACTCCGCCCCGACCCTCACCGCCGATGTCGCCGGCGCCGCGGTGGAGAAGTTTTGGCCCGCGACTCCAGGCGCGACGGAAAGCGACCCCGGCCACGTCAACGCCATGAACGACCTCGGCATGGGCATCTACGACAATGGCGACGTGCTGTTGAACAAGCGCCGGTATAAGTTGAATGATATAATAGATGACGGCTCGCTCGGAGCCAATGAGACGGTGGTGGGCGGGCCCGCGAATGCCCCCAGTTTTTCCACCGGGGAAAGGGCGATCACCACCAACATCAACGGAGAAAGCCACGCCAAGAAATTGATTGCCGTCTATATAGATCCGGTGACCGCAAATTCAATTAAGGCTGATGAGCCGATTAGCGGCATTCCTATCAATCGAATTAAGAATCCCTCCGTGATTGTTATAGGTGACACTGACCATCCGGCGATTTTGACCGCCAACATTGGTGAAACCAAGGAGGGCTACCCACAAATGGATGCCAGTTTGCAGTCGCACCTCAAATGGGAGGCGGATGAAACCAGTACGGGCAGCGTCTCCTTCCTCGCGCCCAACTATGATCACGGCACGGAGGTCAAGGTCGTGGGTGCTACGGAGGGTCGAGTAAACTTCCGTTTGGTCTACGACGGCAACGAGACCACGCTTCCTGACCTGCCCTTGCTGCGGTACGAGGCCTGGGTGGCGGACAAACTGCAGATCAAGGCCCGCGCCCAGCGGCTGGGCTATGGTTCCGATGGCAACACTACTGAAGCTCCAAGTGACGACCGTATCCTAGACATTTTTAAAGTAACAAATGTGTACCTGCGCCAGGCGGGCATCGAACTGATCTGGGATGATGATGCCAACATCACCATGGATGGAAATCTCACCGACTTCAATCCCTCCACGCGCGATGGCAGCACCGGGGCGATCTTCACCGCCCATGTGAAAAGTGAGGGAGGACTTAGTGATAACTATTCAGATGGCCTCTCTCGGGTGCATGATGGATATGTGGAGAAATTTCTGGTCGATAATTACCGGCCTTACGTATTGCAAGTGGGCTTCGCCGGGCGGTCCTATGAGGCTCCAGACAAAGATGTGCTTGGGACCACCTTTTCGTGTGGCCTTACTAGCAATCATACCGACTTTTATAACTCGACTTTGGATTACATTATTTCCACCAGCGACAATGGCCCCTTGTCCGAGCCTCATGACATGAGAATGTTCATACCGATCGGTCGTAATGGCGCGGCATCTTTCGGTTTTCCTAAAGTGGGCGGCAACCTCACGTCTGATAATTTGGCATGGGTCGAAAATCTATTTGGGTTGATGATTTACACGCAGAATAGAGATATTGGCCCAACCCGGTCGGTTATTCTCGGCATGACTTTGGCGCATGAAGTCGGGCATGTATTGAATTTGCGGCACCGCAAGAGCGCGGTTACCAAAGATCCGAAATGGGGAGATACGGACGAATTGCCGGACAAATACCTGGGCGACTCGCTGCGCAACTTGATGGGCAATGGTTCCTCCCTGACCAACAGCCCGACCAATTTAACTGGAGAGGACATTGATCTTCTTCAAAGCAACACCATGCGGGAGAGTGATATTTTCCCGAAAAACCATAAACCCCAACCCCATGACCCCTAAGCGTAAATATCCTAAACTGGCATGGCTATTGTGGCTAGGGCTGGGTTTGGCTTCGGCTTCAAGCGCCCAGGTTGAAACTGCGCCCGCCTCTTCCCTTACGCCCCGCCAGGCCATCCAAATCATAAACCAGGATCGGAATTGGACTCACGTGGTGGCGGCCCTGGCGGTGGCTACGGGCGATGCCGGGTCGCGTCAAAACGTGACCTATTTTTTTGCCAACCAATTTGCCGGACGAGTGGCGGATTACCGTAAGAATTTTGAAGATACGGAAAGCCAGGAAATCAAGGATGATGGCTGGGGAAATTATTTTTTCCCGGGGCTGAATCCCTTGTTGCAGGCGATTGCCGCGACCGACGATCCGGAGGAATTTGCTGTTTTCGAGACCATTGCCAAGTGTGGCGTATTTCATCCCCAGGACGTAGCCGAGTCATTTTCCCGATATTTGCGGGAAGGCAGTCCCATGGAAGAGTGGTTTTTGGACTACGTCGCCCAGAACATTAAGCTGGAATGGGCCGGGCCAATCTTCCTTCACATGGACTCGCACCCGGCTTTTGACCGTCTGATCAAGATGCTGGATGCCCACCCGGGCTCGAGCTTTGAGCTTACGCAATTCTCCAATCGCTATGATCCACGTTTGGTCACTTTATATCTTAGAGCGTTGGATGGCAGGATGGGGTCGCAGGACCCGGCGGCGCTTACGGTTTACTTTTTAGGACCACCGAGTGATCCTGGACCTAATATGCCTTTGGAACTCGCCGATCCGGTGGTTTATCCTCAAATAAGACGCTTTATCGAGGAGGCCGAAAAGTATGATTTTCCGCCCAGTCCCTTACAGGCTTATGCACAAAAATTCCTCATTGACGCCAAGGCCAAGCTCCGGGCCCTGGAAGTCCAGCATCCACCACCGCCCCTACGCGACGTCCCGGACGATCCTGGCGCCATTCCCTTTGTCCCCGTCCCCATTAATGCCGACCTCTATCATTTCGAATCCAACATGAACCCGCCGTTCCCCTGGCAGGCCGAGGTGCTTATCGTCATCACCGTCCTCTTCACCGGCTGGTGGTTCTGGACCGAGTGGAAACGTTTCGGAAAATAAGGGCCTGCATTTTTCAAATTTGTTCGTAGGATGAAACGATGGCCACCGAAACGAGTGACGGCGACGGCGTGTCCGACCTCGACGAACTCCTTGACGGCACCGATCCGA
>CAZLRH010000062.1:0-2886 GCA_964562015.1 uncultured Opitutales bacterium | reverse complement strand
GCCAAAATCACGTAGTTGCCCAAACGAACGCGAAAGCTCCGGGGCGGGCGCTGAGTCAGATCAATAAAGAAATGTTGAGTTTTCATAATTCCGCTAGAAGACCAGGGCTAGGCCGGCGATGCCGCCGAATCCAAACACGGCAAAGGGCATTGGGATTCTCATTCTCAAAGTATAGGTGACTCCTGCGCCTGCCGCCATGGGGCGTAGACCTACTCCTACCGGTGGGCATGTGAACTAACTACATAGGTAACACTCTATCCGGGGATGGTCCGGCGCGCACGCAAACGGCGCTTGAAATCTTTCCCTGCGCGAGCACTTCTTCCCCAGTATTCCCGCCAAGCCGCTTAACAATGCTCAAATGTGGCAAGGCTGGGGCAAAGGAGGCCGGGTTCGGTTTCCCAGTTTCAGTCTGATTCGTGAATTAGAGCCGAAGCGATTAGAACCCGGTATTTGCCAAGGGGGGCGCGTTCGCCCCTCTCCCCTGCGCCTGGGGAAAATCCGGCACGTTCGTTTCGAAATTCGTAAGGCAAATTTCAAAATAAGTACGGGAATTATATACAAAGTTACCCTAGACTCTGGCTCGGATTGGGATTTTTACCGATACCCGCGCCCTTCGGGGTGCTTGGAATATGATGGAGTTCCAGACCCAGGTTAACAACGGCTTCCTCGGCTAGGGTAAATTTGTATATAATTCCCAACTGTTATGGGCTGGGCGGAGGTCGTTTTTGGGGTTTCTCCGAGCTGAAGGGAATATCCGCCCGCACAAGGGTGCCGGTGCCGGGCGCGGATTTGATGGTCAGGCATCCGCCCACCATTTCGATCCGTTCTTTCATTCCAATCAGACCCAGGCGCTGGGGGTTTTTAGCCAGTAAGATTTGATCAACGTGAAATGACTTCCCATTGTCACTGATCTCCATCCGGATTACACCTGAAATATCGGTGACGCCTATTTTGATGCGGGTGGCGTGCGCATGGCGGATGATGTTGGTGAGCGCTTCTTGGGCGACGCGGAAGAGCACCGTCCGCTTGGCGTTTTCCAAGGCTTCAACTCCGGCGAAGACCGTTAGCTCGATGGCGATTTTCCGGCGCGCCGCCAAGTCCTTGGTATAGGCATGAAGGGCCGGAATCAAACCGAAGTCATCGAGGACTGTCGGCCGCAGATCGCGGGCGAACTGGTGGACGGCTAGCACCGAATTTTCCACCAATTGCTGGGTGTGGGCGATTTTCGTCTTGAGGGTTTGGTCTTGCGGCGCGACCCCATTGCCCAAGACCGATAACTCAAGATTGATGCTGACCAGCGTTTGCATGACCTCATCATGCAAGGCCCGGCTGATCGCCTTCCGCTCCTCCTCCTGCACCGTGATAAGCTGGCGCGTTAGCTGCCGTAACTGCGCGTGCAACTCTCGCGCTTCCACCAAGAGTTCACGCTGGGCCAACTCGCTTTGCCGGAGCGACTTCTCCACTATCCGGCGACGGGCGATTTCCAGGACAGCCCGTTCATTTTTAGCGGCCAGCAGATTCATGCGGCGTTGGATGGCTTCCAGGCGCTTTCGCTCCGTGACGTTGTTGAAAAAGCAGACGACACCATATTCACCAGCGGGCACGGTGACCCGCTGGATTTGCCATTCGTAGACCTCTTCCACTCCGGTGTCCCGGCGTCGTTCGGTAAACTCGGGCGATTGATAAGGCTCCCCGGTCTTCAGCGTGTGCCGAAAACGACGTGCCACTCGGTCCGCCACCCGCGGCGGCCAGACCGTCTGTAAAATCTCGGAAAAATCCCGGCCGATCAGAGGTTGGACGTTTTTGAAGACGGGCAGCGCCGTGGAGTTGACTTGTTGCAGTCGAAATTGAGCATCGACCACATAGACCCCAACCGGCGCTTGTTCGACGAGGGCAGTAAACAGCGCATCTTTGCGGCGCAAACGATCCTCCGCCTGTTGGCGCTCGATGATTTCCGTCTGCAGTTGGGCATTGAGGTTCTCGGCCGCGGCGGTGAGCTCGTGCTGGCGGAGCGAGCCAAGCACCAAGGCCTCATTCATGGCGACCGTCGCATCATGGGCCTGGGCGGACTCAATGACTTGAATCATGACTCCCACCAATCCGGCCTCCTCCATGACCGGCCAAATTGTATAAGACCAGAAGACTGGATGTGGTTTGGAAGGATCCTTTTCCGTGTAGCTTTCGGGTTTTCCAGTGCGGGCAACGCGCTTGATCAACGTCACACAGGCATCCTTTTGGGGGAGCAGTTTGTTGATTGGTTTTCCGACCAGATGCTTCATCGATTTGCCCATGAGGTGGCAAAAAGCGGGATTAGCATAGCGCACGATATGGCCGAATTTCTCCACTGTGGCCATGGGCAAAGGGGCCTGCTCGGTGATCGCCTGGCACAGACCAGCCAGGTCAGGTGGCTGGCTGAAGCCTGAGGCTGGTTTCGTCTTCATATTGAGGCTGGCTGGATCAAGCATCGGCGGCAGTGGCCAAAATGAAAGCGCCGCCGTAGATCGTCGATGGCTTTCGGGCTAGGTCTTCATCTTCGGTTCCGGTGCGGCCTCCTTCACTTGACCAATTCGTTGCGGTATTCCGGTGGTCAGACCAGAATAGACAGTCTGCCGCGGACCGATGACGACGACGCCTTTGTCCGTGATGACATATTCGCGGATATCCTTGCTATGGTTGGCGCCGCGCATTTTGACCACCACCATCACCTTCCGCAACTGGCCGTCGATCTCCACGTAGCGCAGCCGGATTATATCATCGGTCAGAAATGAAATCGTGTAGTGACTGAACGAGAGCGCGGTGAAAGTATCGTCCACCTCGACCGTGCTGAGGATGGTGACCCCGGCGCCGGTCAGCGCCACAATCATGCGGTAGAGCGACTCGCGGAAG
>CAZLRH010000061.1:0-2894 GCA_964562015.1 uncultured Opitutales bacterium | reverse complement strand
CTCAAAAAACTCATATGAACCCCAAGCCCCAAGGCCTGACCCTTTCCGCCGGCCTCGGATCTTTGTGATTTGATTATAAAGCCCTACCTTATCTGGCCTCGTCTTAGTATCTTTGGGCCAGAGAGTAAATTCTGAACGAGTCTCGTCCAAACACTTAATCATCTTGTTCAGATTGAGCACCACGTACGTGTGGTAAACCTGTTCCACCGAGGCATCGATGGTTTCAAAATCTTTTGGAGCAAATTGTTCAAGAACCTGTATCACCCGCTTCGAAACGATGGGCATATCTAGCGCTGCAAAGGTGAAATCAAGAGGCTCTCCAGGGTGAACCACCGGAATTTCAAGCGGCGGACAACATTCAACTCTGTCAACAAAACGAAAATGCTCAGGATTGATTTCCTTCCCATTGGCGTCCTTCGGAAACCCAAGATGCCAACGATCTTCAGCCTCGACGTTGTCCAGTAGTCTATAGTATTTTTTCATCCATTATGGGTGCGGTATCCCGACGTTTGTTTCGGCTTGGTTCGTAATTATTCTCTATTGAACTCGAACGAAACATATTCAGTAATCCCGGAATCCTCTGCCACAAACGCCTGCACATTAGCACCCGAAGCTTTGTGATTAATAAATTCAAATTCACCTTTTAAAGGGAATTGAGCGAATCGCAAGGGTGATCGAAGTTGTTTCCCGTTAATCTCGAGCTGCCCACGGAACACCTTCTTCGGAGGACGTTGACCGGTATTTCCATACGGCGAAGGCCGGTTCCTTGGCGACGTCTCCATGTAAATAGTAATCCGCCATAGTTTAGCGTCTAAAATGCTTTGAAGAACAGCGACCCCTAAGTCATCAAAATATCTGAACTTTGCTATAGTTTTTCCCCCAACTATTACAGGATCTCCATCGGTTAATTCATTCGACCCAAGCGCATGGCACAGTTGCTCGACAAGCGGAGCTGCAGTCCAAAGTTGACCATTAACAGTAAACGCATCGCCGTTCGCACTAATTCGAATTTCATTCATATTGGTTTATCTCAAATCAATTAATCACACGGCACTCCCTCCGCTACACCAGAATATTCGCCTGTGGTGAGCTCCCCAGAAGGGTAAGCATCAACGCTCTTAGCCAGATTTTCCCATTCACCTGCAGTTGCTTTTGCAATGTCCTCCTTCGACATACCTGCTTCGAACATGGCTTTTTCCTCTGCAATTAATTCTGCTTGTTGTTGTGCTCGCCACCCACGGTTCATTGTGGAGTCGAGAGGTGTTTGCAGACTCTTATCATTTCGCAGCTCGGGGAATCTGGTTTGGGAATAACGATGGTCGTTGTCAAAACTCCCAGAAGCAGGTGGAACATCTGATGGATCAGGAAAGCCATTGTGCACCAAAACGTGAAAACGACCGATGAAGTAATCATGATCAGTTTCTACCACCAAGTTGTAGGTGGGTTCTGGTTGTGATAGTGGACGGATCGCTACGTCAGATATCGCATCAATCTGCCCATCCACCGTACGCACCTGCATACCGACCTTTAAATCGGCGGCTTCGATCCAACGCTTTTCATTTTCGATCCAGAAGCGGTGTCCGCGCGTAGCTTTAATCGATTCCTGACCAATCCGCACCTCAACCCAAAAATGGGTAAAATTCTTGGGCGTTTCAGTTACCCTGCGCTCGACCCTAAGTCCTGATTTGAAGTCGTACGCGTAAACCAAATCGCCAATCTTAATATCTTCGATATTAACTTCGCCATGTGGTGTGGAAATTTTTGTTCCGGCCGCGAAGCACATTCCTCCTCGAAGCGCATTCCGGAGCGATTGGTATCCAGCTGAAACCCCGTCTGCCAACAATGAGCCTCCAAACCCAAGGCCGGCTCCCCAAGCAGTTGAGTTCAGGACGTTTTGGGAAAGACATTCCCCATTCAAATAATTTTTTGTCACCTGCCCAGTCGCACCAATTGCAGCCCCCGAAACAGCATTGAGTACCGCACGTGCCGCCACTTTGCCGGCCGTAGACAAAGCGGTACGTGCAACAGAAGCGCCAATCGCCTCGCCGACGCCAACACCGGTTGCTCCCATCGCCGCGCTGACGCCAACGTTCACCCAATTGACATTGTGAATGTCGCCCCCGTTATGCCAGAGTTGAAGGCCAAGATCGACACCACCGCCTATGGCCGCGCCCACAATAACCCAAATAAATTGCCCTGAAGGGTCGGTTGCGTTCAGTGGATTATTGGCGCAATACGCATAATAATTCTGCCCAGCTTTCAATCCGATTGGATCTTGGGAAATAAATCTTCCCATCGTCGGCGAGTAGTATCGTGCGCGGTAGAAATACAATCCCGCTTCGGCATCCCATTCGCGACCGGTGTAGGTTTCGGGAATGACAGGAGTGTTGCCCAACTTGGGTGTGAAATCGGCATTGAGGACTGAAATCTGTCCGAATGCGCTGTAGCGGTACCGTTCCACCATATTGCCATCGCTGTCCGTGACGGCCGTGGTCGAGCCCAAGCCATCTCGATGGACAAAGTAACTGCCCGAAGCGGTATCGCGCACAAGCAACTGGTCGAGGCCTGACACCGTGTTGACGGCAACGACTTGATTGGCAGCGTTCAGTTCCAGACGGACATTGTCGCCATCGAGCACAAAGCGTGTGGTCACGCCATTGGATGTGCGCGCGACGCGGCGGCCAAGGGCGTCGTATTGATAACTGATCGTCGTGGTGACAGGAGAGCCAACCGAAACCTGTACGAGCCGGTTTTCCGCATCGTAGAGGTAGCGGGTAAGAACGATCCGAAAGGGTCAGGCCTTGGGGTTTGGGGTTGACGGCCAATCTGAAGACGTCAGGCCAATCTGAAGACGTCATGTCTTGACTCTTGACAAAGCGAAGCGATCAAAAGGG
>CAZLRH010000060.1:0-2909 GCA_964562015.1 uncultured Opitutales bacterium | reverse complement strand
CCCGAATCCTTAGCGAGGAAGACGGGGTGGAATTTAATCGCTGGATTTAGGGATGGTTGGGATGAGGCGTGGTTTTAATGTGGGTCTGATTGGGGCGCTATTTGTCTCTGTGGGGATTAAAGGTGTTGTCCGGGTTGTTTTGGTGGTGTTTTTCAAAGCAGGGCAAGACACTGCTTCCCTCAATGGCGGTTTTGAAAAATGAAAGGGCTGGGCTACTGAACTGGCCGACCAGCTTGAGGCTCAGGCCATAAGCGGCCCATCAGGTTTCGCCACCAGGCCAGCCAGGCAGTTGGAACTTGCACTCGGGCGATCAGCACCCGGGCGTGGCGCACCAGTTTGGCCGGCATTAAGATTAACTGACGCAACAACGTTTTGAGTTGCCAGCCCTGGCAATCATCGGGCAGGTGCAGCAGCTTCAAGGCGATCAGAAGGTTGTAGGCCAAGGCCCCCAGCGCGTAGAACATTCGATTGGCATTGAGTTCGGCGCAGGGCGGGTGATGCAAATCCAGTCCGCGCAGTACTTCCTTAAGCTGATTCTCTTTGTCCCCTTTGAGCCGATGGCGGGCAAAGATGGCCACCGCGTCGCCACGCTCCGGGTCGCAGGCCAGGAAACGGTAGTTCCAAAACAACTCCTCGGTCCGCTTGAAACGCACCACCGCAAAAGTCTGCGGCCCTTCACAGCCCTCGGGCTGGTGACGCACGCGGCAGTGCTGCTCCAGGATGTCCGAGCCATCCCGCCACCTGGCTGGCCGTGGCGCACTCCATACCGCCTCGGGCTGCTCGGCGGCCAATCTCTCCAAGGGTCCAACCCACTTGTTGTAACTGACACTCCAGTGAGTAAAGCCAGCCTGGTTGATCGCGTTAAGATATACTCCGGCACTGGATCCGCTATCGGCCAAAAAGTCGCTCGCTCGCTCTTGCCACAACTCCTTATGTCGCTCCAACATCCCGGGCAAGGCCGAACTGACGTCCCCGGGGCTGTCCAGGTGCGCCTCCAGCAGAAAGGGTCCCCACCAGAAAGTTTGCCAGCTCAACGCCAGGTCCCCCGCGTAGTTGATTTTGGCACCTTCAAAACTGGGACCGTTGACTTCAATCTGCGTGTCATCAAAAAATACTTCCCCTCGCCCGCAATAGGTCCAGCGCCCGGCCTGCGCCCGCGCCAGCACCCACTTCACAAACTCCTGGATCAGCTTCCAAATCCCCTCGATGCTCTCGGCAGTTTGCGCCCGCAGCCATTGGCCCACCGTGGTCTGGTCCGCAAAGGCGGGCACCCGCGCCAAGAGCTTGGCCAGCGGTTCTTCATTGAGCCGCTCGGCATCGGCCAGCGATCCGCCTCCGGCAGTCAAACTGTAGAGCAGTTGCGCCACCATCAACTCCCCGCTGTAGCCCTGGGTCTTGCGCTTGCGAGTGTCCAGCCCAGGAATCTGGCGCACCTTCTCCCAAAGACCAAACTCCTGACAGAGCGCTTCCACCGCCGGCAGTCCGCCGTGGATGCTCTGAGAGCCGTGGGAGACAAACTCCAAGCGAAATTTAGCGGAGCGCTTCGTAAGAGCTGGCATGGCCCATTCTCCTCGATCATCCCAAATCTCACACCAAAAAACTTCACCCACCAGTGCTCTTTCCTCTCACCTTGCTAAGGATTGGGGTTGAGAGTTGAGAGTTGAAGGTTGAGGGCGGACCGCTGAATGCTCGGAACACGCGGAAAACAAATGCATCGGCTGAAAGTGAAATGTGCGTATGGCCATTTGGGGATTATTTTTTGGTCAATCCCGCAGAGGCGAGAGGCGGGATCAGTCGTAGAACGAGGAGACATGTCAGCTCCTGAGAGGTCAGATACGCTCAGATTTACCTTTATTGAGTCGCATGCAGAGCGCGAATGGGCTTGCGCATTTCATCCCGCGGTGACGGGACAGGGAATTTGAGATTCGTTTGTCGGTCTCAACCGGTCCCACCAGGCTTTATTGGGCCGCATCGGGGAAATGCAGTCCCGCAGAAGTGGGATCAGTCGTAGGACACGGGGACAAGTTAGCTCCTGAAGGGGGCGATCCCAGCAGGTCGCAACAGGCTTTATCAGGCCACATGGTTGGCTGTAAATCAGCATGGGGCCTCGCTTCGAAGTGATTCTGTGGGAGGGCTTTAGGCAGTATTTGGGAATCTGGCGGTATTCGGGAGTTGCAGCGGCCGAGGACGGCCGCACTCCGGGGAAAGGCGTTCGCAAGCGACGCAATTGTTCTTGGTCCCATTGAGGCCCAACAGGTCCCAACAGGCCACATGGTTTTGCAGGCAGGCCCCGCCGCGCGAAAGTGGGGCGCGGTTTCGCGAGCTGGCGTCGTGACGGGCGTTTGGAAAACGGCCCGACCCCGGCAAGTTCTGACTTTATGCGTTCGTATCGCATCGTCTTTATCTAGCTCCACTTCGTCGTTTTCGTAAAGCGTCCTCTGCGTTGTCTGCGTTGTCTGCGCAAACTTTTGAGAAAGGCTCGATTTTAAAGGTAAAATGCCAAAGTTTTGGTTCGGTGGGGTCAGAACGTCGCGGTTGCGGTTGCGAGCGGTTGGTTGACTTCTGTATCAAAGCCGATACCCTTCGAGGGTGGCCGTGTGGCGCGTTCGTCTATCGGCTAGGACATAGCCCTCTCAAGGCTGAAAGACGGGTTCGATTCCCGTACGCGCTACCATTGATTTGCAAGCACTTACGCAAAAGTGCAAGTAAACCCCTTCTGGAATTCCGTTTCATTTTCTGCGCGAGACATTGAAGTTCTCACGCACGTGGTTTCGTTGCGCGGCCATTCCTTGCGGCGTATCGCGCTCCATCACGGAATGATTTCCAATGACGCAATCTTGTCCCCTGAGAGCGTGAAAAAGAATCGAAGGTCAACCGGACTGCCGGGAAAGTTTCCAACCAGATGGCTG
>CAZLRH010000059.1:0-3058 GCA_964562015.1 uncultured Opitutales bacterium | reverse complement strand
ACCGCCCAAATCGGTGTCCATCCTGGCCGTCACCATGAACGACAGCCGCATCATCAAGGCCCACAAGGAAGCCTCCGGCATCGCGCTCCGGGAACTGGAACAGTTCGCCGCCACAAGGATTCGCAAGGGCGGCATTCAGGAACAGGATCGCGTCACCGGCAACCTCGTCGGCGCCGCTTTCGTGCATACCACCTCCCGCGCTCTTGACCCGCAACTGCACACGCATTTCGTCCTGTTCAACGCCACTTGGGACGCAAAGGAGAAGCGTTGGAAGGCGCTGCAAACGGGCGATATGTTCGGCGCGCTCAACTACGGCACGGAAGTCTATCGCAACGAACTCGCCAAGCGTCTGCACCAAATTGGTTACGTCACGCGGCGCACCGGCTCGGCGTTCGAGATTGAGGGTGTCGAGGCCAAGTTTATCGAACGGTTCTCGAAGCGGTCGCAGCAACGGGACATGGCCGTCAAACGTCAGGAGCAAAAGCTCGGTCGCAAGCTCACCAAACAGGAAGTGTCCCACGTCGTCCACCAGTCACGCCCCAAAAAGTTGAAGGGCGCTTCCGATGAACAGGTGCGCCAACAGCAACTCGGTGAGATCGGCTATTTTGAAAAACGGTCGCTGCGCAAAGTTGTCGAAGCGGCCAACGGTCAGCCCAAAGAGTTCGCGCAACGGGTCGGAACGGATGAGTCCGTCGCGCACGGCTTGCAACACGTCTTTGAACGCAACTCGGTCGCGCCACAGCATAAGATTCTGGAGGCCGCCCTCGTCAAAGGTCGCGGGCAACTCGACCTGGCACGGCTAAAAGAGAAGCTGGCGAATGATGCCGACCTGGTGCGCGTTGGCTCGGAGTTTTCCACGCGGGAGATTCTCGGCAAAGAGCTTTACCTGATTCGCACGGTCAACGCCGGCGTCGAGGCCGTTGCCCCCATTGCCAGTGATTACGAACCGCCGTCACGTCTCGGCCCGGACCAGCGCAAGGCGTTGGCGCACGTCCTTACCAGCCCCGACCAGTTCACCGGATTCCGCGGCCTGGCCGGTTCGGGCAAAAGCACCGCCCTGGCTGAACTGGATACCGCCCTTTGCCGCCGTGGTTATCACGCCATCTTCTGCGCCCCGACCGCCTCCGCCGCCGCCACGCTCCGCAAAGATGTTTATCTCGGCAAAACCATGACGCTGCAAAAACTGCTGGCCGATTCCGACATGCACTCCCGGCTCTCTCGCGGCTCGGTGATTGTCCTGGATGAAGCCGGGGCCGTCGGTCTGGATGACATGGCCAAACTCTTTGAACTGGCACAACTCAAGGATTGTAGGGTGATTCTCTCCGGCGACACCGGCCAGCACGCCAGCGTCACCCGGGGCGATGCGTTGCGGATTTTGGAACAGTATTCCAACTACCGTTTCAGCGAGCTGACAACGATTCGCCGCCAGAAGCCCGCCGCGTTCCGGGAGATTGTCGAGCTGGCCGCCGCCAAGCAAACCGACAAAGCCTTTGCCAAGCTGCTCGAACTCGGTGCCGTCACGGAAGCGTTGACGGATAACAGCGATGGCCGGGCGTCACTTTATCAACGTGCCGCCGATGCCTACCTGTCGGCCACAAAGCAGGGCAAGTCGGCGCTGCTGGTCTCGCCTACCTGGTCGGAGATCGAGGCCGTCACCGAAAAGGTGCGCGACACCCTCAAGGCTGATGGCGTCATTTCACAGCAAGACGAACCCGTCACGGTGTTTGATTCGCTCTCGTGGACGGAAGCCCAAAAGAAAAACGCCAGCCAGTTTGAACCGGGCCAGCGCCTCCGCTTTGTCCGCAAAACCAAAAAGTTTGACCGGGGCGAGACGGTCGAAGTCACCGCCGTTGTCGAAAACGGTCTGAGCGTACGCCGTCCTGATGGAACGGAAGTAAATTTCATTCCCGCCAGCGCCGCCGCCTCCTTCGACGTGGGCGAGTCCCGCGAGTTGAAAGTTGCCGCTGGTGACTGGCTGCTTTTGCAGGCGAACCACGGTAAAGATTTTATCAACGGCGAGCGTGTCCAAGTCCGGGAGATCCAAAACGGCCGCATTGCGCTCGCCGACGGTCGCCAACTCCCCGCCGGGTTCAACACCTTCACTCACGGCTACGCCGTTACGTCGCATTCGTCACAAGGAAAAACCGTGGATGAAGTGCTGCTGGTCGCCTCCTCAAAATCATTCGCCGCCGTCAACCGGGAACAGTTTTACGTGAGCATTTCCCGTGGCCGCGAGCGCGTCCACGTCTTCACCGATGACGCCGACTTGCTCGCCCGCCGCGTCACCGACTCTCACGAACGCAAGGCCGCTGTCGAACTGCAAGCCCTCCGCGATGACCTGGCCAAGCTCGGTTTCATTCGGAAAGAACGGCTGGAAGAAAAAGCCCCGTCACCCACGGTGGCCGCGTCGCGGCAGGACTTTCGCACCGTGCGCCCGATGCGTCAGACTCGTGCCACGCGCCTGACTCGTCTCGCGCCAGTTCAACGCATCGCGCAAGTCGTCGAGGACGTGCGCCGCTGGCTGGGTGAACGGCTGGGCATCGAACAAAAAGAGACCGTCACCGAAAAAACCGAACAGACCGAAGCCGTTAAACAAACCGAGCCGGTCAAGCAGGCCGAAAAGATTACGCCCGTCGTGAAGGAAACACCCGGTCAAAAGCTGCGCCGGGAGATTGAACGGAGTCGCCAGCAGCAGCAACAACGCCGCTCCGGCGGTATGCACATTTAACGCCTATGCCACAGTTCAAAGATGATTCCTGTTACGCCGCCTCCGGCAAGTATTGCGCCTGCATCGAGTTTCACCTGGCCGAACACAAGCGCCGTGGCTTTCACACCAGCCAGTTAATCGAATACACGCTGGAACCAAACCCGGACGCGGGCGACGACAAGAACGAACCGCCGCAAAAACTCGCGCTCGCCTTCTCCACCGCCGACGTGGTGGTGCTCGGCTGGCGGCTCGGCTTCCTGGCCGACAAGCTCCAAGAAAACGACCTGGCCGCCGTCCGCGCCCTCGCCAAACGCTACGCCGAGGTTGACCGCCACATGCCCTTCGTCGCCT
>CAZLRH010000058.1:0-3291 GCA_964562015.1 uncultured Opitutales bacterium | reverse complement strand
AGCGGCGTTATACCGCATCCCGTTTTATGCCGCATGGCTGATGATGTGCCCTATGTTCATTGGGGAGCACCACTTTTGGATGCGGCATAAAAGAGCCCCTTGAAACAGGCATGAAAGTCCTTAAAAGGGATTTTCGGTTCATCCCGGCAGTTGCAGGTTTTGCTCATTCGAGGCCACGGTATCATTGGAGCGCAATTCAATGACACCTGGGGCGAGACAGGTAACCTGGACGCGAAGGCCCGGTTTGAAACCCGCCTCTTCCAGCCAGCGACCCATCAGGCGGATTTTTGGTTTGATAAGCCCCTTCCATGTGTCGCCGTCCGCCTCGATTTTCAATGTGCGGACTGAAGCTGGCGGCTCAAGCCGTGGCTGTGATTGCATTTCCCCTGACATGTTGGCCTCCTGGTTGTCCTCTGGTAGATTGAAAACAGACTCCCTACTGCTTGATAGCACATTTATGGAGGATAAGCCAATCTGGGCGGGGCATTCTGGAGTGGATGAATACAAAATCCATTCCGCCGGACGGTCCGTATGGACCGTTGTCTTCCCATATAAACATCTACCTCACCCACGTCAGGGAGCAGGGATATGCGCAAGGTTCCATTTGCGAGCAGACTTGCGCCCTCAAAATGCTGGGAGGCTGGCTCGTGCGAACGGGCCGTGGTGTGCAAGACCTGGATGAGACGGCCAGCCGGGAGTTTTTGCGGCAAGCCGTCAAGAATCGCTATCCAAAAAATGCCGCGAACGCCACAGTGCGACGCCTGTTGGCCATACTTCGTGGGAGCGGGGTTATTCCTCCCGCGAAGCCGTCTCAGCCCAGCCCTTCGGAGCGAGTGGTATCCGAGTATGAGCGCTATCTTATCGATGAGCGCAATCTGGCACCGCAGTCGGTGGCACACCTTCGGCTATTTGCCAACAGGTTCCTGTCCGCAACCTTTGGCAACGATCCGGTTAGACTCGCCAGGCTCCGTGCGCCGGATGTGACCGCGTTCGTGCAACGGCATGCGCACCGGAACAGACCTTGCCATGCGAGGCATCTGGTGGCGGCCATGCGGTCATTCCTGCGTTACCTGCATTACAAGGGTCTGTTGGCTGCCGATCTTTCGACCGCCGTCCCCAAAGTCGCCCGCTGGCGTTTTTCGACGCTGCCCAAGCATCTGTCCGCAGACCAAGTCCGTCAGGTATTGCGTTCCTGTGATCGCACTACTGCCCTGGGTCGGCGCGACCACGCCATCCTGCTGCTTCTGGCCCGGCTTGGTTTGCGGGCAGGCGAGGTTGTCAGGCTGGAACTCCAAGACATTGATTGGGAAAAAGCACGAATCACTGTGCATGGCAAGGGGGGAAGATGGGCGCAGTTGCCGCTCCCGGCGGATGTTGCAAAATCCATCGCGCGTTATCTACGTAAGGACAGACCGCGTTGTGAGAGCCGGTGCGTGTTCATCAGAGACTACGCACCGTATGGCGGATTTGGGCGGGCTTCTGCCGTGGCAACCCTTGTGAAGCGCGCTCTGGCAAGAGCTGGGGTGACCTCGGCCCGCAAGGGGGCGCATCTTTTACGGCACAGTCTGGCGACCGAGATGTTGCGCAAGGGAGCCTCGCTCGACGAAATCGGGGAGGTGCTGCGGCACAAAAGCCCGGATGTCACGGCGATTTACGCCAAGGTCGATCTTGACTCCCTGCGAGCGCTGGCTTTGCCGTGGCCGGGAGGTGTGCGATGAAGCCGCTGAAACGGGCTGTCGAGGACTACCTGGAGCTTCGCCGGAGCCTCGGGTTCAAGCTTCGGGAATATGGGGTATGCTTACATGAGTTCGTTTCGTTCTTAAAAAAGAACGGATCATCATACATTACCAACAAGCTGGCAGCGGAGTATGCCTCCCGGCGGGAATATGAAAGGCCCGCGTCGTGGTCGCGCCGGTTGATTATCATCCGAGGCTTCGCGCGTTACCGGATTGGCTCTGACCCTAGAACCGAAATCACTCCCCTGGGTTTGCTCAGGTTCCGATCCCAGCGGGCACGGCCTTACCTCTACACCCAAGACGAAATCCGGAGCCTGCTGGAAGCGGCACAAAGGATAAAGTCGCCTCACCCCTTGCAGCCGCAAACCTATTACTGCCTGTTCGGGTTGTTGGCGGTGAGCGGCATGCGCTTGGGCGAAGCACTCAACCTACAACCGCAGGACGTGGACTGGGAGGCGGGAGTGCTCACCATCCGTGGTGCCAAGTTTGGAAAATCAAGGTTGGTTCCCCTGCATCCGTCCACGCGGGCGGTGTTGCTCGACTATGCCAGGCGTCGTGACGAGATTTACTCGCGCCGTCCGGTGGATTACTTCTTCGTGACCAGTCACGGCACCCAACTGGAGAAGGCCAATCTCAGTCGCATCTTCCGCGAGTTGTCACGGCAGGTCGGCCTCCGCAAACCCGGAATGCGCCACGGTCCGCGCCTGCACGACTTCCGACATCGTTTTGCCGTT
Source organism: uncultured Opitutales bacterium (assembly GCA_964562015.1). Lineage (GTDB taxonomy): Bacteria > Verrucomicrobiota > Verrucomicrobiia > Opitutales > JABDGR01 > CAZLRH01. The sequence goes on along the minus strand of CAZLRH010000058.1, from coordinate 821 downwards.
GAGACGCTGCTCGGTTGGTATCGGCGAGGAGAGAAAGTGACACGCCGCCTTCCGGTGTTGTCAACTTATCTGGGCCACAGCAACGTGACCGGAACCTACTGGTATCTGAGCAATACGCCGGAGTTGATGACGGCGGCCAGTGAACTTCTTGAAACCCGGTGGAAAGGAGTCCTCTGATGAAACCCGCCACCGACTTTGCTTCACTCTGCCAGTCGTTCTTTTCCAAGCGGCTGATCTCACAGCGCAAGGCAAGCCCACACACGGTGTCGGCCTACGCTCAGACCTTCCGTTTGCTGATGGCGTTTGCCCAAAAACGACTGGGCGTTGCGCCCTCAAAACTATCCCTGGCAAAACTCGACGCGCCATTCGTCGCGGCGTTTTTGGATGATCTGGAGAAGAAGCGTTCCAATGGCGCGCGCAGTCGCAATGCCCGGCTTGCCTCATTGCGCTCGTTTTACCACTACGCGGCAATGGAAGCTCCCGAACACGCCGGGTTGATCCAGCGAGTGCTGGCAATCCCGTATAAGAGGCTTGCGCGGCGTCTGGTGGCCTACCTGGACCGTCCGGAAATCGAAGCGATACTGGGTAACGTGGATAAGTCCACCTGGGTTGGAAGGCGCAACCTCGCCATGCTGTTGATGCTGGTTCAAACCGGACTTCGGCTCTCCGAGATTACGGGGTTGCAGCAGAAAGACTTGGCGCTTGGCCATGGGCCGCATGTTCGATGCGAAGGCAAGGGCCGAAAGGAACGTTGCACACCACTGACGAAACCGCTGGTGATCGTTTTGAAGGCATGGGTGAAAGAACAGGGCGGCGACCCG
>CAZLRH010000057.1:0-3422 GCA_964562015.1 uncultured Opitutales bacterium | reverse complement strand
CAAACGGATGTGGACTATAATGGAATTATGGACCTTTCCTTTGGAGGGCCGGATAATACGTCAGCAGCCCGGCCACTTTGGATGTGGGTGAACAACGATTGCGATTGGAACAGCGCAGGCTATGACCCGGTGGGTGCAGATTTTGAAGTCTCCCGCGCCCGTCCGGCTGATTACACCAGCGCCAGAATGACCTCAGAACGAGACCTGGAGGACTGGGCGCGGTTGTGGATTTGCGGCGTGCCCGCGCTGACCAACGGCGGGTATCAGGTCACGTTGAGCATGTCGGCGCAAAGTGGCAGTCCAGCCATCAACCTGGTGGATGCAGCCGAAACCAACGGCGGCACACTCTACTTGACCGACACAAACGCCGCCAGTGCGCAACTCTTTTCCGGTGGGTGGTATCGCTTAAAATATCCGACCATCTCGCCCACGACTCCGTTGACGTTGCCAGCGAACCTTTTCACCAATGCCGGGAACAAATACTTTCTGTTTGAAGGTGCGGGGATCGGCGAAGGGCAACTGACGATGACTATTTCGCAGGGTTCCAATGTTCTGGCACAAACCTCGATGTGGCTGGACTTGCACGACGTGAAGGATTTTTACGAACAGGCTTACGCAACCAACGTGACCTCTGGCAAACCGCCGAGCAGTTTGGTTAGCGACTTCAGCGTGATAAAAACCGCGTCCGCAAAACCGGACGAAACAAAGCAAGTCATCATCTTCGTTCACGGCATTAACAATACCGTGACAGATTACGAGAGCACAACGCGGACAATCTTCAAACGCCTCCATTGGGCTGGCTATCATGGGAAATTCGCTTCCTTCCGCTGGCCGTGCGCCTATCTGCCTCCAAGCACCTTGAATCCGTTTCAGTTCAACAAGGGTGAATTTTACGCCTGGAAATCAGCGACGGCTTTCAAAAATTACTTGAGCTACCTGAGAAACCGTCCTGACCTCGCAGGTTACACGCTCAATATCTATGCTCACAGCCAGGGCAATGTCGTGGCCACCGAAGCCGTGATGCAAGGCGCGACGTTTGACAATTATATCCTGACTCAAGGAGCCATTCCCGCCCATTGTTACGATACCAACGCGCCGTTCCTGCAAAAACTGCTGGACGCGGAGACGAACAGTGTGAATGCGGTGCAAACGCCGTTCTATCCAGTCAACGGCGGCTATCATGGGTATTTTTATGGCATTCACGGGAACTTGGTGAACTTTTACAACACCAACGATTTTGCACTGTCAAAGGGAGTTACGGTGGTTCTTGGCATACCTATACAAACCAATTGGGAGGAAGACCAACGCGCTCAGAAGCCCGAAGCCTTTATCGGTGGCCCGTCATACATATATGATCCGGCCACTCACATCACCACGGGTTACTGGACTTTCGGCAGCAGCTACACCGTCACCGATTTGCAGGAAATCAAAGCCTTGGTGGCAAGGTCTCGCTCTGCCGCCGTTGGAGCGCAAGGCGGCCTGCATGGAGTGATCAGAAGCGGTGTGGATTTGAAGGCTTCGTTCCAATTTGGAGAAACTCGTGAAGAGCACAGCGCTCAGTTTGACCGGACAATCCATACAGCAATCGGGTATTGGGACGAGGTTGTAAGGACATTTAACCCTGCCACCCCATGAAAACGAAAAAAGCCTTCTTGCTCGTTTTGCTCGTTATCGCTGTGGCCGTTGTGATTTGGTATTGCATCCGCAGGCCGTCAGATCAGCCAACTGTCCAATCGGCTCCGGTCGAAACGAATCAGACAAACGAAGCAAATCAAGCGCCTGTTGCAGCGGCCCCAACCGCCAGAAAAGCCATTGCCCCATCTGTCACCGCATCTGAGCCAACTCCTGAGAGTAATCCGGCAGCTTGGATTGAGACGCGGCGCAAACAGATCGAAGCAGAAGTCCAAAAAGGTGTGAACGAATGGCGAACCCCGATTGAGTTTTACGGAATGGTTGTGGATGAGAACACTGATCCGGTTTCGGGTGTGCAGATTGATTTTAGCTGCAATGACACGTCACCGACTGGCAACTCACACTATCAAACGACGAGCGATGCGAACGGGGTTTTCGTCCTGAACAATGCACAGGGCAAGCTTCTAGTCGTTCGGCTCTCGAAACAGGGCTACTACACTTCAAAAAAAGATAACGACAGCTTTGAATACGGGGACCGATACAGCCATTTTGTTCCTGACGCAAACAACCCCGTCATTTACCACATTCGTAAGAAAGGAGTCGCCGAACCCCTTATCGTTTTGGATAAAAACTTCCAAGTATCCATTAGCGGCAAGCCTCTGGAAATAGATTTGCGAACTGGAAAGGTTGCGTCGCCCGGTCAGGAAACTGTCATCATGGAATTTGTTAAGCGGCCACCGGAGAAACCTGATGACCAGATTTACGATTGGAGTTTCAGGGTCACTGTGCCGGGTGGCGGATTGCTTCTATCAACAAATGAATTTGATTTTTTGGCTCCAGAGAGAGGGTACGAACCTTCGGATTTGGTCGAGATGAAATCTTCGTTGGGGGACGATTGGCAAAGCCGGATGAAGCGGGAATACTTCGTAAAATTGCCTGACGGGAATTATGCTCACGTCATTCTCGATTTGATGTCGCACAACGGTTCGTTAAAAGTTCAGGCTTTCATCAATCCCTCCGGCTCGCGCAATCTGGAGTTTGACCCTCAAATCGCAATTAACCCGTAGCTCACATGAAGGCGCTAAAACTTTGCTTGCTGGCCGTGGCCGTGATGCTGATTGCGTCCGGTTGCCTCACTTCGCCGAACGCCTTTTACACCGAGGCGGACGTGTTCCAGGACGACCGCATCATCGGTGATTACACGGTGGAAAAAGCGGAGGAAGGTTCTTCCGTGCGGAAAGACCCTGACCACGCAGGGCGCTACGTTTTTCAATATTTTGAGCAGGGGAGAAAGCGGCGGTGGATTGAATTTACGGGCACCCTGTTCAAAGTCGGCACGAATACCTTTGTTGACCTGCTTCCCTGGAACGACTCCTTCACAGATCATGTGCCTGGCGCGCCACCAGCGGGCTTGGACATTATTCGCAACATTACCCGCCAGCCCGTTCACGCCGTGGTGCGAATCGCCATCACCGATAAGGGCGTCGCGTTTTCTTTGCCGGAGAAGCGGGCCGTGGCGAACTTGGTTCAGCGGAACCCGGCGTTCACCAACTATGTCAGGGATGACGCAATCCTTTTGCTGCCACAGTCGTCCAAAGAACTCCGGGCTTTGCTTGAGAAAGAAGGCGACGCCTTGTTCCCGAAGCCGACCGATTTTAAGAAACCGAAACCGCTGCCGCATTGAAGTATTAGCCGCCGCCACATTAAGACGGCTTGACCGGCGTGATGGTGATGGAGGCGACGAAGGGCATGTGGCGGTCAACCTCGGCGTAGCGTTTGGCGAGGGCGCG
>CAZLRH010000056.1:0-3739 GCA_964562015.1 uncultured Opitutales bacterium | reverse complement strand
TTTAACCGCAGATGGCGCAGATAAGCGCAGATTCCAAAAAAGCATCTGCGTCATCTGCGGTTACCCCGCTTTTCTTCCTCTGCGCGCTCTGAGTCTCTGTGGTAAAAACTCTCCGGGTTTACGACGCGGCTTCCGCCACTTCGCAATTGGTCAGCCCGTGCTGGATGGCGTAGCGGGTGAGGCTGGCGACGTCGTGCAGGTTGAGCTTCTTCATCAAGTTGGTGCGGTGGTTTTCCGCGGTCTTGACGCTGATGAGGAGCTTCGCCGCAATTTCCTTCGTGCTATAGCTTTCGGCGATGAGCTGCAAAATCTCGCGCTCGCGTTCGGTGAGGGCTTCCAGGCCCTGGCGGTCGGGGCTGTTCGGGTTGACGACGGCGTCGCGCAACATGGTGGCCACGCCGGGGCCAAAATAGGTGCCGCCGGCCACCACGGTCTGGATGCCCTTCATGAGGTCGGAAAGGCCCGCGCTTTTTTCCACGTAGCCGTGGGCGCCGGCCTGGAGCAATTCGCGGACGAGTTCCTGGTTCTGGAAACCGGAGAAAATGAGGACACGGGTGTTCTTCAGATGCTTGGAAAAACGGCGCAGAACCTCGATGCCGTTGAGGCCGGGCAGCATGACATCGAGGATCACGAGGTCGGGCTTGTTTTCGAGGCAGAGGTTGTAGGCGCTTTGGCCGTCGCCGCACTCGGCAACGATTTCGAACTGGCCGTCGTGGCGCAGGATGTGGGCAAGCATCTCGCGAATGGAGATCTGGTCTTCAACGAGGACAACGCGTTTCATGAGGAATAAATGGTAACGGGATTATGATAATGGAATAAGGAATCAGGGGAAATTTAGCGGTTTTGGTTCGCGAGACAAGAAAGCTCCCGGTCCAACTGGGTATTTATACTTATTTTACGGGTTTGTGTCAAATTTTTTACCGATGAGAGCCAGCCTGCGCCTAAGTTATTCCCTCCCGTCTGTCCCGAAGACGCCCCTCAGCACAGACCTTAACTTGCCGCCGGAGTTTCACCCAGTTTGCGACCGGGTTGCAAATAATTGACCACATAATCGCGCACCGCATCCGCTAACGGTGTCATGTGCAAGCCAAATCCCACGGACTTCAATTTTGCGACGTCCGCCTGGGTAAAGTATTGGTACTTTTCGCGCAAGACCTCGGGCATCGGAATGAAGTCAACAGCCGGAGCGCGATTCAACGCGGCGAAAATAGGATTAACCAGTTCCAGCCAGGTGTGGGCCTGACCGCTGCCGACGTTGAAGAGGCCGGCCGCAGCGGGGGTTTCGGCAAGGTGCAGCGTGATGGCGACGGCGTCCTTCACGTAGAGGAAGTCGCGCTTTTGGCCGCCATCCGGATAGTCCGGGTGGTAGCTTTTGAAAAGCTGCACGCGGCCCGAGGCCTGGATTTGCTGAAAAGCCTTGTGGACGACGCTGCGCATATCGCCCTTGTGGTCTTCGTTCGGGCCGAAGACGTTAAAATATTTCAGGCCGACGATTTTGGGCAGCCAACCTTCGCGCTGGGCATAAAGGTCGAAGAGGTGCTTCGAATAGCCGTACATGTTCAACGGGCGCAGGCGGGCGAGGTCGTCATCTTTGTCGTCCATGCCCTGGGCGCCGTCGCCATAGGTCGCGGCCGAGGAGGCGTACACAAAGCGTGCGTTGCGGGCAAGGGCCCAGGCGGCGAGTTTCTTGGTGTATTCGAAATTATTGTTGATGAGGTAGCGGGCGTCGCGCTCGGTCGTGGCGGAGCACGCGCCGAGATGGAAGACCCAGCGCACGTCGCGCAGCCGCGGGTCATCCGTCGCGAGGGCGGCCAGCAGGGCATCGGCTTCCAGGTAATCGGCGAAGCGCAGGGGGACGAGGTTTTTGAATTTGTCGTCCTGGCCGAGGAAATCGGTGACGAGAATATTGTCCACGCCGCGCTGGTTCAGCGCCCAGATCAGGGCGCTGCCGATAAAACCCGCGCCGCCGGTGACGAGCACGCGGCCTTGTTGGAGTTTGGACATGGGGTGAAATTAAAGTTTGGCCAGCTCGAGCGAACGGCGGTGCGCCGCGGCGATGGCCTTGGTGAGCAATTGGCGAAAGTCGCCGGCTTGCAAGACTTTGAGGGCTGCCTCGGTGGTGCCGCCGGGGGAAGTGACGGCGTCGCGCAATTTGTCCGGATGCTCGCCGGTGATTTCCATCAGGCGCGCTGCGCCGCGGACGGTTTCATGCACCAGCTTCTCGGCGACCTCGGGCTTGAGGCCGGTGGCGACGGCGGCTTCGCGAAAGGCGGAGACGAATTCAAACAGATAGGCCGGGCCGCTGCCGCTGACGGCGGTGACGGGGTCAAGGTCCGCTTCAGGCAATTCGAGCACCGCGCCGAGGCTGCCGAGGATGGCTTCCACGGTTTTGCGGTCGGCCGGAGTCAAGGCCGCGCGGGAACAATAGGCGGTGATGCCCAGGCCGATCTGGCCGGGCGTGTTGGGCATGGCGCGGACGACGTTGCGCGCGGCGAAAAATTTGCTGTCGAGCTTGACGATGGGCGTACCCGCGAGGATGGAGAGGATGAGTTTGCCCTCAATCAGTTGGTTGTACGAAGCGTCGAGCGCGGCGAGCTGCTGGGGCTTGCAGGCTAGGATGACAACGTCGGCGTGGCGGAGCAAAATCTTCGGATCGATCTCGTAATGAATGCCGGTGGCGGCGGCCAGTTGCGGGCCGGACGGGTCGGTGCCGCAAGTGCAGCCGATTTGGTCGAGATTGTAAACGCGCTGTTGCAGGAGGCCGCGCACCATGGCGGAGGCCATCTTGCCAGCGCCGATAAAGGCCGCGTGGATCATGGAAAGACCGCCAGCATAGGGAAGCCGCGGCCTTTGCCAAGGCTGGGGTTGGGGGAAAGTTCGTTTCGCTGCAGACGAAATTATCTACTAATCGAGCGCGGAAAGGAGCAACCGCTTCAGCTTAACCGACCGGATGATACAACAGCGCGGAGGTTCCGCCATTGGGGCGCGGCGCGAGTTGGAGGTCGCCGTTGAGGTTGCGAATCGAGTGGCGCGCCATCGTCAGCCCGAGCCCCCGGCCCACCGCGGTTTTTGAACTGATAAACGGGTCGAACAAATTGTCGGCGAGCGCGGGGTCGATGCCGATGCCGCGGTCGAGGACCTGGATGAGCAACTGGGGGCTGTCGTCAGGCTGCGGCTCCAGGCTGGCGACGATTTCGACTTTGCCGACGGGATTGGTGCCCTGGGGCAGGGCTTCAAAAGAATTGATCAGGAGCTTGCCGATGATGCTTTCGAGGGTCTCGGCGTTCGTGCGAAATTGGAAATCCGCCGGCGTGAGATTGGTGATGAGGACGGGCGTGTCGATTTTGAATTCGGCCTGGAAACGCTTGACGGTGTCGTCAAGTAATTTTTGCACGCCGACTTGCTGGAGGGGCAGGCGCTCGGTGGTGGCGATGGTGCTCAACTGGCGGATGATATTCACCATGCGCTCGACCGCGCTGTCAATGAGCGAGACGCTGCGCTTGACCATGTCCTGGTTGGTCGAGCTGGCCTTGAGCAGGTCGAGATAGCCGACGACGACGCCGAGCAGGTTATTCAGATTGTGGGCGACGCCCTGAGTCACGGCGCCGACGGCGGCGGCCCGGCGGGCATCTCCGAGGCGTTTTTGCAGGTCCACATTTTCGCGGTGCACTTCCTGCAGGCGTAACTGGGTTTTCACGCGCGCGAGCGTTTCGTCCAGATCGATGGGCTTGGTGATGTA
>CAZLRH010000055.1:0-4812 GCA_964562015.1 uncultured Opitutales bacterium | reverse complement strand
GCCGCGAATGGTATTAATCGTTGCCCTATGGAAGTTATTGAAATTCTGCGGTACGCTCATATATACGGGGGTGTCCACGTGGGCGGCAAATGGCAGCAGGCTGCCATTCAAGCGGTACTGCCCCCGTAAGCCCCCTGTACCGTGCCGCCAAGGTGTGTGCCGCAATCGGCACACGTCAAGTTTTATGCGCTGACGCGCAACGCTATCGTATTTTTATTGTTTAACCTAAATATTTGATTATGGACGATGTCGATTCAATTACCTTTTTTGTGGACAGGTATAAAGCTTGCCATAGTGTTTATTCGAGGATAATAGTTCAACAACAAGCTAAAAGAGCTTTATCTGTCGATGACTACGTAGCTTTCCTCGATTTTGCAATTGCTTGGCTTCACATTATCGACCCAATGAACTCTGAGCCTTTGCCTATTTAAAAATAAAGCCCTGTTCATCGCAGGGCTTTACTTTTTAAAAATAATGGCGTAGTAAGCGTGTAGTTAAGCTAAAAAAGTCTAATATTGTGTTATTATTAATCCCCTAATTTCAAAAACATGAAAATTAAATTTGGTTCTCTTGTTGTTGCAGGTTCTGGCAAAATCGGCGGTCACGTAGCCAGTAAAAATCGTGGAGGTGCTTATTTACGCACTAAGGTTACGCCTTCAAATCCCAATACAGCTTCTCAGGCAGGCGCTCGCAATCGCCTTGCTACGATTGCAACAGCTTGGCGTGGTTTAACCGATGCTCAACGTTTACAATGGAACGGAGCGGTATCCGGTTTCAAAGGCACTGACATTTTCGGTGACATTAAAAATCCGTCAGGCTTCAACCTTTATCAGATGCTTAACAATAACCTCACTCTTGCAGGGCTTGCTAACATCAGTGTTCCTCCTTTGCCTGTGGCTTTACCCGCCATTACAACGGGCGTTGTTGCTGCAGCTCATGGCGGTGCATTAACCGTAACTTTTACAGCTGACCCATCAATAGCCGCTTCGGTAATTGCTGTTTTTGCTACATCAGCTCAGTCACAAGGTAAAAGCTTTGTTAAGTCTGAATTTCGTTTCATCGGCTTAATGCCGGCAGTTGTGGCTCACGTTGCTACTCTAACTACTTTGTACAATGCAAAGTTCGGTGCTGTGGGTGCTGCCGGAGAAAAAACGTTCATAAAGCTTATGCAGATTTCAAATGTTACAGGCCAAGCGGGTATACCGGTTATTTACTCGGCTATTAACAGCTGAACCGACATGCAGAAGTCGTCTGTCACATTCTCCGCAGCTGAAATAGCTGCGGGAATCTTCAAACAGCTTGCGCCATCGCCGGGCGTGGGTAAGGTTATAATCCCATGCTATCTTTATCGTAATTGGTCTGATGTTTCGTTGGGCTTGTTTTCTGATAGCGCAATGTATGTCTGTTATGGTATACCCTCTATGTACAATTTGTCGGGTATTTATCCATTGCCTTCGGACGAATCAAGCCGCCAAAACAAGTGGTTTACCATGCAAAACCCGCAGTCTAATTTCGATAATTCTGGTAATGCTGTCTCAATCGAAGGCTTAGGTATACAAATAGGTACAGATGGCAGTATTACAGGCGGGGGCGGCTCAGTACAGTTCGATTTCTACTACATTATAAATGACCTTTAACGAATGCCTGCAATCACTCAAATAGATATTTTTGTAACGCCATCTCGCACCGATACTTTTCAAATCGGTATCGATGGCGTTACGAATATTCTGGTAAAATTTTACTTTGCCAACGTCGTATTTATCAAAATATATTACACATCTGGAGCTTACGACGAGTACTTACAACTTCCTTGCATCGTTCATTACGATAATTAAATGGCCCGTATTAAATTTGGTTCTCTTGTCTCATCGATCGACGGCAGTCTTGGCGGTCACACTTTGCAGCGCAATGCTTACGGTTACAGCATTCGTAACAAGCCAATACCTACTAAATCACAAAGCTTTTCACAGCGTTCTATCAGAGCTTTAATAGTGCAAGTAGTCCAGCTTTGGAATACGCTCTCAGTAGATGAACAAAATAATTTCAACCGTTTCTTGTCATATAGCCCGGATTTTGCATGGTCAAATCCTACCAGTATGCTAAGCGGCTACAACTTATTTGTAAAATGGAATTTTTATTTACTGCAGGGTACCGGAGCGATGCGAACAGATTTTCAGTACTCGCCCGCAATTGTTCCCCAACTTGCACCAATAGTAACCCGTTCAGGCGCTTCATTGGTTATTGTTTTAAATTCCAGCTCACTCGACAGCTCTTATATGTTAGTGGTGCGAGTTTCGTCTCCTTTAAAAGCAATTAATTCTAACTACAAATCATCGCTAAGGTACCTCGGTAGTTTTTCTTTAACGGCTGTTCCCATAAACATTACAGCTGTCTACTTGGAAACATTCGGTTACTTACCAAGCTCAGGTGACAATATCGCAATAGGTATTACATTGGTTGTGCGCTTGTCACCGATTATATTTGCCGAATCCGTGTACGTAAATCAAATCTAATGGCACGCATCCAATATACAGGCTCAGTTTCAGAAATGAAAGGCTCAGTAGCAGGCTCAACATTTCAGCGGAATGCCTCGGGTACCATAATCAAATCTAAAAACAATCAACGTTTTTCAAGCTCTGTTTTACAAAGCTTGGCTCAACAAAGGTTTACCCAAATGGCAACCAAATGGAATGGTATTTCCGGTTCTTTCAAGGCAGAATGGCAGGCAATGTCAAGTCTATATTCACGTACAGATTTCTATGGCCGTGTTAAAAAGTTAAACGGTTATCAATGGTTCCAACTGGTAAATCAAAACCTATCAATGATTGGAGCTGCTCAGCAGTCTGAACCTTACGTTGATTTTAACCCAATAGCCCTCCCTTTATTTCAAATAGATGCGGATGCAAGTACATTAGATTTCAGGTTCTCTTCGCCACAGGATTGTAGTACTTACTATGTAGTTCTGTTCGCAACAGCTCCTTGTTCATCAGTCCAGCAGAGTTCACGCATTCAACGTTTATTTGTAAAATTATTTACAGGTAATCCAGTAGGTACCGTGTCATTCTTAGACGAATATCAAAACATTTTCGGTATCGATTGGGCTACTATTGTCGCTTCGGGTACCTTCATCGTACAAATCAATGCTTTTACAATCAATATTGCCAACGGTATTTCAAGCCCCTTCTCGTTTAACGTCCTTGAGTTGCATAGCTAAGATGAAGTAAATGAATGGTATTTCAGATTTAAAATAAAGTTATTGCAAGTTTAGTGGTCAACTATTTAGAATGTTTATAAATTACATATCTTAAGTATATAGATTATAAATAAGTTAGATAGGTAGTAGATAAAAAGTAGTTGTAAAATAGATATACAGTCGTTATTTTTGTTCTTGTAATGCGAATGGCTAAACGCTCTCGAGGGATCGAACGTGAATCGATAACATTACCCGAATAAGCTCACAGTAAAAGGCCTATCAAGTTATATTGGTAGGTTTTTTCATTTAAAGTCTATAAGTATTTAGAATCGTTCCAAATAAAGAGCTATTTCGGTTATTGATGAAAATCCAGTCAGAAAATAGGTTTATCAAATTGCTCTGAATCGGTTGGGCTTGTCAGGAGATCAGAATCAGAACAAAATAGAATCGTTCTAAATAAGCATTGATTATGTCTAAAATAAAATTACCACAAAATCGAAAAGGTTTTTTAAAACATACTACAGTAGTTCCTGTAAATGAAAATGAAAATGTATTTTTACAACATTCCGCTTGTGTAGTATATGCCAGTAGTAAAATGTCTCATTCGGGGCTATCGTGCTGGAAAACATTTGAAGGCTTCAACAGAAAATTAAGTAGTAATAGTTTACAAAATCTAATTCCTAACAAGCTAAAAAACAAACTAATCGACGAATTATCTGGAACCATTCTAAATAACAGGCATCTAAATGAAAAACAAACCCGGCAAATTAAAAGTTATTCTAACAAGCTGTGTTATTACAGTCAGGTTCGAACATTCATGTCTAAAAAAACCGGTAGTTATAAATTTAAAGTGGCTTTCATTACTCTCACCTGTCCTGAAAATACTACAAATAGTCAGGCTATTCATGCTTTCGAACATTTCTTGGATTACCTTCGCCGCACAGCAAATTGCCACTATGTTTGGAAAAAAGAATTAGGCGAAAAGAACGGTAAATTACATTTTCATATACTTATCAATAATTTTATCCCCTACTATTTAGTTAATTGGAAATGGAAAAGGGTTTTATTACAGGAAGGTGTCAAATGGCCAAAAAATGATAAAGGAAAAGAAACAGAATCACATTACAGAATAGAATTGCCAAGGTCACGCAAATTGATCGCACATTACATTGCTAAGTATATGTCGAAAGCTTACGAAATACCTAAGGAGTTGGGCTATATCAGTGGTCATTCAGAAATACTCGAAAAGTGTAAAGAGCCTATTTGGATCGAATCTGAGCTACCTAAAGATGAAATATTATTATTACAACAATCTTTCCGAACGATTCGAGATACTTTCATTACTCATACGTGCGTCGATTTAAGAAGGATCCAAGAAATAGCTCCGACAATATATTTCTGGTTTATGAAGCAATTCGAGAAATTTCAAACAGATATTTCATTACCTCAAAAATACTATTATGTCTAAAAACACGTGGCCACATTCTTCGCACGCTCGATATTCCGGGCAAAATCAAGGTTATTACGCGCGGCTCTGTTATGGGGCGTTTTGTAGCCCCCCTTCGCCGCGAATGGTATTAATCGTTGCCCTATGGAAGTTATTGAAATTCTGCGGTACG
>CAZLRH010000054.1:0-5064 GCA_964562015.1 uncultured Opitutales bacterium | reverse complement strand
ACGGTAACGGCACCATGGAGACCACCTACTATGGCAACGCCGCCAACTGGTATCATGGCCCGCCTCCGGGCCCGTGGGTCATGACCGATCAAGAGAACAACCTCGTGGGTTGCGTCAACCCGGATGGTTCCAAGAACTGCCCCGGTCTGCCGAGCCTCAACTGGCGTTTTGTGACTGCCATGGCCAAGGGCGAAGCGCACCACTGGACCTCCCTGGGCGGGGACTCGCAGAAGGGCGAGCTGCAGGTCATGTTCGACGGCCAGCGCGTCAACGCCAGTTATGACCCGATGCGCAAGCAGGGCGCCATCCTCTTGGGCAATGGCGGCGACAACAGCAATGGCTCCCAAGGCACGTTCTATGAAGGCGCCATGACGGCCGCCGGCACTTTCCCGTCGGATGCCACGGATCAGAAAGTTCAGGCCAACGTGGTGGCGGCCAGGTACGAAGCACCGCGCCAGAGCATCGCTCCTGCCGCGGCGCCCGCCGCGCCCGGACTCCAGACTTTCTCGCCGGGCTCGTCGCAGGACACCGCCGTCACTTTTACCAATACTGCGGGCGTCCCCGCGACTGGCGTCACATTGAGCATCACTGCGCCCGCGGGGTGGTCCGCGGTGGTCTCCGGCGGCACAGCGACGTCCAAGACTTTTGCTGAACCGGTGGCGCCGGGCGCAACCGTCACTGCGACTTTCAAGGTCACCTCGGGGCCTGCCGCCTTCAACGGCGACTTGCTCGCCAACGTTGCCTGGACGGCGAACGGCCTGAAGCAATCCGAGCAATCGGCGGAGAAGGTGCGGAATGTCAGCCCGATCAAGATCAACGAGTTCGCGGTTACCTCCGCTACGCCCGCCAACCCGACCAATTCTTTCATCGAGCTCTACAATGCGGGCACCGCTGACGTGGATATCTCCAACTGGACCCTGACTGAGCACCCCACCCAGCAGAGCATCTTTTCGTCCGTGAAGATTCCCGCCGGGACCAAGCTCCGGGCGGGCGGCTTCTATCTGCTCGGTCTCGCCAATGCCGGGCTGGCAGTTCCCGCGAAAAAGGGTGATACGAAGCTTTACGTTAGAAGTACGACGGGTATGAGTGTCGGGGACAGCATTGAAATCGACAACGGCACCGGCGTGGAAACCCGTAAAATCGCGGGTATCGGTACGGCGGCCGTCGGCGGCACCACGCTTTGGCAGCCCCTTCCGGACGGTCCGGTGATCACGATCCCCGTCGGCTCGACCGGCGTGCCGGTGGCGAGCGTCGCGGGTTTTGAGGTCGGCCAGAAGCTCGGCCTTGGCTATGGTACTTCCTCACCTGCCGTCGCAAGAACGGTGGAACAATATGAGGTAGTCACCATCACCGAGGTCGGCAAGCCGGGCACGCAAACTTATCTGGCGGCGGACGCGAAAGCTGGCGACACCTCTATCAGGGTGCGAAGCGGCGCCAACATTTCGGCGGGTGACAAGATCAGGTTGGACATTGACAGCGTCGGCCATGGCATCGAGTCCGTCACGGTCAACACCGTCAACGTCCAAGCGGGCGGCGGCGGGGGTGGTCGCGGGGGTCGCGGCGGTGCCGGTGGCGCCGCCACCCTCGAGTTGGCCGCTCCGCTCAAATTTGACCATGCCTCGAACATGCCCCTCAGCGTCCGGGGAACCGGCCTCAGTTTCCAGCCCGCCACGGCTTTTGCCCATGCGAGCAACGAGCCCATCCAGCCGCTCGGCACCGGCCTCACGCTCGATAGTCCGCTCGCCAGCGACCACCTAATCAACGCCGCGGTCCATGACACAGCGGTCACCACAGAAGGTTACCAAGGGACACCGGCACCCAACCAGTGGTTCGGTGGACCGGCCTTGGCCAGCGCGGGCAGCATGGTGTTGCGTGACGCTTCCGGCTTGGTCGTGGACAGCCTCAACTACGGCGGACTCGTGGACCCGTGGGCGGCCCAAGGTTACCAAGCCGCGTCTGGTGCAGGGCGGGGTGGTTGCAGCGTGGCTTCGCCCGCGGGTGGCCGAGGTGGCCGCCGGGGCGCGGCGGCTCCGGCCGAGGGCGCACCCAACCGGAGCGCGGGCCGCATCGCGGATGGCGCCGACACCGCCAGCAACTGCGCTGATTTTCAGTTGCAAAACCCCACGCCCGGCGCGCCCAACCAGAAAACGTAGGCCTCGCGCTTGCGCGATGCCCCATTCCGAAATCAATTTAATTCCAGAGAGGTTGCGACGCGTTTTGAAACCCGTCTTCGACGGCGCGCTGAGGGCAGCGCGCCTGCCGGTGAACAGACGGCGCACTAATCTCAGTACGCATTGGAGCTTGGGGTAGGGCGCGGTGCCCTCACCGCGCCGCATTTTTTCGATTTATAAAAACAGAACCAATACCACCGCTAACACGGAAATATCTACCCAAAGACTCGCGGTTTCGTTTTCGTCATCCGTGCTATCCGTATAATCCGTGGTCAAATTAACTCGCAGAAACCTTGCGTCCTCACGAAAAAATCACGCGCTTGCGCTCGTCCTGGCCTTGGTGGCGCTGGGCCATAACGGGCTTGAGCGCGCTGGGGTTGGCCTTGAGCGCCTACCTGGGCTGGCATTATGTGATGGGCGGGACTGTGATCGGCTGCAGCGGAGGAAGCCCGTGTGACCAAGTGCTCGGCAGCCGCTGGTCGACCATCGGCGGAGTCTTGCCCGTCAGCGGATTGGCGGCGGGGGCGTATATGGCGATGCTTGTAGCCAGTTTTTACCTGGGCACCGTCACGGAGGCAACGGTGCGACGGATGGCTTGGCGCGCGCTGTTGGTTCTGGTGGGTGCGGCGGCTGGCAGCGCCGTCTGGTTCATCATCGTGCAGAAATGGTTCATCGGCGCCTTTTGCCCCTATTGCATGGCCACGCACGTCACTGGCCTGGTGTTGGCCGCATTGGTGATTGGCCAGGCGCCCAGGTCATTCGCCGACACTGCAACCGAGGTCGTACCGCCCAATCCCACTCCAGTCCCGGGCGTTTCTCCGCTCGCTGTACAACCTATCCTCACGCCTTGGCCCGCGCTCGGCGTGGCCCTGCTGGGTGTGGCCCTGGCGGGCCTGCTGGCGATTGGCCAAGTCGTCTTCGTCCCCAAGCCGGTCTTGCGCAGCGGCGCGTCGCATGTGTTTAGTCCGCTAGCTCTCAACCCCCACGCCGTGCCGCTGGTCGGTTCACCGGACGCTCCCTGCGTCGTCACTCTGCTCTTTGATTATGAATGCCCTCATTGCCAGCGATTGCATGCCCTGCTCGACGAAACGATTGATCGCTATGGTGGAAAGCTGGCCTTTGCCCTTTGCCCTGCGCCCTTGAATACCCACTGCAATCCCTTTATCCCCCGCGACGTCGAGGCCTTCAAGGACTCCTGCGAACTGACCAGGATTGCCCTCGCGGTTTGGGTGGCGAAGCGCGAGGCCTTTCCAGAATTTGACCGCTGGATGTATTACCAGGAGCCCGGCGAACCCTGGCGTCCGCGCACTGTCGACGACGCCACGGCCAAAGCCGTCGCCTTGGTCGGCCAGGCGAAGTTCGACGCCGCCCGGGCCGACCCGTGGATTGATCAATATATGCAAACTTCCATTCGGCTCTTCGGCGGCACCGGTGGCGGCTCGGTCCCCAAACTTGTTTACGGCTCGCGGTGGATGGACCCTGAACCGAATGACGCGAACGACCTCGTTTCGATGCTGCAGTCCAGCCTGGCCGTGCCCAAGCCGTGAGCCGTAACCGGATCCCCTAACTATCGAGCAATTTCAATAATTTCGTAGCCGTCAGCGCCGGGATCTGGATCGCCTTCGCCTCGCGGAGCGAGGCCGCGCCAGGTAGCCGTGGACTTTAGCCCACGGTGGCGTAGGCGCCCGGGTCGCGTCGCTCCGCGACGAAAATTCCGCATCGCCGCCAAGGGCCCCCACCAACGGCTATACTTTTATTGAATACGCTCTAAAGCTGGTACTCCGTAGCCAGATACTCAGCCCTCATCCTTCATCCTTCCCAACAGCCGCCAGTTTTCACCGGCTGTTTTATGAGCTTTCCTCAGCCAGCCTTGGCCGCCGAAACAACAGACGCGTTTTTTTCCCGCCGCCAGCATGGAACAGGCTTTCTTAATCCGAGTCCGGCGCGTTTCCTCTAATTTGCCCGAACTCAGCCAGAGAATCCAGTTTTGGCGCGCATTGGGGGTAATCTCGGCCCACTTCGCCTGCGCCCGCGGGACTGCAGCCAAGGCGAGGGAAAGATCTGCGGGCGCACGGCTCTCCGGCTCTGCTCCGGCCCGCGTGATCTCCACGGCCACGGTGTCGCCAGCTTCTGCATCGGCGGCCTCCTGCATGACCGCGTTAAGCTTGAGTTGGTGACTTCCCTGGCCATTCGGCTCGAGCGCGGCGCGAAACGGGAAGCCGTTGATTGTGGCCTCAATCATGATCACCCCTCGAGAAGGCAGCTTTGCGCTCGCTGTTTTGGGCAGCGTGAGCAGCGTCCCTGATCCCTTCTTTGCGGTCGTCTCCGGTCGCGACAACTCGGCTTCGAAGCGAATCGTTGACGGGGCTTCTTGCCGCTTAGCGGGTTGCATGGAGAGTTACATCACCAAATAAGAAACCATTCAACAAGCCTAGTCTGGGGCGGGTTTAATCCGTGCGTTGACTTGTTAAATAAAACAGAACGCGGTCGAGGGAACGGTATTGCGTCGCTGCGAAGTGGTGTGAGTTTGGCTGGAGTCGGATGGGGCGAGGTCGGCGAGGGTGGGGCGAAACTTGTTGCGGCCGTGGTCACTTTTTCGGCTTTTTCCCGCCCTTTTTCACCGGAGCGCGCGGCGACAGCGCTGCCACGCACAGGATCTCAAACAAAATCTGCGCGCCGACCAACGCGGTTATCCCCGTCGGGTCAAACGGCGGCGAAACTTCCACCACGTCGCCACCAACAATGGGCAACCCCGCCAAGCCCTGCACCATCCGCATCGCTTCCCGCGTGCTCAAGCCGCCCACCACCGGCGTGCCCGTGCCGGGGGCCACCGTTGGATCCAGCGCATCCATGTCAAAACTGATGTAGGCCGGAGCGTCGCCCACCGCTTGGC
>CAZLRH010000053.1:0-7265 GCA_964562015.1 uncultured Opitutales bacterium | reverse complement strand
TGGCCATCGGACGTGACGGGCCGCACATTCATCACCGTAAACCCGGCCGGCACCGAAGGATTCGGTGGATTGTCGCTCGTTGTGAGGAGCATCGTTTCATCCTACGAACAAATTTGAAAAATGCAGGCCCTTATTTCCTAAAACGTTTCCATTCAGTCCAGAACCACCAGCCGGTGAAAAGAACGGTGATGACGATGAGGATTTCGGCCTGCCATGGGAACGGCGGGTTCATGTTGGATTCGAAGTGATACAGGTCGGCATTGATAGCGACGGGGACAAAGGGAATGGCCCCAGGGTCGTCCGGGACGTCGCGCAGGGGCGGTGGCGGATGCTGGATTTCCAAGGCGCGGAGTTTCGCCTTCGCGTCGATGAGATCCTGCCGTGCGTAAGCCTGTATGGGGCTGGGCGGAAAATTGTACTTTTCCGCTTCCTCGATGAAACGCCGTATCTGCGGATAAACCACCGGGTCGGCGGCCTCCAGAGGCATATTAGGCCCAGAGCCCGCATCTGCAGCTAAAAAGAGGGTCGTGATTCCCGCAGGGTCCTGCGCACCCAGCCGGCCATCGATGGCCCTAAGATACAAAGTGACCAAGCGTGGATCGTAGCGGTTCCAAAACTGCTCAAAATCAAAGGTCTGTCCCGGATGCGCATCCAGTATTTTGATCAAACAGTCAAAAGCCGGACGGGAGTGCATGCGGAGCAAAATCGGTCCAGCCCATTCAAGTTTAATATTCTGGGCGACATAGTCCAAAAACCATCCCTCCATCGGGCTGCCTTCCCGCAGGTATTCGGAGAAGGATTCGGCAACACCCTGAGGATAAAACACTCCGCACTTGGCGATGGTCTCAAAAACGGCGAATTCCTCCGGGTCATCGGTCACGGCAATAGCCTGCAACAAGGGATTCAAACCCGGAAAAAAATAATTTCCCCACCCGTCATCCTTAAGCTTCTGATCCTCAAAATTATCGAAATTTTTATGATAATCCTCCACTCGCCCGGCCAATTGGTTGGCGAAAAAATAGTTGACGTTCTGGCGGGACCCCGCGTCGCCAGTCGCTACAGTCAAAGCGGCGACCACCTGGGCCCAATTCTTGTCCTGGTTGATAATTTGGACAGCCTGCCGGGGTGTAAGAGTCGAGGCAGGCGCAGTTTCAACCTGTGCGATGGAGGCTGAAGCCATGCTCAGACTCAGCAATACTAGCCAGGCCAGCTTAGGGAAGGTGTGCTTAGGGATCATGGGGCTGGGGCTTATGGTTTTTCGGAAAGATATCGCTTTCCCGCATGGTGTTGCTTTGAAGCAAGTCGATGTCCTCTCCGGTTAAATTGGTCGGGCTGGCGTTCAGGGAAGAACCATTACCCATTAAATTGCGCAGTGGGTCACCCAGGTATTGGTCAGGCAATTCGTCGGTCCGTCCCCATTGGGGATCCTCGGTCACCGCGCTCTTGCGGTGACGCAAATTCAACACGTGGCCGACTTCATGAGCCAAAGAGAGGCCAAGAATCACCGCTCGAGATGAACTGATATTAAGCCCCTGCGTGTAGATCATCAACCCGAATAAATCAGCCGCAAATACTGCATTGCCCGGGGCCGTGACATTACCGCCTTCTTTCGGGAAGCCAAATGTCGCAGCGCTATCATAGCCAGTCGATAAAAACATTTTCATGGTATGAGGTTCCTCCAAGCCGTTGTCGCTGGTGGAAATAATATAATCCAAGGTCGATCCATAGAGATCGGCATGGTTGCCGGTAAGGCCATAAGAAAAAGTGCTCCCGATAACGTCCTGGGCAGGAGCCCCATAGTAGCGGCCTGCAAAGCCCACCTGCAAAACATAGGGCCGGTAATTATCCACCAGGAATTTTTGCACATAGCCCTTAAGCACTCGATAGGTGGAATCTGAATAATTGGGCGTAATATTACCGTCATTTTTTACGTGCGCCGTGAAAATCGCCGCAGCGGTGTTATCGTGCGTCGAGAGATTGAAGTCGGTGAGATTTCCATCCATGGTGATACTGGTATTGTCGTCCCAAATCAGTTCGATGCCTGCCTGGCGCAGATACACATTGGCCACATTGAAGATGTTCTTGATGGTGTCGTCATCCGGAGCCTGGGTGGTGTTGCCATCGGAGCCATAACCCAGCCGCTGGGCACGGGCTTTGATTTGCAGCTTCTCGCCCACCCAGGCTTCGTAGCGCAGCCATGGGGTATCGGGCAGGGTCATTTCGGGGTTATCATAGACGAGCCGAAAGTTGATCCGCCCTGCCGTGGCACCCACCACTTTAACCTCGGTGCCGTGGTCATAATTGGGTGGCAGGAAGGTGACCGTGGCGTTACTGGAAGCTTCGACCTGCCATTTCAAGTGAGACCGTAAATTGGCATCCATTTGAGGATAGTCCCTTTCGGTTGAGCCAAGCTCGGCTGTTAGAGTCGCCGGGTGGTCACTATCCCCAATCACGATGACCGAGGGATTTTTGATGAGATTAATCGGAATATTATCGTAGCTTGTGATCGTGGTAAGCGTGTCTGTGGTCACGGGATCGATGTGGATCGAAGTTATTTTCTTGGCCCGACTCTCTCCATTAACGTTGGTGGTAATCGCCCTTTCTCCCGTGGAATATGAAGGTAGAGTTGCCGGTCCTCCGACGACCGTCTCATTCGCCTCCAAGGAGCCCTCATCTATCAAATCCGCCAGCGCATACCGCCGCTTGTTGAGCACCACGTCGCCGTTGTCGTAGATGCCCATGCCGAGGTCGTTCATGGCCTCAACGTGGCCGGGGTCGCTTTCCGTCGCGCCGGGCGTGGCGGGCCAGAACTTCTCCACCGTGGCGCCGGCGACATCGGCGGTGAGGGTCGGGGCGGAGTCCTCGGTCGTGGCGTCGAGGAAACTGGCCGGGGTGGCGAGGACGGGGCGGTCGCCGAGTTGCGCGAAGTTGGCCTCGAGGGCGTAGGCGAGTTGCCAGGGCGATTCGCTGGGGTTGCCCGCGGTGAAATTCTGGCTCGCATCATCGAAGTAGTTCTTGAACAGCGCGGGGACTTCCTCGCCGTTCAGGAACACGCGGCGGCGCATGTTGTAGTCCGGGTAGTCAGGATTAAACGTGTCGCCGTGGTAATCGAACTCGAGCACGACGGTGTCGTTGCCGCCGCTGGAGTTCGGGCGGTCGACCACGGGGAGGTCGAGGATGCCGTCGCTGTCGTCGTCCACAATGTCGACGCTGCCATCGCCGGCGTTCCAGCGCAGGGCGGCGGTGTAGAAGTACGGGCCGTTGCCATCCGGCACGCCCAGCGGGAAATACACGTCGCCGCCGCGGTTCACAAAATAGTCCGCGTCCCGCACCAGGAAATAATAATAATACGGATCGAGCATGCTGTCGGCCACGCCAAGCTCCGCGGCGATTTCCCCCGGCGTCAACACCGCGGGGGCCGCGGCGCCGGGCGTCCAGTACACCGGCAGGCTGTTCGGCGCGTCGTAAATATCGTTATAAGTTTCCGCCAGCACCGTGCCCAGGACGGTGCCGTCGTCGGCCACCCGCGTCCAATGGATCCGCCCGCCGGGATGGGAATCATCCTCCGCGACCGTGTAATCGTCCGAGGCCCCCGTGAAGGCCGGCAGCGCGTCGGATTCCCCGCCCGTCCACAAGCGAAAATTCCCCGTGTAATACAGGCCGTCGATGTCACTGGCCATTTCGGACTTCATCGTTTCGTAGTACGAATGAATTTAACGAAACGAACGCAACCACTTACTTCGGCCAGGTTTTCCACTCATGCCAGAACCACCAGCTGAGGGAGATAAAAATGACGCCAATCATGATTTTAGCACCGAGCGGAAAAGGCGGATAAAGGCCGGATTCAAAATGGTAGGGGTTGTAGATCTCAGCGGGCCGGGAGGGTGCCTCGGTCAATGAGGTCAATGGGCCGCGCTTGGCCCAGGCGTCCTGGGCCATTTGATAATCGTAACGCCAACTCGTTATGTCGTTCATGGAACCGGCTACTGACCCTTCCATGGCGGGCTCGTTATGATAACGCGGGTCCGCCCAGCAGGCCTTCAGAAATGCTTCCGCCTCGGGCCGGGGGCAGCGCGCGAGTGCATACATGACTTGGCTTTGCGCCGTGACCGGCCAAAGCTCTTTGGTCTCACTATTTTCTCTTAACGTGTGCGGCAGGGGATGCGTCTGCCAATATTCAAAGGACGCGCGCTGTTTCAGAAATTCCAAGGCCTCGGGGCGGTTGCTCCATGCCATGATCGTGTAAAAGGGAATCAGGTGCAAAACGAGGCTGGGGTCCTTGAGCGCATCGGCCTCGACCCCCTCGATCAAATCGCGCATTTTTTCGAAGTTGAAACGCGGGTCATGCTCACCGACGGCCGTCAAGGCCTTGGCCGCTGCATCAAAGGGCGGGTGATGGCCGACCTCGCCGCGCGCCAGAAGCAGCATCTCATCGTAATACACCGGATAATAATAGGTGACGTAATAGGTCAGGCTGTAGTCATATTTGTCTCTCGGCGGATTGACCCGATTTAGGTAATCCATCAACACCGCATTATCCACCGCACCCAGCACGCCAATGCTCGTGAACAACCAAAGCAAAAACGCCGTTACCGTCCGGAGACTGCGTCTACCTAGCGGCTTTGGGGCCAAGGAAGCCTTAACAAGCATGGGAAAAGTTAACGCCGTTTCCATTCGAACCACAACCACCAAACGACCATGAGGACCACGATGGGGATGCCAATTTTGGCAACGAGGGGAAATTCCGGCGGCGGGGTCTCATGCTTCAGTTCGGGATAAGGCGATGGGCCTACGAGATTGGACGGTGGTCCCGTACCTAAAATTGTCTGAATTTGAGCATTAGCAGCGGCCATTTCCTCGGGTGAAAGTGCAGGCAGAAGGCCTCGCTCGGCCCATGCGTTCTGGACTGTTTCGTAAATCTGATGAGCGAGCGGCCGCGTTTCCAAGGCAAATTTTATAGCTAGAGCAAGCCGTCGATTGTCCTGATAACGAGGATCCTTCTGACAAGCCTCCAGAAATTTCTGCGCCTCCGGCGAAGGATGCCAGGCAATCGCATAAAGAGCCTGCTCTTGCGGAGTTATTGTTTCTGGCACCCTATCCTCTCCAAATTCTTCTTTTAAAACCGGCATAGTGCGATTTTTCCAGTATTCAAAAGACGCGCGCTGCTGCAAAAATCTCAATGCTTCCGGACTCCCAGAACGACCCAGCAGCGAATAGATTGACGACAAACTTGAGATCCATTCTGGATCTTTATAGGCATCGACCTCTACCGCCTCCACCAGAGAGCGAATAGTCTCATACTTAAAACGCGGCTCGTACTCGGCTACGTCGCCCAAAATAGTGACCGCACCATCCATCCTGCCCTCTTTCGACTTTCCCCGAGCCAGCGTTAAGAGGTCGTAAAAATACTCTGGCTGGTAGTTGAAGATGTGATCCTCAACTCCATGAATACTCGGCGGTCGGATTACCCCATAGTTGACGCCATTGAGATAATCCCAGAAGGCTTGCTCCGCAGCAAGGACTTTGCTGCTAAACAAGAGCAGGACCAGAATACCTGTCACTTTAATGGAGGTTCGGATGGTGGTCATTGGCATGCATAAGTTGCTCACTTTGTTCGGCTGTCACATTGCTTCCAACGGGAATGACCCCCTGGGGAGGGCTATATGGAGCGCCCACCATGAAATTATTGGGGATATCTACATGTTCATTGTGTTTGATATTTGGATTATCCTCGTAATTGTTCTTGTCCGCAAACGCGTGCATCCACTCGTGGGCTAGCGTCGGACGAGTATCGCTTTTATTATTATTCTTATCAGTCATCGCTAGCATTATTCGTCCATTCATTCCTTCACCGTCGTCGCCACCCATAACTCCATTAAACCCGGTAATAAAACCATCCCCTTGTGGTATCAACTGCTCCAGTTGATTAGTAACAATCACATCCGGAGTACCGCCAGTGTAACTTACTGAGGAAAAATTTCCCATCAACAACTCCCAGTATTGGTCATAAGTGGCATTAAGACGGTCATCCATTCCCGCCACATAAATCAAGTCCCCCAACAGGCGGAAGGTCACGGGCACCATCACGTCTACGGCATTGCCATACGCATCCACGCCGGACGGGGACGCATTCGAGCCAGTCTGATTTCCCCGAAAGAGGGAATAATCCACCGTACGAATCTGGTTGGCCTGGTTGACCCATTCCGCCACACGGGTTTTGATTTCGTCGAGACTGTAAGAGCCTCCGTGATCCTTATCCAGCGCACTATTGATACCAAAGCTCAGATAGCGCTTTTTGGTGTCGAGGATTTTCACATGCAGTTCAGCGATTCCAGTGGTTCCGTTGTCGGCCTGGTATCCGACGTGAACGACGAGATCGTCGTAGGGCTTTATCCCTTCGAGGTAAAACACCGCAGGAGTGCCGCCACCCAAAAACTTAAGACAACTGTTGGCATTAAGTTCATGGTGGTAGTCCACCATGTAATAAAGCCTGAAGGGCAGTTGATCGTTAACCACGGTTATATTGCTCAAATTGCCGGCGCCGGGGTTTGCCTCACCATTCGGAACCTGGAACAATCTCAGGTCGCCGGTGGTGTTATTCCCTGGGGTGAGGGTGCCATTGGCAAGGGTAAGGTTGCCGGGGGTGGTGCCGTTAGTTACCCATAAAGTCAAAATGCCTGTTTTGATCGAAATTGTGGGCTTAATTTCAATGCGCACAACATCCGGGTCTGTGCCGGTGAGCACGGTGTCATCATTATCGGCGGGATAAGAGTTTACGGGAATGCCGAAGATGGGCCGTCCCTCGCTGTTGTCGTCATTAATTGGCACCTGAAGGGCCGATGGTTTTGAGTGATCTCCATCAAGGGGCAGAGAGTTTGCGGACCAATACTGCATCCTACTGCCAGCCTTGTAAGCCACGATTTTCACAGGCATGATAACGAGTTTTGCCTCCTTAACACCGGTGCCACCAGTCACAGAGGCGGCGACCGTGGTTCCCGCCACCGTGGGCGAAAAAGCCACGGTGTCAGTCGGGGCAATGGCATTATTCGTAAGATCGCTGACAGCGTAGGTGCGCGTAGGGGTCCTCAATCGACCATCGTTAGTGATGCCGTAACCAAGATTATCGATTGCGGTGTATCTCGCAAAACCTGATGTCGCCGCCCCCGGCATTTCGGCCCAATTCTTCTCCACCGTGGCCCCATCCACATCCGCGGTGAGGGTCGGGGCGGAGTCCTCGGTCGTGGCGTCGAGGAAACTGGCCGGGG
>CAZLRH010000052.1:0-7331 GCA_964562015.1 uncultured Opitutales bacterium | reverse complement strand
GACCCCCAAAATGGCGAGAACTGGACACCCGTAGTGTTCGGTTTGATGACCCGAAATGAACTCCTGGAAGTGTGAGTTTTTGCCATGACACTTACCCCGCCTTTGAGCCGGAGAGAAACTGCTCGCCGCCGTGCTCATGGGCTGCTCGACTGAAAATCAAAGGGCGGGCTGAACACTGTCGGATGAAATGCTGTCGAAGTGAACAACGCCGCGAAGCGTTGCCGCCCGCCGAAAAGCGGGCGGGCACGACGCGGCCAAGACACAAGACTGACTGACAAAGGAGCGAATCGAAATCCATGAGCACCCACATTGACTACACCCAAATCGCCGCCAAGCTCGATTACGCGGCGGTCGAAAAGAAACTGGAACAGTTGGCGCAGCGCGAGCCACCAAGGAAACGGAAGACCGCCGTTGACGTGCTGGAACCGCTGCGCGAGCGACTGCTTGCGCTGCATCACAAGGGCTGGAGCAGCGCGCAACTGGTGGATGAACTGAAAGCCGTCGGCATCCCGATCAGTTCGGCGCGATTGCGCGACTGTCTGGCTGCTTGGACAAATAACGGCAACGGAGGCGTGAAGACACGCCATCGCCGCCACACAAAACACACCGGCGGCAACGGCAGGCTGTCTGTGACGGCGAGCCAGGCCGGACGGAGCAAGAGCGCATCCGCTGACGGCCAGCCCGGACTCAAGCTGCCGGAACGATAAATGCAGTTGTTTTGAAATCATGACGGCGCATCCGCTGGTGAAGTGCTTGCAGGACCGTTCCTGTCATGCCGCGTTGCTGAATCGGCAAGCGTCCTGCCAGTAACGCGCCTGCTTCGCTCGAATGGGTGCAGTCGCACGTCCGCTGTCCGTGGCTGTGCGCTGCCGGGACGAAGCGCCCGGCGCTGCTCGCCACCGACAGGCGGGACTGATTGAAAATGTAAACATTTACGCGCTCATCGCGTGGCCATCAGTTCACGCAGACACGCTCGGTAGTTAAGGCGTGAAACTGCGAACGAAATTTACACTGGCCCTCACCGGGAGGGAATTTTACTGGCTCGTCACGGCGATCATTTTGGCGCTACTGCGCGTGCTCAAATGGTTGCTGGAATAGTTGCGCCACTGGCGCGAGCGCGCGACGGAACATTGACGGAGCAATCAATCGGCAGCCGCCGGGGTGCAAACTGGCCGGAGCCGCCGCCTCGTGCTGTCAAGGTAGTGCTCCTGCGTCGCCTCCACCGTTGACAGCGGCGGCGTTCCGGCCCGGGTTGCGCTTAGGTTCCGGCTTTGGAGAAACCAAAGCCGGAGGGCTTTGTCTTCTCACATGAAGCGTGAGGCGCAGACGACGCAGTGAACGGCATTCGCCGGAATGCTGACGGCGCAGTTGCTCGTTGTCGCGCCGGTTGTACGCCGGTCGTTTGCCGGTGCGTTGCCGCGTGCCAGCGTCACGGGTTTTCCTTTTTGCTGCTAGGGTGGTGTTGCTGGCTTGTCGAAGCGGCGTCCGAACCTTTGCTGCGGCGTATGGCTGTCGAACGTCGCTGGCCTGCTTGGTAGGCGCTCTGGCTGCCGCGCCGGGCAGCGTGGCAATGCTGGCGCATCGCCTGCCCGCTGGAAAATCACTTGCGCGTCTTCTGCAAAAATCCTTCGAGCATCTCCACGACGATTTTTTGTTTGCTGCGGGGAAGTTTGGAAAGTTGCCCGGTCAGTTCCTCCAAACGCGAAGGCGGTCCCGGTTTGCGTGCGCTCTTTTGAATCTTGGCCAAACCGAGCAGTTCGCTGATGGGAACTCCAAAGATGCGGGCGATTTGCTCCATTGTTTTTACCGTGGGGTTTTTCGCCCGGCGTTCGAGGTAAGTCACCATCGTGACGGTTGTGCCGATCCGTTCCGCGAGTTGCGGCTGAGTCCATCCGCGTTCCTTCCGTAGCGCCGCCAGGCGTTCGCCGAACGGAGGAGCCGGTTTCGTTGCTGGTCGTCCTGCCATATCGGGAGGACTATACGGGGCAGTCTCGGAAATATGCGTTTTGACTTGCATCTAATAAGCAATTATAGTTGTTTATAGATGTCATGGTTCACGACTGCAAGAAAACTCCGCAAAACGGCTTGACGGCCTTTGAGAAAAACCGCCGTCCCATGACCACTTTCCTCACGCCCCACACAGGCACTGGTACGGACATGGCCACGGTGAAGCGCCATCGGGACGGGCGTTGCTGCAACGCAACGCCCGTTCTGCCTGACTCCTTTTCAAAAACTTGCACCCCACCAGAGGCACCGCGAAGCGCCGGGACGGGTGTTTGCCGCAAGGCAGCACCCGTTCCGAGCGGCTTTCAGAAACTTTCCTCGCACCATCGAGGCTCCAGGAGAGGCACCGCCAGGGGGACGGGTGTTGTCGCAGGGCAGCACCCGTCTTGCTGGTGAAACACGCCGATGAACGCGGTTGATTTAACACGGCTCAAGCAAAGCATTGACCTGGTTGCCGTCGTGCAGTCGCGGGGCGTGAAGCTTGCCAAGCAGGGCAAGGATTACGTCGGCTTGTGTCCGTTCCATCAGGAGAAAACGCCCTCGTTCCGCGTCACGCCGTCGAAGAACCTGTTTAACTGTTTGGGCTGTCACGTCGGCGGCAGCGTGATTGATTTTATCATGCGCAAGGACGGCCTGAGCAAGAGCCAGGCGATTGCGTGGCTCAAAGAAAACAGCGGCAGCGTTTTTGCGCGCACCGTGCCGACCGCAGCAGCACCGGCCAGAGTTTTGAAACCAGAAGACGCCGAAGCGTTGTTGCAGCGCGTGGTCAACTTCTACGCCCGGACACTCCGCAAGGATGAAACCGGCATGAGCTATTTGAACCGGCGCAACCTGTCCGGCCCGACGTTGCTTGAAGTGTTCAGCGTTGGATACAGCAACGGGACGTTGCACAAGGCGTTGCCGAAATCCGGCGACCTCATCCGCAACCTGAAAACTTTGGGCGTGTTGAACGCGAAGGGGCAGGAACTCTTTCGCGGCTGTGTCACCGTTCCGATCTTCAACACCGCCGGGAAAGTGGCGGGCATCTACGGCAGGCGCACCAGTGACGAAGAACCGAAGCACCTGTATCTGCCCGGCCCGCATCGCGGCGTGTGGAACGCAGTCGCAGCCAGGACGAATCAAACGCTGTTTATCACCGAGGCGATTTTGGACGGCATGAGCTTGTGGCAGGCCGGGTTTAGAAACGTGATCGCGTTGTATGGCACGAACGGCTGGACGCCGCACCACGAGCAGCTTTTGAAGGAGACCGGCACGACCGAAGTTTATCTTTGCCTGGACAATGACAAAGGCGGAGCGGAAGCCACGGCACGGCTAAAGGATGAAGTGTTGCCGTCACTGGCAAAGCAAATCCATGTCGTGTGCTGGCCGGAGGGCGTGAAAGACGCCAACGATTTTTTCCTCAGCCGTTCGCCGACTGATTTTGAAAAGCAGTGCCTTGAGCCGTTGAAACCGGCGCAGCCGCCGAAAAGTGAAGTCACTGAAAAGCAAGGTGACGAGCAAATCGAAATGACGCCGGACGGCTTTGTCGCCCGTTACGGCAATCGCCGGTACGAGCTTCGCGCCATTGAGCAGCAGAAGCAGGCGCGCTTGCGGGCGACCGTGAAGGCCGTCAGCGCCGAGCCGGTGAGCGCCGGGCGCTTCCACATTGACACCGTTGATTTTTACGTGAGCCGTTCGCGCCGCCTGTTCATCGGCGAAGCGGCGCGCCTGTTTCGTGAAACCGTTGAAGCCGTCGAATCCGACGTGAACCGGCTCATTGCCCAGGTCGAGGCGTACGCGCAAAAGCAACTGACCGAAAGCAAGGGCCAGATGGTGCTGGTGTCGGACACCGACAAAGCCGAGGCGTTGAAGCTCGGAAAACATCCCGATCTGGCCGGGGAGATTTTGCGCGACATGGACAAGCTCGGCATGGTGCGCGAGGCCACCAACAAACTGATTGGCTATCTCGTGATGACCAGCCGGAAAATGCCCGACCCGCTGGCGCTCTTGACGCTTTCGGGCAGCGGCTCCGGCAAGAGCCACTTGCAGGATACCGTGCTGTCGCTCTGCCCGGATGAGGACTTAATCAAACTGACTTCGCTGACCGACCGGGCGTTGTTTTACAAAGGTGAGGACTCGTTGCGTCATAAAGTGCTGGCGGTTGAAGAACTGGCCGGAGCGCAGGGAGCCGATTACGCCATTCGCAATCTCATCTCCGCAAAAAAACTCGTCATCGAATCCACCACCAAAAACTCGTTGACCGGCAAACTCGAAACGCAGATGAACACGGTTCACGGTCCCACGGCGGTCTTTCAGACCACGACCGACCCGCGCACCGACGCCGAGACGCGCAGCCGGTTTATCATTATCAGCGTGGACGAATCGTTGGAGCAGACGCGGGCGATTTTGGAAGCGCAGCGCCACAGCCACACCCGCGAGGGCTGGAAACGGCGGCTGGCGTGCGAGGCGATTTTGAAACGGCATCATGCGTTGCAGCGGTTGCTCAAGCCGCTGAAAGTCCTCAATCCGTTCGAGCCGCTGCTGACTTATCCCGACGACTCGCTGCTAGTGCGCCGCGACCATCCGAAATATCTGAATCTGATTTTGGCCGTGACGTTCCTGTATCAGTTGCAGCGGCCCGTCCACGACGACCCGGAGCTTGGCGAATACATCGAAACCACGCTGGATGACATTGCCATTGCGAACGAACTGGCGCACCAGTTGTTCGGCCACAGCCTCGATGACCTGTCACAGCCAGGACGCGAGTTGTTGCGCCTGACCTATCAATATATGCAGCGCCGGGCCGGTGAAAAAATCGCCGGTCACATCACGTTCAACCGGCGCGAACTGCGTGAGGCGTTCAAGTGGGGCGACACCCGGTTGCGCACCCATCTGAACGAACTGGTGGAAATGGAATACGCACTGCCATTGGCGGGCCGCAACGGACAGACCTACCAGTACCGATTGCTCTACGAGCCGGAGCAGCACGAGCAGGGCGGGAAGTTTTTGGCGGGCATCAAATCGGTGGAACAGGTGCGCCGGGAAGCGCAGCTTGTAGGCCCGTGCGGCACGCACCTCGCAGGCGTTTTGCCCCACCCCGCAGGTAAAAACGGCCACCTTACACCCACCTTGCAGGTGGAAAAGCGCGAGGTTCGGAAGCGACAAAACGCCCGTCAACACGCGGATTTAGTGACTACCGTTCCCAACCTCGCGCCTCTTTCGGGGGAGCATATACCGGAAACACACGCCGGGAGGAACGGCTTATGACGCTACAAACCGCTTTGGACGATTACTTGGAATCGCTGCGCGTGCGCCACTACGCGCCCGGCACACTCGCAACACGCCGTCAGTCGCTCCGCATCTTTTTTGATTATCTGAAAACCATCGGCCTGGACGATCTTCGTGAAGTGAGCCGCCAGACCATTGAGGACTTTCAGCGGGAAATGTTGCGCCGCTACGAAGTGATGACCGCCCGGCTTCACATGGCCAGCGTGCGCTACTTTTTTGCCCATCTGGAAAGCACCGACGCGATCTTGCTCAATCCCTGTGTCAGCGTGCGACTGCCCAAAGTGGAACGCACGTTGCCCAAGCGCATCATGAAACTGTCGGAAGTCCGCAAGATGTTGAACGCGCCGGACGTGGCCACGCCCACCGGCATTCGTGACCGGGCCATCTTGGAAGTGTTTTACAGCAGCGGCATTCGCCGTGAAGAAATGGCCCGGCTCACGTTGCCGGATGTGGACATTGCCAACGGGTTCGTTCGCGTGAATGGCGGCAAGGGCGGCAAAGACCGCGTGGTGCCCATCGGCCAGAGCGCGTGTGAAGCACTGGCCCGGTATCTCAAAGCAGCCCGTAGGGTGTGGCTCAAAGCGCAGCGCGATCCGGCCTGGACAGACGCGCTTTGGCTGTCGGCCATCCAGCCGCACAAGCCGGTCAAAGTGACGGCAATGGCGCAGATCATCGAACGCCATGCCTTGCGCGTGCTGGGCCGGAAAGTGCCGCCGCACGTCTGGCGGCACACCTGCGCCAGCCATCTGGTCAGCAACGGCGCGAACATCATGTATGTGCAGCGGTTGCTTGGGCACGAGTCGCTGACGACCACGCAGATTTATACGCGTGTCACCGTGCCGGAATTAAAAAAGACGTTCCGGCGCGCCCACCCACGCGGGCGCATATCGCCCGGCACGCCGACGGATAACGCCTGAACCATGTCCGAACCACTCACCATTGAAGCCCTGTTCAGCCGCTACTTGCAGCAGCTTGAATCGCTCAACTTCTCGCCGCGCACGTTGGAAGTGCAGCGGTTCTACTTCAAACGCTTCGACGAGTTTTTGACCGAGACCAAAATCACCGACGTTCACACCATCACGGCGGCACGGTTGCAGGACTTTCAACGCTGGCTCTTTCACCAGCCCACCATCAAAGGCACGGCCCGCACTGTCGGCTCGCAGAATCACATCCTCTGCGGCGTGAAAAACTTTTTTGCGTTCCTTGCCCGTGACGGCTATCTGGCGCGTGACCCGGCGCAGGGCTTGCGGCTGTCACGCGAGCCGGACTCACTGCCGAAAAACGTTCTCACGACCGACGAAGCCCGCAAACTCATCGAAGCGCCCGACACTCAAACGCTCACCGGCTACCGCGACCGGGTATTGCTTGAAGTGCTTTACGCCACCGGCGTTCGCAAACAGGAGTTGCGCAACTTGAACGTCGAGGACGTGAACCTTGAGGAAGAACTGTTGCGCGTGAACCGGGGCAAGGGCGGCAAAGACCGCGTGGTGCCGTTGAGCAGCATCGCCTGCCAGTATCTTGAGAACTACATCAAAGCCATCCGGCCAGAGCTTTTGAAAGGCCGCCAGAGCGACAAGCTGTTTATCTCGCATCGCGACGGCCTGCCCATCGGCGTGCATGGCATCAAACGGCTGATTGATAAGTACGTTCGCCAGGTGCGGCTCAAAAAGCACGTCACCTGTCATCTGTGGCGGCACAGTTGCGCCACGCACCTGCTCAAGAACAACGCCAATCTCCGGCACGTTCAGGAAATGCTCGGCCACAAATCGCTGGCGACCACGGAGCGTTATCTGCGGCTGACCATCACCGATTTGAAAGAAGCGCACCGCAAGTTCCATCCACGAGAACAGCAGCAGCAACGGCGCAAAGCGCAGCCGTGAATGCGCTGGCATCACCGCCGGAAAAATCCTACACTCCGACCCTGTGAAAAACAGGGCTTCATGCCGCCAGACCCGTTCTTTCCTTAGCCGGTCATACATCCAAGACCGGCCACCAGGGAAACGAGGGATCATGCCTGAAAACACGGTGGTTGACACGGGTTGGCATAGCGGCTCTTTCCA
>CAZLRH010000051.1:0-7621 GCA_964562015.1 uncultured Opitutales bacterium | reverse complement strand
CAAGCCCCGAGGATAAAAGCAGGCGATGCTGAGGCGTAAGGCAGAGGTACTCTGGCATCAGTTGTGCCCAATTCCTGTCCTGCAAAGTCCCTAATTTCAGGCTGTTTTTCCCCGGCGGGAACGCTAAAATCGCCGCATGATCCGAAATATCGATGACGTTCGCATCGAGACGCTCCGGGCGCTCATTCCGCCGGCCATTCTATTGGAGGAGCTGCCCTTGGGGGAGGAGGCGTCGGAACTCATCAGTGCCACGCGCCGCGCGGTGGGCCGTATTTTTCACGGCCAGGATGATCGCCTGCTCGTCGTGGTCGGGCCCTGTTCGATTCACGACCCGGCCGCCGCGCTCGATTATGCCACCAAGCTGAAGGCCGTGGCCCAGCGCGCGTCCGACGATTTGCTGGTCATCATGCGCGTTTATTTTGAAAAGCCGCGCACGGTCGTCGGCTGGAAGGGCTTGATCAACGACCCGTTTCTCGACGGCAGTTTTCAAATCAACAAGGGCCTGCGGCTGGCGCGCGGTTTGTTACTCGAGCTCGCGCAACTTGGCATGCCCACGGGCACGGAATTTCTCGACACCATCATCCCGCAGTTTCATGCCGACACCATTTCCTGGGCCGCCATCGGCGCGCGCACCACGGAAAGCCAGGTGCACCGCGAACTGGCCTCCGGCCTATCCATGCCCGTCGGCTTCAAAAACGGCACCGACGGCGATTACCAAATCGCGCTCGATGCGATTCGCGCGGCCCGCCAGCCGCACTGGTTTCCGTCTGTCACCAAGCAGGGCGTCGCGGCGATTTTTTCCACGACCGGCAATCCCGATTGCCACGTCATCTTGCGCGGCGGCTCAAAGACCGGCCCGAATTACGACGAAAAAAGCGTGGCCGAAGTCATCGCCGCGCTCGAACGCGCGAAATTGCCGCCGCACTTAATGGTGGATTGCAGTCACGGCAACAGTGGCAAGGACTACCGCAACCAGCCCCTCGTTGCGCAGGCGGTGGCCCAACAGATTGAGGCCGGCAGCCGCGCCCTTTGTGGGGTGATGCTGGAGAGCAACCTGATTGAGGGCCGCCAGGATTACGTGCCCGGGCTCAAGGCGGTGTACGGGCAAAGCATCACCGATGCCTGCATTTCCTTTGCGCAAACCGAGCCGGTGTTGCTGGGCCTGGCCGCCGCCGTGCGCAGCCGCCGCAAACGCGCGCACGTGCGCCAGACGCCGCCGAGTTTCGCCACTCGTGGGGAAGGGCGCAGCGGAGCGCCCGTGGCCTAAGTCTTGGCCGGGCTGAAATGCGGCACCACCACGCGGTACAGCGTGGCTTTGTCGCCGTCCTTTTGCAGGCCGAGATATTCGAGGGCCCCGTCCTTGCGCAACACCGGGCCGGCAATGATGTAGGAAAAATCCGGGCCCGCCTCGCCGTCGATGAGGACTTTTTGCTTGTCGCCCACGCGTCCGGCATAGGCCACATGCAGGCTGTCCGTGCTGAAAATCGGCGCGACGCCAATAATCTCGTCAAACACCGTTGCGCTGGGCTGCCCGTTGAGCACGACCACCCATTTGTTTTCACGCGTGGCATCGTAAGCGAGTTTTTTGCCGTTCGGGCTGAAGACGATGTTCGCCACGCCGTCAAACCACGGGCCGACGGAATCGTCCACCACGACCTCTTTTTTGCCCTGGTTCAAAACGGCAAAGGCGACGTGCAGGCTGTTCGGGCTGAATTGCAGGGAATTGGCCAGGTAATCGTCAAAGCCCAGGCCTATTTTATCATCGACCACGAGGGCCCATTTATCGTCCTTTTTGGCCATGTAGGCGAGGTGCTGGCTGTCCGGGCTGAATCTCGGATCGGCGACGCCGTCAAAGGCCGGCCCGAGCACGTCGTCCCGCAACATGTGCCGGGTCTTTAAGGTGGCGACCCCGTAGGCGAGGTGGGCGCTGTCCGGGCTAAAGCAAAAGGCGCCGCTGACGATGCCGTCAAACGGCGCGCCGACGTTCCCATTCACAATCATTTCCCACTTGTGGCTGTATTCGGCGGCGTACACCGCTATTTTGCTGTCCGGGCTGTAAACGGGCGCCGTGGTGATGGAGTACTCGGGGCCGGGCGTGCCGTCAGTCACCACCAGGCGTTTCTCCTTGGCCAGCGCCGAAAAGCTGAAATGCTGGCCGTCGGGGCTGAAAACAACGTCGGTGATGCCATCATACGCCGGGGTGGGGACGCCGTCATGCATCACCAGCCACTTGTCGTTTTTTTGGGCGACGTAGGCGGAATGCGTGCCATCCGCGCTCAAGACCAGCCCGCTCGGGCCCGCGCCGATGGCGTCGAACAGCGGTCCCGCCTGGCCGTCCAGCACCACCAGCCACTTGCCGGTCTGGGCGGCGCCATACGCCACGTGAAAATTCTGGGCGCTGACAATGGGCGACGAACTTCCGATCGCCTCATACGGCGGCCCCGGCTGGCCGTCCTGCACCATCTGCCATTGACCCTTGGTCTCGGCCTTATAAACAACATGCTGGCCGTCCGGGCTGAAGGCCGGGCCGCTCAACGCCACAGCCTCAAACCACGGTCCCGGCGTGCCATCGACCGTGAACGACATCTGGCCGTTGGCCGACGAGACGTACGCCACATGGCAGCCATTGTCCGTGACGGAGCGCGCGAACCCGAGGCCTTTTAAGTCGAAGGGCGCCAGAACCGTCTGCTCGTGTTCGAAATGAACTGCATTTGCGGCCGGCGTCGGAGCGGGTGGATTCGAAGCGGATGTGGTCGTAGATGCGGCGGCCTCGGCCGCGGGCGAGGGTGAAGCGGTGGTGGTCGGGGCCACAGGCGGAGGCGGAGCCACCTCGGCGGGGGCGATGACGGCCGCAGGCGAGGATTCGACGTGAACGGCGGGCGCTGGTTCCGCGGCCTGGGTCATTGATGCCGCCAGCAGGCCGGCCAGACTGAGAAAGGGGTGCAAAAGCTTCATGAAGGTTGCCGCATTAAACCCCGGAAACCGGCCCGTGGAAACGAAAAATCACATCTTTGTCTGCGGGATCCGTGCAATTTTGCACTTTCCTCCTCTGCGTCTCAGCGTCTATCTGCGCGAGTTTTTTAGTTCTTCTTTTGGCTAATTACCCTTCCACCGCTGATATTCTACCTTCTACCTTCTACCTCCTACCTCCTGTCTTCTACCTTCCGGCGGCCTGCTTCGGCACCGCGCTTAAAATCACTGCTCCGGGCGGCAAAGCCTCGCGGATATTTGCGGTCGGTGTAGTGGTGCCGTATTTTACGAGTGAATCTTCACCAGAGGCCGTGCTCAATTTATCGAACCATCGCACATGGCCGTCCATAAAAGCGATATGCCCGCCTTTGCCTTGCCAGGGCGAATCTGGAGCCCAAGCACCATCTGAGCGCAACCCGCGCGTCCACACAATCGGCGTGGTACTGGGCGGAGCGCCGAGCGGTACATTCGCGGCGAATTCGTAGCCCAAGGTCACTTGGGCAAAGTCGGGATTCAGGGTCATGGCGGTGGAGACATTGCCCCGAATGACCACGTTGGGCAGCGGCTTTTGCTCGTCCCGCGTCGCGCCCGGCAACAGCCAGGCCTTGGCGTTGTTCAAGCCGCCTTCCTTGGCCAGGATGAACGCCGCAGCATGGGAGGTGTCGCCCGCTTTAAGTTGCGTTATCTGCATCCGCGAGTCTTCGCTTAAATTAAGATACGTTTTGGCAATCTGTTCGGCATTGCTCATGCTCGCAGTCCGCCGGGCGGTATCAAGGTGAACTTTATCGCTTGATATTAAGGGGGGTAGCAAAAGGGCCAGCAGGATTAACCCCAGCACCATATAAAGTACGCGCGAGCGATTTTTCGGCGAAGGCATAAAGGTGAGCTCTTGCTTATAGCCTTATTTCCCCTTCGGCACAGCGCTTAATATCACCGCGCCGGGAGGGAGGGCTTCGCGGATGTCGGAAGTGGGTCGCCCGCCGTTTTCCCGCAAGGGATAAATGCTCAGTGAATTCTCTCTGGAGGCAGTGCTGATTTTTTCGAACCATTCGACATGGCCGTCCAGAAAGGCGATGCGCCCACCGGCTCCATGCCACGGAGAGTTCGGCGCCCAAGTGCCATCGAAACGCAGGCCGCGTGTCCAAGCTACCGGCGTAGCCGAGGGTGGGGCGTCCACCGCGATATTCGCGGCGAATTCAAAGCTGAGCGTCGCTTTGGCAAATTCGGGGCTAACTTCCGTCGCGGTTTCCACATTCCCCGAAATCACCAGTTTCGGCCGCGGATCGGGAGCGAATGTATCATCGTCGACGAACCACGTCGTCGCGTCATTTAGCCCGGCTTTTTGGGCGAGAATAAAGGCTGCGGCATGGGCAGTAGCGCCGGGCTGGACTTCTAAGGAACGCCCTTTTAGTCCGGCGTTAGAAAACGAGAGGTAGGCTTTTGCAATTTGGCCAGCATGCAACGAAGCCGGAGTGCGTTGAACATGACCGATACTTGGGAGCAGGATCAGTTTGACCCAAAGAACTCCCATCCATACCAGCATCAAAATCACCACCATCCACCAGGATTTGTATCTCTTTTGGCTCATCGAAAATTGACGCTATTCATCATAGCCTAACCCTTCCCACCGCCTTTTGCATTCCGCATTCTAACTTCCAGCTTCTAAGTTCCAACTTGGTCCTCCCCGCTCCGTACTCTCTGCTTCACGCCTTCGTGACCTTCATTCGGTCAATCTCGCTTCCGTCCTGATCAATCTGCTTCATGGTCAAAACGTCGCCGTCGATTTCGAAGAGTGAAAAGGAATATTTGTCCGTGTTCATTTTGACCGCATAAGGTACGTTGTTGTCCTCGGCGTGCAGCCATTTGGTCGGGTCGTTCGTGTAGCCGGGGTCATAGAGTTTCTTGCCGCCCGCGCCAGTGGTGAGATAAATGATGCCCTTGGGCTTGGTAACTTTTTCGCCGTCGAAGTCGAGGTCCAGGGTGATTTTTCCCGGAATCAGCCGGTCGCTCGAATACAGCGCGTGGGCGCGGGACAAATCCGCGGGCGCAAAGGTAAGGGGACGATTGCGCTGGTAAATGTGCTCGTGGCCGCTGAGCACGAGGTCCACCTTGTGGGCTTCGAAGAGCGGGCACAGCGGGCGCATCTGCTGCTCCTTATAGTGCTTGGCGCCGGCGTTGAAGGGCGGTTGGTGATACACCGCGATTTTCCATTTCGCGTCGGTGGCAGCCAAATCGGCGGCGATCCACGCCTGCAAATCCGCGTCGGTGGCGTCGATGTAAGTATTGGAGTCGAGGCAGATAAAGTGCGCGTTGCCGTAATCATACGAATAATTGGCCATGCGCGGGAAGCGTTGCTGCGCGCAGTCGCGAAAATTCTGCAACCGGTCCGCCGCCCCGCGCGTGGTGGTGGGATGATTTACGGTGGGGCCGTTCAGCGGCAGGTGAAAATTCGTGTAATAGGCGAGCGCGTCGGGATGCTCGTCGAAATCCGCGCAGGGATGGCCTGTCGCCGGGTCGGTGGTGTTGAGGTCGTGGTTGGCGATGACGGAGTAAAACGGGACCGAGCGCAGCAGCGGTCCGCCTTTGTCTAGCGCCGCCACGTCGGCATTAAAGATGGGGAAAAAGTAGCTGCTATACTGGCTGTCCAGGCCGTTTTCATAAACATTGTCGCCGGTGTTCATGACAAAATCCGGATGGGCCTGATACACCTGGTAGGCGATGGCGTGGTCGCTCGGGTCGCCGTTGCAATTGTCGCCAAAGGCGGCAAAGCGGATTTTCCCGCCGCGCGGCTGCCGGGTGGTGAAATAGCCGGTGGCGATGACGGCGCCGTTGCCCTTGACCCGATAGTGATATTCCGTCCCCAGTTCCAGTTGATCAAAAGTCGCGACGTAATTGTAGCGCCCGGCGGGCGTCGCGCCGGGATAACTGCGCTCGGCGTAGGGGACGGCGGCGGTGCGGCCGTAGTTTTCGGTGCGGCCAAATTCGACGGTGAAATGGGCCTTGACGGGCTCGGTCTGCCAGGCGAGGCGGACGGTTTCGGCGCCGGGTTTGAGCTGGCTGTCCGGCCCGGGTTGCACATAGGGCAGGGCGGTGAAGAGGGGCAGAGCCGCCGGAGTATTCGTGGCGGCAAACAAGCCCCGGCCCACGGGCGTCAGCGCGAGAAAAGTAATGCCGCCGGCAGAGCGGAGGAATTGGCGGCGGCTAAGGTGCGGGGTCATCCGCAAAGCTTGAGAAATTCCCGCCCGCGCTGCCAACCGAAATTGCCGGCGTCACGCAAATGTTTCGATTGGCTAAGGTGATGGCGTTTGCCGACCTTCGCAGTGGGCTACGCACGCGCAGGATTTTCCGGCCTTGACGAGGGTAATACCCTGGGGTAATACCATGCTCATGGTCGCCAAAACCGTCAAATTGCCCAAGGCGCTGCACGACCGCATCCGCCGCCAGGCGCGCGCCACCGGGCGCACGGATTCCGCCGTCATCCGCGAAGCGCTCGAGCGCGGCCTCGGCGAGGATGAGGGGATCGACATGGTCGAGGCCTTGAAGGATTTTATCGGCAGCGCCACGGGTGGCCCGACGGACTTAAGCACCAACAAAGCCTACTTCAATGATTTCGGCCGCTCGCGCTCTCGTTGACACCGGTTTTCTCGTTGGCCTTATCAGCCACGACGACGCCTGGCATGCATGGGCCGCCAACGCGGCGCGGGAAGTCCGCGGCCCCTGGCTTACTTGTGAAGCCTGCGTCACCGAGGCCTATTATTTGCTCGGAAAGATTTCCTCTCGTGATGCGCAAAAGGTTTTAGCCATGCTTGATCAAGGCGCACTCGTCTCCCAGCACCTCCTCCCCGATCAACTGGCCAACGTGCAGGCGGAGGTGGCGCGCTATCATGACCGCCTCGTGGATTTTGCCGACGCCTGCCTGATGGTACTCAGTGATATGCATCCACGGCTGCCGTTGGTGACGGTGGACACGAGGGACTTCACGGTGTATCTGCGCGGGCGCGGCCCGCGCCGGCTGGTGGCGCCGGGTTGATTTTCAAATTCCGTATTTTTCGGCTCGCTGACAGGCGAGGGCGGCGATAGATTGGACACTCTCGGTCGAACCTAATTAAATCACAGTTATTCACCCTTTCGGCCTATTTATTAGCGGCGGAGGCAAAAAAAGGGCTTGACCCTTTTTGGCACTCCGTTACCTTCCTACCTTTCCCTTCGAAATGCCCAGGCAACTGGGCTACCTATTCGAGCGGGCCCCTGTAGCTCAGTTGGCAGAGCGCGTCCTTGGTAAGGACGAGGTCGACGGTTCAAATCCGTTCGGGGGCTCCACGAAAAGGTACCATCACGATTCCCGCTTCTCATCACCTACGACCCATGGCTAAAGAAACCTTCAACCGGACCAAGCCTCACGTCAATGTCGGCACTATCGGCCACGTTGACCACGGCAAGACGACCCTCACGACCGCGCTGCTCAAAGTCCAGTCGGACAAGGGCCTCGCCACTTTCAAGTCGTACGCCGACATCGCCAAAGGCGGCACCGTGCGTGACGCCTCCAAGATCGTCACGATCGCCGTGGCGCACGTCGAGTACGAAACCGAGAAGCGCCACTACGCCCACGTGGACTGCCCCGGCCACGCCGACTTCGTCAAGAACATGATCA
>CAZLRH010000050.1:0-7742 GCA_964562015.1 uncultured Opitutales bacterium | reverse complement strand
GCCGGCAAATACCGCCTCGAAGGCCGCGACTACCTCTTCCAGGACGGCGACGTCGCTCTGTTTAAATTTAATAACTAGCTGACCAGGCGGCAGATTTTTGCCAAAATTTACCGAATTTACAAAATTGCGCAGCAATCCATGCGGATTTTAAATTCGGTAAATTCTGTTAATTCTGTCCAAAAGCTCTTTTCATGAAATCTGTCCGTCCCTTCTCGCTGCAAGTTTTGCGGAGTTCTGTCCTCGTCGCGACTCTCGGCTTTTCGGCCTGCAAGCCCGCGAACTCGGTGAACGAAATTCGCGTGGATCATGTGGCCAAGGAAGACGCGGCCCCGCCCGCCGCCGCACCCGCGAGCTTGCCCATCTCCGGCTCGGCCCTGCCCGCCGGAGCCTCTGTCGCCTCCGGCCCCACCATGCCTTCAGCGCCTTCCCGCTCCATGACCGCCCTGCCGGGCATGGCCGAATTTGTCGCCGCCACGCCCACGCCGAAATGGGCGCCGCCTGCGGACTGGGCCGCGCAACCCCTCGACCCCGTGCGCAAAGGCACCTGGCTGGCCCCCGCGCCCGCCACCGCCGCCGGGGCGAAACCCGCGGAAGTCTCCGTCAATGTCTTTCAAGGTGCCCTCGGCGGCCTGCTCGCGAATGTGAATCGCTGGCGCACCCAAGTCGGCCTGCCTGGTGATTTAACCGACGCCACCCTCGGCGCCAGCGTGCAAAACCTCTCCGTCGGCGGGCGGCCCGCGCAATTGATTTCCCTCGACGGCCCGGACGGCAAAAGCCTCGAGGGCGTGCTGCTGTTTCGCCCCGACCGCGTCTGGTCCTTCCGCATGATTGGCGACAAAGCGACCGTCGCCGCCCAGCGCCCAGCGTTCAAGGCCTTCATCGACAGCGTGCAGTGGCAGGACTAAGGACCACGCCCGTAACGCAATCTAGAGCATTTTCAATAATTTCGCCGTCTGCGATGGGATAAGTATCGCCTTCGCCTCGCGGAGCGAGGCGATGCCAGGTAGCCGTGGGCTTCAGCCCACGGCTACGGACACGTAACAATTTTGCAAGTGTTTATGAAATAATGACTTAGAAAAAGTCGGTGGAACGACGAGGCAACTCAGTTGTGATATTTAACATTAGTTATCGAAGTATCATGTTAAATAATATATACTTGGTCATTTCTTGTGATTTTGCGTCCCGGGAACACGTGGCCACAATATTGATTAGTGGAATATGACCATATCCGCCTCGCTGCACCACGCCCCTCCCAGACAATTGACCCCATCCTCCAATCCCAGACAATTCCCAAAAAGCAATTTCCTTGCAGTGATCAGTATCATTTATTCTTTGACAAGGCTGTTGCCCTAGCCCAGCCTGAACCGCTGGGATATTTATGAACGCTAACTTATACACGAGATTTTTGGCTGCGCCGTTGGAGTTGAAGGTTTTCGCCACCTTCTCCGTCGTCGTTACCATTCTCGGCTTCGCGCTGCCCGTTTTCGGGCCGAAGAATTTCTGGGAAGCCGTTCTTCCATTTACCGGCTGGTCGCCCAACATTGGGTATTCATTTGGCCTGTTCTTCACGTTTGCCCTCATTTATACGAAATTTCCGCTGTGGCTAGGGCGCCTTGGCATCATCGCACCGCTCGCCTTGCAGATCATCTTTGGGCTTCTGGTCATGGATAAACTGCCCGCCAACAACTTCGGAAATCCATATCTCACGGTGAGTCCATGGCGACCGATCTGGACGGTTGTGATTCCGGCGTTGTGGATTGCGATATTGTTTTCGCCGCGAGTAAAAAGATTCAGGGACCGAAAAAGCAGCGGTCAAGCTAGACTGGCACTAAGTTAGACGCAGGGCGGAAATACGAGGGAAGTGTGTAACGGCACGGCTACGCTTCAATTCGTCGCTCCGCGACGACCATGCCGCCGCGCCGCCAAGGGCCCACCGATGACTACACTTTTGTTGAAAATGCTCTAGTCCCTTGCTATTTCCGCTTCCGCCGCAGCGCAGCAAAGAGGCCGGTCACCCCGAGGAGCAATCCCCACGTCGCCGGTTCCGGCACGACCGTGAAATAAAGATTGTTCCCACTGAGATCGAATGTCCCCGTGTAGCCGCTGGTCAAATTCCCGTAGGTGAAATCCCCGGTGACGAAATCCGTGAGGCCGCCATACGAAAGGAGCGTGTACACCGTGGGCGAGCCATTCGTACCCAGGCCGGTGTTGCCAAAATCGAATTTAAACGTCGTGCCCGCACCCTTGAACAAATCTCCGGTCAGCACAATTTTGTCCGACGTGCTGTCCGTGTTGCTCAGTTGAAAAAACGCGGTGGCTGAGGTGTCGGTCGAGCCGCCCCACGTGAGATTGGCCGCGGAGAGCGTGCCGATGCTGTTGCCCGGCGCCACGTGCGCGCCGACGGCCAGACTCACATTCGCCGTGATCGTGCCGTTGCCCGCGAGGACGAAGTTACTGCCAATCGTCAACAGCCCCGTGCCGGTGATGAAGCCGTTGTTGGTGACGTTGCCGAGCGTTTGATTAAAGGAACTCAGATCAACATTGCCGCCCGCGGCGACCGTGACGCGCGCGGTCGCCGGCAGCAAATTGCTCGCGCCCACTGCCAGCTTGCTGCCCGCCAGAATGGAAAAACTGGAACTCGCCATCGTGCCGTTCACCTGCAACTTGCCGCCCGCCACCGTGGTGTTGCCGGTGTAAGTATTCGCGCCCGCCACCGTGAGCGTGCCCGCGCCCGCCTTCATCAAGTCCCCGCCCCCGCTGAGCACATTGGAGAAAGTCGCATTCAGCGCGTTGGTGTTGATCGTCGAAACAGTCGAGGCCACCAGCGTGACATTCAGCGCGGTTGTCAAATCCAGGGTCTGCACATTGACGGTGCCGCCCTCGAGCGTGAAGGTGTAATTGCCGCCCTGGGTTTGCAGGCCATTGGTGCCGCCAATATTCAAAGTGCTGTTGTCGCAAATGGTCAAATTCGACACCGCCATGTCATCGGCCCCCAAAATGATGCGACCGGAAGTGACCGTCAAGGTGCCGCCATCCTCCACGTCCAAATTGCCCACGCCCTGGTTGCCGACATAGAGATCGCCTTGGTTCGTCCACGTTGAATTCGTGCCCGTGATGAGGACAATGCCGGAACTGTGCGGGCCATTGCCCAGGGTGGCATTGCCGCCGGTAATCGAATTTAGCAGCGCACCGCCTGACACCGTCAGCGTCGCATTGCCGTCATTTCCCACCGCGAAATTGCCGTTCACTGTAAACAAAGAATGGAGCCCGTCCACGACCACGTTGCCCACGCCCTCCGCCTCAATGTCGCCGATCCTCACTTCTTTGGCCGTCACACTGCCGTTGTTCGTGATGGAAAGATTGCCGGCCGCCACTTCGCCAATGATGAACGCTCCCTCGGTAATGTTCAGCGATGAGCCATTGCCGGTCACTTCCGCCTCGCCGTCACCGCAATTGCAACTGGCAATCGAGGCCGACGCCACAGTGACAACGCCGCCGTTCTCGATGGATAAATTGCCGTGGCCGTCATCGCCCACCGTCAAAAGCGTGCCCGTGGTCCCGCCGTTCCAAGTCGCATTGGAAATGGTGACATTGCCCTGCGCGTTGAGAAAGCTCCCGATGCTGACTTGGTACGTATCGCTGGTATCCAGAATGCCACCGTCTTTCACGGTGAGATTGCCCGTGCCGAATTCGCCGACGCCGAGATAACTGTGAACGGTGAAGGTGGAATTTGCGTTGGCACTGTTGCCGGAGATTAACAACGTGCCGTTGCTGGTCGTATCGAAGCCGATAGTCACTCCGGTGGCCGTGACATTCGCGCCATTCAAGATGCTGAGGCTGCCGTTG
Source organism: uncultured Opitutales bacterium (assembly GCA_964562015.1). Classification (GTDB taxonomy): domain Bacteria; phylum Verrucomicrobiota; class Verrucomicrobiia; order Opitutales; family JABDGR01; genus CAZLRH01. The sequence continues at coordinate 3,896 of CAZLRH010000050.1, read as the reverse complement.
CCACTGCCGCCAACGTTGAGAAAATCGTTCAGGTCCGTCCACGTCGAATTTGCCCCGGTCACGAGAACCGTGCCGTTGCTGCCGGCCGCATTGCCAATTTGATCAATGAGGCTGCTGCTCACTTGGCCCAGCATTAAGCTGCCGCCATTTTCGATGGTCAAATTGCCGAAGCCACTATCCGCGATAATGGTGTTGTTGGTCACATTGACCACCGAGCCGACTCCTGAAATCAGCATCGTTCCGGTGGCGGCGGTGTCGGCCCCCAGCCGCAATTGGTCGCCCACATTGACCGCACCACCCGCCAGCACGCTCAAGTTGCCTTGGCCGAATGAGCCCACATCAATGCCGCTGGCGAGCGTCCAAGTCGCATTGTTCACCGTGACCGCGCCAATCGCCCCGCTCTGGCCGCCAATCGTGCCCGAGCTGTTGGAGGTCAGCACCGCACCATCCAGCACGGTTAAGGTCGCGTTGGCACCGGGAAAGGCGCCGACCGTCAAACTCGAAGTCGAGCCCGTGACCCCGACAAGGACCGGCATCGGGGCGCTGTTGGTGTCGATCAAAGTATCATAGGTGAGCGTCGGCGTGCCATTGTCCCAATTGGCGGGGTCGTTCCAGGTGGTCGTGCCATTGCCGCCCGTCCAAAAGGTAAATTGGGCGAACGCCGGAACCGTGCCGCCGAGCAGCAGCAAGCTAAGAAAAGCGCCCAAACGGCCAAGGCGCCGCAGGCATAACGGGCGAAGAATGAGCATAATGAATAAGCCGAGGGTCAGTAGCAATTATCGTTAAAGGTAGCGCAAGCCTGTTTTATTCCCGTTAGGGTGAAGACTTCATTCGCTTTGCATGAGCCTCTAGGTTTCTGGTAACCAAACGGCACTTCTACAAGGCTTGACCAGCAGTTTCCGGGCCGCGTCTTTTGCTGGCCAACCCGGCGGGTTATGGCCACAATGAGCCCTCCTTAATCCGGTGCGGGCGGTCGTGTTACCCCTTTGCGTTTCCCCCGTTTTCGCGATTAAATCCCCTTTTTCATGCGCCTGTTGTTCAATTTCTTTGCTTCCCTGCGGTTGACCGTCGTGTTGCTGGCCCTGTCGATGGTGCTCATCTTCCTCGCCACGCTGGACCAAGTGGACTGGGGCGTATACGAAGTCCAGCATCGCTACTTCCAGACGTTGGTGGCGTGGGCGCACTATCCGACGCAATTCCCGGGCGCCAGCGCGTTACAGGGGCTGAAAGTGCCTTTGCCCGGCGGGTTTTTGCTCGGCGGCCTGCTTTTGGTCAACTTGCTCTGCGCACACTTCCGCTATTTTCGGGCCAAATGGAGCAAGGCTGGCATCGCCCTCATCCACGGCGGCGTGGTCCTGCTCATTGTCAGCGGCTTCACCACGGCCTATTTGCAGCAGGAGAATTTTATGTGGATCGATGTCGGCGGCCACTCCAACTACATCGAATCTTTCCGCGACGTGGACCTCGTATTGATTGACCACACCGACCCGAAGGAGGATGTCGTGGTCAGCATTCCTTCCGCGCTGCTCAAACCGGGCACGACCATCCAAAATCCCGCGCTGCCCTTTACCCTGCGGCCCACGGATTATTTCCCGAACACGGCGTTTTTCATGCGCTCGGAAAATCCTAATATGCCGACGGTCAAAGCCGACCACGGCGTGGCCTTGAACACTGCTTTCGGTGTGGCTTCCAAACCGTTCGACTACGCCAAGGACACGCAGAATATCGCCAGCGCCGTCATCGCCGTGGATTCAGCCGAAGGCTCCAAGGGCACCTGGCTGGTCTCCACGTTGTTTGATGGCAAAGAAACTCCGCCGTTCTTGGCGAAGAACCTGCCACAGACTTTCACCGTCGGCGGCCATACGTGGGAAATGACTCTCCGCCCACGCCGCGAATACCTGCCGTACACCATCTACCTGGACAAATTCATTCACGAAACCTACCCCGCGTCGAACGTGCCGAAACGGTATGAAAGCCAGGTGCGCCTCGTGAATCTCGCGGCTCACGAAGACCGCCAAGTGTTCATCTATATGAACCACCCACTCCGGTACCAGGGGCTGACCTTTTTCCAGGCGTCCTTTGCGCCGGGCGACACCTCCTCGATGCTGCAAGTCGTCCGCAATCCTGGCTGGCTGCTGCCGTATTTTTCCGTGGCCATCGTGGGCCTGGGCCTGTGCGTGCAGTTTCTCCTGAGCTTTATCAAACATCTGCGCAGTGAACGCGCCCCGGCCACTGTTTCCGCCACCGCCACCGCCTCCTATCCGGCGCGGCGCGCAGCCCCGCGCGAACCCGTCGCCGCTCCCCGCCCATGAAAAGAATCGCTTTCTGGTCGCTCATTGCCCTCGGCGCTTATCTCCTGCTCGCCGGGTTTCTCCCGCCGCGCACCGACCCGCGCTACGATCTCGCGGCCTTCGGCCGGCTGCCGGCGCAGTTCAACACCCGCGAGTTGCCCCTCGATAGCATCGCCCGCAATGCCCTGCGCCTGATGTCCGATTACACCGCGGTGCACGCCGAGAAAAGCACGATGTACCCGCAGGGGCTCTCCATCCCCGCCAACCAGTGGTTGCTCGAACTCGCCTTTCGCACCGAAAACGCCGAGCGCCTGCCGATTTTTCGCATCAACAACGACGACGTGCTTGGGCTCGTCGGCAAAAAAGCCTCGGATTTGCATTCCCGTGAGCGCATGGAAACCGTGGGCAGTTCCTTCCTCTCCTTCCACGAAATCCAGCCGTATTTCGACGCCATCTCCAAAGCCTCCGACCCCGCGGCCGAAAAGCAGCGCGCGGAAGAGGGCCTCAACCCCTTCGAAAGCGAAGTCCTGCGCCTGCGCGACAATCTCGTGCTCTTCCAGCGCCTGTCCGTCAGCTTTGTGCCTGGCGACGAGCCGGTGAAAAACTGGCAAGCGTGGGAGCAATCCATCCCGCCCGGCATCGCCGCCTTTCGCGCCAAGGAAGCCGGCGCCGCAGTTTACGACGAGACCGCCTATAATTTGCTGACCGAGGAGGCTGACCGTTTCATGACCATCTCGAAAGTCGCCGCCGTCGGCATCATCCCGCCCGCGGGCTCCCTTTCCGAACCGTGGAGCAACCTCGGCCAGGCCGCGCTCACCGTTCTCAAGCCCGACGGCGTCAAACTCGATCCCATTCTCCTGCATTATGCCGACGCCGGCGATGCGCTCCGTCATGACGACGGCCCGGCGTTCAACGCCGCCGTCGCCGCGCTCCACCACGATCTCGGCACCGCCGAAATTCCCCAAATCGGCTTCGAAGCCTACATCAATCAAGTCGAGCCCTTTTACCGTGGCGCTTTGCTGTACCTCTGTGCGTTTCTCTGCGCCATCTTCAGTTGGATTGTGTGGGGCCCGGAACTGCGCCGCGCGGCCCTGTGGCTCGTGATTTTCGGCTTCGTGCTGCACACCCTCGGCCTCGGCGCACGCGTCTACCTCACCGGCTTTGGCGTCGTCACCAACCTTTATTCCGCTGCCTTGTTCGTGGGCTGGGTCGCCGTCGTTTTCGGCCTGGTGATGGAATGCTGGAAAAAGGGCGCCATCGGCGCGGCGGTGGCGTCGTTTGTCGGTTTCGGCATGTTGATCATTGCGCACAATCTGCCGTTTAGCGGCGACGACCTCGAATTGCCGCGTGCAGTGCTCGCCTCCAACCTCTGGCTGTGGACGCACGTGAAATGCATCGTCTGCGGCTACGGCGCGATGTTCGTCGCCGGTTCGCTCGGCGCGGGCTACCTGATCGCCAGCACTTTTTCCGCCCGTTTCACTGAAGGTCGCGGACGGGAAATCGCCAAGCTCACCTACGGCGTGACGTGCTTCGCCACTCTCTTTAGTTTTGTCGGCACGATGCTCGGCGGCATCTGGGCCGACCAAAGCTGGGGCCGCTTCTGGG
>CAZLRH010000049.1:3835-9004 GCA_964562015.1 uncultured Opitutales bacterium | reverse complement strand
GACAAACACAGACAAAGCTCCCGCTTCTCCCCTCGGCAAAGATGCCGATCCCATACGGCATTCCGTTTTAAATTTCATCGACGAAATGCGTGAGCGAAGATATTTATTTTGGGTAAAGTTTTTTGGCAAATTTACTCCTCAACCTAACTACCTCTGGAATGGGGGCTGGGATGACTAATCCAAAAACGACCGAAGGGAGACTGATATGAAAAGTGCAGAAGAATGGTACGCAGAAAATCAATCTCTTGCGAAGATTGACCTTGGTGGCATTCACGGGTTGATTGAAGACCTACAGAAAGATGCTATAGCCTCCCGCCCTGCCGTTGATATAGAGGCTTTGGCGGAAGAAACAACAAACAATGTCTTCAATCATTTTGGGTCAGATAACAAGGGAAATTTCTGGATGAAGCCAAACATAGTGAAGAAGATAATCCGTTTCGCACTGCTCGAAGCCACGGGAAAGAAGGAGGGGTGAGATGAGTTTTAACGTTGGGGATAAAATAATGTTCAATCCTACACGATTACTAGTAGGTAAAAGAACACTTCCAAAAGGGATAAGAAAGGGCCGTCCTCGATGTGCAACAAGACTACTTCTAGTTCACAGACGAAGGCTTTAAGCTACGGAGGCGTTCCTATACTTCAGGAAGACCCTTTCGATCCCGAAAAAACGTGCTTCCTTACCGCGCTTACGGATGAAGAATTAGCCCGAGGAAAGAAGCTCGGCCTTTCATTATGCAAAATCGTAAATCTGGTGCGCGGCGTTGGGCACTTCGTCTTTCGACTGATTCCTTAAGTGTAGTATTACGACTCGATTCCCACAGAGTCACAAAAGGAAGACCGCGCATAGTTAAAAGTAAAACAGAATCTCCGAAACCCTATGATCTGCCACATCGGGGTCAACAACGGTAATCCTATGTCCCCATCCCGTTACAGACAGCGAGGATACGTCCATAACGCTTTGGGTGCTTTGATTGGCCTCTGTGTAGCTTCCTGTAGTTGCAGTGCTCCACGTAGTTCCGTTATAGACTTCAAGCGTCCAAGAATAAGTACGTCCGGGAGTGCCTCCAGAAAAGCTTCTTCCTGTGGGGCTTTTCAGCACAAGCCTAGTTAACGTCTTCTGCGTTGACCATGTTTTCCCTAAATAGAACGAAGTGGAGCTAAGATTCGCATAGGTCGATTCGTTGCTATCAAAGGCGTTTCCACTATTCGATAGGTTAGTAACCACCATTTCCTGGGGAGCACCGGCAACAACAGTTGCCGCCTGTTGTCGCCACTGAAACGACGCTATGCACGTGCTTGTGTTTGCCATGCCAACACTCACGCCCGTTCCTTGAGGGATTTCTATCGCGGGATCAAAAGTGTATGCCCGATCGTTGTAGGTTCCGCCCAACCACACTTCCTGAAAAGGCTCGATGTTAGGTGCCGAACCGGAATACGTAAAAATTTCCGCGGGGCTAGCAGGGCCGTCCAGTTTTTTATTTTGAATATGTCCAAAAATAGACCCCGTTGGGGAGGTTATTTTACGAATATCTGCGCCGACGTCCGAAGTCCCGACTACGATTACTTTATCGAGATATAAGGTAACGGCGGAGCCCGGAGGATCCCAAAGCTGAACATTTCCAACACCCGATCCGGTGGATATGCCCATCCCCATAAAAGCCTGGCCCGAATCCACGACGGTGTCGCTTGCCGCAAAACCCGTCATAATCAATACGCAAAACGCCCCAACTAAAAACCTATTCATATTTCACCTGTGTTAGTTGTTTTTATCCTAGTATCACTCTAGCCCTTTTTCGTTAGCTATTCACCCTTTTTTCAAACCTTGCGTTACGCCCCGTATCCTCTTTCGTATTTACTTCCGCCCTCCTTTGTAGGATGGCAGAAACAGCAAGGCTCCTTGTCAATACCCCTCATCCCTCGGGAACACGAACTACACTCACAGGTAGAAGGAAGGCTTTTGTACTCCAGCGCGTCTTTAATCTCGTTTGTTAGCTTCTGAATCTTTGCTAGTTCTTGCTTGGTGTTCACGAGGGGCATTTAAAAATCCCCCTCTGCGACTTGAAAGCACGGTACCCCCGCGGCACGCCAACTGGCGACAACCCGGTTTCTATCGTCCAAGGCAAAAGCTACACGCCCTTTGGGGATCGTTCCGTCCTCTAACCAACGGGGTTTTAAAACCCCGTCGTCGGTATGGTCTTTCGCCTCGCGCATAACTAAGCGGTCGTAGCTCACTTTGTTGGCAAGAAGCCAGCTTTCGGTATCCGCTCGGCACTCATCCGATCGTCCAGACGTAATCCAGATTTCATACGCGTGACTAAGGGCTCGCAGTAACTCAATCGTGTGCGAAATGGGTTTATCCCCTGGGCATGCGGCGAAAAACTCGGTCCATTTTTTAGGTTCTGTAAGAATTAGATGAACGCGATGTTGACAATCCGCGAGCGTCCCATCAAGATCGCAAAGAATAAGTTTTTTCATTTTTTCAAGTCTCGGATCAGACGACTCGCCATTTTTGAGTTTGTGATGTTCGGTCCGATTAAAATGATAGGCTTGTTCGGTTTAGAGTAAAGAACGCCGTGCTTCGTTGGGTGAAGAACAACGTAGCCGGCTTTTAAATACTCTTTCACTACTTGGGAAGAATAATTTTTCATGCTCTTTCCAAACTTTTAATTGCGAACTGCTCTCGCGGTTCAAGATTATTAAGCATAACGCAGCGCGTGACAGACCAACGTTTTAACGCCGCGCGCATTTCTCTTCGTTCTACCGGAACAAGAGTTTCTTTAAGCTCCTGCAAAAAAGCACCGACATCTATGAGAAATAACGCAAGCATTTTAGCCTCCCTCGTTAACACGCTTCTAGCTCGTGAGCGTGTGCGGCTGCAACATGCCGTAAGTTAATGGCCTCGAGCAAACCCCGCATTCCGCACGTCCAAGGATCCCGCCAACGCGCAGGGGATACCACGCGCAAAACCTTCTCCCCTTTAACTATCTCCGATACAGTATAACCAAAACCCGCTACATCGGGATAGTATTTTATGGCGTGTTCGAAGTCGTTCATGGCTCTACCCTTATTCAAGTACGAGATTTTCTTCTAAAATATCGCGTATTTTCTTTTTGTCCTCCGGTGTGAGGTAGTAGCCTTGGCCCCAAGCCGTGCAGATGCGCACGCCGAAAGGTTTCAATTTCTTTCTCATTTTACAGACAAACACGTCGATAATGTTTGCCCCGGGCGGGGCCAACCTCGGAGAATATATCTTGTCCCGTAGCTGTTCTCTCCGACGAAATTCATAATTCAACAGCTCACTAATAAGCGCACTCTCGTACGCAGTGAGCTTTAAAAAACGCGAAGCGCGGTAAGCGTTAACATCCTGTTTGGCGCCTACTAAATTTTTTATACGTTTACGAAGCAAAGCATTCTCTGCTTCCAAAGCCCGGCACTGCTCCTCAAGTTCTACGCTCATTTTGTTCCGTCCTCGATTACGTCAAAGTCGTCTTCACGCGCGCCAAGCTCTAATGCCGGTCTGGGATCCGTAGAGGGCGCCACGGAGGGGGCTCCGTCGGGTTGATTGTACAAGGGTATTAAAGCCGCCCATGAATCCTTGTCCTTCTTCAGAAGTTTCTCGGCATCCGAGGGTGAGATCAATTTCCGCTTGTACATATCCGTCTCTTTTATCTTTAAGTCCCGCATCTTCTTCTCGACAGCCTTCTCGTCCTCCCATTTACGATTTCCTTTCTTTCCCGGGACAAGTTTAAAACCGGGGATTTCGTGCCCGGCTAGAAGCTCCCCTTCTGTTTTAGCGCGCACGGCTTTAATCCAGTCTTCGATAAGGCCTAGATTTTGCATAAACCAAGACAGTTGCTCGTTTGTCGCGTGTTGAAGCTTAACCCTTGCGGGATGGAGCTTAGCAACTGGGTTTTTCGTGAGGTCGACATAGTCCTCCGCCACAGTTTCTAAAGTGTGCGCCGCAAGCGCAGGGCAGGTAGCTTTCGCTTTACACCAACGACACGCTTCTTCTTTTGGAACGAGATCCTCTTTTGGTTTAAAAGTAACCTCTCCCTTAATAAGGGCATGAATGAATTTAGCTCTGAACTCTACTTCCTCCGCAAATTCTGTTAGCTCAGCAAGAGAACACTCCCATTCATCCAAGTGATTTAGTCTGACTTGATGAATGCGAAGTATGAATTTGTTAAAATCTCCCAGCACCCTGAATCTATGAAGCGCGCCAAGAGCGTAGAGCATCATTTGCTTATTATTCTTGGCGTATACCTTTACGCCCATACCATATTTGAAGTCGTTAATTTCTAAGACTTCTCCGTTTTTGGAAAGAATGATAGCGTCGCCCGTGCCCTCGGCGCCTTCTTCTCCTGTTATGTGTCCTATCGGAAGAGCTTGCTCAATTAACAAATCGTGGCTTTTTGAAAACTCACGTATGTTTCGCACGTATTCTTGAACGTATTCCGCCATGCCTTCGGTTATGACAACGCCGTTAGAGCCTTTCGTGCCTACTTTCGCTTCCGCCAAAAGATTCGTCGTCAGGCAGAGCGCCGCGAGTTCGTGCGCACAAGTGCCCTCCGCTGCGTATTCGCTGTCTTCGTCGACAAGATCCTTTTCCATAAGAACCGAGCCGGGGCATAGCATCCATTTTTCAGCAGACGAAGGGGAGAGAAGGGCGTGCTTACCGTTATCAGTCATTTTTACCTCTGAAGAAAAAGAAGACGCCGAGAGATCAAAAAGCAGGATGTTCTGAAAAACTTAAAAACCCCTCGGCGCCCTACCCACTACTCTACTAGGGAGCGGATCCTCACGAAGCCAAGAGCTTCTTCGCGGCCTCAACTACGGCGGCGTATTGCTCGGGCTTCAATTTCGTTATGCTACCAGTGCGTTTTTCGCCTTCCCCGGACACGACGCCAAACGGCGCTAACAAGTCAAGTGAAGCTTCACGATCGCGCCTAGCAACAGCAAGAACAGCATTTTTAACCTCGTCATAAGTAGTCTCTGCGGTCTCTGGTTCTTCCTTGGCTTCTTCTGTCGGAGGAACTTCCAAAGGGCCGGCCTCCTTCTTAGCTTTAGCAGGCTTCGGCGATTTAGGAGGTTTGGACTCCGGCATGTTAGTTTCGGAAAGAACTCCATTCGTCACGACACCTTTCGGCGCAACAACACCAGAAGGTGTGA
>CAZLRH010000049.1:0-3735 GCA_964562015.1 uncultured Opitutales bacterium | reverse complement strand
AGAGTGAGGGTGAACATTTATAACCGTCCTTTTGTTAGCAGAGATGTTTACATTCCGAGGCGTTATACTCGGGGTGAAAAAAGAAGTCAATACACTTTCTACGATATTGACACAATATTTTTTTGAGAGTATGTCTCGCCCTCTCTGCGGTACAAAAAAAGAGGTTGCTATGCCTAAAAAATACCTGACAATCAACGATATTATAAAGCTTTTCAAAACGCGTTGGGGTCTAACGCTGGGTCGCACAGCTATTTATTTTTACATTCATAAAAAAGGTTTTCCACAGAATACCGGGAGAGGCAATCCGCGCTTATGGGAGAAGGCAAAGGTCGATTCGTTTTTTACAAAGAACAAGTAAAACTTTTCCTCTCTTAGTGCGTGGTCGATATGTCTTATGGCGCCTCTCCGAACGACTGGCTAAATTTTGATCTCCTCGGTATCGGAGAGGATTTACTCCCTGTTGTTTCCAATCCTAACGCGGAGATATCAGCTAAGTCCACGCTGAAGCAACTCGGTAAGGTGCCCTCGCGCTATAATGCGAATCGCCATATTGCTGGCGTGCCCGATTGGACCGCACATAAAACGACGCCTAAAGAACTTCAAAAATGGAGCCAAGAGTCCGACTATGGAATTTGCATACAGACCCGACGGGTCCGAGCGCTTGATGTCGACGTTAACGAGCCTTTGGCCGTGGAAGAGATCCTGGCCTTTTTCACGAAGCTTTTCCCCGCTCGTCTTCAGCAAAGACACCGGGCCAACAGCTCAAAATTTTTAATACCCTTCATCCTAGAAGGTGTGTTTTCTAAACGCGTTATGAAAGTCAAAGGTGGAATTATAGAGTTCCTAGCGAATGGCCAACAGTTCGTTGCCGTGGGTACACACCCCAGCGGCACCCGATATGAGGGTTTAGAAAACATCCCAGACTTCCCAGAAATAACGGCTGAACAATTCGAATCGTTTTGGAAAAAACTCGCAGAGACTTTCGCAATCGAAGAGCCCAGCACATCTTCTCTTAGAAACCCGCAATCTGATTCGGTCCTCGCTGCGCTCAACGATCCTGTTGCTCAGTATCTCGCGGAGCTAAATATCGTCACGGGTTTAGGCAAAGAGGGACAACATTTCATAAAGTGCCCCTTCTCTGCTGAGCACACTGAGCCGGAAGACAAAAATGGAACGGCCACCGCGTACCTGCCGGCGGGTAATCGAGACTACGAGCAAGGACATTTTGCCTGCCTGCACGCGCATTGCCATAACCGCCCCGACGAGGACTTTCTCGATGCCCTAGGCTATCGGGCAAGAGATTTCGACATTCTACCCCCGGAGACCTCCACCGCGATCGGACGCTTTGATGTCGTCCCCGCGGGGGTGTTCGCAAAACGCCCAGAGACTTCCTGGCTTATCAAGGGAATCCTACCTGAGAAGGGTTTTTTTGAGTTTTACGGTGGATCCGGAGACGGCAAAACGTTCGTTTGTCTGGATATGATGCTTTCCTTGTGCCGGGGGCTCGACTGGAATGGCCACAGGACGCAGAAGAAGTGCCGGGTCGTTTACATATGTGCCGAGGGAGCCGGCGGCTTTATCAGCCGTTTAAAGGCTTACGCGCACCATTACAACGTCGATCTCTCTTCCCTTGATCTCGGTATTATTCCCGAGACCCCGAACTTTAGAAACCTTAAAGAAGTTGAGCTTGTGGCTGAAAAGGTTAACGCCTTTGGTGCTGCGGACGTTGTTATTGTCGACACTCTCGCTCAAGTTACCCCCGGGGCCGATGAAAACACGGGCAAGGACATGAGTATTGCCCTTAGACACTGCGATACCCTTCGGAGGCTTACAAACGCCGCCTGCGGCCTTGTACACCACGCCGGCAAGGACGTAAGCAAGGGCGCGCGCGGCTGGTCCGGGCTAAAAGCACCTCTGGACGCCGAGTTTTCTGTTTTGAAGAACGAGAACGGAAAACGCACCTTTTGGGTTGAAAAGCTTAAAGACGCGCGCGATGGTTTTGGTTTTGAGTTTGAACTTCTTAGTGTTGTCTTTGACAAGGATGCAGACGGGGACGACTTAGATTCCTGCGTTGTTAACTATTTAACAGCGCCAGCGACGAAAGCTAAAAATAAGATCTCGACCCCAAGGAAAATGGGAACAAAACAAGAGCTCGCTTACAACACGTTCATGTCTTTAGGTAACGGAGGAGAAGTGCTCTACGCACGCCTTATAGACGCCGTGATAGCCTCTTTACCGCCCGTTGGCGCTTCAGGAAGAGCAAAGAAAAAGAGCAACGTAGCGAGGACTATAGAGACCCTTATCGAGAACGGGGAATTAAGCTACGATGCCCAAAGCCGTATGCTTACTGCTCCGCTTTGAAAGCCCCTCTAAAAATTTTCTAAATCCTTCTTAGGGGTAAAAAAGGATTCTCCTTTCGCTAGCATTCGACCTCCCTCGGCTGACTCATTTCGATGTATAAAGCGCGCCTTGCGTTAGGGTCCTCGCTAAGGGCCCGTAAAGCGGACTTACAGGCTTGCACGACTGCCGTGTTGGGTTCGGGCTTGCTTTTCTCGGCGTCTAACGCGAGCACAACATAAGCCCTTTGACTTAGATAATCCCTCATTTGCCTATGTCCCGCCAGATTCCCGCGCAGGCGGCGATGAAAAACAAAACGACACATAAGCCCTCAAACAGTTTTAAAAGCATAGCGACTCCTTTCCTTAGAAAATGTTGAGCTCTACCCCGTCTAGGTTGAGCGTTAGCGCGCTCCCCCTATCTCGACCCGTGGATGTTACCCAAGTGTTAAGTTCCGAACCAAGGGCAACCGCGTGTTGCTCGAGACCTTTAATTTTCCTAATTCCTTCTTAGCAACTTTACTTTCGATTAAGCCCAATACGCACGACCGCGTATCCAATCCAAAAAACTATAACAAAGTAAAGCATTTTTTCACACATCCCTTGGTTGACTCATTTCGATATGTAAAGCGCAGCGCGCGCCTAGCTCGTCGTCGAGCTTCCTTAGTGCCGCCTCGCACGCGGCTACAATCCCCTCGTTAGCTTCCCTCCGCGCGTCGTCAAGTGCTAAGGTTATGCGTGCGCGAGCGCTTAAGGCTTGCATTGCGTTCATAGCAAGCCTCGTATTAATGAAAGCGCGATAGCTGCAAGGATTATCATTTTCTCTTTAGTCATGCCTGCCCCCGTCAGAATATGCCGTATTCGGCGCCGTCTATGCCTATTGCCAGCGCATTACCGCGCGCTTTCCTTGTAGGTCTAACTGTTACCTTTATTTCCTGCCCTAGAGCCTTCGCGTGCTCTTCCAAGAGATCATTCGTTGCCCCTTCGGAATATCGGGCATGAAGGGAAACCGCGAGCTTCTGAAGCTTCCCTAGGTTACGGGCGATAGAGTACGGCAGAACGTCGGGCCTTGCCTGTGCCAGCCTTGCAGCGAGCAAGATTGTATTGTGATATGATTCGGTGTTAATCATGGTTTCCTTTCTTAGGTGTTTAATAGAGGCTCGATCACTTCTTTAAGTTCCCGCTGAAGCTGTCTATTAAGTTCACTTAGCCAGCCAGCGCGAATAGCGTACGGGTCCTTGCGCATGGCAACGTTGCAAGCCTTTTGCAGCGACACCCACACGCAAGAGTCTACAATGCCGATGAGGGTCGCGAGTGGGTCGTTATCTTGCGCGGTCTTCATACGCTTAATCCGCTTTTAGGGTAATCCGTTATCACTTCTTGACTAACAAGCATGACG
>CAZLRH010000048.1:0-10088 GCA_964562015.1 uncultured Opitutales bacterium | reverse complement strand
ACAATAAACATTCGCGCCCTGTCAATACGTATGTTTACCCATCCCTTTGATAACCCGAATAACGGTGTTTTTAAGGCCGTTTTGTGAGCTAAAACCTAATTGTGAAACGATTGTGAGCAAGGTTTTATTGCCATCGAAAGCGAGTAGGACAGTGTGCCAGCCCATGCCCAAACCCCGCAAAATCGTTAGCTGCTCAATCAAACCCGAAGTCTTTGAAAAACTCAACACGATTCAATGGGCAACGCATTGGTCTCCGGGCTCGCTCGCGGGCGAAATGCTCACAATCCTAGCCGATTGCCCGCCCGGTTCGCTGCGGCGAATCCTCGCCGTGCTGGAACACGCGGTGCGCACGATTGCGCCGGAAACAATTATTCTGGACGATCCCCACCGCCGCGAAGTGACGTTGCGGCAGCAACGCGAACGCGAGCTTTGGGACTACAAAATCGCGGTCTATAAAAAGCACCTGGGCGAAGATGAAGCCCGTAGAATGAAAACGGCCCCGGCGTATTAAGCCGGGGCCGTGATCTTGCCCGAATATCTCGGGGAAATTAGTGGTCGCCGCCTTGGTCGGAATCCGGCGTCAGGAAATCCAGAATGTCGGACGCCGGCACATGCACCAAGTCAGCGACGGGCGCACCGTCGCGATAGAGCGTGTAAACCGGGTCAGGCGGCGGCGGGGTGGCGTCGGGCGCCGGAGGCAATTCCGGTTGCTCGGGCGGCCGGGTGGGCTCGGGCGCGGAGTCATCGGACAGCGATTGCCCGAGCGCGGCAGCGTAGGCCGCGCAAGCGTGCCATGACACGGCAACGAAGCGGTCAACGGGTTCGCCGCCGTTGTTTAACAACGTCGCGCAGGACGCAAAGGGAAGGGTGGAATCAACGATGATTTTCATGGTTAGGTCGCAATCAGTTTGGAAAGCTTGGTGAGGTCGGGGAGCGCGGCTTCCTCGTGTCTGCCGATAATCCACCAACGGGCCGCGCCGACCACGGCAACGGCGATAAGCGCCAAGCCGACCATCGGGCCGTAAACAGGCAGGAACGCGCCGAGAATCGCCATTGTGACGCCGCCGCCGATGGCCCAAATCCCCCAAGTATCGGGCAACGGTGTTGCGAGGCAGACAAGGCCGAAAAGGAAGCAGCCAATCCCGGCCCACTGCCAGACGCCGAAGTTCTCCGGCTTAAATACGGCCGCACCGGATTGCTTTGCGCCCACGGTCAGATTGCCATCGGTGAGCGCGAACGATGCGCCGTCCTTGGTGGCATCGGGCGGTGTCCAGGTGGCATCGAGTGTTTCCACCACGGCAGGCGCGGGGGCCGGGGCGGGCGAGGGCAGGGCGGCGGGCGTGGTGACGTTGCCAGTCGCCGGGGTCGCGAGCACCAACGGCGGGTCGTAATACTCAACCTTTTGCGTTGTGTGGTGAACGCTCACGGTCGGATTGGCCGCGCAGCCGGTGAGCGCAAGAAGGATAAGCATCCAATCGCTGACAAATTGGACAGGGCGCGAGCGGGCGAGGGCGACGATGGTTTTCATGCGTGGGCTCCTTCCAAGAGGCGCAGCCGCAAATCGTGATATTTCAGCGTGGCCATGATGTTGCCGAGGCGCAGAAAAATCCCGAGCAGAAGCGCGGTTTGACTGCCTTGCGTGATAAGTGTGAAAAGGTCGCTCATTTGAAGGCTTTCACGATTTGCGGCCACTGGTGGATTGCGTAGATGGCAGCGACGGCCAGCGCGCCCACCACAAGCCATTTTTCCGCCGTCAGCGCGCCGGAGAACGTCGATGAAAGAGAGCCCGAGGCCGCGCCAATCGTCGCGTCACCAAACGCGGCATCCTCGTAAGAGCCGGTGGTATCGGTGTTGAGGATTTCGGAAATGTCGTGGTCGTGGGCCGCGTTGCCATTCGGCGTCAGCGTGCCCGCCGCCTGCTCGGCTTGGCGGTGGTATTCAATGAGCGCGTCGTTCGCGTCCGATTGACCGCTATAGTCGCCCGGAATGAAAATGTCGGCAAGGTTTGTCCAGAGAGAGGCCATGAGGTTAGCCAGGCAGCGGGCCGGTAGTGGGCTGGTTTATCGTGGTGTCTGAACCGAAATAGAAGGCGGCGGCAAAGGCCGTGGTTGCGGCAGCGCCGGACGCCCGAGCGTACACGGGGCCGGAATAATCCAGCCGTTGCGGGGCCGTGAAGGCCCAAGGCATCCCAGGCACGAGCGTTTGGGCGTCAGGCCGGATTTGCAGCGCGGCAGCGCCCCAAATCATTAAGTATGCCGCTTTCGAGTCGCCCGGAAAAATCAAAGTCATGGCCCCACCGCTGCCGTTCACATTGGCAGCAACGCCCATATTTCCCCAGTTATTCGGCGTCGTTTTGATGAAGCTCGAATTGCGGCCTTGGATGACATTCAGCCGAAAATCGGAGATCGAACCGTTCCCCACCCAAACCTTGACGGACACAGTCGATGACAGCGGATTTTTGAGGCGAATCTTGTGGAAAAATTCGCCCGGCACCGCGTTAAACGAGATGCCAAGTTGCGCGTCAAAAAGCGATTTGTCCTCAATGCCGATTTGAAAACTGTCCGAGGCTTCGGAGACATAAAAAAATGAGCCGCGCCCGGCGATAGAGCGTTCCTCGCCGGGGGCTAAGTCAATCGCATAGGGCGCAAAAAAGGTGTTCACGTCTCAGTAATACCAGCGTTCAAAAATGATGGTGGCCGCGCCGGAGTTGTACATGCAGTTCACCTGCCCGGCCCATTCGTACTCAGTCCAAACGCCGGAGGCTTGCGCGAGGTCATAAAACGAACTGAGGCTTAAGTCACCGAAGCGGAGCCAAGCGGTTGCGCCCGAGGTGACGTAAACGCGCAATTTCCGGCACGTCGGCAGCGGGTCAAGCACCTTTGCCATGGTGTTTGTCATGCCGTAATTCGACACCTCGCGTTGCCCAGGTGCGATGATGCGCACGTCTGGCGGCAGGCGAACGGCCATGGTACCAACGCCCAATTCGACTGTCAGCGGATTCGTGGCAGACGAATTTTGAATCGTCAGGCCGTGAAAATTCCCGCCGTCCATGGTCGGGTAATCCATGCCCATCCGGGCATCAGAAAAGACTTCGCTGCGGTCGAACGCGAATTTGAACGGGGCGGTGCACTGCAACACCGTCACCCGATTTCCGGCCAGCGGGAAGAAGCGCGTTTCGCCCGCAATCAACGTAAAACTCCCGGTCGAAAACCGGGAGGCGTCAAGCGGGTTCCGGTTGAGCGGCAGGTTATTCATTTGCGGACAGAGGCCCACAGCAGCGCGGCGGCAATCACGGCGGCGGCAATGAGGGCGTATTTGACGGTGGTATCGGTGACGCTGGCCGTACCGGCTGGCGTCGCGTCGAGTGACTTGTTGGCGAGCGCGTCAACGCCCGTCAGCGCGGCGTGGATGTTGTCACCAGCGGAGGCCGTCAGATTGTTGACCAGAGAGCTTTGAAAGGCCGAAGCGTCGCGCAGGGCTTGAGCGGCAGTGTCAACCGCTGTTACCGATTGGTTGACGGTGTAGTTGACCGTTTGCAGGGCAGCGGCGATCACGGCGGGGTCAGAACTTGAGATATTGACACTATTTCCCTCGCCAGAAGTCGCGAGGGTGTAGCCAGCGCCGCCCTGAATGGCCACGTCCTTCCCGTAGGTCGTGGAGACGGATGACCTATTGTTCTTTTTATTCCCGCCTTTGGATTTTGCAGACATTGAATTTAGCGTTTGAGAGCGAAAATCAAAACCGCGCCAACCACAACAGCGCCGATTACGAGGCTTGAATTGCTTCCTGACAAAATTCCGGCGAGAGCGCCGGAATTAAAGGTAACAACTTGACCGTGCCCGGAATTAACCGCGCCGGTTTTACCGGAAATATGCTGACTGTTATCAGTCGGGCCGCCCGAGGACGAACCGCCGCCGCCACTAAAGGCGGACGAAAGACTGCCGATCATGGAGAGGTAGTCCATTGGGCGAGATTACCGGCGAGCAACGACGATGAGCAGGAGGACAATTCCGGCGAGAGCAGCGCCGCCGATGGCCGCTTGCGCGGGGCTGACGGCGATGCCGCCAACCGTGAACAACGGGGCGGGCGCGGGATGCGTTCCACCTGGGGCAACACTCGTTGCCGTGGTTTGCACCGTGCCGTTGCCATTAATCGCGCCAATGATGGGCGCGACGCTGGGCAAGACCCCGTTGACTTCATCGATGAAGGCTTGCAGTGGATTCGTGGTGTCCATAGCCAAAAAAATCCGGCTGGGTTCCGGGCGCGGCCCCACCGGAAGGGCCGCGCCCGACCAACACAATTAACCAATCGGGCCGATGGTGCGCGTGTACAGCGGGAAGCTGTTCGCCGCGCCCATGGTGAATTCGAAGTAAGGATTGTTGAGGAACTGCCAATTGCCGTTCCCCAACTTGATGGGCTGGCCGTTGTCATCCAAGACAATCGGATAGAGCACCGAACCCGCCATGTCATCGTAGTCAAACATGATGGGCCAGATGGAGGCCGAGGCCGCAATCAGGCCGCGCGACAACTGAATGTTGTCCAGGCGGGCCTTGTTGTCGAACTGGCGCAACAGGATGCCGTTCGCGTAGAGCTTGACGGCAGTCGGGTCGCTCGTGAGGGCAATGAACCGCTGCACCGGCTCCGAGAGGTTCGAGAGCGCGTAGCGGTTGACGCCCGTTGCGGGAATCGGCACCACGGCGCGGCTCCATTTCGTGACCAATCCGGAAGGCCGCGAAATGTCATCCACGAGGGCGTAGGCCGCGAGCACCGGAGTAGTCGCGCCAGCCGGGATGTCCACTTCGAGGGTCAGCGTTTGCAAATCCGACGTGCCGAGGCAGAGGATTTTTTCGCCGTTAATGTCGCGGCGGCTCGGGTCGGAAAAGAAGAACACGAACGTACCGGCAGCGGGCTTGACGGCCATGGCCGTCGCGGGTTGCGGCGATTCGAGGTTCGCCAATTCGGTGAGCAGGCCGGAGCGGAATTCCTTGCCGTTGGCCTTGAGGCGGTACGAGGTCGCCCAAAGGTCGCAGGTGGTTTGACCGCCGCCCGCGCTCGTACCCTCAAGCATAATCTGATGGTAGGACGGGCCGACCGGGATGTTGAACAGGGCCGTCTTGCTGACGGCGACGCCATTGGCGTCGGGAAGATTGACGATTCGCGTAAGATTGCCAAAGCCAGGCATAAATTTTGGAATTGAGGGTTGGAGGGAAGGTGGCCGCGAAGCCGGATTAATTCAGAATCGCGGAGAGCGCAGGAATGCGCGAAGCCTTGTTCAGGATGACCGTGGCGATGATGACCGCCGCAACGGGCAGGAGGAGCTTGTTGACAGTGTTCATGGAGGAGGAGGTGACGTTTTTGGGTTGCGGGAATTAATTCCCTTTTGAAGTTTCCTATTATTTCTGAAAATTCAGAAAAGTCAATCATTTAAGGATTTTCCGCTCACAAATCCCAAACCGCTTGGCATGGAAAAAATGGTATTGCGGCAGGCTCGCGGCCTGTTCCAATTCATCAAACCCGAAATCCTCTGCCCACAAAGCCGCATCTTTCCGACTCACACGGAATAGGAATAATTCCGAGCAATTGTCACGTATCGTCGGACTGATTTGCGATCCCCGTTGCGTGAGGAAATAAACCCGGTGGCCCCAGTGGCGGCCTTGCGTCGCGAGCCATTCCATTTCCGGGTTATAGCGGCCCACGGTCGAGCCGGATTCATCGACAAACACCGCGCAGCGGCGCGAGGCTTTCACCGTCGCGAGGAATTTTTCCGCATCATCGGTGACAAAATCGGCGTGCCAACCGGGGTCGCGCAAGGGGTCGAGTGCGATAACGCCAATGCCCTTCTTTTTCAGGGAGGCGGCAATCGACTTCGCGAGAAAGCTTTTCCCGCTCATGGTCATGCCAACGCCAAGGACGTGCATGGCTCAGGAAGCAGTCGCAGGCGTGGACAACGGTGCGGCAGGCGCGGCCCGGCGCGATTTCCAGCCGAGATATTTTGCGGCGAACCAATTCTTGAGGCGCTGCAAACGCGATTGGGTTTGCGGCATCATGGCGCGGGGTAGGGTGTAGGCCGCTAGGGCAATCGTCAGCGCGACGCCGGGCGGAATATCACGAATTCCCTTGGCCGCGTAGTAATCGCGCCAAGCCTTAGTCATGGTCTCGGCTTCGTTCAAGCCGATGGAATTATCGACACGCGGTTGCCACTCCGCGCCGCCCGCTACGATGCCGAGCATGAAAATGGCTTGCGCCGTCGCTTGAGCAGGCGGCAGGAAAGGGTCTGATGCTGGCGCGGGCTCTGGCACCTGGGCAGGCGCGGCAGCCGGAGGCACCACAACGCGCGAGGCGGTCGCGGCGGGCTTCTGGCCGGGCTTCACGCCGGGCTTGTTGCGCGGCGAACCATCCCGGCGCTTGCCCCATTTGAAAAACCCGCCAGAGGCCGAGGCCGCGCCGCCCGGCACGGCCCCGGCTGGGGACTTAGACGGCGCACCACTCGCGCCAGAAAGGGAATCGACAATGCCCGGCGAGACGGGCGGCATTTCGGCGGCAAGACCAGCGGCCAAGGCATCGGGAGAAACAGGGGAGGAAGCGGGCGGGTTTTCCATTTTCAGAATTTTCAGGAATTATAGGAATTAATTCGGAATTGTCAATTCCAAACGGCCCGCTACGATTTGGCCCCGCATGAAATATCTATTCCTCCTCATTGCAATTTTAGGTTCCACGATTACTCACGGCGCGGCATGGATTCCGGGGCCAACGATTGGCACTTTTACAATCACCAAGGCCGTGAAGCCGATGAAAAACGCAAGCGGCTCGATGAATGTTACCATCAACAGTGACGGCACGTTTACCGGCGTTGAACGATTCATCACGAGCAAATCAGTTAAATTTGCCATCAAGGGCAAAATCAAAAGCAATGGACTGGTGTCATGGTCGGGCGGTGTCGGCTACAAAACCAATCAGGTTGTCGGCGGTGGCACCGTGACATTTACCGGCTTCCTCGAATTAATGACGATCAAGAATCAAAAGGCAAAAGTCGCAATCAAGATTCTGTAAACAAAACGGCCCCGGTCAAAAACCGGGGCCGCTTGCCTTAGGGAATTTCCGCCATCATCACAGGCATTGAGGAGGGGTGCCGCTCCGGGGTCGTTCCCTGAAAAGTGGGCCGAATCCAGTGATCCAAAGTTTTCCCAGCGATTTGACATTGGCGCTGAATGAAACCGCCGAGCAATAGGACTCGAATTGCATGGCTTCATCCTTGTCCGGCGTCCATTCCGTGCCGCCCACGTCAACGTTGAGCAGATAAAGGCCGGTGAGCATATCCCAGATTTGGAAGGTGGCTTTTTTCATGGTTTTGCGCGGCGGCAGTATTCCGCCCAGGTGAAATCCGGCGATTGAATCCAGCGGTACAAATCCCGCAGAACAGAAAGCTTTTTCTCCCGTTCCGGGCCGGGAGACATTTTCTCAACGTTCCAAGCGCGAACCTTGGTAGTTGTCATGGCGCTGCCGCGCTGACGCTGGCGAAGACGCCATTCCCACGAATCAACGAGCTTTCCATTGTCCATTACGACGGTGTCCGACTCGAAATTGGCAACGGTGGGCATGGGATTTGAATTCCGGGGTGAAATCGGGGTTAAAGTGCCAACGCCAGAGCCTCATTGCCGACGCTTGGCGGCCTGTCTGGCAGGCTTTCAAGCGCGTAAGTGGGGTTAGGGCCGGGAGGAGCCCCGGAAAACGGCCCTGCGGCCTGTGCAGTTACGGGCGTAGTGTCTAGGCTAATGCGGCGGCGGACCATCACGCCCGAAATGCTGGCCAATTCGAGCCCGGCCAAATACGCCGGGCGGCATCTGTCTGCTAATTGCCGAATTCGCGGATGCTGCATCAATTCCGCGTCAGTGACGGGCCGCGATGCCGAACGGCGGATGTAAACGCCGGGCTCCTTAATCGGTGAACCGTGCGGGCCGGATTCCACCCAAGAAAATACACACCAATCCTCGGCAACGGAGTCCTTATCGGTAACGCGAACCTTGTCTAATTCAACCTCGAATTCGTCTTCATCGGGGTCTAGGGGCTTTAGGTGGGCATTGACATTGGGTACAAGCCTGTAGCGAAAGCCGTTGGTCTTTTTCGGGCGCTCCACCTTTCTGCACTTGTCATTGATTTCCCAAATGAAATCGCGCAGTCGTCCCATTGGTGTACACAACCGCCGCTTGAATAACTGATAATACACCGTCTTAAATGTCTCCAAATCCAAGGCAATTAGGTCTTGGGATTTCACGAAGTATTTAATCACCTCGCGCACGTTGCGGATTTGACCGCCTTCGTCGAAAGTGAAGCCTCCCAATGCCTCACGAATTCGCGCCTTGTATTCCTCCCAGAGCGTCGGAGGCATGTATCGTTTTTGAATTACAATCAGGTGGCAGTGGGGATGAAACAGCCAACGGCCTTGAGCGTCTTTGAAGGGAGCGCCCGGCGCGTAAATCCCATGGGAGTTTTCAATGGATTTACTGCGGGTGTTGTGGAGGCTGCCTAATTCCGACCCTCGAAATATGATTTCGAAATACTCCCTGAACCAATCACGGGAATTGAGCAGGCTAATGCGCCGGAAAATTTCACTGAATCGCTCGCCAATCTCCCAATCCAGCACGCGTCCGCCGCCTGTGACTGTCCAGAATCGCGCGCGCCCCCCACCGTACTTGGCGAGATTTGCCAGCAAATACTCCGTAGCCACTAGCATTTTTGCGCGCTTCTTTTTCGCGTGGTAATTATTGAAATTGCAGCGGCGGAAATCCGGCTCCACTTGACGTGATAGCGTGAATAGGCCGATTTTCTCCACCACGCTTCTGCTATTCGAAAATCCACCTAGCCCGGCGTCATCCATCTTGAGAGCAATTTGATTACCCGTCCTCAAATCAGATTCATTCTGCTTTTCCATGCGCAAAAACGAGTCCTCAGGAATGACTAACCCCGTTTCATCCTCGGCGGAATTCATGAAAAAATCCCACGCTTGGTTAATCCAAGCCATTGCCTTGTCGCCCCATTCGTCCGAGCGACGGCAGTAATCAACGAACGCCTGACGCTCCGGGGAATGCTCCGGGTCTGGCCTAATTCCTTGGTCGATCTCCCAGCTTAATTGCTTTTCGCGCTCGGCGGCCTTGCGGCGCTTAATGGAATCCTCAACGCGAACGATTTCCCCGGCGTTTGCCATCTGCCCCCCCTTGGGGAATCTCGCTGTCATGTGGGCGTGAATGCGTGGATATTCCACGGCGAACCAATGCGCCTTGTCTCTGGCGAGTTGAGCATCTTCCTTGGCAAATCGGTCTTGAAGAACGTGCATTAGCAGTTAATCAGACGACGGCGAAACCCGTTATTGATGGGCTGAAACAACGCATCGTGAATCGACTTCCAATTGCCGGGAAAATCCCGCGCAAGGTCTGCATTCTCGCGGCGTTTAGACGCGCAGAACGGGCAGCGTTTGCCCGAGCGGAATGCGGCGGGTGGCTTGAACCTCCCGCCGCATTCCATGCACTTGTGAGGGGCACCGGCTGGCATCACGCGGCCCTCCCTTTCGGTGCCCGGCGCAACGGGCGAAAGGCCCGCACGTCATCCTTCGGCGCTGGCCGACTGCAAAGGACAACAGCACCCGCATTCGCTACCTGGGTCACTGAATCAATCAGCCGAGTGAACCAACCCACGCGGTCGCGATGTAGGGCCGCTAAAAAGAGCGTGCGAATCACTTCGCGACGCTCTGACGCTGGCAAGTGCTCGAACCGCAGATATTGGCGGTCGAATTCGGCTTGGTCGGCGGTGCTCATGCCGCACCTGCTTTCTTCACCGGGGCCGCCGCCAGCAATTCGCAGAGCTTGGCAACGATTTCCTCAGCGAGGGCAGCGCGGGCAGCGCGGGCAGCGCGGGCAGCGAGGGCAGCGCGGGCAGCGAGGGCAGCGCGGGCAGCGAGGTCAGCGAGGTCAGCGAGGTCAGCGCGGGCAGCGCGGGCAGCGAGGGCAGCGCGGGCAGCGAGGTCAGCGAGGGCAGCGCGGGCAGCGAGGGCAGCGCGGGCAGCGAGGGCAGCGAGGTCAGCGAGGTCAGCGAGG
>CAZLRH010000047.1:0-12272 GCA_964562015.1 uncultured Opitutales bacterium | reverse complement strand
GCGGGCACAAGCTCGGTCGGCTTGACCAAAACAAACGTATCGGGTTTGTGCGTGTCGGAAATCAAAGGAGTGCCTACACGTCCTTCGCCAACAATCGCGCTCACTCGGGCAAGGTTTTCCCAAAAGGCGGCGGGGTCGCGCAAACCCGTGTCGAATAGCCCGCCCTGCTTTTCCGGGGCGCGGATGGGCTTTGCCACTAACCGCACGCGGGCAACTCGCGCCGCGGTTCGCACGGTTTCCAAGTGCGAGTCCAAAACTCGCAACCATGAATCCAAGTCCGCGTTTGCTTCCGGCAAGCGAAAACTCCGGCGATAGTCGGTCTCGTCCTCCAAGAACAAAGTCAGGGTGAGTTCTTCCGCCACAAGCTGCGCGGCCCGCAATTCCAGGGCGATGCGTTCGGCAAAGGCCCGCAAGCGAAAGAAAAGCGGTTCAATGGATTCGACGGGCGGCTCGTATTCCCATTCGGCTTCAAATGTGCGGGATGGTTCAACGTGCCTGAGAACACTCGTCGTTTTACCTGCGGCCCGTTCCCAAAGTGCCACTCCCTCGGTGCCTAGTCGCTGCGCGATGTCGGCCTTGGTCAAATCCGTCAAATCGCCTAGTGTGCGTATGCCCCAGCCGGAAAGGATTTCGGTTTGGGCTAGTGTCGGCGCGGCGAAGGAAAGCGGCAGCGGTCTTAGAAAATTCCTCGTGTCGCTGACGATCAACAATGGCCCGGCGCATTGCGCCGCCATGTTGGCAAGCAACGGTGTCGCGGCTGCGCCAATGCGGGTAGAAAGTCCTGCCTTGGCGAGTTCACGGATGCAAAGTCGCATCTGTGCTTCCGTTCTCACGGCGTCTGCACCCTGCAAATCCACCGTGCAACGCCCGGCGGCGGTGGCCTCGACGCGCGGTGACAGGCTAAAGGCGGCGGCAATTAAGATGCGCTGGGCCTCTACCTCGGCGGCGGGGTCGCGGGGGCGCAAGATGATCCCTGGGCATTGGGCCATTGCCAAAGTGACGGCAACGCCGGGCGTGACGCCTTTGGCCTCGGGCGACGCCTCGGCAATGGTGGCCTTGCGTCCCTCGCCTGTGATAAGTGCGGCGGCACGGCCTGTCAGCGCGGCGTCGCTGCGGCGCAATGCGTGCAACCGGAAATCCGGTACCCATAGAACGCAAAATTTCATCCGGCCCTTTCCATCGCATCGCTGACATGGCCGCGTGCGATTTCAACTGTGAGAGTTGCGGCAAGTTGCTCTTGGGACATGCGCCTAGCCGCCAGTCCGTGCGAAGTGGACAAAACCAGTCGCCAAGAAACGGCGGGAACGAGAGGGCAGGGCGTTAGCACAAGCACTGCCGGGGCTGCGTGCTCAATGACGCGGTGCAACCGATGCCAGGTTGTTCCGGGCTGCATCCTAAGCGCCTTTTCGGCAATGCCGCGCAGGTCAATGATGACGGCGGCATAGTTGCCGTCGCGCACAAGCACGTCACTTGATGCCAGTGCGTCGGCAAAAGTCCGGCATCGCACCCATACGAGATGCCGCAACGCATCGGGAGAAACGGCATGGGGCGCAAAGCCGTCTGCTGCATCAATCAGGGCAACCCTTTGGCGGGCCGTGCGCGTGGTCTCTAGGAGTCGGGAAAGGACAACCTGCCCACCGCTGCTCGGGGCTGCTGAAACCACCTCGGTTAATTGACTGGCCGGTAGGCCGTCGCCTAGTGCCTCGTCAATCGCGGGCACCCCGGTGGGCATGTGGACGCCCTGCCGCCGGGTTTTTTGAGGGAACCGGGCGGCCACAAGCGACCGCAAAGCGGCCATAGTGGCGAGTGGTGACATGCCTGCGGGTGCCTTGCATCGGGAGTGAACGGGTGCGACTGGCTACCCATTCCTTCAACAAGTGTACAAATGAGCACTTCCGCGCATATACAGCAATTAAAAAATACGCGGTTAAGACTCGGTAATGAGCCGTGCCTTCGGATAGATCAAATATGGACTAAGCCGAAATTCCTTAACAGTTCACCAGAGCACTCATGATTGCGGCTCCATAACGAACATGGACTCTTCAGTGTCCTTGCCCCCGCGACATTCTCCTTTACACTGCTGGCAACGCGAATCCCCTTGGGGAAAGTCACAAACAAGGCCCTCACAAATTGCGCACAACGGATTTTTGCCGATGATAAGCGGGTAGTGACCACATTGGCAGTGCGTGAGAATCGTCACTTCTTTTCCCGAACTTGGTGGACATGCACCACAGTGAAGTATCCCCAGAATGGTTCCTTCGGCGGTCATTCGAGTCACCTCCAGCCGGACTCTGTCGCCTGCGCATACTGGGCATCTGATGCGGTCGGCGTAATGGCAAAGTGGCCTGAGAACTTCTCTAATCCAACAGTGTAATAGCGTGTCACCACCGATTCTGGGGAGCCTCACCGGGAATTCCCTACAACCCACAATTTTGCGAGCTAATTCCAAAAATTCCAGCATTTCGGATTTACTTCGATTAAAACACTCGCTCAGCGTAATTTCGGTCAGTGCCTTCCACAGCCCATATTCTAAGGACGTGCCTTCCGACGGGTTGATTACTTTGTCGAACATGTTTCCTAACATGATATGGGCCTCGACGGATGCACCAGAATCGAACCCGAAGCCAGGAGGCCGTCCGTTTGCCAGACACCAGCCAATCTTCAACTTCCAGTCCGGCAATAATTGCTTCCCGATACCTAGCTCGGAGTCGGGGAGCCTGCAAGAAAAACGAGCGTTCACCGGAATCTGAAAGCAGAACGGAAGAACTCTCCCAAGTTTATCAGTTGATTTCGGACTGTAGTCTCCAACGTAAGTCCAAGTGCACTCCTCCGCACTAGAATCAACGATGATGAACCCTGAATAGGTATTTCCACTGCCGCCTGACAGGTCGAGCAAAAGACCCCGCAAACCGAGCTTTTCCTTTTTAGATCTGAAATACAAATTGCATTTCACATCGTAATCTTGGCTGCTACTACTGTCTCTCCAATCCGCCTTTGGGAGCATCGTGTGTCGGCTCCAAGGACGTGGCAACTGCCTAACCGTTTGAAGATTGAGGTCCGTAAGTACCTCCTTTGTATCCCGATTATATAGCATTTTGCGCACACGGCGAAACGCAAGCTCCGCGATTCGTGGTTGTAGCCCTTTCACTTTGAAGCTGTTCAAATTCAACTCCGCTTCTTGCGACGTCCTATCCCACAAGTGATTCTCAACGGAAGCCCAGTCCCACGTCGAGACTGTGTCGAGCGCAGTTCTAGCCGGGCCGTCACCGTAATAGCACGAAGCCAAAAAAACATCCTCCTCCGCTAGCTGTGAGAACAGGGTAGTCTCAGAGAAAGTTGGCTGCTTACTGAGAACGAACTGAAGATAATCTACCAGGGCCTTGAGTGTTCGAGATACCAAAGGGGCCAACTTTTCGAGCAGGTCTCTCGCATCTTGGTCACGGTTTGCAATTATCAAACGTGCTGCGAACTCAACGACAGTATGCGCCTCGTGCATTCGAGGCCGTGTTACCAGCCGCATCCGGTACTTGTCATAAAAAGCCCACAGTCGATTCGCGTTCGCGCCGAAAGTAGTAGCAGGCATCTCCGTTAGACGATCCAGAACGCTGTCAACGTGCTCGCTTGGCACAGCACCAAGTTGATTGAGCAAGTCCTCAAACAAACAAGTCGACACGGTAAGCCACCACCGCTTGCGGTCGATTTCCCGCTGCTTTTGTTCATACTTAAGTTCCCTGGATTTCTCCCGAGCACTTTCAAGCGAGACAAAGTTCTGTTTTCCAATTTGATGTTCTCGCTCAATCCTTCTCGCAAGCAGTTCACGCAAAGACTCTTTCTTCTCGACAGACCGTTCGTGCAGGGACTTCTCAAGAAACTCTATCGTTGATTTGTCGCAATTTCGCAGTGCGACCAAGATTTTCTTTCGGAGAGGAGGCTTTTCAAATACAAGGAATCCTTTCCATACTTCGTCAAGCACAGAAAGAAATTCCGTGTTTGAAAGTTTCTTTTTGGCCTCGACCGCCCAATCTATTGCGGCGCTAGGATCGGCTTGTTTATCCAAGCATAAAATAATTTTAAAAGCGAAATCCATTTTGCTTTGGTGATGTAAATGCCTTCTGTTGGTTCCTTGTTCATACCAGTCTGCTCTTAGATTCCCAGCTCCAACTCCGGTTCCGGCTCGTCTGGCGGGGCAAGGCATTGCGGTCCCTCCGCACGGGGTTTGTTCCCGTACCGATTGACCTCGCGGAACATAACGCGGTCACTTGGAATAGCCCGGCACAGCTCCTGGATGGCCGTTTCTGAAAGCGGCTGGTCACCCAGCCAGCGCAGCATGTCCGGCGGGGTCAAGACCACAGGCATTCGGTCATGGATGGTCGCAACCAAATCGTTCGGGTGGGTCGTCATCATGCTAAAGCTCGGAGGCAACGACTCATCCAAGCCCGGTTCCCATATCCCAGCAATGGCAAACGGTTCTTCATCCTTCAGCATCAACACAAAGGGTCGGCTGTACTTGCCCTGGGTAACGGACTCATAGAATCCGTTGGCGGGGATAAGGCATCGTCGGCGTTGCACGGCTTCGCGGAAACTCGGCAGGGTGGTCACCGTTTCGGAGCGGGCATTGTGCAAAAGCTTCTTCTTTGGGTTGCCCCGTTGAAACGATGGGACAAGCCCAAACATCATCGGCGCAAGGGTCGTCTCGGTGCCTTGGCGGGCAAACACTGGCGCAACTTCACTAATCCGAATGTTGTAACGGTCAACCAACCACGCCGGGCGGCGATACATCTGCCCGATGGCTTTGGCGACTGCCGCTAAGGCCGCATCCGACTTGTGAAGCGTGTAGCGAACACACATGCCGACAACTCAACCGAATTCTAGTAACGCCGCAATATGGATTCATCAACGCCAGCCCACCGGCATACCTCCCGATGGGTCGTCCGTCCATAGAGGCGGGGGTTCTGGCGCGGATAGAGGGTTCCGTTCAAAAGTGCCCTAACTATCGCCGTTTTCTCAATCGGGATGCCCGCCTTCGTCAAGCAGTTGACGGTTCTGCGGGATAAAGTGAATTCACCAATGCCAGCCCAACGACAGACTTCACGATGGGTAGTTCTTCCGTAAAGGCGAGGGCTTCGGTGCGGATACAGAGTTCCGTTTCTGAGTGCAATAATGACCGCCGTTTTTTCAAGCGGAATTCCCGCCTTCGTCAGACAGTTGGCTGTTCGTCGGGTTAAGCCGCTCGCTAGGCGAATGGACTTCATGTTGGTCAAATGGAGATTGTTCACGCTCAGGCAGTCTGTCAAAAAAAACCGGCGAGGTTGTCTTCTACCCTCAGTCGTCGCGAAGCGGGCGCCCGATAGCGGTTCTGATTTTCAAGATAGGTAAGCATTCCGGCCAATGGCCGATGCATTTCAGTGTTGCCAAATGACCTCACAAGCAAGGTATTCGCTTAAAACAATTCGGACAGAGATCAAATGAGCCGCCAATGTAAGATACCGATACCTTCCCGGTTGGACAACAATCCATGCAGCAGAACCTTGGAGAACTAAACGCTGCATGGCACGACTCCCAACTTCGGGTAGTATTGGTAAAAATGGAGGTCGCTCAAACGAAGTGCGCTGTTCGTCGTTCAAGGACTGAATTGGCAAGAAAGTTAAAGACGATGGCTGATAAAGTTGCGGTTCACACAATTCATACAAAGCATGACCTCTCGCCAGCTTTAGAATAATATTTTCAACTCGCGCGTGCTCAATTGCATATTGCGTAAGGCTCTCGGCTTGATGTCGGGCAGACGATAGCTTTGCAGATAAGGAGGGCTTTTCACGAAGCAAGCGCTGGACTTTGCGCCGTGTGACTGCATCGGGCGATGCTGAACCTGCAAGAACGCAATCAATCAAACAGGCAAGATATTCTTCATCAAGGGAAAAGCCGTTGTTGCAATCTTGACAGGCAGGCACAACTGGCAAATTTTCCGGGTACGGAACATCTAAAAGAACGCGCGATGGAACATGGTCTCGCGTCTCTGTGGGTCCACCACAATAGCAGCAAAAGGCGGTCTGGCGTTCATCGCCATAATTCGGGAGCTGTTGCACAACGGAAAGCAGGGAATCACCTTGACCTCAAGATTTCAACTTACGAATTTAATGCGCTATCCAGCCTATCAAGCACAGACATTGATCTGCAAAGATCATGTTCCCAAATTCTAATAACCCGCCATCCTAGCTTTCTGAGATTTCGATTAACTAAGCGATCACGGGCTTTGTTAGAAGAGAATTTTTTCGACCAAAACAATCGATTGCCTCGTGGAATTTTATAATGTCTTGGACAACCGTGCCAAAAACAGCCGTCAACAAAAACTGCTAAGCGTTTTTTTGGGAAGGCAAAATCGGGCTTCCCGAAAGCGGGCCAATTTCGACGCCAACCTGTTATGCCGTGAATTCGGAACAAGGAGATTAGTTTAAGTTCGGTATCCTTATTTCCCGAACTGCGAATCCGAGACATTATAGATGAACGCTTAACCTTTGTAAAAATGTCGGCCATATTCGAGAATCAGGCTTTAAGCGCCGCCGAAAACATCTCGACAAGCAACTGAGCTTTCTTCCTGCCAAGCCCAGGAACGTCGAGCAACTCATCCCAGCCTTTATTCGCAAAAAACGATACAAGTTTACGACGGTGCGATGAAACCCAAACTTTGCTCGTGTAAGCCTCCAATCCCTCCAATGTCCGGCTGTCTTCTTTGAAATGTTGGCGAAGACCCTCCCATTCAACGGCCAGCGCGTCGGTATCTGATACGGAGGCTGTGATAGCCGAGTCAATGCTTCAACTCCTAAGGTGCCGCCTGCGTTACCTATTATCGCTTTTAAGCCCAACTGGAAATCGCCAAGTGGCGTGGCGAAAAATCCGAATCTGAGGTGCCCAAAAAACTGTTTTTTTGCCCAAAATTAGGCAGCAGGGCGCTACACCTTGCTACTTTAGGTTGCCAAAAGGTTGCCACAAATGAAGAATTTTGTTGCTCTTTTGCGAAAGAAGACGTATCTTTCAACCTGTTCTAAACCATTAACAATCAACTAAGTCCGCGATTATTAGCAACTTAGCTTCGCAGTGGGAATTGCGTTCGAGTCCCTGCTCTCCCACCATTTCAAATTGTGGACAATCTTGGACACCTTTGTCCAAGCCGTCCCAAGTAGATTGCAAATCAGCGGCTTGTGCGTCTTGGCTGGCACTCGTCAATTTTTTCGATTGGACAGCCTTGGACGCTAAAACCCCGCTTTGGCCGGATTTTAGTGGAGAACTACGTGGATTGGATTCTGGGCTGGGGGACGGCAATAGCGCGATGTTCGCCAGTGTCTCCATGCCTTCGCGTAAAGGAAGTTGCGTTGAGTCGGTGTAGGTCCAATCCGTGAGCCTCAAACTTTTGTGCCGGGCCAGTTGCATGATCACTCGCGAGGGCACGCCTCTCTTTTGAAGCATGGTGATGAAGGTGCGCCGGAAAGTGTGGAATCCTGCCGCACGTCCACGCGCATCAGTGTGCGCGATACCGGCCTTGGCGAAATCGCGGTTTAACGTCTCGATATTGGGGACGCCGCGATGAAAGACTTTGGTGCTGTCCTTGGCCCATGCTGGGCGTGCAGCGATGAGTTCGGGCACTAGGTGGGAGAGGATGGGCAACCAGTCTGCCCGACGGCTCTTGGTGGCCTCGGGGCGCAGGAAAATGCCGGGATTATTGCCGTCCAAGCGCACATCGCTCCATAACAGGCGGCGGGCTTCTTTGTGCCGCAGGCCGGTGAAGGTCATGAGACGATAGAAGAAGCGGCGGCGGGGAGAGACGGCATAAAGACGGACAAGTTCATTTTCTGTATAAGCGCGAGGCCCCTCATTATTGATTGGCACCGGCAGTTTTTGAATGCGCTTGAGCGGATTCGGAATCTCGTAGGTTCGCTCTACCCAGTTGAGGAAAGTCTTCGCATCGTCCCCGGTCCGGTAACGTCCCCGATAACAAGGATGTTTTTCGTCTGGTGCTATGAGATACCTAAGCATGATTGCCTCCCTTTCGCTTTTTGAATTTGTTGATCGATATAGGCCTGAATATCCGACATGCGGGTAAACCAGCGCCCCCGGATTTGAAATGCACAAAACTTGCCCATGTCTTTTTCACGCGTAATCGTTTTCACGCTGACGCCTAACAATTCAGCGGCCGCTTCCAATCGCATCGGCTTCTCGAATAATTGCTGCGTGCTCATGTTATCTTTTTCGCCAGATCTTTGAGAATTGTCGGTACTTTGACTTTTCCGAAGTTGTACTTCTCCATTAACCCCATCATCCATAACCCCGCCTTGCCGAAGCTAAGTCCGCTGAATCCGCCTTCTACGATTGGCTTGATCATGTCAGCCATGAATTTTTCAGGTGTGGCGTATTTAGCATGCCACGCCACGCTTTTAATAGATTCGAGATCATACAGGCTTAATGGTATTTCCAATATGGCCGGTTCCGCTCTTTTTGCTTCTTCATCTTCCTGATTTTGTACGCGTACAATTTCATCCACGCGTTGAGAATAGGGGCCGGCTATCTCTTCGGCGGTATAACCTTTGGCCTTTGCGCGTTCCTCGATATCTTTACGCCAAGCGCGCAATTCCTCAACCGGCACATAGGAATATGTCTTGCGAAACACGGTCTTGATACTGCCCAGCAAGTTTGTTTTGCGCTCTGTCACGTTGAATTCAAACACCGTGAGCCCGCCGCGCTCAATTCGTTCGTGAAGTGCCGAACGAGAAACAGGGCAGTACATCATCACGCCACCCAGGGTCACCGTTGGTCCAAATCTTAGAGATATCCGGTCAAACCAGTCGGCGACCTGCTCCAGCGATCCCTGACGCCTAAACACGAGCGTTCCTGGCTCTTTGTCGCCAAGGATTACATGGTGGGCATTTTACGGCTATTTGATTTTAGCTGGGGTATGGTCTCTAATTAGTGCAACGGCAGTTTGGTGTTGGTATCTTGGATATTGTGCATTTCATGACCAATTGTGGGAAAATTGGAAAGCGCGTATAAATCAGATCAACGAAGACAAATCCGAACAATCAGGTACTTCTTGTTCCTCCGGCCATAGCGTGAAGGAGCTGATTAAAGTAGTCGGGGCGACGGAGGAATCGCAGGGTGAAGATTGTTCCATTAGTCCCGTAGACAGTCATGGTCCCATAGCCAAAACGCCGACCCAGGAATGACTCTTTGAAGGACAGCATGTCGATCTGGTTAATCTGAATATGCTTTGCCAGCGGCGTAATTAGGTCCGATTCGTAGGTTAAACGGCGATCAGTGAGTACTACTGTTGTTGGCAGGTAGTAAGCCAGGGTCAACCCCGAGACGATTAAGCCAGGAATCATGCCCTCCAGAATGAGGATGGGCCAGATTAATGGTATATGAAATTGCTGGGAGGCCGCAAGCGGTACGCGGCTAACTGCCAGCCACACGAATAGACTCGGAATTGGCGCAAGGCACAACACGAGCAGCGCTGGCAGAAAGATGATTCTATGTGCCTTTTCCCGGTACAGCACTTGTTCAGTCGGCAAGGGACTCATGGGAAGCGATTGTGTTCAATTCAACACAATGTGATTGGCCGAATGCTTTAGAGTCAAGTGTCGAAAACGACACAACTTGAAGCGTCCCCGAAACATCGTCGGCCCACGTATCCGTGCCCTCCGTCAAGAGCGCGGCTGGTCTCAAGCAGGCCTAGCCGCCAAGTGCCAGCTTATCGGCTGGGATATCTCCCGCGACGTAATCGCCGGCATCGAGCTTCGCCGCCGTTGGGTCGCCGATGCTGAACTGCTCGTTTTAGCCAAGGCATTCGCTTTATCCGTATCTAGTCTTTACCCGACACGAATAGCAATCAATGAGGTGGTTCGCTTACTCGATCGAACTACTGCTGAATGCAATTGAGTGAGCACAATTATTTTAAGTTTAAGAGCTGCCGAAGCGCTGTTGCGCGACCTATGTTTGGGAGTTGATCGTCTGTTGCTCGTGCGATGTAGTCAATTATGGCCAATAATTCCGGCTGGGATGTTCTCGATCTAAAATAGGTTAAGAGGCTTCGGTATCTTACGGCACAATCCTTGAGCGTGAGGCGAGAAGCAAAGTCAGAATCGTTTACTAGATGTAAGAAGGACCAAATCTCATAGTCAGTAAATCGGTCGATCATGCTTTGGTAAAACGCATATGCCGTAATTGAAACGCCATATCCATTGCCAATAAAGCACATCGAGACCGTTTTTACATAACCCTGCCAACTTCCTTTATCGGTACTAAAATGCCTTCTGAGGGCAAGCCAATCTGGGTGAGGTATTTGGCGAGGCCTGACGTATACGAATCGGCAGATGTAGATAATTCCAAGGTGGCAGCGGGGATTATTTTGGTCATGATCTTTCGGACAGTTATTACTCTTTAGAAACAAGGAAAAGGGCCGGTCGGGGGCGCGCCGCGCTGACGCGCGGCGGCACCCCCAAACCGGCCCCATTTCTCTGTCATTTGTCGTGATATAGCAAGGCCGTTTAGGCGATCTTTTCGGCCCGGGTGATGCGGACTTTGCCTTTGTTCTCCCGGATGCCGTCAGGGTCCACCCGGAAGGTCACGAGGGATTCCTCCGGATAGGTGGGGAAGTTGACCACTTTGTCGCCCTCGAGCTTGATTTCGGCATCCTTGGTGGGGTCGAACATGCGCTCGAACGTCACGACACCAGGGCGGGTCGAGATTTCATAGCGGACGACGACGAATTTACCGCTGCCGTCTTTGCGGTTAAACAGGTTGGCCGTGCAGGAAAGAATCTTTCCGATCACGTACACCCCGGGCTTCATAGCATTGCTGGATTTAGGATCCATGGGATTAGTTCGTTTTTGCGGTTTATTTTGATGAATCCATTGCCGAGGTACCGCTGGGACTCGGCAATGGAAAGGACGAGCTGGTCAAACAGCTCTCGAAAGGAACGACAGAGGGCCAATGTTTGAAATCGCCCTTCTTTTTTGAAAAGGGCCATACGCGCCCACTTATGGAGGCGTTGCCCAATAGTGAGCGAAGCCCGAGACTGTATTTCCTTGGGCTTCGGTTTGGCCTGCGCCACACTGGCGACGGCTTTTGCCGGCCTAGGCTTCATAAAGCCATGGGAGGGCTGAAATACGCGGAGGCGCATCCGGGATTTGACCCACTCGGGATACTCACCGCTTTTGGTCACGTATTTCAGCAAGTAGTGAAAATCGTGGTTGCGGATGCGTCGAACATGGCAGAGACCATTTCCCCACAACTCCGCGAGCAAGGATACGGGCACGTAGCGGCGGGTCAGGACGACCAAATGGTAGTGGGGCCAGCCATCTTCATCATCGTGAAACTCGACTTTCACGCAGTAGGGGGCCATGAACTGGTAATGTTTGCCCTGCCATTCCACGCCCTTGCGCAGGCGGTCCATTACCTTTCGGATGAAAGGCCGTCCCAAGTTGTGTGCTGACTCGGGACCGGCGAAGCGGTTGCGATCATAGGTAAGGGTCAGAAACAAAGCCCCGGTCACATCGGGCAGATAGGGCGTAATTCTGCGGAGCACTTTTTTAATCCCGCGCGGGTCATGCCAGGAGGCAGGGCAATATTCGGAAAGGATGCCTATGCCGGGAGCGTCTTCCCATGCTTCCGCAGCCAACCCAGCGACCGCCAAATGCCGTTCGGTCGCCGGGCTCGCTGCTTCGCCTTTGCTGGTTGTGCGCGAGGGGAGTGTGACATGGATAATTCCTGCCGCCCTCATCGCCTTGCTGTGCAGAGGCTCAAAAGGCGGCGCAGGGGTGTCAGATAGTGGGGAAGTCTGGTCCTGCCCCTGTTGGGCCGCCATTGTACCGGCCTTGATGCTGTCAAGGTATTGCTCGCCTCCGTCTGTGCTCCACCTTGACAGCGGGCCGGTTGCGGCACCTACGAGGGGCAGGTCGAGATTGTTAGCAGTTCCTTTGGGCGAGCTTCTATGTTCGCCGGGATTGTCCTGGGTAGCGCTCATTTGGCTACTCCTTTTCCGGCCTCAACGAGCGCGAGGATAGCCGCTTTGATTTTTGCGGGCAGGTTTGCCCACGCTAGGACGACCTCGGACAAGTCTTCCCCCGGCTGACCGGAACGTAGTGGAGCACCGCGTGGATTGCCGTCACCTTGTGCTTTGGCAACTTCTCGGCTTACAACATCTTGCCCATTCTGGCCGTTTGGTTCGAGTCTGCTCTCCCACCATTTTCAGATCTTGGGCGATTTCCGATGGATCGAGTCGGGCT
>CAZLRH010000046.1:0-13172 GCA_964562015.1 uncultured Opitutales bacterium | reverse complement strand
ACAATAAACATTATGTCTAATTTATGTTGTAGGCGCTGAGGGCTGGTTTTTTACCGTCGACAGCGTCCACTGCTCGGGATTGCGTCCACTGCTCGGTTTACTTGTTGGCATGGAGGATGGCTTCGTAGTCCCAGAGTAATTTGATGTTCTTCAGTTCCAGGGCCTCGCCGTTGGCGGCAAA
Source organism: uncultured Opitutales bacterium (assembly GCA_964562015.1). Taxonomy (GTDB): domain Bacteria; phylum Verrucomicrobiota; class Verrucomicrobiia; order Opitutales; family JABDGR01; genus CAZLRH01. The sequence goes on along the minus strand of CAZLRH010000046.1, from coordinate 12,991 downwards.
GGCTGGTTTTGCGCCGGATGGCAAATAGACACGGGTGTCCTGGCGCAACGGCAGGATTTTCAGTTCGAGGCCGTTCGCCAATTCCGCCGGTGTAATCCGCCAGACTCCATAGGCAAAGGGCGTGCCTTTGTAAAAGTTGTCGTCGAGGAGCCGGCCGCCGGCATACAGGCGCGCGACATCGCCTTCGTAATTGATTTCCAACAAGGGTTGATGCGGGCCAGTCAAGGCCGAGGCCGGGATATGAATGGACCAGGCCGCGGCACGGTCGAAGTCGGCGTCGTCCGGCTCCATCGCGACGGGACGGCGGCTCATTTTGGCGGGCACGGAGGGCAACGCATCCTTGAGGGGATTTACTTCCACGGCCGCCTTCATTTCATCCACGTGAGTGAAGAGCATTTGAAAGAGGCCATCCTGGCCGATGAATTGGAACTGCGGAGCCTTCGCCGCGAGCGCCGGATAGAAGCCCGCCTTCAAATCAGCGGGGTCGTGCGAACTCAGGTGCACGTCGTCGCCGTTAAAAAACACACCCGCCGGTGAATAAACCAACCTATCCTGCCCCGCCAATTTCGCCTTCCACAAATTCAACGCCTGTTCCCGGCTCAACACTAATAGATGAATGGCCGGCAAATATTCGCCGGTGGCGTACGTGATATCAATCAAGGTACCGGGACCGGGCTCGAGTTGATCGACGAAAAAAGTGGTGGGCGAATCCGCGGTGACGCGCCCTCCCCTGGCGGTCACGGTGGCGGGCGCCTGCAATTCCAATTGGAATTCAGGCTTTAGGCCCGGCCACGCGAAGAAAACGTACGTGATGTTTGAGGAATCCGCGACCTGACACATCAGTTGCGCGGTGGAATAAACCAACTGTCCGCCCCTGAGATCGAAATTTACCGGCCAAATCGGATAAGCGCCGCTGGGGATGGTCGTCGGCACCCGCGGGATGGAAAGCGTGCCGTTGGGCAGCTTGAGGTTAATTTGAAAATCCTTGTGCCCCTCGAGCGCATAGTTCCGCTCGTAGTTGTTGATGAAGATAAAGCCCTGGCTGCCATTGACGCGGGCCGAAACGCGCGGCGTGGAAATGTCGGCGGTGGTCGCGGGCATTTGTTCCGGGTAGTAAGTGGCCATCGGCGCGAGGAGGCTGCCAAAGTCGTCGAGAAACAAGTGCATGGTCTTCATCAGCCGGTAGCTCGGATTCACCTGGCCGAACTCGCCCAACGGCGCCTGGAAGTCGTAGGACTTTTGCTCCATGTCGTTGTAGCCGTGGCCGTCGGGCTGGCTCTGGGTCTCCTGCAAGGGCGTTTTTCCGTCGGGGTTCGCTCCGCCATGGTACATATAATAACCGAGCATGGTGATGCCGGCGGCGAGTTTGACTTGGGCCGCGGCGGCGGAGTCGTCACCCAACATGAGAGGCCGGCGGTGATACGCGATGGCCATGCCGCCGCCCATTTCCGCGGTGACGAATGGAAAGCCGGCGTACTTGTTATTATAGTTGGCGTCCTTCGGCTGAAGGTTCGGGCCGACGTTGTCCTCCGCGCGAATCGGCGTGATGAAGAAATTCACGTTGGGGCCCAGTTCGTTAAGACTGTTGCTCCAAAACTGTTCAGTGTAACCGCCAAACACCGGCAGAAAACCGGGCGGCACCACGGCCTTGTCCCAACCGGTGGCGGTATAAAACGGGGCGTCCAGGCCGGCCGCGTGCGCCAACCGCAACAACTCGGCCATGTGCGGCAGGCCGATGTTTCCACCCGGGTGATATTCATTTTCCAATTGCACGCCAATGATGGGTCCGCCGTCTTTCCAGAACATCCCTTTCACATGCGACCCGATTTGGTTGAAGAAATTTTGCACGTAACCGAGGTAGGCCGGGTTGTTCTGGCGCAGGGGAATTCCGCTCGCAATCAGCCAATCCGGCATACCGCCATTGCGGGCTTCGCCGTGGTCCCAGGGGCCGACGCGCAGCCACACATACATCCCATGCTTGGCGCAGAGGGCGATGAAATCGTGCAGATTGCGGTCGCCCGTCCAGTCAAATTGCCCCTGGGTTTCCTCGTGGTGAATCCAAAACACATAAGTCGCGATGACATTGATGCCGCCCGCCTTCATTTTGAGAATTTCACGTTCCCACTCGGCGGCGGGATAGCGCGAAAAATGAAATTCGCCCATCACGGGAAACCACGGCTGGCCGTCGAGGGTGAAGTAGCGGTTGTTGACGCCGAGCACTTGGCCGGCGGGAGATTTGCCGCTCGCCTCGAACGGCAGCGCAACCGGCGCGGGCGCGGGGTTCGAGGCATCCAGGTTGATCGCCGCGGAGGCAACCACCGGCGCCCACGCGCACCCAAGCCCAAGCAGCGCTCGAAGGAGTTCACGGAAAAAAAGACGGGGAGAACAGAGGCGCATGAAAAAGTGTACGACTGTGGCGGGCGGCGGGTGAAGAGCAAAATGGAGAATAAACCCCTACGACCGCGAGGCCGGCGGGAAAAAAGAGACGCGGCCAGAAGCCGGCCTCCGAAAATCCAGGGAGCAGCTCGATTTGCACGGTGAAAATTTTGTGATTTTTTCGCTCGCATTGCGCAAAATCTCCGGGCAGCGTTTTCCGTTTCATGCGTTGCGCTCGCGTCCATGATGTACCTGACTGGCATTTTTTGCGGCCAGTAGGTGTTCTACGCAGGCGCGTCACCCCGAATTGTCTTGAAAGCCCACCCCTAATCGGATAGAAATAAAATCGTTCGATGAGCTCTCTCACAGGAGGGAACATCCAACCTTGGTTACCCCCCTCAATTACCTCGTGAATTACTCCCGTTTATTCCCTGGCTCCGTTGGCACACTTTTTCTGGCGGCACTGACCTGCGCGGTGCCCGCAATCACCGCGCGAGCCACGATCAGCATTAGCAATTCCGCCCCCTTCACTGCTCCTGCGACCGGGCCGAGTGTTATTTATACGGTCACGGGGGGAACGGCCAATGGTGCGTTTACGGCCTATGTGTCCACCGTGGCGGGCACTCCTCCGACTTCGAAGCCACTGAATCCGCCCAACTGGGCCGTCGTGGCCGGGGCAGCCCCAAGCGGGACCTTAACGTCTAACTTCAACGCCTCAGGAACAGCCTCGATTACGGTGAATGTGACCGCCAATCCCGGCAGTTCGCACCGTGGGGCCTCGAACGACACCAACATCGCCATCCTGAGTGTCGTGGTGGGAACGGCGTTCCAGAAGCCCGTCCTCCAAGCGGGCGCCACCCCCACCTTGAACTTCGTCACCGCGGGTAATGTTTCGAGTAGCAATCTCACTTTTAGCAATGTCACTGCCAACGGGGCCGGCCTGCAGTATAACATCACCACCAATACGTTTTGGAATTCCACGGTGGATGCAAATTCCACGGCGTGGCTGCATGCGAGCACGCTCACCGGCGGGGGCAACACGACCTTGAATAATACGGTCGTGACGTTGACGGCGGATGCCAATGGCGGCCTCAGCCGCACCGGCACCGTCACTTACCATTCCACGGACTTTTCGACCACGCAGACAGTGACCGTCAACCAACTTGGCTCGCCGCCGTTCTTAACCCTGACGCCCTCCTCGTTTGCGCCCGTCTACAGCGGCACCACGGGTTCGACGATTACCGTGCAGAGCAATAAGGATTGGACCCCGGCAACCACCAATGCGACATGGATCACCATCACCAACACGGGCAATTCGTCCGGCTCGGGCAACGTCACCGGCAATGGCACGATCGTATTTAACGTGGCGGCCAACACGATAGCACAATCCCGCAATGACACTATTTCGGTCACCGGTAATAATGGCATCGGGCAAAAACTGGTCACGGTCACGCAGGACGCGGCCCCGCCCGTCACCAATATCACGCCAACCAGCGGTAATTATGACTATCAGGGCGGAAATAGCAGCATTTCCGTGACGACCAATGTGATTCAGTGGAGCGCCTCGTCCAATGTATCGTGGATCCTGCCAGACACCAGCAACCACACCACCGGGACGTCCAACATCAGCTACGTCGTCCAGGCCAACAACAATTTCACCAATCGCACCGGGGTCATTTTCATTAACGACCAGCTTTTCACGGTCAATCAACTGACGGCGCAGACGGCGTTGGTACCGAGCAGCGCCAATGTTTCCTATAATGGCACCGCCAATGGAAGCTTTATCGTCGATTCCGGCCACGCGAGCTGGACGGCGGTTTCCAGCGACTCGTGGGTCGTGGTCACGAGTGGTTCGCCCGGGAGCAACACCGGCAATGTAACGTACGCGGTGGCCAGCAATCCGACCAATCAGCCGCGTAGCGCGACGATCACCGCGGACGGCCAAGCCTTTGTGGTTTACCAGGATGCCGGCCCGTCGTTTACCTCGATCAATCCCACCGGCGCCAATTTCGGCTTTAACGGCACCAGTTCAAATCAAACCATCACGGTCACCTCGAACGAATTCTGGTCCGCCAGCTCCAGCGCCAACTGGACCGTCATTCAGGGGGCTTTCAATGGCACGGGCAACGGAACGGTAAAATATACCGTCCTGCCCAACGGAAACACCAGTACCCGCAGCGCGTCCATCACGATCAACAACAACATTTACACGGTCAATCAAACCGGCCCGGCCGCCAATACCACGATCAGCCCGACCAGCAAGAATTTCCCGCAAGGCGGCGCTAGCGGCACGGTTATCACCGTCCTTTCGAACACGAATTGGACCGCCACCCCCAGCGACACCTGGATCTCGATCATCGGCTCGGGCAATGGCACCAGTCCGGGCGGCAACGTTACCTTTGATGTCGCCGCGAATCCACTGCTGGGCTCGCGCAGTGGCAACATCACCATCGCCGACAAAGTGTATAGCATCACGCAGAACGGTTTGAATAACGTCACCAACCTCACACCGACGAGTTTTAGTGCGATTCCCGCGGGGGGCTCGAGACAGACCATCGCGGTCAACTCCACCACGGCCTGGACGGCGGTATCCAACGTCACTTGGGTCACCATCAACAGTGGCTCCTCGGGCTCCGGCAACGGCACCATCATTTTCACGGTGGGCGTGCAGCCGCTGCCGGCCTCGCGGGACGCCAACATCACGGTAAATGAATCCGTGTGCACGATTCACCAGTTCGGTGCCTCGACCTTCATCAAGGTGTCGCCCGCCAACGTAACTTTAACTAACAATGGCACCAGTAGTGCGAATATCACGGTGACCTCCAACGACAATTGGTCAGCCGCGCCGACTTATAATTCAAACGATCCGGCCTTTCAAGATCCCGCCTACGCCTGGGTGTTCGTCAATGGCGGCAGCAATATCACCAGTTCCGGCAACGGCACTTTTAATTATTCAGTGAGCCCGAACTTCCTGCGCACCAGCCGCACCGCGAATATATCCGTCTTTAACGATGTCATCACCACCCGTTTTAGGATTACGCAGGCTGGTTCGCCGGCTACGGTCAGCCTGTCCCCCACTTCATTTCCCACCTTCTTGGCCAGTGCCAGTGGAAACACTGCCATAGTTACGACCGCCAATGTGAATTGGACGGCCACGCCCTCTGTTGGCTGGATTATAATCACCGATAACGTCACCAGCCCTGGCAACGACACCATTGGGTTCAACGGTACGGTGCAGTTCCAAGTCCTCGCCAATGGCAACGTCGGCACCCGCACGGGCTTCATCAATATCGGCGGTCAGACCGTCAATGTTTCCCAATTAGGCGTCAATGCCACCACCTCGTTGAATCCGACAAGTTTCGGAAACTTGGACAGCGGCGCCCACCAAGACTTGCCCATAACCGTGACCTCCAACGTGCCATGGACCGCGGCATCCAAGGCGTCATGGATTCTCATCAATTCCGGCAGCTCAGGTACGGGCAATGGCATCATTAAGTTGTTAGTTCAGGCCAATCCCACGGTCTCGAATCGCACGAGCAACATCACCGTCAGCGCCCCGCCCAACACCGTCGTCTGCAATATCACCCAACTGGCGGGCCCGGCGGTCATTACCCTTACCCCGTCGAGTGCCAACTTTACCACCGCCGGCGCCAGCAACCAGAAGTTCGCCTTGGTCTCCAATGCGCCCTGGACGGCCACGGTGGATCCGAGCGCGACGAGTTGGCTCTCCTTGGTGGGCAACACGAGCGGCCCCATTGGCAACGGCACCGTGACTTATACGGTGCAGCCGAGTGCGGTCGGTTTCACCCGCGTGGCGAACATCTCCCTCGCCTACGCCAACTCCACCGTGTCGAATTTCACCGTCACTCAAGCCGGGGTGACTCCGACCATCAGTGTCAATCCCACCAGCCAGAACGTGACGGCCAACGCGACGGCAAATCTTTCCATCAATGTCACCTCCAACACGCAATGGCCGGTGAGCACGGATTCGGATTGGATCACGATTACGAGCAATGCCACCGGCGTCGGGAACGACACCCTGACTTATGATGTGGCGGAAAACGATTTTGCCTTCGTGCGCACCGGCACCATCAACATCGGCGGACTGGGCTTTATTGTGACGCAGGAAGCTGCGGTCAACAACACGACCCTTAATCCGAACAACAATAGCAACGTGGCCAGCGGGGGCGCGACCGACCTGACCTTTGATGTTACCTCTAACGCCGATTGGACGGCCGTACCGAGTGATACGTGGATCAGCATCACCGACGGCGGTTCGGCTATTGGCAATGGCACGGTGACTTACTCCGTGGCGTCCAACGGCTTTGCCGCCAACCGCACGGGCAACATCACCGTTGCCGGCGCCGTCTTCACCATCACGCAATTGTCCGCCAGCGAGGTCACCAGTTTGTCGCCTTCCAGCAATTCCTACACCTCCAACGGCGCCACCGGCCAGGTGGTGGACGTGACTTCCAACGCGAATTGGACCGCCGCGCCAAGCAACGGGTGGATTGTCATCGCCGGCGGCAACACCGGTTCAGGCAATGGCAACTTCACTTACGCGGTGCTGCCCAATGCCGGAAATACCACCCGCGGTGGCTCCATCGCGGTCAACAGCCAGATTTTCCTGATCACCCAGACGGGTTCCAACTCGACCACCAGTCCCAGCAGTTTCAACCTGCCCTACACGCAGTCTTTGGCGCAGAACATTTCAGTCACGACGACGGGCAGCTGGGTCGGCATCACTGACGCGGATTGGCTGACGTTCAACGGCACGAGCTCCGGTTCGACCAACGCGACGGTGCTCTTTGACGTGGCCTTCAATCCCACGCACGTGATCCGGACCGGCAATATCATCATCGATGGCCAGACTTCGACGGTGACCCAGGACCCGGCTCCGAATACCAATATCACTCCGACCTCCTTCAGCTTCGGTGCCGGCGCCGCTTTGGGCCAGAATATCACGGTGACGGCCTCGGTCGATTGGACGGCGGCTTCCGATTCCGTCTGGATTACCTTTAACGGCAGCCCCTCGGGCTCCGGCAATGGCACGGTGGTCTTTAATGTCGCCGCGAACGGTGGAACGAGCCCGCGCTCCGGGAACATCACGATTGACGGCCAGGTTTGCGCCATCAGCCAGGATGGCGCAGCTGCCTTCGTGAACATCAGCCCGCTGGCCCAGAACGTCACTGCGGCCGGTTCGGCGAATCTTTCCATCAACGTCACGGCCAACACGGTGTGGACCGCTGTGGCCAGCGATACTTGGATCACCATTACCGGTGGCAATGCCGGCTCGGGCAACGGCGTCGTAAGCTACAGCGTCGCGGCGAATTCCGCCGGGACGCCGCGCAGCGGCAACATCACCGTGAGTGGCCAAGTCTGCACCATCACGCAGGATGCGGCGGTGGCCCCCTTCACGAACATCAGCCCGACGACCAAGAGTTTGCCCGCGGCCCAGAGCACGGGTGTCAAGATCACCGTGACTTCCAACACGAATTGGACTGCCACTAAGAATGCCGCCTGGCTCTTTATCACGGCCGGCGCGTCGGGTTCGGGCAACGGCACAGTCACTTACCGCACTTCCACCAACACGACCACGTCGAAACGCGTGGGCAAGATCACCATCAACGGCAAGGTTTGCACCATCACGCAGGCCGCTAAAACAGCAGCGAGCCGGAGCCTGACGGTGCAAATTTCCAACGCCAAGCCGCACATTGTCACGCAGCCGAAGTCAGCGGCGTTCCAACCCGGTGAAACGGTGCGCTTCAATGTCCTCGCCACCGGCGGCGCGCCGCTGGCCTATGCCTGGAGCCGCAACAGCGTGGAGTTGAAGAATGGCCCGCACATCACGGGCGCGACGACCCGCAATCTGACCCTGACCCGGACGACGGCGTCCACCGCCGGCTACTACACGGTGCGGGTCAGCAACAGCAAGGGCCATGTCGTCAGCAACCAGGCGCGCCTGACCCTGAAACCCTAAGGCGGGTTGCGGCGGGCAGTGTCCTAACAGCGGCGAAATAAGGAGCGATGCGCCCTGCCCCATTCATTCTCCCTGCCTGGGCAATGCCCGGCCCGGTCAATTCGTCGCTGGGAGCTGGCGTCGCAACACCCTTTGAATAGATCACGCGCGTGCCGCGATAGCTTGCCTTAGGATGTGATTTAAACCGGCATCTGACGGCGCGCGCCCTACCGGTTAACGGTGGTTTTTGGCAGCTGAGGGCAGCGCGCGCTACCGACGATCAGACCGCGTGCTAACTTCGCCAGGTCTCGGTGGTTTTGGGTAGGGCGCGGTGCCCTCACCGCGCCGCTCTTATTAGAACCTATCTCAAATTCAATTTCAGACGATATTTTCTAGGGCCGTCGCAAGTGACGCCCCTACAGCCCACAGGAGGGCGAAATCAAAATCGTAGGGGCGCCGCTTGCGGCGGCCCCTTTTGTCGAATTTGAGATAGGTTCTAGAATTTAAAGACAAAGCTTAGCCCCTTCGCGAAGTGCCGGGTACAACCCTTACGATCCGAAATCTGCCGAACTTCAGACCTTAATCTTTGATGCGGACGGAAACCGTCGTTTCGCCGTACTGCACTTGCGTGTTCACGCCGTCATGCGGCGCGGGATATAGACCCGGCGCTCGAGGTTGCAAGGCCTCAGCCGTCGGCGCATCTTTCTGGCCCGCCGGCACCACCACGGTGCCACTGGGCAGGGCTTGCGTCGCGGTCTCGGGGGTGGCGACCACCACGCCGCTATGCGGCAGGGTGTTTTGGCGCGTGGGCGCCATGGCCTGAGCCGAGCCGTCCGACATGCGCACGGTCGGCGCCACGGCGGAACCGGATCGCACCACGCTGGTGGACGGCTGCAAGGTCTTGCTCCCGCCGCCGAAATCAAAGAGCGCCGGTGAGTCGGACAATCCGCCGGACGACAAGCCGGAGGCGCCCGAGGCGGCGTGGGTGACCGTCAAGCCGCCCTCCGTGGGGCGCGAGCCGCGAAATTCAAAGCGATTGATGTCCTGCATCGACAGCGGTTCGCCGAAATCCTGGGGCGGGGCGTTGTTCTGGCCGGTGTGCACGGTGAGCGCATCGGTAAATTTGGACGGGCCGGCGGCCGGCCGCTGCCAGTTGTTATAGCCCGCGGAATCGTTAAAGCCGGCCTGGAGTCCATTCAGGCGGGACATGTCGGGCTGCTTGGTGTCGCCCAGGCTGGTCATTTTCAAGGGATAGCTCTGGCTCGATTGCGGAGCGGCAAAGCGCGGGTCCACCGGGCCGGCCTTGCCGTTCAAGTTGCTGTACGTGGTATCGTACTGGCCCATGGTCAGCCGCCGCCCGCCGACGCTCTCGTTCATATTCGGCAACTTGGCGTTCCACGGCTGCCCAAAACTCGCGGAAGATTGGTCCGGCGAAAAGGCATTCGAAAGCTGGGTGAAATCATTATGCCGCTGCGCGCGCGCAGTGCCCGCCCCGGCCAGCACGACGGCCAGGGCCACGCTGGCGCGGACAATTCGCGTTGGAGTACAGGGCGACATACTGCTCGAACACTAGACGAAGAGACGGGACCTTGGCAATCCCGCGCTTGAACGGGTAATGTCTCAATTCGAAACGGCTGGCTGAGGGCAGCGCGCCCTACCTAAAACATTTGCTTGTGGTAGGGCCGGCTGCCCTCAGCCCGCCGTCTTGTTTCTGATGAAATTAGGACACTCCCCTTGAACGCCCGTGATGAATCGAAGACGGCGAGTAATTTTCCACCACGGCCTTCCATTTTCCTTTCCCGACCCGGCAAATTCCGTTTTCATGGAGGCGTGCAGACTTATCTGGATTTGCTGCGGCTGGTGCGCGATCACGGCGAGGAACGCCGCGACCGGACGGGCGTGGGCACGCGCAGCGTTTTTGGCGCCCAGGCCCGGTTCGATTTGCGCGACCGTTTTCCGCTGCTGACGACCAAGAAAGTCCACTGGAAATCTGTCGTGTACGAATTGCTGTGGTTTTTGCGGGGCGACACCAACGTCAAATGGCTCAATGAACACGGCGTGTCCATTTGGGATGAATGGGCCGACGCCGACGGCAATCTCGGCCCGGTGTACGGCTACCAATGGCGCCACTGGCCGGGACGCGACGGCGTGACCATCGACCAAATTGCCAAGCTCGTCGCCTCCCTGCGGAAGTCGCCCACGTCGCGCCGCCACCTCGTCACCGCCTGGAATCCGGCGGACGTGGACCGCATGGCGCTGCCGCCGTGCCACGCGCTGTTCCAGTTCTACGTCTCGACCAAGGGCGAGTTGAGCTGCCAGCTTTACCAGCGCAGCGCCGACCTTTTCCTGGGCGTGCCGTTTAATATCGCGTCGTATTCATTATTGACACTGATGATTGCGCAGGTGTGCGGCCTGAAGCCGGGAGAGTTTGTGCACACGTTTGGCGACCTGCATCTTTACCTGAATCACCTCGAGCAGGTGGAAATACAATTAAAGCGCGAGCCGCGCCCGCTGCCCCGGGTGCGGTTGAACCCCGCCGTGACCGACCTCGACCAATTCGTGTTCGAGGATTTTGAATTGCTCGACTACGATCCCCATCCCGGCATCAAGGCCGCCATCGCGGTATGAGCGCACGCCCCGCCATGCCCGCCAAGGCCGTCTGGAAGGCTATCGCCTCGCTGGCGGAAAACCGGGTGATTGGCGCCGGGGGCAAAATTCCCTGGTACCTGCCGAACGACCTGCGTTTTTTTCGCAAGATGACCACGGGCCATACGGTGGTCATGGGGCGCAAGACGTGGGATTCCATCGGCCGGCCGCTGCCGAACCGCCGCAATGTCGTGCTCTCGCGGACCCTGGCCACCGGCACGGCCTCGCTGCCCGGCGCCACCATCGTCCGCGAACTCAAAGACGTGGACGAACTGCCGCCGGTGGGGGACATTTGGATTATCGGCGGCGCGAATATTTATGCCATGGCCCTGCCCCGCTGCGTCGAGCTTTACCTGACCCATGTGCCCGGCAGCCCGTATGGCGATGCGATTTTTCCCGCCTACGACAAATTGTTTTTTCCGGCGGAAACGTTGCAGGAGGAGACGGAATTTCGCATTGTGCGGTACGAGCGCAAGGCGCCATGAAGGAGCTTCCCGCCATCGTCCGGCAATTGCAGCGCGAGCCCGAGACGCCGCACGCGCTGGCGACGCTCGTCGCCGTGGAGGGCTCATCCTACCGGCGGGCCGGAGCGCGCTTATTGGTCAAGGCCCAGGGCGCCAGTCTGGGCTCGTTGAGCGGAGGTTGCCTCGAGGCGGATGTCATCGAACGCGCCCAGGCGGTGCTCGCGAACGGGCAGGCCCAGACCGTGCTTTACGACACCACGGAGGAAAATGACCTCGTCTGGGGCGTGGGCCTGGGCTGTCAGGGTGTCATACGCGTTCTTATTGAACGGCTGCCTGGAACGACCGCGTGGGTCGGGACGTTGCAGCGCAATTTTCAAATGCGGCGGGAAACTCGCCTGCAAGTCGTCTGGGAAGCAAACGATCCGACCCGCCTCGGGACGTATATTGCAGAGCGCGCGGCCACGGTCACCCAGCCCGTCGCGGGGATGTTCCTGGATAACGTCGCGCCGCCGACGCGTCTGCTTATTTTTGGCGCGGGCGACGACGCGCAACCGCTGGCCCGGATGGCGGCGGAGCTGGGCTGGTGCGTGGAGGTGCGCGATCCCCGCCCCGCCTTCGCCACAGTTCAACGTTTTCCCACCGCGGAGGCGGTCTTGGCCGCGCCCCCGGACGCGGCGGCTGACGTGCCGCTCGACGCCTGGAGCGTGGCCATCATCATGAGCCATCGGTATGCGTTTGACGCCGCGCTACTAAAAGCGCTGCTGCCGCGCGGGCTGCGGTATCTCGGAATGCTCGGCCCGCGCAAACGCACCGAACGGATTCTGGCCGAACTGACCGCGGCGGGAATGGTCATCAGCGACGACGCCCGGACGCGCCTGCACGCACCCGTCGGTCTGGACTTGGGCGGCGACACGCCGGAAACCGTGGCCCTTTCGATGCTCGCGGAGATTCAAGCTGTGCTAAGCGGTCGCGACGCGCGACCCCTGCGCGAACGTAGACGGCCCATTCACGGTTGAGCGTCTTTCAGGGCTCATCGCGTCTTGACAATCCGGCGGCGCGGGAGAAAATTTGTCCATTACCCTTTACCCTCGACGCCCATGAGTGCTTTTACCCTGAATGTGAATGGCAAAGACCGCACGGTGGACGTGGAGGCGGAGACGCCTTTGTTGTGGGTTTTGCGCGACAGCCTGGAACTGGTCGGCACCAAATACGGCTGCGGCATCGGCCAGTGCGGCGCCTGCACCGTGCATGTGGACGGACAATCCCGGCGTTCCTGCGGCATCCAGGTTAACGAAGTCGGCAAGGCGAAGATCACGACCATTGAAGGCTTGGCCAAGGACGGCAAACTGACGGCGTTGCAGCAGGCGTGGTGTGATTTGGATGTTGCTCAATGCGGCTATTGCCAGGCCGGCCAGATCATGTGCGCCACGGCATTGCTCGCGGACAAACCCAAACCCACGGACGCCGACATCGACACCGCGATGGAACGCAACCTTTGCCGCTGCGCCACCTACACCCGCATCCGCCAGGCGATTCACACCGCCGC
>CAZLRH010000045.1:12256-13621 GCA_964562015.1 uncultured Opitutales bacterium | reverse complement strand
GAATCGTAGAACGGCGTGATGACCGCGCCGGTGTCGCCCATGGCGCCGTCGAGGCGGATGCCGAAGCCCGCGGCGCTGCGGTAATTGACGATTTTGCCGTAGTCGGGCGTGAAATTCTTTTCTGGGTCCTCGGTGGTGATGCGGCACTGAATGGCCCAGCCGAGTCGCTGAATTTTATCCTGCGTGGGCAAGTTCATTTCCGGACTGTTCAACGCATAACCCTCGGCGACTTGGATCTGCGCGCGCACCAAATCGATATCGGTGATGACTTCCGTCACCGTGTGCTCGACCTGGATGCGCGGGTTCATCTCGATGAAGAACCATTCCTGCGTGTCCATGTCGTACAAGAACTCGCAGGTGCCGGCGTTTTGGTAATTGACGGCCTTGGCCAGGCGCACCGCGGCGTCGCACAATTCCTTCACCACTTTTGGATTGAGCCCGACCGACGGTGCGATTTCGACCACCTTCTGGTGGCGGCGCTGCACGGAACAGTCGCGTTCGTGCAGGTGCAAAATATTGCCGTGCTGGTCGCCCAGCACCTGTACCTCGATATGCTTCGCGCGGGAGATGAACCGCTCCAGAAAGACCTCATTGCTGCCGAAGGCGCGCTCGGATTCGCCCTGCGCCTCACCCAAGCGTGAGGCTAAATCCTTGGGCTCGAGCACCACCCGCATGCCGCGCCCGCCGCCACCGTGGGCCGCCTTGATGATGAGCGGGAAGCCGATTTTCTTCGCCCACGCCGTGGCCTCTTTGGCGTCGCTCACCGGCTCGGGCGTGCCGGGCAAAGTCGGCACCCCGGCCACTTCAGCGATTTTGCGCGCCGCAGTCTTGTCGCCCATCTGCTCCAAAATCGTCGGTGTCGGCCCGATGAAGACCAAACCGGCCTCGCGGCAGGCCCGGGCAAACCGCGCATTTTCGCTCAAAAATCCATAGCCCGGGTGCACGCCCCACACGCCCTTGGCCTTGGCCAGCGAGACGATGCTGTCGATGTCCAGGTACGCCGCGACGGGCCCCTTGCCCTCGCCGATGAGGTACGCCTCGTCGGCCTTGAAACGGTGGACGCCAAAACGGTCCTCGTGGGCATAAATCGCCACCGTCCGGTAACCCAGTTCAGTGGCGCTGCGAAAGACGCGCACGGCGATTTCGCTGCGATTGGCAACCAACAGTTTTTTCATCGAATAAAAAGGGGCGGGAGCGGGCGATTTGAGGGAGGAGGAGCAGGCCGGACGCCGGCCGATTCGGCAAGACGCAGCAAGCCGCACGCCAGCCTTTCACGTTCCGGGCCATTCCGTCAATCCTGCGTGCGAAAAACCCGTGGTTTATCCTTTAGCCTTGCCGCCCCCGCCGCCATGCCCTTTGCCATGG
>CAZLRH010000045.1:0-12156 GCA_964562015.1 uncultured Opitutales bacterium | reverse complement strand
TGCCCCATGTTCGCCTTCATCACCAAGGAAGACTATTGGCGCTGGCTCGACCTCGGCCTGGCCGACCCCGCCAATCCTTCCCTCAAGGGCATTCAGGACGGTTTCGCCCGCTCCCTGCTCGGCCAGCCGCGCGGGTTGAAAATCGCCGAAGTCGGCGGCGGCGACTCCCGGGTGCTCAAGGCCATCGCCGCCGACAACGAATGCTGGAACCTCGACAAATTCGAGGGCCAGGGTCGCGGGCCCACGTCCATCCCCTTCCTGCGGAAAATCAGGGTGGTGCCGGTCTATTTGGGCGAATTCTCCCCTGCCCTGCCCGATAATCACTTCGACATCGTCTTTTCCATCTCCGTCCTCGAACACATCCCGAAGGCCAAGCTCCCGTATGCTTTCCGCGACATGGCCCGCATCCTCAAACCCGGCGGCCTGTGCTTTCACGCGATCGACCTCTACCTCACCGCCAAGCCCGAGGAACGGGTCACCCACGCGCTTAATGCCTATCGCGACGCCGCCGCCCAGCCCGAATGCAGTTTAACTCTCGTCGAACCCGCCGTGGCTGTGCCTCCGGTCGTGTTTGACCCCGCGTTTGCCACCAATCCCGACATCGTCCTCTGGCAACGCAACCGCATCGCCCCCAACCTCCGCGACCTGCGCCTGCGCTCCCAATCTGTGTCGCTCAAGACCGCCTGGCGGAAACTGGCGGGGTAAGAGGCGAAGCCGAGGGACAAAAGTTGCAGTGGCACAAAGGGAAACTGAAAGATTGACCACAGAGACGCAGAGAGCACAGAGCCCAGAAAGAGATTCTTACCACGAAGGACACGAAGACCGGACAAGACCGAAATTTGCTTTGTAGAAAAGACCCAGAGGGCACCGAGGAAATAGAGTGCGCAAAGGGAGCCCCTTATTGAATATTGAATGTTCAATATTGAATCTGGAATGCCGGGCGTTCCTTCAGCCGTTTTGTTCGTGCGCTTCTCCGTGGTTCAATTCCTTAGCCTTTTTCCGGTCTTCGCTCTCTTCGTGTCCTTCGTGGTAAAAATCCGGTTCTTTGTCCCTTTGTCCCTCTGCTCCTCAGTCCCCGGTCCCTCTGCTTCTTTGTCACTTGTTTCTCAATCCTCACTTTTCTTGGCTTGTTCTTTGGGGAGCTCCTCCGCACACTTTTGCCCACTATGAGCTGGGACCGCTTCCAAAAGTTCTATCTGCCTTTTGAACAACTCGGCGTGGCCGTGGACGTCAGCCGGGTCTCTTTCCCGGACGATTTCCTCGACCGGCTGCGCGGCCCGATGACCGCGGCGTTTGACTCGATGGATGCCCTTGAAAAGGGCGCCATCGCCAATCCCGATGAGAACCGCATGGTCGGCCACTACTGGTTGCGCGATCCCGGCCTCGCGCCCGAGCCGGCCATCGGCCAGGAGGTCGAAGCGACCATCAAGCGCATCGAGGACTTTGCGGGCAAGGTGCACCGCGGCGAAATCAAGGGTTCCGCCGGGCCGTTTCAAAATCTGCTCTGCATCGGCATCGGCGGCTCGGCCCTCGGCCCGGAATTTGTCGCCCACGCGCTCTCCCAGCCCGGCCGGGACAAGCTCCACATTTTCTTCATCGATAACACCGACCCCGACGGTATCGACCTCGTGTTCCGCCAGCTCGAAGGCCAGTTGGGTCGCACGCTGACGATTGTCACCTCAAAATCCGGCGGCACGCCCGAGCCGCGCAACGGCATGGTGGAAGCCGAGGCCGCCTATACGAAGGCCGGCCTGCGTTTCGCCAGCCACGCGGTCGTCACCACGGGCGATGGCAGCCATCTCGACCAACATGCCATAAAAGAGGGCTTTCTCGCCCGTTTCCCGATGTGGGATTGGGTGGGTGGCCGCACTTCCGAACTCGGCCCGGTGGGCCTCTTGCCCGCCGCGTTGCAAGGCATCGACATCCGCGCGCTTCTCGCCGGGGCGAAGGCCATGGACGCCGTCACCCGCGTGCGCCCCTTGGAAAAAAATCCCGCGGCGCTCATGGCGCTGGCCTGGTACTTCCTTACGGATGGCCGCGGCGCGAAGGACATGGTCATCCTGCCCTACAAGGATCGCCTGCTCCTGCTTTCCCGCTACCTCCAGCAGCTCGTGATGGAATCGCTCGGCAAGGAAAAGGATCTCAAGGGCAAGACTGTCAACCAGGGCATTTCCGTTTACGGCAACAAGGGCTCCACCGACCAGCATGCCTACGTCCAACAATTGCGCGACGGGGTGGCGAATTTCTACATCGTCTTCATTGAGGTGCTCAAGGACCGCGAAGGCCCGTCCACCCAGATCGAGCCCGACACCACCGCAGGCGACTACCTGCAGGGCTTTCTTCTGGGCACCCGCGATGCCTTGTTTGAAAAAGGCCGGCAGTCCATCACCATCACGCTGGCCGACGCTTCGGCCGCGACCATCGGCAAGGTCATCGCGCTGTTCGAGCGTGCGGTGGGTTTCTACGGCAGCCTCGTGGGCATCAACGCCTACCACCAGCCGGGCGTCGAAGCCGGCAAAAAGGCCGCGGCGTCCATCCTCGCCCTCAAGCAGCAAATCCTCCAAACCCTGCGGGCCGCGCCGGGCCAGGCCTTCACCGCCGGGCAGTTGGCGGGCAAATTGAAGCTTGAAGCGCAGACCGAAATAATCTTTAAGTTATTGGAGCATATGGCGGCCAATGCGGATAAAGGAATCCGCAGAGTTCCGGCGCCTGCCATCGCCGGTCATGCGTACAGTTTTCAGGCGAAATAGCACCGGCATGGGTCGGCCTGGCTGCTTACCCCCTTCCCCAAATCCATGAACGCCGTTGCGCATGTCTTGCGCCTTATTGCCATTGTCAGCGCCCTGACCGCCGGTTTCTTTTATTACCAGACCAACCTCAAGATGACGGACTTGAGCCGTCATAATGCCAACCTGATCGGCCAACTCGCCCAGGCGAAGAAGGACACCACCGAGGCCCAGGCGAAAATCGATGATTTGGAAAAGCAAATTGACGCCCTGAAACAGAAGACCGAGCAGGACGCCACGGCCTTGAAGGATGCCGCAACCAAGGTCACCAAGGCCAACGACGAAACCACCGCCGCCAAGAAGGAGGCCGCCGACCGCGCCGTCCAAATCGCGGATTTGAACGGCAAGCTTTCCGCCTCGAACCAACGCCAGGCGGACTACGATGCCTTGCAGCAGAAAATCGCCGGCCTCGAACAGGATAAGAAAAGTCTCCAGGGCAAACTTGACACCCTGGTCAGTGGCGCCAGCCGGACCTCGACCGTCGTCGCCGACAGCCTCGCGGCCGCCGGAATGCCGAGTACGCCTGCCACGGGCACGGCGGCCTCTACCCCCGCAGCCGCAATGGTCGCGCCGGTTTCAGCCAAGGTGCTGGAAACGGACCCGAAGAGCGGCCTGATTGTCTTCGGTGCCGGCACCAAAAGCGGCCTGGAAAACAACAGCCAACTGGCCGTAAAAAAAGCGGGGAACCTCGTGGGCACTTTTCTGGTTACGGATGCGCAGGCCGATTTGGTCGTCGGGGTCGCCGCCCAGGGCAGCAGCCTCAAAAGCCTCGCCAAGGGCGATACGGTGGAATTGGTGAGGCTAAAATGAACCGTGCCGTCGAATTTTTAGTTTTGAATCTTTAATTTTAAATTTTAAATTATTTCCCCATGTCCCGCCTTGGCAAAGCCATCCTGTTCCTCGCGTTTTCCGCGCTCGCCGCATTGTTCGCCGGTTGCGCGGACGATGCGACGGCCAGCCAGAACTCTCCCCTGCCCTGGGGCCGTCCCGCTAGTTGGGAAGGCGGCATGCCCGGCATGGGCACCCAGGCGCCGAAGTATTAGAGGAGGCTGTCCGAGATTCACAGGTGCGTTTCACCCGCAAACGCGCCTTACCTCACTCGCACTTTCAATTTGGCGATGGCGCTGAGAACCTGGCCCTGTTGGTTGCGCACCAGAACGCGATAGGAGCCGGCGGCGTTTTTTGTCACCCCATAGAGGACCAACGCGGCCTTGGTTTGGCCGGGCAAGTTGACCCCGTCTTTTTTCCACTGATAACTCAAGGGGCCGGGCCCGGTTGCCTTCACCAGGAATGACACCCGCGTGGAGGCTTTGACCGCCTGGCTCTTGGGTTGCAGGGAAATGGTCGGAGGACTCAATTCCACCAAGCCTTTGAGAAAAAAGATTCCGGCGTGTTCCTGACGGCGGGCCAGATCCTTCCAGGATTGACCGTCGTCGATGGAATACCAGGAGACCCCGAGGGGACCTTGGTCGAACACCTCATTGGAGTCCGTATCAATCGATACGGGATCGAGATCGTGGCCAAAATCGAAGACGACGTAAACCGTCTTGCCCGCCGGCAAGGCCAGCGCGCGCGGCAGGGTAATTTCCTCGTAGCCGACATGATTGATGGTGTAGTTGCCCGCCGCCAGCAAGAGGCCGGAAGGACCCTCTACGGTCCAAGAAGAATAGATGGAGATGCCGACATGGGTTTCCGCATTTTGCGACCAGAGGCCGAGCGCCGCGAGCCGGCCAGTCCCGGTGCTGGTCAGCTTTTCAGCCGCCATGATCGTGCGATGGGAGGGCGGCCCAAGATTTTCAGTGGGGGCAAAGATTTGGTTCTCCATCACCACGGCGGAGATATTCCCCCGACGCGCCGCCCCGTAGGCCGTATTGTCCTTCAGTGCCTGGATGTCGTCGTAGGCGATCCAAAAGCAGCCGTGGTCGCCGAAACCTTCGCCCCAACTATTCTGAATGAGCCACGCGCCGGTGGAACTGACCCCCTTCACCGTCACGACCTTGTCGTCATCCCAGCCGATGAGGGATACCGCATGATTGGCCAATTCCTCATTCGAGGGCACATCGCAGCGATAAGTGAAATTACCCCGGTCATAAAAATCAGGAAATTCAAACCCGGGGGTTTCATTGCCCGCAAACATCGCCGTCGAAATCGCGCCGTTGTCCAGGAGGAGTTGTTTGACTTGATCGCGAAACTCCGGGCTGACGGGTTCTTTGTACTGGGCAATTTTCAGAATGATCGCCTGGGTCAGACGGAAAGGGGCCAAAGTCTGATTGGCCGGCGGGACATAGGGGCGAAGTTTCTGGTCCTCCTCCACGGCCTTGAGCGGATAAGCATTCTTGGGGTTGGTGGCCGTCAACACGGGTCCGCCACCCGCGGCCAGGGAAAAATCCGGTACATGCCAGACTCCCTGTCCCCGCGTCCAAGTGGCGACGGCCACCTCGGTGATGCCACCCCAGTTGTCGTAGGGCGGAGAGAGATCGGAATCCATGCCGTTCGCAGTCGCCAAGTGCCAGACGGACAAGTCCAGGCGCGGATCCGTCGGCGAGGCCACCAAGCCACGGCGAAGAATGCTGCTTTCCAGACAAAGCGTATTGGAAAAAGCCCAGCAAGTACCCAGCATGCCTTGATTCATGACGGGCGGAACCAAATCCTGCTCGCGCAAATCGTACCGCGTCGGCAGGCCCCGGGCGCGTGCCAGGGAAACCCCGGCAACAAACGCAATGAGTAAAAACAAAACTCGCCGCAAAGAATGAAGGAACGCATTCGCGGCTTTTCTAAAATAGGTCATAGGTGAGCGTTGGAGCATTCGTCAAGGATGTCAATTCCCGCAAAGAGTGGGCACTGCTCGCTTTTCTCCAGCCAATGGTTCTAAATTGACCTTGGCCATGCACCACGGTCCCGCCACCGACCCACCGCCCACCGCCCTCCTTGCGGACGCGCCGGCCATTCCTCCGCCGCAACCGGGGACGCTTTATGTCATCGCCACGCCGATTGGCAATCTGGGCGACCTTTCGCCCCGGGCCGCCTTCCTTTTGCGCGAATGCAACGTCATTGCCTGCGAGGATACCCGCGTTTCCCGCACCTTGATGCAACGCGCGGGCAGCCGCCGCCCGCTCGTCTCGTACCACGACCATCGCGAACAAAGCCAGGCGGCGGGACTGGTGGAACGCTTGCGCGCCGGGGAAGCGGTCGCGCTTGTTTCGGACGCCGGCACGCCGAATATCAGCGATCCGGGCTTTCGCGTCGTCCGCGAATGCCGCCGCGCGGGGCTGCCTGTCGTGCCTGTGCCCGGCCCCTCGGCGTTGCTGGCGGCACTGAGCGCCTCCGGCCTGCCGACCAACGGTTTTCTCTTCGCCGGTTTTCTCGCGCCGAAAAGCGCCGCCCGCCGCAAGTTTTTGGAAAAATACCGCGACTTCGAATACACCGTCGCCCTCTACGAATCATGCCACCGCATCGCGGCCCTGGCGGAAGACATTGTGGCCGTCGTCGGGCCAGCGCGACCGGTCTGCCTCGCCCGCGAATTGACCAAGAAATTCGAGACTTTTCTCATTGGCGCCGCCGGGGAAATGCCGGCCCGCCTTGTCGGCGACAATCTGCGCGGCGAATTCACCGTGCTCATCGCCCCGCCGGACTATGAGTTGTGAAATTTCTGCGCTGCCTTACACTTAACGCATCATCCTATGAGCGCACCCATTCTGGCCGTGGTGGACATCGGCAGCAATTCGATCAAGATTTTAGTGGCGGCGCCGGGCCCGGGCGCGCCCGCCGGGCCGGAATTGCAGGCGTTGTTTCAGGAGACGCTGGAAACCCGCATCAGCGGCGGGCTGGGCCAGGAGCACTCGCGGCTCAGCGAAGCAGGCATGACGGCGGGAGTGCGCGCGATTACGCGTCTCCTCGAGCTGGCCCGGCCCCACGGTCATTCCCAACTTAAGATCGTCGCCACCAGTGCGGTGCGCGATGCCGCGAATCGCGCCGAGTTCGTCGCCCGCGTGCACGCAGCCACCGGCGCGACGATTGAGATTCTCAGCGGCGAAGACGAGGCTCTGCTCATCGCCCGCGGCATTCAAACGGATCCCGCCCTCGGCGGCGCAAAGGCCTTTTCCATCGTGGATCTCGGCGGCGGCAGCCTCGAATGCATTCGCTATAACGCGGGAAAAATCGAGCAGGCCGTCAGCCTCCAGCTCGGCGCGGTGCGACTCACGGAAAAATTTGTGCCTGAGCCCACGGGCCCGTTTCCGTCGGCGGCGCAGACTGCGATTGCGGCCGAAACGCGCGCGGCGTTGCAGGCCAGCCAGTTTCGTTTCGCGCCCGGCGGAAAAATCGTCGCTTCTGGGGGCGCCTTCACTGTCGTGCGGGCCATTCTCGCGCACCGCCAGGGATTTAGGGACAAGGCCGCCTGGCCCGCGGAAATTCGCCGCGTCGACCTAGATGCACTGCTTGCTGAAATTGCGCCTCTGCAGGCCGCGGCCCGCGCGCGCATCGAACGACTCACACCCGAGCGGGCCGACATCATGCCCGCGGCCCTGACCACGATTCTCGCCCTGCTCGACTACGCCGGCGTGGACCGCGTCTACCATTCGTGGAATAATTTACGCTTTGGCGTGGCGGCGCGCTTCTTTGCGCAACTCCGCGGCCAGGCTTGAAAAATCCTCCGGCACGGGCGGGCGAAACTCCAGCGGCCGGCCATCCGCCGGATGTGGAAAAGCCAGCACCGCCGCGTGCAACATTACCCGGCTGACCAGCGGCTGGCCCGCCCGATGCCGCCAGCCGTACGTGTAGTCGCCCAGCAAAGGATGCCCCAAATGCATGAGGTGCACACGGATTTGATGCGTGCGCCCCGTGTGCAGCCAGCAACGCACGAGGGCCGCTTGTTGGCCGAAAGTCTCCTCGACGGACCAATCCGTGTGCGCGGGTTTGCCGCGTGCGCCGACCGCTACCGCCATTTTCACCCGCACGGTCGGGTTGCGCCCAATCGCCTCGCGAATGCTCCCCGAGCGCAACTCCGGCACGTCCTGCACGAGCGCCAGGTATTCTTTCGCCACTTCGCGGTCTGCGAACATCTTCGTCAGCGCGAGGTAGGCGCGGTCGCTTTTGGCCAGCACGATGGCGCCGGTGGTGTCCTTGTCGAGGCGGTGCACGACGCCCGGCCGCCGCGCGCCACCGAGGCGGCTGAGTTTTCCGCCCGTGTGATGCAACGCGAAATGCACGAGCGTGTCCTCACCCGTGCCGCTGCCCGGATGCACGACCAGGCGCGGCCCCTTGTTGAGCACCAGCACATCGTTGTCCTCAAAAAGAATTTCCAAATCGCCGGCCACGGGATTGACCTCGGAAACAGGCAAAACCGGCAACTCCACCATGAGCACGTCGCCCTTTTTCACGCGTTGGGATTTGGCGATGGGCTGGCCGTTGCAGGTGACCTGCCCGAGCGCAAACACCTCCTGCAAGCGCGCGCGGCTCAACTCCTTAAAATAGCGTGCCAGCGCCTTGTCGGCCCGTTCGCCCGCGACTTCGCCCGTGACAATAACTTTTTCGGCCATGTTCGTGCCGACACGTAATCACGAAACCGCCGCCACCGCCATCAAACTTTCGTCTCGCCCACTTCCCGAATCCAGCGGTCGCGCTTGGCCTGGTCCACCAACGCGACCTTGAACCCGGCCCGCGCGACATCGGCCAGCTCGGCGGGCGTGAAGGCGAGTTCGCGAGCCAGGCCCTCGTATTCATCCTGCAAAGTGTTGCCGAAGGAAATCGGGTCGTCCGTGCTGAGGGTGCAAATGACGCCGGCTTCGCGCAATTTGCGGATGGGATGCTCGCGCAGGGAGGGCACGACGCCGAGTTTCACATTGGAAATCGGGCATACGTCGAAAGCGACTCCGCGCTGGACCGCCAGTGCGACGACCGCCGGGTCCTCGATGGCGCGCACGCCGTGCTCGACGCGCTGGGCGCCGAGTTCCTCGATGACCACCCGCACAAAATCCGCGCCGCAGAATTCGCCCGCGTGCGCCTTGGTGTACTTGCCCGCGGCCCGCGCGGCCGGCCAGAGCCGGCGCGTCCAATCTTCCAACGGCAGTGTTTCCACCCCGTGCAAATCCAGGCCGGTTAACGCTTTCCACGAAAGGGAATCAGCCAAGATCGGCTCCATCTTCGGCGTGCAGCCGGTGTGATGGATGCCCATGAACACCCGCACTTCGAGCCCCGGCGGCGCCGCAGCCACAATCGCCTCGGCAATCTCCCGGCCCGGCACGCCGCCGAATTCCACGATGCCCGAGGCGAAACTAGTCTCGACGTAGCGGACATTCTGCGCGACGAGGCCCTGAAACACCATTTTCGCCGCCTCGTGGTAACGCTCCGGCGAGGTGTACCAGGCGAAGGCCATGTCCAGCAGCTCTTTTTCAAAATGCGCGAAGGAATTGAAACGGAAATCGGCCGCCCACGACGACGGCGGTTGGGCAAAGCGTTTCGCATCCACCCGCGGCAGCAATTCCCACGGCACGGCGCCCTCGATGTGCAAATGCGTCTCCGTCTTCGGCAGGCGGCGGATGTAATCACTCAGGGGTGAAGGCGCAGCGGGAGTCATGGGTCGCGATTAAGTTTTCAGCAAATAGTCGGGATTCAGTTTTTGCAAGGCCTTCGGCAAAAACATCCCGTCGCGCCGGATGACCTTGCCGTCGAACCGGATTTCGCCGCCGCCGTAGTCGGGACGTTGGATGCTCACCAAGTCCCAATGCACTTGCGAACGGTTGCCGTTGTCGGCCTGCTCGTAGGCCTGGCCGGGCGTGAAGTGAAACGAGCCGGCGATTTTTTCGTCGAACAAAATGTCGCGCATGGGCTCGCGGATGTGGGGGTTGAAGCCGATGGCGAATTCGCCGATGTAGCGCGCCCCGGCGTCGCTGTCCAAAATCTGCTGCAGGCGCTGGGTGTGGGCCGAGGCGCTGGCCTCGACAATCTTGCCCTCCTTGAACACAAAGCGCACGCGGTCAAAAGAAACGCCCTGGTAAAGCGAGGGTACGTTGTAGGTGATTTCGCCCTCGACCGAGTGCTTGAGCGGCGCGGTGTACACTTCGCCATCGGGGATGTTGCACGTGCCGCCGCACGGCACGCCGCCGATGCCCTTGATCGAAAACCGCAAGTCCACGCCCGGACCCTCGAGGTGCACCCGGTCCGTGCGGTCCATCAAAGCCTTCAAAGCATTCATGCCCGGCACCATCCGCTCGTAATTGAGCGTGCAGACGCGGAAATAAAAATCCTCAAAGGCCTCCGTGCTCAGGCCCGCCTGCTGGGCCATGGCCGTCGTGGGCCAGCGCAGCACCACCCAGCGCGTGCGATTCACGCGCCAATTCAGGGCCGGGCGCAACTGCTTCATCGCGAGCTTGGTGCGCTCGTGCGGCACGTCGGACTGCTCGAAAATATTGTGCGAGCCGCGCACCGCGATGTACGCCTGCATCCGCTTGATGCGGTGCAATTCGATCTCGCCGAGGGTCGCGAATTGCTCCTTCGTCGCCCCGAGCAAAATCTCCCGTGAGATGCGCGCGTTTTGCAACTGCACCAAGGGCACCGCGCCGCGGGCCCGGGCCGCGCGCAC
The DNA here is from genome assembly GCA_964562015.1 of uncultured Opitutales bacterium. Taxonomy (GTDB): domain Bacteria; phylum Verrucomicrobiota; class Verrucomicrobiia; order Opitutales; family JABDGR01; genus CAZLRH01. Next base: position 1,791 of record CAZLRH010000045.1, on the reverse strand, counting down.
CAGCGCCACGGTCATGGCTTCCGGCGCGTCGGTCGCGTCGATCAGCACGCGGTCGCCCGGGCGCAGGCGCGTGGAGAAACCGGTCAGCACTTCGGCCAATTTAGCGTAACGCGGGTCCATGGGAAAATCCGAAACAGGCGGCTCAACTGCCGCGGCGAATTTCCGACCCCGCAAAGCGCACCAGCACGCGGTATACCTTCTTCACGCGGGTCAGGATTTTATAGGTGCGGGGGTCCATGCTCTCGGGAATCTCCTCGCGGCGGATGTCGATCACGGCGTGGTAACCGCGTTCCGAAAAAATATCGATCAACATGCCCAGCGACGCCGGATCGTCGAAGACGGCGTCCTCCGTGTTGATTTGCGCCTGGCCGGAAATCGCATGGCGCATCACGATGGGCATGAACTTGACCCGCACGAGGTCGGCCACCTGGCGGAAGAGATCGGGCCGCGACTTGGCGTAATCGTCCAGCCGCGTGACCAAGTCCTGCCGCGCGTGCTTGACGATTTCCTCCGCCACCGGAATGTCCGACAAAAAGTCGTAGGTCTCTTCCTCAAGTTCAAGCGAGCTCTGGTACTGCAATTCCCCCAGCACGCGGGCCTGCACCTCTTCGATGGAGCCAAGGCCGTTGATGTAATGGTAATAAAATACCTCGCGCAAGGCCTTCAGGGACTCGTAGGTCAGTTCCTTAAAGGTGCGGTAACGGTTGCGCGCCGCTTCCTCGCTGGTATCCGTCGCCCGGACTTCCATCAGGCGGCCTTCGCCCGATTCCCGCACGCGGACATTGTTCTCCAGGGCCTGCTGACCGCGCAGCACCTGGCGGCGCACGCTTTCGGCCTCGTCGATGTACAAAACGAGGATGTGGAACCGCGGCTTGCGAAAAACCTTGGCCAGCGCGGTGTCGCGGTAAGAGCTCCGCTGCGCCATCAGTTTCTGATAAAATAATTTAAGACACTCCACCTGCACCTCCGTGCGCGGATAACCATCCACCACGGTGCCGTTTTCATAAGTCGGGTTCAGCAACGCGCGCATGACCAGCGCCGTCACCTCGCGGTCGCCCACCAGCAAGCCGGCGTCGATGCGCTTGCGGGCCTCGGGGGTTTTCAACAATTCGCTCACGACCACCGGATTTTGCGGATAACCGCGATGCTTGAGTATGAAGCGCGTGTGGGTGCCCTTGCCCGCGCCCGGCGCGCCGTTCAGCCAAAAAATCTCATGCGGAAAACGCAGGCTCACCGCGCCAAACTCCTCCTCCAGTTCCGTCCAGACGGACTGGAAAATGAGCGGCGCGTCCTTGATTTCTAAATCCTGCACCGCGGCGCGCGCGCCCGCCGAAGCCGGTGTGCTCGCACCCGCACTGACGGTGGCCGGCGGTTTCGCCGCCGTGGGTTTCGCGGTCACCGGCAAAGGCGAATCCGTGGTCAAAACGCTTGAGCTGCGTGTGTCCATTAACGCGGTGGTGGGGAGTCTGTGATAAAATCAGGGAGCCCGACGGCTGGCGAGGGCAAAAATCGGCCCCGGCGCCTTCTCATTTGCCCTTCTTGTCCTCATGCCCGGTCCTAATGCAAGGCCCTAATGCCAGGCAGGCAAGTGACGGCGTCGAGCGCGTGCTTCAGGAGGCGACAATCGAGTGTCGAGTGCATTTCACCCCGTTCAAGGAGAAACCGCGGGCGCAAATCAAAACGTTGCAACCTTGACAATCGCGCCCGAGTCCGCTTTGTTCGTCCGTTCCGCAGTATAAAGGGGTGGTAGTTCAGTTGGTTAGAACGCCTGCCTGTCACGCAGGAGGTCGC
>CAZLRH010000044.1:0-14331 GCA_964562015.1 uncultured Opitutales bacterium | reverse complement strand
CATGTTGACGCGACGCCATTTCCTCAAGGCGGGCCTCGGCGCCGCGGGCGCCGTGGCGGGGACTTGCTTGTACACGTGGCAGGTCGAGCCGCATTGGCTGGAAATTGTGCGCCGCGATTTGCCCATCAAGGGCCTCGCCCCGCAACTGGCCGGCAAGACGCTCGTGCAAATGAGCGATCTGCACATCGGCCCGCAAGTTTCCGACGCTTATTTGATTCATACGCTGAACCGCGTGCGCGACTTGCAGCCGGACTATATCGTGATGACGGGCGACTGGGTTTCGTATCGCGGCGATCAGACCATCGCCCAGATGAAGAACGTGCTGAAATCGCTGCCCCATGGCCGCATCGGCACCATCGGCATCCTGGGCAACCACGACTATGGCCCGACATTCGGCAACATGGAAGTGGCGCGCAAGGTCTGCGGCACCGCCGAAGATGCGGGTGTTTTGGTTTTACGCAACGAGGCGGCGCGCGTCGGCGGGCTGACCTTCGTCGGCCTCGATGACTATTGGAGCCCGCGGTACGACCCGGAAATCATCATTCGCCGGCATCAGGACGACGGCGGCACGCTCGTGCTGTGCCACAACCCCGACGCGTGCGACTCGCCGGTCTGGGGCAATTACGCCGGCTGGATTCTGGCAGGCCACACGCACGGCGGCCAGTGCAAGCCGCCGTTTTTGCCGCCGCCGCTGCTGCCGGTGAACAACCGCCGCTACACCCGCGGCGAATTCGCGCTCACGGGCAACCGGAAATTGTACATCAACCGCGGCGTCGGCCACCTCATCCAGGTGCGCTTCAACGTGCGCCCGGAAGTGACGCTGTTTCAACTCACGCCAGCGTGAGGCCCTTTATTTCTGCTCCGGCAGCGGCAGGCTGAGGAAGACGTCGTGGCCGTCGCGGAAGACGTCAAAGATATTCACAGTGCCGGGCTTCAGCAGGCCGCTGATGTCGTCCACGGTGCCGACCGGCCGTTTGCCGACTTCCTTGATCACATCGCCCATCCGCAAGCTGTCCACCAGGGGCGACCGCGAATCAATGCCCGTGACCACGAGGCCTTGGACGCTCTCAGGCAGGTTGAACCGCTGGCGCATCGCGCCGTCGAGCGGCTGGAGCGTGATGCCAGGCAGGGGCGCGGAGGACGCCAGGGGCGTCACGGCCGGGCTGCGGGGGTTGGCCGGCAGGCTGACCGACTCCGTCAACTGATCGCGATCGCCGAGCTTGACGTTGATGACCTGCGTCTTGCCGTCGCGAATGACGGTGAGGGCGGCCAGGGCGCCGGGCGCGCGGCTGGCGATGCGGAAGCGGAAGTCGTCGGCGTTCTGAATTTCGTCGTTATCAACTTTGGTGATAACGTCGTAGCGCTTGAGGCCCGCCTGGCCGCCGGGCAGGGCGGGATCCACGGCATTGATCAGCGCGCCATAGGTCGAGGGCAGGCCCATGCCCTTGGCCAGGTCGTAGTCCATGCTCTGGATGCCGACGCCCACAAAACCGCGCCGGACCTCGCCGTAGGCGATAAAGCTCTCGATGATGCTGCGGGCCAGCGCCGAGGGAATGGCAAAGCCGATGCCGATGTTGCCGCCCTGGCGCGAGGTGGAAAGAATGGCCGAATCGAGGCCCACTTGCCGGCCCTCGGCGTCCACCAGCGGTCCACCGGAATTGCCGGGGTTGATGGAGGCGTCCGTCTGGATGAAGTTCTCGAAGCCCTCGTCGCCGAGCATGTGCAGACTCGCGCGCCCGGTGGCGGAGACGATGCCCTGCGTGACGGTGAAGCCGACATCCATCGGATCGCCCACGGCAAAGACGATGTCGCCGACCTTGAGGTTGTCGCTGTTGGCGAGCTTGAGCGTGGGCAGGTCCTTCGCGTCAATTTTTATTAAGGCGATGTCGGTCTTCTGGTCGCTGCCCACGAGTTTCGCCTCGAATTCGCGGCCATCGTGGAGTTTGACGTGAATGGTGTCGGGCGCCTCGTTCGCCGTTTCCCCCACCACCACGTGGTGGTTGGTCAAAATGTAGCCGTCGGAAGAAATGATGGAGCCCGAACCGACCCCATACGGCACCGAGCGAATATGGTAATCGTCGTCACCCGTTTGCGGGGACAGGCCGGGAATGTTGGTAATGTTGCCCAAGCCCTGAAGAGCATTCGGCCCCTGCACGACATTCGGCCCCTGCTGCGAAGGTGGCGTGAGGCCGTATAACTGGTTCATCATCCGGTCAATTTGATCGGGCGTGGCGTTCGCGGGAAATTTGACTTTGCGCGTGGTGTAAACGCTGACCACCGCCGGCACGACCTTCTCAATCACATCAGAATAGCTGGTGACGCGCACCTTGTTTGAACGGTCCGGCGGGGTTTCGTCGTAGGCGTAATTGACGGAGGTGGGCTTGGGGGCCTTGGGCACGGAAGTGGAATCCGCCGGCACCGGCGTGGGCATCAACGAATTCTGATTGCGGCGACCGCGACCGCCGCCGCCACCCGGGCCGTTGCCAGGGCCGCCGCCGTAGCCACCGCCACCGCCGCCCTGTCCGCCATTGCCGTAACCGCCGCCGGGGCCGGCATTTTGGGCGTCCACGGTGCCCGTCAACATCATGGCCAGGGCTAAAAAGGAACTAATGGTGCGTAAGATTATATTCTTTTTCATGGGTCGGAGGCGAAGTGAAGTGGTTTGCCTCATTTGAGGCGGCAGGATGCGTTTTTGTTCCCACTAAAATCACCGGCGGAGGCAGTCAAGTTGCAACAGACTGGCGGGAAAATATTCCAGGAACCGGCCCGCGTCAACTCCCCGGCGCAGCGTCCGGGGAGTCCGACGCCCGCGCGGCGAGGACCTTTTCCGCCGCCACCCAGGGCCGCAGCATCAGCGCGAGCGCAAAAAAACCAATGGCCCAGAGCACGATGGTCGCGCCCGTCGCGGTTTCCCAATAATAGGACGACACCAGCCCGCCCGCGCCCGCCGTGAGGGAAAAGGCCAGCGTCCACAAAACATATTGGCGCAAATTTCGAGCGAGCAGCCGCGCCGCCGCCGCGGGCAAAATCAGCCACGCGTTGACGAGCAGCAGCCCGATCCACTGGATATTCAGCGTCACCGCGATGGCGACGACGATGGCAAAACCCGTCTGCACGACGGCCACTTTCACGCCGCGGCTGCGCGCCAGCGATTCATTCAGGCCCGCCAGGGCGAGGGCGTTAAACCACCGGCCCGCCAGCGCGAGCGTCACCAGCAAGGCCAAGGCCAGCGCCGCCAGCCCGCGGGCGTTGATGCTGAGGACATCGCCCACGAGAAAACCCGTGTAACTTTGCACGCCGCCGTGGCCGGGACGCGACAGCAGCGCCAGCCCCAGCGCGACCGACAACGCCATGAACACGCCGAGCACCGTGTCGCTCGCCGCGCGGGAACGCCGCACCACCCACGTCACCAGCAGCGCCTGCACGACGGCCCATGCGAGCATCGCCCACAAAGGGCTGCCCAAGCCCGCGACGACGCCGAGGGCCAGGCCCGTCAACGCCGCGTGCCCCAGGGTGTCGGAAAAAAACGCGAGGCGCAGGCCGACAACCTGCGTCCCAATCAGCGCGAACAACGGCGCGGCCAGCAACACGGCGAGCAGGGCCAATTGCATGAAGCGCCACTGTGCCCATTCGCCCGGGAGCGCGCCCGCCAGCGTCTGCCAAAGGTCGAGCAGTGGCCGGCCGAAATGCGAGAGGGTATCCATGACAAAAATATTACAAAATCTTGGTGAGTGCCGGCAGGCCGAGGCGCTCGCGCACGGCGGGCGCGGCCAGCACCTCCGCCGGCGGGCCGGCCGCGAGCAGCTTGCGGTCGAGGAACAGCACGCGGTCCGCCACGCGCGCCACCGCCGCGAGATCGTGCGAAACGAGCACCACCGCGACGTCAAACCGCGCGCGCAGCCGCGCCACGACTTCGTAAAAGCGCACGAGGCCCGCGGCGTCCAAGCCTTGCGCGGGCTCATCGAGCAGCAGCAAATCCGGCGTGGGCACGAGCGAAAGCGCGAGTAGCACGCGTTGCAATTCGCCGCCCGAAAGCGCGCCCAGCCGGCGTTGCAGCAAGTGCGCGGCGTCCACTTCCGCGAGGGCCGCCTGCGCCGCCGCGCGCGTCACTGCGGCCAGCCCGAAAAACGCGGGGCGGTGGCCGGTGGCGACGGCAAACAAATCCGCCACCGAGAGCGGCGCGCCGCGATCGAAAGCCAGTTGTTGCGGCACGTAGCCGACCACCGGGCGGTCGGGCCGCCGGTTGAAATGGTCGTGAAAATGTTGCTCGCCGGTGTGGCGCACTTCGCCGAGCAGCGCGCGCAGCAAGGTGGTTTTGCCCGCGCCGTTGGGGCCGACGATTGCGGTGATCTCGCCGCAGCGCAGGTCGAAGCTGATGCCTTCGAGCACAATTTGCGGACCGAAGCGGACACCCAGGTTGCGCACATGCGTCAGGCACGCGCCACACGGGGGCGACGAGTGTGGCACGCTGATTTTCAGCTCGGGCGAGGGTAACATCGGTAAGCGGCTTATTTTTTCACGCCAGGCACGCCCAAGGCCGCGCGCAAGGTGGCGAGATTGGCTTCAGCCGTCTGAATCGCGACGTCGCGCGCCGCCGCCGGTTCGAGCGGGCCATTCGTGCCGAGATCAAAGGGATAACACGGCACGCCGAGTTCGCGGCTCAAGGCCTCCGCCGCCGGACTGGGCACATTTTTTTCCGTGAGAAAGGCGACCGGCCCTGGAGCGGACCGCACTAATTTGACGACGTTGGCCAGTTGGCCCGCGCTGGGTGCCTGGCCGGGCGCCGGTTCCACCACCGCGAGCACTTCCAAGTCCAAATCGCGCGCCAGATATGGCAAGCCGTCGTGAAAGGCGATGACGCGGCGCGAAGGCGCGCCCATGAGGCCGGCGCGCATTTGCCCCGCGAGCGTCTCCAGACGCTGCGCATAGGCCTCGGCATTTTTGGCGTAAATCTCACGGCGCGCGGACGCGGGATCGAGGGCCGCCAACTGCGCGGCAATCGCGCGGGCCTGCAGGGCCGCCATTGTCGGTGACACCCACAAGTGGGCGTTGGGTTCGCCGTCAGCCTTAAGCAAAGTCAGACCGGCACTGGCGTCCACCACGTGCAGACGCGGACATTGCGCCGCGGCTTTGCCGACGTATTCCTCCAGGCCCGCGCCGTTGACCACCAGCACGTCGGCCGTCACCAGCAGTTTCAAATCGGCGGGCGTCAACGCGTAACCCTCGGCGCAACCCGCGGTGACCGGCGCGAGGTTGACCACGCGCACCCCGGCGGCGCCGCCCACGACGTTGAGCGTCGCCACGTACATCGGGTAAAAGGAAGTCACCACCGTCAGCGGCGGCGGGGCGGGCGCGGCGGCCGGCAGTGCGGCCCCCGCCACCCGGCTCGCGCAGAGCAGGGCCAACAGACATGAACGATGCAGTTTCATTTCGCGAATTATTTGCGTTTGCAAATAACTTGCAAGAACAAAAAAGCCCGGGCGCCCTCCCTGCGGCAGGTCGGCAGGCCGGGCTTACCGTCCCGGCGGCGGGGTGGCCGGGCGCGGGAGCGTCACCACAAACACACTGCCGCGGCCGGCTTCGCTGGTGACCGTGAGGGTGCCGCCGTTGCGCTGCACCAACTCGGCGCACAAGACGAGCCCGAGGCCCGTGCCCGGCTCATTCGCGGTGCCCAACCGGCTGGTGGGCTTGGTGCCGGGGGCGAATAATTTCTCCACCTGCGCGGGGGTCAGGCCCAGCCCGTTGTCGCTGACTTCAGTCACCACCCGGCCGTCAACCCCATGCGCGCGCAGGCCAACCGAGCCCCCGCGCGCGGTAAACTTGATTGCGTTCGAAAGCAGGTTGCGGAACACGGTGAAAACCATGCTGCGGTCCGACCACACCCGCACCGGCGCGGCATGCAGCGTGACCTCGATGCCCTTCTGGCGCGCAGTGGGCCGGAACAATTCCACCAACTCGTGCAGCAGAACGCTGATGTCAAATTCCTCCGGGTGGCACTCCATCCGCCCGGTCTGCAAGCGCGCCCATTCGAGCAGGTTTTCCAGCAATTGGTAAACGTTGCGGGCGGACTTCGCCATTTCGGTGGCCATCTCCGCGATTTCCTCCGGGCTGAATTCGCGCGGATTCTCGGCGATGGCCTCGGACAACCCGAGCAAACCGCCGAGCGGGCTGCGCAAATCGTGTGCGATGATGGAGAAGAAGCGGTCCTTGTCGGCGTTGAGGCGGGCCAGTTCGCCGGCCTGGATTTCGGCACGGCGGCGGCTGGCCAGCAACGCGAGGTGCGTGCGCACGCGCGCCACCAGTTCCGCATGGCGGAACGGCTTCATGATGTAGTCCTGGCCGCCTTCGCTGAAGGCGCGGACGATGCTTTCCTCCTCGGTCAGGGCGGTGATGAACAGAATCGGCAAATCGCGCGTGGCGGGGTCCGCGCGGAGCCGGCGGCAGACCTCAAAACCATCCAGGCCGGGCATCATCACATCGAGCAGGAGCAAATCCGGTCGGCGCCGGGCGATCAGGGCGAGCGCCTGGGCGCCGTCCGTCGCGGCCGCCACGGACCAGCCTTCCGCGCGGAGGAGCGAGCCGAGGACCCGGAGGTTCGTCTCGGTGTCGTCAACTATCAAAATATAATTTTTTCCCGTATCTGACATAAATGCGGTGGGCCAGGAGGGCGGCGGCTAATCGGCGGGGGGGCCGGCGGGCGCGGCCGGCAACCGGGCGGCCAGGGCCGGAAATTCGCGCAAAGTCTGCGTCATGGCTTGAATCTCAAAGTCCCGCGCCTGCGCCGCCAGCTTTTCCCCGTAGGCGCGCACAAAATCCGGGGTGTCCGCGCCGGCCGCCTGTGCCAATTCCTCGCCGAAGCGCTCCACTTCGTCGGAGACCGGCAATTTTTGCAATCGCTCCCACGTTTCCCGCCACGGGCCGGCCGCCGCCACGGCGCAGAGCTCCCACGCGGCGGGGGACGACGCGGCGGCGGGCGCAATCGCGGGCGCGGGGTCGTCAGCGCCAGACCGCTCCTGAGCCAGGGGCAGAAAGCGGGACAACTCGTCGAGCAGTTGGCTTTGATGGACGGGTTTGCGCAGGAGCCCGGAAAACGAGGAGCGAATCTCCCTTTCCTCGTGCAGCAGGGAGGAGGCCGTGACGACAATCACCGGGAGGGCGGCCGTCTCCGGCTCCCCGCGCAAGCGGCGCAATACTTCGCGCCCATCCATGCCCGGCATCCGCAAATCGAGCAGGATCATCCGGGGTTTTTCGGTGGCGACGAGGCGCAGGGCCTCGGCCCCGCTGAGGGCGCGCACCATTTTCAAGCCCGTATCCGCAAGGTATGCTTCCAGCAGGTCCAGATTGTTCGGCACATCATCCACCGCCAGCACGGTGGCGGACTGAAAGCGGAGACGCGGGCGCTCGGCCCCGGACTTGGGCGCCACTTCGAGTATTTTCTGCACATGCGGCAAGGTCAGCCGGAACGCGCTGCCCACGCCGACTTCGCTGGCGCAAACCAGCGTGCCGCCCATCAATTCGGCCAGCCGGCGGCTGATGCTCAAGCCGAGGCCGGTGCCGCCGTATTTGCGCGAGTTCTGCCCCGTGGATTGCTGAAAAGGCGTGAACAGGACGGACAATTGCTCGGGTGCGATACCCAGGCCGGTGTCGCGCACCTCCAAGTGCAGCGTCACCAAACCGGCGGATTCGCCGCTCGCCTCCGCCACGATGGCGATGCGGCCCTGTTCGGTGAATTTGAGCGCGTTGCCGACGAGATTGAAGAGGATCTGGCGCACGCGCACCTCGTCCACGAGAAAATGCTCCGTGAGCGGATTGCTCAATTCGACCGTCAGGCGCAGGCCCTTTTCCTCGGCTTTGAGCGCGAAGAATTGCCGGACTTCCTCCAGCAGTTCGCGCACGTCCAGCGGCGCGGGGCGGATTTCCAGGCGGCCCGCTTCCACCTTGGACAAATCCAGAATGTCGTCGATGAGCTGGAGCAGCGACTGGCCGTTCACGACGATGGACTTGGCCTGTTTTTTCATCGCGGGCTCGCGCAAATCCCGCTGCAACAACTCGGCAAAGCCCAAAATGGCGTTCATGGGAGTGCGGATTTCATGCGAAACGTTGGCGAGGAATTCGCTCTTGGTCCGGCTGGCCTGTTCGGCGGCGAGGCGGGCCGCGCGGATTTGCGCCTCCGCCTGTTTGCGCACGGTGATGTCCACCGCCACGCCCATGAAACCGGTGAACGCGCCGCTTTCCAACTGCAACGCCGTGATCGACAAAAACACCGGCACCCGCGAGCCGTCCTTGCGGATGAACGTCCATTCCTGCTCGTGCGGCTGGCCGCGCCGGGGATGATATTCGAAGACTTCCCGGTCCGCCACCGGCCGGCCCAACTGCTCCGCCAGCGCCTTGGTCCGCTCGGCCACCTCCACCGGGTCGTGCCAGAGCCGCGGGTACTGGCCGATCAATTCGGCGGCCTCGTAGCCCAACAAAACTTCCGTGCCGTGGTTCACGCTGCGAATGACGCCGTCGTTATCACAAACTATGATGGCAAAATTCGAGCCATTGAGCACGGAGTTTTGAAACGAGGTCAGCGTGGCCGCATTCGCCAGCGCCCGGCGGCGCTCCATCGAAACGGCCCCGAAGATCAGGCCGGTCACCGTGGTGAGAAACGCATAGGCCTGCAATAGCAGGTAGGACTGGCTCTGATCCAGGTCATCCCGGCCAAAGGGCCCGTCTCCTTTGACGGTCGCCGCGGTGGCCAGAACCACGAGGAGCGTGATGGCCATCGTCAACTGGCGGGTGCCCAGCCGCATGCCCGCCCAGGCCAGCAACGGAATCGGCATGTAGGCCAGCGGCAAGTCCACCCGAAAGACAAACCACGCCGCCGCCAGCAAAAGTCCGAAAATCGCCGCCGTCTCGCGCAGGCCGGCATCGCCGGTGCTCGCAGGCGCGGGTTGCACCCAACTCAAGATCAACGGCCCGAACACCACCGTCCCCATGGCGGTGGCACCCAGCATGGTGACCCAGGCCCACGCGCTTTGGTCGGGCGGATTGCGGTTAAACAAAACGAGCAGGCTCAACCCCATCGTGGCAATAAGTGCGGCCCGGGCCACCGCACCCCAGAGTAAAAAGCGCAATACTTGATTCAGGTCGCCAAAGTCCACCCGCGGGCCGATCAACCGCCGCAACAACCAGGCCGCCCCCACCGTCGCGGCGGTGCCCTCAGTCACAAAGCTCGCCGCAAAAAGCAGATCGTGGATCTGCAGGTAGCGGGAGGAGAGCCCGGCCAGCGCCAAGCCCGGCCAGATGTGCAGTCCGCGCCACAGCAACAACGCCAGCCCGATACCCGCGCCCGGAGTGATGGCCGAAACCTGATCATTACTAAACTCGGCAAACTTCAGGCCAAAACTGGCCACAAAAAACATGAAAACCGCCACGATGACGTTCTCGACCGACCAACGCACCCACGGCGAGGCTTCGCCAGGGGTTCTCGCTTGCATCGGTGCTGCAGCTTGCACAGTAACGGGATTATTCGAAACCACCGTCGGCGGCAAGTGGCGAATCAAAAAGAGGTGGCGAAGGGCGGAGTTGAACCGCCGACACAAGGATTTTCAGTCCTCTGCTCTACCAACTGAGCTACTTCGCCGTAAAGCAAAACGAGCAGATTGCCGCATCAACCACTGACCGTCAAGGGGTTTCCCAGCGGGAGGATCGTCTTGGGCGCAGCGTAGCGGATTGACCCGGGAAAAAATTCAGCCGCCACGTCTCCGGACGAAGGCGTTAATCCTGCCCAACAATCTACGACGACCTTTCCTCTCCACGGGCCGGGCCGTCATAAGTCATAGGTTACGGTGCCGAAAGTCAGGCTGGACACGGAGATTTGCGTGTCGCCGGTCTGAATCACGAAGCTGGTATAGCTTTCACCGCCCACGGGGGACATCGCCCGGACATAGCTGTCCGTGGTGGTGCCCACCATGTCAGTATAGGCCGCCTGGGTGGTGCCTTTATCCAGCATGTATTGCGCCGCGCCGCTGGCGAGCTGCCGCAGGTTGTTCGTCACCGCCTTGCGGCGGGATTCGAGCCGGATCTTGTTGAACGTGGGAATGGCCATCGCCGCGAGCAAGCCGATGATGACCACGACAATCATAATCTCGACGAGCGTGAAGCCCGCCGGTGGTACCCGATTTTTCATGACAATGAATAATGGTAATAATGGATATAATAAACCCGGCCCGTAAGGCCGGAAAGCAGGGAGAATAGACAGTCTATCCAGACGTTGCAAAGCATTCCGGCAGGAAACCCCCCAGGCCGCGCGGGCCGTCTTCCCCCGCCCGGCCGCCTTCTCCCCTCGGAAAATAACCCTTGGGCTGGTTGATAGCACCGTTGGAGGCGCTCCGGTTTTTAACCATTTTTTCACCGCCCCCGAGGGAACCTACGACCCGTCTGGCGCTTCCCATTTGCCAAACCCGGTTTCCGTGGGCCATAGTGGGGTGTTCATGGCCCGTCTGAAACGCAGTTGCATCGATGACCTCCGCGCCCGCGTCAACATCTACGACGTGGTCTCGCCGTACGTCACACTCAAGAAGGCCGGCGCGAAATGGAAGGGCCTGAGTCCGTTCAACGCCGAAAAAACGCCGTCGTTCCATGTGGATCCGGCGAAGAATCTTTACTACTGCTTCAGCAGCGGCCAGGGCGGGGATATTTTCAAGTTTGTCCAGACCAAGGAAAACCTGAGTTTTTTTGAGGCGGTCGAGACGCTCGCGCACCGTTTCGGCATCACGCTGGAATATGAGGACGACGGCCGCCCGCAGGTGGCGCTGTCCCTGCGCAAGGAGTTGTTCGATATCCACGAGGCGGCCACGGAGCATTTTTACGCGTGCTTTTTACGTACTGACGCCGGCGGCAAATTCATTCGCGACTATTGGGAAAGGCAGCGCAAGTTCACGCCTGCGCTGGCCAAGGAGTTTAAAATCGGCTGGGCGCCGGCGGACGGCGGCGGGTTGCTCGAAGTTTTGCTCAAGCGCCGGATTTCGCTCGAATCTCTGCAAGCCAGCGGGCTCTTTTATTACCGCGAAGGCGAACGCGATCCCGCCCGCGGGCGCCCGCGTTTCCGCGGCCGGCTGATGATTCCGATTCGCGATATCCAAAGTCGCGTCATCGCTTTCACCGCGCGCCAGACCGAGCACACGCCGAAGGACGATGCCTCCCACGAAGCGAAATATGTGAATTCGCCGGAGACGCCGCTATTCCGCAAGAGCGACATTTTATTCAACCTCGACCGCGCCCACGCGCCGGTGCGCGAAGCCGGGCGCTTTATCCTCGTCGAGGGACAATTGGATGCCTTGCGGTGCTGGTCGGTGGGCTTGACGAGCGCCGTCGCCCCGCAAGGCACCGCGATTACCGAGAACCAATTTGCGTTGATGCGACGCTATGCCGGACGCGTGGATTGTTTGCTCGACGGCGATTCGGCCGGGCAAAAAGCGGCGTTGCGCGCCTTGCCGCTGGCGCTGAAGGCCGGCCTTGAAATCCGCTACCTCATGCTGCCGCCGGAAGCAGATCCGGATGAATTGCTGCTGGAAAAAGGCGCGGCGGCGCTGGCCGACCTCGACCGCACCGCGCTTTCCGCCATGGCGTTTGCGATGCGTTCGCTGCTGCCTTCGGCCAACCCTTCGGCCCGCGAAAAGGCCGACGCGCTCCGTTCCCTCTTTGAAATGCTCGCGCAATCCGACTCGGCCATTTTGCGCGACGACTACCTCGCCGAAGCGTGCCGCCTCGCGGGCGTCGAACGCACTGCCGCCGAACGCGAGCTCGCGCGCTTCCTCGCCCGCCCGGTGCAACGCCAGGCTCCGCCACCGCCTGATTCTTCCCCAAATAACGGTCCTTCATCCACTTCCGACAATCCGGCGTCCTTTAATGATAAGTTGACAACCGCCGAATATGAGCTTTTAGTGCTGGGTTTTCATTATGAAAGCCTCATGCCAGCCATTGCCCAACTTGTTGATCCGCAATGGATTGACTCCAGCGGGTGGGCGGGCCGGGTGCTAGACCGCTGCTTGGCTGCGCATCGCGAAGATGCCTGGCCCGGTGCCGATCACCTCGATGAACTGTTGGAGACTGACGAAGAACGCCGACTTTTGGCCAATTTGCGCAGCCGCCCTTTTCAGGCGGATGATCCCATCCAAGCCGTCAATGAGTGCATTAAGGCCATCTTTGAGAAATATTATCGCCGCGAACTCTCTCAATTAAAAACCCGCCTCGCCAATACGCCCCTCACTGAAAAATCCGCCCTGGCCGTGTTGAGCGCCCGCCTCAAGGAAGTCCAACAAATCCTGCGCCTTCCGCCCAAACTCCCGCCCGGCGAATAAAACGCTCCTCTTTCTTCCACCTTTCCTCACCTCCGTCCCTTTAAATGTCCATGGCCGAAAAACGCCAGCCCGCCTCACGCCCCGCCGCCCGCTCCGCCACGCGTCCGCACCCGCCCGCGCAAACCAAGCCCGCGGCCAAGGCGCCGTCCAAGGCCAAGCCCGCCGCCCACAAGCCGGCGGCAAAACCGGTGGCCAAAACGGACCATCCCAAGCCCGTGGCCAGCCACGCGCCCGTGCACAAGCCGGAGGCCCACGCGCCCAAAGGCGACTCCCATGGCCACAAAGTGGAGACTCATGCGCCCAAGGCGGACCACGCTCATGCGCCCAAGGCGGATGCGCACGGCCACAAAGGCGAGTCCCACGGGCACCCTGAACCGGTGATCGCAAAAGGCGCAGCCCTCGTCGCTCCTGCGCATGCGAACGGCAATGGCCACGCGCATCACAGCCACGGCCATTCGTCCGCGGGCACACATTTCCCCACGCGCGCCGAAGCCGCCCGCGCGGCCGTCGAGGCCGCCACGAGCGACCCGGCCAAATCGGGCCGCCTGAACGAAAAAATCCGGCACCTCATCCGCCTTTCCAAGGAACAGGGTTACATCACCGTACAGAACATCAACGAGTCGCTGCCGGAAAAGGTCAACAATCCCGAGGAAATCGAGAACGTCATCAACATTCTCGAAAACCTGGAAATTGACATCCTCGACGCCGAGGAAGTGGAAAATTACAAGGCGCGCCAGGAGGAGAACGAGGAGCAGCAGATGCGCACGTCGCAGCTCGACATCCTCGACGACCCGGTGCGCATGTACCTCAAGCAGATGGGCCAGGTGCCGCTGCTGACCCGCGAGGAGGAAGTCGCCATTTCCAAGCGCATCGAAAAGGCCGAGCAGACCTCGACCGAGACGCTGTTCTCCGTCAGCCTCACCTCCAGCTACCACATCGAGCTGGCGAAAAAACTGCTCGAACGCCAGGAGCGCTTCGACCGCATCGTCCTCGACAAGAAAATCGAGAGCCGCGAGAGCTACTTCACCCATTTGCCCAAGCTCATCGAGCAAGCCGAGGAACTGGAGGAGAAAATCGAGAAGACGTGGAAGGAAGTGCACAAAATCCACGACGAGACCCAGCGCAAGCGCGGCTTCACGCGTTTCAAAAAACTCGAGGCCGACCTCAAGCCGCTTTTCCGCAAATTCTGTTTCAAGCTAAAGGTGTTTGAGGAATTCCTCGACCAGCTCTCGCCCGTCCTGCGCGAAATCGAGGACCACCACGAGCAGATGAATCTCGCGGAAAAAATCGCGCACCGCCGCAAGCGCCTCAACCCGGCCGCCATCAAGCGCCGCCTACGCGCCATCGAAAACGAATACCGCCTGCCGCCGCTGGAGCTGCTCAACCTCGTCCGCGAGGCCCGCAAATCCATGCGCGAGGCGCACCGCGCGAAGACCGAAATGGTCGAGGCCAACCTGCGCCTCGTCATCTCCATCGCGAAAAAATACACCAATCGCGGCCTTTCCTTCCTCGACCTCATTCAGGAGGGCAACATGGGCCTGATGAAGGCCGTGGAAAAATTCGAGTACCGCCGCGGTTACAAATTCTCCACTTACGCCACCTGGTGGATTCGCCAGGCCATCACGCGCTCCATCGCCGACCAGGCCCGCACCATCCGCATCCCGGTGCACATGATCGAGACCTTGAACAAGGTCATGCAGGTGCAAAAGCAGCTCCTCCAGGAACTCGGCCACGAGCCGACGCCCGAGGAAGTCGCCGACGAGATGAACCTGCCGGTCGAGCGCGTCCAGCAGATCATGAAGATGGCGCAGCAGCCCATCTCCCTCCAGTCCCCGGTGGGCGATAGCGATGACACCAATTTCGGCGACTTCATCGAAGACAAGGCCGCCGAGAATCCCTACGACATGACCGCGTACTCGCTGCTGCGCGAAAAAATCATGGACGTGCTGGACTCGCTGACCGAGCGCGAGCGCCGCGTGCTTTC
>CAZLRH010000043.1:0-17032 GCA_964562015.1 uncultured Opitutales bacterium | reverse complement strand
GGGCGGGCTGCCCTCAGCCCGCCGTCTTGTTTCTGGTGAAATTAGGACACTACTAATCCGTATTATCCGTCGCATCCGTGGTTTGGTTTTAGAACAAACGCTTGGTTTTCCATGAGGCCAACCAAGGGTTGAGAAATGAACGCATCAATCTATCCCGATGCGTTGATATATTTGCTTGCCAGGGGGCCGGGGAGGGGCTACGCTCGCGTCCACTTATGCCAGACCGCTTCATCTTCTCCTCTGAATCCGTGGGCGAAGGCCATCCCGACAAGGTGGCCGACTTCATTTCCGACAGCGTCCTCGACGCTTGCCTGACCGTCGATCCCCGCAGCCGTGTGGCCTGCGAGACGCTGGTCAAATCCAACGCCGTGGTCGTCGCCGGAGAAATCACCGTGCCGAAGATCGGCGCCGCGCCGCTCGATGAAGTGGTGAACATCGGTCTCGTCGTCCGCGAAGCCATCCGGGAAATTGGCTACACCCACGATGACGACGTGTTTCACGCCGACAAGATTTTCATCCACAACCTGCTGACCAAACAGTCGCCCGACATCGCCCAGGGCGTGGACGCCCGCAAGGTCGAGGGCAAAAAGACCGCCGAGCAGGGCGCCGGCGACCAGGGTATCATGTTCGGCTATGCGTGTGACGACACTCCCGAGCTCATGCCCGCGCCCATCATGTTTGCGCACCGCTTGAATCGCGCCCTGGCCCGTATTCGCAAAAAGACCGACCGCGCTCCGTGGTTGCGCCCGGACTGCAAATCGCAGGTGGCCGTCGAGTACGCCGGCGGCAAGCCCGTCAGCATCCGCAACGTGGTCATTTCCACGCAACACGCGGCCGATGCCAGCCACCGCGAGATTGAAAAATTTTGCATCGAGCAGGTGATTAAGAAAGTGCTCCCGGCCAAATTCCTTTCCAAAGGCACGGAGTACCTCATCAATCCCACCGGCAAATTCGTTGTCGGCGGGCCGCAGGGCGATTCCGGGGTCACTGGCCGTAAGATCATTGTGGACAGCTACGGCGGCTGGGCCCGCCACGGCGGCGGCGCGTTTTCCGGCAAAGACCCGTCAAAGGTCGACCGCTCGGCGGCCTACATGTGCCGCTGGGTCGCGAAAAACATCGTGGCCGCGGGCCTCGCCACCAAGTGCGAACTCCAGGTCGCCTATGCCATCGGGCATCCGCACCCCACGAGCATTCACGTGGACACTTTCGGCACCGGCACCCAGTCCGATGAGAAAATCATCCGCGCCGTTTCCCGGGTTTTCTCGTTCAAGCCCGCGGATATCATCAAGCAGCTCAACCTGCTGCGCCCGATTTATCGTACGACCACCAATTACGGCCACTTCGCCAAACCCGGCCTGCCATGGGAATCCATCGACAAGGTCGCCGCCCTCCAGGCCGCCGTCCGCTAACAGCGGGCCGGTTTTTCCTTAATCAGAATAGAGTACTAAGCCTTGGAATCTGATACCAAGCACTAGAAACTAGGCACTAAAACACTAAGCACTAGAACACTTCTTAAAATCCATGAGCTCACTCACTTACTCCGGTCCCGACTACAAAGTGGCCGATTTGTCCCTGGCCGATTGGGGCCGCAAGTCCATCACCGTCTCCGAGCATGAAATGCCCGGCTTGCTCTCGATTCGCAAGAAGTATGCGCCGAAGAAGCCCCTCAAGGGCGTGCGCATCAGCGGCTCGCTGCACATGACCATCGAGACCGCCGTGCTCATCGAGACCCTCGTGGCGCTCGGCGCCGACGTGCGCTGGGCTTCCTGCAACATTTTCTCGACGCAGGACCAGGCCGCCGCCGCCATCGCCAAGACCGGCACTCCTGTGTTCGCCTGGAAAGGCGAGACGCTGGAAGAATATTGGGAATGCACCTGGCGCGCGTTGACCTGGCCGGACGGCAAGGGCCCGGAACTCATCGTCGACGACGGTGGCGACGCCACTCTGCTCATCCACAAGGGCTACGAACTCGAGAACGGCGATAAATGGGTGAACACCAAATCCGGCAGCCACGAAGAGCAGGTCATCAAGGACTTGCTCAAGAAAGTTTACGCCGAACGCCCCAAGCACTGGCATCAGGTTGCGAAAGACTGGAAAGGTGTTTCCGAAGAAACCACCACCGGCGTGCATCGCCTCTACCAGCGCCTCGAGGCCGGCAAGCTCCTCGTGCCCGCCATCAACGTCAACGACTCCGTCACCAAATCGAAATTCGATAATCTTTACGGCTGCCGCGAATCGCTCGTGGACGGCATCAAGCGCGCCACCGACGTCATGATCGCCGGCAAGGTCGCCGTCGTCTGCGGTTACGGCGACGTCGGCAAGGGCTCGGCGCAATCCTTGCGCGGCCTCGGCGCCATCGTCCAAGTCACGGAAGTGGATCCCATTTGCGCGCTCCAAGCCGCGATGGCCGGCCACGAAGTCGTCACCACCGAAGACACCCTCGGCAAGGCCGACATCTACGTCACCTGCACCGGCAACAAGGACATCATCACGCTCGAACACCTCTTGCAGATGAAGGACCAGGCCATCGTCTGCAACATCGGCCACTTCGACAATGAGATCCAGGTCAGCCGCCTCAACGAAGCCAAGGGCGTCAAGAAAGTGAACATCAAACCGCAGGTGGACCGCTACGATCTGCCCAATGGCCGCTCGATTTACATGCTCGCGGAAGGCCGCCTCGTGAACCTCGGCTGCGCCACCGGCCACCCGTCGTTCGTCATGTCCAACTCCTTCTCCAATCAAGTTCTCGCGCAGATGGACCTCTGGACCAACCGCGCGAAGTACAAGCCCGGCGTGTACATTCTGCCGAAAAAACTGGACGAGGAAGTCGCCCGCCTGCACTTGGAGAAAATCGGCGTCCGCCTGAGCAAGCTCTCGAAGTCTCAGGCCGACTACCTCGGCGTGCCCGTCGAAGGCCCGTACAAGCCCGAGCATTATCGGTACTAAAAAGCGCTGGCGCAGGCTCATAGCCTGCAGGACACATGCGGGCCCCATTCCATCACGGAATTGGGCCCGCTGTTTTTTTTGCAATGTGGAATGCGCACGCCGCGAACATTGCGTTTGCCACCTTGGCCAGGGCCGATATTTAAGGGCCTCCTTGGTTTATCCTCCCCATGTCCACCGTCCCCGAACCCCCTGAAGTCGCGGCCTTGCGCTCGGCCCTGGCTGTAACTCCGGAAAACGTGCCCTTGCGCCAACTGCTGGCGGAGGCCTTGTTGCGCTACAACCTCGCCGCGCCCGCGGTGCAGGAATTTCGCGAGGCCCTCCGCCGCGCCCCCCAGAACCAGATGCTCAAACTCGGTCTGGCCCGTTCCTTTCATGCCGAAGGAAAAACAGCGGAAGCCATTGTGCTGCTGGAAGCCGTCACGGCGGAAAAACCAACGCCGGCCGCCGCCCATTTGCTTCTGGCGAGGTTTTTGTGTGAAAACGGTGAATTGCAAAGAGCTGCTGGGCATGCCCGCCAGGCTCGCCAGCTTGACCCCATGGCGCATGATCCGGATTTGGACACCCGCCTGGAGCCGTTTCTTCGCCCTTTGGCCTCCGGCGATAAAGACCCTTCCGCTCCTCCCTCTCGCGCCGCTGGAAAGCCCTCTCTCCCGGCCGACGACGACTCCGTTATAGATGAATTTGGCCGGGTGCGCGCACCCGGCGGCAACCAGCCCGGTGAAATGGCGGCCGAAATTGAGCGTCCTTCCGTCGCCTTCAATGACGTGGGCGGCATGGACGGCGTCAAGGAGCAGATACGGATGAAGATCATTCATCCGCTAGCCCACGCGGAATTATTCAAGGCTTACGGCAAAAAGACCGGGGGTGGGGTGTTGCTCTACGGCCCTCCCGGCTGCGGCAAAACTCATCTCGCGCGCGCGACGGCCGGTGAGGTGCGGGCGGCCTTTCTGTCCATCGGCCTGCATGAAGTGCTGAGCATGTGGCTGGGCCAGTCGGAGCAAAACTTGCACCAGCTTTTTGACCAGGCCCGGCGCAACCGGCCGGCAGTACTCTTTGTGGACGAGGTGGATGCCCTCGGCGCCAACCGCAGCGATCTGCGCCAAAGCGCCGGACGCAATCTGATCAATCAATTCCTGGCCGAAATGGACGGCATCGAGGCCAACAACGACGGCTTGCTTATCCTTGCGGCCACGAATGCCCCTTGGCATCTGGATCCGGCCTTTCGACGCCCCGGCCGCTTTGATCATCTCGTCTTTGTGCCGCCGCCCGATGAAAATGCCCGCGCCGCCATCCTGCGGGTGATGCTGCGTGGCAAGCCGGTCGCGGACGTGGACTATTCTGCGATTGCCCACAAAACCGAAGGCTTTTCCGGCGCGGATCTCAAGGGACTGCTGGACCGATGCATCGAGGCGAAATTGACCGCGGCCATGAAATTGGGCCGGGTTGAGCCGTTGACGACGAAGGATTTGCTCGCGGCGGCCAAAGGCACCAAGCCCTCGACCCTGGAGTGGTTTTCCACCGCGAAGAATTACGCCTTGTACGCGAACCAGGGCGGCCAGTATGACGAAGTACTGTCCTACATGAAACTCAAACACTGAAACTCTCCATTGCCTTCACTGACCGCCAATGTCTGCCCATTTTGAGCGTGCCGAGATTTTGTTGCAAACCGGCCGTCCCGCCGACGCGGAAAAGGAGATCCGGACCGGGCTGGCCACCACCCCGCAGCAGCCCCAGCTCCTTCACCTCCTGTGCCGGGCCCTCGTGGATCAGCAGAAGCTTAAGGAAGCTGCCGTCGTGGCTGACACTTTGATTGGCGTCGCTGCCGGTTGGCCCAGTGCGCACCTCATGCGCGGGGCCATTGCCTATGAAGGGGGTCGCCATCCGCAAGCCCGGGCCGATGCCACGGAGGCCTTGCGCCTGGCGCCCAACACAGTGGACCCCCACCGGCTGCTGGGCTGGGTCGCCTTCGCCGAGGGGCGATGGGCCGAGGCGTTACAGGAGGCCGAAGCCGGATTGGCCGTCGATCCCGAGGAAACCAGCTGCGGAAACCTGCGGGCTCTGGCCTTAACCCGCCTTGGCCGGAAAGTGGACAGCCGCCATGCCACCGACAGCGCCTTGCGCCGTGACCCGACGAATGCCTTCACCCATGCCACGGCGGGTTGGATCAAGCTTGAACGGGGTGAGAAAACGGCGGCCCTCGACCATTTTTATGAAGCCCTGCGGCTGGATCCCACCAACGAGCGGGCCCGGGCGGGATTGGTCGAAGCCTTGAAAGCGCGCAATTTTCTCTACCGCCTGCTGCTGACCTATTCCTTCTGGCTCACGCGCCTCACTCCCCGTTCCCGTTGGGCTGTCATGCTGGGCGGATATTTTGGCTATCGCCTGCTGCTTTCCTTCTTTGAAACCACCCCCGCTCTCCAGCCCTATGCCGGTCTGGTCATCTCCTTGTGGATCTCGTTCGTGGTCTTTAGCTGGACGGGCTACGACCTGTTCAATCTCATTTTATTGTTTAACCGCGGAGGGCGACACGCCTTGGCCGCGCGACAAAAATACGGAGCGCTGGCGCTGGCCGGATGTCTGATGGCTGCAGCAGCCTGGCTCGTTTGGGCTTACTGGGTGCGCTCGAACGCGGCCCTCCTGGCTATTGCGATTTTGCTCTTTGCCTTTCCGCTCACCCGCGTATTCCGCAAGCGCACGGGCTGGCGGGTTCAGGCAGGCTACCTTGTCACCGCTGTCCTGGGTGTGATGCTGCTCGTCGGCCTGACTATGGCCATCACCTCCGGAAACATGGTGGTGGTCGAATTCACCTTGGTAGGGTTGATCGCTTACACCTGGCTCGGCCAACTGCTGAATCGGTGATTACTTCCCCTTCCACGCGCGATTGAAGGCGCTGACGAGAGCGTACAGACCGGCTTGCTCGATGCTGGTGTCGATGCCGCAGCCCCAGAAGTGCGCCTGATCCGTTTCGCGTTCGATCAGAATATAAGCCGCCGAATCCGTGGCCGAGCCGACGCCAATCGCGTGCGAGCGGTAGTCAAGCACCTTGAAGTGTTTCCAGTCCTGGCTGGCGAGCGCATGCACGAAGGCATTGATCGGACCATTGCCGATGCCGGTGATTTCGCGCTTTTCGCTATTCCACGTCACGTGGGCGATGAGCCGGAACTGGTGCTTGCTCGCGGGATCGGCGTGCACGTCGTAATCCAGCAAGGCCAGCGGCTTGTCCGCGTCGATATACATTTCGTCGAAGACTTCCTTGATCTCCGCGGGCGTCAATTCTCGCGCGAGCCGATCGGCCACCACGTTGACAGCGGTGCCGATTTCCGGGTGCATGGACTTCGGCAATTCGAGCCCGAATTCGTTTTGCAGAACATAGGCCACGCCGCCTTTGCCGCTCTGGGAATTGATGCGGATGATGGCCTCATACGTGCGCCCGATGTCCTGAGGATCAATGGGCAAATACGGCACCTGCCAGTGTTCGTGCGGCGCGGCGTTGCCGGCCTTGCGGCGGTCCATGCCTTTTTTAATGGCGTCCTGGTGTGAGCCCGAAAAAGCCGTAAACACCAAATCACCGCCATAGGGCCAGCGCTCGGGCACTTTCATGCCCGTTAGCTTTTCGTAGGTCGCGCGCACGCCCGGCAGGTCGGAAAAATCCAAACCCGGATCCACGCCCTGAGTGTAGAGATTCAACGCGACAATTACGATGTCGAGATTGCCCGTGCGTTCGCCATTGCCAAACAAAGTGCCTTCCACGCGGTCGGCGCCGGCCAGCAGCGCCAGTTCTGTCGCGGCAACTCCGGTGCCGCGATCGTTGTGCGTATGCAGGCTGATGAGCGCGCGGTCGCGGTGGCGCAAATGCCGGCAGAACCATTCAATCTGATCAGCATGCACGTTGGGGGTGAAATACTCGACCGTCGCGGGCAGGTTGAGAATGATGCGCTCCTGCGCTGTCGGCTGCCAGGCGTCCATCACGGCCTCGCAAACTTCGAGCGCAAACTCCGTCTCCGTATCAGTGAACGACTCCGGCGAATATTCGAAACGCACGCGCGTGCCACCGGCGGCCAGCGTCGGCGCCAACTGCTTCACCAGCTTGGTGCCATTGACGGCGATGTCCCTGATTTGCTCGCGCGTGGCGTTGCCAAACGTGACCATGCGCTGCAACGGCGACGTGGAGTTGTAGAGATGGATGATCGCCTGCTTGGCGCCCTGCAAACTCTCGACCGTCCGCTTGATCAAGTGTTCGCGCGCCTGCGTGAGAACCTGAATCGCCACGTCGTCCGGAATGCGCTTCTCCTCGATCAACCGCCGGATGAAGCGGAATTCGATGTCCGAGGCCGAGGGAAAACCGACCTCGATTTCCTTAAAGCCGAGGCGCACCAGCAGCTCGAAGTACTCGAGCTTTTCCTCGACGTTCATGGGGACGGCGAGGGCCTGGTTGCCGTCGCGCAAGTCCACGCTGCACCAGATCGGCGCGCGCGTAATCGTTTGGTCCGGCCAGGTGCGGTCGGGCAGGGTGACGGGCCGGATGGGCCGGTATTTGGAGATGACTCCGCGATGCATGGGCAAAGGGTTAGTTAAACGGTGAAAAGTAAAAAGTTAAAGGGAGAAAACCAAGGCCACCACCAGCCAATGAAAATGAGGCCGAAAGTGGGCCACAAAAGCGGGCAAAACAAAAAGCCCGGGAACTTCAGCGGCCGCATCAAGGCGGGGCCGCGCCGCGCGCGATTAGGCTCCCCGCCCGGGGAGTCGGAGCAGAGCCAGCAACAGGGCCGGAAGATGAGCGCGCGAAGACATGAACGATTAAGAAGGGAATTGAATTGCTAGATCGCAATATTGTCAATGTTGAAGTTGGGCATACCAAGCACCTCTAAAACTTAAAGGCTCAATTCATCCAGGTTACAAAGTAGTTTTGTATTTTTGAACAGCTTCTGCTCTTATTGCGTCTGCGCGCAGCTTTAAGTAGAGTGCCTGCGCTTTGGTGTTGTCGCCTTGAGTCTGCGACCAAGCCTTTGTCCAAAGGCCATCATGGATTTGTCCACTACGAACCTCTCGAGCAGCCTGCGCATACCAGATCTCCTCCGGTACGCGTTGAGCATGAAATGTAGCCTTAACGGTCTTCAACGCCGAAAGTCGATGAAGCCAGTCGTAAAATCTTATGATTCGGCCTTTCAAAGTAGGTAAGACTTTAGTTAACACGATGATCAACCCACACATACCAAAACCATAGATGGCTAAAAATAGAAATGCATCCGCATGTACATAAGCACTTGGCGAATTACCATATGTAGGCGTGCTAAAATACGGGTTCTGGCCTGGAGCGGCGGCTAGGGATGATGCCGTTTCGGTTGGTGTAGGAGCACCATCTACTTGTCGATCAAATAATTTCTGCGCATAAGCCGAGGCTGACTCTTCGGATTCAAATATGCCGAAATGTTTTCCCGTTGCTTTGTATTGGTCTATTGCATCCCCATTACTGAGGATTTTTCCATTTTCGTTAAACGTAGGTATTATAGCCTGTCTGCCACCGCCGATCCCAAGCAAAAAATAGGGACTTGATTCAATCGATCCATTTGGGTGCCTAACTATAGGCAGGTTAGGCAAATCAATATTGCCTGGAATTAGCGGTTCATCGACCATAGGAGAGAATTATTGATGAATGATACAAGGAGTAGCTATATTTTTGAGTATTTTAAGGAGTTGATTTGATATGTAGTCCCTTGACTGCGAAGGTACCGGCAAACACCTAAATATGGAGACGCAAACAGCCTTTGAGCCTCTCAATTAGCCTCGTTGATCTTTTTTCTTTTTCGGCGGCAATTCCCGGATAAACGCCCAAGAGACTTCCGCGGTTTCGCCAGTATTGTAGCGCACCTCAAATCCTCCGTGGGTTTCCGCATCGAGGACCACTTCAATAGGCTCGGCCTTGGCGGAAATCTTATTGGCTTTACGGATGCTGGCGTGCGGTTCAAGAAAGGAAAGGCCGTCTTCAAACTCGACGTCGAAAGCATCTTCCCAGGATAGATAGCGAACGTGCGTGATGTCCACCATGCGGGCCGTGCCGAAGGGTTTTTTGAGCAAGGAGTTGGTTTTCATACGCGGCCCTCAGTTTTTAATTGTTCGATGATTGCAACAAGCTTTCGGTCGGGAGTCCAGCCTTCCATACCCTGCAATGTCGCCAGATTAACACGACCAAGCTTCTTTCCGTTACTGGTTCGCACGTGCACATGGCGCGGCTCGTGGTCACCTTTTCACCAGATGATGATATAACCGCCCCGGCGAACTTTGCCCATGAAGTCGAGCTTAAGGTGATGCGCATGGATTAACAAGTGCTTCTTCGCAAGGGCTTTAGGCTTGTGGCGTCATGGGCGGTAGAATAAGGTTTTGCTCATGCCTTCCCTCGACGGCAAGACCATCGTCCTCGGTGTCACCGGCTCCATCGCCGCGTACAAGGCTGCGGACATCACCTCGCAGCTCACCAAGCTGGGCGCGAACGTGTTTTGTGTGATGACAAAGGAGGCCGCGCAAATCATCCAGCCGCTGCCGTTGCAGGTGTTGTCGCGCAATCCCGTCGGCGTGGATCTATGGGAGGAGGGCAAGGGCTGGCAACCGGGGCACATCGAATTGGCGGACAAGGCCGACCTGCTCCTGGTCGCGCCGGCCACGGCCAACATCCTCGCTTGCTTCGCGCACGGGCTCGCGCCGGATTTGCTCACGTCCATTTATCTCGCCACGCCGGCGCCGGTGATGATTGCACCGGCCATGAACGGCAAAATGCTGGCGCATCCCGCCACCCAGGCGAATTTAAAAACCCTGCAGGCCCGCGGTCACCATTTCATCGAACCCGCCGAGGGCCTCCTGGCGTGCGGTTACGAAGGTCGCGGCAAACTCGCGCCCGTTGAGGAGATCGTAAGACGAGCCGAGGAATTCCTCACGGCGAAAACGCAGAGCAAGCCACGAAAAAACACGAAGTAGCACGAAATTGATTTCGATGGCTTACCGGCTCGGTCCTGCTCGGAGCCGTTAAGTCACGCCACAAACACTTCGTGCGTCTTCGTGTTTTTTCGTGGCTAAAGATTCTTCCCGCCGGGCCTGGGGCAGGGGATAGCGGTACGATTCGTCGGCGAAATTGCGCAGCACCACCTCCTCGTCGGTGATTTGCTCGACGTAATTCGGATTGAGCGGCACCTTGCCCCCGCCGCCGGGCGCGTCGATGACGAACTGCGGCACCGCGTAACCGGTGGTGTGGCCGCGCAGCGCGCGGATGATTTCCACGCCCTTGCGCGGATCGACGCGCAGGTGCGCACTGCCCGTGATCAAATCGCACTGGTACAAATAGTAAGGCCGCACCCGCATTTGCAGCAGGCGGTGGACCAGAGACTTCATGGTCTCGGCGTCATCGTTCACGCCGCGCAGCAGCACACTCTGGTTGCCCAACGGCACCCCGGCATAGCTCAACCGGTCGCAGGCTTCCTTCAATTCCACCGTGCACTCGCGCGGATGGTTGACGTGAATGCTCATCCAGATTGGCCCGTGTTTTTTGAAAATCTCGCAAAGTTGCGGCGTGATGCGCTGGGGCAAAAACACCGGCACCCGCGAGCCGATGCGCACGAACTCCACATGCGGAATCGCCCGCAGCCGCCCTAGCAAATAATCCAGCTTGTTGTCGGCCAGCAGCAGCGGGTCGCCGCCGCTGAGCAGCACGTCGCGCACTTCCGTGTGTTCCTCGATGTATTTCAGGCCCGATTCAAATTCCGGGTGAAAATCATAGTTCTGTGCGTTCGATACCAGACGACTCCGGGTACAATAACGGCAGTAGGCCGCACACCGATCCGTCACCAGAAACAGCACCCGGTCCGGATAGCGATGCACGAGCCCGGGCACTGGCATGTGGGTTTCCTCGCCTACAGGGTCGAGGCGTTCCTCGGGCGAAATGATGAGTTCGCCGCCGCGCGGCACCACCTGGCGGCGGATGGGGCAGTCGGGATCCGCCCCGTCAATCAGATTGAAAAAATGCGGCGTGATGGCCAGGGCGAGCTTGTCCTTGGCGTGCGCGCAACCGGCGCGTTCCTCGGGCGTCAGGTCCACATACTTTTCCAGCTGCTCGAGGGTGAGGACGCGGTTCTGCAATTGCCAACGCCAGTCGTTCCATTGCTCAGCCGGCACGCCGGCCCAATGGCCCTGGCCCCGGCGCCAAAGCGAAGGATGATCGTGGGGATACATAAGGAAAGGCCGACAGTTGTCCTTGATGAAGCGGGACCGATAATGTATAGATGAATTCAAATATATGAATTCTTCAATGGACTATGTGTACTTTCGCCGAAAGGTCAAGTTTTCCCTTGGGGGGTCTTGGCCCCACGCGGCGGTAGCCGCTTGTGCTCGCCCGGCCCAGCCGCCCTCCACCGGCGATTAAAATTGTCTCTCGGCCAGAAAGGCCTTGAATAGAGGAACCTCCACCATGCCCACCCGCCGCAATAGCGATCTGGCCAAGCAACTCTGGGCCGTCGGCGACCCCGTGCGCCTGCGGCTCCTGCGGCTGTTGCCCCGGCAGGCCGATTGCGAACGCGGCAACAACGTCTCCTCGCTCGCCGGCCGCCTCGGCCTCTCGCAACCCACGGTTTCGCACCACTTGCGCGTGTTGCGCCAGGCTGGCCTCGTGACTTACCGCAAGATGTGCCGCGACGTGTTTTACTGGATGGAGCCGGAAAGCACCGCGGCCTTGGTGAAAAGCTTGGGCGAGGTTTTGGGCGAAACCGCGCCGACGGCGCCCAAGCGGGCCGCCCGCGCCCGGCGCACTGAGTAGGAGCAATGGCCAAACAGAGAGTCGTGGTACCGTCGTCGTCCCTATCGGGCGTAAGAGTGCCTAAGCGTCATGGTGGTAGGGACATACCCCATGGTTGAGCGGCACTGTTAGGGTTAATCTCTCGGCGTGAATTCCGCGAATCCTCCTCTGTTGCCCAACCCGCCCGTTGAACCACGCTTTACTCCGGATAGCTCGCCCAAACCAGGCCTCCCCCTTCGCGACCAGCAGCCTGACGCCCCAGGCCGCAATACGCAGGTTGAGCAGGCCGAAACCCGCACCGACCAAGCCAACTCCCGCACCAAGCAGGCCGATGCGCGCACCGAGCAGGCGGAGGCGCGCACCACGCAGGCCAACACCCGGACGGACGAAGCCAATGCCCGCGCCACCCAGGCCAACACGCGCACGGACGAGGCGAATACCCGGACCGATGAAGCCAATACCCGCACGGATCAAGCCAAGGCGCTGACCACTCAGGCCAACACGCGCACCGACGAAGCCAATCTTCGCACGGGTCAGGCCGAGACGCAGATGAACGAGGCCAATGCCCGCACGGATCAGGCCAAGGTCCTGACCAGCCAGGCCAATACGCGCACCGACGAAGCCAACTTGCGCACCGACCAGGCCACCACGCGGATGAACGCCGCGAACCTCCGCTCCGATCAGGCCAAGACGCGCACGGACGAGGCGAACGCCCGCACCGAGCAAGCCGAAGCGCGCAGCGTGCAGGCCATTCTCGCCTCCGAACTGCGCTACCGGCGGCTGTTTGAGACCGCCCAGGACGGCATCCTCATTCTTAATGCCGATACCGCCCAAGTGGTGGACGCCAACCCCTTCATGAAAGATTTGCTCGGTTACTCGCAGGAAGAATTCCTGGGCAAAAAACTCTGGGAAATCGGTCCCTTCAAGGGCACCGCCGCCTCCAAAATCGTTTTCACCGAATTGCAGCACAAGGACCGCCTCCACTACGAAGGCCTGCCGCTGGAGACCAAGGATGGCCGGCGCGTGGAAGTGGAATTTATCACCAATGCGTATTTCGTGGATGAGTTGCGCCTCATTCAATGCAACATCCGCAACATCACGGAGCGTAAAAAGACGGAAGCCCGCTTCCGCCGCCTGATGAATTCCAATGCTCAGGGGATGATCTACTGGAAGACCAACGGCGAGATTACCGAGGCCAACGACGCCTTTTTGCGGCTGGTTCGCTACAGCCGCGAGGACTTGGAGGCCAAGCGCCTGGGCTGGACGACCCTGACCCCGCCGGAATACACCGAGTTGGACCGCCGCGCTTTGGCGGAAATCGCCGCCAAGGGCGTGTGCGCCTCCTATGAAAAGGAATTGTTCCGCCAGGATGGCACACGCGTGCCGATTATCATCGGCTCTGCCGGCTTTGACGACAATCCGGACGAAGGCGTGAGCTTCATGCTCGACATTACTGAGCGCAAACAATCGGAAAACAAGATTCGCCAGCTCAACGAGAACCTCGAACAAAGAGTGGCCGAACGCACCGCGCAGTTGGAAGACGCCAACAAGGAATTGCAGGCGTTCAGCTATTCCGTGTCCCACGACTTGCGGGCGCCGTTACGCCACGTCCTGGGGTTTGTGGACCTGTTGCAAAAAGACGCCGGAGCCACGCTTTCCGAAAAAAACCTCCGGCACTTGAGCACGATTGCCCAGGCCGCGACCCGGATGGGCACGTTGATTGACGACCTGCTGGCCTTCTCCCGCGTCGGGCGCGCCGAATTGGTCAAGACCGAGGTGGATCTGACCGCCCTGGTGCGGGAGGCCCTGGGTGATTTTGAGGTGGAGACACAGGCGCGCACCCTGGCTTGGAAGATTCATCCGCTCCCAGTCGTGCTGGCTGATCGTTCCTTGCTGCGCATGGTTTTGGTGAACTTGATTTCCAATGCGATCAAATTCACGGCCGGGCGCGTGGCCGCCAGCATTGAAATCGGCGCCGCCCCCGACCAGCCGGGCGAGACCGTGTGCTTCATTCGCGACAATGGCGCCGGGTTCAACCCCAAGTACGCCTCGAAGCTTTTCGGCGTCTTTCAGCGCCTGCACAGCCACGATGAGTTCGAGGGCACGGGCATCGGCCTGGCCAACGTCCAACGCATCATTCTCCGCCATGGCGGGCGCACCTGGGCCGAGGGCGCGGTGGATGCCGGGGCGACCTTTTACTTCTCCATTCCGAAACGGAGCGAAATCTAAATGAATATTAAACATATTTTGATTGCGGAGGACGATCCGCGCGACGAGGAGCTGACCCTGTCCGCCCTGGAGGAGTACCACCTGGCCAACAAAGTCTTTGTCGTGCACAACGGCGAAGAGGCGCTGGATTACCTCTACTGCCGCGGCAAGTTCGCCGGGCGCACCACGGGGAATCCGGTCGTGGTGATGCTGGACCTCAAGATGCCCAAAGTGGACGGCATTGAAGTGCTGCGCGCCGTCAAGAGTGACCCGCAACTCAAAATGATCCCGGTCGTCGTGCTGACTTCTTCCCGCGAAACGCCGGATTTGGTCGAGTGCTACAACCTCGGGGTCAATGCCTACGTGGTCAAGCCCGTGGATTTCGGTCAATTCATGAAGGCGGTGCGGGAGGTCGGCGTGTTTTGGGTGTCGTGCAACGAGTCTCCGCCGCATTCAGCCAAGGGCAACACCCCCATGATTCAGCATGCGCTCGTCACTTCCACCCCCTGAGCCTTCGCGATGAAAACCTCGCTACACATCCTGCATCTGGAGGACGACGCCAACGACGCCATGCTCGTGCAGTTGGCCCTCGAGGCTGGTGGCATTGGTGTCGTAATCACTCGCGTGCAAATTCGCGAAGAGTTTGAGGCGGCGCTGGCCACGGGCGTGATTGACGTGGTGTTGTCGGATTATTCTCTGCCGGGCTTTGACGGTTTGGCCGCCCTGGAATTTGTGCGCACGCACTGGCCAAATGTGCCTTTCATCCTCGTTACGGGAACGATGGGCGAGGAACGCGCGATTGACGCGCTGAAAAGCGGCGCGACGGATTATGTCTTGAAGGCGAGGCTCGCCCGCCTGGTGCCGGCCGTGCGCCGCGCCATGCAGGAAGTGGAGGCGCAAGCGGAACGCCGCCGGCTCCAGGCCCAATTTATCGAGGGTCAAAAAATGGACGTCATCGGCCAGCTTGCCGCCGGCGTCGCCCACGATTTTAACAACATTCTCGCGATCATCATGGGCTGCATCGACATGGTCACGCTGAAACTGGGCCCGCAGAGTGCGGTGCGAAAATACACCGAGGAAATTCGCCGGGCTTCGGAACGGGCCGCCGGGCTGACGCGGCAACTCCTGGTCTTTGGCCGCAAAGAAACCGTGCAACCCGTGGTGCTCGACCTTAGCCGCGTGGTGGACGAGACGGATAAAATGCTCCGGTGGCTCATCCACGAAAATATTGAAATGACCATCCTGCCGGGCAAACGCACCGGCCATGTCCTGGCCGACTCCGGCTACATCGGGCAACTGCTGATGAATCTCGTGGTCAACGCCCGGGACGCGATGCCCAAGGGCGGTCGCCTCATCATCGCCACCACGAATGTCACGCTCGACGAGGCCCATGTGCGCGCCCATCCGGGTGCCCGGGTGGGTGACCACCTTTTGCTTAGTGTCGCCGACACGGGTGATGGCATGACGGACGAAGTCAAAGCCCACATCTTTGAGGCCTTTTTCACGACGAAGCCGCTTGGCAAGGGGACAGGCCTCGGTTTGGCCACCTGCCAGACGATTGTCCAGCAGTGCGGCGGCCACATCAGCGTATCCAGCCAACTTGGGCAGGGCACAACTTTCAACGTCTATTTTCCGCGCGTTCCACACGGGCAGTTCGAGGCGGCCAAGCCCGCGCAGAACGGGCACTTGTTGATGGGCACCGAGACCTTGCTCGTGGTGGATGACGAGCCGGCCGTAAAACACCTCGCTTGCGGGGTCATGGAAGCTCACGGTTACGACGTGTTGTCCGCGGCGAACGGGCAGGAGGCCTTGCAGGTCGCGCGGGCGCACCTCGGCGCACCCATTCGATTGGTGATCAGCGATATGGTCATGCCGCTCATGGGTGGCTTGGTGATGGCCCAATGGCTGACCGCCACCTATCCCGACCTCAAATTCCTTTTCACCTCGGGCTACACGGACGTGGCGGCGACCTCCCCGGAAAATCTGGGAGCCGGAGTTGAATTCATGGCCAAGCCCTATACGTCGGCGGCGCTGGCCCACAAAGTACGCGAGATGCTGGACGCCAATTAACCGGCTCGGGTTCGCGCCAAACCAGTTGGATATTCTTGCGCTCGCAACTGCGAAATTGCATTGCGTCCGGCGGGCGCGAACGCTTAATGCTTGCGCTCATGGCCAATACTTCCACCGGGCAGGGTGTGCTCGCTTTTGAGGACGGCAGCGTCTATCGCGGGCCGGCTTTCGGCGCACGGAAAACCGTCGTCGGCGAAGCCGTCTTCAACACCAGCATGACGGGCTACCAGGAGATCCTCACCGACCCGTCCTACTTCGCCCAAATCGTCACGATGACCGCGCCGCAAATCGGCAACTACGGCATCAATCCCTTTGACAGCGAGAGCGACAGCCCGAAGGCCGCCGGTTTTGTCGTGCGCGAACTCAGCCCCGTCGCCAGCAGTTGGCGCAGCCGCCAGGACCTCGACTCCTATCTCAAGGCCTATGACATTCCCGGCCTGGAAGGTGTGGACACCCGTGCCATCACCAAGAAAATCCGCGTCACCGGCGCCTTGAAGTCCTGTCTGAGCACCGAGGACATCAGCGACGCCGAAGCCGTGCGCCGGGCGCGCGATTGGGCCGGTTTGCTCGGCGTAGACTACGTCAAGGACGTGACCTGCAAGGCGCCTTTTGTGTTTAAGCCGGAAAACGATGAAGACCAGCCCTTCACCGTGGCGGGCACCCGCCTCCAAGCCCCGCACCTGACCCGCCGGCGCTACAAGGTCGCCGCGTTCGATTACGGCGCCAAGCGCTCCATTTTACGGAAACTCGTTTATCACGGGTTCGACGTCACCGTCATGCCCGCGACCGCCACGGCCGCGCAGGTAAAGGAATTCCAGCCCGACGCCGTGTTTCTCTCGAACGGCCCCGGCGACCCGGCCGCGCTCGATTACGCCCACCAGACCGTGCGCGATTTGCTGCCGCACTATCCCATTTTCGGCATCTGCCTCGGCCATCAAATCATCACTCACGCCCTCGGCGCGCAGACTTTTAAACTAAAGTTCGGCCACCGCGGCGGCAACCAGCCGGTGAAAAACCTCGAGACCGGCAAAG
>CAZLRH010000042.1:0-19068 GCA_964562015.1 uncultured Opitutales bacterium | reverse complement strand
TGATACCAGTTGGCGGCGTTGCCATAGTAGGTGGTCTCCATGGTGCCGTTACCGTCGTCCCGGCTGTCCGTCTCGGCGTTGCCGTAATCGTAGCAGCAGCCGGAGTTGTAGTGCTGGCCATTCACGACCCAGTACTGGCCCTCCGCCTGGTCATCCACGGCGGTGCCTTTCGCGTCGTTCCAGCGCAGGCCCATGCCCGGCGCGATGAAAACACCGTAGGCCTTGTGGCCCATGATCGTAATCGGGGCCCAGTCGGCGACCGGGAGGTTGTTAAATCCGCCCAGGGCCGGGCCGCTAAAGCCACCGTGCGGCGCCTGCACGAGGTGGTTGCCCTTGCCGGATTGGTCGTAGAGGGTGGTGATCCAGCAATAAGTGTTGGCGCAAAAGGCATCCTGGGCGGCTGCGTCAGCATAGCCACC
Source organism: uncultured Opitutales bacterium (assembly GCA_964562015.1). GTDB lineage: Bacteria > Verrucomicrobiota > Verrucomicrobiia > Opitutales > JABDGR01 > CAZLRH01. The sequence continues at coordinate 18,649 of CAZLRH010000042.1, read as the reverse complement.
GGCATCTGTGGCAGAGGATTTGACGAGGCCGATGTCCGCGGTCTTGCCGTCCGACTGGCGCATGACCTGGTAAAGCGGGCCGTTGTAGGCGGCCCACAAGGCGCGCGTGGTACTGTGGGCAGCCACACAGGGCGAGCCGCCGGCGGCATAAATATCACACGGGCCCTCCGGTCGGGGTAGCGTCCCCGTGGCACCCGCGCCGGCCGCTCTGGCGATGAACATCGTGGCTACGGGCAGCGTAAATGCCAGCGCGAGCATGAGCGCAAAATGGATTCTCGTTTTCATGTTGGTTTATCAAACGGAGGTTTCCCCTTCGGCGTTTTGCCCGTGACCGCCGTGGACTACGGCCAGGCCAAGCACGAACGCACCGGCGCGACAAAGGGGGTAAAACTTTGGGGTTGAGAAAAACGGCGAACAAGCCTTGGCCACCGAGCCAGGTTTCCACCGCGACCCACCCGGTGGCGGGGACGCGGCGTTAAGCGCCGTTTTTCGTGGGCCGATGCTGGCGGGCGCGCGGAGTCGAGTCCAACCAAAAAAGTCCGGACTATTTTTGCGCCATTGGCGCAGGCTAGACGAAATACCAAGCTAACTCATGTGGTAGGGAAAGACCGTATGGTGGGAAGCGTCCTTTGCGCTTACGCTGACGGGCAACCATGAAAGACCAAATCTTGTCCGACGCAGAACCGGCCATGACGGATACCCAGGGAGCCCGCTTGCTCCTCAGTCATACGGAAAGTGAGCAAAAGAAAAACCAGGAGGCGCAGGAGTTCGACGAGCACCCGGACAATAGAAAAACCGAGACCCGCTCAGCCCAGAGCATTCGCACCTCGGAATTGAGTTACCGGCGGCTCTTTGAGGCGGCGCGGGATGGCATTCTGATTCTGGACGTGGGCACCGGTTGCATCACCGACGTGAATCCCTACCTGTTCAAACTGCTCGGGTTTTCCCGGGCGGAAATGATCGGTAAAACCGTTGGCGAACTCAGCCCGTTCAAAGACATCGAGGCCAACCAGGTGATGTTGGAGCGATTGCAGGCGAAGGGGTATGTGCACTACGATAATCTGCCCCTGGAAACAAAGGACGGCCTGAAAATTGCCGTGGAGTTTGTCAGCAATGTTTACCAGGCGGGGGACAAAAAGGTGATCCAGTGCAATGTTCGGGACATCACCGAACGCCGCAAACTGGAGGCCATGCTGGTCGAATCCCAAAAGATGGAGGCGCTCGGGCAACTGGCCTCCGGCATCGCCCACGATTTCAACAACATGCTGTCGGTCATCATGGGGTATAGTGAATTGTTGAAATTTGGCCTGGTGGAGGAATCGGCCATGCAGGAGCACAACCGGCAGATCTGGCTGGCGGCGGAACGGGCGGCCCAGTTGACGGCGCAATTGCTCGTGTTCAGCCGCAAACAAGTCGTCCAGCCGGTGGAACTCGACTTCAATTTCGTGGTGCGGGAGGTGGAGGACATGCTGCGGCGGATGGTGGACGAAAAGATTGAATTGAAAATCGATTTGGACCAGGACGCGGGCCACGTGCTGGCGGATGCCGGTTATATGGGACAGGTGCTGATGAATCTCGTCGTCAATGCGCGCGACGCCATGCCCACCGGCGGCCGGGTGACCATCGCGACGCGCCGCGTGACCCTGGATAAAAAATACGCCGAGGGGCATCTGGACGTGATGCCCGGGGAGTACGTGCTGCTCAGCGTCAGCGACACCGGCTGCGGCATGACGGAGGCGGTGAAAGCACGGGTATTTGAGGCCTTTTACACCACCAAGGACGCGGGCAAGGGCACGGGGTTGGGCCTGGCCACGTGCCAGACCATCGTCAAGCAAAGCAACGGCCACATCACCCTCGAAAGCGAGGTCGGCAAGGGCACGACGTTCAAAATCTATTTTCCCCGCATCACGCCGGGGGCGGCGACGGAGAGCCGGTCGAGCCTGGCGATGCCGTTGCCGCGCGGGACGGAGTCGATCCTCGTGGTGGAAGATGAGACGGCGGTCCGCAACCTGGCCAGCACGGTCTTGCAAGCCCATGGTTACAAAGTGGTGCTGGCCGCCAACGGCGCGGAGGGTTTGCGGGCGGCGCACAGCCATGCGGGCGCACCGTTTCAATTGGTGATCACCGATGTCATCATGCCGGTGATGGGCGGCCAGGCGATGGCCGAGTGGCTGAAAACCACCGACCCCGAGCTGAAAATCCTGTTCACCTCCGGTTATATTCACGAGGCCATCGAGCGTTCCGGCGTGCTGGAAAAGGGCGTGGATTTCCTGCCCAAGCCGTACTCCCCCGCCACGCTGTGCCACAAAGTGCGCGAAATGCTGGATTCACCGCCGGCGGGAGCGCAGCCATGATTCTCGGCGAGGAGGAATTCTGCACGCTGGTGGAGGCGATGCCGCAAATCGTCTGGGTGACCAAGCCCGACGGCCGGAATATTTATTTTAATCAAAGGTGGATGGATTATACCGGGCTCACACTGGCGGAAAGCCTGGGTGGAGCGTGGAACAAGCCCTTCCATCCCGACGACCAACGGCAGGCCTGGGAAAAGTGGCAGGACGCCGTGACGCGGGAAGCCAGATATTCGCTTGAGGCGCGCCTGCGCCGGGCCGACGGCGTTTACCGCTGGTGGCTGATCCGGGGCGTGCCGCACCGCGACGCCGACGGAAAAATCACCAAGTGGTTTGGCACCTGCACGGATATCGACGACCTGAAAATGGCGGAGCAGGAGCTGAAGCAGGCCAAAGTCGAGGCGGTTTTGCTCGAAGGCAGCCAACGGTACAGCTTTTTGGCGGACAACGTGCCGTTGATCCTTTGGACGGCGCGCCCGGATGGGTGCCTGGATTATTACAACAAATCCTGGTTCGATTACACAGGCCTGAACTTTGAGCAAACGCTGAACTGGGGCTGGCGGGCCGCCATCCATCCGGAGGATCTTCAGCGGTGCATCGACCGCTGGACCCTCTCAATCACCACCGGGCAGGACTACGAGATTGAATACCGCTTCAAACGGGGGGCCGATGGCGCTTACCGGTGGTTTCTGGGGCGCGCCTCGGCCCTGCGCAATGCGGCGGGGCAAATCATCCAGTGGGTCGGCACCGGCACCGATATCGATGATCAAAAGCAGGCGGAGCGAAATCTGCGGCTCGGTCAATCCCAACTCGAGGAGCGGATTGCCGAGCGCACGGGCGAGTTGCGGCAGAGCAACCAGGCGCTTCAGGCCGAGGTCGCCCAACACCAGTTCGCGGAAAAGATGCTGCTGGAGAGCAACGTGAAGTTCCGCCAGCTCACCGAAAACATCACCGACGTCTTTTGGATTCGTTCGCCGGACATGCTGACGGTGCATTATGTCAGCCCGGCCTTTGAGCGGATCTGGGGCCGTCCGGTGGCCAGTTTTCTGGCGCACCCGGAACGCTGGGCCGATTTCACCTTCCCGGAAGACCGGGAGCGGGTGCTGGGTGTTTTCGCGCAACTGAAAAGTGATGCCCCGAGCATCGAGATGGAGTACCGCATCGTGCGGCCCGATGGGGAAATCCGGTGGGTACGGGTGCGCGGCTTTCAGGTGCGCGATGCCGCCGGCGTGCTGGTGCGCCTGGTGGGCGTGGTCGCGGACATCACCGAGCGCAAAAAAACCGAGGAGTTGCTCCAGCGGCAGACCGCCGAATTGCAAGTGCTCTTCGACCTTATTCCCGCCCTGATTTGGTTCAAGGACACGCATAACCGCGTGCTGCGGGTCAACCGGCGGGTCGCGGAGGCCGCCGGGAAAACGGTGGAGGAACTCGAGGGCAAAGCGGCGATGGAAAATTATCCGGAGCAAGCCGCCAAATTTTATGCGGACGACCTGGAGGTGATTAAATCCGGCATGCCGAAGCTGGGCATCATCGAGACGATTCGCACGCCCGGCGGCAAAGACATCTGGGTGCAGACCGACAAGGTGCCGTACCGGAACACGGAGGGCGCCGTGGTGGGCATTGTCGTGATGGCGCAGGATATCTCGGCCCGCCGCCGGGTGGAGGAGGCCCAGCGTCTAGAGCAGGAACTGCTGACGGCCGTCCTGGAGAATGTGGCCGACGGTATCCTGGCCTGCGACGCCGCGGGCGGGCCGATCCTTTTCAACCGGGCCCTGCGCAAGCTGCACGGCCTGTCGGAACAAACCTGGCCCGATCCCAAGCGACCCGATCTTTTTGAGCTTTATCTGCCCGACGGCAAGACCCCGATGCCGCTCGAGCAGACACCGCTGTTCCGCGCCTTGCAGGAGGGCACGGTGAACAACATCGAGGCCGTGATTAAGCCCAAAGGCCAGCCGCCCCGGCTGGTCTTGGTCAGCGGCCAGGCCTTTTACGACAACCGCGGGGTCAAGGCCGGCGCGGTGGTGATCGTGCATGACATTACGGAGCGCAAACGTTTCGAGGCGCAAATGCTCCAATCCCAGAAATTGGAAACCGTTGGCAAACTGGCCGGCGGCGTCGCGCACGAATTCAACAGCATCATGACGGCCATTCTCGGGCAGAGTGACCTGCTGCGGGCCGAACTGCCGTCGCACAGCCCCCTGCTCTACCGCGCCTCCGAAATCCGCCGGGCCGCGGGGCGCGCGGCCACCCTGACGCGGCAACTGCTGGCTTACGGGCGCAAACAATTCCTGTTCCCGGAAATCCTCCATTTAAACTCGATCATCAGCGACATGGAGAACTCCATGCGCCACTTGGTGGGCCCGGACATCGACGTGCGCTTCGTCCTGGCGAAGGAGCTCAAGACCGTCCAAGTGGATGCCGGACAGATTGAGCAGGTGCTGTTGAATCTTACCATGAATGCCGCCGACGCGATGCCGAACGGAGGCAAGCTCACGGTGGAAACCGCCAATTTCACCTTGGAACAGGAACAAGTGGGCCCGGCGACGGAAATGAAGCCCGGCGGCTACGTGCTACTGGCGGTTTCGGATACGGGCACGGGCATGAGTGACGAAGTCAAAGCCCATGCCTTCGAGCCTTTTTTTACGACGAAAGGCGTGGGCCAGGGCACCGGCCTGGGACTATCGACCTGTTATGGCATCATCAAACAAAGCGGTGGCAATATCACCATCTACAGCGAGCCGGGCCGGGGCACGACGTTCAAAATTTTTCTCCCCCAGGCGGAAGTGTCGGCCCCGGGCCCCGCCCCGGCCACGACCCCTCCCTTTTTGCCGCGCGGCCGGGAGACCATCCTGCTGGCCGAGGACGACGTCGCCATGCGCGAGATGACGACGACGTTGTTGCGGCGGCTCGGCTACACCGTGCTGGCGGCAGCCGATGGCCTCGATGCGCTCAACCTGCTGCCGGCCAACGGCACCCCGCCCGTGGATTTGTTGTTCACCGATGTCGTAATGCCGAATATGAATGGCCCCGAGTTGTCCGTGCGTGTGCATGCGCTGTCCCCGCAAACCAAGATTCTTTTCGCCTCCGCCTCGACGGAGAACGCCTTGATCCACCAAGGGGTCCTGCACCGCCCGGCGGTGATTCTGCAAAAGCCTTTCACCCCCACGCTGCTCGCCCATAAGGTGCGCGCGATGCTGGATGAAGCGCCGGAGGCCAATTCAACGCCGAAATCAGCGTGAATTTTGAATCTTCGCCCGCGGGCGTGCCGCCGCGCTTCATGCGACCGTGCGGGACAAGGCCGCGCTCAACTCCGCGAAGCCCGCGCTTACTTCCCCGCGGTCCAGCCCCCATCAATCATCTGGCAGGAGCCGGTGACCATCGCCGCTTCGTCGCTGGCGAGGTATAAGGCGGCGGCGGCGACTTCCTCCGGTTGGACCATGCGGCCAGTCAACTGCGTGGACGACATGTCGCGGAACGCTTGGGCCGGGTCGGGATATTCGGCGATGCGCGCCTGCACAAACGGAGTTTCGACGCGGCCCGGACATATGGCGTTGAAACGCACGCCGGTGTGCGAGTGGTCGAGTGCGAGCGCGCGGGTGAGCCCGACAATAGCGTGTTTGGTGACAGTGTACGCAAGCCGGTCGCGCACGGCCACCATGCCGGCCACCGACGCCAGGTTGATGACGCTGCCCTTTTTTTGCGCAAGCATGGCGGGCACGAAAGCTTTGCAAAGATTGAACGCGCCGCGGACGTTCACGGCGTGCAAGCGGTCGAGGTCGGCGGCGGCCGTGGCCAGTAAATTTCCCACGTGGCCGATGCCCGCGTTGTTGACCAAAACATCCAGCACCGGCAGCCGCGCTGCTAAAGCGAGCGCGTCCCTTTCTCCACTGATGTCGAGCAAGGCAAATTCGGCGATACCGCCCGCGGCGCAAATGGTGGCGACAGTGCGCTCGCCCGCCGCGGCGTCGCAGTCCACCACGCAGACTTTCGCGCCCGCGCGGGCAAAAACCGCGGCGATGCTGGCGCCGATGCCGGAGCCCGCGCCGGTGACCAGCGTAGTTTTGCTTTGCAGGGAGAACATGGGGAATCGCGGAGACCGAAGGATTAACGTTCTCAACCCCGCGGTCGCAACCTTGAAAAAATGCGTCAGCCGTCAAAATAATATTTTAGAAATTTCCGGACTCGTGACGACTCCCACGAAAAGCAATGACGCTATCCACTTGCCATAACGCGCGGTGAAGACAAAGGTTTTGGCATGAGCCCCAACCCCACCCCGGTAGCGTTGGTCACGGGAGCCTCGCGCGGCATTGGCCGCTGCATCGCCCAAAAACTCGCGGCGCGCGGAATGCGTGTGGCCCTGCATTATCGCGGTAATCGCGCGGCGGCCGAGGAAACCTTGCGCTCGCTGGCCGGCGAGGGCCATGCGCTCTTCGCCGCCGATCTCGGCGAGACCGAAGCCCCGGCGTCGTTGTATGAGGCCGTGATGGCCCAATATGGCCGCCTCGACGTGCTGGTGAACAACGCGGGCATTTTTGAAATGCATCCGATTGCCGAAGTGGATTACGCCCAGTGGCAAGACGCCTGGCAGCGGACCCTGGCGCTGAATCTTTTTGCGCCCGCGCATTTGACGTTTCTCGCCGCACGGCAGATGGCCGCGCGCGGGGACGGGCGGGTCATCAACATTTCCTCGCGCGGCGCGTTTGGCGGGCAGGTGACGACGTCCGCCTACAGCGCTTCCAAGGCGGCCCTCAACTCGATGGGCCATTCCTTCGCGGCGGCCTATGGGCCGGCGCAAGTGCTGGTCTTCACTATCGCGCCGAGCTGGGTCGACACCGACATGGCGGCGCCGCACATCCACGGCCCGCGGCACGATGAGGTGCGTAAAAAAATTCCACTGGGCCGCGTGAACACCGCCGAGGAAGTGGCCGCCACCGCCGCGTGGCTCGCGCTCGATGCGCCCGCGACGATGACCGGATGTGTCATCGACATGAACGGCGCGGTCTTGATGCGGCCGTAATTCCCCCATTTTTTTCGGCCACGGCCCAGCCACCGTCCGGCCCCGCCACCACCCCACCCTTGTCAATCCACGAGCACTTATCATGAAAGCTTCCGAGCCTGCCTTGCCTGTAATTTCACGCCGGGAATTTGTCCGCACGGCGGCCCTGGCCGCGGGCGCGGTCTCGACCGGCCTCAGTTTGACCGCGAGCGCGGCCGAAGCGCCCGCAGCGCCTGCGACGACGGTGAAACCCATGATTGGATTTCAGGCCGAGTCGTCGTACCTGCTGCAATACGGCATTGCGCGTTTTTTTGACGACGTGCAGGCGCGCGCCAACGTCAACACGCTCTTCCTGCATTGCGCCCTTTACGAGCCGTCATGGGCCGGACTCGACCGGGCGACGAATTCGGCGGGCCATTTCGCCACCGCGCACCCGGAGTTTTACCAGGATGTGTACATGAAGCCGCAGGCGCTCTCGCCGGGCGACGCGAACCTGCCGGATACGATGGAGAAAATCACGGCGGAGACGAAAAAGCGCGGCATCAAAATTTATCCCTGGATGGAGGAGGACAACCGCGCGCCGCTCAATATCGCCGGGATGGATCAACTCTACGAAATCGATCTTTATGGCCGCCGCACGGCGGGGCATCCCGGCGGCCCGTGCTTGAACAATCCGTATTTCCGCCACCTCATCGCCGGCGCGGTGGAAGATTATATTCGCTCGTACAACGTCGACGGCCTGCAACGCGGCAGCGAACGCCAGGGACCGCTGGGCAACGCGCTGGGCGCATGGCACCATGGTTCGAAAAGCGACCCTGGCCGCACGTCGTGTTTCTGTGAATACTGCGCAACCAAAGCCGCCAGCCAGGGCCTCGATATCGAGCGCGTGAAACAAGGCTTTCTCGCGCTGGAACCTTATGTGCGCGCGGGCCGCGCCGGGCAGCGTCCGCGCGACGGCTACTTTGTGGAATTCTGGCGCATTCTCCTGCGCCATCCCGAACTGCTGGCCTGGGAAAATTTCTGGGCCGCGAGCATGCGTGAAATGCAGCGCGAATTTTACACCAAGGCCAAAGCCCTCCGGCCAGACGTGCAGGTGGGTTTTCATATCTGGCATAACATCTCGTTCAGCCCGTTCTATCGCGCGGAGCAGGACTACGCAGCATACACGGAGTACGCCGATTTCCTCAAACCCGCCCTGTATGACAATCCCGCCGCCGAGCGCATGACCTCGTTCGTCAACAGCATCGGGCAGAACGTCTTTGGCGATCTGAACCATGCGCAGTTGCTCGATCTGGAATATAGTATCATGGATTTTAAGGAAAAGTCCTATGACGAAATCATCGGGCCGAATAATCCCACTTACGAGGCGCAGCTTAACAGCCTGCCCATCAACGGCACGCCACGCGGCACGTACCCCGGCTTCTCGGGCGATTATGTTTACCGCGAAACGAAACGGGCCGTGGAAGGCGTGGCCGGCTCGAAGACGCAGATTTGTCCGGGGCTCGGCATCGATGTCGCACTCAAGAACAGCACGCCGGAGAGCGTGCGGGACGCCGTGCACGCCATCTTTCAGGCGGGCGGCACCGGCATGGTCCTCTCGACCAGCCACGCGGCCATGCGGCCGGAGAACTTGAGTGCCGTCGGTGCCACCTTGCGCGAACTCAAGCTCGCCTGAGTACGTCGTAGAGGACTGGACTTTGTTTGCGTTGTAGAAAAGACAGAGGGCCGTCGCAACCGACGGCCCTACTCACGGCCTTAGCGACGTGACATGGTAAATTGGGCGCGGCGTAGGGGCGTCGCTTGCGACGGCCCTCAGAGTTGGATTGTGCCAAAGCATTGTTTCTAGTGAGCAACTTCGCTTGCGTTTATCTAAACGCCGCCACTCACCTTTCCGGGACGGTTTGCCTGCATCCCAAACGCGAAATCCGGCGTCTTATCTAGTGTGTTCGACGCTTGCCTGACCGAGTTTGCTTGCCCTATCGTAAGCGTTCGAACGCGCGCGACTTGGTGGGACCGCCAGCCGACCGTCCGCGTGCCTGCCCTCGGCGACATGAATCCCAAAAGCGAGCCAGACCGATTGCTGGAGGCCCAGCTTTTGACGCGGGTCGCCCAGGGAGAGGAGCCGGCCTTCGCCGAGCTCTATGACCGTTTTTCGACCGGGCTTTACTCGATGGCGTTGCGCATGGTGAACGATGCGGCCGAGGCGGAGGATGTCCTGCAGGAGACGTTCAGCCATATCTGGCGCAAGGCCGCCACTTACGACGCGACCCGCAGCAGCGCCTTCACCTGGGCGGTGATGATTTTGCGCCACAAGGCCATCGACCGCCTGCGCGTCCGCCAGCGTTTGCAGCGCACCACGGACAAGGCGATCGACCTGAATTTCTTTGCCTCGGTGGACGACACCTCGGCGTCGACCCCCCTCCAACACGAACTGCACGCGCGCGTGCGCGCCGCGCTGGCACTGATTCCTGAAGACCAGAAGCAGGCCATCGGCCTGGCCTTTTTTACCGAGCTGACGCATGAGGAAATCGCGGCCCAATTAAAACAACCCCTCGGCACCGTGAAGGCGCGCATTCGCCGCGGCCTGCTGCGTTTGCGAGAATTCGTAAAGGAGGGCGCATGATCGACGAACCCAAACAGGACCTTGCCCTCGCCTATGTGCTCGGAGAACTTTCCCCTGCGCAAGCCCGCGGCTTTGAACAGGAAATGCGGGCCGACGCAGCATTGACGCAGTTGGTGGACGACTTGCGCGACAGCACGGCGGCCTTGGCGCTGACTGTGCCGAAAGTGCAACCGTCGGCACAGTTGCGTGCAAAAATCTTGACGCTGGCGCAGGGAAAAACGGGCGCGTCCGCCGACACCGCGACCAAAGTCGTGCGCTGGGGCTGGCTGACTCCGGCCCTGGGCGCGCTGGCGGCCTGCCTGGCCCTGGCGTTCCTCTACACTTTCCAAGAGAACCAGCAGGCAAACACCGAACTGGCGCAAGAAAAGTCGGCGGCGGAAAATCTCGCCCAACAGCGCGACGAACTGAGCAGGCAGCTCGCCGCGCTCAAGGTGACGACCGACGGCCAGTTGCAGCAGATTGCCGAATTGCAAAAGCAGGGCTCGCTCGCGCTGATGAAGATTACGACCTTGAGCGCCCAAATCGACACCTACCAGAAAGCGGGAGTCGTGGTGGTGTGGGACGACCAGAAGCAGCAGGGCGTCATCAAGATGGTGAATCTGCCCAAGCCCGGCGCGGGGAAGGATTACCAGTTATGGATCATCGATCCGCGCTACCAGAATCCCGTGAACGCGGGCGTGCTGCCCATCGCCGACGAAACGGGCACTCTCGATGCCTTCAAGCCGGACCAGCCGGTGACTTCCGCGACGGCCTTTGCCATCAGCGTGGAAAAAACCGGCGGCGTGCCCAAAGCCGAAGGCCCCATTGTGTTTGTGGGGAAATAAAGCGGGCCGGTTTCGCCAGCGCAACGCGAAGTGCGTTGAGCTACTTGTGAAATAGGTAATGGGAGACGAACCATTCCCGCCCCTGGCGGTAGCCGAAAAGTTCGGCGCAGGACATAAAGAAAATCCGCCAGTAGGCCCACCAGCGCCGGGCCTGGCCGGGCCCGTACGTTTGCGCCAAGCTCGGCAGGATTTCCGCGCGGTGCGCGTCCATATTTTGGAGCCACGCTTCCGCCGTCTTTTGGTAATGCAGGCCGTCCACGGTCCATTGCTGGGCGAGCGTCAAATCGTCCTGAAAGTGCGAGAGCAAATCGGCGCTGGGCATTTGCCCGCCGGAGAAAAAATGGCGCGCCATCCAGTCATCCGGTCCTCGATCCTCGAAATGGTAGGCGCAATCGCGATGGGTGAAAAGGTGGACAAAAAGTTTTCCGCCCGGCGCCAGCCAGCCCGCAATTTTCCGCATCAGAAGCTGGTAATTCTTCATGTGCTCAAACATCTCGACACTCACTACCCGGTCAAACCGTGCATCCATTTCAAAAACATTCATGTCGCAAGTGAGTACGGCGAGATTTTTTAGCCCCGCGTGCGCGGCGGCGGCCTCGATGAACGCCTTTTGCGAGCGGGAATTCGACACCGCGGTGATGCGGGCGCCGGGGTAATGCGCAGCCAGCCAGAGCGAAAGCGAGCCCCAGCCGCAACCGAGCTCGAGAATATTCTGGCCGTCGGCGATTTCCGCCCGCGCGCAAGTCAGCGCGAGCATGTTGTCCTCGCTTTGCGCGAGCGTGTCGGCCGCGCTGTTCCACCATCCACCGCTGTATTTTAAGCGCGGTCCCAACACGCGCTGGTAGAAGCCGGCCGTCACTTCATAGTGCTGCGCGTTCGCGGCCTGGGTCTGGATGGCGATGGGACTGCGCCGCAAGCCGTCCGCGTGGGCCAGCACCGCGGCGCGGCGGAGTTCCGGCGTCGGCCGGTCTTTCTCCCGCAGGGTTTTGCCGAGCAGGTGGCGAATGCCGAAGCGCAGGGCGGCATCGGGCAGGACGTCGGCGGCCAAAACGGATTCGAGGAGGCTCACGGCTGCTTCCGTGGAAGCGGAAGGAAGGCGCTGGTCGTGCGCTGGTACGCGCGATAGGCGTCGCCTTTGGTTTTCAGCGCAAATTCCTCGGTGAGCGGAATGCCCGTGACTTGGAAGAGGAAATAAAGCATCAGCAGCGGACAAATCAGGGTGAGCCAGCCGAGCGGCGAGCCCAGCGCGGCGAGAAAAAAGCCCCACCAGACCAGCGATTCAAAAAAATAATTGGGGTGGCGCGAATACCGCCAAAGCCCCACTTCGCAAACTTGGCCGCGATGGGCGGGGTTGGATTTGAACCGGCTCATCTGCCAGTCGGCCAGTGCTTCGCCGGCGACCGCCAATAGGCTCAGGGCCAGTCCCGCGATTTCGACGGGGTGCAATGCGGGCGCGGAATTGTAGCAGGCCAAAAGAAAGGGCAGCGAAAATACCGCAACGATGAGGGCCTGAAGCTCGAAAAAGCCGAGAAACATCCACGGGTTCGGCCAGCGGACGCGAAAACTGTGGTAACGGGCGTCTTCTTGCGGATGGTGGCGCAGCACGCGGCGAAAAATATAGGTGCCCAGCCGCAGGCTCCAGATGAGGGCCACAAGAGCGAAGAGCCATTTCCGCAAGGGCAGGCCCGTTCCCTGCCAGGCGTAAAGGGGCGCGAGGAGGGCCAGCCCATAGGACCAAATAACATCCAGAAACCCGTAATTGCGCACCCGTACGCAAACCACCCAAACGAGTGCGAACACCACCAGCATCAGCCCGAGTCCGATTAAATAAAGCGGCCACATGGGGTTAATGGCCAAGAGCGGCCGGGCGGCGCGCGTTTTTGCGCAGGAGAAGATCCTCGATGCTGGCATCGGCCGGCAGCCGGAAAAGCTGAATCAGCATGTAAGCGCCAATGGCGAAATTACCGAGTGTCAATATAGCCACCAGCCAGGCGAAGCGCGCCCAGTACGAGGTCTCTTTATAGGCCACCCAGGCGAAAAAAATCAGGAAGGCGAAATAGGTGTCGAAAAGCGTCGCGATGAACCATGGATGCAGCACCACTTCACGCGGCGTGTTCCACATGGACACATGACTGCTGGCCCAAATCGTCACCGTAAACATCGCGACGATGACACAGACATAGACGGCGCGGAGAAAAATGATCATGACTTGGGTTTGAGGCCGCAGGTGTTGAAACCGAAAAGTTGGTAGCCTTGGCAGTTGCCGGTGAAGGCGCGGTAAAAAAGCAGAATAGCCCCGAGGAGCCGCCAGGGGCTCCAAACGACGAAAACGCTCACCAGCAGTGCGAGGCCCGCCAAGGCCGCGAGCCAGCGCTCCAAGGTGCCTACATTGACGATAAGATTCATGGGGGTACAGTTATTATTCGTTACGAAACCGCGGCCAGATGCCGGTTATTGGGCCGGGTGTAAACGGCCTGCACGACGCTGATGTTGCGCAGCGCAAAGGCGGCCTCGCAGTACTGGAGGTAATAATTCCACTTGCGGATGAAACGCTCGTCAAAACCCTGGCGGCGGACGGCGTCGAGTTGGCGGTTGAACGTCGTCCACCACGTATGCAAAGTGCGCGTGTAGCTGGCGCCCAGGTCCTCTAGATCATGGAGGAACAAATCGCCGGTGCGGTTGAGGGTTTCATTGACCCGCCCCACGCTCAAGAGAATCGAGCCGGGGAAAATGTGCTTCTGAATCCAGTCCACTCCGCGGCGCAGTTCGGCGTGGCGGCTGTCGGGCACGGTGATGTATTGCAACCCGACCAGGCCGTGCGGCTCCAGGAGTTCGTGCAGTTTCGCGCAGAACGGCGCGAGGTAACCGTCGCCGAGCGCTTCCATCATTTCGATGGACACAATTTTATCATACCGGCCGGCCAGGTGGCGAAAGTCTTGCAACTTCAGTTCGATGCTGGATTCCAGCCCCTCGCGCGCAATGCGCTTTTGGGCATAGTCAAATTGCGCCTGCGAAATTGTCACGGTCGTAACGTGGCAGCCGTAATGGCGGGCGGCATGGCAGGCGAAACCGCCCCACCCTCCGCCAATTTCCAGCACGCGATCCGTGGCCTGCAAGCGCAGCTTACGGCACAAGGCCTCGTACTTGGCGGTCTGCGCGGACTCGAGGGTTTGCTCCGCGGCGGTGAAATAGGCGCTCGAATAAGTCATCCCCGGATCGAGCCAGAGGCGGTAAAAGTCGTTCCCCAGGTCGTAGTGCTTGGCGATGTTTTCGCGCGCATAACGCAGGCTGTTGGGGTGCAGGGCGTGGACGGCCCAGTTGTAAAACTTGAGCAGATTGAGCCCGAAATGTTGCGCCTTCGAGCCGCTCATGGTCGGGGAATTTTCCAGATTGATAATCGCCCAGGAAATGACGCGCTCGAGGGAATCCGTCTCCCACTCACCCTCGACGTAGCTTTCGCCAAAACCCACGTCGCCAAATAGCACGCAGCGGCGAAAAAAGCCCGACTGGCGAATGCGCATGACGGCGTCCACGGAAATTCCTGGCGTACCAAAAATCCTGACCGACCCATCGGGCATTTCCAAACGCAGGGAGCCCTGAGTCATTTTTTCCAGCGCCCCCAGCACTAGGCGTTGATAGAAACTGGTGGCGGCAGGCGAAGCAGCCGGCCGGGCGGTTTCATCCAAAATGAGCGCGTTGTTCATAAATCCTTGGCCGCCAGGGAGGCATGGGGTTTGAGCACGTCGCGCTGCAATTCCGGGTGCGCGGCTTTGCGGTGCCACGGCACGCGTTTGAGCCAGAGGAGAAGCGCGTGCCAGTTGATGAGAAAAATAATACGCAGCGTCAGCAGCGGGTATTTGAGCAGAAACCAGGCCAGGCGGCCAGTGGTGCAGGGCTGGCGGCGCCCCGTGAGCGTGGTGAGCAGCACCCGGCGGTGGCCTTCCGCGTCGGTCGCGCGATCGTCGATGCGGAGGTCGAGTTTTTCACCGGGCACCCGGAGTTTCAGGTCCAACGCGAGCCCGAGGTTGGAAAAGGGCGAGATATAAAAATGCTTCGGGGCCACGCGGCAAAAAACGCCCTCCTGCGCGGGCTCCTTCAGCAGATAAAGTTTCTGTTCGCCGAAAGTATTGTTGACCTCCGCCACCGCGCACAGCGGCTCCCCTTGGGCGTCGAAACAAAAAAAGAACGACACGGGATTGAAAACGTAGCCGAAGACGCGGGGCAGGGTCAGCAGCAGGACGCGCCCGGCCGCGGGCAAGTCCACGTCCTGGCTCGTGAGATAGGCGGCGAGATTTTCGCGCACCGTGCGGCCCGCCAGGCCGGGCAAGGTGAGATGGTCGGAATCGCGAAAGGTATAAAAATTGCGCCGGTTGCGGCTGAAGAGCGGGATGGTCTTGGCGAGGGCGTCAATTTCATCCAAATCAAAGGCGCACAAAAAAATCCGGTAGCTGAACTGGTGCACCTTCGGCTCCAAGCGATGGTGCATGACGGTGCATTCGTAGAGGCAGGAATTCATGACCAGAGGTTTTCGCCGGTGAGAGCGCGGGCGCAAGCCAGGGCGCTATTGAGGCCGTCCTCGTGAAAGCCGTACTTGAACCAGGCGCCAGCATAGTAGATGGATTGGCTGGAAGCGATGTGATTCAGGGGCGGCAGTTCGGCCTGGGCGACCAGGGCCGCGAGGTTGAACAACGGATGCTCGTAATCAAAGTGGCGCAGGATTTTGTCGGACGCAATCTGCCCCTCGCTATTCAGTGAGACGAAATAATTCACGTTGCGCGAAACGCCCTGGAGGCTGTTCATCCAATAATGCGTGGTGGGGCAAGGCCGCCCCTGGGCGTCGAGCGCGAGACGGTAATTCCACGAGGCCCAGCAACGGAGCGTGCGCGGCATGACGGAAGCGTCGGTGTGCAGCGTGGCGGTATTGGGCTGGTATTTGAATTCGCGCAGCAACCGTTGTTCCTGGTCCGTGGGGTCGGCCAGGAGGGCGAGGGCCTGATCAGCGTGGCACGCGAGGATGACTTTGTCGAACGTGCGCGTTTCGCCGTCCGCCAGCGTGACTGCCACCTTTTCGCCGCCGCGTTTTACCCGCACCGCTTTTCGACCGAGCAAAATGCGTTCGCGAAAGGGCGCGGTAATTTTTTGCACGTAGGAACGCGCGCCGTTCGCGACCGTATACCACGGATGCTGCGCGGAGAGACCGAGGAGGCCGTGGTTGTGCCAGAAGCGCAACAAAGTCGGCGCCGGAAAATCGAGCATCTTTTCCGGCGGCGTGCTCCAGACGGCACTGCTCATGGGCAGGAGGTAAAGGTTCAGCATGTCCTCGCCGTAGCCGCGCACGGCCACGTATTCACGCAGGCTGAGGGACGCAAAACGCGGCTCGCTGAGCGCGGGCACGGCCTCCTGATTGAAGCGATTGACCTGCGCGAGCATCCGCCAAAAGCGGAGGTTGAGCAGATTGCGCCGCTGGCCGAAGAGCAGATTGAGGCTGCCGCCGTTGTATTCCAAGCCGGAGGGCAAATGCTGCACACTGAAGGACATGCTGGTCGGTTTGATGGCGACGCCGAGTTCCCGGAACAAACGCGTGAGATTCGGATAAGTGACCTGGTTGAACACCATGAAGCCTGTGTCAATCGGCACGGGGCGTCCTTCTTCCAGCGCCTCGACCGTGTTAGTATGGCCGCCGGAGTAATTGTTTTGTTCGAAAACGGTCAAGTCGAACCGAGAATGCAAAAAATAGGCGCAGCCCAGCCCGGCGATTCCGGTACCGATGATGGCGAGGGTTGGCATGGCAACGACGGTCGTCCCTGGTCACACTGCCCGACCGGTTTTGGTGCGAGCCTCGGCGTACACACTCTCGGGGACGGCCTTTAAATCCCAAATCAAACCGGTCCACGCCAGCGCCCGCAGAACGTAGTAAGTGGCGTCGAACTCCCACCAGAAAAAGCCCTGGCGCGCGGAGGCCATGAAACGATGGTGGTTGTTGTGCCAGCCCTCCCCCATCGTAATGAGGGCCAGGGCAAAATTGTTGCGGCTGTCGTCGCCCGTCTGGAAACGCCGGCTGCCCATGACATGGGCGAGGGAATTGATGAACAGCGTCGCGTGGAGCAGCGCCACCGTGCTGATGAAAAAGCCCCAGACAAAAAGCTGCGCGCCGTTCGTGCCCAGGCCCGGAGCATAATGGTGAAGGAGCGATCCGGTGAACCACAAACCCGCGCCAAAGATAATCGGCACAATCAAATCAAAGCGGTTCAAGAAAACGAGTTCGGGGAATTTGGCCAGGTCGCGAATCCCCTCGTAATGGGTGGGGAAATTCTTGCTGCTCGTCATCCAGCCGATGTGCGACCACCAGAATCCGGTGAGGGTCGGTGAATGGACGTCCTCCTCGTCGTCGGAATGCTGGTGGTGGTGGCGGTGGACGGAGGCCCACCACAAGGCCCCGCGCTGCACGGAAGTGTTGCCCAGCACCGCGAAAATGAACTGCACCGCGCGCGAGGTGCGAAACGCCCGATGCGAAAAATAGCGGTGATAAAAGGCCGTCACCGCAAAGACGCGGGAAAAATAAAGCACGACCGCCACGCCCACGGCGGTCCAACTCCAGCCCACCCAAAAAACCGCGAGGCAACCCAGGTGCAGAAAAAGAAAAGGCAGACAACGGCGAAACTCAAACCGGTCGGGCCGCTGGCGGACCGCCGCGGCGCCTTCCGGGAAATAATCGGAATCAAACCATTGGTGCAGGGTCAGGAAAGCGAGTTTGAGGCGATTCACGGCGACAGGAACGCAGGCAGGACGGGATTTCCACACCTAGAATCATTCGCCCGCTTCCAGCTTATGGATGCAGCAAATCGGACAGATTGACAATGCCCAAAGGGCCCGCGTCATCCCGGGCCGCATTCGCCGGCAACAAGCAACGCCGAGGGAAACCATGACGCGGTGGGTGTCCATATCCCAAGCAACCACGGAGAGCACGGATCACACAGATAAAAGCCCGGCCCAGGACTGTCGCCAGGGCAACGCCGCGACCAAATGAAGTGGAGATGAATCCCGCTGTACCGCGTCCACCGACCAGGACCTCTTCCTTAAACAATCTTAAATCCAATCACGCTTTTCAGGGCGGTCGTGTCCGGGCATGTAATGGCTAGTCCGTCTGCCTCCTGGGTCCAGGTGAGCTTGGCGTCGCTGCCGAGGAGGGAGACTGACTTGATGGGCGCGGGTAGCGCCGCGGCGGTGGCACCCAGCGAGGTGATTTTGAGCGAAGCCCCCGTTTCCGGCACGGTCATGCAATAGGCATAAAGCGCGCCATCCTTGCCGACGGTGAAACGAAAATCTTCATTGGTGAAGACAAAGCTGGCCTGGCGGCGGGACAGCGCGCCCGTGGGGAGACGCCGCATGCCTTCGCCCAGTTTTGTCCAGGCTTTGCTGCCGTAAATGCCGTCGCCGTTGATTTTCATCCACTGGCCGATTTCGGCGAGCATGGTCTTGCTGGCGTCCTCGAGCGAGCCGTCGGGCCGGATGGGCACGCAGATGGCGACCGCGCCGTCGCGCGAGACGCATTCGAGCACATGCCGGATGACCATGCCGGAGTCGTAAATGAAATTGGGGCCGTAAAACCAGTCGCCCACCTGCGATTCGCCGATCCACGGCTGGTCCGTCTTGATGCCGTCGGGAAATTTGCTCTCGGCGGTGTTGACGATGCCGTTGACGGGCTCGTGGTGTTTGATGATGGCGAACGTGTCAACCTGGCCGCGGCGGGCGGCGGTGCGGTTGAAAAAATGCGCGAGCACGCGCTGGGTGGCGTCACACTTAAAGCCCATGCCGGTGTTGTCGCCGGAAAACGGCTGGGTGGAATTGCCGTCGGTGT
>CAZLRH010000041.1:0-20690 GCA_964562015.1 uncultured Opitutales bacterium | reverse complement strand
CGCGCACCTCGCCGCCGCCATGGGCGCGCCCACCGTCACCCTCATGCTCGAGCCCGACCAGGTGAACTCCGCCCGCCGCTGGACTCCCCTCGGCGAACGCTCCTGGGTGCTGGAAAAACCGCTCCGCCGCCGCCTGCTCGAAACCCGCCCCGGCTTTGCCCGCCGCAACCTCCGCCAATTCACCACCGACGAAATCGTCGCCGCGTTGCGTTACGCGATGGAGAAGTGAAGCGATTCGAAGGCGATTTTTTCAGCCTTTCACATGTCTTCTTCAATGGCGATAGGGCGATAAGAAATTATGGTCTGAGGTGTAAAATTAAGAGGCCAGTTTGGTTCCTCGTCTTCCCAAGCCTTAAGACACACAATTGCATTTCCGTTATTCTTTGCAATACCAACAGACAGACGAAAGCCTTGATTAATCATGTGGCGAATATAATTGGATGCGTAGTCGAGGTTACCGATGTGGAGCGGCGGATTACCAGTGTGACCTTGCTCAAACTGCCACCCGAATGTATTGGCAACTGTACAAGGTTGGCAGACAATATCGGAGCAAGTTGCCACGATCGAGCGCAACGAATCTACTACGGCTTCGCGTCTATTTACGAACTCGTCTTTCCATTCTTGGGATCCAATTGATAATGCCATAGTGTACCTCGCTCTGTTAATATAATTGTATATAAAAAATTCCGTAATAAAAGAGCAAAACATCCGCTAGTCTGCGGTGACGCTAATGAATTGTTTGAAGCCATGTCTTCACCTCCCGGAGCTTTTCTCACCGCGCAGTGGCGGTATTTGGTGATGCTCAATTATGAGGTGAGCCCGGCGATTCTGGCTCCGTTCGTCCCGGCAGGCACGGTCTTGGATTTGTGGCAGGGGCGGGCGCTGGTCAGCCTCGTCGGGTTTCAATTCTTGGACACGCGCGTGCTGGGGTGGGCCATCCCCGGCCACCGGAATTTCACTGAGGTCAATTTGCGTTTTTATGTGCGCCGCGAAACCGCGGGCGAAACGCGCCGGGGCGTGGTTTTCCTCAAGGAGATTGTGCCGCGCCGGGCCATCGCCTGGGTGGCCCGTTGGGTTTACGGCGAAAATTATGTGGCTTTGCCGATGCGCGAGGAGATTCTTGTACCTAAGCCGGTCGAAAATGCTCGTGGGCACGTGCGCTACGCCTGGCGCTTTAATGGACTTTGGCATTCACTCGACGCGGAAATGGCCGGTCGACCGCAGCCCGCGCGCGTCGGTTCGGAGAAACAATTTATCACGGAACACTACTGGGGCTATGCCCGCCATTCCGGCGGTGGTACTACTGAATACCAAGTCGAGCACCCGCCCTGGAGCGTCTGGCGGGCCGAAGTGCCCACCGTCGAAATAGACGCAGCCGGATTATACGGCGCCGAATTTGCGGAACCACTCACGCGTCCACCCTGCTCGGCCTTCGTGGCCGACGGTTCCGCCATCACCGTGCGCCGGGGGCAGCGGTTGCGTTAGGCTCCGATTTGCTCTGTAGAAACCGTGTTTTTGCGCAATCCAACCCTGAGGGCCGTCGCTCGCGACGGCCCTCAGTCTTTTCTGCAAAGCAGTTCCGTTTTAGACCTCGAATACGAGCGGCGCGTTAAGGGCACCGCGACTTACCCAAATTGCCAAGGCGCACGGCGGTTAACGCTCGGTCCGTTCACTGGTAGGGCGCGCTGCCCTCAGCGCGCCGTCGGGGATTATTTCTAATACGCGCGAAAAAACTACGGCCCAACTTTTGCCGGTGGTTGACTCGGCGTGAACGGAATCAGGGTCAGCAGCGCGACGATTTTCATCGACGCGTTCTTGGGGTCGCTGGGGATGAACCATTGGCCATCAGGCCTGGATACGAGCCGCCCGGCCCAATAGCCGCCCCAATTGGCGAGCACAATCACCCCGTCGGTGTCCTCGCCGACGACGGAAACCGCATGATAGCCCAGCAGGCTTTTTGTCTTCGGGTCCTGCAATTGCACGGAAACAATTCCCGCGCGAAAACCCGTGGTTACGCGCAGCAAGTCGGCATCCTTGAGGGGAGCCGGTTTGATTTCAAAACCCAGGCGGACACGGCCTTGCGAGAGATCCTGCATGATGCGGTCAAAAGCCACCACCATCTCCAGGTGATTGGTGCCATTGACCGGGTTGCGCGCCTCGCCTTTGACTTGGCCGATGGTACGGTCGATCAAATCAAAGGTCTGGCGCTTGTAGACGACGGTGTCCGCAACTTTGGTCGAGCGCGGCACCAGGCCGAAGTTCTCATACCAAATCAAATAATCCAAAATCGCGGTCGGCCCGCAACCGCTCTGCGGTACGGGATAATTGCCCTGAAATTCCGATAGCATGCTCCGACGCGTTTCCGGATGGGCATTGGGCACCTCGCGGCCGGCCAGACCGAGGCGAAAAAAGGAATTGACGCCGGTGCGGGGGTCGGGCCGCTTTTCCGCGACGTAAAAAGAAAAATTTCCGCTCGCTCCGTTCAGAAACTGGGTGTCCCCATAATGGGTGGTCCCGGCCTGCGCGCTGATCACGGGGGGCGGACTTGGCGCAACCGGTAACACGGCGGGGTGGCCGGCGGTGGCGGACGCGTAGTGGAAAAAATCATCGGACACCATGGGGGCGGGAGCCGCGACGGCGGGAACGGGCTGAGGCGGAGTCGCAGGGGTCGCGGGTACATCCGGCAGCAGCGCCACGGCCGGTGCGGGCGGCGGTGGGATCGAGGGGACAACGCCTGTCAGCGGCGTCGCCGGCGTGTCGCCAGACCATGCAGTCCAGGCAACTATCCCCGCCAAAATCAACACGCCCAAGATTTCCACCACGTAACCTTGGCGACGCTTGCAGGCCGGGCAGCGTCGGGCCTGCTGCTCCATCCATTGATTGCAAAAGCGACAGTGCTGATCGACGGGCATGGCGGAAGCATCAGAGCGTTGCGGCAAGAATCCTGATTTCGTCAGCAGCGGAAAGAAAATGCGAGATTTTAAGGCGGTAAAGTTGTCTGTCCCGCCGGTTGCGCCGCCGGATTCACCTTCGGGTACAACGCCGGGTCGTAAACCTGCGTCCACAGCAGGCGCGTTTCCGTGGGAGACCGGGTGTGGTGCAGGCCGACGATTTCTCGCATGTAATAAATTTCGACGTAGCGTAACTGTTCGTCGGCGCCATGTCGGCGGTTCCAGTTCTTGGTCAAATACTGCGCCAATGGCTCCATCAACGGTTGATACGCGGGGTCCCACAAATAAATCAAATACCGCCGCCAGCGCTGGCCGGGATAAGTGTCGGCAATCCAGGCCGGGCGCGCAAAAGTCACCTCGCGCTCCCCGGTAAACACATTCACGGGCTGGCCCTTCCACAGCCAGCCTTGCATCACATACCAGCCGTCGTCGAGCATCGGATCGGGCGAAAAAAGGTCGAATTGCTGGTCGAGCCCGGTCGCCCAACCGACCCACTTCACCTCGTTCGGCAGCAGCGGCTCCCGATTGGGCGCCACATCATGATTCCATAAAATCACATAAGCTAACAACGCCAGCACCGCGCCGTCCCGCACCCAGCCGAGTCCTCGGGCGTGGCGCTTTATGAATCCGCCGACCAGCCCGGGATGCAGTGACGCCTGTTGCTCGCGCGCCTGCCAGCGCCGCCATCGTTTTTGCCAAAATTCCTTCCCCGCCGCGCTGGATGCCAGTGTCCGGCCCCTGCGCGCGAGCCATTGTCCCATCGGTTCGGCCACATACCGCCAGAATTCATCGGGCACATAGCATACGAGCATCCCGACCATCACGAGGCCGAACATGCCGAGGTTCATCGTCAGGTTGAAACCGACTTGCAGGCCAATCAGCAGCGCGAGCCCGAGCAGCCGCCCCCAATTGTTCCACATCGGCAGGATGAACAGCAGCGGACCGTAGATTTCGACATAGAGCGTCCATCGCGTGAGCGCCTGCGTGAGGCCGTCAAACTGGTTGAGCCACGTCCCCAGCGGCCGCCCATAGACGCCCAGCGAGAGCGCGTCGTAAACCGCGGTGTAATCGACGTGCCAGGAGGCGCCGGTCTTCATCACCGCGCTCATATAATAAATAATGACAAATTGTGCAGTATAGGCAAATCCCGGCCAGCCGACGTAATCGCGCTCCGCGGCGGGGGGCACGCGCCCGAGCGCCACGTCGAGCGACCACCGCCGGCCCAGCGGCAGAAACATGGCCCAAAACGACATCAACCGCAGCACCTGGTCCGCCCCGATGAGCACGTACGGGTTGCGGCCTTGCTGCGAAAACAGCAGAACATACGACGCCACCGTGGCCAGCTGCGTGCGGTAACCCACCAGCATGGCCAGCGCGCAGGCGGCTTGCAGCGCGAATAGCGCCCCCGCAAAACTCATGCTGCCATCGGCCATGTACAAACTGAAAGTCGGCGGAAAGTAGGCGAAATTCAGCAATGTCGCGCGCGGCAGGACGCCGTCGTCGGTGTAAAACGTGCGGAGCCACGGCAGGCTCACGTAAAGATTTGCCAGGTTCAACGCGGCCAGAGCCATGCGCAGAAACGCCAGCGAGCGGTAATCCAGCCCGAACATGTTACGCAAAAGCTGGTGGCCGCGGGTGAGCATAAAGGGGATTTATAGGCGAGGGGAGATGTGGCGCGCAACTGCGGGCGGGTGGGGGTGGGCTGGCCTAGCGGGGGTAATCAGTTGCCCGAACGGATGGGCTCCGCCCATAGCGGCAACATTTGCGTCGGGGTTTTGGTGTGGTGCGCGCCGACCCGCTCGAGCATGAAATTGATTTGGATGCTCTTCACCCGGTCCGCGCCGAAATGCGTGCGGTTCCATTCCCGGCCCAGATACAACGCCAGCGGCTCCAGCAGCCAGGTCGTGCGCGATTCCAGCACGTAGGGCAGATAACTCCCCCAGCGCTCGCCCCGGTACGTCGCCACCACGGAAGCCGGCCGCGCTAAGGTAAACGCTTCTGCGCCGGAAAATACGTTCACCTCGCGGTCGCCGACCGTGGTGCCGGAGAGAATGAACCAGCCGTCCTGATCCTCCGGGTTCGGGGCGAAAAGGTTGTCGAAGTGCTGTTCAAAGCCGAAGTTGTACGCCAGCCCGTCGAGCGAGACGGGCACCCAGGCGTGGTCGCTGTGGGAATAATCAACATTCCAACCCACAATATAATAGACGAGAAACGCCACCAGGCCCCGCCGCAGCCAGCGCAGGGCGCTGACCAGCCCCTTGTGCCGCGCCCGCCACGCCGCCCGGCGTTCCGCCGCGCCCCGCGCGCGCGCCTGCGCGGCCAGCCACGAGCGTGGCGGCTTGGTTTTCCCGCCGGGGCGCCATCGGGCGATTTTTCGCCCCAGCGGCTCAAGCAAACCGGTCCAACATTCCGCCGGCAGCAAGCCAAGCATGATGGCCACCATCACGACGCCGAAAAGACCCAGGTCCATGCTCAGGTTGAATCCCAGTTGCAAGCCGGTCAGCAACAGGAATCCGGCCCACCGCGCCCAACCGGTGCAGAAGGGCACGATGAACAGAAACGCTCCGTAAGTTTCAATCGGCGGCACCGCCACGGTCAGCCAGGTGGTCAGCCAGTCGTAGTGATTGATCCAGTGACCCAGGGGGCGGCGGAAAATTTCGAGATCCAGCGCGCGGGCGATGGCCGTGTGATCCACCTGCCAGGTCGCGCCGGTTTTCGTATAACCGCTGTAGAAATAGATCAAAATGAACTGCAAGATGTAGGCGACTCCAGCGATGTCGAAGTACACCGGCTCGGCCGGCGGCGGCGTCCGCCCCAACTCAGCATCGAGCGAAAAACGCCGGCCCAAGGGGAGAAAAATGCCCCAAAACAGCATCAGCCGCAGCATCATGTCCGGCCCAAAAATCAGCATCGGGTTGCGCCCTTGCATGGAAAACAGCAGGTAGAACGACAGCGCCGTCACCAGCCGCGTGCGGTAGCCGACGAGCAAAAGCAGCGCGAGCACAACTTGAAGGCCAAACAAAGCGGCTTGAAAGGCGAAGCTGCCGCCGGCCATGTGCACATTCGGCCAGGGTGGTGCGTAGTTGTTGGCGATGAGCGCGGCGCGCGGCAAGGCCCCGGCATCCGTGTAAAAGGCGCCCAAATACTCGCCGCATTCGCGTAGGGTCATGAGCAGAGCCACCGCGAGGCCCATCCGCAGCAGCGCCAGCGAACGATAATCCAACCCGAACATATTCCGCAAAAACCGTTGGCCAATTTTGCGCATAGGGTAAAAGACGCTTACACGCGAACAGGTGCGCAAAACAGAAAGCAAGCAGGCCATTTAGGCAATATCCGCCTTTAGGGGCGTGATTTTCTAAAACTCGTCCCGCCTAGAAATACGGCCACCGCCACCCCTGCGCCAACACCGGCTATCGCCTCCCTAACCCACGGATTGGTGGAGAGTTCCCGCAAGGACATGAACAACCCAAAGAGAGCCCCGCAAAAAATCGCCAAAAAAACTTTTCCCGTCATGGACATACCGTGATTATGAAGCGTGCTGACCCCTCCTCAAGGGCAAAATTCCTGCAGGTAACTACGGGCTTGCCACTGAGGGTGGTGCGCGCACCCCGTGCGTGTTTTCCCAAGAAGTGAAGCGAGCCCGGAGTGCTCACTCCACCCCGTTTAAGATAGGTTGCCGCATTATGCAGCGTTGACGCCGCGGCCCTCCGCCGTCTTTGTTGAGAGGTTTGTCCCAACGTGCTCATCCTTGCTGACATCGCCAAGTCCTACGGCCCGCGCGAACTTTTTCGCGACGTGTCGCTCTTTATCGCGCGCACCGACCGCTACGGTCTGGTCGGCCCCAACGGCGCGGGCAAGTCCACGCTGTTCAATATCATCCTCGGTCGCGAGGCGCCCGACGAGGGCACCACCGAGTGGGAGCGCGGCGCCGACTTCGGCTTTCTGCCGCAGGAGAGCGCGCCGGTGGGCGAGGAAACCATTCTGCAAATCGCCACCAGCGGCCAGAAGCTCGAGCCGGAATCCGACGACGACTATGACGTGGACTATACGCTCGAATCGCGCGCGAAGAAAATTCTCGCGGGCCTGGGCTTCCGCGACACCGACCACGAACGCCTGGCGAAAACGTTTTCCGGCGGTTGGGTCATGCGCGCGCACATCGCCCGGTTGCTCGTCAGCGAGCCCGCGCTGTTGCTGCTGGACGAGCCGACCAACCACTTGGATCTCGAGGCGCTGCTGTGGTTTCAGGATTACCTGACGCGCTATCCCGGTGGCCTCGTGGTCATCTCGCACGACCGCGCTTTTTTGAACGCCCTGTGCACCGGCATCCTCGAGTTGCGCTCCGGCGCGCTGCACCGCTACACCGGCAATTACGACGATTTCCTCGTGGAAAAGGAGCACCGCAAGGAACAACTGGCCTCGACCTTCAAAAACCAGCAGCGCGAAATCGCGCACTTGCAGAAATTCGTGGACCGTTTCGGCGCCAAAGCCTCGATGGCCTCGCGCGCGAAATCCAAGGAAAAGCAAATCGAGCGCCTGGAAAAAGTCGCGGTCGAGGAGCCCCAGGAGGATTTGAAGCGCATTCACTTCAAGTTTCCCCAGCCGCCGCGCTCCGGCCTCAAGGTTATCACGCTGACCAACGTCGAGCAGGCTTACGGCGACCATGTCGTTTACCGCGATTTGAATTTCCAGGCCGAGCGCGGGCAGCGCATCGTGCTTGTCGGCCCCAACGGCGCGGGCAAGTCCACGCTCCTCAAAATTCTCGCCGGCGTGGTGCCGTTGCGCGCGGGCACCTGCGAACTCGGCAGCAACGTCGTCCCGGGCTATTTCGCGCAAAATCGCGCCGACAACCTCCGCGTCAATGCCACGGTGTTCGACAACGTCATGGAGTTGCGCACGGCGGAAAACCAGCTCACCGAGCAGCGCGCGCGCACGATTCTGGGCGCGTTTCTGTTTCGCAAAGACGATGTCTTCAAAAAGGTGTCGGTGCTCTCCGGCGGCGAAAAATCCCGCCTCGCGCTGGCCCGCCTGCTCGTCAGCCCGCCGAATTTGTTGCTGATGGACGAGCCAACCACGCACCTCGACATTTCGTCGATTGACGCCCTCGTCCACGCGCTCACGCAATACGAGGGGACGTTCATCTTCATCAGCCACGACGTCTATTTCATCCGGCAACTGGCGAAATCGGTTTTGCATGTGCATGCGGGTCGCCTCACGCCCTACGCCGGCGATTACGATTATTACCTCGAGAAATCCCGGGCCACGAATGAGCGGGCCGCGCTGACCGCGCCTTTTGGCGACGCCCGTCCGGTGCAAAAATCCACCGCCGCGCCCGCGCCTCCGCGCACGCCCTCCGTCAACAAGGAGGATCAGCGCGAGCGCAAGGCGAAGATTCGGCAATTGCGCGTCGAGGTGGGCAAACTCGAGGAAGCGGTCTCCAAGCTCGAGGCCCAGCAAAACGAACTTACGGCGGCGCTCGAAGCGCCGGAAACGTACACGCAGCCCGGCAAGCCGCAGCACCTGAACCGCGAGCTCAGTTTCGTGGTGGACCAGTTGCACAACGCGAATGCCGAATGGGAAAAAGCCGTCGCGCATTTGGCGGAGCTCGAGAAGGCCGGGTAGAACCGGTGATTTCGCTCAATGCGCGGGGGTTATCACACCCTGGTTTTTCATTGACGGCAGTGGGCGCGAAATCCAGCGTTGGAGCGTTAGGATGGGTCGGTTTGCGAGTTTCCTTTTTTCTTCGCTCACGCCGGTGGATGTCGTGCCATGAAAATAAAAGCTTTTCTCATGTCTTTGCTGCTGGGCTGGGCAGTCCTGCCCGCGTTCGCCGCCTCGGCGGAGACGGACGCGAAAATCACCGAGCTCAGCAAATTGCTGGAGAACATGAAGCCGGAGAAAGGCAACATCACGCTGCCGGGCGGCCTCGCCAAAATCAATCTCCCGCCCCAATTCCTATATCTCAACCCAGCCGACGCTGAGACGCTGCTTACCAAGATTTGGAACAACCCCGCCAGCGGCGGCACCCTCGGCATGATTGTGCCCTCCGGTTTCAATCCGTTTGCCGACGACAGCTGGGCCGTCATCATCACCTATGCGGACGACGGCTACGTCAAAGACGACGACGCCTCAACCATCGACTACGACAAACTGTTGGCGGAGATGAAATCCGGCGTGGCCGCGGCCAACCAGGAGCGCGAGAAGCAGGGCTTTCCGCCGATTGAATTGATCGGCTGGGCCGCGCCGCCGCGCTACGATGCGGCCGCACACAAAATGTATTGGGCCAAGGAAATAAAATTCGGCGACGAAAAGGAGCACACGCTCAATTACAACATCCGCATCCTTGGCCGCAGTGGGGTGCTCGTGCTCAATGCCGTGGGTGGCCTGCCGCAACTCAAGGAGATCGAAGCCGCCACGCCGCAGATTCTCGCCATGGTGAATTTTCAAGATGGCCACCGTTACGCCGATTTCAACCCCAGCACCGACAAGGTCGCGGCATACGGGCTCGCCGCCCTTGTGGCCGGCGGGATTGCGGCCAAGGCCGGTTTGTTCAAGGTGCTCTGGGTCGGCTTGCTGGCGTTTAAAAAACTCATCATTGTGGCTGCCGTGGCCGTCGCGGGCTTTTTTAAGAAAATGTGGGCGAAAATTCGCGGGCGGGCGTGAGTCTCAGTCTGTCCGGACCGTTGCGCACGCCGGGCGTGCCTTACGGCTTGGTGTCCTTCATGGGCACCTTGGCGAGGTTTATCTCCTGGTTGAAATTCTCGCCGACGCGCAGCAGCAATGCGCGATAAAATTGTTCGTGGTAATCGGCTTCGTCATCCGCCTTGGCGCTGATGTTGCCTTGCCAGACGGGCAATTTCGGCTCGGCGGTCGTCTCGATGGTCACGGCCATTTGCGTGGTGCGCTGGGTGACGGTGCGCGGCTCACCCAGCGGGATGGAGAGACCGATGCCGGAGAAAACCGCGCCGCCGCCGCCGGTGCTGCTGCCGCCGCCGATCCCGGTGCCGACGCTGGCTCCGGAACCCGTGCCGACCACGGTATTTTTATTCTCCAAAGTGCAGCGCACGGAAAAATCCGCCTGGTCAATGGGCACGAGATTAAAGCCCATTTCCTGCATTTCCTGTTGCAAATAGGCGGTCGCCACGCGCGAGGAAACATCGTCCGGCGTCGTGGCTGGAAACGCCAGTTTGCTTTGCCGGCTTACCGGGTGGTTCACATCCTGAAACGTGGTCAACTGCGCGGGCGCGCTGGCACAGCCGCTAATGAGTAACGCG
This sequence comes from uncultured Opitutales bacterium, assembly GCA_964562015.1. Taxonomy (GTDB): domain Bacteria; phylum Verrucomicrobiota; class Verrucomicrobiia; order Opitutales; family JABDGR01; genus CAZLRH01. Next base: position 10,468 of record CAZLRH010000041.1, on the reverse strand, counting down.
AGGCCAAAGATTCCGGCCACAACGAGGAAGCGCATGGGATAAGTTATAGGCGAAGGTTTTTGCCGTCAACTGGCGGCCCATGGGGTGAAGGCCTAATCTACGAGAGCGGTTTGGTCCATTCCATCACGACAAACAACGGCACGCGGGCATGGTCCTCAAACGCGGGATATTCGCGCATGGCTTCCGCGCTCGGCACTGGTTCGAGAAAACGCCGCAACACGAGTCCGGCGCCGAGGAACGCGCTCATGATGTCCGCGAGCGGACGGTGGTATTGGGTGACTTCGATGTGGTGCCAGCGACCGACCAGCGGGCGCGGCACGGCGTAAAGATCGATGGGGAAGTGAAGTTTTTGGCCGCGCGCGTCCTTGTGCCAGCCCTTGGAGTTCGTCGTCACGTACGGCTGCAAGTTCGAGAACACGACGCGCCCGCCCGGCACCAGCACGCGGGCCATTTCCGCAATCGCCCGCACATGGTCGGCAATGTCCACGAGTGCGATGTAACTCACGCACAGGTCGAAACTCGCGTCGGCCAGCGGCAGCTTGGCGGCATCGTGCGCCAGATAAGTGCCGGTCGGATCGCGGCGGCGGGCCTCCTCGCGCAGGCGCGTCGCGGGCTCGATCCCGGTCACTTTCGCGCCCTGGGCTTTCAGCATCCGGCAAAAACGCCCCTCGCCGCAGCCGATGTCGAGCACCCGCCGCCCGCGCACGTCGCCGCAAAGTTCGAGCATGAGGGGATCGAGCAAATGCGTGCGATTCGCATCACCCTTGTCCACGAAACGAATCCACGCCTCCGCCGAGGCATTCCAGCCACCGGAAGGGTCATGGGGTGAGGGAGGCATTGTTAATTTTTGAGAGGTAAGATGCAGGCAATTGCATCCGATTGCGATTGCCAAGATGGCTTCGCAATGAGTATTAAGAAAAATCCATTTGATCCGATGGTCGATGCTTTCCCAATTTCAATCCAATGAAACGCACTTTTAATATCCTTCTTACCCTGGCGATTATTTCTTCTGTAGTGGGCTTCGCTTATTACCTGTCGGAATGGGTGACAAGCCTGTTCAATGTGGGGCGGCCGCGAGGAGGATATTTTGGCGAATACAGTACGACGAATTACATAAAATTCGTTGTCTATTGGTTAACGGGTTTTGTGGGATTCTACGTCTTTGGCCGCATAGTACAAACCGAATCCTATATGCGAAATGCCTTGTTGATCGCATTTGGCTATCTGTTGGTGATCGGCTCGCACGGCGGCCTCGATTTTTCTGGAGCCAATTCGCTAAAAATTCTCTTAAGCGCATTTAACATTGGCATTTTCTGTTTCACCTATGCGCGCTTTCAACGGGTTTATTATCCGGCACAAATTCCAAATCAGTAGTCCGTTTGACGTATTGACAATGTTCGAATCCGGGCAGCCTTAAAACGCAAACACCCTATTCTGCGCGAAGTGGCGGAGCCAGTGGTCCACGAGGACGAGCGCGGTCATCGCTTCCACAATGGGCACGGCGCGGGGGAGCACGCAGGGGTCGTGCCGGCCGCGGGCGAGGAGTTCCGTTTCACGGCCTTTGAGGTCCACGGTTTTCTGTTTCTGCAAAATGGTGGCGGTGGGCTTGAAGGCCACGCGAAAGAAGAGTTCCTCGCCGTTGCTGATGCCGCCTTGCACGCCGCCCGAGCGGTTGGTGACAGTGCGGATTTTGCCGCCGCGTTTCTCGAAGGCATCATTATGCTGCGAGCCAGTGAGTTGCGTGCCCGCAAAGCCACTGCCGATTTCAAAGCCCTTCGTCGCGGGCAGCGAGAGCATGGCCTTCGCGAGGTCGGCCTCGAGGCGGTCGAAGACCGGTTCGCCGAGGCCGACGGGCAGTCCGCGCACGCGGCCGACAATCACTCCACCGACAGAATCGCCTTTCGCGCGGACGGCTTTGATGCGCGCGATCATTTTCTCCGCGGTCACGGGGTCGGGGCAGCGGACGGCGGTGGCCTCAACTTCCGCGAGAGTGGGAAAGGGGACGGCCTCGCCGGCGGTCAGGCGCTCGGCGCCGGGCATGACGAGCGTGTGGATTTGCTCGACATAGGCGCGGATTTCCACGCCGCCGCCGAGGGCAAGGATTTTTTTCGCAATCGCGCCGGCGGCCACGCGGCCGATGGTTTCGCGGGCGGAGGAGCGCCCGCCACCCTCGTGGTTGCGGATACCGAATTTCGTCTGGTAAGTGTAGTCCGCGTGCGAAGGGCGGAATTTTTCCCGCATCTCGGCGTAGGCTTCGGGACGGGCGTCGGTGTTGGCGACGAGCAGCGCGATGGGCGTGCCGAGCGTGCGGCCTTCGAACACGCCCGAGAGAATGGTGACGGCGTCGGCTTCCTTGCGCGTGGTGGAAATATCGCTCTGGCCGGGACGGCGGCGGTCGAGGTCGGCCTGAATTTCAGGGGCGGCGAGCGGCAGGTTCGGCGGGCAACCGTCCACGACCACGCCGATGCCGCCGCCGTGGCTTTCGCCCCAGGTGGCGATGCTGAAGAGTTTGCCGAAGGTGTTGCCCATTTAAAAAAGTGTTCTCGTGTTTTGGTGCTTAGTGCTTAGTGGGAAGATTGTTGATCGAGCGTCGCCGCGCAAGGTTTCAGCGAGGTGAATCCAGTTGCCAAAGGCCTACGTCGTTGCCGGTGGCGGCGCGGAGGGGAGCGACATAAACGTCGCACCGGTGAAGAGCATCTTGATGCCGAAGATCATGCCGAGCACCCAGTCGCTATCGTGCGGCCAGTGGGCAAAGATAATAAAGCCGAGAAAGAGCCCGGCGAGGCCGTTGAAGATGAGCCAGGTGCGCTTGCCGGCGAGTTCAGGCCGCGCGGCCCAGGTCAGTTCCATGAGGCTTTGCGCGGTGATGGAGGCGCCGACGATGATGGTCAGAAGGACGACCGTGCGGAGCGGGTCGTCAATCAACAGCACGCCCGCGACCGCCCCGAGCAGCCCGACCACGATGGCCAGGAACTTGTGCGGGTGATGCCGGCCATGGCCGACAAAGACGCTGGCGATGGTGCACAGGCTGCCAAACATGAGGAGCCAGCCGACCATCAGGGCCACGGCGACCGAGGCGGCCCAGACGTCGAGCATCGCCAGGAAACCGAGGATGAAAAACACGAGGCCCACCGCGTGCAGGGCGCCGGCGGCGGCGGCGAGTTTGGCCGGGTCAACGCCGGGGACTTTGAACGGATCGGGCGCGGAAGGAGGGTCGATGCTCATGCGGAAAGGGAAGGAAGGTTGGAAAGGCCAGGGTTGGATGGGATTCTACTACGGCGAAAGGCTGGTGGTTCGTTTTGGGCAGGTAGGGACTCCTCTCCGAGGCGTCCGCGGACGTTTCGGAGAAGCGTCCCTACCCCGGAAGGGCGAAACGCGCCGTGATGGCGCGCGCCTGCGCTTGATTTGCGCCGCCCGAGGCCCACAGGTCAAGCCCGTTGTCGGACGGGCGCGTCAGAAAGCATGGCCCCTTGGTACTGATTTGAAACCCTCAAACAACCACGGATGGCACGGATATGCATGATGAAGCTGTCCACCCTGTGCAGAAGGAAATCCGTGTTATCCGTGGCATCCGTGGTTAAGTTTTAAAATGACACCTAGTCGTCCCGCGCTGAAAAGGCGTGGCCATTATAAGCTCGGTTATCGCACCGTTTGCGGTGGAGTGGGCCAAGGGCGTAAATACGTGCAGATTTTCACGACAACGGGCATGAAGTGGCTTGATTGAGCTTGATTCACCTTGATTAGCCTTGATTGAGGGTCGACTGGAACCGAATACCTGCGCAACGAAAACCCGCGCGGAGCGCGGGTTCCACCCACTAGGCTGATACCAGCTACCCAGACGCCATCCAAGCAGTTGGTGCAGGCGTTATTGACGCCGAATTTCCGACTCCCAGCAGCCTGAGGTGCTTGCGCCTTATCGCGTGGCCGCCAGCCGGCCGGTGACGAATTTCTGGACCTGGGTGAGCTGCTGGTGGGTGCGGTGGCGCAGGAGCTCCTGCACGCGGCCGACAAAGTCGTCGGGGCCGTAGTTGGCGGTCTCGAGGAGGAAGAGGATGACCCCTTCGCGGTGAACCTGGTAGGTGCGGCGCTTTTCGCGGCCCCGGCGCGCCCGAGCATTGCCTTGGTGGCCTAAAATCTTTTGATTCTCAAAAGCGTCGCGGACGTATTGGTCGGTGCGGCCTATCAGCCGCGCCACTTCCTTGGGCGTGAACCACTGCTGATCCGGCGGCAGCAGGAAGTCAAAATGGGCCGGAGAGCGGGAGGGAATTATGTTCATGGGACGAGTTTGCGGAGGGTGGAGGGTGAGACGCTCAGGCCCGGTGCGGGCCGGAGCGGCGGGTTTGTTGCAACGCCAGGCGGAGCACCTGGGTGCGCTCGTCCGCCCGGCGCAGGGCCTGGGCCTGGGCGAGCAACTGGCGGGCAAAGTTTTCGTCGGGGACGAAGGCGGCGAGGTCCTCGTAGAGCGCGGCGCGGTGGCGGACGGGCTCCTCGGCCAGCTTGGCGAGGACGTAGCCCATGAGGCGGCGGGCGGAATTGGGCATGGCGGAGGGGAAGGGTGGGGGCGCGCCGCGGGCCGCCCGGCGGCGCCGGCGGGCCCGGGGGCGGGCGGGGTGGATTATTTTCTTGTGTGGTCTCAAAGATTGAAAGAAATTTGTATTAATGGATTTTTGGTATCATAGTATAAGTTTTCCATTCGTCAATAGAAATTTTCCATGAGCCGCTCCCTCCTCCTTGCCGCGCCGGACGCCGCCGCGTTCGCGCTCCGCTTCCGTTTGCTGATGAGCTACCACGACCTGACGCTGAAGGACGTGGCGGCGGCGACGCACAGCGCGGTCTCGACCGCGGGCACCTGGCGCAACGGGCGGGTGCCGTCCTCGGCCGTCACGCTGAAGAAACTGGCGGAAATTTTCCACGTCAGCGTGGATTTCCTCCTCGCCGGGCAGCCGGCGGAGCCCGATCGCAACGGCGGGGCGGACCTGGGCGCGGTGGCGGGGCGCATCTTGCACGATCTGGAATTGTTGAAGCAGGCGCTGGACGGCGTGGCGCCGCCGCGGGAGTGCCTGGCGCCCTTGGGCGCGGGGAAGGTTTTGCCCGCCGGCCGCCAGCCCAAGAACACCGCCCTGACGCGCCGGCGGATAGAGCGTTATTTGGGCGACTTCCTCGACCGGGCCGAACGCGAACCCGGCGGCCTGGCCCACGCGTGGGTGCAATTGCGGCGGGAGTTTCCCTTGGATTTATACGAGCGGCTCGGGTGAGGGAGGGAGGAGAAAGTAAAAGGTGCAAAGGAAAAGCTTCCCGGACTTCCGCACTTGAGGCGATGGGGAATGGTCGTCGCGGAGCGACGAAGGGAAACGTAGCCGTGGGCTTCAGCCCACGGAAGTCAGATGGGGCAAGTGGCGTCGCGGCGTGACGCTTGCGGGTGCGGGACAGAGTCAAGCGTCGCGCCGCGACGCGGCCCAGTAGCCTACGCCACCGTGGGTTGAAACCCACGGCTACCTGGCACCGTCTCGCTCCGCGAGGCGAAGGCGATCCTGATCCCGCCACAAACGGCTACGAAAATGTGAAAAATGCTCTAACTGCGCGGGGGCAGGAGGCCGTCGGCTTGCAGACGGGCGAAGAGCGCGGCCGCGGGGCCGGGGCGGTTCAACAGGTATAGATGCATTCCCGGCACATGGCGTTGATGCAGTTCGCGAATTTGCGCGGCGGCCCAGTCGACGCCGACGGCTTCCCCGGCGGCTTCCTGGCCTTCGAGCGGGAGCAGGCGCGCGGCGAGTTCCGCGGGAAAGTTGGCTTTGCAAAACGCGGTGAACCGCTGGGCCTGTGCGTGCGAGAGCGCGGGCAAAATGCCCGGCACGATGGGAATCTTGATGCCTGCGGCCCGGCAGCGGTCGACAAAGCGGAAGAAGACGGCGTTGTCGTAAAACAACTGGGTGGTGATGAAATCCGCGCCCGCTGCGACTTTTTCCACGAGGTGGCGCAAGTCGTCCTCCGGCGACGTGGCCTCGGGATGCGTCTCGGGATAGCCGGCCGCGCCGAGGCAGAATTCGGGATAGTGCTGGCGGATAAAGGTGATGAGTTCGCTGGCGTGGCTCAAGCCGTCCGGGTGCGGCTGGAATGCCGTGGCACCCTTGGGCGGATCGCCGCGCAGGGCCATGAGGTTGCGAAAGCCGGCGTCGCGCAGGCGGCCCAGGAGCGCGTGCAATTCCTCGCGCGAGTGGCCGACGCACGTCAGGTGCGGCATGACCTCGAAGCCGAATTGGTCGCGCAAAAGCGTGGCGTATTCGAGGGTGCGTTCGCGGGTGGAACCGCCGGCGCCATAGGTGATGGACACGAAATCCGGCCGGTACGGCGCGAGCGCGGCGGCGGTGGCCAGCAGCGGGCGCGCGCCCTCGGCGGTCTTCGGCGGAAAGAATTCGACCGAGACGAGCGGGCGGCCGGTTTTAAACAACGCCGTGATGGGCTGGCCGGGGGCTGACATACGCATCAAAATATACGGATACGTTGATATGTGTCAAATTTATTTCCGCGCAGGCTAACGGCGGAACCATGCAACCAACCCTTTACCACGGATCACACGGATGGCACGGATAAAGTAACCCGGCGGCTGACGGGTAAGGCCAATTGGGGAAAGGTAGGGACGCTCCTCCGAGGCGTCCGTCCCGCTGGCTATCGGGATTTCGGAGAAACGTCCCTGCCCCAAAACCACAAATTGTACCACTACTCGCTGCGTGGGCGAAGGGGCGGGAGGCGGTGCCGGAGCGAGCGAACCGAGGCGAAAGCGGGGCCGGCGAAATTTTCAGGAGGACGGGCTTGCCGAGGTTTCCAAAATGTTTTATCGAACAGGCATGAATTATTTCGCCATCCTTTTCTCCCGCAGCCTCGTGGGCCGCGTGTTGCTTTGGTCCACCTTGTTCTGCGTGCTGGGCGCGACGGCGCACGCCGCGAACCCCTTTGCCGGCACGTATCAAGGCCGCGTCATTTACAATGTGAAGAAGTACCTCGCGGGCAAAAAGATCAGCGACAAGACCACCGCGGGCACCGGGACGTGCATTATCAACAACGCCGGCAAATTCACCCTCGCGGGCTATCAAATCACGCGCGCGCAGAAGGGGAATGTCTCCCCGGCGGGCGCGATGGGGAACACGCAGGTCCTGCTGGGCCACGGCAAAGTGCAGAACAACGTGGTCAATTACACCGGCTTTGTGAGTTCCGGCGGCAGCAACAAGACGGTGCAGACGTGGAAGTTCACGGACTTGAAGAAGAGGAATGCTTGAAAAGAATGTAGAATGTAGAAGGTAGGAGGTGGAATTCAAAATTCAAAATTGAAGATGCAAAAGCCGGAGTCCGGAAAACTGAATCTAGAATTCTGAATCCAGAAATCCAGAAACCGGAATCTAGAGTCGGAAAGCAGAATCCAGAATGCAAAATTCCGCATTCTGCGTTCCGCATTTTGCATTCAGAAATCAACAATCAGCATTCAGAATTCAGCAATCCGCCTTCAGGGTGGGGTGGTCACCCCCTTGGCGTGGAGGAGGATTTAGTTTAAAGTGCGGGCTTATGAAATCCATCTCCTCCTTCGCCTCGCCGCGCTTCGCGGCACGCATCCTTCTCTTTGTTCTATGCACGTCCGGCCTCGCTTCCGTTGCGGAAGCCGCCAGCGCCTTCGCGGGCAGCTATCGCGGCGTCGTGGTGTACAACGTCAAGAAATACATCGCCGGCAAAAAGGTCAGTGACAAGACCACCAACGGCCACGGCCGCTGCACGGTCTCCCAGTCCCAAACCTTTACGCTGACGGGTTTCCACATCACCAAGGCCCAGCACGGCACGGTGAGCGCGAGCGGCACGCTGAGCAAGACGCAGAATCTCATCGGCCACGGCAAAATCAACGGCGCGGTGATCAACTACACGGGCTTTGTCAGCTCCGGCGGCAGTGATCGCACGGTGCAGACGTGGAAGTTCCAGCGTCTGGTCAAGCAGGTCTAACGTCGGCTTCCAGCCCTCGTCAGTGAAACGCGTTTGGCCGCCAGGCCGGACGCGTTTTCCTTTTTCAGCAGAAGCAGGGAACCACGCAGAGCCGGACGGAACGCCGGCCAACTGAAAGTGACGGCGGTCAAGCCGGCGGCGTGTTCAGCGGCCTCGATGTTCCTTGGCCACGTCTGAATTTAAGAGACACTGCGTAAGGGTTGGAGCAGGGGGCATTGCCCCTTCTTTGCCGCTCGGCCTGCGGCGCGGCCCGTTTCTTGCCTGCGATTCCGCTGAGCGGGAGGAATCGAAAAAATGGTCGGGGTGGTCGGATTCGAACCGACGACCTCTACGTCCCGAACGTAGCGCTCTACCAGGCTAAGCTACACCCCGAGGGCGTCGCGAACCCCAGCCTTTGCCGGAATCCAGGACGCAAAGAACAAGCTAAGCAAATTCGGGGCCCCGCGGGCAAGCTAAAAGAAAGGCCGCGAACAGGGTGCCGTCTCAGTTTAAAGGTGGAACGCGCGCTCCGCGCGCGTTTACTAAGGAAATGATGCGTGCGCCGAGCACACGCTCCACCCAAATTGAGAAAGTGCTGCTTTGTAGAAACCATGTTATTGCGCAAGCCAACCCAGAGGGCCGTCGCCAGCGACGCCCCTACACCATGCCGAAATTACAGCGCGAGGTCGCTCAAGCCAGGAGTAGGGGCGTCGCTTGCGACGGCCCTCGGGTTCGTTTCTGCAAAGCAAGATAGTGCGCGAATCGGCCTGGGCTTGACGCGGGGCGCGGGCGTCCTCATGTTGCGCGCGTGAGCCTTTGGTGCCGACGCGGTTTTACCCTGATGTTGCTGGCGGGCGTGGTCCTGTCGAGCAACCTGCATTTGCCGTTGGTGCAGGGGGTGGCGTGGGCGCGGATGTATGCGCACTACCGCGAGGGTTATGCGCCGCTGCAGGCGCTGCAAATTACGTTGAGCGGCCAGGTACCTTGCGCCTTGTGCGAATTCGTGCAAAAGGCGCAACACGAGCAGCAAGTGCTCGCGGGTTCACTCGAGGGCACTTTTAAGGTGCTGCTGCCGATGCAAGCGGTGGCCGTGAATGTGACGCCGCCGCAGGTGCTGAATTGGCGGAGTTTTGAGGCGACGCGGTGCCCGGCGATTTTGGGTTTTGCGCCGGAAACGCCGCCGCCGCGAGGGGCGTAAATGGGCAGTCACGACGCGGGCGCAATCCGCCGGCGTGGAGTGGCTGCGTTTTTTCCCGGGGCGTCGCCGCGCGTGCAGCGGGGAGGCGCACTGGTTGCGTTCCGCCTGCGGGTGGAATGGTTCCCCACGTCAATCCAGGCGTGGCCGTGCTCCAGGGCCGGCCCGCCGCATTTTAAAATTCCATGAAAAAGTTTTTAATCGGTTCCTTGTTGTTAAGCCTTGCATCGCCGTCCATGCGGGCGTGCGATTCCTGCGGATGTTCGCTAAGCGAGTTGAGCCTCGAAAGTTTCGGGGCGCACCTGCACGAGCACCAATTAGCGTCGTCCGACTATTTGTACTTCGGGTTGTCCGAGCAGTACACGTACTTCGGGACCTTGCAAACCGACGGGCATCGCACGGGCAATCCCGCCAACCAGTACGAGGACAGTTCCATCACGCAATTCTACCTCGGCTATCAAATCACCAGTTGGCTCGGCGTGCAGGCGAACCTGCCGATGATCTATCGCTATTACCAAACCACGGATGGGTTTGCGCGCACCACGGGTACGGTAGCCGGCCCGGGCGACGCCTCCATCATCCTCAACGCCATGCCCTTTCACTACGAGACGGGCGACTGGCATTTCGCCTGGACGGTGGGCGGCGGATTGAAATTCCCCACCGGCAATCCCAACCAGCTGGAAAACGAAGTCACCGAAACGCCCACGCCCAAGGGCGCGATTGACAGCGCCATCGGCGGGCACGATCTCGCGCTCGGCAGCGGCGCGTACGACGGCTTGCTTCTCACGGGCCTCGACGTGCGGTGGAAGCAATTGTTCTTCACCGCCGACGGCGAATACACGATCCGCACGAAGGGCTACGTCGGCTACCGCTACGCGAACGAAATTTCGTGGGCGGCCGGGCCGGGCATTCGTTTCGTCGAAGGGCCGGACTACACGCTCGGCGTGCAGGCGCGCGCCAGCGGCGAATACAAAGGCGAAGACACCTTGCAAGGCGTGAGCATCACCGACACGGGCATGACGTCGATTTATCTCGGCCCGAAAGTGACGCTCAGTTGGCAGGCGCGCGTGGCGGCGAGCTTCGCGGTGGAAATTCCCGTGCTGCAAAACAACACGGGCCTGCAGGCGGTGGCGGATTACCGCTTGAAGGCTAACCTCAGCGTGCGTTTTTAAGCGGCGCGGATTGCGCTTGAAAGGGTGGGCCCGGGTGGGTGTAATAGCCGCTTGGGTTTAGTCCGGTGCGGTAGCCAAGTGGTAAGGCCGGAGTCTGCAAAACTCCCATTCGTCGGTTCGATTCCGACCCGCACCTCCA
>CAZLRH010000040.1:0-20895 GCA_964562015.1 uncultured Opitutales bacterium | reverse complement strand
GAGTTTTTCACGCGCCCCAGCAATCCGACGCGCCCAATGTCTGGGGTGGATTTGCGTCACCCCCGCAACTCGATCTCGCGCTCAAAACACAGTATTACAAAAATGGCGTCTTCCTGACCGGCCCGATGACCCGTCTGGAATATCCGAATACGGCGGCCACGCGCGCCCTGTTCCGCTCCTAAGCTCCCCTATCAAAATAAATTCCTCCTTCGACTGGGTTGCCACCGAAGGGCCGGAAAAGGAGGGCCGGAAGAAGGTGGGCTGGAATTGCTGTTACGGATAAGAAGTCGCTTTTGGGGCATGGGGAATACAAGGGTTGGGCGGCGGCTAGTCCACCCCACTGGGGAAAAAGGTGGACAAGGCGGGGGCGGGAGCCAAGTTTTACCCACCGGCGCATGGCCGGTGCCCGCGCCCCGGCTTAACCCGACCCTCCCATCACACATGTTCTGGTTTTTCGCAGGCATCGGTGTGGGCGGATTTCTCGGCTGGCTGATTTATCTTTCGGCGCGGCGGGAGGCCGTGCAATTCGACGAGGAGGTCCAGCACCTCCAGCAGGAGAAGCAGATGGTCGTCGAATTCATGCACAACATGGTCGAGGCCGTGGGTGAGGGCGTGGGCCGGCGGGAATTGTTCCAGCGCATCGTGCACGCCGCCGTGCGCAGCACCGGGGCGGAAAGCGCCTGCGCCTATGAGCGCACGAAGGAGGACGATTTGCAGGGCGTGGCCGTCGAGGGCTTGTTTCCGCCGCAACGGCTGTTGCCCGGGGAAGGCACCGCGGATCCGGCGTCCACCCGGGCGAAGTTTTTTGAACAAGTCCTGACCGCCGAGCGCTACACGATGGGCGAGGGCCTCATTGGCGGCGTGGCCAAGAGCGCCAAGCCCGTCCTCATCCCCGACGCCCAGCGCGACCCGCGCGTCGTGGTGCACGCCGACCCGGCGCTCATCCCGCGTTCGCTCATCGTCGTGCCCATTATGTTTCGCAAGAACGTGCTCGGGGTGCTGGCCGTGGCCAACCCGACCGACGAGCAGGCTTTCAACGAGTCCGATTATTCGCTCGTGCAATCGCTGGCGGAGCAGGCGGCGCTGGCGCTGCACAATGTCGAATTGCTGCGCATGCAGATCGAGAAATCGAAATTGGATTTCGACCTCGCGGTGGCGAGCAGCGTGCAGGGCCTGCTGCTGCCCCGCTCGTTTCCGACCAACGCCGCCCTCGTGATGGATGCCTTGTACCGTCCGGCGCAAAAAGTCGGCGGTGACTTGTACGACATTTTTCCGCTGGAAGGCGCGCGCGTCGGCGTGGCCATCGCCGACGTTTCCGGCAAGGGCATCTCGGCGTCGCTGCTCATGGCGATTTGCCAGACGAACCTGCGGCATTTTGCGCGGATGCATGATTCCCCGGCGGAGGTTTTGCGCTGCATCAACCGCGAGATGGCGGCGGAAATCCCGGAAAAAATGTTCATTACCATCATCTATGCGATTGTGGACACGGACAAAAACGAGATCACCATCGCGCGCGCCGGCCACGAACTGCCGCTGGTGATGCATGAGGACGCGGCCACGAAGCATCTGGATGTGGCGACCATTGGCTCCGACGGCATGGCCATCGGCATGGTGCCGCCGGAGATTTTCGACGTCGTGATTTCCGACCGCAGCGTACCCTTTGTCAAAGGCGACGTGTTTTTGCTCTACACCGACGGCGTGACCGAGGCGCTGAACGCCGAGGGCGCGGAATTCACCTCCGGCCGCCTCTCCGAGTCGATCAAGTATCTCCGCCGCCACACCCCGCAGGAAATGAACCAAGGCATCCTCGCCAACGTCGAAAGCTTTGCCGGCAACAGCTCTCCCTACGACGACATCACGCTTGTGACGATGTTGCATACGTAGGACGCGACGCGCACTTGGCCACCGCTGCTTTACAATATCAGCTCTCGGTGATCGAGGCGGGAGAGGAGGCGCATGAAAAGTTCGTCGCCGATTTCGCCGGTTTGGCGCAGGTGCATGAGTTGGCGGCGTTCGGCGGCCAGCAACCGGCGCAGGATGCGCACGCGGTCGGCATAAGCCATCATTTCGGTCGCGCCCTCGCCGGCGTCGCGGCGGGCGCTTTCCTGGAGTTCGAGGTAACGCTGGCGCAAGAAAGTCTCGAAATGCGGCGGGATGGTTTCGACTTGGCGCACGAGTTCGAGTTCCTTGAGCGCCGTGTCGGTCATGGCCAGCAGCGCCTGGGTTTCCTCGTGGCTGTCGTCGTCGGTCGCCTTGAGTTTTAACAGGCGGATGAGTCCGGGCAGGGTGAGCCCCTGCACCACGAGCGTGACCACCACGACGCTGAAGCTGACAAAAAGAATTTCCTGCCGATAGGGGAAGGGCTTGCCGGAATTGAGGGTCAGGGGCACGGCCAGCGCGGCGGCGAGGGAGACGATGCCGCGCATCCCTGTCCACGAGACAAACACGGAGCCCCGCCAGCCTACGGTGCGCGGGTGCGCCAGCGGATGCCGGTGGCTCCATAACCGCAGGAGGCCGTATCCGGGGAGGATGAAAAGAAAGCGCGCGGCCATGACGGCGAGGCAAATGACGCCGGCTTGCAACGCCAGGTGGCCTTCGCCGACAGTCACGGTCAGTCCTTCCGACACGTGCGGCAGTTGGAGGCCGATGAGAATGAACGCGAGCCCGTTGATAAGAAAAACGACGGCCTCCCAGATGGCGCGGGCTTGCATGCGCAGCGCGGGCGCGATGTAAGCGATGCCCGCCTGGGCGATGTATAAGCCGCTCGCGACGGTCGCCAGCACACCGGAGACCCCGAGCACATCCGCCGTGGTGTAAACAAAAAAGGGTGTCATGATGACCACCATGAGGGCCGCCGGCGAACCGCTGAGCAACCGCCGCGCCTGGGTGCTAATCCACCCCAACGCCAACCCCAGAAGCAGCCCGCCCCCGCCGACGAGAAAAAAGGCCACGCCCGAGCCGGCGAGCGTGAAACTGTCCTTTAACAGGCCGGTGATGGCGAATTGGTAGAGGACGAGTGCCGCGGCGTCGTTGATCAAACTTTCGCCCTCGACGATCGTGCTCAGCGCGCGCGGAACCCGCATGGTGCGCATGACCGCCGTGGCGGCGATGGCATCGGGCGGCGACACAATCGCGCCGAGAATGAGGCCGATTTCCCACGGCAACCCCAGCCAGTAATACGCGACCACCGCGACCACGCCGCTGGTGAAAACCACCAGCACTACCGCCAGCACGGCGATGGCGCTGAAGTACCGGCGGAATTCGCGCCATTCGGTCGCCATCGCCGAGTAATGCAGAATCGGCGGCAGAAACAGGAGGAAGACGACGTCGGGATTGAGCTGGAGGCGCGGCAGGCCGGGCACGAAACTTAACAGCAGGCCGCCCAGCACGAGCAGGATGGGGTAGGGGATGCGGAGTTTGCCGGAACTGGCGACCAGCACGACCACCACGATTTGCAACAAGAGCAGGATTTCCGCAAAACGCATGGAGGGAGGTGAGGGCGGTGGTGCTGTGCACTCGGTGCGCGTTGAGGACTTGCGGGCGGCGCCCGTTCCACGGCATCGGCGGCTTTTATAACGCCAGGAAGGCCGAAAAAGCGAACCTGCAAATGAGGCGAAAGGTGGAACGCACACTCCGTGTGCGTTAACGCGGCCCGGTGGCGCGGCACTTGCTTTTAGATTGTCACCCGGCAACCTCCTGGGTTTGGCTTTCCCTGCATATCCATGAAGCAACCGAAAAAAGTTGGAATCCTGACGGCGGGCGGCTTGGCGCCGTGCCTATCGTCGGCCATTGGCGGGTTGATCGAGCGTTACAGCCAGGTCGCCCCGGGAGTGGAAATCATCTGCTACGTCAACGGTTACATGGGCCTGCTCCAGGGCCTTAGCCTGCCGGTGACGCCCGCCGCGCGGGCCAAGGCGAACTTGCTGCATCTCTACGGTGGCAGTCCGATTGGCAACAGCCGCGTCAAGCTTACTAATGTCAAAGACTGCCTCAAGCGCGGCCTCGTGAAGGAAGGGCAGGATCCGCAAAAAGTCGCGGCGGACCAGTTGATCAAGGACGGCGTGGACGTTTTGCACACCATCGGCGGGGACGATACGAATACGGCCGCCGCCGAGTTGGCGGCGTTTCTCGGCCAGGGTGGATATGGGCTCACCGTCATAGGCCTGCCCAAGACGATTGACAACGACGTGTACCCGATTCGCCAGAGTCTCGGGGCGGTAACGGCGGCGGAAAACGGCGCGCTCTTTTTCGAGCACGTGGTGGCGGAAAGCGGGGCCAACCCGCGCATGCTCATCGTGCACGAAGTGATGGGCCGCAATTGCGGCTGGCTCACCGCGGCGACCGCGCGCGCCTACCACGAGCGGCTGGCGAAGAAACCGTTTGCGCCGGAGTTGGGCCTCGCCCGCGAGCGCTACGAAGTGCACGGGGTTTTCATTCCGGAAATGCAAGTCGACATCGCCGCCGAGGCCGCCCGGCTGCGGGCCGTGATGGATAAATGGGACTGCGTGAACCTCTTCATTTCCGAGGGCGCGGGCGTGGAAAGCATCGTGAAGGAAATGGAATCGAAGGGTGAAAAGGTGCCGAAGGATGCCTTCGGACATGTGAAGCTCGACGCTGTGAATCCCGGCGCGTGGTTCGCGAAACAATTTGCCGCCATGCTCGGCGCGGAAAAAACCCTCGTCCAAAAAAGCGGGTATTTCGCGCGGGCCTCGGCGGCGAACGCGGAGGACTTGGCGCTCATCAAAAGCTGCACCGACCTCGCGGTGGATTGCGCGCTGGCCGGCGGGCAGGGCGTCATCGGCCATGATGAGGACCGCGGCGGCGTGCTGCGGGCCATCGAGTTCAACCGCATCAAGGGCGGCAAACCGTTTGATCTCGCCACGCCGTGGTTTGGGCCCCTGCTCAAAGACCTCGGCCAGCCGCTCGGCGCAAAACAGAGCGTGGGCGGGCATTAGGTCTCGTTACTCACACCTGGCCTGCAATTCCTCGATCCACCGCCGATGTGGGCCGGACAGGGTAAGGCGGGCGCGTTGGCGCGGGGTGGCCCAGATGAACCCGGAGGTTTTATCCAAGGCCGGATCGACGGCGTTTTCCGAGAGCGTGGCGCGATGAATGTTTTCCGTAAAATGATGGTGGGTGATGGTGCGGCGTTTGACGGCGAGCGGCTTGGGTTCAATTTTCGCCGAGGGCAAAAGCGCGGCGTCGGGCAGTTCACACAAGCCCGCCAACCGGCGCGCGCCCGCCGCCTTCCGATGCAGAAGCAGAGCGCCGTCGCGCTCAATCCATAGCCGGCGCAGGGTTATTAGCTGCATTTTTTTGGCGGCGAGTTTCGGCAGCGCTTCCGCGTCACCCCGGGCGGCGGCGATGCACCACGTCACCCACGGACAAATCGTGCACAACGGGGCGCGGCGCGTGCAGACCGTCGCACCGAGTTCCATGATCGCCTGGTTATGGTCGCCGGGAGACGCGGGGTCGAGGAGGGTTTGCGCCGGTGGAGTAAGCGCCACGACCGCGGCGGAGCCGTCGCGATATACGGTCGCATCGCCGAGCAAGCGCGCCAGCACGCGCACGACGTTGCCATCCACGACGGCCGCGGGTGCGCCATAGGCAATGCTGGTGATGGCCGCCGCCGTGTACGGGCCGACGCCCGGCAGTGTGAGCCATTGGTCCACCGTGTGGGGCAGTGCGGAAAGATTCACCAGTTCACGGGCCAGGGCGTGGAGTAGCCGCGCGCGACGATAGTAGCCGAGTCCTTCCCAGGCTCGCAGCACGGTGGCTTCGGCGGCCGCGGCCAACGCGGCGAAATCCGGAAATTGTTTCAGCCAACGGTCGAAATAGGGGAGCACCGTCGCCACCTGCGTCTGCTGCAGCATGAATTCCGACACCACGGTTTTGTACAAAGTCGGCGCCGCGCGCCAGGGCAGCTTCCGCTGGTTCGCCAAATACCATGCGCGCAAGGCCGCCCGCATCGCCGGGGCGGCCTGCGCCAGGCGTGCCTCGCCCGCCGCCGGGGGCGGGCGACGATGGGTGGTTGTCTTTCGGGCGGCTTTCGGCATAAAGGCTGGTGATGTTTCCTAGACCAAAGAGCGGCGAGAGCGACGAGAAAAAACCCGGACGAACGTCCTACACCATCAAGCTCACCGATGAGCAGATGGACAAATTGAAGGCCTGGTGCGACCACCGGATGTGGTCGTTCTTCAAGGTGGACCACGCGCGTTTTGCCTTCAAGGGCGACCATGTGAACGTCGTCGGCTACAACTCCGGCAAGTGCGTCATCGCCGGAAAAAAGACCGAGGATTTCGTCACTTACGTGCTCGAAAACGAAATCACCAAAGACCCGCTGCTCGGTTATGACGAGGTGCACCACCCAGATTGGTTCGAGCCGCACGCCGGGCTCGACGAGAGCGGCAAGGGCGACTTGTTCGGCCCGGTGGTGTCGGCCTGCGTGGTCGCACCGGCGGCGGGCATCGCGCAGGAATGGATGGCGGCAGGCGTCAAGGACAGCAAGAACATCACGACCGATTCCGCCATTTTGCGCCTCGATAAAATTATCCGCGGCACCCGCGGCGTCGCGGTGAAGACGATGTTTGTCGGCATGCGGAAATACAACGAGCTTTACCAAAAATTCCGCAGTTTGAACCGCCTGCTGGCTTGGATGCACGCCCGCGCGCTCGAGGAGGCGCTGCAAGCCCAGCCGGTGCCGTGGGCCCTGCTGGACCAGTTCACGGAAGATCCGCTGGTGCAGAAAAATTTGCGCAACGTGCCGGCGGGTTTTGAATTGCGCATGAGAACCAAGGCCGAATCGGACCCCGTGGTCGCGGCGGCGTCGATTGTCGCGCGCGCGGAATTTGTGCGGCAGATGCAGGCGTTGTCCGAGCGCGCGGGGGAAAAACTGCTCAAGGGCGCGAGCGCGGCCGTCAAGGCGCAGGCGACCCGCCTCGTCGAGAAATTCGGGCCCGACGCCCTCGGCGACTACGCCAAACTGCATTTCCGCACGGCCTTCGAGGCGCTCGGCCTGCCGGTGCCGGAGAAAAAGGAATGGGTGCGCCGGCCCAAATCCACGTCGGCGTAAAGTTTTTTGCGCGCGACTCGCATGACGAAGGTTTCCATCCGTCCGTTCCATCCCGTCCGGCTCCCGTTGCTGGCGTGGCTGCTGCTCGCCGTGGGCTGGGCCGGTTGCGCCACGACGCCGGCGGACGTGCGCCAGATGGCGGCTCCGGGCGGCGACGCGGCGGTGGATCGCATCGCCCCGTACCTCAATTCCAAAAATGCGGCGGTGCGCCAGGCGGCGTTGGAGGCGTTGCTGAAAATGCCGGATTCCTATCCCGCGTGGGAGGTCCTGATGAACGCCACGTTTTCGCCCGAGCCGGACGTGCGCGGTGACGCCGGCGCGGCGCTGCTGTTTCATCCGCATCCGGATTTGGATTTTTACGCCATCACGCTCATTGCCGATCCGGATCCCGCGGTGCGGCGGCGCCTGGCCGAGGGCCTGACGGCGGCAGGGCGCGCAGGGCCGCTTGAACACACGCGCGACGCGGGAGTGTTTTTGTGGGGCCTTGAGCAAGACCCCGACCCGACTGTCCGCGCGGTGGCGGCCCAGGGTCTAGGTGAACTGGGGTTGAACGACCCGATTGATTTTGCGCTGACGGCCCTGCGCACAGATTCCGATCCGCGGGTGCGGGCCGCCGCCGCCTACGGGCTGGGCGTGCCCGCGCGGGCGTACCTTTCCGGCGCGCGCGGCCCTGAGGGAGAAGACCCACAGGTTAAAACCTTCCTGGCGCAAAGCGGATTGCCGGTGCCGGACCGCACGCCCACGCAAGCGCGGGGCGAGGATATTGTCGCCGCCCTTTGCGTGGCCGCGCGCAAGGACGCAGGTGAGTATCAGGAAATCATTTACACCGACCATCTGCTGGGCCGGGGCCGCAGCGTGGAAACCCGGACGGTGGCGCAGGTGGCGGCGCAGGCACTGACCGTGCCCGGAAAGCCTCCGCGTGCTGATGTGGCCGCGGCCCAAGCGGCGGCGGCGGCGCGCGCGCGCGCCCTTCCCCCTCCTGAATCTTCGGCGGCCCGCGCCTGGCAATTGAGTCTGTCCCACGGCCCCGCCCAACGCTGATGAAACTCTTGCGCTATGATTGTCGCCGGTTGCCCGGTTGTTCCGGCCTCGTGGGGGTGGACGAGGCCGGGCGCGGTGCGTTCGCAGGCCCCGTCGTGGCCGCGGCGGTCTGGTTTGATACTGCATTCTATCAGGACCAGCGTCGGCGCGCGGGCCGGCGGGTGAATGACTCCAAGCAATTGACGGCGGCGCAACGGACGGAGTGTTTTGCCGTCATTGAGGAATGGCGCGCCGAGGGCCTTGCGCGCGTGGCGGTGGCGAGTGCGAGCGTCGAGGAAATCGCCGCGCACAATATTTTCGGCGCCACGCGTCTGGCGATGGACCGTTGCTTGCAGGCCTTGCACGCGCTGACCGGCGGCCTGCCGACGGCGGGCGAGGACACGCCGCTTTTTGCCGCCGCCGCAGCCCCGCCGCTGCGTCCGCGCATTCTCGTGGACGGCCGGCCGCTGCGCCCGTTTTCCTGGCCGCATGAGGGCTTGATTGATGGCGATGCGAAAAGCTTTGCCATCGCCGCGGCGTCCATAGTCGCCAAAGTTACGCGCGACCGGAAAATGGTTGAGCTTGACGGCGAATATCCCGGTTACGGTCTCGCCCGGCACAAGGGTTACGGAACGAAGGCGCATTGTGCGGCGCTGCGCGAGAAAGGGCCCTGCCGCGTGCACCGGCCCTTATTCTTGCGCAAGCTCGCTTTGGAAAGTCCGCCCGCGCAACAAGCAGAAATCATGTGGCGTTGATTTGCGGCCGGAAGCGACCAGGTCACGCCACGGTGCTACATCCGCAAAGCATAAAATTTTGAATGGCTCACGGAAGCCATGGAAGTTGCGCCGTGGCGTGACCGTCTTTTCTTAAATCACGCTTCAGCCATTGCCCCATGGTTGAGAAACTTTTGTCCGTTTAACACGAGCGGGTGGGCGAAGGCGCGTTGCAGGGCCGCGTGGCCGCGTTCGACCGCGGTATTCAGATCTGCGCCGAGCGCGAGTTGGGCGGTGATAGCCGCCGAGAGTGTGCAACCGCCGCCATGGGTATCAACGCCGGTCACCCGCGGAGCACGCAGGCGCAGACGCACGCCCTCGGGGCCGGCCAGCACGTCGAGAATCGGATCCGTGGGCACATGCCCGCCCTTGAGCAAGACGGCGGTATTAAATTTTTTCGCCAGCGTGACGGCCGCGCGTTCAATGGAGTTGGCATCGCTGGCCGGACGTTCGCCCAAGAGCACAGCAGCTTCATCAAAGTTTGGTGTGAGCAAAGTCGCGCGCGGCAACAGGCGGGTCGTGAGGGTTTCGAGCGCCGTGGCTTCGAGCAGCCACGCTCCCGAAGTGGCCACGAGCACCGGGTCGACCACCACCGGCAGCGCGGGATTTCTTTCCAGAAAAGTCGCTATGACTTCAATCACGCCGACACTGGCCAACATACCGGTTTTTAGTGCCCGCACCGGATAATACGCCAGCACCTGCTCGATTTGGGCGCGGACAAATTCCGGTGGCAACACATGAATCGCGGAAATGCCGCGCGGATTCTGCGCGGTCAGGCTGGTGAGGGCAGTCGTGCCGTAAACTCCGCACGCCGCAAATGTCAGCAAGTCGGCTTGGACGCCCGCCGCCGCGCCGGAATCGGAGCCGGCAACGGTTAGCGCGGCCACGCTGCCCGCAGTAGCTGAGGTGGGCGCGCTCACGCGTTCGGCCAGATAAAGTTGGCGTGAATCTCTACTTCGGGATTCAAACTGCGATGGACGGGGCAGGATTCGGCGGCGCGGCGGAGTTTGAGTTGCGTGGGTTCGTCCGCCGGGCGGGGAAAGGCGAAAGTGAGTTCCAGTTTGGCAATGCGGCGCGGGGCCGTGGCGGACATGTGCTTGTGCACTTCGAGTTTCAACCCGGTCATGTCATAATTGATGGTGCGCGCGAAAATCCCCATGATGGTGGCCATGCAAGTCAGCAGCGAAGTCGCGCACAAATCCGTCGGCGAAAACGCCGCGCCGCGCCCCTGGTTGTCGACCGGGGCATCCGTTTCGAGCGTGGCGCCCGAAGGGCCGTGGGTGACGCGGCAATGCAAATCGCCAAGGTATTCGCCGGAGATGGTAACCATGGTGGAAGCTTGGCGCGCTCTCGCGGCGCAGGCAAGCGTGGGGTATGTTCGGTGTTGGCACCGGGCTGCGCGCCGGGCAGAGTGGAAAAAGAAAAAATCATGGACGAGCCGCTGCAATCATCGCTGTTCGAGGACTCGGCCCGCGCGCGGCGGCACGCGGCGAGCGGCGGCGCGCATCCCTTGGCGGAAGCCGAGGAAAATGGGCCCGCCCGACCGGGCTTTCACCGGCCGCTGGCGTTGCGGATGCGACCGCGCCATTTGGCGGAGGTCATCGGCCATGAACATTTGCTCGGGCCGGACAGCCTGCTGCCGCGCCTCGTGCGCACGGACACTTTCGGCAGCCTGCTGTTTTACGGCCCGCCGGGTTGCGGCAAGACGACCCTCGCGGAAGTCATCGCGCGTGAAACCCGGAGCCGCTTTGTGCGCCTGAACGCCGTGCTCTCCAATGTGGCCGAATTGCGCGACGAATTGCGCCTGGCCCGCGCGCGGCCCGAGGAGCGCACCGTCCTGTTTATCGACGAAATCCACCGTTTCAACAAGGCCCAGCAGGATTTGCTGCTGCCCGATGTCGAGGCGGGCAATATCCGGCTCATCGGGGCGACGACGCACAATCCCGGTTTTTACGTCATCGCCCCGCTGCTCAGCCGCAGCCATTTGTTCCGGCTCGAACCGTTGCCTGCGAACGCCGTGGCCCGCGTGCTGCGCCATGCGCTCGAGGACACGGAACGCGGCCTGGGCAACTTGCGCGTGCGTGCGCGCGACGCCGTGCTCCTGCAACTTGCCACGCTCGGCGACGGGGACATGCGCCGCGCGCTCAATGCCCTCGAAACGCTCGCGCTCAGCCAGCCCCTCGGCGGCGAAATCACCGCCGACGCCCTGGAGGCCTTCGCGCGAGAGCGCCGCATCCGCTACGATGCCGACGAGGACGAGCATTACGACACCATATCCGCCTTTATCAAAAGCGTGCGCGGGGGCGATCCGGACGCCGCGATGTACTGGCTGGTGAAAATGCTCGAGGGCGGCGAAGACCCGCGGTTCATCGCGCGGCGGCTGGTGATTCTCGCCTCGGAAGACGTGGGGCTCGCGGATTCGCGCGGGCTGCCGCTGGCGGTGGCGGCGTTTCACGCTTGCGACCTTGTGGGCCTGCCGGAGTGCGCGCTCAATCTCTCGCATGTCACCTTGTTTCTGGCTACGGCGCCGAAAAGCAATTCCGCCACCCGCGCGCTGGGTGCGGCCAAGGCGGCGGTGAAGGAGGGCGTGCAGCCGGTGCCGATGTGGTTGCGCGACAGCCACACCGTTACGAACAAAAAAATGGGCCAGGGCGAAGGGTACCTGTACAGCCACGAATTCCCCGAGGCGATATCCGGGCAGGAATACCTCGAGCAACCGCTGACCTTGTACGAACCCGGCGCGGCTCCCGCCGGCGCCGAAGCCGCGATTGCGGAGCGACTGCAGCGCTGGAGGAAATTGAAGGCGGAGCGGAAGAAGCAGTGAGCAGGGAGCGGGGACGAGAAGCGGGGAGCAGGGAGAAAGAAGTTGGAAGGTGAAATTTGGAAGAGTGGAAAAATCGCGAGTGGCTTGGGCCTTGGACGATTTCTGTCCTCGAACTTCCAGCTTCCAACTTCCCACTTCTATCTTCATCTTAACTCCATGCCGCAATTGGGAGGAATGTGGATGGCGCAGGACCAGCGCTCGCCTTACGGGCGATTGGCGTTGCGCTGGGCGGTGATTGCGGTGGGCGTGGCCGTGGCGTCGAACACGTCGACCGGCATCAGCTACGATGGCCCGGGCAGTTGGGGCCCGCATGGCTGGGGCACGCTGGCGCTGGTGGCGCTGGCGTTGGGGCTGTTAAATATCTGGATCAAGCCGCTGCTCGTGCTTTTTACCCTGCCGTTCGTGGTGCTTACGCTCGGGCTGGGCATGTGGATCATCAACGCGTGTTTGTTTAAGCTCGCGGGCGCGCTGGTGCCGGGTTTTGTGGTGGCGGGTTTTAGCTCGGCGCTGTGGGGTGCCTTGGTGGTGAGTATCATTTCCATGCTGGCGCATTGGCTGTTCAAGGCTCCCCCTCGGCCGCACAACACACGTGTGCTCGGCGGTGTTTCCGGCCCGCCTCCTGCTGCAAGGCGTGATGACGATGTGATTGACGTATAAGGAAAAAACCCTATTTCAGGCGGAGTATGCAAAACGAAGAGCACCTGTACCGGCCGGGCGCGACCATCATCAAGCAGGGTGAAAACAGCGTGGGTTTTTATATCCTGCTCGCCGGCTCGGTCGAAGTCTACAAAGACGACGTGATGCTGACGGTGTTGATGTTTCCCGGCACCATTTTCGGGGAAATGGCGGACATCCTGAACAAGCCGCGCACCTGCACCATCAAAGCCAAGGGCGAAGTGCGCCTCGCGCATGTGTCGGGCGGCGACATTGAAAAGCTGATTCGCGAACAGCCTGATGTCGCCTTGAAACTCATCAAGACCCTCGCCAGCCGTCTTGAGCGCACGACGCAAAAACTCGCCGACCAGTTCAAGGAATCGCCCATGTGGTCCGTCGAGGGAGCCAAGCGGCCTGCTTCCTGAGTGCGGTAAACCCGCTTGCAATTCGCGCCGTTCGGCCCTAGTTTATCATTTGAGGATACGGCCATGCGTGCGCGTCAAAACATTCCCGTGATTTTGCTGGCGGCCAGCGTGTCCATGGGTGGAACCGGGACGTTATGGGGCCAGCGGGTGATCAATGCCCAAGGCGCATTGGTGCCGGTGGCTCAACGGGGAGTGATTAACACCGGTGGCGGCGTGGTGGGCAGCGGCATTGTGCCGGTAACCAACGTCGTGAACGCGCAAGGGGCGATTGTCCGTGGCACTTCGGTAATCAATGCGCAGGGCGCGATTATGCAAGGTTCGGCGGTGGTCGATGCGCAAGGCGCGATCGTGCGCCCCTATCCGGTGATAAATGCCCAGGGTGCGATTGTGCCCGCGAATCCCGTGGTCAATGCGCAAGGGGCCATCGTGCGCGGCACGCCGGTGGTGGACCAATTTGGCGCGATTGTGCGCAACCCGGCCGTGGTGAATGCCCAGGGCGCGATTGTGCCGCGGGGCGGATTTATCGTCAACGCCCAGGGCGCGTTGGTCCCGGCCGGCTCGAGTCTGTCGGGCGGACCCAATCGATCTCAGCAACAACTTTCTCTGCAACAGCAACGAGCGCTCGACCAGGAAATCCTCTTCGCCCGCCTGAATGGATTTTACGGCGGTGTCACCACGACGACGACGCTGAGCTTCGGCACGGTGACTTCCGGAATTACCTCGGCGACCGGCTTCTCCATCACGGCCATGCCAACGCTTTCCAGCAAAAGCGCGGGCTCCTTTGTCCCGGTGGCCGGGGTGTTTGCGCCGACTTCCAGTTTTGGCGGAATCAGCGCGGGGTCGGGTGTGCCTCCGGCGGGGTTGACGATTCCGTCCGCCGGTTCAGGGGTGCCGAGGGCGGGCCTGACAATTCCCCTCGCGGGCGCGGGGGTTCCTCCAGCGGGATTATCGATTCCTGAAGCAGGTTCTGGTGTGCCTGCAGCCGGCCTGAGCATTCCGCAAGCGGGCTCCGGTGTGCCGCCCGCCGGGCTGACGATTCCAACGCCCGGCTCGGGCGTACCGATGGCAGGCCTGACCATCCCGCGCGCGGGCGCGGGCGTGCCGGCGGCCGGTTTGACGATCCCGATCGCGGGAGTGACTTACCCGCTCCCGGCCTCGGCGAGCGCGGCGGGCAGTTCGCCCGCGAATGTCGTTTTATTTTCGGGCCTTCAGTAAGCTGAATCAAAAAAACCGCAGCCCGCCCTTCCTGTGTCCTGGTTTTCCGATTGCATGAGTTGGCTCACGGGCGCGCAGCCGTTGGCACTGGGTGCGGCCTTGCCGGTGGTGTCGGGGGTTGATCAAAACGGACGGGGAGTGAACTTGGCGGAACTGGGGCGGCGCGGCCTGCTGTTGATTTTTTTCTTTCCGAAAGCGGGCACGCCCGGCTGCGTGGCCGAGGCTTGCAGCCTGCGCGACGCCTATGCCGATTTGACGCGCGCGAATCTCACCATCATCGGCGTGAGCCGCGACCGGGTGTCCACGCAAAAAAAATTCGTGGAGAAACAGCGACTCCCCTTTACGGTGCTCGCCGATGCCGAGGGCAAAATATACCGCGCTTTCGGCGTGCCGACCCGCACCAACCGGCAATCCTTTCTGTTTCAGGACGGCCGCATGGTGTGGCGCGACCTCGCGGCCTCGACGGCGGAACACGCCGCCGATGTGCAACGCGTCCTCGCGGAATTAAACGGAGCCGTTTAAGGTTTTCCCCGGGAGCGCGGCGTTATTTCCGCGGCGTGTGCTTGTGTAACAATTCCGCAATCTCGCGCGGTTCGGCGTCGTCGAATTCCTTGCCCTGGCGGTCCAGCGCCTCGAAGGTCTTGACCACCGTTTCGGTCAGCGCCTCATGCGTTTCGGCGGAGCCGCCGATGATGGCGAATTTCTCCCCCTGGGTGACGCGTTTGTGGCCGTCCTTATTGTCCAGGCCGAGGCCCAGCAAAGCGCGCCGTGTTTTTGTGGCGAGGCGGTTGGTCATGGAGGAAAGCATAAGCGAGGCAATTGAAAATTGAAAATTCAAAATTAAAACCCCGCGGGTAAAGATTAGAGCGGGTGGGGGCGGGAATTATTCCGGCCGGTTGCGGCCGGAAGGAGCAGGAAGCACGCCAGCGGGCAGAGGGCGAGGTCGTGTTTAAGCACCAATCTCTGGCGGCGCGCTGAGGGCAGCGCGCCCTACCCTGCGATAGGACGGCGCGGCGGTACGCATTGGTGATTTGGCAATGGCGCGGGGGCCCACCAATGATCGGACCGCGCGGTAGAAGCAGTAGCCTTGGTGGTTTGGGTAGGGCGCGGTGCCCTCACCGCGCCGTTCAAGTTCGAGTTTTAGTTAGAACCTAGACTGCGGGCGCGGGCTCCGTCGGCGGTGCGGCTGAGCTGTCGCCGCCCGCTTCAGTCTGCGTTATGACCACGTCCGCATTCTCCTCCACCGCCAGGGCGGGGGCCTGCCGGGTCTCAAGGTCGAGGTCCTCGAAGTCGGCGGATTGCGTGAGGTTGAGCTGGCCGAGGCGCGTCAATTCGAGCACGGCGAGAAACGTCGCGACAATCATCACCAGGCTCGGGTGTTCGGGCAGCAGGCTGGTGAACGTGAAACGGCTCTTCTGGGCGCGGATGGCAAGAATGTATTCCATGCGGTCGGACACCGTCACGAGGTCGCGATGGATTTCGCCCTGCGTGAGCTTTTCAGCCAGCCGGCGCAGGATGAGGTTGAAGACATTCCACACCTCGATGCGGTCGGTGGGCTGCAGCGGGCGGCGGCCACGCTCGTCATCCGACTCTTTGTAAAGTCGCGGCAAAAGATTCTGGCTGCGGGTGATGAGGGTCTGCAGGCCGGCGGCGGCGTCCTTAATTTTTTTGTACTCGAGCAGTTGCTGGACGAGCTGCCAGCGCGGGTCGAGATGCTCGTCCTCCTCGACCTCGATGGGCTGGGCGTCCTGCTCGTGCTTGGGCAGCAACAGGCGGCTCTTGATGTACATCAAGGTCGCCGCCATCACAAAAAAGTCGCCGGCGATGTCGAGGTCCAGCTTCTCCATCGCGTGGAGAATGTCGAGGTACTGGCGGGTGACCTCGCCGATGGGGATGTCGTGGATATCGAGCTCGTTCTTGCGGATGAGAAACAGCAGCAAATCCAGCGGCCCCTCGAAAATATTCAAGCGGATCGGATGGTCGGCCGATTGCCAAAGGGATTCCTGGACGGGCGCGGGCATGGGGAAGAAGGTAGAATGCAGAAGTCAGAAAGGGGAGACAAGACTTTGGAACACAAAAGGTACAGCTCTCCAAGTTATTATAGGTCGAGTTTGCACACCAATTCTTCGATGGTCAACTGGTGGTGGGCCGCCGACGGGCTTGAGCACACCACGCAACAAAGTGCCAGTCTTGAGGGGCTTGTGGTTGGGCACCGTGATGTGGTGTGTGCCATTGACCTGCGTGGTGAGACGGATATGCGAACCATCCAGCCGGACCGATTCGTACCCGAGGACACGCAGCGCCCGAACCAAAACCGCTCCATCTACTTGGCGGGGCGTTCTCACACCGCCAGCACCTCATCGTGAACGAAATGCAGCCGGATGACGTGCGGCATTGGACCCGGAACGCCGTCACCGAAATGGCATTGCACGGCTTCACGCACCATTTCCCGCAACTCTTCGAGCGTTTCGCCTTGCGTGGCGATGGCATGACCCAAGGCGGTCGCGACGTAGCCGCCGTCCACCTCATCTTCATGCACCTCGAAAATAATCTCCGACATGGGAAAAAATTAGCGCGAAAGCCCGAAATGGTCAAGCCGCAGTGGAACCGGTAAAACACCAGTGCCATGGTTCGTAGGCGAGGCCTTGCCGATTTTGACGGGGATAGGAGAGGGAGAAGCCGAATTTTCGAGCATGGCTCAATAGCCAGGAAAACTCCGGGGTGGTTTCGAAGGCTTCAATCAGCTCTGGGCAACTGGGTGCGGCCAAATCCACCGCTCGGCCGGTGTGATGTTCACTAAAACCGGGGTAGGCGCTTTGGCGCAGAATTTCTTCCCAAGCAAGGCCGCGGGCCAGCTTAGCCCGGAGTATTTCCATCTGCCGCGCCACACTGCGGAACCCCGATAATAAAAACAAGTTCATGTCCTCCTTCGTCGCCGTGCGCCGCATGTCTAGCCATGCCTCGGCTGCTGCCGGATGCAGGAAGGTCTCGCGTCCTTGCTGGTCCGGTCCAACCGAGACGAGGTCTGTCGCTTCCTGAAAACGTTCCATCCGCGATTCGTAACCGGCTGGCAACGGTGGCAACGCGTGCGACATATCTCCTAAAACGCCAGCAAATCGAAGCGCACGTTGAAGCCGATGCCGTTTTGGTTGGTGGTGCCGCGGTAGTAGGAGATTTCGTATTCGATGTCCCACGAGTTGCCCATGCGGGTGCGCAACGCGTACGTCTGCTCGGTCAAAACCCCGAGGCGCTGGTCAAACCGCCACCGGCCGCGCACTTGGTAGCGTTCGGAGATGCGGTACATGGCTTCGAGCCAGTACTGGTCGATCTGGTGCTGGAGATTTTCGGTGTAGAACGCGACGGCCCATTTTTCGCCGTCGAGGATGCGCATGCGTGTGCGGATTTCCCGCAGGGTCAGTGCCCCGGGGTCGAAACGGGTGAACACATCATAATGCAGCCAATCCGCCGGGGAAATGCCGAGGCTCGTCCAGAGGTCGGAGACGGCCTTGGCGCCGGGCGCGCGCTGGAGGAGCAGGTCATTGTAAACGTTGAGCGAGAGCAAATCGCGTGAGCCGTAAATCGGGTCGCGGGTTTGCAGGATGTTCTCAAAACCGTAACGGACGAGGTTGGTGTCGTAGAGCTGGTCCACGCTGCGAGTGTCATTGAGGTCGATGACGGGCGGATAGGCGGAAAAGGTATCGCCGTCGATGTCCGGAATCTGCCCCTGGCCCTGTTGCGCGTTCGGGATGTAGCGATACATGAGGACGGGCCGCAGCACGTGGCGGAGGTCCTGGATGCCCCAGATTTTATTGTCGTAATTCCACAAACCGTAGGCGCGCATTTCGGCGTCGAAACCGGCCTGGCCGAGGAAGCGCGTGAAGTCGCCCTGCTGGTTGAGCGTGTCCTGGTAATGGGTGACGCGGGCGCCGAGCACGGGCGTGAGCGTAATCCAGGAATTGGGATTGATCGGATAGCGCAGTCCGTAATAGGCGTCGAAGCGGTTGCTGTGCAGGGTGGGCGCGCCGATGAGGCTTTGCTGCTCGAGCTGGACGAAACTGGTCTGCGCTTCCTGGAAAACGCCGGACTGCCAGAGTTGCGTCGGCATCAAATCATAGCGGACTTCGGGCAGGCGCTCCTGGATGAGTTCAAAATTATTCGGCCGGTAACGGGTGAAGGCCGAGAGAAACGAATTCTCATCGCGATGCACGGCTTCGATGAAATTGTCGGGCAGTTGGTTGTCCTGCCACAAGTTCTGGCGAAAATCGCGGACGACGTTCGAGTCGCTCCACCAGTACATCGTGCTGGTCAAGTCCACCATGCCATCGAGCGAGCCCTTGTGCTTCCAATCCATGAAGTAGCGATCGGTGGGCACGAGGTTGTTCAATAAATCAAACTCGGGGCCGCCGGTGTCGTGGATGTAGCCGGACTCGAAGGTGCCGCTTTGCAGCCAGTCGGGGTTGCTCAGGAAATCATATTTAAGGGCGGGGCCGGCGAGCACGCCGCGCTTCGAGTAATAATCGAGCAGCAGGCCGGGTTGCAGGGTGGGGTCCTTGGTCCAGAAGGTGGTGCTCTGGCCAAAGCCGCCGAGGTCGCTGCGGTAACCAAAACGGGTCTGGATGCTCACAGGTGGCCGATCCGTGCGCTCCTGACTATAGACCGGAAGATAGAAGAAAGGAATCGGGCCGAGGCGAAAAGTGGCGCCATGCAGGGTGATGTCCTGCGACGCGGAGTCGTAATCCACGCTGCTGGCGTGGATGTTCAGGCCATAGGGATCGGGCTCGTTGAAATAAAGGGTGCCATTGTCAATCTTGGCGCCCCCTGCGGAAGCGGTCAGCGTCTGACCCTCAAGGTAAAGGGGCGGCTTGCCGATGCGCACCATGTCCGCGGTGCCGACACTCTTGGGCTTGTCAAACGCCGCCTTGCGGGCCAGCAGGCGCAACGCCTTTTGGGTCAGTTCCACCTCGCCGGAAGCCTCGGCCGAACCCGTGGTCTTGTCGTACTTGATCTCGTCGGCCGAAACGCGAAACGTCTGGTATTCGAGCAAGGCGTTCTTGCGGGCGATGACCGTCTGGTCGTTGTTCTCGTTGGTGATGGTGCCGCCCTCGGGATCGGCGCTCAATTTGGCCTGTTCCTCCGCCTCCGCGCCTTTGGACGAGGAGGGAGGAATGACCAGGGATGGGGGGTCCGCCCAAGCGATACTGAACCCGGGCCCGGAGCCCGCATTGGACAGGATGGCAGCAAGCGACCACGCCACCACCCGCGACAACCGGGGCAGGGAACGTTGCACGAGGGCGGAGTGTGCCGCCCGGTCTAGGCAGCGACAAGGCTTTTTTGGCCTGCCTGGGAAAAAGGCTTGAGCTTGCGGGGGAGCGGCGGTGTGCTAGGGGCCTCGTTTCCCGAGACTCACGTGACCGTCAAAGAAGCCGACCTGAACGCCCTGTTGAAGGCCCGCCACCCCCAGCCGCATGCCGTGCTGGGTATGCATGCGGCGGAAGTGAACGGCCAGAAAGGCGTCGTGGTGCGGGCGTTCCTGGAAAATGTGCGTTCCTGCGAAGTGGTGGATTATCTGGCGCAGCCGGAGCGACGGTATCCGCTCGCGCGCGTCGAGGGCACCGGTTTCTTCGAAGGCTTCATTGCCGGGCGGCCCGCCGTCTTCGCCTACCAGTTGCGGGTCGAGCGCAGCAACGGTGAGATTCGCCAGTTTTTCGACCCCTATTGTTTCCTGCCCTCGCTGTCCGAGGCCGATCTTTATCTCATCAACCAAGGCAACGACCACCAGGTGTACCGCAAGCTGGGCTCGCACGTGCGCGATTACGGCGGCGTCAAAGGCGTCTCGTTCGCGGTGTGGGCGCCGAGCGCCAAGCGGGTTTCGGTCGTGGGCGACTTCAATCATTGGGACGGCCGTTACCACCCGATGCGCATGTTGGGCTCCTCGGGCATCTGGGAGCTGTTCATTCCCGGGCTGGAGCCGGGCATGAAATATAAGTACGAATTGATTTCCGGCGCGGATTACCTCATCATCAAGACGGACCCCTACGCCCTTTATTTTGAGCCGCCGCCGAACAACGCTTCCATCATCTGGGACGTGGCGGGCTATGAGTGGAACGACTCCGCCTGGATTGACCGCCGGGCGCGCACCGCCTGGCAGGCCGAGCCGCTGTCCGTTTACGAAGTGCACCTGGGTTCGTGGAAACGCGTGGTCGAGGACGGGTACCGTCCGTTGAACTACGCGGAAATCGCCCAGGACCTCGCGCCCTATGTGAAGAAATTGGGCTTCACCCATGTGCAATTCATGCCGCTGGCGGAGCATCCGTTCACGGGCTCGTGGGGCTATCAGGTCACGGGCTTTTACGCGCCGACGCACCGCTACGGCAAACCCGGCGATTTCATGGCGCTGGTGGACACTTTTCACCAGCACGGCCTCGGTGTCCTCATGGACTGGGTGCCTGCGCATTTCCCGCGCGATGCCTTTGCGCTGGCGGAATTTGACGGCACCCATCTCTACGAACACGCCGACCCGCGCCAGGGCCTGCATCAGGACTGGGGCACTTTCATCTTCAACTACGCCCGGCATGAGGTACGCGGCTTTCTCGTCGGCAGCGCGCTGGCGTGGATGGAACGTTATCACATTGACGGCCTGCGCGTCGACGCCGTGGCGTCGATGCTCTATCTCGATTACTCGCGCAAGCAAGGCGAGTGGATTCCCAACCAGTACGGCGGACGGGAAAATCTCGACGCCATAAATTTCCTCCGCCAGGCCAACGACCTCGTCCACCATTACCATCCCGGCGCGCTGATGATTGCCGAGGAGTCCACCGCTTTCGGCGGCGTGACCAAGCCCACCAGCGCGGGCGGCCTCGGTTTCGACTTCAAGTGGAACATGGGCTGGATGCACGACACGCTCGAATATTT
>CAZLRH010000039.1:0-21341 GCA_964562015.1 uncultured Opitutales bacterium | reverse complement strand
TCCAGCGCATCCATGTCAAAACTGATGTAGGCCGGAGCGTCGCCCACCGCTTGGCGGATTTGCGCAATCACGCCCTCGACGCCGAGGCGCTCGACCTCCGGCATCCCGATCACCCGCATCCCATGGTCCAAGGCAAACGCTTCCGTCATTTCCGCATACGGGTCGCGAATCGCCACCTGCACGCTGCGTTTCGGATTGATCACGCCCGCCTCCACCGCATTGCGAAACGGCGCCCCGTGGTGGAACTTGCTACCCTTCATTTCCGGCGCCGTATCGTGGTGCGCGTCAAAATGGATCAGTGCTGGCGGCTCGCTCCCGGCGATCGCCCGGAGAATCGGAAAGGAAATCGAATGATCCCCGCCCACCGACAGCGGGCGAATGCCCGCTGCATGCACCCGCTGATAAAAATCAAAAATCTCCCCATTCAGCAAATCGATGTTCAACGTATTGCAAATCGGCACATCCCCCAAATCAGCCACGCGCACATGATCGTAGGGAATCACTTTTGTCCACGGGTTGATGTAACGAATCAGCCCCGATTGCGCCCGCACCGCTTGCGGCCCGTAACGCGCGCCCGGACGGTGGCTCAGCGCCGCGTCCGTCGGCACGCCGATCAACCCGATGTCGAGGTTCTCCCAGCTCTGGACAAGGTTCGCCCGAAAAAATGAAGTAATGCCTATGAACGGCATCTCCGCCATCTCTTTGCCGTAGCTTTTGATGCGTTTGATAAGGTCATCCATGGACTTTGAAAACGGGATTTCCCGCGCACCTTGGGGCCCTTCGCCGTGCCGCGTCAACTACTTCCGCTGTCCGGCAGTGCCGCCATCAGGAAGATCTTTCCTGAAGGAAGTCGGAAACACCAAGCCTTTCGCCCCATCCACCCAGCAGGGCAGGAAGCAATTGACCTGGCGCAGGAGTGGGGGGATTTATATTTTTGGCGGCGCCGATCGGGTGTCTATCGCAAGCGTGTTCGTACGGGGCGGCGAGTTCTGGAGATAGCGTCGGATTTTTGCGTGGGAAGGAAAAATCCAGGAATAGGAGGAGTGAAGGAGTTGAAGCCAAGTGACCTGATGAGGGCAGCGAGCGGACTCAATAAAGCAATGCTCTGTCGAGGGATCGGTATTGGATGGCCTCGAGCGATTGTGGGATCTCGATATTTTCCGTGCCCACCAAATCTGCCATCGTCCACGCCACTTTTAAGCTGTGGGTTCCGGAGGAGCGTCGTTTATCATCCGCCTGTTCGTTTCCGTCTTATTTGTTCCCCACGGTCTCGACAGTGAACTGACCAGCAGAAGCGAGAGCAGCGAACTCGACGGCATCAAAATGGCGGCGAGCAAGGGGTTCATTTTCCCGGCGACACATAGGACGGCAACCGTGAGATTATAAACGGTGGCGAACCCGATCGCGGCGCGCGCGGCGCGGCGCCGCAGTTGGCCGACCGCCAGCAGTTGCCGAACGCCGTCCAGGCTCTGCCCGGTGAGGAAGAAATCTGCGGCTTGGCTAAGCGTGGTGCGGTCGGCGACCGGAGTGCCGCGCACCGCGGCACAACTGAAGGCGAGCGCGTCATTGGCGCCGTCGCCCAACATGAGAATGTGCTCCGGATTATGCGCCGTAATCCACGCGGCCTTGTCGTCGGGAGTCATGCCGCCATTAGCGTGGTTGGGCGCCAGCCCAAGCTTATTTGCCAGCGCGGTGACATGTTCGTTTCGGTCGCCACTGAGAATATGGATGGCGTAACCCTGCTGGGAAAGTTTGGCCAGTTCGCCGGCTACGCCCGGCCGGATGCTTTCCTGAAAGAGGAAAGTGGCCAGGCGCCGGCCATTATGGCGAAATTCGACGCTGGGCGCGTACAGGGTGGATTCGGTCGGCCTTGAATCCGCCGCTTCCGGGCCCTCCGATCTCCAGCCCCGGCGCCCGAGCGACCAGTAGTCGTTCCCCACCTTCACTGAAAGACCCTGGCCGGGTATTTCGTCAACCTGCACGCTTGCGCATGGGGAGGCGGGCGGGTCCGTGTGGCGCAGCATGGATTCACGCAAGCCGCGGCTGAACGGGTGCAGGCTGCTTTCCGCCATGCGCAAAAGGATTTGCCGCTGCCTGGGGGATAAAGCCGCGAGTGCCTCCGGATTCTGCAGGGCCGGGTAGGCAAAAGTCAGCGTGCCGGTCTTGTCGAAGACGATGGTGCGAATGCGTTTGAGCCGATTCCAAAGATGCGGATCGCGAATGAAGACGCCGGTGCGCCGCAAGCGAGTCACCGCGAATTCAGTCGCCATGGGCAGCGACAGACCCAAAACACAGGGACAGGAAACCACGAGGAGCGAGAGGATTGCGCGCGCGGCGGTGACGGGTTGGCCAACCTCAATCCAATACCAACCACTGACCAAGACCAGGCTGGAAACACAGGCGAAATAAATTTTCATCGAGCGTTCGAGGCCGGTCGGGCGCGGCGCACCCTCGGTGCAAGCCCGCAGCAAGCGCGCCAGCAGTGATTCCGCCCAGCCTTCCTCCGCTTGGAGCTCGAGGTCGACGTTTCCGGCATTGACCGCACCGGCAGGCGCAAGCCGACCCGCGGGAATGTGCCGGGGCTCCGGCTCGCCTGAAATCCAGGCCAGGTTGAAAAGCCCCGCGTTTTTCAGAATCCGTGCCGCCACCGGCACCAGTTGCCCCGGCCCGACGAGGAAACGATCGCCGGGAGCAAGCGCGGACACTTCCAGGTTTGTGCCGGGGTTCGTCGCGCTCCGCACGGCGTCGGGCACCGGGTTCATGCGCAGGAGTTGATGGCGATTGCGTTCAATGGCGGCTTCCTGCGTCCAGCGCCCCACCAGCATGAGGAAGATGAAGAGTGAAACGAAATCGAAATAGACCAATTCCGGACGGCCGAGCAGCCAGCCCGCGAGGGAGCCGAGGTAGGCGCCGGTGACGCCAAGGGCAATCGGCAGATCCAAATCCAGCACGCCCATCCGGGCTCCCCGCCAAGCACGTCCCATGAAATAACCGCCACCAATAA
Source organism: uncultured Opitutales bacterium (assembly GCA_964562015.1). GTDB lineage: Bacteria > Verrucomicrobiota > Verrucomicrobiia > Opitutales > JABDGR01 > CAZLRH01. Next base: position 18,337 of record CAZLRH010000039.1, on the reverse strand, counting down.
CCATACTTAACGTGGCGCAGGCGGCGGTGATCACCGTAAAAAGGTCGGTCCATTCGCTGGTGCGCGCCAGCCCGAGGTAACCCGGCAACGTGAACAGCATGTTGTTGAGCGCCAGAAATCCACCAACGCCCAAGCGCCCCGTCAAGGCGCGGCTGTTCGGCAGTGGATTGCCCTCGGTCGGACCGAGTTGATAGCCGAAGCGGTGCAACTCGGTCGCGAACGCCGCGAGGTCCATCAGGCCCGGTTTCCAAACCAGTCGCACGCGGCCGCGGGGGGCGTCGACTTCGACGCGAATGGCGCCAGGCTGGCGCTGATAAATCTGATCCACCAGCCACACGCAGGCGACGCACGAAAGTCCTTGCAGCTGGCACGACAACTCGGCGAGGTCAGGGCCGGACGGGGCTTCGGCGGATTGCTGTCGGGTTTTCAGCCAGGAGAAATCCACGGCCGTCGTGGCCGATGGGGAAACTGGCGCAATCATTCCGGGACGGAGCCGGTAATAGCGATCGAGCCCATTTTGTTGGATAAGGCTGTGGACGCAGGAGCAACCCGCGCAGCAAAAGTCCTGCTGGCCATCGTCGAGTGGCGTGCCGCAATGGAGGCACGATTGGACCCGGCCGGAATCCGCCCGGGCGGTAAGCAGCGAGGGTTCGTCGATGACTAATGACATATGGCCTCCAGCCAGCCGGGGCCGACCGCGCTGGCGCGCCAGGCAACGATACCCGCGGCCACCAAGGCCATCACGCATTTGGCCCAACCCAGCGAGGCAAAGGATAATTTAACCTGCCAGCGAATCAGGGTGGCTTGGGCGAGCCAAAGCAAAGGCAAAGTTCCGGCCCCGAACGCCAGGGCGAGGGCGGCGCCGCGAGCCGCGCTGCCCGTGAAAAAGCTCACGGTGAAAATAAGATAGAGCGGTCCACACGGTAAAAACGGGGTGGCCAGGCCCAGCAAGCCGCCGAGCAACGTGGTGGATCCCGCCCGCGCTTTTGCCATCAGTTGGCGATGCCAGCGGCCAAGCCAAACCGGTTTGGGAAAAAACCGGTCCAGGCGCAGCGCAAAGGCAATCAACAGACTTACCAGCACCCAGGGCAAAGCACGAGCGAGCGGCCAGTCGAACGCCACCGAAACCGCCGTGCCAATGCCGCCGGCCAAGGCGCCGACCAGCATATAGGAGAACAGGCGCAGGGCATGATAAATGGCCAATGCCGGAATGGTTTCCGCTTGCGGACGACCAGCGGTTAACACGGCACAGCCCAGCGGGCCGCACATCAGCGCGCAATGCGGGCTGGACGCCAGTCCAACCATAAAGGCCGCGGTCACTCCGTCGATGGCTGCAGGCGAAAGCATAATTAGTGGTCTCCGCTGGGCACGGTGATGGGCGAAAGCAAAATTCCGTCTCTGGGCACTTCCGGTGTCGGATGTTTTGCGGCGATTACGAACAGCACGGTCCAGGCGGCCAGCAGCGTGGCAAAGGCGAAAACAAAGCAGAGCCAGGGCCATCGCCGAAGCGGGTTTATGGTCTGGCCGGAGGCGGAAAGAGCATTCATGGCGACGACGTGTTCTCAGTCGCATTCTGCCTTTCCTGTCTGAGCAGGCGTGCATCGGGCCCGAGAAATTCCACCGGCAGGCGCAGGGTGTACGAAGGGTCGGCACTGGCCACCGACAGGGCGACAATCACCGACCCCGTATAGTCCGACCGGTTTTCCTGCAGGACGATGGGCAGGACGATCTCTTCGTTGGCCCGTAGAACAACCGTGTCTCCGGTGCCGATCAAAGCCAGGCCCGCGGGCGCACCCTCGAGGGAAAAGTGCAGATTTTGCGGCTGCTCGCTCTTATTGATGAAACGGACATTGAACTGATTGCGGACGGTCTCCGCCGTGATGTAGTACGGACGACCGAGCATGCGCGTGACCGATGCGTCAATGGGCCGGAGCGTGGAAAAACTGTAGGCCGCGGCGCCGGCGCCCGCGAGCAGCAAGGCGGAATAGAGGTAGAGGCGCGGACGCAAAATCCGGCGCGGTTGGCGCTTGATGCCCTTGAGTGAATCGTAGCGCACCAGCCCGCGCGGGCGGCCCAGGTGATCCATCACCGCGTTGCAGGCATCGATGCATCCGGCACAACCGATACACTCAATTTGGAAGCCTTGGCGGATATCAATGCCGGTGGGACAAACCTGCACGCAACGGAGGCAATTGACGCACGCGCCGGCCTTCGGGTCGGTGGCTTTTCCCCGCGGTTCGCCGCGCAGGGCGTCGTAGCCAATGACCATGGTATCGTCGTCGGTCAGCGCCGATTGCAGGCGGCCATAAGGGCAAATGATCAGGCAGCATTGCTCGCGAAACCACGCGAAATTGAAAAAGAGCGCCACGGTGAGGAACGCCGCGAAAAGAAACATGCTCCAGTGTTGCCCCGGATTCTGGCGCATCCACGAATAGAGCTGGGGGAGGGAGACAAAGTAGGCCAGGAAAACGTGCGCCAGCGCCATGGCCAGGAGGAAGAAGCATACGAGCTTGGCCCCGCGGCGCAGGAGCTTTTGGGGCTTGGTCCAGGAATCCTGGTCGAACGCACGGCGGCGATCCGCAGGCCCCTCGAGCAGGCGCTCAAGGCGGCGGCAGAGGTCCAGAAAAACGGTCTGCGGGCAGGCCCACCCGCACCAGATGCGCCCGAGCAGCGCGGTTACGAAAAAAAGCCCGAAACCCAGACCCGAGATGAGAAAAAATATCAGCCACAAATCCTGCGTGGCGAACGTGAAGCCAAAGAAGTGGAAGCGGCGCAGGGCAATGTCGAGAAACACCGCCGGATAGCCGCCGACTTTGACCCACGGCAGCGCCACATATACCGTCAATAAAATCGCGCCGACGATCCGCCGGGCGGACGTAAACTTGCCCCGCACGTCCGTGGGGTGCAAAAAGTAGCGCGAACCATCCGTATTGATGGTGGTAACGGCGTCACGACTGGGAGACAAAGTGGCCATGGTCACGGCAAAGATACGTTAGGGTTGTGGTGCGGTCGCCGCGTTTTTCGCCAGAATGGTGGGTTCCTGCTCGCGCGGAATGAGCTTCATGTCGTTGGGATCCTGCTTGCTCATCAGAAACGCCACGACCTGGGAAATTTTCTGGGGTCCCAGTTGGTTGGCCCAGCTTTGCATGCCCGTACCCGGGACGCCCTGGTTGATGACGCCAAAGATGCCCAGCGGCGTGTTGGCATGCACCCAGAGATTGTCGGCCAGGCGGAAACCAATGCCGCCTTGCAGCGAGACGCCGTGGCAGGTGTAACAAATGCTCTGGTACGTTTTCTCGCCCTGTTCGACGAAGCTGTGATTGCGCGACATGGCCCAGAGGGTCTTGTCGTCCAGGCTGGAAATGGCCGCGAATTTTTTGGCGTCGAGCACGTCGAGCTGGCCCGCAAGGCGATGCGCGTCAGTTTTGGGGCCATTGTCGACGAGGAAGAGGAACCAGTAGAATAGCGCAAAGACAATGGCGCCGTACAAGGTATACAGCCACCAGTTCGGCAGACGCTGGTCGAATTCCTGGATGCCATCGAAACTGTGCTCGCGGAGCACGATTTCATTCTTGGCCAGTTTGCGGAGAGATTTCATGGGCGGCATGGATCGTTTTGCTTCATTCAGCGCTTTTGGACTCTGCTTCCAACGGCAACGAAGCGGCGCGGTCGGCTTGGTCGTTTTTCATGAGGCAAAGGCGGACGAGGGAAATCGCGAAGACTCCGAAAATGAGACCAAAGGCGACGAAGGGCACCCAGCGGTGCCACTCTTCGTAATTAAGATTGGAAATCATGAAAGGATCGGATTTAGTGATTGGAGACGGCGGTGGCAGTGAGGGCCCCTTTTGTGGGCGTCTGCTCCTGGACGTTTTTGCCCAGACGCTGCAGATAGGCGATGACCGCGACGATTTCGCGATCGGGCTCGGTAAACAAATCCTTGCCGGGCTGCTTGAGTCCGTCGGCAATTACCTTGGCCTGGTCTTTGGCCTGGGTGTCAATTTCCACGGGCGAGAGTTTCTCTGAATAGGGCACGCCGAGGATGCGCAGGGCGTTGATTTTGCCGGGCAGCGAGGCGTAGTCGGTCTCGCTTGTGAGCAGCCACGGATAGCAAGGCATCAGCGAGCCCGGAGAAATGGAGCGCGGATCGCGCAGGTGGAGAAAATGCCAGTCATCCCCGCGCAGGCCGCCTTCCCGGGCCAGATCCGGGCCGAGGCGCTTCGATCCCCATTGGAACGGATGGTCGTAGATGGACTCCCCCAGGCGAGAATAGTCGCCGTAGCGCAGCACGTCGGGCAGCAGCGTGCGGATCATCTGCGAATGGCAAAGGTAGCAACCTTCCCGCACGTAAATGTCGCGGCCCGCCAGTTCGAGCGGAGAGTAAGGCGTTTCCACCCGGCCCTCGAGATTGCGGCCGGTTTGCAGGGTGACGGTCGGTATGATTTGAATGGAGCCGCCGATCGCCACGGCGACAAACGTAAGCGTCCCGAAAGGAAGCGAGCTGTTAAGCAGCTTGCCGTACCAATCGCTCCAATTCGCCCCGTTCAACTCAAAATGGGCGATGGCGAGCAGCGTCGCAATGGCTAGGCAGAAAAATCCGACCAGGGTGGTGAGATCATTGCCGATAAACCAAACGGCCGCGCTCAAAATGATGATGAAGGCATAAACGACGGGCGCATTGAGAAAGGTTTGCGCAAAGGGCAGGCGGGGGACTTCCGCGGCCTCCGGAATTTGAATGGTGCCATTGACCGGCTGGCCGGAACGGGCCGTGCGCCAGATATTGTACACCATCAAAAAGAAGCCGGCCAAATAAAGCGTGCCGCCGGCAACGCGCGTGAACATCATCGGGCGGACGGCCTGCACGGTTTCCAAAAACGGGTACTTGAGCGCCAGGCCGTCGGGGGTGAGTTCATTGAGCATCAGCCCCTGGGTAATGCCGCTGACCCACATCGAGCCGACGTAGAGCAGAATGCCCACCATACCAATCCAGAAATGGAGATTCGCGAGGCTCTTGGAAAAGAGCTTGGTATTCCAGAGGCGGGGCGCGAGCCAGTAGAACATTCCCGCCGCCATAAAGCCGTTCCAGCCGAGCGTGCCGCCGTGCACGTGGGCAATAATCCAGTCGGTATAATGCGCGAGGGCGTTGACGGGTTTGATGGACAGCAGCGGACCTTCGAAAGTGGACATGCCATAAAATGTCACGCCCGCGGCGAAAAATTTAATGACCGGGTCGGTGCGCAGCTTGTCCCATCCGCCCCGCAGGGTGAGCAGCCCATTGAGCATCCCGCCCCAGCTGGGCGCCCACAGCATCAGGCTGAACAGCATCCCCAGCGTTTGCAGCCACGGGGGCAGCGCGGAATTGAGCAAGTGATGCGGGCCCGCCCAGATATACACAAACACCAGAGACCAGAAGTGGACGATGCTCAAGCGGTAGGAATAGACCGGGCGTTCCGCCGCTTTCGGCAGAAAATAATACATGATGCCCAAAATCGGCGTGGTCAGGAAGAACGCCACCGCATTGTGGCCATACCACCATTGCACCAAGGCGTCCTGCACGCCGCCAAATACCGGGTAACTGTGCAACAGGCTCGTCGGCAGCGAGAGATGGTTGACGACATACAACATCGCCACAGTGATGATGGTCGCAATGTAGAACCACAGCGCGACGTAGAGCGTCGGCTCGTTGCGGCGCGCGAGCGTCCAGAAAAAATTTACGGCAAAAATAATCCACACCACGGCCACGACGAGGTCGATGGGCCAGATCAGTTCCGCATATTCCTTGCCGCGCGTGAGCCCGAGGGGGAGGGTGATGGCCGCGGCCACAATGATGAACTGCCAGCCCCAGAAGTGAATCCAGGAGAGCGTGGTGGAGGCCAGGCGGCATTTGCACAGGCGTTGCGTCGAGTAGTAGATGCCGGCAAACATCATGTTGCCCACGAAGGCGAAAATCGCGGCGTTGGTGTGCAGCGGCCGCAGGCGGCCGAAGGTCAACTCCGGAATCGCAAAATTCGCGCGCCAGTAGCTGAGCTGCGTCGCCACGAGCACTCCGGCGGCCATCGCAATGATGGACCAGAAGATCGAGGCGCACATGAACCAGCGCACGATTTGGTCGTCAAATTCAATGGTGGCAAGGCGCGCGGCGGGGCGGAGGTCGCCCCCCGGGGGCGCAATCAAGAGGTCGGACTTATTCATGGAAAGGATTTGGAACAGACGGCGATGGGTGGGAGGGGGCGGTGGACGATGGACTGGCCGAGGCGCATTTTTCCTCCTGCAGCGGCAACAGCGAGGCGCGTTCGGCGCTCGCATAGGGGTGCTGCTTCCAGTCGCGCAAAAAAAGCCACGCAAACAGCCCGGCGAGGAGCGTGCTCAGAAACATGGTCAGGTAAAGAATTTCCATCGCTAATTTTGTTCAAAGTTGTGAAATGTTACTGGTCATTAATTGGACCTGATGAACGCGACCTAAACTGACAGCGAAAGCGGGTGCGGCCCCTCGTAGCGGTGCGGGTGCCTAACGCCATTGGCCGCGCCCAACAGTTCGCGGGCTTGGGCGAGGAGCTGGCCATCCGTCAGATGGCGCTCATCCACGGCCCGTTCGCCCGCCACGCGCCCGGCGATTTCCGCGTGATGTTTTTTAAGCCACGCCGTGAATTGGACCATTTCGCAGCTTGCGCCCGTACCGGTGCCGAATATCAGAATGCGGCTGGCGGCCTTCAGCGCCTGGGCCACGGGCTCGAACGACAGGCCCGGGGTCAGAATCGCCTTGCCATTGACGGGGTCTCGGGTGTCGCGACCGTGGCGCAGGTGCTCATCCGGCTTGACGAAAAGGATTTCGCGCGGGGACGAATCCTGCGCCATGACGTCAAACAGGCGCGCCCGATGATGATCAATGACCACCAGCACCAGTGAGGCCTGCTCGCCGGAGTCCACGGGCTTCGCTTCGGCCTGCTCAAGAAAGTGGCGTAACTTCATCATTTCTTTCACCTCAGCGACATCTTTCATATGGGGCGTGGGCATAACCAAGGGATGCCCGTTAAGAGTAATCCGCAGATTGCCGTTGCGCTCCGTGACGACCTCGCCGAGTTGGCTGAAGAGCGCCAGCACGTCCCGCCACGGCAAATTATGCGAGAGCGGATGCTGGAAAATCTTCTCGTACGTGCGCAGGTGTGAACTTGCGAGCGACGAGGGCGGGGTATGGGATTTCATGGCTGGGGCCTAAGGTGGTTCGAGTTTGTTTGGGCTGCGCGGCAGGGAGGAGGGCGCCCGTGTTGTACAGTCAGAGTGTATCCGAAAATGAAAAAGCCGTATATTGGTGTGGCGGAGGTGCCTCGCTAGGGAAATTCCCTACGCCCGGCCCCACGGCTCCCTTCTTTTGCTCGTATCGCGGGCCGCTGCGGCCACAATGGGCCCGATGGAAGAGTATTCCCACCTGACCAAGGGAGAACTGATCAAACGCCTGCAAGCGGTCGTTTCGCCGGGCGAGAGCCAGCCCCAGGCTGAGCGCCGCATGCAGGCCACACAAAAGGAGCTGAGCGACATCAAGGCCGCGCTGGACGCGCATTCCATCGTCGCCATCACGGATGCGAAGGGCGACATCACCTACGTCAATGACAAGTTTTGCGAGATCTCCAAGTATTCGCGCGCGGAGTTGTTGGGCCGGAACCATCGCATCATCAATTCCCGGCACCACTCGCGGGAGTTCTTTCGCGATTTGTGGAAAACCATCGCCCGCGGCAAGGTATGGCGGGGGGAGATAAAGAATCGCGCCAAGGACGGTTCCATTTACTGGGTGGACACCACCATCTTCCCCATTCTCAATGAAAATGGAAAACCGCTCCAGTATGTAGCCATTCGCACCGACGTCACCTCCCGCGTGACGCACGAAGAGCGCCTGGCGCAGATGGCGCACGAACTGGCGGGCAAAAACCAGCGCCTGGAACAAGCCATGCATGAGCGCGACCGGCTGGAACGCCAGATTCTTGAAGTGAGCGACAATGAGCTGCGCCGGGTCGGACGCGAATTTCATGATGGTCTGGGCCAGCAACTGACCGCGCTCGAGTTATACACCACCATTTTGATCGAGGGCGTGCGCAAGCAGGCGCCCGGTTTGCTGGATCAATTTCAGCACATGAGCAGCAATCTGCGCCTGGTCGTTCAACAGGCGCGCGCCCTTTCGCACGGGTTGGCGCCGGTTTCCCTGGACGGCCATGGGCTGGTCAATGCCTTGCGCGAGCTGGTGGAGAACACCCGCCTGATGACGCGCGTGGACTGCAAGTTCGTCTGCAAGCAAGAGGTGCTGCTGGCCGACTCGGTGGCGGTTTTGCATCTGTATCGCATCGCCCAGGAAGCGGTGAACAACGCCCTCAAGCACAGCGGCGCGAAGAAAATTAGCGTGGCCTTGTCGCGCAAGGGTGGCGTTCTCAAAATGGAGATCAGCGACGATGGACGCGGCCTGCCGTCCGCGGCCAAAAATTCCGGCGGGATGGGTTTGCACTTGATGCGGTATCGCGCGGATTTGATCCGAGCCTTGCTAAAGCTTGATTCTTCCCCCACAACCGGCACCCACATCACTTGTAGCTTTCAGCCTGCGCCATGAAAACCATCGCCGCTTCCTTTACCCGCCGTCCGGTCGCGCGCGCTGGGGAGAATCCCCGTCGGACAGAGGCGCCGGCTCGCCAAAGAATTCTGCTCGTGGACGACCACCCGATGATGCGCGCCGGCCTCGCACAACTGATTAATCTGCAGGAGAACCTGGTGGTCGTGGCTGAGGTTGGCAGTCCCGCCGAGGCGTTGAGCGCCATTCCCAAACATCAACCGGATTTAGTTTTGACGGATATGACGATGCCAGGTCGAAGCGGCGTGGAGTTCATCAAGGATGTCGCGGCCCTGCGGGCCGACCTCGCCATCTTGGTTGTTTCCATGCACGACGAATTTCTTTACGCCGAACGCGTGCTGCGCGCGGGTGCGCGGGGCTATATCATGAAGGAGGCGGGCGGGGAAAAACTCCTGGCCGCCATCCGGCACGTGCTGTCCGGGCAGACCTATGTCAGTGAGCGGATGGCCGCCAATTTCGTGAATACAATGACCGCGCGGATTCCGCGCGGGTCAAGTTCGCCGATTGCAAAACTGAGTGATCGCGAGTTTGAGGTTTTTCAACTCATCGGCAAGGGCCAGAGCAACCGCGAAATCGCGAAAGGTCTGCACCTCAGCCCGAAAACGGTGGACGTGCACCGCAGTCACATCAAGGAAAAGCTCGGCTTAAAGGACGTAACCTCGCTCATCCGCTTCGCCGTGCGCTGGACGGAGACCCAGGGTTCTGAAGCAGCGTCCAAGTAGGTGTTTTGCGATTAAAAATTAAGGTGGGCGCTTAGAAGTGTATGGCCGTGTTGCCGGCCGCTTTTCTCCGGTGAATAATTGGACATTGACGGTTAGGTTTTCACTCGTAACGTCTTCCCGTCAGGGTGTGTTCCTGGTAGCGAGATTCATCCCCTTGGCATTTGTCGCAGCGATGAAAAACGAGCGGCTGATCGGCAAGGGGTTTGAAATGGCGCTGGTTAAACGTCGCGCAAATTGAGCAACCGGCTTGCTTATGAAAAATCAACCCGACACGTCGCTGCGGATACGATTGGCCAGCCTAGCAATTATAGGTCTGTTCATCGCATTGGGGGCCGTGGCTTACTTAAGCGGACAGCAAGTGAAGGTCGACAGTGAGTTGGTTGCCCAGGATGCCGTGCCCGGCACCATCGCCGCGCACAAGATGCGGATGGCGATGTCCCGCGGCATCGGCTGGGTGATGGTGGCGGCCTTCGCACAAACCACGGCGTCCCGGGACGCCAGTCTGCAAACCGTGCATGACGCCGATGTCGATTTCGCCAACAGTGTCGAGCAATACAAGGCGACGATGATTATCAATCCGGTGAAAGACCAGGCGCTGCTCGCCAATGTAATGAGCCAGTATGACAAGTTCCGACAACAACGGATGGCCTTCGAGGCGCTAATTTTAGCCGGAGAGCGGGACCGGAGTGCCGCCTTCCTCGAAAACGATTTGGTTCCAGCTTACGTTTCGGCGATCAACTCCGCCCAGGCATTGCTGGACTACAACCATGCCGACAGCCTGACTTACGCGGACCACATCCGCAGCAGCGTCCACCGGTTGTATTGGGCGGTGGCGGTCGTGATTGTGCTGGCCCTTGTCAGCGCGGCGGTGCTCATGGTGAATTTGTCCATCCGGCGGCGGGAGGTGATGGAACTGAGGGAGAGCGAGGAATTATTCCGCACCTCCTTTGAAAGCGCCACCGCTGGCGTCTGCCTGGTGGCCACGGATGAAAAATTTCTCAAGGTCAACCGCACCTTTTGCGCCCTGCTGGGCTACTCCGAGGATGAGCTGCTCCAATTGACCTTTAATGATGTCACCCATGATGAGGACAAGGAAATGGGCCGCAGATTTCTGGACGAGGCGCTCTCCGGCGGGCCCAAGACCATGCGCACCGAGAAGCGTTATCTCCGCAAGGATGGACAGGTCGTTTGGGCCTACCTCTCCACCGCCCTCATGGAAAAATCGCGCGGCAAGGGCGGCTACATGATTTCCTATGTGCAGGACATCACTGCGCGCAAACGGGCCACGGAGCAACTCGAGATGCTCAAGGCTTCCATCGACAAACATTTTGACGGGGCTTATTGGTTGGACCCGAGCAACCAGTTTGTTTACGTCAACGATTCGGCCTGCAAAGCCTTGGGTTATACGCGGGAGGAAATGCTCGGCCAGCCGATTACCCTGATTGCCCCCCACGTCACGCCTCCACTCCTGCAAGAGATATGGCAGAGTTTGCGGGAAACCGGATTTTTCACCCGTGAAAGCGTGCATCGCCGCAAAGATGGCAGCCAGTTTCCGGTCGAGATAGTTTCCACCTATGTGCGCTTTGAGGGCAAGGAATTCAATTGTGGTTTCGCCCGCGACATCACCGAGCGCCAGCGGGCGCAGGCGGAGTTGATCTCCAAAACGGCCTTGCTGGAAGCGCAGGTCGATTCCACCATCGACGGCATTTTAGTCGTGGACGAACACGCCAAAAAAATCCTGCAGAACCAGCGGCTGCTTGAAATTTTCAAAGTTCCCCATGAAATCGCCCGAGACGACGACGATGCCAAATTGCTTCAATATGTGACCCAGAGCACAAGGAATCCAAAAAAATTCAGCGAGCGGGTAAGCTATCTTTATGCCCATCCGCGCGAGAACAGCCGGGACGAAATTGAACTGCAGGACGGAACCATCCTGGATCGCTATTCGGCCCCGGTCCTGGACAAAGCCGGGAAACATTATGGTAGGATCTGGGCTTTTCGCGATATTACCGCGCAACGGGTAGTGTCTTAATTTGAACTCAGAAATCTACGCTTGGTGATTCTCGGTCTGGCCTAGTTGCCTTGGGTCTGCCGGAAGTCAGTCACAATCCCGGCTCGGACGGCTGTAATGGGTGAGATAACGGGTGGAAGCTCTAGGACGGCAAGCGTGCGGGAGCCTGTGCCGGTATCGTAAGCCCAAGCGTAGCAACGCTGGGCCTTGGGATGCCCTACAAGGTCGAATACTTCCACGTCCCCTTCCCATACGGTCTTGCCCTTAAACGTCTCCCTGACGGGCACTGATTCGACGTGGCGAGCCTCGCAACCATGCGTTGCCTTAATGGCCTTCACTAGATGCGCGAGGTATTCGGGGCGAGTCATCGGGCGAGGTCAACCAAGTCCGCCACCGTCAGGGCCGAGCGTTCAACCCCCGCCGCCATTGCGGGAGTCATCCTGACGGTGCTGTGACGGCGGACAAAGTTGTAATAGGCGAAGTGGAGCGACACCGCCGCCTTGAAGCTGTCCAGCTTCTTTGAAAAAGCATTCGTGAGGCGGGACAGGCGGCGGCAGTGCATTCTGACGGTATGATTCTGTTTTTCGATATAGCTTGTCGAGATTTTGCTTTCCTCGGGCTCTCCGACCATGACCGTGCGCTCCACGTCAATCACCTTGCCGGGGCTGTACTTACTCTGCTTCTGTTCCACCAAAAGTGGGGATGAATATATCTTTACGCATTGCCCAAAGTGGATTTCCGAGCCGAAAGCGTTATCAATGGCGTTGGCGTAACCGCTGAATGCGTCGGTTGACAGTTGCACCTTGCACGTTAGGCGCGGGGCCAAGTCCTCAAAGAATCGGATGGCATGAATGGCGTCACGCTTCCCGACAAGATAGGCCGGGATTAGTTTCGTGTCACTGTCGAGCGCAACGAAGGTGTAAACGTCGCCAAATCCACGCTTGAAATCTCCGGGGACGCATTGAGCCTGCTTTTTTTGGATAAATGCCCACAATTCATCAACCTCTAGCCGCTGGCAATTCAGTCCGCGCATCTTCGCATCCATCATCTTTGCGCACGCATTCCCCACCCGCAGGCCGAGGGACATAATCGTATTGCGATTGACGCCAGTCATGCGCTCAATGCCGCGAATGCTCGCCCCTTCCGCAAGGCTGGCGATAACGGTGACTTGCTTGTCGAATGGGAGGACGTTGGCCATAGGTCGTTTTTGTTATTGCTTTAATGTAGCACACTAATTAGGCTTGTCAATAGTATTTTTTGTGCTACATTAAACATTTATGAAACCCAAACGCGGAAGGCCCAAGCTGCCGAACGGTGAGGCAAAAGCAAAATATCTGCATCTCCGGCTCACCAAGACCGAAATGGACTCCATTGAAACCCATGCGAAAGCTTCTGGGAGTAACATTTCGAAATGGGCGAGAGATAGGCTACTGGCCTTAATTAATTCCGTATCTTATTGACTTATAACAAGATAGTACTATTCGAATGTTTTAGCCTGCTAATATTCGAATATTTCCTGTCTACTATTCGAATGTCCCTTTTAACCCAAACGATTTTAGATGCACAGGCGGACAAGGTTATCCATGAAGAGGAAGGCCAGTTTTCGGATGTAAAGGCCAAGGAAATATCTCCGGCCAAACTAACGCGATTGATTTCGGCTTTTGCAAACACTGACGGCGGAGATGTTTATATCGGCATAAGGGAAGAGAGTGACAAAACTAGGTCGTGGGATGGCTTCCAAAATCAAGAGGCAGCAAATGGCCATTTGCAACCATTCGAACAACTCTTTCCCTTGGGGACTGATTTTCTTTACGAATTTTTACGGTGCGATTCCAAGCCGGGCCTCGTCCTACATGTCCAAGTCAATAAAACCCGAACAATTAGAAATGCCTCTGACAGCAAGCCATACGTCCGCAGGGGTGCGCAGAGCCTTGCTGTGGAAACTCGTGAAGGAATTAAACAGCTCGAATACAATAAGGGCATAGCTTCTTTCGAAAACGAGTCCATTAACTCAGATAAATCAGCGATTACAGAATCGGATGTAATTAAGAATTTTATACGCGAAGTTGTGCCGACTGTTGAGCCGGAAGCTTGGCTTAAAAAACAGATATTGATAAGAGAAGAAAAGCCAACCGTGGCGGGGGTTCTTTTATTTTCCGAAGAACCACAGGCATTGATTCCCAAACACTGCGGGATTAAAATCTACAGGTATAAAACTACGGAACTTGAGGGACTTAGGGAGGCATTAGCATTTACACCCATAACCATTGAGGGCTGTTTGTATGACCAGATTAAGGCGGCGGTTTTGCAAACTGCTGAAATTATTGGCAGCATCCCCAAGATGGGTGATGCCTCTCTTGAGGCAATAACATACCCGACTGACACACTTCATGAAATTATCACCAACGCCGTGCTTCATCGCGATTATAGCGTTGCCGACGACGTTCACATTCGAATCTTTGACAATCGGGTAGAGATCCAAAGCCCCGGAACGCTCCCCGCACACATTACCACGGAAAACATTTTAGAGGAGCGATTTGCCAGGAATGGTGCGGTTGTTCGAATTTTAAATAAGTTCGTTGACCCGCCAAACAAAGATGTTGGCGAGGGGTTAAATACTGCGTTTGCCGCTATGCACAAACTTGGGCTTAAAGAACCTATTATAGCTGAAAAAGACAATTCAGTTCTTGTCATAATCAAACACGAACCACTCGCGTCTCCAGAACAAGCTATTCTGACCTATTTAGATACTCATCCCACTATTAAGAATGCTGACGCTCGTGAGGTAACGCACGTGAGGGCGGATTACCAGATAAAGAGCATTTTTGGGCGCATGGTTAAGAGTGGACTGATTGAGCAAGTCCCCCATACGAGAACTAATAGCACCGCGTATCGAAAACCGCAGAAGTAGAAGAATACTGGGGCGATTACAGCAACGCTTCCAAGTTAGGACGCTACCGCCACGGAATCGCCCTTGCATTTCTGCATAGATTACCTAAGATGCGCAAAGAAAGTAGATGGAGCCGGACGGATTCGAGCCGACATCTCCCGAGTGTAAAGCGCGGGTGGTTTGCCGATTAACCTACGGCCCCAAAAACTTTCTACTGTTGGTGACCCTTCCGAGCCGTACGGCGCTTACTCCCTGCAAGGATGGCCGTACGGCTCGGTGCTTTTTAGGTATGCGCTAGTGGCGGTCGAGTCGTGCCCGACTGGCGCTCTTAAGTATTACCATGGTGAATTTGGTTCACCTATAAGGATGCGCTGAATGCCGGAGGCATCAATCAAAAATTCTAATGTAGTAGATAATACCTATATGTACTATATAGACTATACAGGCTATATAGATTATATAGAGCCATTCATTTATTAATGGATTTTTTGCCTTCACCAGTGCTGATTTTATCTTTCGTTGGATGAGGCCACCCAAGTTTTTCCCAAGCCTTAACTACCTCTCGAAGATATTGGGCGCTGCTCCACCCTAATTCTTGTGCTCTCACGCTTAAAGCAACAGACAAAGCCTTTTTCACGGTAGCTCCTATACTGACCTGACCGTTACCTTGTTTACCCATAATAATTGGCAGGGAATGAAGCTTAGAATGGGGTCATTGGCGATACCAAATCCACAAGATGACCTATTAGTAAAACTTATCGCTCTCGCTCTTACATTACCCATTTCCCCGAGGAGAGCGTTCAAATTAAGACACTACCGCGCAACGCAAAGTGGAAGAGCAGTTTCGGCAGGCCCAAAAAATGGAGGCCATCGGCACCCTGGCTGGAGGCATCGCTCACGATTTCAACAATATCCTGGCCGCCATGAATGGTTACACGGAACTGGCGCAACGGCTGGTGGCCAACGACCCCATCGTGGCAAAATATCTTAACGCGGTGGCGCAAGGAGGCACTCGCGCGGTTTCACTCGTGAGACAAATTCTTACGTTTAGCCGGCCCCAGGAGGCGCAGGAGCGAAAGCCCGTTGAACTTGCCGAAATCGTGCAGGAGCCACTCAAGCTGCTCCGGGCGTCCATCCCGAGTAACATTGAGTTTGAGGTCTCGCTGGATTCCCGCCTGCCTCCAGTGTTGGCCGACGCCACCCAGGTTCACCAAATCGTGATGAATCTCTGCACCAACGCGTCGCACGCCATGCAAGATCGGGTCGGTCGCCTCGGGGTGCGCTTGGAAGAATTTAGCGTGGATAAATTGCTGGCCGGAGCCAATGTCGGGCTGCGGGCGGGTCCCTATATTCGACTGAGCGTCAGTGATACCGGGCATGGCATGAGCCCGGCGACTATGGCGCGAATCTTCGAGCCGTTTTTCACCACCAAGGGGCCGGGTGAAGGCACCGGCTTGGGCCTGTCCGTGGTGCATGGAATTATGCAGAGCCACGGCGGGGCAATTACCGTTTACAGCCAGCCGGGTGAAGGCACGGTCTTCCACTTGTATTTTCCCATCACGGCGGAATTGAGCCGGAAAACCGCGGCCATCGCCGAAGCCACCCCGGCTGGACACGGCGAGCGCATCCTTTTCGTGGACGATGAGCCGCCACTGGCGCAACTTGGGCAGAGTATGCTGGAGGAAATTGGTTATGTCGTGGAATGCAAAACCAATGTGGCCGATGCGCTGGCTTTGGTGCGCGCAAATCCCGCCGCCTTTGACCTTGTCATCACCGATTTGACGATGCCCTCAATGTTGGGCACGGATTTTGCGCAGAAACTTCTCCTGATTCGACCCCATCTGCCCATCATTCTCACCACCGGTTACACCGCAAACTTGACCCAGGAACGCGTGCGCGAAATGGGTATTCGGGAGCTCTTGGCCAAACCCCACACTATTCAGTCGCTGGGTATGGCCGTCCACCGCGCGCTGTCAAAGCCATCTTCCAATATCAATTAATAAAACAACGCCCGATCCAAACTGCGGTATTGAATGGCCTCCTGCCAATGCGGGGTCTCGATAATTTCCGTGCCGGCCAAGTCTGCAATGGTGCGCGCCACTTTTAAAATGCGGTCATACGCGCGCGCGGAGAGCGAGAGTTGCCCCATGGCTTGCTGCAAAAGCTACCCTTGCTCCGTGCCGATGGCGCAGGGGGCGCGGATTTGCGTGTGGCTCAGGTTTATCTAACCCGGCGAGTAGTACTCGACAGTTCGAGGATTACGCCGTTTACTGGCGCAAAGCCGAGCCCCATCCCGTGTCCTTGCGGAATGATGATGCATGAAAAAGCCCATCCCCCCATCGCCAACGTGTCCCCAGCCGGGGCCGGGGAAAAGCCGGGTTCCGCTTGGTCGGATAAAAACTGGCGAGCCCCTTGCTGAATGAACCGAGTAAATCCAAAACCGCGGGATTTTGCCCAGCGCCTCATTGCTCATCAGGCGAAGGAAAATAAATCTTCCGGCACCGAACCTGCGGCGGCTTTTCCCGTCACGGAGCTGCTGCGGCCGCATCTGGCGACACTCATGGGAGCCTTTGGCTTTCGCTCGCTCCTGTCCCGCTCGCTCGCGCTCGCGAGCATGGATGTTTCGTGGCTGCGCATGGTCGAGCTCAAAGCGAATGGCTCCTTGCCAGCACGGGACGAACTCGCCGCAAAAGTTGCTCCGGCGGACATGATGGAGGGTCGGCTGGTTCTACTCACCCAATTGCTCGGACTGCTGGTGGCATTCATCGGGGCGAAGCTAACGCTGCAACTGGTGCATCAAGTCTGGCCCAATCTACCCCGCCGTAAAAACGATTTAAACTTTAATTAAGGAGATAAAAATGAAGAAAAAAAACCACATGGCCAAACCCCCATTGTCGCAGACAACCGTGGACCCGTCGGCTAAAGTCACGATCCGCAAACTGCCGACCGGCGTGCGGGGCCTCGACGACATTCTGGGCGGTGGCATCCCTGAATTCTCCTTCAACGTCATCGCGGCCGCACCGGGTTGCGGCAAGACCACGCTGGCGCACCAGATCGTTTTTGCCAATGCGACCGTGCAGAAACCCGCGCTCTATTTTACCGTCCTCGGCGAACCCGCCATAAAAATGCTGCGTTATCAACAGCAATTCACCTTCTTCGACGAATCCAAGCTGGGCAACGCCATCCGCTTTATCAACCTGAGTGACTTGGTGTTGGAGCAGGATTTGAAGGCCGTCCTCGCCGAGATCATCCGGCAGGTCACCGCGGTCAATCCCGGGGTGGTGGTGGTGGATTCCTTTCGCACCGTGATGCGCAAAGCGGTGGCTACCGGCAACGAAATGGAGACGCAGACGTTCATCCAGGGCCTGACCCAGTTCCTCACCAGTTGGGAAGCCACGACCTTTCTGGTCGGCGAATATGGCGAGGAAGAGATGCGCGGCAATCCGCTATTCACCATCGCGGACGGCCTCTACTGGCTTTCGCAAGTGCCACAGCGAAATTCCGTCGTGCGAAAACTGCAGATCATGAAGTTGCGCGGGCAAGACTCGGTGCCCGGGTTGCACACCATCCGTATCACGGCGGACGGCCTGCAGGCTTTTTCCCGGACCTTGGGCTTGGGTGGCAAAAAGATGAACCCACTGCGCCGGCGCCGGCTGCTTTCCATGGGGATTCCGGAGTTGGACAAAATGATGGGCGGAGGCCTGCTGGAAGGCGACAGCCTCCTCGTGGCCGGGCCGTCGGGTACGGGCAAGTCAGCCCTGGCGACGCAATTTATCGCCGAGGGGCTTCGCCACGGGGAACCGGCCATCATGGCCATCTTCGAAGAACGCCCGATAGGATACACGGATCGCGCCGACAGTTTTGGCCTGGATTTAAAAACGCCGCAGGAAAAGGGAAAACTCGAAATCCTTTACCTGCGCCCGCTCGACCTCTCGGTGGACGAAACCATGCAGGAGATTCTCAATGCCATTGAAAGGCTCGGCGCCAAGCGGCTGGTGATTGATTCGCTGGTTGGTTTTGAAATGGCGCTGGCGCCCGGTTTCCGCGAGGACTTCCGCGAGTCGCTCTACCGCATGATTGTGGCGCTGACCGGCGCCGGGGTCACC
>CAZLRH010000038.1:0-22764 GCA_964562015.1 uncultured Opitutales bacterium | reverse complement strand
TCATCCTTCATCCTTCATCCTTCATCCTTCATCCTTCATCCTTCATCCTTCATCCATTCGCTTTTCACTTTCTTCGCCCCTGCCTTGCGCATTTTTAATTTTCCATTTTGAATTTTGAATCAGATCCCCTGGTGCCCCCACCCAGACTCGAACTGGGATTAACGGTTTAGGAAACCGCGGTTCTATCCACTTGAACTATGGAGGCAAATGGCTTTAAATAAATGACTTATGTAAGTTGCGACTAGGGCTAAAATTGGCACTTGTAACCCGAATATGTAACCCGTAGGCTGGAAGGCATGAAAGATAGCCAACCAGACCTAGCCCAGGTGACTTACACGCGGGTGGCGGAATGCCTGTTTCGGAGCGACGCATCAGGGATTTATTATGCTCTGGTCAAAAAATCCGGCAAGCAAATCCGCCGCTCCCTCAAGACCCCGGACCGCAAGCTGGCGGAGCGCCGCTTGGCCGAATTCAGGGAAAAGGCCGACAGCCTCGATCTCACTAATGGCAAGGCGCGATGGACCTTCGATGACATTGCCGGACGCTGGCTGGACTCGCGACGGCCGCATTTGAAAGCATCTTCGGCCCTGCGTCGGGAAGTCAGCCTCAAGCAGCTTCGCCCAATCTTCGGGACCTTGCCCGTCCGCAGCATTACCCGTGTCCATTGCGAGGATTGGGCCAAAGCCCGCAGCCCGCATATTGCGGCTTCTACGTTCAATAATGAGCGCGAGACGATCAAATCGGTTCTCGATTATGCCCAGCGCGAGGGCCTTATCCTCGCGAATCCCGCCGTCGTTGTCACCCGGCGCCGTTTGGGGCGGACAAACATGGTGATTCCCAGCCGGGAGCAATTTGCGGCCATCCTGGCTACCTTGCGGGGTTTCGATATCCGGTACTGGATGGCTGCCGACTTTCTGGAACTGCTCGCCTACTCCGGTATGCGCAAGGGCGAAGCCAACGCCTTCCGTTGGTCCGACGTGGATTTCGCGCGCGGCAGCTTCACCGTGACCGGCGGCGAGTTTGGCACCAAAAATCACGAAGTCCGCACTGTGCCCTTGTTTCCGGCGTTTCGGGCCTTCTTAGAACGCCTGCAAGCGCGCTTGCAGACCGGCCAACCCGGCGAGGCACCAGATTTGGTAGTCCCTCTAGGCAACGCCAAGAAAGCCCTGGAAGCCGCCTGCAAGACCAACCAGTTTCCACATTTTAGCCATCACTCCATGCGCCATTTCTTTGTCAGCAACGCCATCGAAAAGAACGTGGATTTCAAGACCATCGCTGCGTGGGTTGGGCACAAAGACGGCGGGTTGCTGGTGGCCAAAACCTACGGCCACCTCCGCGACACCCATTCCTTTGAAATGGCCCAACGGATGACTTAGGGCCTAGCGTTAGAGACAGGGTAATTTTAGGGGTAAAGGCGGCAAAAGGCGGTTCTGTCGTCGAAAGAACCCCTTTGGATGTGCTGATGACCTGCTGATGCGCGCCCATCAGCACTTTTTCAGCAGTCTCAGCAGGTCCATCAGCAGATTCCCGCAAATCCCAGCAGCCCATCAGCAGCTTACCAGCAGTTTCCCGCAGATCATCAGCAAACCTTCCCTGCTAATGCCCATCCGCAGAGGGAAAACAGGGGTATTTACGAGTGCAAATGGCCTGCTGCCAGCAACCCAGCAAACTGCAAATCCGCACTGCTGGACCAGCAAACCAGCAATCCCAGCAGATCATCAGCACCTCATCAGCAGCCATCTGCAAGCGTATCAGCAGATTTGCGCACGCCATCAGCAGCGGATTGGCCCACTGAGCATTGCGCATCTTGCGGGAGCAGCTTCCTAGCCTGCAAAAGTCCACTTTCCGCACGCCAGCTGTGCGCAAATACGCAGCGTATGGATACGCAAAGCCAATCTGCGCATGACTGCGCAAACAGCCCTGCGCTCCATACGCAACGCTCCACCATTCCACTGACGCAACTGACTCACTCGGTTCCCTACATAGATAGGCTTGGCATTTCGCTTTTCGCGCACGGAGCGCTTTGCAACACCCCTCGGACTAGCTGAACTCAAAAATCTGGGAATTCCGCATCCACAAAATCCGCGGCGCGTTACAGATGAACAATTTATGCAAATATACAAGCAGGGGATGAACCTCTCTGGCATATGACTGAACGTGCTTTACTTATGACCATTCGACCGCGTTACGCGGAAATGATTTTCAATGGAAGCAAAACTGTGGAATTGCGCCGCGTGCGCCCCAAAGTCGAAAAAGGTGATTTGGTGCTTATGCCCGACAGACCAGTTGCGAGGTGCCAGTTCAGGTTTTGTTTCCACAATGCGTTACTCTAGTGAAGCGTTACGTGGAGTCTCACATTGAAGTTCGAACGCCAAATGACGTTAAGGATGCGTTTCTGGCCCCTTATTACGGTTGGCTCGTAGAACGACTTACAGAAGCAATAAGAGGTGACACCTTGTCAGGGGAGATTCCTGAAGTTCCAATTTTTGAACAAAATAGAGAACCTGGCACCACAGCAGATGTTAGCTTTTTTACCTCCCGTGAAGTGCGTGAAGCGGTAAAATGCCATCTCAACTTTGTTGTGGCTGACACCGTAAAATGGGAGCAATCGGCCACTTATTTTATTGATCGCCATCAACGGGTTGAGGCTTTTGTCAAAAACTCGGGCTTGGGCTTTACCATTGGGTACTTCAACAATGGGCAAACTCACGACTATGTTCCTGACTTTGTAATTCGCTTGAAAGGGACACGCCCCATGCATCTCATTCTCGAAACAAAAGGTTATGATCCGCTATCTGACGTAAAGTCCGCCGCCGCAAAACGCTGGGTGGCCGCCGTTAATGCAGACGGACATTATGGCCAATGGTCGTATGCTCTAGTCAAAGAACCTAGCAAAATCCCCCTTGTCCTGGACGGCATAGACAAGAACTAAGTTCAAATATGTAATCCAAATGTGTAACCCGGTGGCTGGAAATGGGCTGATTTAGCTGAATTAGTGCTGACTCAGGCTGAGGGCGGAAATTCCGCAAATGCCTATCATGCAGACTCAAGCGCATTAGTGCAGATTCGGGCCGACTGTCGCTAATCGTATCATTTTAAATTAGGAAACCGCGGTTCTATCCACTTGAACTATGGAGGCGAAGGGCCGGTTCTGGTCCGCAGGAGACGAATTTTTGCTGTAGGCCCGATTGCCTGATTTGGAGCGATTCGCCAGGCATTTACTATGCCTTGGCCAAAAAATCCGGCAAGCAAATCCGCCGCTTCCTGAAGGCCTCGTCGTTCAAGCAGCGCGAGGTTAGTGTTAAGCAATTGAACCCAGACTTTAACCTCCCCAATGAATTGGGCCGGGGGGAAGCAGGATTAATAATCTGGCCTGGGCCGGGGGTTGGGCACAGCTTACGAGGCCAGGAAAATTTCCCATGCCCGCTGACCACTCCTTGCTTTCCCTAATCGGCCACTTGCTGCTGGCGTGGGTGGTCGTCATCGTCGTGGCGCGGGGTCTGGGCCAACTCTTCAGAAAATTACTGCAACCCGCCGTGATGGGGGAAGTGGTCGGGGGGATTTTGCTCGGGCCGTCGTTGCTGGGTCTGTTTTGGCCGGACCTTCAGGCTTTTCTCTTTCCGGCGGAGACCATTCCCTGGCTGGGTTGGATCGCGCAGGCGGGGATCGTCGTCTATATGTTTTTGCTCGGCTTGGAGCTCGATGGGCCGACGCTGCGCCGCCAGGGCCGGAACACGGTGGTGATTTCGCTGGCGAGCATGTTTTTTCCTTTTTGCCTCGGCTTCCTTCTCGCCATTTTGGCGGATGCGACGCTGGCCGGCCCGCTGGCTTCCAAAACTTCCTATGCGTTGTTCGTAGGCGTGGCGATGTCCATCACCGCGTTTCCGGTTTTGGCGAGAATTTTGGCCGACACCGGGTTGCGCAGAACGCCCTTGGGCAACCTGGCGCTGGCCTGCGCGGCTCTCAACGATGTCGCCGCCTGGTGTCTGCTGGCGCTGGTGGCGGGGCTCGCCCAAACCAAAACGCTGGCGGGCACGCCGACGCTGGTGTTGGCCGCCGTTTATCTGGCCGCCATGTTGGGCGTGGTGCGGCCGCTGCTGCGAAGGCTGCGCCCGGGCGCGCACCTCGTGTTGCTGATGTTGCTGGTGCTCTCTGCCACCGTGACGGACTGGATTGGCCTGCACGCGCTATTTGGCGCCTTTTTGCTCGGCGTGATAGTGCCGAAAAACGCGGCGCCTGGCGTGCCGTGCGTCCAACGCCTCGAAGTCTGGGTGCGGCTCATTTTGCTGCCGGTGTTTTTTGCGTACACGGGCTTGCGCACCCAAATCGGCCTGCTCGATTCCCCGCACGATTGGTTATTATGCGTTATGATAATTACGGTGGCCACGGCCGGGAAACTGGGCGGGGCCAGCCTGGCGGCCCGGTGGGCGGGCCAGCGGTGGCGGGACGCGGTTACGCTGGGTGTCTTATTGAATACGCGGGGCTTGGTGGAACTCATCGTGCTCAACGCCGGCCTGGAATTGCACCTGCTTTCGCCGAAGATGTTCACGCTGCTGGTGGTGATGGCCCTGGCCACCACCTTGATGACTTGCCCGCTCCTGCAACTGCTCGCGCGAAAAGCGCCCGCGCGCCCAAGGTATTCCTAAGCCTCCGGTTGCCGGCGGCCCCGCCAGGTCCGCTCGCGCCAGCGCACACTGGTCGGCAGCCAACTGGCCAGCCACATGGCCCCGCGCAAAGCCGGCCACGTCGCCAGCACGAGCACCGCCGAAGCGGAGGGGAGGCGCGTGCCGCTGGCTTGCCGGGTGAGCATCACCACCGCCAAAACTTCCGCGCCATACTGCAAGAACAAGCCGGCCCAAATTGCAGGCAGCGTCGGAAAAGCCACCGCGGCGGCCAGCCAGCCCAGCAGCGGATTGATGAGAAGCTGGCAGGCATAAGCGGCCGGCTGGCACCAGCGGATGGTCTTTTGCCAGCGCTGATAGTGACGCAGCGCGCTCGCCCAGGTGTCCTCCTCGGCCAGTGTTTCCAAGGCGGGCAGCGCGACGCGGCAACGCCCCAGCGCCCGGCCCACCGCAAAATCATCCGCCAATTCCCGGCCCAGCCGCTTCCACTCGCAGTGGCGCAAAAAAAGGTCGCGCTGAAACAACATCGCGGCGCCGAACGCAAAATTCACCTCGCGCTGAAAAACCGCCATGAGGCAAACGCCGGGCAGCATCTCGGCGTTGACATAGGCGGCGTCCCACCAGCTTTGCCGGTGCGTCGGATTCCGCACGTAATACGGAAAGGTCACCAAATTCGCCTGCGGGAGCGCCAGGGCCGCGCGCCGGGCCTGTTCCAGCCAGCCGGGGGGAGCGACGATATCGGCGTCGCTCCACAACCACCACGGGCCTTGGGCGTGCGGCGCGAGCCATTCGAACCAGGAAATTTTGGCGTTGGCGTGCGCGTGCGGAGTAGTGCGAAAAAAAACGCGCACGCGACCGGCCGGGGCCGCCGCTTGCAACGGAACCAGCCAGTCCTGGGCGGCGTCACGGTCCTCTTCGTGCAGTCCCAGCAGGAGTTCGGTCTCGCCGTCAAGTTGCCGGACAAACGAGTGGAGAGCTTCGCGCAAGCGCGCACTGGCGCCGGCTGGGCCCAGCGGCGGCAGGGCCTTGAAGATTGTGATCGTCTCTGCCAACGGCGGCCCGGCCAAGGGAGGCGCACGGCGGCAGTGGCGCAGGAGCAGGTAGGCAATCACCCACCATCCCAGTGCCGCCATTGACCAGCCCGCCAACAGTTGTATCATCCCCGGCTAGCAATGCATGTGCCTGAAACAAAGCCCAGCCCAAAGGAAAGATTCCTTTTCATCGCCGATGATTTTGGGCGGGACAGCGCGACCAACCATGCGATGCTGCACGCGCATCTCCATGGCGCGTTGCACGGGGCTTCACTGATGATGGGCCAGCCCGGCACGGCGGAAGCGGTGGCGATGGCGCGAGACCATCCCGCTTTTCGCATCGGACTGCACTGGCATTTCAATGATTCGCAGCCGTTGACGTGCGCCTCCTGGCCGTGGGGAGATTCCCCGGCGGCCGCGGGATGGGCCATTGGCCTGCACCGCCGGCATCGCGCTTTGGCCCTGGCCGAAGCCGAGGCCCAGATGGAAGCCTTTCTCGCCACGGGACTGGCCGCCGACTTTTTCAATTCCCACCATCATTTGCAAATCCATCCCCGGCTCTGGCGGTCCCTGTGGCGGTTGGCGGAGCGCCTGCCCGGCGCGTGGGCGCGCCTGGGCTGGCCCTATTTGTTTGACCGCAGTCCCCATGCCGCGGTCGTCGCCGCCGGCGCGTGGTTGCTGGGCGTCAAGCCCCGGCACGAGTGGCGGGGCCTGGCCTCCGCGGGCCTCTGGGGCCTGGACCGCATCTTTGCGATGCGGCCGGACGAAGTGCGCCGGGCCCTCGCGTTGAATTTGCCCGACTGTCAGGAATTCCTATTTCATCCCCGCACGTCCGAGGATCAGGACACCCGCTGCCTGATTGAACTTGGGCGCTCGCCGCTTTGCGCATGAAAACGCCCAACCCACCCCGCGTGTTTTCACTGCAAACGGATGTCTTGGCCTTTCCCAATGAAACCGTCTGGCACCACGAAAACGGCCGCACCCGGTGGGAGCGGGCGGAAAAAGGGGCCGTGGGCGGCGAAAAATACATGCGGCGTTGTTTCGTGCTGGCGCGGTCCGTCGTGCAATTCTGGCGCTTTGCCCAATTCGCACCCGAGCAGCCGGCGGTTTCCGCGACGGAATTGGCGCGCCGCATTCGCGCCGTCGTGGCGCGGCCGATTTGGCAGGCCGCCCGTTATCCCGAGCGCATCATCATTCCGGGGTTTGCCGACTTGCGGGCCGCCAGCGCGGCGGAGCCGGACCTTTTCCGCGCCACGCTCGGCGGCTGGTGGCGCTCGTATTTCCGGCTGGGCAACCTGCGCATCATCCTGCCGCTGGGCCCCCGCGACCAGCGCCGCGTTTTTTCCCTGCTGCAACAATTGCTCGCCGCGGACGGCCCGGTGGTGCTCTGGTTGATCAACTTTCCCTGGTTGAGCATCAATCATGCGGTCGTCGCGGTGCGCGAAACCGACGGCGCGCCCGGACGTTTTGATATTTACGATCCCAATTTGCCGGACAAGCCGCAGACGCTGGCCTTTGACGCGACGGCCGGCCAGTTCACCTACCCGCCCACGTTTTATTTTCGCGGCGGGGCCGTCGGCGTGCGCCCCGCCTACCACCAGCCATGGCATTGACCTCCCGCTCTCCGGGCCCGTCCCGGCCCGTCTATGTCACCGGCGCGGGCTTGGTCAGCGCCGCCGGCGCGGGCGTGCCGGCGGCGTGGGACAAGATCGCGCAAGGGCGGCCGCTCACCCAACCGGTACGACATTTTGATATTAAGGGCTGCGCCTGCCAGGTGGCGGCCCAGGTGGATGACGACGCCCTGCTGGCCGCACCCCGGCGGGCGCAATGGCCGCGGTTTGTGCGCCTGGGGCACACGGCCTTGGACGCGGCCCTCGTGCAGGCGGGGCTGCGCGGCGCCGGCCAGCGATGCCTGGATTCAGAGTTGCCGTTGTGGTGCAGCACGACGGGCGGCGGCACCGAATATGGTGAAGCCTGCGTCACGCGGGCGCGTGCGGGCCGGCGCGGAGGCATTGTCGCCTCCGCCCTGCGCTATCAAGCACAATACCTGCCTTATGCGCTGCAGGAGACCTACGGCCTGCACGGGGCCGCGGCCAATCTCAGCAACGCCTGCGCGAGTGGCGCGGATGTCATCGGCCACGCGGCCAGCATCATTGCTTCGGGCCGGGCGGAACGGATCGCCGCGGGCGGGGCGGAAGCGCTGAGCGCATTGCTGTTTCATGGCTTCTCCTGCCTGCGTTCGCTCAGCCCGACGACTTGCCGGCCTTTTTCTCTTTCCCGCGACGGACTCTGGCTGGGAGAAGGCGCGGCCTTTGTCGTGCTCGAAAGCGAAAGCGAAGTTCTCCGGCGCAACGCCACCCCGCTGGCGCGGCTGGCAGGCTACGGCCAGGCCACCGATTTGCACCACCTCACGCACCCGCATCCTGAAGGGCGCGCCTTGGAACAAGCCCTGCGCCAGGCGCTCGCGCAGGCCCAAGTGGCCCCGGAGGAGGTCGCCTACCTCAATGCCCACGGCACCGCCACGCCGGCCAATGATGAAGCCGAAATGCATGCCTATGAGCGCGTATTTGGCCCTCATTTATCGAACGTGGGAATCAGCTCGATTAAAAATATCACCGGTCACACGCTGGGGGCCGCCGGCGCCATCGAAGTGGTGTTGACCATTGAAGCCCTGCGGCGGGCCGCGCCCCTGCCCGCCGCCACCATCGACGACCCCTTGCCCAACCTGGCGGCCAGCCTCGCCCAATCCCGCGCCCCCCGCACCACCGGCCGCGCCTTTGTCACGACCAACGCCGGTTTCGGCGGCGCGAATGCCGCGCTCGTTTTCCTGCCCGCCTGACCATGCAATTCCACCTCAACATCGCCGGGATGGGCGCCGTCAGCCCCGCCGGCCTCGGCCTCGACCACTTGCTGGATGGCACGCCGCCGCGTCGGCAAGAGTGGCCCACCCTGGCGCCGGCGGGGCCGAAGGTGCGGGCCGGGTGTGTCGACCTTACGCTGCCCGCGTGGTCGCGCTGGCGGACGCATCCGCGGCTGCGGCGGGCTGGATCACTGACGCTCTTTTTAATTGAGGCAGTGGATGAGGCCCTGCGGCGCGCAAACTTGCCTCCGGGCATAAACCTGGGCTTATCGGTGGCCTTGGGAAACGGCGTCTTGGGCTTTACGCGAAAATTCTATGAAGGCGTGGCGCGGGCGGGCGCGGATGGCGCCAATCCGGCGTGGTTTCCCGAAACGGTTTTCAACGCCCCCTTGAACCATGTGCTGGGAGTATTGGGTCGTGAGGGTCCGTCGTCCGCCTGGATTGGCGATGCCAGCACCCTGGCCCAAGCTTGGCTGAATGCCGCACTATGGCTGGAGCAAGGCACCGTGGATGCGGTCATCGTGGCCGCGGCGGAGGAAATGGACGAGGCGATCATGGAAGTGACGTGGCGAGCGGGTTGGTTTCGAGAGGCGAAAGGCCATTTTCCAGCCGAAGGCGCGGTTGCCTTTGTGGTCACACGCGAAGGAGCGCCACAAACCCAGGGAACGATGCAAATTCATTCCAGCCGTCCTTGGGGACGCCGCGCCGCTGCGCCGCAAGTGCTCGCCGAAGTCCTCAATGCATTTGATCCGGCTTGGCCAATGTCGCCGGGTCCGATGCCACCGGCTGGCCCCGCGCGGCAAGCGTGGAAGCAGCGGCCTGCGCGTCCGGAACTGCCCGCTCCCTCGCCCTACCTCGGCGAGGCCCAGGCGACCGGGGCGGGCTGGCAGCTCGTGCGGATCCTCGCCTCGGCACCGGAGGAGAAATCCGCCTTCGTGTTGCCGTTGTGGGGCACGAGCCATCATGTCGCGGCCCTGGGCTGGGAATCATTTCGCCATTGCACGGACGGGCATAAGTGAATTGGTTCCTCGCTATGGCCAAGCTTCCGGCGACTCTTGAGGACCTGCGGGTCATCCTTGTGGAAAACACGTTGTTACGCGTGGAGCCGCAAAATATCGGGGCCGACCAACTCCTCTTCGGCCCGGACGGCCTGGGCTTGGATTCCATTGATGCTTTGCAACTCGCGGTGGCCGTCGAACGGAGTTACGGCGTGACCCTCAAGGATCCCAAGCTGGTCCGGCGCGTGCTCGAGACCCTGGGCGTCTTGCAAACTTGGATTAATGAGCAACCCTAGGCCGCCTGCCCGACTCCGGTTTCCCTATGCCCAACCGGATCAAACCTCATGTCCTGAAAGCAATCCTGGGGCTGGCCGGGCTAGCCTTGGCCGCCTGGACCCTGCTGACGCTGCGCTGGCAAGGCGATCTGATAGAACTTTTTCCCGCCGACTTGCCCGCCGTGCGCGACTTGCGGGCGCTGCAAGCGCGCGAGAGCGACGACTTCAGCCTGCTGGGAGTAGTCGTTGAACCCGGTGCGGATGACCCGGGACAATGGGCCGCGCGACTGCAAGGCGTGGCTGAGGCCCTGGCCAATTCGCCCCTCGTGGCCAGAGCGGAAGTTCTGACCGACCCTTCCCGCCTCGCCCCCGAAGGCTGGGCTTCTGTCTTCATCGGCTTGCCGCCGGATAAATTTACCACTTTTGCCCAGGCGACGAGCGAAGCGGAAATTCATGCACGCCTTCACGCCACCCGTGAAGCCTTGGCCGGCTGGCCCGATCCCGCGGTTTGGGCCCGCCTGCATTATGATCCACTGGGATTGGCTGATTGGGTGGTGACCGCGTCGTCCGCCGCGATGACGGGGCCGCCACCAGCCGCACCGAATCCGATTTTGCGCATTATCCCGAAAATCCGCGCCAATACGCTTGCCACCGCCGAGCCCCTGGTGACTGCGGTGCGAGGAGCCTTGGCCGGCCAGGGTTTGGCGCCCGGCCGCATCGCGTTGACCGGGGAGGCGGCGTATGTCGCGGAAATCGCCAGCCAGATGCGCCGTGAAATGATCGGCATGACCCTCGGTTCCGGAATTCTCATTGCGCTGGTTTTTCTCCTCGCCTACCGCTCGTGGTTTCCGCTGGTGGCGCTCAGTGTTCTGCAAGCGGCGGGTTTGTTCGCCGGCCTGCTCGTGGCTCGCGTGGTCTGGGGCAGCATCAACCTGCTGAGTGTCGCGTTTGCCTCGGTCGCGCTGGGTTTGTGTTCCGACTACGGCGCGGTCGTTTACCATCACCTGGCCACGGGCGGGCGCCGCACCGGCGCAGCGTGGGCGACTTTGCGGCGCAGTTTGATTTTTTGCGTGCTGACAACCGCCGCCGGCTTGGGCGGGCTGGCGGCAAGTGCCTTGCCGGGACTGCGGCAATTCGCCGTGCTCATCAATGTCTGCCTGATTGTCGTCGGCCTGCTGGCCATGGGGCCGTGGGCCCGCTGGGTGGAGAGTCACCTTAATTCCTCCCCTGCGCCCCAAATCCTCGCTGAGCCGGAGCCGGAAAGGGCGGCCCCCCTTTGGTGGCGACGGCTGGGCTGGATTTTCCTGCTCGGCGGCTGGCTGCTATTGGGCTGGGCGGGCCTAAATCCCGAAAAAATTTACGACCTCTCATGGTCCCGGATGTCTCCGCCGGGCCTGGAAGCCCAGCGCGGACAAGACATCCTTTCGGCCTACGCGCCGGTAAAATTTATTTCCGGCGATGAACGCGCGTGGGCCGCCAATCGCCAAATTTGGTCCGCCCGCACCCCGTTCGCGCTCGCCCCGCTTTTCGTGGCGGAGGGTTTTCAACCGCACCTGGCCGAGCCTTACCAAAATCTTTTTGGCTCGCTGGAGCAGTGGAGCCGCGGCGATCCTGGCTTGGAAATCTGGTCGCGCGGCAGCACTGCTTTCGCGCGTTTGCAGGCCACCCTGCCGACCCTGCTCCAACATAATTTAATAACCACCTCGGCCTGGTCCATGGGCGTGATATTGATATTACTGGCCTGGGGCGTGGGCACATTTACGAATTTATTGCGCGTCTTGCTCGCCATGGCGGCGGGTATGGGCTGGTGGCTGGCCAGCCTCGCCGCAGTGCATGAACCGCTCTCGCTGGCAGCCTGCGCCAGTCTGCCGATTCTCTTTGGCCTGGGAGAGGATTTTTGCATTTTCATCATGTTGTTCGTCCGGCAGGAAGGACAGCGGTGGACGGCGGCGCGACAGCGCCTGGGCCGGCCGCTGGCCCTAGTGGCGGCTGTGACTGTCATTGGCTTCGGGGCGAGCGCGTTCAGCGCCCAGCCGGCGCTGCGCAATTTCGGCGTCGTGCTGGCGCTGGGTATTTTGTATTCTTTTTTGGCCGGAATCCTCGGCCTGCCCGCGTTGCTCGCCGGCCTCAAGCCCAAGGGTAAGTGATTGCGTTTCGCGCGGCGGGAAGCAAAATCGTGTCCGTGCTTCCCCTGCTCATTTTTGCGTTTTGCGCCACCGCCGCGGCGACCCCGGAAACCCCGGCGTCCGCCCCGCCGCTGAGTGAGGCCGAGTTGGCGGCGTTTCAGAAAAACTACGCCGACCACCGCCTGGGCACCGCCGGCTGGAGCGGAAATTTTCATCAGGAGGCGCACAGCCCGGACTTGCTCGCACCCATCATCAGCGACGGCCTTTTAACTTATCGCGCCCCGGCCACGCTGGAAGTGACCTACACGGCGCCGCTCGCGGGAGAAGTCTGGATCCGCAATGGCGAGGTGGGGCAAAAATTTTCCGGCCGCGCGCCCCAAGTCGCCGCCCAACCGATGGTGCGTGCGCTCCTGGACTTTTTCCGGCAGCCTCCCGCCGCCTGGCAGAAGGACTTCACCACGACCGCCCGGCTTGACCACGACACGGTCCACCTGCAACTGCTGCCCAAGCCCGGCGCGGCCACGGGCCAGCCCCGCCGCATACAGGTGGAAATCGACGCCCGCACCTTCGATCCCGTGCGCCTTGATATCTTTTTTGCTCAAGACGCTTCGTTGACTTTCATTTTTTCCACTTGGGCTTCGCTCGGACCACCCACGGTGAATGCGCCCGAACCTCCCGTCGATGACTCCACCACTGCTTCCCCACGGCCCCGGCTTCCGACTGGTAAGTGAATTCGCGGCGCTCGAACCCGGGCCCGCGCTGCGTGGCCAAGTCTGGTTGAATCCGGACTGGCCGATTTTCCAGGACCATTTTCCCGGCCGCCCCTTGCTGCCGGCGGTTTATTTTGCCGAGATGGGCGCGCAAGTCGCGGGCGCGCTGTGGGCGATGCAGGCGGGCTTTTCCACGGCGACGCCGTTGCAACTGGTGGAAATCAGAAAATTTCGCATTCGCCTGCCCGCGGTGCCCTCGCAAACGCTGCAAATTCACGCCCGCCTCGCCGTCGCGTGGCCGGAACTGGCCACGTTTCAGATCCAGATTACCCGAGAGGGTTCGGTGCTGGCCGAGGGCGAAATCGTCATGGCCCATCCCCGAGCGGAAGCCTAGGCGCCGCCCTTACAGCCCGAGACGGCTCGAGAGTGCGCGGGAGTCGGTCTTGCCGCGGGCGGTGCGCGGAAATTGCGCGAGCACCAGCCAGGCGCGCGGCTGCTTCCACGCGGGCAAGCGCTCCGCCAGCGCGCGCTTCAATTCGCTTTCTCCTTTGCCGCTCTCCACCGCGACCGCCAGAAAATCGCGGCCCGCGCGCACACCTACGCCACACCACACTTCCGTCACTCCCGGCAGCGACCGTAACTGCGATTCAATTTCCACCGGCGCGACTTTCCGCCCCGCCAAATTGGCCCAGCGCCCGATGCGCCCACGCAAGAGTAGCTCGCCTTTTTCATTCCATGCTCCGCCATCCGGCAGCAGGTGCCGGCCGTTTTTCGCGGCGACCGCCGCACTTTGCACCAGCACCCGGCCCACGCGAAACGTGACGCGCACTCCTGGCAATGGGGACCCGACGCAGGAGTCCGTGAACACGGCCCGGCCGGTGCGGTCATAGCAGATGCCACCCGTTTCCGAGGCGCCATAAAAATTATGCAATCGCAGGCCAGAGCGGCGCCGGAAGGCGTGTGCAATTGCCGGTGACAGCGGCGCACCGGCCGAAATAGCCAGCCGCAGTTGGCCCAGCGGGCGACTTCCTGAATTTTCGGCGAGAAGCTGAAAAACGGCCGGCACCGACGGAAAAACCGTCGGGTGGTAGCGCTCACACCATTCGGGAATTTGCGAAATCGTGTAGGCCGCCGCCGTAATTATCGGCAGGCCGTCCACCAGCAACGGCATCACCACGCTGCCCAAGCCGTAGGAATGGCCCCAAGGTATAAGCCCAAGATTCCGGTCGTGGAGACGCAAGCCCATGCCCGCGCGAATATTTTCATAGTCCGCCAACAGATGGCGCGCCCGGCAAGGCACGGCCGCGGCCTGGCCGGAAGAGCCGGACGTCGTCTTCACCACCGCGATACCCGGCCAGCGGCGCGCGCGCGTCCCCAGTGGTGATAATGCTTGCCCCGTCCATAAATGGGTGGCGCCCAGGCGACGCGCGAGTTCCCGACCTTGCGTTTCCGTCAACCCAGCATCCAAAGGCATCGCCGCCCAACCGGCTTTTTGCACCGCCAAAAAAAGGGCCAGCCAATCCAAGCCGTTGGGCAAGACCCAAGCGACACACCCGCCTGCGCGATCAAAATTGCCGGCCTGGAACACCGCTTCCGCCGCCGCCGTAATTTCGGCGGCGCGATAGGTGCAGCCCCGGCCGGCATCCACGAGCAACGCCGCCCGCGGCCGCCGGGCCGCCGTTTCCAGCCATCGGCCCCACAATTCGCCGGGACGCATGTTGGGTGTTTTCTTCACGGAGAAAAGCATTCCACGCTCAAGCGCCCGCCTCGCTGCCGGACGGACGACGCATGAAGCGGTTGATGGCGCAGGCCGCAAGAAAAACTTGAAATCGCCAGCGCGCGCTCCACGGCAAGGTATGGTGGCCCGCCATCACGGCATTGACCGCGGCGAAGACCCGCCCGCGATTCGTGGGCTGCATGAAAATCTCAAAACTCGCGGGGTCGTAAAACGACTCCACCAATTTCCGCACCGTCAACACCCGCTCCTTCATGTATGCCGTAAAGCGCCGCTGCTCGCCGCGGTCAAAACGCCGGCCGGTGCGTTTCAGGCGCAGGCAGGTTTCCACCGCGCGCGAGGCGGAGGCGCATGCCAGGCTGACACCCGAGGAGAAAATCGGGTCGATGAAGCTCGAGGCATCGCCGATCATAAACAAACCGTCGTCCGCAAAGCGCGCATGGCAGTAACAATAGTCCGCCGTGACCCGGTATTTATCGAGGGGTTTGGCCTCCTCCATCATTTCCGGGAGCAATTTGGTTTCGCGCACGGTCCGCCAAAAAACCGCCTCGGGGTCGCGCAACTGCCCGCCTCCGGCCTCCGCCAACGGCATGACCAGGCCCACGGAGGTTTTTCCACCCGCCAGCGGAATCACCCAAAACCAGCCGCCGGGCAGGCGGATGATGTGCGTGTTGCCGCCGCGCCGGTCCGTGCGCCGCGGCACTCCCGAAAAATGATTATAAACCGCCATGCGCTTGGGATAGTTCAGCGCGTCATGCGGCACGCCGAGCATCCGCCCCATCACGGCGTCGCGTCCGCTGGCATCGAAAATCCAATCGGCGGTAACTTGGCCGGCATCGGCGCCCGCCAGCTCGAGTTCCCATCCGGCGCCCGCGCGGCGCGCTCCCGTCACGCGTGTCTCCATCCGCACCGCGCAACCGCAAGAAGCGGCGTGATCCAGCAAAACCTGGTCGAAGACGGCCCGCTCGACTTGAAAGGTCATCGCGGGCCCGCCGAAAAAACCGTTGGCAAAAATGATGTGCACGCCCCGGCCGGTGCGGCCGTCATAGAATTCCGCGCCGTATTTTTCGACAAAGCCGGCGGCGAGCAATTTCTCCCAGACGCCGGTCTTTTCGAAATAGTCGTTGCCCGCGGGCAGCAACGATTCGCCAATGCGGAAGCGGGGGAACTTTTCCTTTTCCACGATCAGCACTTTTTCGCCGGCCCGGGCGAGCGCGGCGCCGGCGGTGCTGCCCGCGGGCCCGGCGCCAATGACAACTGCGTGGTAGTGCATGAAGGGCCCAAGTCTCAGGGGGCCAAGGCAAAATTGGCAAATGCAAATCCGTAAGGGTAACTACGTATTTGGCTAGGCCTTGCTAATTCCGCCGGGCTTGCCTAGATTTTCCAGATGCCCGCCCCGCAAGGAGCCGCTTCAGTTCCGCCACCGGCTTCCAGCCCTTGGTGGGTGGGAGTGTTGCCGTGGGTGGTGTACAGCTTTGGCCGCATGGAATGGACCCAGTGGGCCGCGCCCGTGGCCCTGGCGGTCACCCTGCTCGCCGCGCGCTGGGCCAGAATCCACTGGAACCCACTGGATATCGGAATCATGGCCTACTTTTTAATCCTTAGCGTGCTCTCCCTGACCGGCGCGGAGGAGCACCTGCCGGCCCGCACCAAGTTTGCCTTGTGCCCGGCGGTGCTGGCGGTGGCCGCCGCGGCCTCGGTGATGTGGCAACGACCCTTCACCCTCGCCTATGCGTGGCCTTATGCGCCGCCGCTTATCCGCGTGCGCCCGGCATTTTTTCGCGCCAATCAAATTATGTCCCTGCTTTGGGTTGCCGGTTTTGCTATCGCGGCGACGCTGATTAATTTTTGGCAGACGGACTGGTCCCCGGCGCGGGCAGCCATCATTTTAGTGAGCACTTTAGGCATGACCGCCGTCGGCACCGGCGCGATTGCCCTCTGGTTCCATCTGCGCGAAACCCGCGCCACCGCATGATCCCCGCCTCCTCACCTCTGGTCGCCGCGTCTGAACCGGAAATGCTTCCGGAAGCAGAAATGTTGCACGCGCGCGGGGCCACACAAGCCAACCTGCATGGTCAAGCCGAGGCCTTGGCCCAGGCCGAATTCGGCCCCGCGGTTTTTGTTCGCGGCGTCGTGGAGCTTTCCAATTTTTGCCGCCAAAACTGCCATTACTGCGGAATGCGGCGGGATCATTCCGACCTGCGCCGTTACCGCATTCCGCTCGAAGTTTTGCTGGAGTCGCTGCTCCATCATCGGCCGCCCTATGTCACCGACCTCAATCTGCAAGCCGGCGAGGACCCCAAGGCTGCGCGCGAAATCGCGCTGCCCTTGATCAAGGAATTGCGGGCCCGCACCACGCTCGGGCTGAGCGTGGGCCTGGGCACTCTCGACCCCCAGCTTTGCGATGAATTGCGCGCCGCCGGAGCGTCGTTTTACGTCATCAAATTCGAAACCGCCAATACCCAGTTGTATCAGGACCTCGAGGCGCCCGGGACGCTCGACCGCCGCCTCCAAACCATCCGGCGGCTCGCCGCCACGGGCTGGCATATCTCGTCGGGCTTTATCGCGGGCCTGCCCGGCGAAACGCCGACCGACCTGGCCGACGCCCTGCGCCTCATCGCGGAACTGCCCCTCATCGGCGCGAGCGTCAGCCCGTTCATTCCCGGCTGCGACACCCCGCTGGCCGACGCCGCCCATGGCAACCTCGAAACCGCGCTGAACTGCATGGCCCTCCTGCGCCTGCGCCACCCTGGCCACATCATCCCCGCGGTCAGCGCCTTTGGCCGCGACAACGAAAACGGCTACATCCGCGCCCTGCGGGCGGGCGCCAACCTCGCCACCGTCAACCTCACACCCACCGAGTGGCGCGACAATTATCCCATTTATAATTCCCAGCGCTGGATCATGGACCAGGACCGCCTGCTGCGGTCCCTGGAAGCCGCCGGTCGCGAACCGGCCCAAGGCAGCCTGGCCGGCTTTCTCGAGAAACATCATCCCCACTCTTGAATTGGGGCGGTAGATTGCGTCACGGGAAAATCCGTGATTCGGCCGTGATCGGCCTCGCTTCGTTGTCGCTCGAGGCTCATGGCCCTGTCATCGAAATATTTTCCTTAGTCACGCTAAATTACTTGTCGCATTAATATCCGAGACTTTGCGCCTCATGTGCTTCTTGTGGCTA
Source organism: uncultured Opitutales bacterium (assembly GCA_964562015.1). Classification (GTDB taxonomy): domain Bacteria; phylum Verrucomicrobiota; class Verrucomicrobiia; order Opitutales; family JABDGR01; genus CAZLRH01. Next base: position 5,229 of record CAZLRH010000038.1, on the reverse strand, counting down.
AGATGACTTTTCAGAAGTCTCCGGGACTGGCTTTTAACGAAACGAAGGCGATGCTTTACTTCGGCCAGGTTTTCCACTCGTGCCAGAACCACCAGAGCACCAGAAGAATGGTGATGGGGATGAGCACTTTGGCTTGCCAGGGAAAGGGCGGATACAGGCCGGATTCAAAATGATAGGGATTATAGGGAAGATTATCCGAACTCGCTTTCGTGGACATGTTCACCAGCTTGCCGTTGGGGTCATAAACGTACCCCTGTGGAGGCGTGGGCGGCGCATGCAGGCGCTGCAGCTCGATGATTTTTGTCTTCGTGTCGGCGATGATTTTCTTCGTCGCATCATTAAACTCGCGGTGCTGCTCGGCATCGGCGATGAACGCCAAGAGTTGCGGGTAAACCGAGGGGTCTGCCTTTTCCAGGGGCTGGCCTGCGTGCCCGGTATCGTCGCCCAGCCAGCGAGGCTCCAAAAACTCTTTCACGATGCGTTGCTTGTCCTTCTCATACCGGTTGAGCAGCAAGTTATGGGCGAAGGCGATAACCCGGGGATCGTAGCGGCGATTACCCACCAACGCGTCAAATTCCACTTGCACTGACGGGGTGTTCCAGTATTCGGGCGAGGCGAGGATTTGCTGGATGCAGTAATCGGCCGCGCGCGAATTCATCCCAAATAATATGATAATGCCGTTATTTCCCAGGAGCGGAACCCGCACTTCGGGGCTGGGCGCCAATTTCGCAATCCGCGCTTGAGTCAACCAGTAATGCCATTCACCTGTACGCACATCGAAGACCCCGAGTGCGCGCTCTTCCGCTTGTCCATCTACCACTTCCGTGCGCATAACGATAAACTTGTCGAACATGGCCTGCTTCACGTAGTCAATGACCAGTGGCTCAACGGCAGAGCCTACTTGGACCTGCTCGGCATACTGAATCAGGAAGGATTGGCCGGCTGCCATAATGCTTTCATTGAATCGCTTGAAAATTTCGAAAATTTCGGGTGTTTGATGAGTATTAAAAAAAGCCGCCAGATCCGAGATACACCGTGAGATGTTAACGTAAATTGCGTCGCTGGTTTTCTCGCTGTGCAAATCGGTTCCCGGAGGCAGCAGGGAGCGCAAATGTTCATCCCAAACATTTGTGTCCAATGGACGATTAAAGTACTCGATGGCGGCGGAACGGGACGCTGGGTCGGCAATGGCAACATTTAGCGCCGCCACGATGTCGGACAGATCGTCGCTGGTTTGCAAAATTTGCCGCGCCTGCTCCGGGGTAAAGATGGGATCTTGGGTCACGGGTGCCTCCGCCGCTGAGGCAAAAGCCACCCGTCCGCAGAAAATGAAGCAAAGCAGGAGCACGCGGATGGGGATTTTCATGGGGCGTAAAGATCAAGGTTGGGTTTGCAGGTACTCGCCAAAGATGGCACTCGACCGCATCAAGAGCGCCTGGTGCAGGTCCAAGTCCTGGGTGGAGTCGCCATAATCCATCAGATTGCTGCCGTTGGGGCCCCCATAAGAAAAGTGGGGAGGGACGACTGGGTTTGCAATACCCACTCATCCTCGTTTGGGCTTTTCTCGTTTCATACTACGAACAATTTTAACGAAACGAAGGCAACCACTTACTTAGGCCAGGTCTTCCATTCGTGCCAGAACCACCAGAGGACCAGAAGAATGGTGATGGGGATGAGCACCTTGGCTTGCCAGGGGAAGGGAGGATACAGGCGGGATTCAAAATGATAGGGATTATAAGGAAGATTATCCGAACTCGCTTTAGTGGACATGTTCACCAGCTTGCCGTTTGGATCATAAACGTACCCCTGTGGAGGCGTGGGAGGCGCATGCAGGCGCTGCAGCTCGATGATTTTTGTCTTCGTGGCGGCGATGATATTCTTCGTCGCGTCATTAAACTCGCGGTGCTGCTCGGCATCGGCGATGAACGCTACGATTTGCGGGTAAACCGAGGGGTCTGCCTTTTCCAGGGGCTGGCCCGCATGCCCGGTATCGTCACCCAGCCAGCGAGGCTCCAAAAACTCTTTCACGATGCGTTGCTTGTCCTTCTCATACCGGTTGAGCAGCAAGTTATGGGCGAAGGCGATAACCCGGGGATCGTAGCGGCGATTACCCACCAACGCGTCAAATTCCACTTGCACTGACGGGGTGTTCCAGTATTCGGGCGAGGCGAGGATTTGCTGGATGCAATAGTCGGCCGCGGGCGAGTTCATCCCCAATAACATGAGAATACCATTTTTTCCCAGTAATGGAACCCGCGTCTCAGGGCTGGGGGCCAATTCCGCAATCTGCGCTGGCGGCAACCAGTAATGCCATTGACCGGTACGCACATTTAAGAGGCCAATAGCTCGATCCTCTACTTGGGCGCCTTCGATTTTGTCCCGAAAAACAATAAACTGGTTAAGCATGGTCTCGCGAATATAATCAATCAATGACTGCTCAATCGGTGAGCCTGCAAGAAGCTGCGACGTGTAATTTTGAAGAAATGCGCCATTGCCAACCATGGGACTCTCATTGAAGTGTTTGCAAACCTCGAAAATTTCGGGAGTTTGGTGTGAATCGAAAAACTTCTCCAAATTGGAAATGCAACTGTCGTAGTAATTGCCAAAAGCCTCGCTGGTTTTCTCGCTATGCAAATCGGTTCCAGGCGACAAGGTGGAGCGCCAATGATCGAACCAGGAATTGAAAACAACGGGGCGATCAAAGTACTCGATGGCAGCGGAACGAGACGCCGGGTCGGCGATGGCAACTTTTAGCGCCGCCACGATGTCGGACAGATCGTCGCTGGTTTGCAAAATTTGCCGCGCCTGCTCCGGGGTAAAGATGGGATCTTGGGTCACGGGTGCCTCCGCCGCTGAGGCAAAAGCCACCCGTCCGCAGAAAATGAAGCAAAGCAGGAGCACGCGGATGGGGATTTTCATGGGGCGTAAAGATCAAGGTTGGGTTTGCAGGTACTCGCCAAAGATGGCACTCGACCGCATCAAGAGCGCCTGGTGCAGGTCCAAGTCCTGGGTGGAGTCGCCATAATCCATCAGATTGCTGCCGTTGGGGCCCCCATAAGAAAAGTGGGGAGGGACGACTGGGTTTGCAATACCCACTCATCCTCGTTTGGGCTTTTCTCGTTTCATACTACGAACAATTTTAACGAAACGAAGGCAACCACTTACTTAGGCCAGGTCTTCCATTCGTGCCAGAACCACCAGAGGACCAGAAGAATGGTGATGGGGATGAGCACCTTGGCTTGCCAGGGGAAGGGAGGATACAGGCCGGATTCGTAGTGGTAGGGATTGTAGGGCATGTCTCGCAGGGGCACCGGCGGAAAATAATCTCCCGCCTTGGCGCTGTCGATGGGCTGGGCTTCGGGATGGAGTTTTTGCAGGGCCTTAAGCTCTGCTTTGCGTTCGGCCAAAAATTGACGGACGTTCGAATCCATCGCAGGCGGATAATCGAGCGTTTCCGCATCGGTGATAAAAGACAGAAGCAGGGCATAGACCGAGGGATCGGCATTCTCAAATACTTGCGCCAATGGCCCTTCCAGGCTTTGCTGGCCAAGGAGGCCCTCGACCGTCCCCCATCGTGCGTCAATGGGGCTGCGGAGCAGGAGTTTGCGCGCCGCCGCAATATTATAAATGCTGTAGCGTGGATGCACAGAGTTAGGCTGAAAGTACTGCAGCGGCGTGGCATCCAGCGCCTCCATCACCCGCTTAAACGCGACGTCCGTATTCATGGAAAGGAGCATTTCCAAATAGCCGTCGAAGGGATGCTCCGTTGCATAATCCAAAAAGAGCGGCTCAACCACTGAGCCGGGCTTCACATATTTGGAGAACTTCGGAAGGATGGTAAATCCGTGGACAAATTGACTCTCCGCCATTGCTTTAATAATTTCGAATTTCTGCGGGTCGTTGCTCTCCGCGATTGATTTTAGCAAGGGCGCATAGGATTCAAGCATGTGGCGCTGAAGATTATTTGTCTCTCGGCCATCGTCATTGGCCGGCCAGTCATCACTCAATAATCCCGACTTCTTCCATTCTCCGATGAAGGCCCAAACACGCTCCTCAGTCGGGTGGGCAAAAAAATCGATGACCGCCCCCCGACTCGTGGGATTCTCCGCCGCGACAACCCAGGCCGCCGCCACGTTGTCCCAATTATTGTCGTGCTGAATGGTTTGGACAGCCTGGGCCGGCGTGGACGCAGCCACAGATATATTGCTGGCAACCTGCTTGGGCTCCGATGCTGGCAAGCCCGCATCCGGCGTTGGCAGCGCCGAACTGAACATGAGCAAATAAATGGGCCAGAGCATGACTACCTTCGCAAGGCGACTATCTTATCCCCTTATTCCACTCGTGCCATAGCCACCCAATGACCAAAATGGCGACAAAGGGAATGCCTATCTTGGCGACCAAGGGAAACGGCGGGGGCTGGGCGACTATGTCCGCATTGGGTTGAATGTATTTTGGAATTAAAGATTTTCCCGCCGCATAATCAGGTCGCTTGGCCCAAATAGTTTCGTTTTCCGTTCGATATTTAGAAATCGGTTCGCGCATATCTAAGGCAATTTTCAGGCAATGATATAAATAGGCGTCGTTGGCATAACGTGGGTCACGAGCCAATTCATGTATCGCCGCTAGGCCCTCCGGGCGCAAATAACTTCCGAGGGAAACGATCGCGTCGCCCTGCGCCGTTTCAGTCGATTTTATAGGTTCAAGGCCATCCTCTTCAACGGTCTCGAAGGTCGGCATAGCGCGGCCGCTCCAAAACTCAAAAGAAGCCCTTTGCTTGAGAAAGTCCAGGGCCTCAGGGGTATCGATTTCACCCATCAATGCATAAACCTGATCTAAATAGGTTACAGCCAGTGGATTTTTGCTGCTAGCTTGCTCATACCCCTCAACCAAATCCTTCACTTTCGCAAAGGTAAGACCGGGGACGTGCTTGCCAGCCAAGGCATGCAAGGCCGCAAACGCCTTAAGACGCGCGTAGAAATCTTGTGATTTGGCCGAGGATGCCGCCAGCAAGTGGTCCAAATATTCATCTCTGTATTTTATAATATAATATTCAGTTGAATACACCCTCCCCAGTTGCGGATCGGGCTTTTCATCCAAGTAATCACTGAAGTCGTCCGCGAACGCCGCAGACATCCCGCAGGCCAAAAAAAGAACTGTTTTAACGATACGCATGATGCCGTCGTCGGCCACCCGCGTCCAATGGATCCGCCCGCCGGGATGGGAATCATC
>CAZLRH010000037.1:0-23567 GCA_964562015.1 uncultured Opitutales bacterium | reverse complement strand
TTTTCAAAAGTTTTCGAGCGTAAGAGCGTCAGAAATTTGACCATGGCGGCTTTTGGTGGGTTTGTTAGAATTGCTACCTCGGCACTGTTAGAGGGTTTTGATCCTTTTAGTGCTTCGCGCGCTGATCTTGAATTTAGGGCTAAGTGTTTCCCTCGGCAATGGGGGCCCAGCAAGAAGGCAATCTTAAATGCTCTTGCGGATGCCTTGCCTACACTCACGGAAGCCTATTCAATCGCGGTGAAGAAAAAAGCTAACCAGAAGGCAATGGGTAGACATTTTTACGAGAAAGGCTTAGGACCTATGAAGCGCGCGGCAACGTTAAGAAACCTTAACAAAAAGGCCCAAGCCCAGACCTTCACCCCTGAAAAGGTGAGTGCGGACATTTTGCAGCCGACAAAAATATCACGCCCAAAGTTAGAAAACATAGATCAAATGGCCGTGGAAAAAGCGAAAAGCAAACCGCAGACACCTGGCAACTGGCTCGTTGATTGAATCTACATCTTGTGTTTAAAAGCTGTTGGTTAAGGCTCGAGGCGATTACTTTCGAGCAATGATACCAGCGGTTTGTTTTGTGGATAACTTCAAAAAATTATAAGCCTTTGATTATAAACAATAAAGTTGATGTTAACATTTAACATAATGGGTCTTATGCGATAGTGAGGGACACAAGATATAGAGGGCTGGTTTTTAATTTTTAGCTTTTAACTTTTTGAAAAAAATAGTTAATTTCCGGCCTCTGGACGCAGCGCGACTCGAATCGGGGCGCGCCTTCCCTTTCCTCCCCAAAAAAATCAAGCCCTGCGCTACTAGGTATTGACACCAAACCTAACCCTTGATAAAACAGCCCCTCGCCTCCCGCAAAAAGGCCAGAAATGATAGCTTCAAAGCTCACAGGTAAAATGATTCGCACTTTGCGCGAGCGTCTTTCTTGGAGCCAGAAGGAACTTTCTGAGCATCTAGGCATCTCCGAAGGCTCGGTACGTAACTACGAGAAAGAATCTCGTGTGGACAAAGACGAGCCGGTTATCATTCCCCTTCTTCTTGACTGGGCGCTCGCGGCGATCGACGCCGGCCTTAGACCCCTTAGCGAAAAACTTTTTAGAAAAGGAAAGTAGGATGTGGATCCTCCCGACTTTGAATAGGCCCGAGCAGTGCGCGCAAGTAGTGCAGCGCCTGGTGCAGAGAGGCGCGGCAGCGCGCGGAGTTGTACTTGTTAATGGGAAAGAAAACGCGAAGCGGTATTGGGATGAGGTATTTCCTTCGATACCGGACAACTGGCTTTTACTTGTTGAAGATAAAAACATAGGGGCGTTGGGCGCGCTAAATGCCGTTCTCGCGGATTTCCCGAACGAACCCTGGTATGGTTTTGTGGGGGACGATGAGTTTGTTGAGACGACAGATTTTGAGGAAAAGCTGATATCCGCTGCGGGGGCTTGGGACATAGCGCACGGTGATGACGGCGTACACAGGGGAGAGCGCGCGCAAAGCGCTCTCGTGATCGGCGGAAAGTTAGCGCGCGCGGTCGGGTATCTGGCCATCCCGGAGTGCTGGCACTGGTACGGCTTGGACGATATGTGGGAGTCGCTCGCAAAGGCGGGCGCTTGCCGGAAAGTTTTTGTACCGGAGGTGAAGGTCGATCATCGTCATCCTTATTTTGGCAAGGGAGAAAGGGATGAGACGTACGCTCTCGGCGAATCGCGGAAGGACATTGACTATCAGATTTACGCAAGTTGGATGCGGTACAAGTTCAAGGATGTCGTTCTGCGGGTGAAGAAAGCGAGGAGCGAATGAACGGTATTCCTATGGGACGGCCTCTTCTGCCCCCGGCGAAGATGTTGATGCCGTATCTTTCGCGCATTGACGAGAACCGCTGGTATACGAACTACGGACCCCTTGTTCAGGAGTACGAGCAGAGGTTATCGGAAGTGTTTCAGTGTTATGTTGCCGCTACGTCGTCGTGCACTTCTGGCATGACTGCGGCTTTGCTTGCGCAAGAGATCCACGGGGAGGTTTTTTTACCGTCGTGGACGTTTGTTGCGACGGCCAATGCTGCGCGCGCCGCGGGGCTTAGCGTGTCCTTAACGGACGTCGATGAAATGTACTGGACGCCACCGGATACGGATATCGTGGTCGCTCCTTTTGGAGCACCGGTGAGATATGAAGACGAGGTGATGACAGACGCGGCCGGCGGTTTCGATGCGTTTTTTACGGGGCAGAGCAAGGCCGGCGCGGCGCCCATTGTGATATCAACGCATGCGACGAAAGTTTTTTCCACGGGGGAAGGAGGGCTTGTTTTGTCAACAGATAAGGCTCTCGTGGGTAGGGTGAGAGCGCTTGTTAATCACGGGATCGATGACGATCGCGCGGTTCCGCTCACGGGCATAAACGGGAAGCTGTCGGAGTATGGCGCCGCCCTTGGGCTTGCGGAGCTGGATAACTGGGCGTGGAAACGTAACGCTTGGCTCGATTTGAAGAGGAAGTACCTTGCGGCGTTTGGCTCGCTGTCGCACACAACGCCGTTGAGCTCGTTGTCGTGGGTCGGTTCGGTCTTCTGCCTGCGACTTCCGGAAGGGGAAAGGGTGAGGGAGTCTTTGGTCTCCCAAGGCATAGCTTCGAGAAAAGTATACGGGGACGGCGTTCACAGGTACGGCGCGTACGCGCGCTGCGAGAAGGAGCCGCTCCCTGTTACGGAGGCTCTGGCGAAAGAAGTTGTGTTTTTGCCGTATTCGATCGACACGACGGATGCGGAGCTGGAGAGGATCGTCGAGGCTGTTCAGGAGGCGCGCGGGCATGAGTAAGGTTTTGTTCCTCGGAGGAGGCGCCTCGCAAATAGGCGTCTTGAAGACGGCGAAAAGGTTAGGGCACACGGTCGTGGTGTGCGATTTTTCTCCGGAGGCTTTGGGCGTTTCTTTCGCGGATGAGTTTTACCGCGTGAGCACAACGAATACCGAGGCGGGCGTTCAAGTGGCCAGAGATACGGGCTGCGATGCCGTGGTGGCCTACGCCACAGATCCGGCGGCGCTGTCCGCGGCGGAGATTGCAAAGCAGTTGGGCTTACCAGGAAATAAACCGGAGGCGGTTGGCGTTCTCACGCATAAGAATAAGTATCGGAGATTTTTGTGGGAGAACGGATTTAATACGCCAGCTTTTTACGCCCCGGACGATAAAAAGGAGCACAGATTCCCTGTCGTTGTAAAGCCAACGGACATGTCCGGGAGTAAGGGCGTAACGATCGTCCGGGCGGAGGAGGATATGCCCGAGGCTATTTCTCTTGCAAAGAAGTTTGCGCGTTCGGGGGAGGTCCTCGTCGAGTCTTTCGTTCGGCGCGCGGGGTATCAGGTCGCGGGAGATGGTTTTGTAGTAAACGGCCGGCTCGTTTTTAGGTGCTTTGCTAACGAGCATTTTGATTCGAGCGAGGCGATTGTTCCCATCGGCGAAAGTTTTCCTTCGGTTCTGTCCGAGGGCACACAGCAAAGTATTCACAACGAGGTACAGCGCGCGATCGACGCGATAGGGCTAGAGAACGGCGCGATAAATTTAGATGTTCTGCTTGATAAGGAAGGCCGGATATATCTCATGGAGATAGGGCCGCGCGCCGGAGGGTGCCTTATACCCGAGGTAATCAAGTACGCAACGGGCGTCGACGAAGCGGCTTACGTTATCAAGGCAGCTTTAGGAGAGGACTGTAGCGATCTGCGTATGGCGCCTGTCAAGGGGTTCTGGGCGTCGTATATGATTCATTCAACGACGCACGGCAGTTTCGATCGTTTGTACGTAGCGAGCGCTTTGAAGAACAACGTTGTGGACTTTAATATGTTTGTGGAAAAAGGGGCGACAGTGAGTCCGTACACGCACTCCGGCTGCGCGATAGGTACGGCCATACTTCAGTTTGATAGCAAAGAGGAGATGCTCTACAAAATGGACAACATGCAGTACCTTTTACAGACGGTGTTGAAATGAGAAACTTCGACGAAGAGGCTAAAGACATAGAGGGAAAGAAGTATTCATACGATTTCGACGCTCGCATCCGCGGGTACGCGATACGAACTTTTAGCCCGTATTTTAGCGGCGGCAGAGCTTTAGAGCTCGGGTGTCACAAGGGGGATTTCACAAGGCGCTTGTTTCCTTTTTTTAAGGACATAACGGTTGTGGAAGGCTCGCGGGACATGGCCGCGTTTACGAGTGTTCGCGTCGGCGGCCGGGCTAAAGTTTTACAGGGCGATATCGAGACGGTGGAACTTGAGGGGACGTATGACGCTATTTTTCTTATAAATGTTTTGGAGCACACGGAAGATCCGGGTCTTGTGCTCCGGCGAATAAAGAGCTGGCTCTCGCTTAACGGGTGGGCGTTTATCCTTGTTCCGAACGCGTACGCCCCGTCCCGGCAGGTCGCGGTCAAGATGGGGTTGTTGGAAAAAGAAACGGGCGTTACGGAAGGAGAGTATACGCACGGGCACAGGCGAACGTATACCGCAGGCGCTTTGGGACGTGAAGCCCTCGAGGCGGGATTGTCTATACAGAACGCAGGCGGTCTTTTCTTCAAGGCGTTGGCGAACTACCAGTTTGATCTTTTGATGGAAAAGAAAGAGGTCATTACGGAAGAATACATGGAAGCGTGCTATCAACTTAGCGAGAGGCATCCGCAGTTGTGCGCAAGCCTATATCTGATTTGTGGAAAGGGCGCATAATGGCTTTTGATTTGTTTCCTCCTAGTAAGGTTCCGTATTTCATCTTCTCGCCGGGCTGGACCCACAAGTCTTCGGGCGTGCGCGTGCTGCACTTACTTTGCCACGCGCTGAATGAAAGCGGGCAGAGAGCGTACTTATTTCCTTCGACCCCGCGCTTCTCTCGAAACCCTGAACTGAACACTCCTCTCGCTATGGAGGTAATGAATGACTGGGTCGCTTTTCTTGACGCCGGATTAGATTACGTTGTGGTGTATCCGGATATCGTCCGCGGTAATCCGCTCGAATCGAAGAAAGTTGTGAGGTATCTCCTCGCACCGGCGGGGGCGTACGGGGGCGATAAAGAGTTTTCAGAGAAGGACAAAGTTTATGGGTATGTGAAAGACCTCGCGGAGCCGGTGTTGTGTCTTCCTCCTTTTGATCCTCGTGTTTTTTATCCTAGCGTAACCGAGAAGCGTTCTGGCGCTGTTTATTATGCGCACAAGTATAACGAGATTTATAAAAATGCGCTCCTTCCTCTTACGTCGGAAGCCAAGAAGTTAGAAGGGACTCCGAGTGAAGTTGCTCAAATGCTCCGTGAGGCAGAGATATGTTATTTGTATGAGCGTACGGAAGTTGAGGTGCAGGCACGCATGTGTGGGTGCCCTGTTTTTCCCGTTGTCACGGATTTTTGGAACGGAAAACGACCCGAGGAGTTCGAGGATCGAGCGGGCATAAGCGCGGATCTTGTCAGTTGGGATATCCGTTTCGAAGAGCAACTCAGGGCGTTTGTAAAGGACACGCAAGAATGGAAAGCTTAATCAAGAAACTCGAAGGGCCGGTAGTTGTGCTCGGCGGTACGGGTTTTATCGGAGGGCACTTGGTGTCTTTTCTGAAAAAAGAAAGGCGGGATGTTTACTTCAATACCAAACACGACTCGAAAGAGGTGATAGAGGAGAAGAAGCCGAAAACAATTTTTAATTGCGCGGGGCAAGGCGTTGGGATAGGGCAACCCACCGTGAAAGATTTTTTTGACGCTAATTTTTCGTTTGTAGAAGAATCCCTGCGGCACGCTTTTGAAAACGGGTGCTCCGTTTTTATTCAAGCGGGTAGCGCCGCGGAGTACGGGGACGCTCTTGTCGGTCCGAAGGAAGAGGATCGAGTGCTTAAACCGACCTCTTTGTACGGGGCGTCTAAGGCAGCAGCCTCGAGTTTGATTTGGTTTTATGGTAAAACGCTAGGAAAGCGCGTAGCGAATTTACGTTTTTACAACGTCTACGGCGCGGGCGATAAACCGTCTCGTTTAGCTTCAGTGCTGGTCAGGGAGGGAAGAGAAGGCCGGTTTCCTTCTTTCAAGAATGAGCATTCTTGTTACGACTTCGTTCATGTTGAGGATGTTTGCCGAGCTTTTGTCTACGCGGCGTTGGGTTTGAAGGAGGAGCACTACGGAGAGTCGTTTAACATCGGAGGAGACGTAAGGACGTTGGGAGAGATAGCAAAGTATGCTAAGAGAGTATTCAAGATAGGGGAAGAGGCGCAGTTTGATTCACGCGCGCCGCTGGAGAAGTGGGCTGCGGAATCACATAAGGCAGAGCAGCATTTGGGTTTTAAGAGTGAGATCTCTTTCTTGAACGGTTTAAAGCGCTTGGCAAGGGGTAAAGACTGATGCCTTCGAGTGAAAAAAAATCTGAGCGTTGGCTCGAGGTATTCACGAAGTTCATCTCTTTGCTGCGCATAGATAGCAAAGAAGTTGCTGCTGCGGACGCACGCGGGTCTAAACTTGTTTTGTGGGGCTCGCAGAAAAGGTTTCTGGAAGCTGTCTGTAAAGGGCTCGATGAAGGCAAGAGAATTTTTTACTGCTTGAAGTCGCGTCAAGTCGGGCTCACGACGTTGTCTCTGGTCTTTGACGTGTTTTGGCTTGCGATGTACGAGGGTACTATCGGGGCACTCGTTTCGGACACGCCTAAAAACGCAGAGGCCAATCGAAGAGCTATCCGGCGGTACATCGAGAGTGTTCCGAAAGCGTTTTTTGGAAAAAGTTTTACGATCGTTGACGACAATAGAAATTTTCTAACGTTCAGTAACGGATCTCGTCTTGATCTTCTCGTCGCGGGCACGCGAAATAAAAAAACGTGGGGCGAAGGACAGGGATACGTTTTCAGTCATTGTACCGAGGTTGCAAATTACGGGAGCAAGGAAGGTCTTGACAGCTTTCGGGAGGCGTTAGCGAGCAGCCACCCTAATCGTTTTGTTATCTATGAATCGACAGCGAAAGGTTTTAATCACTATCGGGATTTATGGATTGCCGCGAAGAACGATCCCTATACCTGCGTTACGGTTTTTGTGGGTTGGTGGTCTAAGGATCTTAACAGGATAAAAAATACGGATCCGCGTTTTTCAGTTTACGGCGCAGAAGAACCGAGTGGCGAAGAAAAAGAACTTATCGACGCGGTGTTTGAGCAGTACGGGCACGTTATAACACGCGAGCAGCTTGCTTGGTATCGTTGGCGCGCGGCACAAGACGACGTGGACATCCATACGTTGTATCAGAATCAACCGTGGACGGAAGGCCAGGCTTTTGTGATGACCGGTTTCTCGTTTTTTCAAACGAGAGTTCTTCAGCAAGATTTACAGCGCATTCAAAACCCGGAGGATCCGATAGCGTTTAAAGGGTATAAGTATATTCTAGGGAACGACTTTCAGTCGGGAGTTATGGAAGCTCTGACACGAGAGCGTATCAACGAAGTACAGCTTCGGGTGTGGGAAGATCCGATAGAAAATGCGCAGTACGTTATCGGCTGCGACCCGGCATGGGGACGTAACGACTGGGCGGATAGAACCTGCGTATCGGTATGGCGTTGTTTTGCAGATAAGTTAGTGCAAGTAGCGGAGTTCGCAGACAGCGACGTTGACACAAGGCAAGCTGCTTGGGTTCTTGCGCATCTCGCAGGCGCCTATAAGAACTGCATGATTAACATCGAGTTGACGGGCGGGCCAGGCATGGCGATCATGACGGAGTTCGATCATTTAAGGGATCGTATGCGCGCGGACATGTATCGAGATACGCTTAGAAAAGACTATGACTGGGATGACTTTCTGAATACGGCAAGATGGTATCTGTATCACAAACCTGATTCAATCGGCGCTGGGTATGCTAAAGGTTGGATGTCGTCGCACGACGCAAAGTGGCGCATGATGTGTCAAATTAAAGATAGCCACTCTTCGGGAATGATGCTTTTACGAAGCGTGCCGCTTGTTGAAGAGATGCTCACGGTGGTACAAGACGGCTCCGAGATTGCTGCCCCCGGGCGGGCAAAGGACGATCGTGTTTTCGGCGCGGCGCTAGCGAATATGGGCTGGATTGAATGGTTTAGGCCAAGTTTAATTGCCCAGGGTTTAAGCTACGATGCCGTGCTGAGAATGGAGAACGAAGAGGAAAAAACTAAAGGCTCTGCCTTCGTGGACAAAATTGTGATAAACTTTCTCGCTCGGCAAGCGGAACACGAGGAACCTTTATCTCCGAGAGAGCAGTGGCTACAAGACAGAGGCTTTAACTAACGCGAGGATAAAATGACCAAAGAACAAAAAAGACGCCCGCCCGTCTTTACTCCGGCAGAAGATCCTGTTGCGGAAAACATAGACGATATTCTTATGGGCAACACGCTCGTAGAAGAGAGAGCGGAGCCTATTCAGACGGAAGAAGTAACAAAGGCTTCCGAGGAGGAGGGCGTTTTGCCTAATGGTTGGAAACGTCTTTCCGTGGAACAACAAACAGGAAAACAGTATTTTGTTACGGCGAATACGGAGGAGGAAGGAGAACGCGCTTTTTGGCGAAAGACGCGGGTTTTAAGCCATTTTAAATGGAAAATATACGGAAAATGGACAAATGCTCTGACGCACCAAGATATCTTACCTTCGCCAATTTACTATAAGGATGTTGGATAATGGCTAACCTTTCTCGGTATCGGATGACATTCAAATGCTCCTGCGGAAATGTTTTTCGCAAGATCACTACGAATCCGAACTTGATGTCTCCTCCGTGTCCGGAGTGTAAAAAAGCGCATAAGAAGACGAAGTTTCATCGCCTTGGCGACGGGCCTATTCCGTCGAGTGAAAAACACGCAGAGACTCCGAGCAGAGAACGACCGGCACCGAATACGATTTATAAGTGCCAGGATTGTAACGCCGTTGCTAGGATATACGAGGATGTGGGTGAGACACTTTTGCGGGATTGTCCCTCATGTGGAAGTCAGAACATTTCGTATAGGGGAAAAATATCGCACGACATACCGACGGACAGCGCAACGAAAAATAAGTGTGTTGATAAAACCGCGGATATCGTTATGCACGACTACCACATGACTAATCTCAAAGATAACGTTCGTGTTGGAGAAACAATGGCGCCGAAATTAGCGCCCGTGCTTCAAAGCCGGGCGGATAATATGTTTGGGGGGAAGAGGCGCAACAACATGGGAATCGATACCGCAAAAATTGCGAAGCGCGCTATGTCTGGGCAGTTGCGGGATCCTAAGAGTTATGTTGATCCTGTTGCCGCGTTACACAGAGCAGAAAGCAGAGGCAGGGCATGAGAATACCGTCAACAGGGGTTGCTAAGTGGGCTTCGGAGATCGTTGGCCAGTGCTCCTCTTCCCTCGGAAATCGCATCTCCCGCGGATCCGTGTACAGGAACATGTATCTGACAGGCGCGGAAACAGGAGATCCTGCTGTCTATCCGAAAACGTTTGCGTATATTGATAACCTATCTTCGTACTTGTATTCCCCTGTTGAGCTTCGTTTTGGGATTGAAAAGTACGGATCTTCTACTGCGGCAGATAGAGCGAAAGCCGCCGCGGCGGCGGCGGAGCTTCATAGCTATTTGCGCAGAAGTAATGTCGATACGCAGATTGAAGAGGGAGTTATTTGGTCTCTGGTTAAGGGAAAAACTTTCATAAAACTTCTTTGGGGGAGGGCTGGTTTCGAGCCGTATCTTGTACAGCCGGAGTGCATGGGTGTTTTAAGGGAAGATCTTACGACGCTGGACGAGCAAGAGGCGTTTTTTCATAGCACATATTTAACGCCGGGGCAGTTTGCGCTCTTAGTGGAAAACCACCCGCAGAAAACAGAGCTTCTGAAAAAAGCGGCGAAGTACCTTCATCCGGCCAACGATCGTAACAATCCTAATGCAAACACGGCTCTGAAGCAGGTCATTATTGGCGGGCTAAATCCTTTTCGCGCCGCGGGGTCTGGCAAAACTCAAAATCGAGGCGTCGTTGACTGGCTCGGGGGACCGTCCCCGGATCTCGCTCCCGATACGCTTGCGAGCATGCTACGGCTCGATGAGCTGTGGGTGAAAGATGACGACCGCAAAGACTACACCGTTCTTCAGATAATCGGGGATGACATTCTGTTGGAAGGAAGCATACGGCATCGAAACATAATTGCTGACGCGTTTGACCCCGATAACACTCAAAAAGTTCTTACACCTGCGAGCGAGAATCCTCTAGCAGGGCACCACCCCTTTATTGAAATTTGCCCTAACAAGCTTGCTGGATATTTTTGGGGAAGATCGGAGATATGTAATATCGCGCTGCTACAGTTAGCAATCAACCAACGCATCGACGGCATAAACAAACTACTTCGTAGACAAGAGAATCCGCCGAGGATTTTTACCGGTGGTGCTGGGCCGACGCAACAACTGTACGCGAAGCACAACAAACCCGGCGGGTATATGACGGATACTTCTCCGGGGGGCAAGATGACGGATCTCGCGCCTCCCTTACCGGAGGGCTTATGGGAATCGCTTCATGAGATGGAAGCGATGTACGACAAGATGGCGGGCTTTACGCCAACTTTGCAAGGCCGCGGAGAATCAGGTGTACGCGCAGGAGGGCATTCAGAAAGTCTTACGCGCAACGCGTCGCCGCGTTTTAAAGATCGGGCACTTATCGTTGAACGCAGCGTTGAATCTTTGGGAGGTTTGGGACTGGACTATTTAAAGGCTAAGGACGGTCAAAAACTGACGGCGTGGGTCATGCCGAAAGAAGGAAGTATCGACACGTCGATTGAGTTAGATCCTATGCTTGCGGAGCCACCAGTCAAGGGCATGTTGCCTATAGAATTTACTTTTGCGACGCTCCCGGATAGATGCAAGGTAGTCGTTGACAGCCATTCCTCATCCCCTGCTTTCAGTCACGAAACTCGAGGACTGTTGTTTGATCTGTTCAAAGCCGCAGCGATTGATAAGAAGCAGCTTATTACTCACACGTCGCCCCCCGGTGAAGACACCATGATAGAAGATTTAGTTAGATCGGAAATTGCGCAAGCGGCGTTTGCAGAAGCGCATCCGGAAGAAGCCGCGGCTGCTAAAAAGAAAAAGAAATAGCTTTTTGCTTTTTTAATTTGAGAAAAAGCCCCGAGCGGTCTTCCGCTACTGGGTGTATCTCGTTGAATCTGCTTGTAAATCCCGACAGCTTGATTTAAGATGTGAGTTAAGCATCCAGGATGTTCTTGGAAAATACCTTCGGAGGGTATGCTTCTAGATCCCTCCGGCAACAAGGGAGATCATCACAATGACTAAGCGTCACAAAGGTCGCGGTAAGCGCAAGTAAGATTGAAAGGGGCGGGGTCGGTAGTAACCGCCCCGCTCTTTTTTCTAAACAGGGATTTTGAAATATGCCTGAATCACCTCTCCCTCCTACGCTGTCTCCAGCGCCGCCGAATGTTGGCGGAGCTTCAGTTCCGCAAGGTAATCAAGGGAACGCTGTTCAGGCGATGAGTTTAATTCGTAACGCTCTTGAGATGATACAAAAAGCGATTCCGTTGGTTCCTATGGGCTCGCCGTTACACGCGGATTTACTAAAGACAATTACCTCCGTGTCGAAGCATCTAGAGCATAACGAGGGAAACAAAGGAATCGACTTACAGAGCTTGCTTCAGATGGCGAGACAAGCCTCACAGCAGTCTCCGATGCAAGCTTTGAACAGAATGCACCCGGCGGCGCCGAATGCGCCCCCGGCGGCGCCAACACCAGCAGCCGCGTAATGGAGAGGAAAAGAAAATGCCGTTAACTGAATCAACCACCAAGAGTTTTCCAAAGCCCTATCTCGACACAGCGAAGATCGAAGATCCGATCATGAAGCGTGTCGACGTTCATCGGGGGGAGATTGGTTCGCGTGCTTCTGGTATGCCCGACAAGCTTCTTGATCAGGGCATGACTATCGATCACGTGGGTAATCAAAATCCTGGCTCGAAAGGCTAATCATGGTTGAAATCTCAGAAGCGGATCTCGCTATAAAGAACAAGGCCGTCGAACTTCTCAATCGCATGATTAGCGACCCGAAGGAAGGCCTGAGCGTTAAACGTAAAATTAAGGCGCTCATTCCTGAAGCTAAGTTCCCCGAGCTTGATGTTATCGATACCGTTACCGAGCCGCTCGTGACTCGATTGGCCGAATCTGAGAAAACAAATAAATCGTTGTCCGACCGGTTGGACAACTGGGAGAAGGCTCAGAAAGACAGCGCGGATGAAAGTGCGCTTCAAAAACAGCTTGACAACGTAAAAAAGAGCTACGGCTTTACAGACGAAGGTCTTCAAAAGGTTGTTGATCGCATGAAGACGAAGAATAATCCGGATGCCGAATCTGCGGCCGCTTGGGTTGCTTCGCAGGAACGCAAGGCTAAGCCCATTTCGGATTCCGCGCTTCTGCCTTCTAGCATTAATCTTTACGGGTCTAACTCAGCGAGCGATGACGTTGATATTGTCGCTCTTAATAAAGATCCCCAAGGATGGGCCGACAAGAAAATTGTCGAAATGCTCAACGATTTCGCTCAACAGGACGCAGCTTAAAAACAGGAGTTAATCTATGGCATACCCTTCAACTTTCCAAGCTCCCGCGCAGAGCGGTATTCTTCCCGGTGGGCAACTTGGGGCGCAGTTAACGGCGATCACGCGCGCGGCGGTCATTCCGTCGCTCTTCGTGCAGATATATCAGTCGCATCCTCTGTTGAGCCTCTTGCTCCAGAACGCGCAACGGGCACGCGGCGGCGCGGGGCAGATTACTATCCCGACGCAGGGCGCGTCTTTCACGCAATTTTCATGGGGCTCTTTTGCTGGCGACTTCCCGATGCCAGAAGATCAGGCCGCTATTCAGAATGCGTCCTTCAATCTCAAACTTGGCATGGTGCCGATCGGTTTCTTCGGCATGGAAGCGCTCATTCAATCCTCGGAAGTTATTATTCCGAAACTGCGCGCAGTCATGTCTGATTCGGCAACGGTTATCAAACAGGCTATCGCGCAATCGCTATATGCCAATAACTACAGCAATAACACGGCTCTCGACTCGTTGGTGCAGGCTTACGACGACGGAACGAACGCTCCTGCGTACGGCGGGATCACGCGGTCAGCGGCTCCTTGGTGGACAGGGCAACTTATCACGAACGCAGCGGGCATTAGCAACAGGACGGGTATGGCGGTTACGCTTACGCGTGTTACGACAGGCGCCGGTGGCGAATCTCCTGACTTTGGCGTTATGAACCCTGCCGATTGGGCTACTTTGATGGCGGATTTCATGGGCTACGAAATGTACGTCACACGTCCGAAGTCTATCTACGCCAAGGACGACGCGGTAAACGCGGGATTTAGAGCGATCAAAGTTCTTGATACGCCCATCTTCCCCGACCCCTTCTGCCCACGCGGCGAGATGTATATGATTAACTCTCGTTACTTGGCGATGTATCTGAGCGAGTATGCTCCGTTCGTCTTCAGCGGTTTTGAAAGCGCAATTCCGCAGGGTCAGATCGCCGATATTGGTGTTCTCATTACGGCAATGAATCTTGCATGCGCTAAACCCTCTTCGGGTGCGCATTTGACTGGGTTGACTGGTGCGGCCTGGCCTAACACTTTAACAACTCCAGCAGTTCTATAAGGAGATAAAAACATGGGTTTAGTTTACGGCGGTCAAGGCGTTGTTCCCTCGGCTAGAGGGCAGAACACCACGGTTATCTCGCTTCCTGCGGCGACTTCGCAGCTTGTTCCTGCGGGGTCATGGGGTGTCGGAACGGGGTTGTACTCTTCTTTGCAAGAGTTCGATCCGGTTACGGGTATCTGGCGCAACGTTGGAAACGATGCGGGTTCAACGTTCCGTTGGATTAACTCCGACGGTACTAACTTCCGCGTTGCAAATACGACAGGTCAAGTCGTCGGTGCGCTTGTCACGGCGTGTGGTGCAGGCTACACCTCCGCTCCCGTCATCACGGACAACGGCGGAACAGCAACTTACCAAGCGGTTCTCGGCGGGGCCTTGAACACGACGATCACAATCTCCAACGGCGGTAAAAACTACACGTATCCCCCGAGCATTCAGATTGGGATGCCTGGAAACCCCGGGGTACAAGCGACAGCTACCTGTACGATCTCGGCAGGAGCGGTTAATGCCGTTACCGTTGTTAACCAAGGTGGGGGTTACGCGGGTGTTCCGACTATTTCGGTCATCAATGATCCGCGTGACACGACGGGAACGGGATGCGTGCTTACGGGCACGCTTACGGGCTCTGGCACGATCACGGCGGTTCTGGTTACGAACGGCGGCACGGCAGTTACCTCGGTTCCCACGCTCACTTTCACGGGCGGCGGATACACGACCACGGCAGCGGCCACGGCGATTATGTGCTTTACGACCACTGCGTACACGGTTACGTCCGCTGGTTCGGGCTACGTCGGCAACGTTCTGGTTACAGGCTTAGGCGGCTTCCCAACAACTTCTCCCAGCTACACGCAGACGTATGTGCAATCCTTGCTCGTGCGTCAGCGGCCGGCGTATTATGCCGCGGCCTTGTCGTCTACGGGTGTGACGGCTACGGGTCAGACGTTGTACGACGGCGGCATATTCCCTGGTGTTCCAACGGGATATGTTGCGGGCTACACGGGCATTTCGGCTACCTCCGCGGCTCAGGTGAGCTTCACCTGCGGCGGGGCTACCGATACGGTGTTGCTGATTGCAGCCTAATAGGGAATAGGGGCGAGAGGGCGTTTTTCCGCCTCGTTAGAGGTAGTATAAATGCCTAATCTCTCTGATTATCTCATTGACACGAGCACGTTGCTTCGGGATTCGAATTATCTTTTTAATTCGAAAAGTTCTCTTACGCGCTTCATAAATCAAGCAAGGGATCAGGTAGCAAAGCAAACGGGGTGTCTTCGCGCCGTTGTTACTGGGCAAGCGCCTTATGGCAACGCGGCGAATCCCAGTGTTTTTACCCCTGGAGCGGCGCAGCCCGGATCAAACTCTTTTCAGAGTTTTACAACCATATCGGGTGTTGAAAAATACAGCTTTAGTTATGCAACGCCTTTCTTAAAGGTTACCAATGCGGGCTTTCGCAGCGTTGTCGACGTTATAGATGTGGCCGTTAGTTGGGGCGGCACGCGACCTTCGCTTAATTGGGTTCCTTGGGAAGATCTTCAAGCCTATTGCCGATCGTTCAATCAAGGCGTTTTCTCCTATCCTTTTATCTGGTCTACGAATGGCAGCGGAACGAAAGGTCAGGTGTGGCTTTTTCCTGTCCCGCAGATTACGGCGTTGTCCGGTAGTCAAGGGCTTTCGGCCCCTGCGGGAGAGATGGAATGGGACACAAGTTGTCTCCCGACGCCGCTATATTCAAACAACGACTACGAGGCTATTCCCGACTCTGTCACGGATGCCGTTCCTTTTTTCGCCGCGCACCTCGCGTTTTTGAGCTCACAGAGATATGGGATGGCGGCTGTTATGAAGTCGCTGTACGAAGAGCGTTTAGGCATTAGTAACGTCGCCGGCGATCGGGGAAAGACCTCGAGCTTCTACGATCCGGGGTGTTAAAATGCCTAATCCGGATTCACAGTACCAGCAATTATCGGCAAAAGCGGCGGAAGCAATGGGCTTCCCGGCCGGGTATAAGGTGTTCAGTCCTTTTCCCTTCGGAAGCATGGATCAGCAATCCGCGCGCACAGCACTGGAAGAAAACGAGTTCTACAACTTAGAGAATTACATCCGTGTCGGCAATGGCAACTTGCGAACGGTATGGGATAAAGGCGCGGCTCTTTACACAGTGCCGAATGGCAAAACGATCGTTTATTTCTACTTTTATAATCTAGGCGCCACGAACTACGTGATTGTTTTTCTGAGCGATGGCACGGCGGTGCAAGTTGATTCAGTCACGCAAGCACAAACGGTTGTGTCAGCAAACGCAAATACTTTTTATACTGGAGGGCAACTTCCCGCTTGCTGTCAGTGGGGTTCTCTGTACCTTCTTATTTCAAACAACATAACTTCTAACTCCTATTGGGTGTGGGACGGAACGCTTTTATATCAAGCAGGGAGTTTAGGCCCGGGAGTAACTCTGACGTCAGGCGGCGCCGGGTACTCGTCAACGCCGTCTATAACAGCGTTCGGGGGTAGCGGACACGGTGCTACGGCCGTCGCAACGATATCGAACGGCTCCGTGGTCAATGTAAAAATTACAAACGCCGGAACGGGGTATTTACCCGGGGACATAGTTCAGTTTGCTTTTTCGGGAGGGGGTTCCGATTCAAGCGCAATTCTTACTGCCGTTTTGGCGGTAGGTGTTGTTGCCAGTCTTCAGTTGGTATCTCCAGGTAGCGGTTTCACAACAGGAACGTATGCCATTACCTTTTCGGGCGGAGGCGGAGGCGGGGCAGCGGGAACATATACTGTAGCCGGAGGTAAGATTGTAAGCTTGTCTCTTACTTCTGGAGGGAGCGGGTATACAGGATCCCCCTCAATTTCCTTCCCGCTTGGTGGGGGCGTTGGCGCAGTTGGGGTGGCTTCTCTTACCCCAGGAACAGTAGCTTCCGTTACGGTGACGAACGGCGGGACGGGCTTCACGTCGACGCCGACAATCACTTTTGAAGGCGGCGGGGGAACGGGAGCGACAGGAACCGCAGTTTTAACTTCTGGAGCTATATCTTCTGTTACGATGGTGACGAACGGGTCTGGGTACACGTCGGCGCCAACGATCGTTGTGTCTTCTGGATACAACAACGCTGCAGCTGCGACGGGAACTTTAATGCCCTATGGCGTGAGCGGTGCAGCCATAGAAACGTACATGCAAAGGGTGTGGCTCCCATATCCGAATCAGACAGGCAATGAAGAGAATGGGGGCACGTTTCTTGTTTCGGCGCCTGGGTCTTTAACGGATTTTGCTACGTCCGATGGGGGTGTAACTTACACGTCGACAGACTCTTTCCTGCGATATCAGTACACCAATATCAAGCAGTTAAACGGATACCTGTATCCTTTTGGAGACAGTTCTATCGACGTTATTTCTAACGTCCAAACGTCGGGATCGACTTCGACGACGACATTCAATTATCAGAACACGGACCCGCAGGTTGGAACGTCTTGGCGGGATACTGTTATTGACTTTTCTCGTACGCTTCTCGTTGCAAATCCGCTCGGTGTTTATGGTTTATACGGGGGCTCCGTAACGAAGATAAGTGGGAAAATGGATAACCTTTTTACGCGCGCGGTTCTCCCTGACGCCGGCGGCGTAACCCCTAGCGGCGCGGTAGCGAACATATACAGTCAAAAGATTGCTTTGATGCTTTTAACAATACGCGATTTATACACGGACGCGCCGCGGACGGTGATGCTTGCTTGGAATGAAAAAGAGTGGTTTGTTGTTAGCCAGTCGGTCTCTCTAATTTTCATAGGCTCGCAAGAAGTAAACAGCGACATAACGGCGTGGGGGACGGACGGAACATCTTTGTATCCTCTTTTTGCAACGCCCTCTTCGTCTTTACCAAAGATTTTTTCCACAAAGTTGTATGGCGCGCAAACGGGCATGGTTTTAAAACAAGCGCGCGGGCTTTACGTGCAAGCTACGGATCTGACGGCAACAGGAACGGGGATTGTTTTTTCAACTACCGTGGATTGCGAGATAGGATCTTTTACGCCGCCTAACGTGGTATCTTTCCCGGCGCAGACACCTTCTTCTCCGCGACAATCGCCTGTTTTTCCAATGGAAAGCGGGGATGTGGTAGGCGTAAATTTAGGGGTTACGATGACTTCTACCTCGCCAGATTTTTCGCTCAATCATCTGATATTGGGCTATACTGATTTGGAAGGTTTGTTTGGGAGCAGCAACTTAAACGGGTTTCAAGGAGAATAGCCATGATGAGAACGACAGGCGGGTACTATCCGCAAAGCCTCGATAACGGGGTTCTTGAAAAAGCGGGAAAAACACGAAAGTCTGGGAAATTTGCGCATCTTGTCGCGGAAGGAGAAAATCCCGCGGGGCTTATGGTGCAGACTCCTAACGGGACTTCGCGGGAAGACTGCCGGCAACAAATGACAGTGTACAACGTAAATACCGATCGTTGGACGAAAAACGAGCCTTTCTCTGGAGACATGTCGGGGAACTAGGATGCTGGCTGCGCTACTCAACACGCCTACGAAGCCTGAAGATTGGCTGCGGTGGTCTTTTGACGACGCGCAAGATCATCTTGCGATTATTCAACGCATACGCGCTACCACTGGTAACGTGACAGGTGTTACCTTAACTAATGGTGGTTCGGGATACACCGCAATCCCAAGCATCGTCTTGGATAGCAACGGATCGGGTGCGACGTTTAACGTCTCTATACAAGGTGGGGTAATAAAGAGCTTAACACTTATGGCCGAGGGTTCAGGTTATAGATCGGAAGGCATTAGCATCGTCGGCGGCGGCGGAAACGGAGCTACGGCTACGATTACCGTGAACCCGTGGACTTCGCTACCGGTATATCCGCTCGATCCTATAAATTTTCAAGTTCCTACAGATTTCCTTTGGCGGCACTCTCAGACGCATACTGAAATGAACGGAGCTCTTGGTCTTCAAAGTATCGACCTTAGCGAGCTAGATTTAGAAAATCCGAATAAGATACAAGCTTGGATTTATAGTAACTACCAAGAGCATAATAACGCGCACAGCAAGTTGGGAATATGACGACACCTTCGTACATAATCAGAAGTTTCTCCCTGCTGGAAGAAGGCATAAAGGAGAAATTTGAAGCTATAATCCAGGAGCACTGGGAAGAGGTGCAGCGTAAGTTTCCGGAGGAAGAATTTGCGTTAAACTGGACGTTGCTTCACAACATGGAGCGCATGGGGTTGGGAGGGTTCATAGGGGCCTTCGCGGGAGAGGAAATCCTAGGGTATTACGCTATTATGCTTGTGCCTAGTTTGACTACAAAAGCGCTAAAAACAGGGCAAGATATGGGTTGGTTTGTTAAAAAAGAGTATCGAAAAGGTCGAATAGGGATTAATCTGTTAAAAGCAGCAGAGAAGTTAGCGGAAGAGAAAGGCTGTCGAGAGAACGCGATATCTATCAAAATTTTGAGAAACAAGCGCCCCGGGGAATTGTTGGCGCTAGTGGGTTATGAATGTAGCGAGCATCGGCACACTAAACAGTTGAAAGGGGCATAAAATGCCTGATTGCGGAATTGGAGAAATGATAACGGCGGCATTAGTGTCGGCGGGCATGGAGGCTACCGTCGCGGCAACAGTGGCTTCTGGTCTTTTAACCGGAGTGGAGCTAGGCGGAGCCGCAGGGGCGATCAGCGGGGGTCTTAAAAATGGCATCGGCGGGGCTCTCACGGGAGGACTTGAAGGCGCTGCTTTAGGCGGGGTAACAGGAGGTACGGTGTCTTATGGAGCGCCTATCGTAGGCGCGGCGTTAGGCGTCGGCGACACTATCGGGGGAGGCTTAATAGGCGCGGGAATGGGTGCGGGCGGCGCGGCATTAACAGGATCGGACATCGGCACGGGAGCGGCTATAGGAGGCGTTGGCGGGGCGATACAAGGAAACAATCTTCCAAGTACGCCAGGATCAACGACTTCGGGCGCGACATCTGCAACCGGCGGTGTTTCAGGAGCAACACCAGCTCCGGCCGGCGTCGGTGGGGACATACAGACCTATGCAGAATATCCGGGGCAAACAACTTTTACGCCTTCTGTCGACAGCGGAGTCAGTGCTGCGAACGTAACACCCGCGGGGAATGTAGGAGAGGGCGTTTCCACAGGCGGGGACGTAGGAGGCTTTACGGCTGGGGGTGATACGGGAGGTTTTTCTACCGGGGGGCAGGCTCCGGGTTCGCAGGGTATTCAACAGGGTCTTCAAGAATCTTTTGGTTCAGCTCCTTCCGCAGGAGGAAGCAAATGGGATAGCGCCTTTTCTACCGCGGCGTCTTCTACGGGGGGCGACACGGGCGGCGCAACGGGGGGTCTTTTCTCTTCTGGAGGAGGAGGGGACTCTGGCGCGGCGTCTTCAGCGGTGAAAAGCTTCTTGTCAGGAACCCCCGACACGGGGGCCACGAATATCGGGCAAGGGCCAACAGCAGCCAGTGCGTCAAAACTGACGGCTTCCGCGGCACCCGCCGAAAACTCTATTATGAAGGCGTTCGATGAGCCTTCTTTCAGCAACGTTGGCAAGGCTCTGAGTTCAAATGCAGGACTTGTTGCCGCTTTAGGAGGGCTTGCGACGGATGTCATAGGTGGCGGCGCTTCTAAAGAACAAAGCGCGTTGACAGAGCAAGCAAGGAAGTTAAACGACACGGCGACGCAGAACATGAGCTATCTGTCTTCCGGCACGCTCCCGGCGGGGGCGCAAGCGGGCATCACGCAAGCGACGAAGGCCGCTATTGCTTCGATTAAGAGTAGGTATGCCGCCATGGGCATGAGTGGTTCTTCCGCGGAGCAACAGGAAATTCAAAACGCACAGATGACGGCACAGGTACAGGGCACGAATATGGCGATACAGCTCCTGCAGTCCGGCGCTACAGAACTTCAGATGTCCTCGCAGATATACGAAGAAATTATGAAGGGGGCTTTATCGAGTGATCAGGCTTACTCATCGGCCTTTACTAATCTCGCGGGTATGATGAGCGGAACGAGGAGTGCGCAGTGACGGATTCCATAGAAACAGCTTTGTCTACTACGCTGCCTGTAAAAACTTCTGAGTTGAACAAGGGAGCTCCGAAGGACGCTCTTTTACCTACTAGCGCGGGGCAACAGATAAAAGAGGATCAAGCCCGGGTAGATGAAGCCGTGACAGAAAGAGACGCCGCGGTGAAGGACAGGCCGAAATATCCAGAGCTTCTTCCCGAACCGAAGATGGAGGAATCTGATTCGCCTACTCGCGGGTATGTTTCTGCTATTGGAATTATAGGGGCTCTTAGCTCCGCGTTTGCTAGACACGGGGCGACGGGGGCAATGAACGCCGCCGCGGGGGTCTTAGGGGCGTTAAAAGCTGGGGATGTAGAAGCGTATAAAAAGAATTACGATACGTGGAAAACGAAGAATGAAAACGCCTTGAAGCTTTTTAGTTACCAAAATGATACATACAAAGACATTCTAAACGCCAAAAATAAAAGCGTCGATGAACGTATTGCGGAGCTGCGCGCTAACGCCGCAGCTTTTAAAGATGACAACATGATGCAGCTTCTTGCATCGCGCAATCCAGCGATAATTGAAGACTTGCTGGCTAAATCGGAAGCCGCGCGGCAGAAAGCACAGGAGACAGCGAATAAGGTTCAAGAGGGACATGAAAAGCGTTTGGCGTATTTAGAAGGAAAAATACAACTTGATGAGGAGCTAAAGGCGGGTAAAATAACGCAATTAGACTATGCCAAGGCGATAAAAGACCTTGCTAATACCGCGA
This sequence comes from uncultured Opitutales bacterium, assembly GCA_964562015.1. Classification (GTDB taxonomy): domain Bacteria; phylum Verrucomicrobiota; class Verrucomicrobiia; order Opitutales; family JABDGR01; genus CAZLRH01. The sequence continues at coordinate 2,218 of CAZLRH010000037.1, read as the reverse complement.
CAAAAGGTGGGGAGACGCAGGGGCAAGTCACTTGGTCGAATGAGGCCATAAGTTCCGCGGTAGAGGCGATGCACCAAGGAAGAAAACTCTCAGAAGTCACACCCGGACTCAGCGCAAAGAATCCCAACCGCGACGCGGTAATGAACGCGTACGCGAAGAAGTATCCTAACGACGATCAAGTAAAGCAGCAGATGGGCCTCGTACAAAAAACTTCCGCTTCTCGCGCCGCCGGAACGACGACGATAAAGGTGCGTTTGGCGTCTAACATTCTCGATAGTTCTATTCCGTCTATGATCGAGGCGGCTAAGAAGGTTGGGCTAAAGGCTTCTACGGATATCAATACGGTTTACAATACGATCAAGAAACATGGAAGCAACAAAGATCTTGAGAATTTCAGTACGCAGCTTCGCGCGGTGACAACAGACTACGCGCAGTTCATCGGTCGTGGCGCCATTACCGTTCATAGCGATGAAGAGGCCTTAAAAATTCTTCAGGACAACATGGGCGTGCGGTCTCTCGAAGGTTTCAAGGACGCTGTGGCAAAAGAGCGTGGAAATGTTGAAGAAGGTATTGAAAAGACTTTGGATACCGCCGCGGGGGGCTCGTCAGTAGAAAACAAGGCTGCGCCTTCGCAGGAAGACCTAGAGCACACGGCGAAGCTGCATAACATGACGGTGGATGAAGTTAAGAAAAAACTGGGGATAGAGTAATGCCCGTAGATTTACTCGCTGAAGGGGCCTCGTCAGGAGGTAAAGATCTGCTCGGCAAAGCGGAGCCTAAAGACTTGCTCGCTGAGTCTTCAGACAAAGCACCTCCCGAGGAAACGCAAAAGTCGGGTGTTCTTGAGGGTGTAAAACGGGGCTTTCTTGAACGCGGCACCGGGGTAGATCAGTTACTTAATCAGGTGGGGGTTGGGGGTATTTTTCCTGTTTTTACAAACGGAAAACTTTCTTTTGGGCTCCCTCCGAATGAAGAGCTTGTAAAAAGAGAACAAGCTTTGGAAGAGCAAGGCAAGGGCACCGGTCTCGCGGGCACCGCGGGAGAAATTCTTGGGGACCCAGTTACGTATATGCCTGCCGGTAAGTTCGGCAAAGCCGCAACATGGGCGGCAACTGGTTTAAAGGAAGGCGCATCTAAAATAGCTTCCGTTGCGTCACAAGGGGGTATTCAAGCAGCCTTGTCTTCTTTTCTCGCTCCTACAAGCAAAGAAGATCAGAAAATTTCTGACCGTTTAGAAAACGCAGGAATCGCTACTCCGATCGGCGCTGTAACAGGCGGCATTCTTTCTGCTCTTGGGAATAAGATTTTCGCAGCGCCTACAGGCGGTTTAACGGAAGGATCTCCGCTATATAAAACGCTTAGTCAAATAGGCGTAAAGCTAACGGGAAAAGAAACGCCGCAAGAAGTCTGGGAGAAGCTTCAAACCGCTGTCAAGGACAAGGTTAGCAATATCGCGGAGCAGGTTGATAAAGGCTCCTCTGTTAGCGATATGTGGCCGGTCAGTGTCAATCTTGCAACTAGCAAGATGTACGACGCTACGCGACAAGCCGGCGGCGTTCTTTATAAGAAGGCCAGCGCAATAGGAGATAAGCTGGCGGCTCCCGCGAAAGATTTATTGAAAGACATTGGTGCTCTTGTTGAAGACGCCAAAGGGGACACGCTATCCGCGGGGATTAATCCTAAATTTAGAACGGCTTTAAAAAAGTTAGAGGACCTGCAAGAAGCTATAAAAAATGGCGTTTCGAAAGAAGTAGGAGAGGATTTGTGGAGCAAAGCAACGCACCTTTTACAGCACGGAACTCAGCCGGAAGAAAAAGTCACCGGTGCACAACTCATTGAGCTCGATCAGGCATTGAATGAGCTTTATGGCAAATCTGGTCAGGGCGGAGCGGCTGGAAAGTTATATTCGAATCTTCAGACGAAAGTGAATGATACGATCAAGGGGATGTCCCCCGAGTTTGGTGCGGCGTACCAGAAAGCAAAAGATTACTGGAAGACGCAAGTGGTTCATAATTTCGAAGAAAACAAGGCGCTGCAAGCTTTCTGGAAGGAAGAAGATTACCAGGCGTACAAGGACGTACAAAAAGGCTTGCCGCTTCATCCGAACGTAAAGACTCGCGTTGTAGAGCAAATGGATAAGATCAAGACTTGGAACGATCTTGATGTTTTAAAAAATCAACTCCCTCCGGAGATGTACGCCACAGTTCGCGCACATAAA
>CAZLRH010000036.1:0-25042 GCA_964562015.1 uncultured Opitutales bacterium | reverse complement strand
CAGTAGCCGCTCCACTCACGAAGACAGGGACAGAAATAGATCTTTCGCCAGCCACGGACTATGCCGCAGGCTCAATGTCAGCGGCAGACAAGACCAAGCTCGACGCCATTAGTGGCACAGCGGGCAAGGTTGCCGTGTTCGCCTCTGGCGGTCTAGGTAACTCGTCGATCACGGATGACGGTTCATTGGTTACCGTTGCCGAGCCAGTTAGTATCAACGCGAGTAGCGCACGTCCGGCACTGATGGTCAACGGGACTTCGGGAAATACGAGTGTTGTGCTCAGCGATGCCGGCGGTAGTTTTTATTCTAGCTGGGATATTCACGCCAACAGTCACTCCACTACAGGAGGAATCCGCGGCGCGTTGGTATTCACGAATCAATCCGACCCCACCCACGCGCGCTTCTGGATGGATTACACGGGGCTCACTGGCTGGGGCGGAATTATAGATCCGAGCGCTCATGTTGACACTCCGACGCTTCGGGTTCGAAGCGGTTCGCCATCTCCTGGCCAGGTGTGGACAGCAACAGATTCGCTCGGCAGTGGGACTTGGTCATCGAACAATCCGCTGGTGACTAAGACTGGCACACATCGAGTCCACAAATACCACGACCAACAGGCATTTGTTCCAGGTGACTCCGGTAGTCCAACCCTACTGACCTATATTGAGTCAACGTGGAAAGCTGACGCCGTATCCCCGAATGTTGCCACCTGGTACACGATGGCAACGATCACAATTCGCGCTCAATACATGACGTCGTCTGGTAACCTGCCAGTAGACAAGACGCTCCAAGTCCTGATCTATTACCAGCGAGTTGGTGGTACGTGGCAACTGGACAGCATCACAGAAGTTCGCAGAATCGGTGCCATAGCTGCGGACGATGATCTGATCATAAATCTAACTCTGCTCGGGACGAACAACGGAACTATCCAGATCAGTGTGCATCACAGTGCCACCATGACCAATGTCCGTGACTGCGTCGTCTACGTCGATATTGACGGCGGCGGCAATTATGCGAGCTGAAAGGAAGATAGAAGCATGAATGGTATAAAAGTCATCCTGTTTGCGCTGCTCTTTGCCCCTCTGCTGAGTGCGTGCGGCGCGTCAATCAAGCAAGTCGCTGCAACGGACGCTGAGGGTCAGGTGTACCAGTTTTGCATCAAGGTCAAGCAGCCCCTGGCGCCTCTCGGGTTGCAGGCGGTAATCCTCGGTTGCGCAACGACCGAGTCTGCGGCTCAGGAGCAGCAGCAGCAACTGCAAGTGCTCTATCCCAAGGCAACGATGCAAGTTGTACAGGTGCGCAAGTGAACATCTCAGACGATGACGTCAAGGCCGCTGAACGCGGTTTGATGGTAAACTTACTGACCGCGCTGAGCGACAAGCGAGTGATTGGGGCAGTAGTTGCGGCAGTGATCGCGCTCTGTACGTTCGTTGGTTTTTGGGTCCAGCAACGAACGCCAATGACAATGACGGTTGACCCTGACCCGTGTTGCGCCGTCCAGAAGGCGGCAGAAGGTAAAGGGACCGTGGCTACCAATTCAATCGCAAAGGTCGTGTGGCTCGGTTGTGCGTTGAGCGCATGCAAACCAACCCCTGCACCAACACCGATACCAACACCGATACCAACACCGATACCGACTCCAGTTCCGACGGCAACCGTGTCACCGCCTGCACCCGCGGCGACTAACCCATTTGTGCAACCCACGTGTAACCCGCCAACATTGATGGGACCTAACCCGCAGCGACTGGATGAGATTCGACGGTCACTCAAACCACGGCACAAGGTGACCACGTTTGGCCTATTCAGGGGCGTGGACACTACTGCAGTATCGAGTGTTGGGTGGCTGTCGAACAACCCGTTCGCCGGCAACCAAGGGAGAGTGGGAGCGTGCGAGGCCTTTACCCAGCTTGATATAGCTTGCGCAAAACCTCGGACGCTATCGTTTGCAACTCAGGCGCTGCTCAACACTGCCGGGCTCAATGCATACAAGTGGATCACCGCCAACGATGACGTTCCAGGCTCGTGGCCACAAGAGGATACCGGTAGCGATTCGTTGAGCGGCTGCAAATGGCTTGTGCAAAACGGGTTTGCCAAGGGCTGCCAAGTGCTCAACGGCATGGCGGCGATCAAGGTTGCAATTCAATCGGGTCCAGTTATCGCTGGCATGAATTGGCTCGACGGGATGATGACTCCCGACCGTTGCGGAAACATGTCTCTCACTGGTCCTGTTGACGGTGGACACGCCGAGGGATTATTTGGATACAATGTGCCGACCGATACTTGGTTGGTGCAGAATCACTGGGACGCACTGCCGGACCATTGGGGCGTCTGCATTGGCAGTCATTGCAGTTACCACCTGCTCACATCAGCGCAGCTCTTCAGTCCAGACCTCGACGCTGACTTCGTGCAACCCGTTCAGTAAGCAACCAAACAACCACAGTAACTAGGAAGGCGAGCAACAATGGCAAATCTAAGAGGCGAGCGCGGGCCGCAGGGGATACGAGGTCTCAGGGGTCCGGTGGGGCCTCCGGGAATTACGACGTTCGCGTCGGATACGTCGGGCCGTCTGTTCATCACGACCGATGATGCGGGAGGCGCCGTCAAAGGTGATGTCGTGCGTCTAGCCTCTGTCGGCGTGCTCGCTAAAGCGCAAGCGGACTCCGCTTCGCATGCGGCTAGTGTAATTGGTGTATACGATGGGGCAAATGTCGTCCCTCTACATGCTCAGCCGATTGTGACATTCGACTCCGCGCCAGTACCTGGGCAGCCCTGCTACCTAAGCGCGGGAACAGCTGGCGCTATGACTTCAACTACTCCAGCTACAGGCTCGATTAGTATGCCGCCAAACTTGATCGTTCTTGAGGATAAATCAGTCGGCGCAGCATACGCAGCGCGCGTTGGTGTGTCCTCCTCGATCGTTTCTCCGCTGAGCGTTGACCAGCAATTTCTAGCTGATTCTGCCTCAAAAATCGGCGTTTTGCCAAATGCATTGCGCTACAAATTCGACGATTTCAATACTCTTGCGACAACCGGATACCCGGCTTTCGGAAGCACTATGTTTGCGTTCGCCGGTGGGACACATTTCTGTCAAACGCCCGCGCCCAGTACGCTGGATTTCAGCGCGACTGATTACAACTACCCAGGTTGGAACGTGTTGTTTGCTACCCCGTGCTCGCCGAATAATTTGAACTTGCTCGCTAACGCAGCATTGAGCTCACAGAAGTGGGCCCTTACTTTCCGCGTCAAAATGAAGACAGCTGGACACACATTTGAAATGTGGCTTGACCGTGGCGCTGGCGCAGAAACGTGCGGTTTCATGTGGGCCGTGACGCTAAATAGATTTGTATTCGTGCACGCAAACGTAAACTTGTCGCTTGTCGAGGTTACCACCGGTCAATACACTGACCTAGGACCACCTGATACCAACTGGCACACTATACTCATCTACTCGACTGGAGATGGTAAAGTGCATTTCCGGCTAGATGCCGGAACAGATTACTCGTTTGCGATGCCGGATAGTGGCTCGGGAGCAGTCCCGAGATGGGTCATGATTACTGACGCGGTAGCGGTTTTCGACAATTGGGGGTTCTGTTGCATCTAACAAGCCCACGTTGGTTCAATCGCTGGAACATGTCCGCTGCTCAGTGGTCAGCAGCTCGCACGTCTCTGCTCAATCTGCTCTACCCACATGGCTTACCAAGCACGGGAGCGGATGTCTCGCAGGCAAACTATAACTACGCAGGGGCAGGAATTGCTCTGCCCGCGAATTGCACGCACATGACGCGGTATACTATCTCTGCCCCTGGACAGCGTCCAGGTGGCGATCCTCAGTACACCTATCTGTTATATCCAACGACGTCCAACGGAAAGCTCGTGGTTTGGATGTGCGGGCATGATGGATGGGCAGATTACGATAGAGCCGCTGAGGGAAACGTAATTGGATCGCTACTCGGTGCTGGATACTACGTGTTGGTGTGCGACACAGTAGCCTTCTCTTACGCTCAAAATCCCGTAGGAACTCACATAGTAATCGGCGGTAGCTGGACTTATTCGTCCGGATCTTGGCACAACACAGGCGGAACACTGACGGCCATTGCGGAGCACGCGGTAAGTGCGCTGGATAGCGATGGTGGGCCGCTAGCGTTACTGCAATTTGTCCACCATGTTATTGTCAGTGCGAATCAAGCGGTTTCCGATGTGAGCCCGTCGAAGTGCATATTAGCTGGACATTCAGGCGGCGGGATTGCTGGCAATCTCGTCTCTGCGCTAGATGGCCGCTACGTATCCTATTACTCCAATGTTCCTGGCCTGGTGTGGCCTTGCGTCGATACAACATACGTAAATTCGGATACAGAGTCTTATGTTCTGAGCGCCGCCTATACCGGAGGTGCTTGCGCTATCGACTGGTGGGGGATGTTTAGAATTGGTGCGAGTTGGCCTGGTAGACACACTGATTTAGTCAGTGCACTCAATGACGAGTATTGGCCAGTAACAAGGCTACCCGCTTGGTACGAACAACAGGATGCGATTGTCGATTACATTCGATCCGTTGGCTCAACCTTTACTTATTATTTGGATCCTATCGCATATCCCGGACACGTCATGAACGCAGCAAGAGTCACCAGGATGCTCTCATTGATGGCAGGTGACTAATGGTTTGGGTGCGCACTTCGTGGGGCCCAGTGTGGTGGTGCTTCGCGTCGCAAGTCAACAGTCAAACACCTATCGATGGCACCGGTTGTGGGTACGCTCACACGCACGGCGCGAACGGGGTTCGAATCATCGGGCGATCCGGCGCGTACTTGAAAACCCACTAGGAGGGCTGCAGCATGACAGAAGTGTCCGAAATCTGGAGTGAGAACCAACGCCTCATCATCGGCACCGTGCGCGATTACGTTGGTTGTTCGCTGTCGAATCGTCGTGATGAGTTGGCTGAGCTCGTATGTGCTCCTGGTGATGACCCTGAGCAAGCCGTTCGAATCACGACGAACTGCGGCATGTTCGCGCTCGGGGTGTGGCGTCACTGCCAGATCGATCACGAGCTATTGCGGTGCCCGTACAAGAGCGGGATGGCCATCGATTGGGTGCTGCAGATTGCGCGCGATAAGGGTGCCCTCGTGCGTTACTCGGCGTCGGGTGCGGCTCCCGCTGCCGGCTCGTTGCTGCATTGGGCTAACGACGGCAAGCCGAATGATCATGTAGCGTTTTGCATCAGTGACCCTGACGACACCAGACAAGTCGAACTTGCCGGCGGTGGCGCTGCAGACAACGCAATCACGAGCAAGCGCGGGCCGTGGTCGTGGAACTGGGGGCGGCCGCTGCAACATGTGATTGACTGCTCACTGCTGATGAAAGACCTCATATGACACAAGACGAGATGGTGGATTTGGGCAAGATGCTGCGGGCGATCACTGACCTGCAGGAGTCGTTTCATGAGCTAAAAAAAGCCAACCTGCACCTTGCGACTCAAGTTATGTCACTTACTCAACAGGTCCGCCGTCTGCCTTGTATGAACGGCGGAGAAGAGGCCGACACCGATCCGGACTGTCCGGCGATGCTATCCGATATGCCGGCGCCTCACTCGCGACGGAACAAGCTGAGCAGCATGAGCGACGATGAGCCTGACTCGGTCGTCACCAGGCCAATCAGTGTTCATGCTGGAATGGTGACGGTGCGAGGCCCCAGCATCATGGTTGGAGCCGTTTTGGTTTTGCTTGGGTTGATAACTGCCGCGGTGTTCGTACTGCGGCCGGCGTTGGCTGCGCTGGTACACTGAGTAGTGCAGGGTGGCGCTTGAGCAGCTCGCTGAACGTCGCGTCACTGAACCCTAGCTCGACTGCTGCGGCTCGGCGCGTGTGGTGGCGGTCTAGGGCAGCTCGCACGATGGTCTCGGCATCTGCCTGCAACGGGTAGCCCTCAGGGCAGTCCAGGGCCGCACTGAGGGCTCTCGGGATGTGGTTCTTTTGTTTGGTCGTCATCTTCGCTTCGTTCAGTCGAGTCTGTAATTGCCATCGGCTGGCGCGCGTACTGTGCCGGTGTCTTGCGTGGGGTGGGGCATAACTAGTTGGTTGTCTTCGTCGATCCAGCACGGGTGGCGCACGAAGAGGTCGCCCGTTGCGTCCGGTGTAACTAGTGACACGGTCGAGCCGCGTTTCGCACACTGTCTTGCGTCTGAGTAGTTCATTTGTCTGTCCCTTCAACGCCCCAAGCCCCGCGGTCTGAGACGGCGGGGCGGAATGAAGGGCGGGAGTGGTCAGCTCCAGGTACCGTCCTCATTGCGAGAGCAGCCATCGTGAGCGGCCTGCCACAGATCCTGCTCCTCCTCGGTCGTGTGGTGCTCGTGATATCCGCGCTCGTGGCTCTCGAGTGTGCGATACTCGCGACCGTTCGCTGCGCGCTCCAAGGCCGCCAGGTACGCGGAGCGGAACGACTCGCCCTCTGCCTCGGGATTGCATCCGGGGATACAGGCTACGCGCAGGTCGGTGTCGAGGTCGATTCGGATTGTGAGCATCTTCGTTTCGCTTTCTGTCAGCTCGCTGCTGACTCAATAGTTATAGCACACTTTTCGGAAAAACCATAAACTATTCACTCCCCCATGTCGATAGTTCGCGAGGCCGGATAAAACAACGCCCCGGAAGCTTTGCAATTTTCCGGGGCGTTGGAGCGCATCAGCTGTCAGTTGGGTGGGGGTTGCTGACTGCGCCTAGTCTTCTTTACTCCGCGGGATTCGGAGCATCCTTCACTTCGTCGATTCGAAGCGATGCGCCGTTGTGCACATACATCGAATGAGCCGGCAACAACTCGCCAGCACTGAGCTCTTTGGCTACGTAGCTGCCGGTTTCCGACCCTGTCACTGGATCAATCGAGCTGATTCGTATCTTGCTTGGACCTTCGTTTATCACTCGAATTTGCGTGGTCATACTGTTCTGCTTTCTGCGGCATTGCCGCTATGAATAGTGAGTATATCACACGCCGCGATCGAAGTCGTCGGGGTCGTCGTTGCGTGCGGCGGGTGTTGTAGGCGCTTTCTGTGCTGCCTGTTGCTGTGCACCCTGCTGCTGATTCGGTGCCTTCAGCGTGCGCTTCACGAGGGTTTTACGAAACGGCATCTTGATCTCGACGTGCACGTCTTCCCTCAGGTCTGGACTGCCGTAAATGCGCACTGTGTTGAGCTGCTCGTTGCCGACGCGTTCGCGCTCTGCAGTGATGACGATGCGCTTGCCCTCGCACATGCGGAACTCGGCTCCGAACATGGCCTTCAGGCAGCACGCGTTGGTGTAGTTCACCTTCAGCATCAGCTTTGATTCTTTGAGCTTGGCGACGATTACCGTTTGCGCTTCGCCGTCGTCTTCCGGTTTCAAGTCGGTTTGGTAGAATTTCTCGATAGTGTAGATTGGCTTCTTTCCAACGAGGTCGTCGCCGGTAAAAAACTTCGATCGATAGAAGTCGTCGAAGGCTTTAGGGCAAGGATTCAGTTTGAGTTCACTCATGTGCTGTTTCCTCAGCAATCGGTGTCCCAATGGTCGTCTTGTGGTTGGTGGTGAGCGGAAACTCATCCGCCTGCCCAAAAGTCAGCAGGGCCAGCGCGGCCCGTTGCGACATCGTAGGCGACCTCAGCGCGTCCAGCGTCCTGTCCGCCGTTATGTGGTCAGGGGGTGGGCACGGTTGGGTGTCGCGGGTCATAAATTATCACCCACAGTTTCTGCCCATTCGCAGAGCTCACGGACGCTAACCAGAATCGAACCGAGCGCTTTGTACATCAGTTCCGGCTCGTGCTTTTCCTCCGCTGGCATGTAGATGGCCGTATGTTTTCCAGCGCCCGCCGCCCATCCTAACTCAAGATGCGCTGAGCGACCGCAGGGCAAGACGCACAGGCAAGCGTCGCATTCACGCAACGCGTTCATGTCGAGATTGAATCCTTCGATTGCCCGAGGATGACTGAGACATAAGCGAAAAGCTGACGGATCCCAACCAATCCAGTCGGGGTCTATCTCGCTCCAGCCGAACCCGTAATTACCGGGGCCGGGATTGCGGAAGTCGTATACGTCGAGTCGCTGGTGCTCTCGAAGCGCAGCGACCACGAGCGGTTGATATTTGCAGCGCCAGCTAGACGCTACGTAAACCTTTATCATGTCAGCATCTCCAGGCCTTGGGCCTCGTTGTTCAGTTGCGCGATATCGAGATTGTCGAAGTCGTGACGCTTGTACCTCGGGATCTCGAACGGCACCTTTTTGCCGCGCGCAATGCCGGGCCAAGTGTCGGTGTCGATGCAGGTGCGTAGCTCCTCGAGCCAACGGCGGTACTCGAACCGACCGACGGCTAACGTCTCATCGTCGAGGTCGAAGCACACGACGTCGAGGGGCCCGGTCTTCTCGACGGCGAGTAGCACAACTTCGGACGCTGGCCTGCCGAGGATGTCTAACGCGTCCGAGTACCACGCCATTTTGACATGGTACTCGAGCTCGGCGCCATCCCTTTGGAACTTGCGAGGTAGCACACTGCGCGCTGTCTTTAGGTCAACTAGTGCCGCCCGTAGTGAGAGCCAGTCGAGCCGCGCCTTGCACCGATACCCCGTCTGAGGATCGTGCCAGATGAGTGAGACTTGCTGGTGCCCTTGGTGCAGGTACGTCTTGCCTAGCGGGTCGCCCCACACGGCCTTGCGGATCTCGAGCGCCAACTGATAGTCGTCTTCGTCGATGATCTCTTGCCCGTCGTTGCCAGCAATCGCCTGCAAGTCCTCCCAGTAGTGACCGCGCTTGATGACTTTATTTCCCGCCGCGTCGTGACCGGTCCAGCGCACATACTGTGAGCCAAACAACTCAGGCTCGAACACGGCTAGATCCACGGCGCGCCCGAACCGCAGGGCCTCCGAGTCCTTGGGGTGTAGCTGGCACCAGCGGTAGTACTTTGGGGAAACCGACATATTGACAAGTGACGAGATGCGAATCGCCTCTTCGGCGTTGTACTCGTCCCAAGTGATGTCTTCGTGGATTCCGTCAGCTAGCGGCATTGCTCGAGCTCCCGTCAATAGCGTCGGCAGCCTTATCAAGTGCCTCTGCGATGTTGAGCAAAGCGTCGATCGTTGTGTTGATAGTGCCCGTCACGTCCGCGTCGTCGCTGAACTCAGGGATCGGCACCGTGCGAATTGACTCCGCATAGATACGGAGCTTCTCGCAGTCGGGGCGGAGTGCTTCGCGACGCTTCTCTAGTGCCGCTTTGCGCTCGAGCTCGGCAACACGTCGCTCTTCGGCTTCACTCGCTCTGCGTGCTTCTAGTTCTTGCCTCCACGCCAGTTCGAGACGACCGACAAGCGATTCGAGTTCGCTGATTGCCATCGATGCGAACGGCTCTTTGACCTCGTCGTCAACCTCGACGTTATTGCCCGTGGCGGTCCACAGTGCTGATGCTGGATAGTCAGGCGTGAGGTTCACCAGACGAATGAGCAAGCCGAATCGGTGCTCGCGCTGCCTTCGCTTCTCGGCTTCGAGCTGCGTGCGCTGCTTGTCGAGCTCGGCGCGCTCTGCGTTGAGCCGTCGTTGCTCTTCGTCTCGCGCCTGTGCCTTGCGGAGCTCTTCGGCTTCGGCCTGCTCGCGCTCGGTCTGCTCGCGGCGCGCCTTGGCTTCGCGTAGCTCCTTTGCCGCAAGCTCCTTCGTCACTGTCAGCGACTCGAGGCGTTGCAGGGGCATGTCCGCAAACTCGGGGATCGGTGCGCGAGTGAGTTCGGCAGTGGTGGCGCACGTGTCGTCATAAGCACAGCCGGGCATGCCGGTATTGTGCAGACGTGCCAGTAGTGCCAAGCGCGCCGCTAATTCCTGCAGACGCTTGCGCTCGGCCTCTTCCCTGCCCTTGCGCTCGAGCTCTTCCTGTTCGCGTCGTGCCTGAGTTTCGGCCTCTTGCTTCGCGCGTAGGTCTGCGAGGGCCTTCTTTTCGAGCTCGATAGCTTCGCGTTCCTCTGCCATGCGTGCTCGCTCGGATTCCTGCTCTTCACGCAACCGTGCCCTTTCGGCAGCTTCGGCAGCTTCACGCTCGGCTTGCTTGGCGATGGCTTTAGCCTCGTCCACCTTGTGGATCTTGTCGTTTAGCGCATCTTCAGTCGGTGACACGAGTTCGGTCAATTGCTTCGCGACGCTGTTGACGCGTTTCGTGTAGGCGTTCGCGTCGGCGTTGAGCTCTTTCCTGCGCTTGTCGATGGCGATACGGGTGTCACGAAAGAGTGCGCGCCCTTCGATGGCCAGCGCGTAACCCTCTTTGGTGGCTGCGTCGACGGTTGAGTATCGAACCTTGGCTGATTCGATCGCGGCCGCATCGACAGCGAATTGTTCAGCGATCTTCGACTCGGCTAGGACCGACATGTTCGGCGCTGCTACCTGCGGCCATGCTGCGCGGAATTCTTCCGCCATCTGTAGCGGCGAGGTCGCCTCGGTCATGACTGGGCCCTCAAAGTCTGGGGTGCCGCTTCGTCTGACGACTCGATGGTATTTGTTAGAATCTCGTTTTCGCGTACCGCGTAGTACGCATCGAGCGCGGCGCGCAGGTCGGCACCGGCTTGCCAGGTACCGCAGGCGAGCTGGTCTAAGAGCCTCTTGGCACGTTGCGCGAGTAAGTCCGATGCAATAACGAGCACCGGTGAAGGGGGTTTATCGGGTGATCCCATGTTGGCCTTTCCGGGAACGTGGGGTCTGCCCAGGTCCCGATGGCCACAGTGATACCAATTGGTAAAGTTGTCAACTGGTATCGATCGATCGATCGATCAGCTCTTATCGAATCATGCACTTACGCCGTCCGGTGTCCCACTATGGATCACTCCTCCCACTTGTCCCTAACCACTGTACAATTGCAGACTGGTAGCCTGCTGTGCGCTACCGTTCGGCAACGGGCCGTTCTTTATGTGCTCGGTACCCCCGAGTATTGCGCGGCGGCCGCTGTCGAGCTCTCAGTCGTCACTCTTCGGGGTGACGAAACCGGACTCGAGCTGATCGGCAAGCTCACGCAATCGATTGGGCGTGGTGGCGTCGATCTGAATCGCGATCACGGGTGCGTCTAGATCGCGCGGACCCTCGTTGAGCAGCAGCCAAGCTATATGCACGCGTAATGCGCGCGCCAACCGGAGCACTGTAGGTAATGAGCTGGCCGACTTTCGGTCGTGGCTTTCGTATCGCGATATCGCCGCCGAGCTGATACCGGACAGCTCGGCCAATTCGCGCTGGCTAATGCCTCGCGCGGTTCGCGCCGCTGCAAGATTGCTCCCAAATACGGATGAGCAATCCAGCCCCTCTGTTTTTTCCCTCTGCATGCCCTCATCATTGATGACACCTGGTATCAGTGTCAACCGTTGGAAAGCTCATGGGTGAATTACCAATTGACATCGCTACCAATTGGTATCACCGTCGGTACCCATGACGACACCAACCCCCAGCAGAGGCGCGACCGAGCTGCTGCTGATTGCGTCGCGTTACGGAGGCATCCGCGCGCTGGCCCGTAGAATCGCCAAGCAATCGCAACAGGGCACAATTACTCGGCATATCGGTGGCAACCGACGCCCGGTGTATCAGTGGCGCAAGATTTACGCAGAGCGCCTCCAGATCGATCCGGACTGGTTCGAGCAACCCGCAACTGCTGCTCAGCTGCGCAGGGTTGCCAAGCTATGACCCTGGTTAACCAGCCCGATGCGGCTCGTATGTGCGGGGTGAGCGTGCGCACCTTTAAGCGTCGGGTGCGGCCTCACTTGACCGAGTATCGAATCGGTCGCTTACTTTTCGCGACTGAGGAGATCGTCGAATGGGTCGTCCAAAACGCGAAGGGTTCCGCTTACGCAAGCGCAAAGGTCGTCCGTACGAAGTGCTCTTCACACTCGACGACGGAACCGATTACGATCTCGGACTCGGCACGCACGATCGCGAAACGGCTCGAGTCGAGGCGCAACAACGCTACCTCGCGGCCCTGCGTGGAGAGCTCGAACCCAAGCGTAAGCGCGCAACCGACAAGCAGCCAACAGCCGCAACTCTCCAGACCTTTGAGGCTGGTGCAGAATGGCTAGCCCAGTCTGTCGGGCGCCTGCGCGAAAAGACTCGCAACACATACGAGGTCTATTTGCATTTGCTCGACTCTGCAATGCCGAGCGTTGCCGATTGGTCCGAGGACGGATTCGATGCGCTACTATCGGCGCGTCTCGCAGTGGTACAGGCGCAAACCGCCCGCAAGGAATTCGCGGTCTTTCGAGCACTGGTCGAGTTCGCGTTCGCTCGTCATTGGTTGCCGCGTCTGATTGCCGTGCCCAGCGTGCCGAAGCGAGCCAAGGGTACTCGATTCGATGCGCGTCGTCGGTGTGCTGCGGACGAGTACAGCCCAGCCGAGATAGAGGCGTTGATCGTAGCCCTGCCCGAATGGTCCAGGCGGTCGCGCAAGGACGGGGTGAGCCGCTATCCGATTCGTGCTCGCTTTCTCGTGAGCTACGATCTAGCGCTACGGCCCGAGGTGGCGAATGTGGCCGAGATCGGAGTCACCTGGTCACCGGGGCGATTCGACTGGTGGATACCTGCAGAGCACGACAAGATCGGCAATGCCAGAATGCTGCCCTTGCCGGCGCGGTGCGTGGCTGCACTCGAGTCTTTGGGTCTGACGTCGGGTCTAATCTTCGGTGCGCACGACTATCGCGAGTCGATTCACAAGGCTGCTCTAACGGTACTACCGAAGCACAAGGCCGACAGGTTGTGCGCGCAGCACCTGCGCTCTGCTGGTGGCTCTCATCTGCTCGAGTTGACTGGCGACAACTTGCTCGGGGTCCAGTTCATCATGGGGCACAAGCAGGTCTCAACGACCGCTCGCTACATGCGCACTTCTGCTCGAGCGGGAGCCGAGGCGATGGCTGCTGCCGAAGCCAAGCGCACCGCCTGAGTACTCTGGACAGGTATTCTGGACAAGCCGTCCAGGTTAGTGCGAAGAAGAGGAATCGAACCTCCACGGGAGTTACCCCACTAGCACCTCAAAGCAGTGCCAGTCTCGACAGGGGGCCTTTTACTCGGCATTTTCGCAAAGTCAAGGTAGCGGCACCTGACACGATTGGACGGCTTTGGACTGAGTATTCTGGACGGTCCAGTTTATTGGTCGGAGGGGTGGACCAATGACCTCACGCAATGGCCCGCGGGAGCCTAGGCGATGCCGCGGTGGTTGCGGCAGGCCGACACGGTCGAGTTGGTCTTGGTACTGCGACGAGTGCAACGAGAAGCGTCCAGGGTTCGGCAAGCTGTGCGCACGTTGCGGTACGCGACCGAAGCGCAGCCCAACTGACTCTTACTGTCGAGAGTGTGACAACGAGTCTCACGGCAAGCTGCCTCGCGACCACTTCGCGAGCACCCGCACGGTTTCTCGTGGTGGAGGGCTCCGGTGAGAAAGCTCCCCCCAGTATGCACGAAGTGCGATCGACGTGGATACGTTCAGGTCAAGACCGCTGACGATCGCCTTGAGTGGCGCTGCGACTACCACGTGACCGACAGCTACCCGGTGCGCGTGCGCAATCGGATCACACGCCGGCAAAACTCACGGATGGTGCTGCAGTGAAGCCCATGACGAACCGCCGTATCCTGCGCACCCTCGAGGCCGTGCTCGAATCAGACCCCGCTTGGGACGCTGACGCACTCGACTGGTGCAAGCGTCACAACCTCGTCGAGACACTCACAATCGACGGGATGCCTGCCGACGTACTCACTTCGGTCGGAAGCACGCTTGTGGCTTTCACTGAGACTTACTTCGCTGACTTGCTTCAGCAGAATCGCAAAAACGGATTGCTAAGGAGACCTGACACCAATGGCACGAACGAAGACCACCACACCCACCAACAAAAAAGACGACACGCAAAAGCCCAAGCCAGGCAAGAGCAAAAAGAAGTCGAGTACATTCTTTGCCGACGAACCGACTGCAGAGAGCGAGACTTCCCAGGACTCGCGCCCGCTTCAAGCCTCACTAGGCGAGCAACTTAAAGCGAAGGGCACGCCACCAAATCCGGTGCGCGTCACGAACTTCACTCGTCGCTTGCCGTGCGCGTTGTCATCTTCTGACTTGCAGTACCGAGCTCGTCGCATTCAAGAGTTGCGCGCGCAGATCTCACATGAGAACGAAACGCTCGACAACGAAAAAGAATCTTTCGAGGCCCGGTCGAAGTCTATCAAGTCGAACGTCTCGTTTGCCAACACCGAGATCAACAAGCTGACCGACGAGATCGCAGAACAGAAGGAATTCCGCGACACCCCGTGTCAGAAGGTTGAAGACATTTCCCACGGTGCTGGCGAGGTACGCGAGTTCCGCACGGACACGTCTCCGCCGCAACTCATTCACCAACCGCGTGCAATGAACCAGGGAGAGATCGACAGCTTCTACGCCTCGCCACCGTCGCCTACTCAGCCGCCACCAGTGCACGAGACTGCAAAGTCAGGCGATGACGGCTCTGGCATTGTCGAGGACAACTACGGATCTTCCGATAAAGACCTCAACGCTCGACCACAAGACTTTGAGTAACACCGTCTTCCCGATTTGCTTCCGTTATTTGCCGACAATAAGGAGTAACCAATGCAGCTCCGCGACTACCAGATAGCGGCCGTTACTGACATTCTTTCCGACGAGTCAAACGTCTGCCTTGTCAGTCCGACAGGCTCTGGAAAAACCACCATGGGCGCCGAGCTCGCCGCAAGACTCGGCGGGCGCATCTGCTGGGTCGCGCATCGTGAGGAGCTGGTAGCGCAAGCGAAAGCCACCCTGGACCGTGCCTTCAACGCGCACGGCTGGGGTGGCCTTCAGGAGCTCGTCGTTACTACTATCCAGTCACTCAAGCCCTACGACTGCGATTGGCTGTTTATTGATGAGTGCCACCACTACGCCGCGGACAAGTGGAGCGATATTCAAAAGACCATTGTGCACAAGCGTCGAATCGGGCTCACTGCGACACCAACACGAGCAGACGGCAAGGCGCTCAATGGCCTATTCGATCGCATCGTGGTGGCCGCGCAGTACTCGCAGCTGCTTGCGCAAGGTCACATATGCCCATGTAGAATTCACGCCGGATCCGACATCGGATCTGGATTGTCGAAACACCCTGTCAAGGCCTGGCTAGAGCTGGGACGCGCGAAGACAACCATTGCATTTGCTCCAGGAGTTTCCGAAGCCGAAGATTGGACCCGGCAAATGAAGTCCCTGGGTGTTCGCGCAGAGTGTATCACGGGTGAAACCGACGAAGACACACGCCGGGAAACGCTGGCCAAGTTCGCGCACGGCGAAGTCACTGTACTGTGGAACGTGTTCGTACTTACTGAAGGGGTTGATGTTCCACAAGTTAGCTGCGTTTTGTTGGCTCGCGCATTCGAGCACCAATCGACCTATTTGCAATGCGTGGGTCGTGGACTGAGACCGCATAAGAGCAAGAAATTCTGTCTAGTGATCGACTTGGTGGGGGCCTATATAAAGCATGGAATCCCGACTCAGGATCGTATCTATGGGATCGGAGGGAAAAAGCCGATCCAACGCGGAAAGGTGATGAAGCTTCATCAATGCGTCAGGTGCGGTGGCGTAACCGAAATCAGACTGTACCGTGACCGAACTTGCCCCGTCTGTAGCTATGTTCAGCCGCCACAGGTGAGGCTTTTGAAAATCTTTGACGACAGGATGTCGGAGGTATGGGACGGTCGCGACACTGCACAGCACGAAAAGGATGCGGCCTTGGCACGCATGCGTGCTGTGCAGTTGACGTCAGGTAAGTCTCTACAATGGCTGCGTGATGTCTACAAAGAGCACTTCGGAATATATCCAGTGATCCGGGATGCAACCCACGAAGAGAAGGCGCGTAGTTGGGAATCGATCCGGCGTATGGCGAAATCGTACGGTCAAGCGCTGCACATATTCGAGGCGCGCTTCGGGTGCATGCCCGAGGGTATGTCGTGGGGTCGGGTGCGAGGATGACTCAAAAACTCAGGGCGCACAGCGCAAGAAAGAGAGACCATAATGTATCCAGAAACGATCGAAGTTGGACAAATCGTGCAACTCAAATGCGGCGGTCCGAAGATGATTATTTCGTCGCTTTCACGAGACGAAACCTTTGGAATCCAATGCAACTGGTTCAACGAAGAGCTCGCGTATTGTTCGGGCTGGTTCCGGTACGAAACGCTGAAAGCTGCGGAATAGTAAGTCAAGTAGTCAAGTCACCAACCGAGGCGAGATGTATACTCGCCTCGGTTACTACCGCTCAGGTGCGACGATGAAACACCGCTACGTTGCTTCTGACCACGCACTAGTCGATGCAATCCGAGCCGTCCTTGGACTCGAGCCTATCTATGGGCAAGCGAAAGAAACGCCATTTTGGGACGCGCATCCTTTCGACGATGGCTGTCGTCGATCGCAGAAGCGCGGAAGCAAGAACGCACAGGGAGCGCCATCATGAATCCGCGACAATTACCAGTCATCTACGTTCGACCTGACATGATGATGCAGCTCACATACTTCACATTGAGTGCTATCCGTGAGACGGACGTCGCTTATGGTCCGCAAAGATTGTGCATCACCTGCGTGAACTTCAAGGCCTTCAGGTATCGCGGACAGCCAGGTGGTTTTAGCTGCGCGTATCCTTTGGGCCTCAAGGGCGCGAAGCAAGACGGAACCAGTTTTTGCAGCTACCACGTGGAGCGGACCACATGAGCGAGCGCGCGTTCGATGCAAACGTCCGCCTGTGGCTGCACAAGCGTTACTTCCCGTTTGGCCAGTGGGAGAACAACAAGACGGGCCACGGCGACTCGTATCACGCGCCATTCGGTGGCAAGGGTGGGGCTGACCTCGTGGGTTGGCTCGGGCCGCTGCACATCGAGATTGAGAACAAGACCAAGTGTGGGCGTGTGAAACCCGAGCAGAAGTTGCGTCAGGCACGCATGACGAAACCGTGGGGGCCTCTTTACGTCATCTGTCGAGAGACGGGTCAGCTTGATGCGCAGGAAGTTGACGAGGGGTTCAACGAGTTGTGCCGGGTCATTGATGCGCATGCGCGACGGTGGCTAGCGGCGAGCCTGCTCGAGACGATGGGGATCAAACCGTGATGTCCCAGGTCCGAGGTAACCGACGCGGGAACGTATTTGCTGTGCGTATCACCGATGCCGAACGCGTAACGCTTGAGGTTTCGCGCAAGGTCATGGGTGGGCCGAGTGCACTTGGGCCCTGGATACTTTGGCAATGCCTGCAGGGATGCTGGGGTATTACCCGCTCGAGCCAAGCTTACGCTCGAGCGGGTAATACCCGACCAGGTGCTCGTGCCGCAAAACGCGTGATTCTTGACCTTTGCTCAGGCTCTGGGGCGTGGTCGCAACCGTACCTCGACGCGGGTTACGACGTGCGCCGAGTGACGCTGCCCGATAGCGACGTCCGCACCTTCAATCCACCCGCCCGAGTCCACGGGGTGCTTTGCGCGCCACCCTGCA
Organism: uncultured Opitutales bacterium; assembly: GCA_964562015.1. Taxonomy (GTDB): domain Bacteria; phylum Verrucomicrobiota; class Verrucomicrobiia; order Opitutales; family JABDGR01; genus CAZLRH01. The sequence continues at coordinate 7,595 of CAZLRH010000036.1, read as the reverse complement.
CCGAATTCTCAGTTGCGAAGAACGGGCACGCCCGAGACCTGATTGCAGGCATGGATTGCGTCAATGCCTGCATGCGAATCGTCTTGCAGTGCCAGCCGACATGGTGGGCACTCGAGAACCCGCAAGGACTGCTCGGTCGATTCCTGGGAACCCCCACCGACTGGTTCCAGCCCCATCACTTTGGTGACGCGTGGACGAAGCGCACGTGTTTATGGGGATCGTTCACGCTGCCTACGCGCGGCCCCTTCGTGAAACCCAGCGGATCCCATCCCCATGCAGGCAACGCTGCGAAGTGGGCAGAGACACCTCCCGGCTTTGCTCGAGCATTCTTCGAGGCGAACCCATGAGCATCCTTGCACTATCCGTCAAGGCACCGTGGGCGTGGGCAATCTTCGAGCTACCCGACGCGTGGTGGAAGTGCGTCGAAAACCGCTCATGGTCCACCGAATATCGCGGGCCCGTGCTGATCCATGTGTCGAGCTCGTGCCCAGCTACCGTAGGAATTGATCGCGAGGAGAAACTTTGACCAAGTCGAAGGACCCACCAGCAAACGAGGAGGTTCCGCTTGTCAACGGGACACTTGAGCGGTCACTACTAGCGGCTGCACTCGAGTCCCCTCAGTACTTGGACTCAATCAACTTTCGTTCTGACCACTTCGCTCTCGATGCGCACAAGCAGATAGCCAGGGCCATCGAATTCGTACGAGCGGAAGGCGTCGTCAACCTCACGAACGTCGTCACGCACCTGAAGAAGTGCGGCAAACTCGACCAAGTTGGCGGCTCTGTCTACATCGGGCGAATCATTGACGAGATGCCCGCAGGAACGATTGACGATGCCCAGTCTTGGGCTGACCAGTTGTTGCTGCTGCATTGCAAGCGCGCACTGCTCGCCGAAGCCCGATCACTCACCGCTCGCATTGCTGCCGACTCGGTGAGTGACCCGTTCGAGGCATTCGAGGCAACGTCAAAACGAGTCGAGGCGCTCAAACCTCGAAACGAGTCGCCGCTTGGCTTTTGGCTTACCGAGCTCGGGGATCTGAACGAAGATCCGCCGCCTGAAACATGGCTACTGATTGACAACCTCACGGATAAGCCAGCGTTGCCAATCGGACGAACGTGGATACTCGCAGCGGCAGGCGGCACCGGTAAAACCACCGTGCTCGTTCAGCTCGCCGTGTGCGTCGCGCTCGGGCTGAACTGGTGCGGATTCCGCGTGCAGACGCCGGGCATGGTCTGTCTGTGTTGTGGTGAGTCCGACCGCAAGCTCATTCATCGGCAGGTGTGGCGAGCGATGAATCTGCTTGAGCTCACACCGGAAGAGCGTGAGATATGCCAACGACGAATCTTTGCTTACGGGCTAACGGGGCAAGAGGTGAGTATCGTCCAGAGCAACCCGGGAAACAACATTGAGCGCACCGAGTTCTTGGAGCGATTCAAGCGAGAGCTAACTGAGGCTTCGGAGGAGCGTCAGGAGTTGTTCTCGCTCGTAATACTCGACCCACTGAGTCGCTTTGCTGGTCCCGATAGCGAGAAGGACAACGCTGCCGCGACTCGATTCATACAAGCGGTTGAAACTCTCACGACCCTACCAGGAAACCCTTCGATTGCGTGCGCACATCACTCGAGCAAGAATTCGATAGCGCTCGGTAAGAACGATTCACGGGGCGCAACCGGGCTGCGTGACGGTGTGCGGTCGCAACTGATATTCACTCGACACACGTGCGAGACCGTTGTTGGAGTGTTTTGCAACTGCGACAAGAGCAACGAGGCCCCTCACTTCCTTGACCGCTGGCTCGTGCAAGAGCAGGGGCGCAAGGGCGGGACGTTGCGACTCGCGACTGAAGCCGAAGCGGCCATGTTGGAGGCGAGCGCACATCCGAAGAAGAAAACGCGCAACGGTTTCGCCGAGCCGTTGCCACCGACCGACAAGCAGACCTTGCAGGATGCGCTGCTGGCCAAGATTCGGCAGCTTGGCGGGTCGGTTCGGTCAAGGGACTGGATGATGGTCAACCATATGACCGGTTGGCGCAAGGCTGAGATGATAGCCGGATTCAAGGACTTGATAGAATTAGGACTAATTACCGTCGAAACCAACGGAAAGAACAAGGGAACCGTGTGGCTGACCGAGCAGAGTCGGCAGGCTGAGATGCCATTCAGTCGTTCCGATGAGTTGGGAACGAACCATGGGAACGAGGTGCGCGCTTGAAAACATCGTCGTTCCGTCGTTCCCGCTATCTATATCAGTCACCTAGTGAGTGGCGTGCCCTGAGTCGTTCCGTTCCCACCCACCCCTTTAGGGGTGGTGGGAACGACTCATGGGAACGACTCACACGGCTGGGTTGTGGCCATACAATTAGGACAATCAGCCAGCGATGGACTGAGACTGAGAGGCAATTCCAGTGTTCCTTTGCAAATTACACCCCCGGGGTAACAGTCCTGGGAGAGCCCCAAGGCCGTATGGGCTCAGATTTTGGAGCAACCGATTTTCAGAATTCCCAACAAGTAACGGTTCTGGACGGCCGACCACTAAATTCTTGCAATGTAAACGGTGATTACAATGGCGAATGAGACAGCTGTCATCCTCGAGCACCTGGAATACCTATCCAAACGGCACGGCGCTGCCACCGTAGCCCGTTCGATTGGAGTCTCCGGAACTGCCCTGTCACTTGTGCGCGGGGGAAAGCGTCCGCCGTCTACGGACCTCGTGGAGCGCCTGCTGAAGGTTTACCCGCTGCCCGAGGTCGCGCCGGCCGCTAAGCGTCTTGGCGAGTCGAAGCAAAACGAACAGACAGTCTGGATCAACACACAGACGGCTTACTGCACCGACACCTGTCGCGAGGCGGAGAACCGGCGCGAGGAGCGAGACGAGTTAGAGCGCCTTACCTCGCACGAGCAGTACCAGGCCATGCGCCGGCGCGTTCTCGCGGTGTGCACGATGCCTGAGCTACGGGACGTACTGCTGCCAGCTCCCGAGTCTGGTCCCACTGTGGCCATGGGCGACGCGCTCACTCGACTGCAGTCGGTGATACTCGAGTCGAAGATGCGACAGGAGGCAATTGACCCGACGGTGTCATCGGGGCTCTACCGACAGTATTCCCAGTTTCGTGAGGCTCTGACGCGCAAGCTCGAGAAACTCGAGAAGGCAGACGCGCCGGAAGATCTCGTCAAAGAGATGCCGTGGCGCGCAACCCTGTCGAGCATGTGCGGGATGCTACAACCGCTGCCTGACGAGCGTGTTCGCGTGATTACGGAGCTACGTGGCGACGAGTGCAACGTCTTCAGCGTGAGCCTAATGAACGCGCTTGAAGGCGTTCGTTCAATCACATTCCCCTGCACGCAATTCCAAAACGACCCTGTTGGATTCGTCACAACCATTCTAGGAGACGAGCCGTGGGAAGTCGATGGCGAGGACGACCAGGTAACATTCCTGCTTGCGGTGCGCGACAATCGACTGGTGTTGGCGCCGAGCGCGCGCGGTGTTGGAAAAACCAAAGCTGTTGCGTGGATTGTCCTGTGGCGCTTTTGCTGCTGGACCTACGGGCGAGTTTGCATAACCAACTTCACTGGCAACCAGTTGCGCACGCAGGACTGGGCCGAGATTCAGCGTTGTATCAATCGTTCCGGCATTTGCCTCGACTGTCGCAAAGTGGGCGTAACTCAGAGACCCTGCCCGCACTCGCAGATCATCGACTGCAAGGTGAGTGAAAATCCGGTCAAGGGGATCTGGAGCGATGACAGTGAGCGTTTCATTGTTGGCGTCACTGGCAAGGATGCGCAGTCCCTCGGTGGTTACCATGGTGAGCAGATGATCGTGGTGTGCGACGAGTTTTCAGGAACCAAGCAAGAGATGTTCGACGTCTGGAATCGAAACATCGTACGTCCTGAGGGGAGATTCATTGGTCCCGGCAATCCTCTCGATGGGCAGGGAAGTCCAATGCACGACATGTGCACTGACGAGCACTTGCGAAAAATAATGGGCGCGAAGGTCGTGACGTTGAGCGCCGAGGTCGCGGCGCGCGCCGGCAAGAGCTACCTACCAACGCGACAAGACAACGAGATGCTCGAGCAAAGTGACCCACGTGGAAAAGAAAACCCCGAGTATCTAATCAGCGTGCTCGGTAAGTACCCAACACGGGACGAAATGGCCGTGTTTGCTGCGGGCGAGATCATCAAGGCCCACGACGTTGAGATCTACGCAGCGACCGAAGCCACGGGGAGACTACTGATTGGCATCGACCCGTCGGGTGAAACCGAAGCGGCTCACGACATGGCTGTCATTTGCGTCATGCGCGGTCTCAAGGTGCTCGAATGGCGGTCGTCGTATCGGTGGCGTATGGACGACTACCTACACGAGTGCCTTGACGCGTGGAAGGTGCACCGAATCTCTACCGACGAGTTCCCTCTCATTGCGGTTGACGCTGACGGTGTTGGCGCGCGTGTCGCGAATCGACTGGAGAACTACCAGGAGAGCACTCGCATCCACGAGCATGAGCGTTGTCGTTTCGAGCTGTGGAGGGTGTTCTTTGGACACGAGGCAGTCAATTGGCGCGAGTACGAACACACGGGTGACGAGGGGCGCGAGCTCGTTTCCCGTTGGCTGCACAGCGGCGGAGTGTTCCCTTACAACGCACGCCTTGTGCAAGAGATGCAGCACTGCCACTGGCATTATATGAAGACACGTCGGCGCGATCAGTTTTTGGAAGAGATCAAGTCAGCAACCAGAAAAGACGGCTCACCCGATTGCTTTCGTAAGGTTTTAGGACGAAGCCCAGATACGCTGGACGCGCTGACAGTGGCCATCATGGCCGCTCACAATGCTGAGCTTGGAATAGTTCCTGACTCTCGCAGTACGCTGGAAATTGAAGACGAAGAATCGGTGTCAGCGCCTCCGGTCAACAACCGTGACGCGTTTCGCCGTTACATGAGTGACGCAAAAAAAGGCCGATTCCACTGAAAAGGAAGACCATGCAAAACAAGTACACCATCATTATTCCAGTTTTCGGAGCGCTCGAGCACGTCAAGAAGTGCATCGATTCGGTGCTGAGGAATACGCCGAGCGAAGTCGGTATCATAGTGATCGATGATGCGAGCAAAGAAGGCGATGTGATTCGATATCTCGACGAGGTTTGGAACCGATCGAGGCTGTGTGCTGTGTTTCACGCTAAGAATCTTGGTTTTGTTCGTACGGCAAACGAGGGTATTCAGCGCGCAATCGATCGTGAGACCGATCCGATTCTGCTCAACTCTGACACCATTGTTCCGCCCGGGTGGGTGGAGCGACTGGACGAGGCGCGACGGTCAAATACGAAGTGCTGCTCGGTCTCGCCGTTGTCAAACGAGTGTTGCCAGTACTCGGTGCCGAACCAAGGGAGCAACGTGCTACCCAAAGGCGTTGACGTGGAGACGATGGATCGCATCGTTCAAGAGACGTCGAGCTATGCGTTTCCCGTCGTTCCTTGCTCGATTGGCTTTTGCATGCTGATGACTCGCGAGGCTATCGCGGCGGTTGGTGTGTTCGACACGAAGTGGGGCAAGGGCTACGGGGAAGAGACCGATTGGTGTCAACGCGCTCGAGCGGCGGGATTTGAGTGCGTGCTCGCTGACAACCTATTCGTCTATCACAAACACAAGGCATCGTTCGGAAAGCAGTCGATACGGATACGCAACGAGCATCAGGAGATGTTTGTGCAGCAGTACCCCGAATTCTTGGAAGAGCTCGCGAGGTGGACGGCGCTCGGTGTTCAGCGGTACCATCGACAGTCAATCGCGAACCGACTGCGGCCGCGCTTGCAGGGTGAGAAAAAACTCAAGGTGCTGTACGTCTGCCACCATTGGGGCGAAGTCGGAGGGCTCGAGGTTTTTGCCAAGCGACTAGTAGAGCAGGTTGCAACGGAACTCGAAATCACGGTGATATATCCTCGTGCAAGTCGCAGGGACTGGGGGGACCAGGTCGAAGACGGGCTCATCTATCAAGATGCAAACGGTGTGATGCGCATCGTGATGTCACCTAGACTGGTGCAGTCGAAGGTTTCACTGGGCCTGTTCCCGTTCGACTTTGAGGCACAACACGTGGAAGACTTTTTCCAGTTGACGGTGCGTGCGCTCGCTCCAGACGTCGTGCACTTTCATCATCTGGGAGGCTATGGCACTTTCAAACTGCCCGAGATTGTTCGACACGAGGGGGCAAAAGTCGTGTTGTCGGTTCACGATGATTTCTATCTTTGCCCCAGCTACATCACTGCCGGATGGTCCTGCGGGCGTACTGTTGCACAGGACTGCGAGCAGTGCCGAGCGTGCGTAAGTGAGCATTCAGACGTGCTGGTCGAGGGTACCTACGACTGGGGTGCAATGCTGGGGGAACGCGAGCAACGTATCATCGACATGTTCAGTAAATGCGATTCAGTAGTCTACCCTAGCGAAGCGACGCAGGATCGGTATCGCAATGAGGGCACGATGGTAGCAAAGCGGTCGATGGTCATTCCGCACGGCGTACCGCGGTACCCGGTGATTCGAACCTACCGCACAACGGACAAGCTGCGTATCGCGTGGGTCGGCGGCTGCTTGAATGAAAAGGGGTGGGCTGCATTTGCCGAAGTGGCGCGCCGGATCGCAACCGATGAACGATTCGAACTCTCGGTGCTCGGCGAGTGGCACGAGCACGCGGATCGGCGAGGGCTAGAGCATGTCACTTGGCACGGCAGATACGAACCAAAGGAGTTGCCGCAATTGCTGCAATCGGTGGACCTTGCGATTCCTGCGGTGGCCAAAAAAGAGGCGTTTGGGCTGGTGGTTAGCGAGTGCCTGGCTGCCGGTTGTCCGATGTTGCTTCCAAGCGTTCCCACGATATTTGAGCGATTCGGCGAAGGCCGTCCCTATTACACGTGGGGATCGGCGGATAGCTTGCTGGAAGAATTGGAGCGCTTCCACGAGATTTACGGACGAAGTAAACCGGACGAGAATCGCAACACGAGAACAATGTACACTCGTAGCATGCTCGACTGCGCCACTGACTACCTGCAGTTGTACCGGGAGCTCGTGCGATGAGTAGCGAACCGCTGCAGAGATGCCCGGGAACGTACGAAGACGAGGGGCTGAGGATTTGGTGCCCGATCATGCGAGACCATGTGCCGCTAGTTGCCGTTGCGAGTCTGCCATTCAAGGACCCACGGAAGCCAGGGGCAATGGTTGATAGGTTGTTCGATGTTGAAACGGGAACGATGTGGTGCAGTCAAACGTTCTACGACTACGCAAAGTCACTGTGCGTCTATCCGAAGGATCCGGTGCAATGACTCTCACCCGTCGCGCCCTCATCGTTGCACGTGACACACTGTCGGCCATCGTTCGGCGGCTCGACAGTGTGTTGGTGCCGCCCGAGGTAGAAAAGCTCCCCGACGAGGACGAACTACTGGAGCGCGCTAAGTGTCAGAATCGTGCGGGCCGTCGCGCATCTAGAACCCCTTGGTACCACCACAGGACCGGCGAGGTGAAGATCCCGGATTCGCTCAAATACTATGAGGCAGTCCACGGAACCAAGGCCACAGTCGAGATGCTCAAGCGGCAGGAGCGCAAGCTGGATAATGAGTGATACCAGATGGT
>CAZLRH010000035.1:0-29412 GCA_964562015.1 uncultured Opitutales bacterium | reverse complement strand
ACTGGGTTTTCACGCGCGCGAGCGTTTCGTCCAGATCGATGGGCTTGGTGATGTAATCGACCGCGCCGACGTTGAGGCCCTCGAGCTTGCCTTCCTTCGAGGAGCGGGCGGTGATGAAAATTATGGGAATGGAATTGGTGTCGGGGTTTTTCTTGAGTCGTTCGCAAGTCTCGATGCCGTCCATCTCCGGCATCATCACGTCGAGGAGAATCAAGTCCGGCGAGCTTTGGTCCACGGCGTCCAGGCATTCGCGGCCATTGGCGGCGGTGACGACATCCATGTCCTCGCGCTGCAGCTTGCGCTCCAGGAGCTTGATGTTGATGGGCTGATCGTCGACGACGAGAATCAGCGGCTTGCGGCGCGTCAGCGTGAAGGTGGCCATGGCGCAAATCCGGGGGGGTTCCTGGCCGCGGGAAGCTGGCGGCAGGAACAAGGGAACATTGCAGTTAAGCCGGTTAGTGGCTGAGGTGCAACTGCATTTCCACTTTGGAACGTAAAGGAGCCGTCAAAAATCGATGTCGGGTCGGCCGGCGGAGCTGGGGGGCGGCAGGGCGTCGCGCGTGATAAACGTGCCGGCGAGATAATCGTGGCCGGCCCGGCGGCTCCGGCTGACGAGTAGGAACACGGCGTCAAACACCAGCAGCATGCCCGACAGGAGGCTCGCGGATTTAATGAGGCACCGCGCCAGCGTTTCGATGACGCCCGGCGGCGCGCCGGTGCGCAAGTTCGCGGCGCGCAGGCCAAAAACTTTTTTCCCGAGAGTGGCGCCGCGCAGGCTCAGTTCACTGGCGGAAAAATAAGCCATGAAAACCAGCAAAAACACCTGGGCCGAGAGGATGTAGAAGTCCTCGAAGTCCGGATCGATTTGAAAAGGGAGCAGATGCCCGGCGTCCATGGATTGGTTGATCCAGTCCGCAGTCTGCGCCGATTGATGGTCCTCAATTTCCTGCCAGTTGGGCATTTCCTGGGGCAGGACGAGACGCGTCAGAATGATGAGCGCGGCCACGAAGGCCAAAAGAAAATCGAGCACCAGCGCCAGGGCGCGGCGGCCGAGGGGCGCGGGCGTGCCACCTGGAAACAGCAGGGGCAGGGGAGGGAGCGGGGGTTCGAAGCTGGCCATGAGCGCGCGCCGTTACGGCCGTTGCTGGTGTTGGCGCCAGGCCTTGAGGGTGTTGCGCATGAGCATCGCGACCGTCATCGGCCCGACGCCGCCGGGCACGGGCGTGATGCGCGCGGTGCGCGGCGCCACGGCGTTAAAGTCCACATCACCCACGATGCGGTAGCCGGTTTTCTTGGTGGCATCGGGGACGCGATTGATGCCGACGTCGATCACCGTCGCGCCTTCTTTCACCATTTCACTCGTGACAAACCGGGGTTTGCCAATGGCCGCGATGAGGATGTCGGCCTGGCGCGTAATCGCCGGCAAATCGCGCGTGCGGGAATGGCAGAAGGTGACCGTCGCATTGCCGGGCAGGCCTTTTTGCAAAAGCAGCAAGCCCACCGGTTTGCCGACAATGAGACTGCGACCGAGTACGACGACGTGGCGCCCGTCCGTCTCCGTCTGCGTGCGGCGGATGAGTTCGACAATGCCTGCCGGCGTGCAGGCGACGAAGCCGGTCGGGTCTTCCTGCACGAGTTTGCCGACATTGATGGTGTTAAAACCGTCCACATCTTTGCCGGGGTGCACGTGGTTGAAAACCGCCGTCTCCTGCATGTGCTTGGGCAACGGCGATTGCACGAGGATGCCGTGCACGAACGGATCCATATTCAGCCGGTCGAGGTGGGCGAGCAGTTCCGCCTGGGTGATCGTGTCGGGAAAAAGGTGCAGGCGGCTCTGCATCCCGACTTGCGCGGCGGTCTTCTGCTTTTTCGCGACGTAGGAAATTGAAGCGGGATCTTCGCCCACGCGCACGAAGGCCACCGTGGGCGGCGGGCCGGAAAGTTGTGCGACCTCGGTGGCGACCTGGTCCAGGACGCTTTGGGCGATGGCGTTGCCGTCAATCAATTCCATGCCGGCGAGTGTGCCGTCACGCGGCCCGGCGTGAAAGCCGAAAATTTCAAAACGAAGTCATTGGTGTTCCGTTGCCCTATAACTCTGCGCCTTAATTGGAAGCGTTATCGGCGTGACAAGCCGGGGCGGGGCGTTAGGCACAAGGGAGACATGCCGCAATCAATGTCATGGTGGGTGGGGTTTCACCTCGTCATTCTCGCGTTCTTGGCGCTGGACTTGGCGGTGTTTCATCGGCGCCGGCATGCGGTGAGCGTCAAGGAGGCCCTGCTTTGGAGCGTCTTTTGGGTGGCCGTGGCGCTGGTGTTTTACGCCGGCCTGCGGTTGGGCTGGATCGGCGGATTTCCGGTGGCGGACCGGCACCCGCGCAGCCTCGAGTTTTTCACGGCGTACTTGCTCGAGGAATCCCTGAGTCTGGACAACGTGTTCGTCTTCGTCGTGCTGTTCCGTTATTTCAAGGTCGCGCCGGAATACCAGCATGGTGTCCTCTTTTGGGGCGTCATTGGCGCGATGGTCATGCGGCTGGGCATGATTGTCGGCGGGCTGGCGCTGTTGCAGCGTTTTGAATGGGTGCTGTACGTCTTCGGCGCGCTGCTCTTGTGGAGCAGTTGGCACCTGTGGCGCGCGCACGAGGGCGAAATTGAGCCGGCGAACAATCCCATCCTGCGCGGGCTCCGGCGGCTGGTGCCCATGACGGAGCATTACGACGGCCGGAAATTTTTCACGCACGAAAACGGCCGGCGGATGGCCACGCCGTTGTTCGCGGTGCTCGTGGCGCTGGAGACGAGCGACGTGCTTTTCGCGGTGGATTCCGTGCCGGCGGTGCTCGGCGTCACGCGCGATCCGTTCATCGCCTACACGTCCAATGTGTTCGCCATCCTCAGCCTGCGGACGATGTATTTTCTCATCGCGGGCATCATTGAGCGCTTCTGGCTCCTGCACTACGGGCTGGCGCTGCTGCTGGCGGTCATCGGCGCGAAGATGACGGTGCTGCATTATTTCGGCATCGAGCTCTCCGTGAGCGTGTCGCTCGGGCTCATCGCGGCGCTGCTCGGCGGCAGCATGGTGGCGTCGCTGTATTTCAAGCAGCCGGGGAAAAAAGCGGCGGACGCGGCCTAATGCAAACTCCCGAGTTGGAATTAACCACGGATTACACGGATGGCGCGGATGCCGGCGAAGACGGGATTTGGGAGCTCAAAAATCAAGCAGTCCGCGATAGAAGGGGAGTGGATCTCTCGTTCGCTAGCGAAATCCGTGGTATCCGTGAAATCCGTGGTTTCTGCCTCAGCTTCCCACCCAACTCCTTAACGCCGCACTTTCGGATGCTGCAGCTTGCTATGCGAACGGCTATAGCCAAAGTACACCACCAGGCCGATCGCGAGCCAAACCACCAGGCGGACCCAGGTTTCACCGGGCAGGGCAACCATCATGCCGAGGCAAACCACAATGCTGATGATGGGAAAAACAGGCACAAAGGGCGTCCGGTACGGGCGGGGAATATTGGGTTGGGTGCGGCGCAAAACGATGACGCCGACGCAGACGATGACAAACGCCAGAAGCGTGCCGATGGAGGTCATATGCCCAAGTTTCGAAATCGGCAGCAGGCCGGCCATGATGGAGACGACGACGAGAAAAATCAGGTTCGACTTCCACGGGGTGTGCCATTTCGGATGAATGGCGCTGAACACGGACGGCAGCAGGCCGTCGCGCGACATGGCGTAAAACACCCGTGATTGGCCGAGCAGCAAAACGAGAATCACCGAGGAGAATCCGCAAATGATGCCGATTTTGATCAGAATTTTCAGCCACGGGTAGGGCGTCAAATCAATCGCCGTCGCCACGGGCGCACGGTCGCCAATCATCTGCTTGTAATTGACCATGCCGGTCAGCACGAAGGCGAAGCAGATATAAAGAATCGTGCAAATGACTAGCGAGCCCACGATGCCAATGAACATGTCCCGTTTGGGATTGCGTGCTTCCTGTGCTGCGGTAGAGACCGAATCGAAGCCAATGTAGGCGAAAAAGATGATACCCGCCGCCTGCATGACGCCACTGACGCCGTATTTGCCGAACTCGCCGGTGTTCGGCGGGACGAAGGGATGGTAATTGCTCCAATTGATGTAGTGATAGCCCAGGGCGATGAACGTGACGACGATGACGAGCTTCACCGCGACAATGACCATGTTGACCCGCGACGATTCCTGAATGCCAATCATGAGCAGCAGCGAAACAGCGATGATAATGACCATGGCCGGAATATTGACGATGCCGCCCATGGGGGTGCCGTCGGGCAGCGTATCGAACGGGCAGGCGCTGATGGCCACCGGCAGCGGCAGTCCGATTTCATTGAGGAACGAAACGACATAGCCGGACCACGCGACCGCCACCACCGCCGAGGCCACGGCGTATTCGAGCACCAAGTCCCAGCCGATAATCCACGCCGGCAGCTCGCCCAATATGGCGTAACTGTAAGTGTAGGCGCTCCCGGAAACCGGAATCATCGACGCCAGTTCGCTATAGCACATGCCGGCGAATGCACAACCGATGGCGGCCACCACAAACGAGAGCACGACGCCGGGGCCGGCGTTTTCCGCGGCCGCGAGGCCTGTCAGAGAAAAGATGCCCGCACCGATGATGGCGCCAATGCCCAGGGCAATCAGGCTCCATGGGCCCAGCGTGCGTTTGAGGGTAACACTGCCATCGCCTTCCGATTCCTTGATAATGCGGTCGATGGGCTTGGTGGCGAAGAGGCTCATGCGTTGCCGGGGAGATTTTGCGGTCGAGCGCGGGATGTCAATGTTTTCAGAGGAAATGCACCAGGCTGAATTTGGCTAGGAAGGGCGGGGGCGTTTCTACGCGACATCCGCCAATTTTCCTGGCGGACGCCTCGAGAGGCGTCCCTACCTTCGGACAGTTCAAGCCCAACATTATTGCTTGTGCGCCGTGAGCGTGAACTCCGGCTTCGGCGTCGCGACCCACCAGTCACCGGTGGTGGCGTGTTCCTGCGGAGTCGTGAAGCGGTACAAGGCGAGCCGGATGCGGAGGTTCGCCGGGGGTTTTTGCGGAAAGGGATTGTTCGCCAGCAGGCTGAGCACCACCGGATTATTCTGCGCGATTTGCGCGAGGAAGCGTGGCAGCCACGGCGGATAACTGTGCTCGTAATAAAGTTGCAGCGCGGCGAACCACATCTGCCAGTCGAGGCGCGGCATGTGCGGGTTGGCATAGGCGGGGATGCGGTTCACGTCGCCGGGTTTCCACACGAATTCGTAGGGCTTCCAGGTCGTGCCGTCGTCGCTGCCTTCGATGATGAGTTCGGGGCGTTCCGTCGTCATCACGCGGAAAAGGCCGTAAGAATTCACGAGGCCGAGGCGCTGGGCGTCTTCGGAGAGGGCGTGGAATTGCTTGGCGATGTGGCCATCCGCGTCACCGGGCGGCGGCGCGCCGGGTTCGCGGCTGCGCCTTTCCCACGCTTCCCCGATTTGGATCAGCCCGATGAATACCATCAGGCCGGCCACGGTGCCGCGCACCCACGCGCCCAGGCGCAACCAGCGGGGAGCTATTTTTGAAATGGCCGGAGGCGCCATTGATCGGCGCAAAAGTTTCTGCACGCGCTCCGGCCAAAAGGCGTCGTCAAACAGCGGCACGCACAGCGCGAGGGTCAGCAAGTTGAAGAAGCCGTAATTGCCCGAGAACGCGATGGCGAGTTGGAGAAAAACTTGCAGCAGCGCGGCCAGGTGGCGCAGCCGGCGCGGGCCGAAGAACGCAAAAGGCACGATGATTTCCACGAACATCGTGAACCAGAGCGTGGCCGCCAGCAGCCCGGGCGGCCAGTGGGCAAACCACCAGCTCGTCGGCGCGGCGAGGGGTTGTGTGAAGAAGTGGTACTGGAGCGCGGTGCCGTCGAGCCACTGGTTTTCGCCGATGGGCACGCCGGTCAGCGCGGCAAAAAATTGCCGGACCCAGCCGGGATGCTCGGGGCCGGCGGGCGAGGCATTCGTGAGGATTTTGACGAGGCCCGAAAGAAACATGAGCTTGAACAAGAGCCACCAGGCGAGCCAGCGGCCCACGGCGGGCGGCTCGCGCAGGGCGAAGGGCTTCTGCCACCAGCTCCACGGGGCGACAAAGAGGCCGACGACGCCGGCCTCGACTATCAGGGCGTCCCATTGAAATCCAAGAAAAATGGGCACGCCGTTGCGCAGTGAGCTGTAGGTGATGACGCAGCCCAGCAGCGCCCAGCCTGGCACGAGCCCGGCCATCGCCAGAAACGCGCACAGCGAACCGGCCGCGAGCAGGACCTGCAGGCCGGTGTCATTCGGCGCCAGCCACAGCAGCGAGGGCGCCTGCCAGAACCAGTTCGGCGCATCGGGATGGTTGGCCACCTCGAGGTCTATCTGGTTAAAGTATTCCGCCAATGGGAAAATGCCGTGCGAGCCGACCAGCCCGGCGGCTTGGGTCCAAAAAGAAAGAAAGGCCACCAGAAAGGTCAGCCCGAGCAGGCGGGTGAACAACATGCCGCTGAAGCGGTACGTCGAGGGCGCGGGTTCGCCCCAGAACAAGCGCGTCAGCTTCGAGAAAAACATGCGGTTGCGCGCGACAAAGGCATAGGCGGTTTCGCAAACGCGCGCGAACGCGGGCGACTGGCGGTAAAGTTTTTGCGGCCACGCCCGGCGGGGATTAAAGGCCAGCGCGCCAAAGACCGCCTCGGCCCCGCGTAGCACCCGGCCGTCCGGCAAGAGGAGAAACACGGCATTGGCGTAATCGGCCGTGGTCAGTTCCGGAAAACGCGTGCCCACGGACTGCGAGGTTTCGTAAACAATCTGGTCGCCGGTCATGGTTTGCCAGCGGCGGATCCACGCGCCGCAGAAACGGCATTCGCCGTCCCACACCATCAAAGGGTGGGCGGGCGGCGAGGCGACGCGGGTGGGCGACATGAGACAGAGGAAAAGGAAGGGTTTTAGACAGAATTAACAGAATTGGAAAAATTTACTGAGCGCCTTGGTGCTTGCGCTGCAATTCCGTTAATTTTGTTAATTCTGTCAAAACTCTTGCTCTCAACCCAACCTAAATCGTCGCGAGTGCCTTGGCCAGCACGTCGATGGTCTGGTCCAGCGCGGCTTCGTCGTGCGCGGTGCTGATGAAGCACGTTTCGTAGTTCGAGGGCGGGAGATAAACCCCGCGGTCGAGCGCGGCGTGGAAAAGTTTTTTGAAAATTCCGGCGTCGCTGGTGAGCGCGCTCGCGTAGTCGCGCACGGGCGTATTCGTGAAAAAGAGGGAGAACATCGAACCGGTTTGCGGCACTTGCAGGGGAAGGCCTTTCTTTTTCGCGGCGGCGCGCAGGGCCTGCGCGATTTTTTGCCCGGCGGTTTCGAGCGCGGCATAGGGCGGTTTTTCCTTGATCAGCGTGAGCGCGGCCAGCCCTGCGGCGACCGCGAGGGGATTGCCGCTGAGCGTGCCGGCCTGATACACCGGGCCGAGCGGCGCGATTTTTTCCATGATGTCGCGCCGGCCGCCAAACGCGCCCACCGGCAGCCCGCCACCGATGATTTTGCCGAGCGCGGTGAGGTCGGGCTTGACGCCGGTGACTTCCTGCACGCCGCCGGCGGCGAGGCGGAAGCCCGTCATCACTTCGTCAAAAATGAGCACGGTGCCCGCGCGCGTGCAGCGTTCGCGCAAGCCCGCGAGAAAGCCAGGGTCGGGGAGAATGAGCCCGACGTTGGCGGGATACGGCTCGAGGATGACGCCGGCAATCTGGCCGGGCCAGGCGGCGAAGGCGGCATCCACGGCGGCGAGGTCATTGAACGGAAGAACGATGGTATCGGCGGCAGTGGCGGCGGGAATGCCGGCGCTGTCGGGGTGGCCGAGCGTCAGCGCGCCGGAGCCGGCCTTGACAAGGAGTGCGTCGACGTGCCCGTGGTAGCAGCCGGAGAATTTGATGATTTTGTCGCGGCCCGTGAATCCGCGCGCGAGCCGCACGCACGACATCGTGGCCTCGGTGCCACTGTTGCACAGGCGCACGAGTTCGAGCGACGGCACAAGCGCCACAAGGGCCTCGGCCATCTGCACCTCGTGCGGGCCCGGCGTGCCGAAACTGGTGCCGCGCGCCAGGGCGTCGGCGACGGCGTTGCGAATGCGCGGGTGGTTGTGCCCGAACAGCGCGGGGCCCCAGGTGCAGACGTAATCGATCAACTCCGCGCCGTCGGCGGTGTACAGCTTGCAGCCATTGGCACGCACGGTGAAAAAAGGCGTGCCGCCGACCCCGCGAAACGCGCGCACGGGGGAATTCACCCCGCCGGGAATGTGTTGCTGGGCGCGGGCAAAGAGGGCGTCGGACAGAGGGGAGGGCATGATTTATTTAAGATTCAAGATGCAAAATTCAAAATGGGAAGCAGAAAATAGGAAATGGAAAATCCAAACAAGGAGGCAGAGCGAAACCGCAGATTACGCAGATTGACGCCGATGAAAACAAAATAGGAACGGAGGAAAGGAAACTGCTAATCCGCGCTCATGCTCGCACATCCGGAAATCCAGGCAAAATCTTTTAATCGATTAGCGAAGATAAGCGCAGATGAGCGGTTTTTGATTCTTTTCTTGCGGGAGTCATTAGTCCGCTTTCCGTCTCAGTATGTAACGGACTAACGCCCCGAGCCCGGCGAATTTATGGCTCGGATCGATGTAGTGCTCGATGACGTAGAAGGCAAAATAGTACGCCCGGCAAAACGCCCAAATCGCGAGGACTAGCAGTGCGGCAGTCGTCCAGTCGGGATGAAACAGGAGCAGCAACCCGGCGGCCAACGCCCCCAGCACGACGAAGAGGATGCCTTTGCACCAGAGCAGCCTGGGATTGGTGATGTCGGGCATGGAATCTATTAACACCAAAATGGCGGTTTTGCTGCAATCAACGAGCAAGTGCGTAAGCGGTGAGGAGAACTCGCGCTGAGCCGCAGAGGAGCAGAGATTTTTTCCACAGATTCCACCGATTTGCACAGATTTCAGTAAGTCAAAATCTGCGTTAATCTGCGTAATCTGCGGTTGCTCTTCTTCTTTTTGTCTCTGCTCCCCTGCGTCCCTGCTGTACTGCGCGATTTTTTTAATTTTTGCATATTTGAAGTTTTAGTCATTTCCTGAAAAAACTTTTCATCCATGAGCCTCATCCTCGCTTCTGCCTCGCCCCGCCGCCGGGAATTGCTGGGGTTGCTGGGCGTAAAATTTGAGGCATTGACGGCGCCGGTGATTGAGTTCGAGGCGCCGGAGTCCGACCCGCGCGAGTTGGTCTTGCATAATGCCGCGCTCAAGGCGGCGTGGGCGTGCGCGGCGCATCCGGGCGCGTGGGTGTTGGCGGCGGACACGACGGTTGCGCTGGGCCGCGAGATTTTGAACAAGCCGCGGGATTTGGACGAGGCCCGCGCGATGTTGCGGCGTTTGTCCGGGCGCACCCATGTGGTTTATACGGGCGTGTGTTTGTGGAGGAGGGGTGGGCCGTCGCAAGCGAC
The DNA here is from genome assembly GCA_964562015.1 of uncultured Opitutales bacterium. GTDB lineage: Bacteria > Verrucomicrobiota > Verrucomicrobiia > Opitutales > JABDGR01 > CAZLRH01. The sequence continues at coordinate 19,914 of CAZLRH010000035.1, read as the reverse complement.
GCCCCTGCCTAAAGGCAACGCGAAGACCATCCCGGACGATGCGATGAACCGTGTGCAATTTCCCGACGCCACCCATTGCGAGACGAGCGAGGTTACTTTCCAGACTTTGGATGAGGCGCGCATCAACGCGTATTTCGCGCAGGTCAACCCGCTGGACAAGGCGGGCGCCTACGGCATCCAGGAGGGGCGCGAGCTGATTCTCGCGCGCTATCGCGGATCATTCACGAACATCATGGGCCTGCCGCTCGAGTGGGTGGCGGCGCGTTTGCACGAACGGGCCTTGATTAAAAACGCCGCCGCGCCTAGTCTGGACGACCCGCGTTTCCGTGACTAATCCGCCGAACAAATCTCCGGCGCCCGCGCCCGTGCGGCGCGAACGGCGCCCATGGCCCGAATTCGACCGCGTTGTGCAGGGGCGCACGGAGTCGCGCATCGGCACGGCCATCGCGGTGTTGCTCACGCTGCTATTGCATGGCTCGTTTCTCTTTGTGATGCCGCGGTCGAGTTCCGCGTTGACGGCCCTCACGGCCCCTCCTCCTCCTCCTCCGCCCCCCGAGTACGCGTTGCAGCCATTGACGCCGGACGATTTGCGCTTTGTCGAGACCAACCCCGATGCGCCCGAGGCCGAGCCGGACAAAACGAACAATACTTCTGACCGCAATACCCGGGCCGCGCAGGAAAAGCCCGACCCCACCAGCACCGCCGAACTACCTACGATAAAGGGCGAGCAGCAAGACCTGCTCAAAGTGGTGACCGGTGATTTGCGTCCGCCGGTGCCTGCGAGTCCGCCGCCTTCGCAGCCGTCCCCGGCGTCACAACCTTCGCCGCCTGCCCCGCAAACCCCGCCGTCGCCGCAGGTCCAACCCAACCCCGCCGCGCAACCCTCTCCGCCCGCCCAGCCCACGCCGGAGACGCCACCCACACCGAAGGAGGCCCAGCCGCAGTTGCAAACGCCCGCACCCAAAACACCCTTCGAGCCGCAACCCAATCCAGCGAACTTGCCGTCGATTTCGGAACCCAGCCCGCCCATTGTCCTGCCCGAGGCCTTGCAGGGGAAATCGACCGACGACAACGGCGCGGGCGTAAAGCTCGCGGAAAAACCGGCCGACGCGCCGACGGAAAAGCCCACGGAAAATCCCGTGGACAAACCGCCTTCGGCCGCGCCGCCCAAACCGGCCGACAATCCGCCGACAGAAACACCGGCGCCCGAAACCACCGCGCCCAAACCGGTGACCCAGACGCCGGAACTGCCGCCGTCCCTCCAAGCCACCCAGGCGCCGCCGCCCGCGCCGGATTCGCCGCCGTCGCCCAACTCCCCGCCGCGGCCCCTGCCGCGTCCGCAGGTGAAACAATTGGTTTCGTCCGGCCCGCTGGTGGACAGCATCAGCAGCGCGCGCAACATCGGCGTGGCGGGCCTTAATTCCCGGTTGAGCGTGTTTGGCGTTTACACGAAACGCATGATGGAAGCCATCCAATCCCAGTGGTTCATACTCGGCGATAATTTTAATTTTGCGCCGGGCGACCTCGGCTCGCATGTGATTGTGGTGTTCCAGGTGGACTGGCAGGGCAATCTCGTGCCGGGCAGCCTCCAGGTCGTCGATGCCACCGCCAGCCGCGGCGCGACCTCGCTGTGCGTCGAGGCCGTGCAGCGGCCCGCGCCGTTCGACCCGTGGACGCAGGAGATGATCGACCGTTTCGGTCAGAAGGAAAGCGTGCAAATTACTTTCTATTATCGATGAGTACGGAGAACAGGACGCCGGACTGGGCGCGCGTGCTGCCACTGGCGCGCGGCGCGCACGTGGCGGCGGCGGGCGCGCAGGGTCTCCTCGCGCTCGACAAACCCGCGGGCGTGTTGACCCACCCCAATGACGCCGGCGACCAGGCGAAGTCCCTGCTCAACGCGCGCTACGACCACGAGCAGGAATGTTACCGCTGGACACCGGCGGGGCCGGACGACCCCGGGATTTTGTACCTCATCAACCGGCTCGATTCGCCGACCTCCGGCCTGGTGTTGACGGCGGTGACGATCGAGGCGGCGGCCGCCGGACGGCGGGCTTTTGCCGAGGGGCGCGCGCATAAAATATATTTCGCCCTCGCGCTGGGCCGTCCGCGCCCGCCGCGCGGGCAGTGGAACGATCGCCTCGCCCGCGCCAAGCCCGGCGGACCGCTGGCGGGCAGGGGCGTGCGGGTGAAAGTGGGCCTCGCCGCGGACAGCCAGACCGCGGAGACTGTTTACCAGTGCCTCGAGTCCAGCGCGGCGGGCGGCGGGATGGAGTTGTCGCTCCTGCGCCTGGAGCCGTTGACAGGACGGACCCACCAGTTGCGCGTGCAATGCGCGACGCACCACCATCCCATCATCGGCGACGCCACTTACGGCGATTTTGAGTTCAACCGCACGTTCGCGAAACGCACCGGCCTCAAGCGCCTATTTCTGCACGCGGCGGGGCTGAAGATTCCGAGCCTGAAATTCGCGGCCGAATCGCCCGTGCCGGAGGAGTTTTATACGGCGACGAGGCCGGGGCGGTGAAGTTTTTAGGAGCGCGGAGCTTCAGCTCGCGCTCAGGGATTTCCATCAGGACTAGCGCGGGCTCAAGCTCCGCGCTACGATGGGATTGATTGTCTTATTACGTGACTTTATCATGCCGGCGCCGTCGCGGCGTCCGCGCTCAGTTTTTGCAGCGTTGTCGGCGCGAGTTCCTGCTCGTGGGCAAACGCAATGCCGACGACGGCGCGGACCTCGCCTTTTCCATCCGGCACCGGCAACGCGACGGCGGCCTGGGCGTTGACGGCCCGCGCGCCGGGGCGCACGTCGCCGGTTTTATCCGTCTGCAAATTGCACGTCTGCACGGGCTGGCGGCGTTCGAGGGCGAGACCGGCCATGCCCTTGCCCTTGGGCACGGTGGCGGTAATGGCGACGACCGGCGGCGGGATGTTTACGGCCGCGCTTAGCAGCAGGTTGTCGCCTTCGCGGCGGTGCACCGTGCCAGCGATGCCGCCGTGCGTTTTTACAAAGGCTTCGAGCCAGGCTTGGGCGGCGGGGACGAGGGTGGGCATGGGAAAAGAGGGGAGTAGCGCGGCGGCTGACGGGTGGCAAACTTTCCCGTCGGGAGAAAGGCAAATTTCGGAAAAAACTTGACGGCGGGCGAGGGCAGCCCGCCCTACCCACAGGCTAGGTTCCGGGTAGGGCGCGCTGCCCTCAGCGCGCCGATGTGAAAAGAGTAATTTTCCCACCGGGACAATGCGAATTTGCGAGGGACACTTGCACAGTCCAATGCTGTCCAACCGGCGAAAGTTTCGGCATTCTTAAATTTTATGCATAATATTCGAAATACTAATGGCCCGTGCCGCTCTTAACTTTTGCAGCGTTGCTGGCCCGGCCTCTCGGCGACGGGCCGCCCGGGGAGAGGGCCTTCACTTTCTTCCTCTGCGCTCCGGGTCGATGGGCCGGCGCCACGCAACCTGCCTTTCCGGCGCCGCCGCGGCCCTCCGCCGCGCGGTGTGCCGGGGAGGGTTGTGCTTTTCTGGGAGGTCCTATGAAAATTCTCCGTTGGTCCGGAATTTTGTCCCTCGGTGCCTGCGCGCTGTTCGCGGCGGCCCCGGTTTTTGCGGCGGGCGATGTGCCGTTCTATCCGTTTCCCCAGCATGTCCTCTATGGCGGCGGCGCCATCAAACCCACGAATCACACCCAGGCGCAACTTGATGACGATGTCCGCGCCTTTTATACTTATTGGCGCAACAAGTACCTGAAATCCGCCGGCACGGATGCGCAGGGCCTGCCGTTGTACCGCATCTCCTTTGGTTCGGAGGATCCCAACTCCACCGTTTCCGAAGGGCAGGGTTATGGGATGGTGATTGTGCCGCTGATGGCCGGCTACGATGCCAACGCGCACGCGCAGTTTGACGGCTTGCTGCGGTTCGCGCTCGCGCATCCGAGTGTCATTGATGCCCGGCTGATGGCATGGCAGGTGCCGGACTCGCCGGACGATTCGGACAGCGCTTTTGACGGCGACGCCGACATTGCCTACGGCCTTATGCTCGCCGACCGGCAATGGGGCAGCAGCGGGACCTACAATTACGCGGCACTGGCCGGCACCCGGCTGGCCGGTATCATGGCCTCGACCATCGGCCCGCAAAGCCGCGTGCCGATGCTGGGCGATTGGGTCAACCCTAAGGGCAGCAAATACAACCAGGACACGCCGCGCACCTCCGACTTCATGCCGAGCCATTTCCGGGCGTGGGCGCGTTTTACCGGGAATGCGACCTGGAACACCGTGGCCACGAATAGTGCGGCCGTCATCACGGCGATTCAGGCCAATTACAGTCCGGTCACCGGCTTGTTGCCGGACTTCAGCAAAGACGCGCGAACGGCGCCCAAGCCCGTGACGGGTAAGTTCCTCGAAGCCAACACGGACGGTTTTTACGACTACAATGCCGGGCGGGATCCGTGGCGGCTGGGCTTGGATGCCCTGCTCAACAACGACGCCATCTCGCTCGCGCAGGCGAAGAAAATGGCGGTGTGGGCGCGCACGAAGACGGGCGGCAAAGCATCCGCCCTGCGCGCCGGTTACAAACTCGACGGCACCAATGTGTCGGGCAACAACTACTTCACCACGTTCTTCGCGTCGCCGCTGGCGGTGGCGGCGATGCTGGACCCGACGCACCCCGAATGGCTCAACGCGCTGTACGACTCCGTGCGCACCACGCATGAGGATTATTACGAAGACTCCGTCACGCTCCAGTGCTTGATTGCGATCAGCGGCAACTACTGGGATCCGACGAAGTAAACCCGCGGTGAAAGATGACCTCGGCCTCAACTCGCTGCCGGCAGAAATGCCGGCAGCGGGTACGGTTGAATTCATCACTCGCCGGGCGTGCGAAGAATGGTGCTCGGGAAGGGGCTTAAACTCTCGTAGCTAGCCGCTACGCTCTTCTTCGAATAGGATCCTCGCCGGTACAAGAAAAAATATTGGCCGTCGCCTCACCTGCCGCTCCTTCGGATTTACACTCCAAATCAGTTGGAATCATTTTGACATTCGCATTGAAAGCTTCCTATGGTGGTGAACGCTTCCTCCCACCCCCGTGAAAGTTTCCTGCCACCCGAAGCCTTGGTTTTTCGTGGTCATCCTCTGTTTGATTCCCTTTTGGAGTTATGCCGCAAGCTCGGATGCCTGGACCGCGCACACATCCGGCACCACCAACACCCTCACCGCCATCGCTTGGAATGGCACCGAGTTTGTGACCATCGGTGTAGACGGAACCATCCTTACTTCGCCAGACGGCGTGAAATGGACAAAACGCACCTCCGGCACGACCTACGATCTGGTCTCCATTGCTTGGAGCGGCACAAAGTTTGTCGCCGTGGGATCAACAGATGGAAACACTCCTAGCGTCATTGTGACTTCGCCGAACGGCGTCACCTGGACGATCCAATCCCCGGGTGCAACCTATGGCGGTTTTTCTGCGGTCACCTGGAATGGCACCGTTTTCGTGGCCCTCGTCAGCGGGGACTTTATTATCACTGGCAACATTCCCATCCTGACCTCGCCGGACGGGGTGACGTGGACTCCGCACGACTCGGGCACAATCAATACCCTTTGGGATCTCGCTTGGAATGGCACCCAGTTTGCCGCGGTGGGAAGCTCAGGCGCGATCCTGACTTCGCCCGACGGCGTGACTTGGACTCCCCGCAATTCAGGTACGACGGACTTGCTTGAGGGCATTCATTGGAATGGCACACAGTTTGTGGCCGTGGGTTGGGACTTTGCCACCACCGGCATTATTTTGACCTCTCCTGATGCAGTAGCCTGGACCGCTCGCACCTCCGGCACGACCAAGCTGCTTTGGAGCGTCACTTGGAGCGGCAGCCAGTTTGTGGCCGTAGGCGACCATGGCACGATCTTAACCTCGCCCAATGGAAGCGCCTGGACGGCGCATAGGTCAGGCACCACAAACGCTCTCGAGGATATTGCCGGGAACGGACACCTCTTGGTGGCAGTCGGTGTTCATGGCACAATTCTTTCGACTTCGGCGACCGCTTCCAAAGTCAAAATCACCACGCAACCCAAAGCGCTCACCGTCAAAAAGGGAGGCACGGCGAATTTCACGGTGAAAGCCACAGGCACCGCACCGCTCACCTACCAATGGCAGAGAAATAACGCAAACCTCGCCAACAAGGGAAATATTGCCGGAGCCACGAGCGCCAAACTCACCCTTACTCATGTAACTTCTGCCAACGCCGGCAAATACCGCGTGATCGTGGCCAACCCGGCTGGCAAAGTGACGAGCGTCGCTGTGACACTGACGGTGAAATAGCACCAGGCATTTAAACCACGCAAACCGACGGCCGGCGTGCATTGATTGCTCCCTTTCGGAAAGAGGCCTCAACCCGACAATCTGCCTTGATTGAAAATTCAAACTCGGGACATCCAAGACAAGAATGGTGCTCGGGAAGGGACTCGAACCCTTATACCTTACGGCATACGCTCCTGAGGCGTACGTGTCTACCAATTCCACCACCCGAGCGTTCGGGCCTTCCGGCAAGCCGGATTGCACGTCGAACCAAGGGCGACGAAATAGCCCAACCCAGGCCGAAGTGTCAAGCTTGCCCTGCGAGCGTGGCCGGCCTGTCAGCTGATCCTCGCAGCGCGGAGCTTTAGCCCACGCTCCGCGTCATTGTGGAAACTGCGCGCGGGCTAAAGCTCCGCGCTGCGAGGGCCCAGGCCCGTTGGGCGTGGGATTCAACTTGCACTGATGCGCAGCCATGAAATGACGGATGATCAACAGTACCCACTTCGCCGAGGATTCAACTTGCACTGGCGCGCGGGCTGGGCTCACTTTGTTTCCTGCTTTTTATGCGTTTCTTCAAATACCACGCCTTGGGCAATGACTACCTGGTGCTCGACCCGGCCGATTGTCCGCGCCCGCCGACGACCGCCAAAATCGTCCGCATCTGCCACCGCAATTTCGGGCTGGGTTCGGACGGCATTTTATACGGGCCGCTGAAGGCCAAGGGAGCGGATTTCGGCCTGCGCATTTTCAATCCGGACGGCAGCGAGGCCGAGAAAAGCGGCAACGGGCTGCGCATTTTTGCGCGGTACCTGTGGGACCGCAAACGCGTGCGCGAAAAGCCGTTTACCATCCATACCAAGGGCGGCGTCGTCACTTGCGCGGTCACGAAGGGCGGGCGCGAAATTACGGTCGAGATGGGGCGCGTGAGCTTCTGGAGCGCCGATATCCCGGTGGCCGGCCCGCCGCGCGAAATGGTCGAGCAGAAGATCGAGTTGGAGGGAAAAGGTTACCGCTTTTTCGCCGCGACAGTGGGCAATCCGCATTGCGTGTTGCCGCTGGCGGAGATTTCGCCCGAACTGGCCCGCCGGCTGGGCCCGCAACTGGAAACACACGCGCTTTTCCCCAACCGCACCAACGTGCAGCTTTTGAAGATTTTGAATCGTAACAACATTCAGCTCGAAATCTGGGAGCGCGGCGCGGGCTACACGCTGGCGTCGGGCAGTTCGAGCAGCGCGGCGGCGGCGGTCGCGCGCAAGATGGGCGCATGTGACGAACGCATCACCGTGCACATGCCCGGCGGCAAGCTGCGCCTGCGCGTGACCGACGCTTTCGATATCACCATGACCGGCCCCGCTACACGGGTGGGGGAGTGCAAATTAGACGACGAGGCGCTAAAATAAAACAGACAAGGAGAACCGCAGATTTCGCAGATGCGCGCAGATAAAAAATTACATCTGCGTCTATCTGCGAAATCTGCGGTTTCAGGTTGCCGGTTTCTGCGCGATCCAGAAAACGCACTCGTCGCTGAAGGCGGTCACGTGTTCGTCTTCGAGCGCGAGCAGGGCGCGGTCGGCGTCCACCTCGAGCCGCCAGCCGGTGGCGGCCAGGTCCTCGCGCACTTCGTCGCGCGTGGGGACGTGGATGAATTGGTTGCCGTGGGGGAGAATCACCCAGCGGTCGCCCAATTCGACGAGGCCGGGCGAGGGCGGGCCGCCCGCCCAAAGCTTTTCCTGGTCGGCCCAGTAGTCGCGGTATTTTTCGCGGGCGCGGTCGTGGGTGGTGAAGGCAAACCAGGCGCCCGGACGGACGACGCGCCGGATTTCGCGCAGGGCCTCCCGGCGTTTTTCGCGATGGGGAATGGTCATCAGGCCGTTGAAGCCAAAAATCGCCCCGTCGAATTCCCCATCGCCAAAAGGCAGGCGCGCGACATCGGCGGACCGAAAGCTGACGCCGTATTCGAGGACGGTGTTGATGCGGCGGGCCTCCTCAATCATCGCGCGGGCGATGTCCACCCCCAGCAGGCGATGGTAACCCAGCTCCCACAGGCCGAAGACGATGCGCCCGGCGCCGCAGCCGACCTCGAGCAGGACCTCGTCGGGCTTGAACAGGCGGGTAAAAACCTTTTCCTCGGAACGCCACAAACCGATGCCGTTGGTCGCGCGGGCATACTCGTCCACGACCTCCGGCAGGCTGTAGTAAGTCTTGGCGTCGAGCTCCATAAGCCGGAGTAAACAGAAAAGCCGGCGAAAGGCACGATTTTTGGGGATAAAGTTAATGAAAACAGCGTTATTTCGTTCATTTTGTAGACCCGAAAGGCTGGGTATCCGTGACGCGCCAGGCCAGGGCCCTTGACGGCGGTCTCAGGTGCGGTCATTTTCCCGGCTGAGGGAGGGTGAAAATAGGTGTTGAAGTGATAGGGTAGGCGTGCGACGTTTCCTTGAACCCCTGATTTTGCAGATTTTGCCATGATTAATGCCCTTCGCCGCCCGGTTACGCTTCCACGTGTTTTGGCCCCAAAAACTCCCGCCACGCCCAGGGCTGGCCGGCCCTCGTCTGCCCCGTCGTCCCGCCGGGGTTTTGCGTTGATCATCACGATTACGCTGATGGCGTTGCTGCTGTTGCTCGTCGTCACGCTTTCGACGCTCTCCCGCACGGCAGTGGACCAGACCAACAACAAGCTCCAAACGGCCATCGCGCAGCAAAACGCCTTGTTGTCGGTGGACATCGCCATCGGGCAATTGCAGAAGTATGCAGGTGCCGACCAGCGGGTGACGGTCACCGCCGAGTTTGGCAACACCACCACGACTGGCCTGCCACAGGGCTTTTCCGCGCGGCCGTCGTCCATCACGGCTTCGGCGGGCTTGGTTACTACTCCGCAGGTGGGCACGAAATATTGGACGGCGGTTTTGGGCCTCAACGGCGGCAACCCGCTCAACATTTACAACAGCACGGCCAGCGCCACGCCGGTGCTGGTGAACTGGCTCGTCAGCGGCAATGAAAACACGCCGCTCATTCAGGCTGGCCAGTATGGGCAAATGGGCACGGGCAGCCAGACGTTGCCGGCGCAGAACACCACCTTCACGCCGTCCCAAACGGTGCAACAGTTGAACAACCTCAACGTCAGCCCCTATTCGTACAACATCACCATCAATGGCCAGCGAGCGGCCCTGCTCGTCGGCGCCAATACCACCGGCAACAACTCCATCGCCAACTACATCATCGCCCCGGTGGTAAACATTACGGTGCCGCAAATTACCACCAGCGGAGTTTCCACCGCCAATTCGGGAAGTTATGCCTTCTGGGTCGGGGATGAAAGCGTGAAAGCCAAATACAATCTCGCGGACCCATTCAAGAGCCAGGTCGATGTGACGCTCACTTCGATGGACTCCTCATTCAATGCCTCCCAGGGCGCCGAAGCCCGCTACCGGTTGACGCCGCAGCGCTTCGGCATCGAGAACATGGGCAATTTGAGCAACTACCCGGTCAATGAACCTAACCTGAAAAACGTCTCGACCTTGCTGCAAGCCCATTATGTGGGCCCCAAAATCAACGATACTTTGCAAACCGACCCGATTCGCCAGCATTTTCACGATCTAACCACGTCCTCTTCGGGATTGTTGACGGATGCGTTGCGCGGCGGCTTGCGCTACGACTTGAACACGGCTTTCGAGCAGCAGGCGGTCTATAACGACAGCCAATACGGCCTCAAGGGCAAGCTGCTCATTTCGGATGGCACGGGTACCTCGATTGGAAATTTGACGAATTCAAAGACGAGCTCCGATCCTGCCGGTCCACACGTTAGCCCCTCCAAGGGTCCTTATTGGGATACGATAAAGTCTTATTATGATTTGGCCAATTCCAGCACCCAGGGCGGCACCTCGACGGCGCAAGGCGTGGCGGTGCGCCCGGGCAATAGCACCACCATGGGCATCAGCCCGGTGGTGATTCAGGGGCGCTTGCAATTTGGTTTTCTCGAAGCCAATTTGGGCGTACAGGGCTCGGGTGCCAATGCCACCTTGCAAGCCCATGCGTACTTCGCGGTTTACGCCGCCTTCGTCCTGGGTAATCCCTATAATTTCCCCATCACGGCGCCCAAGGGTCTGGACCTGAGCTATCGCATTAACACCGACACGAAATCGGAATGGGGCGAATCGCTCTGGCAGCGCGATGGCGCGCGCGGCCCTGGTGGTTTGACGCGTTACGACATTCCCTTTCCCCGCAAGGATAACATCAATATTGAAAATTGGATTGGCGCCACGACAGCGGCGAACAACGGCGGCGGCAATGTCTTTCAACATTACTTTCCGGTGCTCAAGAACAACCGGCCCCAGCCGGGTGGCTTTGGGCCGGACAGTGATCGCTCGATGCTCGACAACGTGGCGTTTCACATTGACGCGCAGAACTTTGTCCTGCAGCCCGGCGAGGCCAAGGTGTTTTCCCTCGGCGGCACCAGCGCGCCGATTCCGGCGGATGTCACCAGCGGGCTGCCCCTCAAAGTGGCCTTCTCCAACACCAATGTCCAGACAGTGACTTGGTCCGGGACACTGGGCAATCGCACTCAACCCGTGTCCTTGGTGCCGGGCTTTAACATCAATACGTTTTACCTCGTGGATACAGGCACGGATTTGTATCCTGTTTCCTACAATGTGACGACGCCTACAAACAGTGGCGTCATTCGTGGCCAGGCGAGCGGGATGAGTCCGTCCGTGTCTTGCACCCTGGAACTGCGCACCGGGGGCAGCGACTTGGGCACCAACGTCATTCAATCGCTGAGCAACCTCGACCTGACCGGGATGCCTTCGGAAGACGGCGCACCCTACACCCCGCCGATTAATCCCATTCGCTTTATCAAGAACATCTTCGAGACCACGCCGAATAACGGTGGTAACAGCCTCAGTGGGCTCAACCTGTCCTCGGTTTTTCATACACCCTCGCCGCGCTTTATCGCGTCCTACAAGTTCTTTTTGCCGCTGGCGGATGCGCCGGATTGGACGCAGCACGCCTCGAATTTCGTCACGGAGGAGGCCAAGTACACCCACATTTACGATTTGGCCAACTTTGTCAATTACCGCACCTATGCGGATTATAATTTGCGCTCGACAAATTTTGCCTTGCATCCCTCCTTGCCGCTCAATGTCCCTTTTCCGGTCTTTGGAGTGAATGGTCCTGCCACGCCTGCTCCCATTCCTGGGGCCATGCCCACGGTGCCGCCTTATGTGCGTTATTTTGATTCCGGCGGCCCAGATGATGACGCCGCCAACCAGCCGCTGGAAAACCTGGATTTTTCCAAAAACCTGGGCTCGGGGTTGTGGGGCTACGCTGTTGGACCCACGACGGCGGGCCAAGGCGGACAGAAGAACGTCATCCTCTACAATTTGCCCTCGCGCTTGTCCCCTTCGGATTCGCCCATCATCTCCCTGGGCCAGTTGCAATCGGCGGACGTGACGGCGGACGATATTTACAACTCCGTCAGCTATCAGCCCGGCAATGCGGTCGGCAATTCCTGGTTCTCGCCTTACGTCAAGCGGGCGGAAAGCGTTTCCAATCTGCCCAACAAGTCGGGCAATCAGACGACGGATGCCGTGCCGCCGGTCACGGCCAGCACCATCAAATCTTACGACATCAGCTACCTCGTCAACACGGCCCTCTTTGACCATTTCTATTTCTCCTCGATTCCGCAGACCACCGCCGGTCTTTCCGGCAATGCCTCGCCGAAGCCGGGCAACCAGCGCATGATTTATGGCGCCGGGGTCACGCCGCCGACGGCCGACCAGTTGGGCATCGGGAAAAGCTCCGCCACGGTCAAGGACCCCGTCACCAATCTGCTGATGCCCACGGCGCTGGCACCCGCCCGTTACCTCACGGTGGACGGGGCTTTCAATGTGAATTCGACTTCACTCGACGCTTGGAAGGCGTTGTTCGCCAGTCTCAAGGGCATTCCGGTGAATACAACGGATTCCCAAGTCGGGGCGCCGTTTCCGCGAATAGCGAAATCGCCGGCTTTTGCGGGCTCGTCGGTTAATAGTGCTTTCACCAGCGCAAATTCAAATGACGGAGTGGATCAGCCGTCGTCTTACGCGGGCTATCGGCGGTTGAGCGATGCGGATATTTCTTTGCTGGCCAACGAAATGGTCAAACAAGTGCGCGCCCGCGGACCCTTCATGTCCCTGGCCCAATTCGTGAATCGTAAGTTGGACAGTAATTCGTCCAACCCCCAGGATCAGGCGAGTTTAAAAGGAGCCCTTCAAAGTGCCATCGACATTGCCAACCTCAATCAACTCACGGGCCAGAAGAGCATGGGGACGGCGAATATCTCCGTAACGAATTACAGCAAGTTCTACGCGAACCAGATCAGTGGCACCTCGTACACGACCTTGGCTGATTCTCCGGGTAACCGGCTGACCGGCATTCCCGGCTGGCTCACGCAAGCTGATGTCCTCCAGGCGATTGCGCCCGTGATCACCACGCGCGGCGACACGTTCACCGTCCGGGCTTATGGTGAGTCGGATGACCCCACCACGGGCCTTCCCTTGAGCCGGATTTGGTGCGAGGCCATCGTCCAACGCCTGCCGGATTATGTTGACCCATCCAACAGTCCGGCGGTATCCTTTGATGGTCTAACCCCGACCAATAAACTTTTCGGCCGCAAGTTCCGGGTGGTCTCTTTCCGGTGGTTGCAGCCGACCGACATTTAACCCCATGAAAAAATTCCTCTTCTCCCTCATGTGCTTCGGGCTGGCCGCCGGCTTGGCCCAGGCGCAGATGAACATGTCAGTCTCTTTCAAGCCCTTGGGCGTGACCGCGATTTCCGGCCTGAGCATCAAAAACGGCGGACAATTCGTACCCCTCACGCTCGCGGCGATGTCCCTGCCCACGGCCGCCAGCAGTTACTCGGGCCCCAATCCGATGGTATTGTATCGCTCGCAGCCTTCGCCGCAAGGGAAGTCCGACATGGTGCCGGTCGGCCAGGTGAACTTTCCGTCCGGAACCAGCAACGGGGCCTTTCTCGTGGTGATTTCGGGCCGCCAAGGTGGCAATGCCACTGGTATCGCCGTGGCCGATTCCGCCAAGGATTTTCCGTCGGATTCAGCCCGCATTATCAATGCCACGCCTTATCCCTTTACCGTAGATGTAAACGATAAGAAGGGACTCGCGTTCAAGGGCGGCGAGGTGCGGATTTTGCCCATGGGCTCGCCCAAGCAATGTGACGTCCATGTCTTTTTCTCCAAGGAAGGGACCATGATGGACCGGGTCAGCAACGTTTTCCCCTGGGGCCCCGGTATTCGCCGCACGGTGATCATCGTGCAGACGAATGCGGATGCCACGGCGTCCGACCCAACCAAATTGCCGGCGGCGGATTTGTTTTCGTATTATGATACAGCCAACGCTTCGGCCATGGCCGGGGCGACGGCGGCTCCCACGACGGGCTCCAAGTCGGGCAGCGGCGGGGGTGCCGGCGGCGGCGGTGGTAGTGGCGGTGGCAACAGCCGCAATAAAAATGGCGGGGGTTAGCGCCTCGGACCGACTCTGTAATTACCTCGTGACGCTTAAGGACTTATGCCGGCAGGTGCGCTGGCCAGTTGCCACGCTTTGATGGCGTCCACGGGGTGGATGAGCATGATGACGTTGAGCGTGAGGTTGTCGCGCACGCACAGCGCACAGCCAATTTCCATCGCCAGCACCGCGGCCACGCTGACCCGCACCGGCACCCGGGATGCAAAATAGAAGCCGAGGGCCATCATCAATAGATCGCTCTGGGAATTGAGCACGCTGTCGCCGTCATAACCGAGGGCAAGGGTCGCTTGACGGTAGCGGTTGATGATGAGCGGCGAATTCTCCAGAATTTCCCAGGCCGCCTCAAGGAGCACTGCCATTAGAAAACGGTAGCGGAGCGGAACGCGCGGCGCGACCAGCCACAAAAAGCCGAAAAACAAAATCCCGTGCGTGAGGTGGGAAAAGGAATACGGGTCGGCGAAGCGCTGGGAATTCTCGCTGCTCCAGATATCACCCTCCCACCAGCCAAAATGGCCGTCGGGCCCGAGGAGCGAACGGCCCATGAGCAGTTCCACGCTCGCCGTGAGCACAAACACCGCTCCTACCGCCAGGGCCACTCCCCGCCAGGTTTTCCAAGGCTGGGCGGCGGCAGTTGCAGAAGACATGGCGCAATAATTCTCCTTCAACAACCTGGTGCGGGCGGAGGGAATCGAACCCTCGACTCGATTCACGGGGGGTCAAAAATCGTTTATAGCTCTAGAGCAATAGGTTAAATGTCGTGCTTTACACGAATTCACAATTAGATAACATTAGAGACATGCCATTCATCTACCGACAACTGAGTCGTTCGCGCTTTTGGATCGCCCGTTTCAAAATGCCTGACGGTGTGTGGGTCAGCCGGACCACCAAGCAAACCAACAAGGGTATTGCCCAGGGGCTGGCCTACGAATGGGCGGGTGTTGCCGCATCGCCCGCCGAGCTAAACCCCACCGGCGCGGCCATCGCCCGTGTCGTCCGTGAAATCTATGAGCGCGCCACGAATTCCAAAGTGGAGACGGTCACAGTGGGGCAGTATGTGCTGCAATGGATGGAACGCGTCGGCACTTCCAAGGCCGCCAACACGGCCCAACGCTACCGGCATGTGGCAGCGTCGTTTCTCCGCCATTTGGGGCCAGCGGTGAGCGGCCACAGCCTCGCAGCCATCACGCCCACGGTGCTTCAGGGCTATATTGACGCTGAGTCCGCCACGGGTAAGAGCGCCCATACAGTCGCGTTAGCCGGCAAAACCATCCAAACCATCTTCAAGTCCGCCTTGCGCGCTGGCCTGGTCGAGCACAATCCCGCGGCGTCCCTTGAATTGCCGGACTACTCTATGCGTGAACGCGAGGAATTCACGCCGGACGAGTTGCAGGCCTTGCTCAAGGAAGCCAAGGGCACGGGGTGGGAGACGGTCATTCTGCTTGGTGCCTACGGCGGGTGCCGGTTGGGCGACGCCGTGAGCATGAAATGGGAAAGCGTCGACTTAGCGGCCCGCCGTCTTTCTTACGTGCCTCAGAAAGCGTCGCGCGGTCGACGGCGTAAGACCATGGAGTTGCCCTTGTCGCAACGCTTGCACGAGCACTTGAAGGCTTTGGCGGCCCGCAAGCCAGTGTTAGGCAGCGAACCCATCACCCCGGACCTTTCGGTGCGCCACATTGGCGGGCGGGGCGGTCTCTCGATGACGTTTAAAAAGCTCATGCAGCGGGCGGGGGTGGCCGGCAAGACTACGACCGCCGCCGAAGGCACTGCCGCGCGTTCATTCAATACGAAAAGTTTCCACTCACTTCGGCACTTCTTCGTGTCGCAACTCCGGCGGGCGGGCGCAGACCTTGAAGCCGCCCAAGCTGCCGCCGGCCACAGTGACGCCGCCTCGCACGCCCGCTACGACCACGACAAACGCGATCGCGTCCAACGCAACATCGCCGCCGCCGTCGACCGTATGCCAGGGGCTGGGAAGGCAAAAAAGTAAGCCTATTTTTTCTTCTGGCCTTAATCGTAGCAGAACCTTACTTCTTGCCTTTGGATTTTAAGCCGCTTAACCGTGCGTAGGTAAAAATGACGTTGGTCGGTAAGCAATCTCGTTTTTAGGAATAACTGCATCTAGCTGGTTCACAAAAGCCATCAAGACGATATGTCTTTATGAATTAAGGGTCATCTATGAGCCAAAAAGGAGCAGAATTCCGAAAGTCTGACCTCCAGGTCCATTCGCCTCGCGATAGAAGCTGGATCGGATCTCGCCCTGAAGATTGTCTGGGTAATACGCCCTCGCCCGAAATCATTGGTGCAACGCGAGAAAGCTTCTGCCGGACGTTCATCTCAAAATGCGTCGCTGAAGGCCTCCGGGCAATAGCAATAACCGATCATCATGAAGGCGTCTACTGCTATAAGCTAATTGAAACTAGGGAAAAAATGATCGCCGAAGGGGCTTCGATCGACCTTTGGATTTTTCCGGGAATGGAACTTACCTGCCGTGACGCTTGCCAAGCTCTAATCCTTTTTGATTCCGACTTGCCCCAATCGCTTTTTGAGAAAACTCGAATGAAACTTGGGCTACCTGCCGATGTTATCCCGCATTCTTCGCAGGGCATCCAGGTAGAGTTAATAGAACGGAATTTAGAAGACATACAAAAACTGCTCGCCGATGACAGTGAACTGACAAATCGGTTCATCGTTTTACCTCACGTAAAGCCAGGTGGCCATAAAACCGTTCTTAGGATAGGTTTTCACAAGCGATTCAAAGACATGCCATATGTTGGGGGATACATGGATCGGTGCTATCCGCACGAGTTGGATGCAGGCGATAGACGCATTCTTGAAGGTGAGATACCTGCATGGTCTTCAGATAAACGCGGTGTTATTTCAAGTTCTGATGCCAGACACTATGACTTCAGGCTAATTGGAAAGCACGCGACATGGATTAAGTTAGCGACGCCTACAGCGGAGTCCCTTAGGCAAGCAATGCTCGCGCCGGATTCAAGAATTCGTTACCAAGAACCGAAGCTTCCAAGCGGCGTCATCGACTCAATTACGATTCGAGGTGCGAAGTATTTGAAAGACAATTCTTATTTCTTTAACCAACAGATGAATTCAGTAATTGGTGGACGAGGCGCTGGTAAGTCATCGCTTTTGGAATATGTCAGGTTTGCACTCGGCTGTTCGGCGATCGATGGAACTTCGGCTCAGGGACGCACGTCAGAGCGTCTTCAAGAATTGTTGATTACAACTTTAGACCCATCAAGTGGGGAAATATCGCTTACTGTTTCACTCAATGGCGCGCCCGTCACTTTAACAAGAGAGATGGCAAAGCGTACTGTAATTAAAGTTCAAACATCGGGAGGAGCAACAATTAGTTCAGTTGAAGAAGTCCGTCGTTTAATTCCAACTCAGCAGTATCGCCAAGGGGAATTATCTGAACTCGCTCGCGAGGATGCTGCAAATCGTCTTCTTCAATTAGTGACTGCTCAGGCGGCAAGCGCAATCGCTGAAGTTGAGTCTAAGCTTAAGAAGAACAGTCGAGCTTTGACTGAATCCTTGAACAAATCGGTACAGTTATCGGCGGCGAAGCTCGCCCGGGTGCACACTGACACGCTCACAAAATTATTGAGAGCGCAAATCGAAAATTTACGGAAGCAGCTTATTACCGGAAACCAACCAGCGACGCCCGCAATAACTGACCACGATAGATTCTTACGGCAACAAGAAATAATTAGAAGAGCCTTGGAAAGGATAAAGGCAATGCGAGAGAATTTAGCAATTTCGCTGGGCGATTTTGCATCCGAATTGAGTGGATTAGCGGATGAGCAGCCCACGATAAAGGGACTGGCGAAGCTCGCTAATGCATTTGATGAGATTCGCAGTAGTTTTCAGAGTAACGCAAACGGACCTAGTGACTTTATTCGGTATCGGGATCAATTGCTCGCTTGGTTTGATATTAAGATCTCGTCTTTTGAAATGGCGATCGTGGAGTGGGAGCTAGCGCTTATTAAGCACCAGGGCGAATATGATGAACAGCGGAGAACACTGGCTGGTAAGCAATCTGTATTGGATTCTATTGAAGGCCTCAATGCCCAATTGAGAACGGCATCTCAATTACTTGAAACGGCCACGAATGAAGAACTTACGCTTAGTGATTCTGATTCGCATTTGGATGACCTTCGAAAGGGCCACTCTAGGCTTCAGAACGATCTGCATAGCTTGGTTGCGAAACAAGTCTCAACAATACAAGATGCCTCCTCTGGGCTTGCTCGCGGACAGCTTTCGAACGTACCCGACTTTTCCGAAGCTTATGATAGCTTGGTTAGGGTGCTCGAACTTCCCATGCTCCGTGAAAGTCGTATTGATTCTCTAGTTAAAAGTATTCTTGGATCGGCGAACATTTTTGCGAGGTGGGAAGAACTGAAGGACGAATTGATTGCCCTTGTAAAATGGAAAGAGGGCGCGCCAAATGAAAAGGGAATTCCTCCTGGAACTCCAATTCTCCAAGCCGCTCTTGAAGAAGGATTTATGGAGAAGCTACGTGATAAAATTAGCGCCGACCGCGTTGCAAATGTTCTGCATGCGATTCTTCGTCCGCGTGTGGAGATTCTTCAACTCCGGGAGGGTGCAGAGATTGAATTTCGTAAGGCTTCACAAGGCGAACAGGCGGCTACGCTACTAAACATTTTGATGAATCAATCAAATGGCCCGTTAATCATTGATCAACCGGAAGAGGACCTCGACAATCGAATCATAAATGACATTATTCGGACAATTCGAAGGACAAAGGATGAGCGCCAACTAATCCTGGCAACCCACAATGCAAATATCGCAGTAAATGGAGATTCGGAGAATGTCTTAGAAATGGTGCTTGGGGAGCGCAAGGCTTGCGGCGCAATTGATGAGCCTTGCGTTCGGGACGCAATTACTAAAACGATGGAGGGCGGAAAAGACGCTTTCGAATTGCGCCGTAAGAAATATAACTTTTAGTAAATGCGAAGAAGGGGCTATGAGCGTTAGAGTTGTTTTGGTTTCCGAGACGCCAGCAGTTATTTTTTGGGCGGACAGCTTTTTCTCTACACTTAATCGTTTACTAAGACGACGAGGATGATTGCTCCGGCGATAAATAGAAGGAAAACAATCGCGGCCAAATTTGTCAGATCGAGATTCCCTGTTTTGCTTTTTTTAGAATAGGAGATATGGGATATTCCAGTGCCGGGAATGCCGATAGTTTGACGAGTGCCTCGATTTGAAATGTTAGTTGTGAATCCTTTGCCACCTACGGACAAAGATGTTCCGGTCTTGCTGAAATTGATCCGCAAGCATGGTGCTATCTTTAGACTTTTACGGAATCGAAAACCCATAATGTATATCCAAAACTTGTGGCCAGCGGGCCTCTTATTGAGTCTGGCAAGCTTCTGACATCTTGGT
Source organism: uncultured Opitutales bacterium (assembly GCA_964562015.1). Classification (GTDB taxonomy): domain Bacteria; phylum Verrucomicrobiota; class Verrucomicrobiia; order Opitutales; family JABDGR01; genus CAZLRH01. Next base: position 687 of record CAZLRH010000035.1, on the reverse strand, counting down.
GCTCCCGCTTACCCCCGAATTCAATAACGTCTTGAATCGCGAACGCCATAAAATTCGAGCGGTTGCGGTTTTGGGCCGGGGCTGTCGCGTAGATTTTGGCAACCGGGCTTGCCGACAGCGAAATGGAGATTTGCGTTACGCCCTCGGCGCGCGGACGAGGGCCGGATTTCTTGGAAGGTTTAGGCATAGTGAGCGATAGGGCAGGAGAAAGCTGGTCTGTGGCCACGGGTTGTTTCTTGGGAGTGAGCCTCCGAAGTTAATGGAAATCATGGCTTGCCTGCTCGGGCAGGCCGTCGGTAGGCAATGCCACAATTTTTTCGGCCATGACGTGAATCACGCCCTGTTCGTTTTGCAAACGTCCAGCGATGATGAGGGCGGGCACAAGATTGATAATCAATCGCGCCTGCTCAAAGAGGACGGGACGCACGATGGCATTGGCGTGGCCGGTCTCGTCCTCCAGGGTGATAAAGCAAAATCCCTTCGCGGTGCCGGGCCTTTGCCGGGTGATAACTGCGCCGCCGATCTTTACCCGGCTTCCGGGCGGCAAGTTTTTCAAGTCGGCGGCGCGGCATAGTCCATCCAAGCGGGGGCGGAGTAATTTCATCGGATGCGCACCCGTCGTGAGTTCTGTCGTCGCGTAGTCGGCTTGCAACCGCTCCAAAAGGGACATGCGCTCAAGCGGGGAAA
>CAZLRH010000034.1:5771-31109 GCA_964562015.1 uncultured Opitutales bacterium | reverse complement strand
TGGCCATCGGACGTGACGGGCCGCACATTCATCACCGTAAACCCGGCCGGCACCGCCAGAGTCGGCGGCCCGCCGCCACCCGAGGTGTTCCCGCCGGAACCGCCACCGGAGGTGTTGCCGCCGCCGCCGATGCCGGAGCCCGTGGTCGTCGTGGGGTCCAGGGGCGAACCGTCCTGGCCGTCTATCACCCCGTCGCCATCGGAATCGGCGTTAAACGGGTCCGTGCCCGCGGCCATCTCGGCGGCGTTGGAGACGCCGTCGCCATCCAAATCAGCGCCCGCGGAAATCTCGATCCAGCCGCTGGCGTTCGCATAGCCCACGGCGTCGGTCAAACGCTGGATGGGCTGCAGCGGAGCGGGATTCGAATACGGACCCTTGATGCCCAAGTAGGCCGCGCACACCCGATAACGGTAAGCGTGCCCGGCCACCTCCGTGTGGGAGGCCCAACTGGTTCCGCCCAAGGAAAAAGCGACCGAGACCCAGTTGCCGGAAAGACCTTCGCTCCGCTGCACGAAATAGCCGACGGCCTGACCAGGCACCGTCACCGGACTCCATTGCACATCAATCACGCCGCCGAGATAACTGACCACGTTGCCATAGCCATCATACACCGGCCGCAAGTTTTTCACCGTGACGTTCCCCGGCGCGGCCGGAATGACCGGATGCGAGGCCGCATTGAGGGGGTCGCTGCCTGCGGACCGCTCCGTGGCATTGTTGATACCGTCGCCATCCCAATCGGTAAACCGGTCGTCGACCAGCGGATTTTTTCCATGGTCGTATTCCCACTTGTCACTCCAGCCATCGCCGTCAGTGTCCGCCACGCGCGGATTGGTGCCCAACTGGGATTCCTGGAGGTTGGTCAAGCCGTCGCCGTCGAGGTCGGTGCCGGGGGCGTCGAAGCCGGAGGTGGACGCATGTTTGGGATTGAAGTTATATTCAATTTCCCAGGCGTCGTTCATGCCGTCGCCGTCGGTGTCGGCGTTTTTGGGATTGGTTCCCCAGAAAAGTTCCTCCCAATTCTCCAAACCGTCGTGGTCGGGGTCGCCGCCCGCACCGTCGTCGCCGGTGGCGCTGAGGGGGTCGAGGCCATAGGCGAGTTCCCAGGCGTTGGGGAGGCCGTCGCCGTCGGTGTCCGTGCTGGTGGGGCTGTAGCCATGGGCGACTTCCCAGCCGTCGGAGGCGCCGTCGCCGTTGGTGTCGGCGTTGTGGGGGTCGGTGCCGTGGAGGTATTCCTGCAGGTTGCTCAAGCCGTCGTCATCGGGATCACCGTCGGCGCCGTCGTTGCCGACTGCGCTGAGGGGGTTGAGGCCATGGGCGACTTCCCAGCCGTCGGGCAGGCCGTCGCCGTCGGTGTCGAGGGCGGCGTAATTGGTGCCGTGAGCGAGTTCGTAGGCGTTGGTGAGGCCGTCGCCATCGGTGTCCGCGGCGAGGTTGATGGAGGGCGGGGCCAGCGGGGTGAGGAAGTTGGTGGGCGTGGGATCACTCCAGGTGGAGGACCGGGCCGTGCCCGCCACCCGCGCGCGCACCCGGTAGCGGTAGTGGTATACGGTGCTCACGAGGGTATCGGTGTAGGACGGAGCCGTCAAATCGGCGGCGATGATCACCCAGGTGCCGGGGGCTTCGTAGGGGTTGAGGCGCTGGCGCTGGCGCAGCAAATCGTACACGACGGTTTCACCGTCGAGCGTGACAGGGTCCCAGGACAGAAACAGCCGCCGCAGGTTCAGGGTGCTCGCGGTCACCCAGGCCTCGGGCAAGGTATTATCCACGGAGAAACTGCCCGGCGTGGCGGGCGCAGGCGCACTGTTGTCCGAGGGCGGAGGCGGCACATAAATCTGGCCGTCCCACGTGTCATTGACGCCGTCGTCATCCGTGTCGCGCGCGGCGCCGATCAGCAAAACCGTGTTCGTCGTGCCGTCGCTCGACGCGTAAGTCCCGGCGAAAGCGAAACCGCTGCCGGTGTTAATTTGAATGGGGCCGCCGGTCCACGGCGGGTTGGGATAGTCGGCCTCCACGTAGAAAGGCATAATGCCTTCCAAATCCGCGGCTGCGACGGGAGCACCGCCGTCGCTGTCCGGGCCGTTGCCGCTGCCATCGCCGCCAGTCCAGCCGCCGCTCGTGCCGCCGCCGCCCTGCCCGGCGTCATAACCGGAACCGCCCCAGCCGCCGTTCACGCCCCAAGAAATCTCCTCGTGGTAGTTTGAATTATCGGCCGCATACCAGACATCGTAGGTGTACAAACCATTGTCCACGCTTTCCAGGTTGGGCCCGTCCAAAATCTCGATATCCGGGTACCAATCCAGCATCGCGAGGCCGTCGTCAAAAGAATCCGGACCGCCGCCGGAACCATCGCCCCCGCCGGAGGGCGGCACGTAAATCCACGGGTCCCCGTCGCGCGGCCCCCACACTGCATCGTAGCCCGTGTCATCCTGGGTGCCGGACAACCGGCCGTCCTCACGGACGGTGTCCCAGGAAATCCCGTCCGGAACCGCATAGAATTGGTGGTTATGGTAATACCATCCGCCGCTGACCAGCACATCGCCGCCGCTATTGATCGCCACCGGTTCGCCGGCGCCCAAGTCCACCACGCTAAACTCGACCGCGAGCAGATGCTGGCGGGTCGGGTCCAACGGGTAGGCATCGTAGTAATCGTTCACGCCGTCGCCGTCGGTGTCGGGGTTGAGCGGATCGGTGCCATACCACATGACCTCGTCGCCGTCGGAAATCCCGTCGCCGTCGGTGTCGCGCACATGCGGGTCGGTGCCGTAGCTCAGTTCCAAGCCATCGGAAAGCCCGTCGCCGTCGGTGTCGGCATTGAACGGGTCGGTGCTGTAGGCCAGTTCCTCGGCGTCAGACAGGCCGTCGCCATCGGAGTCCACATTGCTGGAATCCTGGCCGGCCATGAATTCTTCGTAATCGGAAATGCCGTCACTGTTGGTGTCGCTGGATTGCGGGTTCGTGCCGAAGGCGTATTCCTCTGCGTTGGTCAGGCCGTCGCCATCGGGATCACCGTCGGGCCCGTCATTGCCGGAGAAAGAAAACGGGCTCAGGTTGTGCGCCACCTCCCAGATATCGGGCAGGCCGTCCCAATCCGCATCCACATCCGCCGGGATGGTGAAATTCGTGAGGTCGAAACCAAACACATCGGCGAGATGGGCATTGGTGGTGAGCAGGGGCGAGGTCATGTCCGCCGGCGCCCAGGCATAATCGTAGGGCCAGTTCGAGGGATAGCCGCGCGCCACGAGCATGGCGCGTGGATCGTAGCCGACATCCAACAGGCGGTCATAAAACGCCTCCGCCACGCCGTTCAATTGGGCCAGCGTGAGGCCGCTGTTGAGCAAGGTGTCGTTGGTCGTGAAATTGGCCACCACGCCGTCAATGACGGGCCCGGCGCCACCCACCGAGGCCAGCTGCACGTCCAAATAATCGCGCGCGGCCGTCGCCACCTGCTGCATTCGTGCGACATTGGGGGTCAAGTTTTGATACATCGTCCACCAAGGGTAAGTGGGCGCGCCAGCCGCTGCAGGCTGGTCAATCGCCACGTTACTCTCCAGCCACCACGGCGGGTAGTTCGGCCAATCGGCCTGCATGCCCAGTGCCATGCAAAGGAAAAGAAAAATCGTGAGATGCGCAGATTTTTTTCTCGTGGTCATGGGCATAAGGGGTAACCAGCGTAACACCACTGAATGGAATCTCCCAGTCGTGGCAACGTGAAAACGGTTCCACAAGCGAACGTTTTCGCTCTATATTTGCCCCGGCCTAGGGCTTAACCCCCACGAGACCCGCCTTATCGACCGCCCCGAGACTTACTGCTTTTTCATAACCAAAGTGGTTTTGGCCGTCGCGGGCTGGCCCCTGCTGGTGCCGCTCAGCGTATCAATAATGGTAAATCCCGAGGTATTCAAATTACTTACGGCCTTCCCGGTCGTGACTGTCATATCACCCAATTTTCCCGTCAAGGAAACGACGCTGGTGGTCGGGGTCGTCGAAACGAAAGCCACGTGCGCCTGGGTGCCGCCGCCGGTGGCCTGGATGAGGCGCTGGACGTCAGCCGTCGTCACGGCCTTGAGCCCCTTGGGCCCGAGCTTGATCGTCACCGGCGTAAAACCCGGAGTCTTATTCTGGCCATTGAAGAGCACCTTGAAGGAAACGATTTTATAGGTGCCCTGCAAAGCCGCGGGCAAGGAACCGGTGACGGCCGCCGCGGCGGAGGGCGAAGCCCCGCCCGTGAAGGCCAGGACTATCGCAGCGATACTCACTCCGCGCGCCCAGGCGGAGACGAAAAAGAGGTGCGGTTTTTTCATGACGGATGCGGTAAGTCGCCTCAAGGGCTTGTGCTTTCGGCGGCGAATTTCTGTGCAGAAATTCTGGGATGAGTTCCGGGTGGGTCAACCTTGTTCTGTCGGCCCTCCGGTGAAAAATCCTACGCTCAAGCTGTCACGCCTGCGGCTCAGGGCGAAATGTACAGCCGGGCCCTTTTCGGGGCGCCCGGCCGCACCCTTAGGGTTTGCCGGTCCAATAAAGTTGAATCTGTTCATCTGGAACGTAACTCCCGTAGGACGGTTTACTCACGAGTCTACGCGCCTCAATCCCGCTCGACATATCCCAATAGTTCCCCCCCGCGCTGTCTCCGGCGCCCGCGGTACCTGCCGGCGCAAAGCCATAGAGAAAGACGCCACCATTGTCACACCAGAGCGGCCACTCGTAGCAAACTTGTTTGTCCACCCAATTCAATTGGTGGTCGAAGAACTCCAGGTAAGAGATGCCTCGGGGCGCCAGCATTCCCGTGAGAACTGCACGCAGGTAGGCGACGTAATAAATCCCCTCCCGAGTATGTACGGTCCCGAAATAGGAGAAATGGGTCAGTTTGACTGCATTACCGTCGGGAAAATCGGGGTCTTTCGCCTTGACCGACACCAGCATTTTTTCCCGGGTATCCAATTCGCTTTGCCCGAAAAAACTCCAGAAAATCACGCCCAATACAATTAAAACTATAAGCAATAATGCATTGATTTTGAGCCATTTTCTCATGGGGCGCTGAAGATGAGATTGGTTGCTCCTCGCCTTCTACGTCTGCCCGTGCTCGTGCTTGTGATCATGCCGGCGGCTGAGCTCGATGACGTTGCGCTGGCCGGCGCGGTGGTAATGGACGCGCGACATGAGGGTTTTGACGAAATACACGCCGAGGCCGCCGATTTTGCGCTCCTCGATGGGTGAGTGCATATCGGGTTGCGGAGCCTGGGTCAGCGGGTCGAACGCCCGGGCATCGTCGCGCAGCACCGCCGTCATTTCCAGCGGGCTCGTGTTCAACTCCAGCTCAATTTCGTGCGGGGCCTGGTCGGTGTAGCCGTAGGAAACGATGTTGGTAAAGAGCTCGTCGAGGCAGAGGTTGAAGATGTGCGCGACTTCCGGGTCGAGCTTGTGGGTATGGACGAAAGCCTCGATGTCGGCGGCCAGATGGCTCAATTCCGCGAGGTCGTTGCGATAGCGGTAGTGCATGGGGCGGGACGGCACGGGCGGGAGAGAAGAAGGGAAGATCTTGGGACAGAATGAACAGAATTTAGAGAATTATCTGGAAATCAGAAAGAAGAGAAAGCCATTGCATTCGGGGGTGTGAATGAAACAGATTCAAATTTGTTAATTCAGTTAATTCTGTCAAAAAAGTCTTACTTGAACTGAAATTCCGCTAGGGAGAAATCGTCCTCAAAATGGTCGTGGCCCTGGGCTTGGCGGACAAAGGCGACGGCTTCGTCCACCTTGCGCACACCGGCGGTCACCGGGAGTGCGAGCGCGGCGGCAAATTCCTCGACCGTCATCATGCCAGGACGGCTGGCATAATCGACCTCGTACACGCCGTCGCTGAACACAAACAGCCGGTCGCCGGGCGCGATCTGGGTGCGATCGGCCACATACAACTGGCCGGGGATGGCGCCGATGATGACGTTGTTGGTATTGAGCAGGCGGGGCGCCGCGCCACCGGCCCCGAGCAGCACCGCGGGCGGGTGGCCACCGGAGGCAAAAACCAGTTCGCGGGTCGATTTGCAATAAACGCCGTACCAGATGGTGAAATACATCTGGTTTTGTTTTTCCATGTCGAAGGCCTCATTAAGGCCCGCGAGCACCTGTGCCGGATTTTTAAAATCCACCTGCGAGAGCGATTGCGCGCGCATCACGTTCATGGCGGAGACGGACAACAACGCCGCGCCCACGCCGTGGCCGCACACGTCCAGCACATACATCGCAAAATGGTCCGGCCCGAGCCAATGGTAGCCAAATGAATCGCCGCCCAGGGAGGTGCAGGCCAGGTACACCCACTCGGCGCGCACCGTGGCGTCTTCCAGCGGCTCGGGAAACAGCGAACGCATGTAGCGCTCGGCCTCGTTGAGTTCCGCTTTCAGGGCATCCTGGCTGGCGCGCAAGGCCTCGAACGCCGCGTTGCGCTCGCGCAAATTGATGTAGGCCCGCGAGTGGTAGCGGATGCGCGCCACGACCTCGAGCTTGTCCGGCAGCTTGACCATGTAGTCGTTGGCGCCGAGTTGGAAGGCCTTGTACTTCGTCTCCGGCTCCTCGCGGGAGGAGAGCACGATCATGGGCACATCGCGCGTCGATTCGTTGGCGCGGAAAAATTTCACGAGCTGGAGGCCGTCCACTTCCGGCATCACCAAATCCTGCAGGATCACCGTCGGCTGGATTTCCCGGGCCATTTGCATGGCCTTCGTCGGATCGCTGCAAAAATGGAACGAAATATCCCGGTGCTCCGCGAGCATCCGGCGCACGGCCTCGCCGACCATGGCCTGGTCGTCCACCATGAGCACAGTGACGGCCAGCTTGCCGAGGGCGGCGGGTTGGTCGGACGAAGAAACAGGCGCGGACATGGGGAAGGCAGAAGGCAGGATGGCGAAGACAGCAGGCAGATGGCAATGGCAAAGGTAAAAACTGGAATATATTACCCCATAAATACTTATTTTCCAACAGCACGCCCGCCCGGGGCGCCCGTCACCCGCCCGGCCCGCTACCGGGGCCGCGTCACCGTCAAGCGCGCGCTGGCGCTGACGGCGGTGCCGGCGCTATTGGACACCTGCACGCGATAGAGGCCGGCGTCGTGCCGGTTAATTTTGCGGAGGCGGAGGGTAGCCGCCGTCGCCCCGCTGATGCGACCGCCATTAAGGAGGCTTTTCCCGCCTTTCGTCCATTGAAATTTCAGCGGCTGGGTGCCCGACGCGGAGACGGTGAAGACGGCGAGGTCGCCGGTCGAGGCGATTTGCGAAACCGGCTGGCGATGGATGCTCGGCCCCACTACGGGAGTGTTCGCCTGCGGGTTCACCGGCGTGCCATAGGTGATGATTAAATTGGAGCTGATGAAAATAAAGCCGAAGCCGCCCCAGGCCGGCAGCGCGGACAACAAGAATAGGCAAAGCAGCGGGCGGATTTTCATGGAGATAATTCCCCGGGTGGAAAAAGTCTTTCCCGTGGGAGCACCCTCCACCTAGTTTTATTTCCCGGTGAGAGCAAGCCCTTCACGTGGGGGCCAAGACCTCCAGGGCGCATCGCCGTTGCTATTTCCCCGAACCGGCCACGCGGAAACCATGAAAGTACGCCGCCACCGCGGGGGCAATGTCGGCGAGTTCGAGCACTTCCGCCGCCGCGCCGATGTCGGCCGCCGCCTTGGGCATGCCATACACGACACAACTGCGCTGGCCCTGGGCGATGGTTTTCCAGCCGCGGCCCCGGAGGAGCTTGAGGCCCTCGGCGCCGTCGCGGCCCATGCCGGTCAGGAGCAGGGCCACGCCGGGCTGCGTCCATTGGGTCGAGAGGCTGCGGAAAAAGACATCGACCGAAGGCCGATACACATTCTCACGCGGTATGGGCGTATAATAGAGCCGCCCGGAAGGATCCACCACCAGATGGTCGTCCGAGGCCGCGATGGTGACTTTGTCCACCTCCAGGCGGTCGCCGGATTGGGCCGAGGCGACGGGAAAACCCGTGCGCGCCGCCAGCCACGTGGCGAGGCCTTCAGCAAAATCCGGGTCCACGTGCTGCACAATGGCGACGGCGGCGGGAAAGGGCCGGGGCAGCGCGGCCAAAATCGTCGCCAGCGCCTGCGGCCCGCCGGTCGAGGAGCCGATGGCCAGCAAGGGTGGGTGCTGGATGGGATCGGCGGCCAGCGGCGGAGCCAGGGCGGGCAGGCCCGCGCGCGTTTCGCGGACGGTGGCCTTGCCCGTGAGCACGGCCACTCGCTGGATTTTCGCCAGCAAATTTGCCGCGCCTTCGAGCGCGCCCGCGGGCCCGAGCGTGGGCGTGCGCACGGCATCGAGCGCCCCATAGCCCATGGCCTCGTAAACCTTCGCGGAGTTCACACCCACGGAAGCGGTCACCACCAAAACCGGGCACGGCGTCTTCGACATGATTTCACGCGTGGCAGACACCCCGTCCATCTCGGGCATGATGAGGTCCATCAGGACGAGGTCGGGCAAGTCTTCGGCGCACCGGCGCACGGCTTCGCGGCCGTCGCGCGCCACCCAGGCGATTTCGTACGCCGGCACGCTCTGCACCACGCGGCGCAAGGCTTCCACGGCGAGGCCGAGATCGTTGACGAGGGCGATGCGCACGGTAAAAGGCGATTATTTCGCGGCGGGCTCCGCCGCGCCAATCAAATCGGTGACGGCCCGCAAAAAAGTGTCGTCCTGAAAACTGCTCTTGGTGAGGTAATGGTCGGCCCCGGCTTCGAGGCCGCGCAGGCGATCCTCCTCGCGGTCCTTGTAGGAAATGATGATGACCGGCAGGCGTTGCAGCCGGGTGTCCGTCCGGATGCGTTTGACAAAATCGAAGCCGTTGAGCCGCGGCATGTCCACGTCGCTGACCACGAGATCGAACTGCCCCAGGCGCACGGCGTTCCAGCCGTCCGCGCCATCCACCGCGACTTCGACCTCAAAGCCGGCGTTTTCCAAAATCTGCCGTTCCGTTTCACGCACCGTCAAGGAATCGTCCACCACGAGCACTTTCTTAATGACGGTCTGCGCGGTGGCGCGCTGGCGGCGGCCGCGCGCGATCTGCCCGCCCGCCAAAAGTTTTTCGAGGCCGACGACGAGGTCGTCCACATCCACAATCAAAACCGGGTGCCCCTCCTCGGTGAGTGAGGCGGCGCTGATGCCGGGGACTTTGCCGAGGCGCGCATCCAGCGGGCGCACCACCAAGTCGGACTCGCCCTGAATGCGGTCCACTTCCAGGCCGTAGAGGTTTTTGCCGTCGCCCACGACGACCACCGACAACTCCGGCGCGGTCGCGTGCGCCTCCCCCGGCAGGCCCAGGGCCACGCGGGCCGGCACGAGGCCGATGTTCGCGCCCTCCACCGCCAGGTAGGGGCGGTTCTCGATGGTTTTCACAGCGTCATACGGCGCGCGCACGGTGCGGCTCAGGCGGCTCAGCGGAAATGCGTACGGCTCGCCCTCGATTTCCACGAGCAAGGCGCGCAAGACGGAGCGCGTAATGGGCAGTTGCAAAATAAACGTCGTGCCGCGGCCGTCGGTGGTCGCGATGCGCACCGTACCGCCGACCTCGGCCATCAGCGTGTGCACAACATCGAGACCGACCCCGCGCCCGGAATATTCCGTGACGGTTTTGGCCGTGGAAAAGCCGGGCAGGAAGAGAAACTGCAAAATCTCGTCGTCGCTCATGTGCGCCGCCATCTCGGGGGTCGCCTGGCCCTTCTCCACCACCTTTTCCCGGAGCCGCGCGATGGGCACGCCGTGGCCGTCGTCACTCACCTGGATCACGAGCATTCCCGCGCGGTGGCGCGCCGTGAGCTTGACGATGCCCGTTTCGGGCTTGCCCGCGAATTGGCGTTCGGCCGGCGGCTCGATGCCGTGGTCGCAGGCGTTGCGCAGGAGATGGTTGAGCGGGGCTTCGAGGCGCTCCAGGATGTCGCGATCCACCGGCGTGTCGCGGCCCTCGATCTCGAGGCGGATTTGCTTGCCGAGGGCGCGGCTCACGTCCCGCACGAGCCGGGGAAAGCCCTGGGTGCCGTCGCCAAAGGGCCGCATACGGCTGGCAATCACTTCCTGATAAAGGCGGCCCGACAACAGCGTGTGGCGGCGGACAATGGCGTCGAAGTTCTCCAACTGCCGGCGCAGGGCGTCGAGCTGGGCCTGGGCGGCTGGGCGCAGCAGTTCGAGCACGGAAAGGGTGTTCGAGGCGGTGGCGGTCTCGCCGGCGCTCGCGGCGCGCACGACCATCGCCGCCTCCAACTGCGAGACGAGATTCAACTGCGCGTTCTTCACCTTGAGCAGGGCGTCGCGACACGGTTGCAATCGGTGGGCCTCGACCAAAGTCTCCGCCGCCAAGCCCATGAGGCGCGTGAGACTCGCCGCGGACACCCGCACCACGCCTTCCGCGGAAGGGGCGGTGGTCGGCGGCGGCATCGTCGCCGCGCTGTGCCCGGCGGGCAGCGGCGGCGTGTCCGACTTTTTCGCCACCTCTGGCGCGGACGCGGGAATGGCGGCGGCCGGCAACGGCGCGGTCGCGGTCGCCAAAGGCACCGGCGCAGGAGGCGGCGCCACAGGCCGACCCGTGAGCACGGCCTGCATCTCGGCGAGGGACGCGTTGAAAATGTTGCGCTGCTCGACCGCGGGCGAGGCGAGCTGGCCCGCGGGCAGCTTGGAGAATTGCGCGAGCCAGTCGGCGGCGCGCAAGAGGGCGTCAATGCCGGAGGAATTGAGCGCGAGTTTGCCTTCCTGGGCCGCCACGAGGGCGTCCTCCATCGTGTGCGCGAGTTTGACCACGGGATCCAGGCCGATGATGCGGGCCGCGCCCTTGAGCGAATGGGCCGCGCGCATCACCGGTTCAATTTTCTTCGAGTTCGTCAAATCCCCTTCGAGTTCGACGATGCCCTGCACAAAGGTCGCCAACTGCGTCTCGGCTTCGGTGCGGTAGAGGTCGAGCAAACTTAAATCGAGTTTCAACGGCGGCGGGGCCGGCTCTTCCGCGGCGGCTGCCACCGGGGCCGCGGGCGCGGGAACTACAGGAGGCGGGACTGGCGCGGGCGTGGGAGCCGCTACGACTGGCGGCGGCGTGACCGGAGTGGCCGCAACCGGCGGCGGCGGCGCAGGGGAAGATGCTGACGGCGCGGGGGCGGCCCCTTTTTTCGGGGCGGAAATTTTGCCTTGGCCTCGGAGTGCCTGCAAGGCGGCCAAACAGGCCGCGTGCTCGGCGATTTTTGCGGCTGTGGGGGCGGCCAGCTCTGAAAGTTGGGCCTGAGAAAAATTTGCCAGCCAGTCGGCCGCGCGCAAAAGCACCTCCACGCCCGGCGCAGCGAGCGCAAATTTTCCCTCCTGGGCGGAGACGAGAATGTCCTCCAGCACGTGCGTCAGCTGCACAACGATTTCCAGGCCCACAATGCGGGCCGCGCCCTTGAGCGAGTGCGCCGCGCGCATGGCCGGTTCGATTTTTTTCACCGCGCCCGGGTTTGCTTCCAGTTCAATCAGACTCTGTGTGAGGACAGCCGTTTGCGTTTCGGCCTCGGTGCGGTAGAGGTCGAGCAGGGACTCGTCGATGGGGCCGGAGGCGCTCACGGAAATATCAAAGGTGTTGGCGGGTGACGCTGTGGACCAGCAGTTCATCATCGAGCAAGCCCACGGAGCGTTCGCGGAAGGTGAACAAACCGCGCGTGAAAGTCGCAAGCGCCTTGCTGACGGTGACGGGCACCGTCTGCAGCTTCTCCAACTCCAGCGGCGCGATGCCGAAAACTTCGTCCACACCAAAAGCGAAAGCCTGCGGTCCGCGGCGGAACAACAACATGCGCGGATAAATCCGGCGGCTCAGCGACAGGCCTTCCGGAGCCTCGCCGGACAATTCGAGCAGTGAGCGCAAATTGAACGCGAGATGCAATTCACCCTGGATGTTGACGACGCCCGCGAGCACCCGATCCGTCCGGTGCGGCAGCCGGTGGACGAGGCGCTGCTCGGTCACATAACCAATGGTGGAGGCCGGCAGCGATAGCCATTCCGGCCCGAGGCGAAAAACCAGCACCGGCATCGTGCGACCGCGATGTTCCTCGACGCCGCGCAACGCCGTCTCCCATTCCTCGGCGTAATCGTCGGGGGCGGTGCGCTCGAGCAGGCCGCGGCCCGCCGCACTGTACACGGGGCAATTGCAGCAATGCACGTACTTGGCCAATTCCGGACAGGAGCCGTCGCCCCACACGCCGATGCGGCTCCAGCAGCGATCGACGACCGCGCTTACGGCGGGCGCGGCGGCGGGCAGAGCGTTGGGTACGGGTGTGTCCATTAAAAATAATATTATTAAGTACGCGCCCGCTGGCGCAGGCGGGTGGCGGCGGCGCGGTCTCCCCGGCGCTCGGCCAGCAACGCCAGATGCGCGAGGGCCTCGGGGTGTTTCTCATCGAGGTAAACCGCCTTGCGGTAAAGATTTTCGGCCTCGCGCACCTGGCCGCGCGCCGCGGCCAACTGGCCGAGCAGCAGAAACGCCTCGGGATGCGGGCCGCGTTTTTGCAAAAAGTCCCGGCACAGGGATTCGGATTCCGCCAGCACCCCGGCATCGGCCAGACGGCGGGCGTCACTCAATAAAGGGTCGGCCACCACCCGATTCGCCGCCGGAGAAAATGGCGCGGCGGATTTCTTCGCGGCGGGCGCCGGTACCGGCAAGCCTGGCGCCGTCACGCGCAGTGGCGCGCGGGTGCGGCCCGTGCGGCGGCGCGCGAGGGGTGAGCGCGTGCCCGAGGAAGCAGGCTCCGGACGGAACTTATACGCAAACGCCCCGGGGGGCCCGGCCGCCACAAATCCGGCATCGAGCATCGGCAAACTATCGGCGTGGCCGCTGAAAAAGAGCCCCGCTGGGGCGAGGCAACGGCGCAGGTTCGCGAGGGCCCGCTGGCGCGCGGCGGCATCGAAATAAATAAGGACGTTGCGGCAAAAAACGGCGTCGAACGGCGGAGCATCGCGGAAAAAATCGGGGTCCACGAGATTGCAGCGCCGAAATTGCACGCACGCGCAAACCTCCCCGCGCACGCGGAAGCGGTTGCGGGCCTCTTTTTCAAAATGATGGTCCCGCCGGGCGAGTTCCTGGCCACGAAACGCGAGCCCGGTGTACACGGCCTCGCGGGCGAGTTCCAAGGCCCGCACGCTGACATCGCCCGCCTGCACCTGAAACTGGCCGGGCTGCAACCCGGCGTCGAGCAGCGTCATCGCGATGGAATAGGGCTCTTGCCCCGCGGCGCAAGGCACGCTGAGGATGCGCAAGAAGCGGCTCGGGCCCGTGGTCGCCCGCCATTCGTCGCGCACCCAGGATTCCAAAAAGGCGAACGGCGCGCCGTCGCGAAAGAACCAGCTCTCCGGTACGACGAGTTCCTCGACAAGCGCGTCGAATTTGGCCGGCGAGCGCAAGAGCTGGGTTTCGAAGGCAATATTTGATTCCGCGCCGTTGGCCGTGCGGGCGCGCTGCCAAGCCGCACGCAAAGTGCCCTCGCCCAGCGTCGCGGGGTCGAGGCCGTATTGCGCCCGCAGGCGCTCAGTGATGACCGCGGGGAGGCTCATGACGCCACCGCCTCCGGAAAGAGTATCGCCCGCAAGTCCGTCGGCAGCAGATTTTGCAAGGTGACGGTTTGCACGAGTCCGCAGGTCGTGTCCGCCACCGGCCCGAGAAACGGCGCGCCGGGCGAACGCACCGAGGATTCGCGCAACTGCGCATCGGGGATGTCGCGCACTTCATTGACGCTCTCCGCCAGCAAGCCGAGAAAGTGCTCCGCCCCACCCTCCGTCGCCGTGTAGCGCGCGACGATGAAGCGGCTGCTCAGCGCGGCGCGCGCCGGCCGGCCCAGCGTGAGCTGGGCAAGGTCGATGACCGGCGTGACTGCGCCGTGAAAGGAAAACACTCCGGCCACCGCCGCGGGCGTGCCCGGCACCGCGCGCAAGGGCAGCGCCGGCACAATCAGCTCCACCACGGCGGCATCGAGGCCGTAGCGCTGGTCGCCGAGCGTGAAGAGAACGAGCAGCATGAAAGTGAAATGGTGAAAAACGCTTACGCCTTTTTACCCGTGGTGTCCGCCGGCCCGCGCGGCGGGAACGGCGCCCGTGTGAGGCCCGTGCTGTTGCTGCGGTCGGAAACCTTGAAGCGGGAAATTTCCCGGCGCAGGGCCTCGACCGCACCGTGCAAATTGCGCACGGCTTTGTCGAATTCCTGCAAGGAGTCGGAGGTCTGGCGCGCGCCGTCGGTGAGCGTGACCATCGCCTCGTTGATTTGCTGCGCGCCCTGCGACTGCGCGGACATGCCCTCCTTGACGAGGCTGAATCGCGGCAGCAGCGCCTGCACCTGGTGCAAGATGGCCTCGAGGTGCTGGCCGAGCCGCCCAACCTCGTCCACCCCGGTGCGCACCTCGCCGGTAAATTTATCCATTTCCATCACCCCGGCGGAAACGGCGGACTGCATTTCGCGCACCATTTGCTCGATGTCCAGCACGGACACGGCGGTCTGGTCGGCCAGCCGGCGGATTTCGCGCGCGACGACACCGAAGCCCAGCCCGTACTCGCCGGCTTTCTCCGCCTCGATGGCGGCATTGAGCGAGAGCAGGTTCGTCTGGTCGGCGACTTTGGTGATGGCGGTGACGACGCCGGTGATGGCCTGGGTCTTTTCCGTGATCACGGAAAGTTTCTGCGAAATGGACGAGGTCGCGCCGGACAGGTTTTGCATCGTGTGCTTCATGCCGGTCAATTGGCGGCGGCCGGTTTCGGCGACGTTCGCGGTCTCGCCCGCGACATCGGAAACATTCGTGATGGTGCTGAGCAACTCCTGCGAGGTCGCGGATATCTCCTTCACCGCCGCGGCAATCTGGTTGGTCGAGGCGCCGAAGTCCTGCACCGTCGCCTCCTGGATTTTCGACGTGCCGGAAATTTCATTGGCGGTGGAAATCAGTTGGATGCTCGAGCGCTTCACCTGCCCGATCAAACTGTTCAGGCTCGCAATCATGTCGCGGTTGGCGACGAGCAACTGGCCGGTTTCATCGGTCACGTCCACATGCACCTCGGCGGTCAAATCGCCCGCCGCCACTTGCTGCGCCACGGTGACCGCGCGGTTGATGCGCGCGGAGAGCAGGTTGATGGCGCGCAAAAAGACAGCGGCCGCCAACAGAATACCCAGGCTGGAAATTCCAAACGTGTACCAGAAGCGACTGTACACGGGCACCATCAATTCCTTGTCCGTCACGGTGAGGATGAGCATCCAGCCGCCGGTCTTCACCGGTGCGGCGGCGATGTAGGAGTCCGTATGGCGCAACGGATCGAAAAAGGGCTCGAACGGGTGGCTCTGCTCGCGTTGCTGCAAAATCTCACTGAGCTTGCGCGCATAAGTGCCGTCGAGCGCGGGTTCGGTCGCAGGGTCCGCTGCGCCGGGCTTGAGGATGTGCTTGCCCACGCTGTCGTTGCCGAGGAAGTGCGTCGCAATGCGACCATCCTTCGTCACATAGAGCAAATTGACGGGAATCGAACGCAGTTGCTGCGATTCCTCCTCCGCCCGGTGGGTCGAGGCGACGATGCGGTTGCGGGTGCTGACGACGAGGAAATCCGCCGTTTCCAGCGGCGCGAGGCTGGCCTGCAATTCGCGCAGGATCGCGCTGATCGTGTCCAGGCCGCGGTCCACGCCCGCGATGCCTTGGAACTTTCCGCCGACGACAATCGGGCTGGTTTGTTCGACGATGTAATTGCCGTCGTTGTATAAGTACGGCTCGGTGATGATGTATTTCTCGCCGCGGGCCTGGTAGTTTTCCTTCATCTGGCGGTAGTACAAGCTGTCGGGATTTTCCATCTGTAACAAGGGCTCAAGGGAGACGGTGCCTTTGAGCCGCACCCAGTACGGGAGAAAACGGCCGGCGTCGTCCGTCGCGCCGTCGGGCCGGTAGGGATGCGCGGCGAGGTAGGCGGCGTCCTGGCCGTCGGCATTCGGTTCGTAGCCAAAATAGGCGCCGATGAACTGCGGGTATTCCTCGAGCACGGCGCGCGCGTAGCGCAGCGATTCCTCGCGATGCCCGAACAAACCGCCCTCCTGCGCCAGGGCCATCGTGCGCGCCACGGTGACGGCCTCGCGGTTGGCGTCGTCCACCTCGGCCGCGGCGCGCTCCAGTTTCAGCTCGATGGTCCGCAACTGGCCGTCGAGCAGTTCGCGGGAGCTGCGCCAGAGGTTCCAAAACAAAGCGCCGTACAGCACCGATAAAATCGGCAACAGCACGGTCAACGACATTTTGGCGCGGAGTTTCATGGCAGACAAAAATAGAAATCAGGCGTTGGGCCGCGGCGGGAAGGTGGACGTGGAGCCGGGCAAACCTGGCGCCGATTTCGGCGGCGGCGGGGTGGCGGGCGACGACGCTTCCGGCGGGGCCGCGGTCTCCTCGCCCAGGCGAAAACGCGCCACCCCTTCTTCGAGGCTGGCCACGGCTTCCCGCAGCGTGTTGGTCGTGTCCTTGTAGCCCTCGAGCGATTCGCTCGTGCGATGGGCGGACTGGTTGAGCGAGGAAACCGCCTCGCTGATTTGCCGCGCGCCCTGCGATTGCGACTGCATGCCCTCCTTCACCGCGGCCACGCGGGGGGTCAAATCCTCCACCTGCTGGATGATGCTCGCGAGGTGCTGCGTGACCTCCGCCCCGCGCGCCGCGCCGCCGCGCACGGCCTCGGAGAATTTATCCATTTCCATCACTCCGGCGGAGACCGCCGACTGCGCCTCGCGCACCATGCGCTCGATGTCCAGGGTGGCCTCGGCGGTCTGGTCGGCCAGGCGGCGGATTTCGCGGGCGACCACGGAGAAACCGAGGCCGAAATCGCCCGCCTTTTCCGCCTCGATGGCGGCGTTGAGCGAGAGCAGGTTCGTCTGGTCCGCGACTTTCGTGATGGTGGTGATGACGGAATTGATGTTGCGGGCCTTGTCGGCGATGGCGGTCAGACGCGTCGAGATGCTCGCCGTGGCCCGGGATAATTCGACGCCGGTGGCGTGGATGGCCTCGATCTGGCTGCGACCGGCATTGGCGGCGGCACCCGTCTGCGTGGCGAGGTCGGACACGCTGTTCATGGTGTTCGCCAATTCCTGGGCCGTGGCGGAAATCTCCCGCACGGCGGCGGCAATCTGGTTTGTCGAGGCCCCGAAATCCTGCACCATGCCTTCCTGCTCGCGCGCGGCGCCGGAGAGCTTGCCCGCGCTGTCGCGCAACCGCCGCGCCGATAACTGCACCCGGCCGAGCAGGGATTGGAGATTTTCGATCATCGTCGAAATCGCCTGGTAAAGCTGGCCGGTTTCATCCGTGCTGCGGGCCACCATGGTGCAAATGCGGCCTTGCCGCGCCTCGCCAATCATAAATGTTGCCTGCGCCAGGTCGCCCTCCGCGACGTGCCGGGCGACGTTGGTCAAAAAGGTGATGGGGCCGGCCAGGCGCCCGCCGAGGTAAGTGGCCAAAACACCGACCACGATTAAAAACACGAGGGCGCCGAGGCTCGCCCCCAGCCGCATCCGGCTAAAGGCCGCGCGCACCGGGTCGCGCACTTCCATGATGTCCGCGTCATACGCAGTGAGCCCTATCACCCAGTCCCACGCGGGGTAATAAAGGTAGGCCACGCGTTTCGAATAGAATGCGGGATCATTCGGGTCCTTGAAATCGCGCCAGGTGTCGGACTGAATCAAAACCTCGTCGGGCTTGGCGCCGAGGGCGGCCTCCACCATGGGCGCAAACACGGGATTGCCTGCGGCGTCTTTGATTTCGTCGATTTTGTCGGGGAGCTTCGGGCCGCCGCCGTAAAGGAGAAAGGGCGGTAGCTTCTGCGGATTTTTTCCGTAGGTTACCCAAGCGTAGCTGTTGGGACCGACCTGACCCTTGCCCAAGGTGTCGCGCAGCGAGTTGTCGTCCTCCTCCTTCACCCCCACGTACAACATGCCGACGACCCGGCCCGCCGCATCGGTCAACGGCTCGTAAGCGGTCAGGTACCAGGCATTGACTACATAGGCCGGGCCGCGAAAGGTGTTGCCCCTTAAAATGGTTTGCACGACAGGGCTGGTCGAGGGAATGAACGTGCCGATGGCGCGCTTGCCGGTCGCGGTTTGAACGTTGGTGGCCACGCGCAGCATGTCGCCCGCCTCGTTCATGCGCTGAAAAAGGGTGCAGGTGCCGCCCATCTGCAGTTTTTCCTCATCGACAATGGGCGTGGACACGGCGAGGTCGCGATTCTGCCCCAGCCATTTTCCGCCGACCTGGAAGCGCGGAAGGGTGACGTTTTGCGCGATTTGCGTGAGTTGGTTGACCGCCGACCACTCGGTGGTGTCTGGCCCAAAACTCATCGGCCCGGCGGCGGTGAAAATCGCCCGCGCTACATTCAAGCTGGCGTTGACCTTGGACTGAATCAGCTTGTCCGCCGTCACCAGCAAGCCCTGCATTTGCCGCAGCGTATTTTGCAGGCTCTTGTCCGCCCCAATCTCGAATTGCGTCAACACGATGCTGTTGATGCGCCGTTCTTGAAAGCCGAACAACAGCAGCAACGCCAACACCGGCAGAAGGGCCGAAATGACGGCGAGGCCGGTGACTTTGTGGCGGAGGCGAAACTTCATAAGCCGAAGGCGGCCCGCGCCGTGGCGAGGGCCAGCCGCCATGTTGCCCCAACCCCGGTTTTTAGCAAGGCTAGGCTATGCCCGCCCACGAGGCGAGCAGACGAGACAGCGGGCGGAAACATCCACAACACTATTTGACAACGCGGCAGACGAACTTCATCAATCATATTTCTTACTCCCGCTCGTGAAAATTACCCCCATGTCCGTTTCCAGATTCTTAATTTTAAGCGGCCTCGCGCTGGCGCTCGCCGGCTGCGCCACCGACCACAATTCCGTTGCGCCTAACGCCTCAGCCGCCCAAGCGGCCGCAACGACCGCGGCCGCTCCCAAGCCCGCCACGGCTGCGGCGGTTGTCGCCACTCCGGCACCCGTGCCCGCGCCCACTGTGGCGGCGCCGGCAAAAAGCGCAGCGCCGATCGCTGCGTCGACCGCGACAGCACCCGCCGCCCCGGCGGCCCTCGTGGACTTTAACCAAACCATCAAACCGATTTTCGCCACGTATTGCTACAAGTGCCACGGGCCCGAACGGCAAACCAACCGGATTCGCTTCGACAGCAAGGCCAACGTCGCCAGCCATGGCGGGTTCATCACCCCCGGTGCGCCTAACCGCAGCGAAATCTACATTGCGATGACCGCCCCGGACGGCCATATGCCGCCGCCCGACCAGCCCCAGCCCACCGCCAACGACATCGCCATGATGAAATTGTGGATCACGCAGGGCGGCGTGTGGCCGGATGAGTCGAAGCCCTGAGCGATGCGGCCCCTTAGCTGATAGTTGGCGCTCCTACCGCGTCCCAATTCACTGCGAGGGTGCAGTGGGTTCCGTTTCATGCGCATAATCCTCGTCCTTGAGCGACCAGCCGCCGCCGAGCGCCTTGTAAAGTTGGACCAGCACCAGCAATTGATTCAGCCGCGTGTTGACGAGGTTTGCCTCGTTGGGGAAAAGTTTCGTCTGCGCGTCAAGCACGTCGTAATAGCTGGCCTTGCCGGCGAGGTAGCGCTTCATCGACACATCCACGGCCTGGGCGTAGGATTTCACCGAGTATTCCTGCTGCTCCCGCACCGCGCCGAGCTTCTCCCCACTGATGAGCGCGTTGGAGACTTCTTGAAACGCGCCGAGAATCGTGGACTGATACTGCAACTTCGCCGCCTCCCACTCGGCCAGAGTCTGCTTATACTGGGCCGTGAGCTTGCCGCCCTCGAAAATCGGCCCGGCGAGATTCGCCGCCACCGCCCACGCATTTGAACCGCCCGCCGTGAAGTCCGTAAAACTGCTGCTCACCTTCCCGAGCGCGCCGGTGAGGCTCAGGCGCGGAAAAAAGTCCGCCTTGGCGACGCCGATTTGCGCGTTTGCGGCCACAAGATTCTGTTCCGCCTCCCGGATGTCGGGCCGGCGCTCGAGCAACTGGCTGGGCAGACCCGCGGGAATTTGCGGCGGCAGCGTCTGCGCGCTTAACGGCTGGCCGCGCGCAATCGGGCCCGGATTGCGTCCGAGCAAAACGCACAACTGGTTTTCCGTCTGCCGGATTTCACTTTCCAGTTCCGGAATCTGCGCGGCGGCCGCGCCAAGTGCCCCCGCGGCGCTGGAAACATCGAGCAGCGACGCCACCCCGCCCTCGAGCCGGTCCTGGAAAATTTTGAGCGTGTCGGTGTAGGTTTTGGTGGCGTCCTTCGCCACCTGCAATTGCGCGTCCAGCGAAAGCAGTTGGAAATACGTGGTCGCGACATCGCTCACGAGCGAGAGCCACACGCCCCGCTGGGCCTCTAGCGTGGCGAGGTATTTCGCCCGCGCCGCCTCGTCCGCCCGGCGCAACCGGCCCCACAAATCGATTTCCCACGACACGCCGACCTGCGCGAGCGCGCCGTCGCTGTAAGCGCCGCCTTGCGGGGCGAGATTGCCAAGCAACTGGTTGCGCCCGCGCGTGGCCGCACCACTGTAGGTGATTTGCGGCATCAGGTTGGCTTCCTGAATGCGCTCGAGTTCGCGCGACTCGAGCACATTTTGCACCGCGATGCGTACATCGTAATTGTGCTCCAGCGCCTCAGTGATGAGTGCTTGCAGCACGGGATCGTCGTACACCTGCCACCAAGGCAAATCCGCCACCGATGACGCCGCTGGCGAAATCGCGGTGGTGTTTCCCGTAACTGATGTCGTCGCGGGAGCAGCCGGAGGCGCGTCGCGAAACTCCGCGGGCGCATCCACCTTGGGCCGCTGGTAATCCGGGCCCATCGTGCAACCCGCCAATACCACGAGCGCCGCCAGGGAAACGGCGGCGGTGCGATTGGCTTGGGGGCGCGAGGACATGGGAAAGGAAATTCTGGCTAACCGTGCTTTTCCGGCGGTGGCGAAGCAGAGGCCGCGGTTTCGCCACCCGCATGGCCGGGTTTGGCGCCGCTGAACTTTTCGATGTAATAAAAACCCGCAGGAATGAAAAAGATGGCGATGAGCGTGGAACCCAGCATGCCCGCGATGACCGTGGTGCCGAGAATTTCGCGCGAGACCGCGCCCGAGCCCGTCGCCACCGCCAGCGGCAGACAGCCCAGGATGAAGGCGAATGAAGTCATCAAAATGGGCCGCAGGCGGAGTTTCGAGCCCTCGATGGTCGCGTCGAAAAGCGTGCGCCCGCGCTCGTACTCGAGCTTCGCGTACTCGACGATGAGAATGGCGTTTTTCGCGGCGAGACCGATGAGCGTGATGAGGCCGATTTGTGCGTAGAGGTTGTTGGCAAAAAAGGTCATGTTGAGGTGGCGCACCCACAGCCCCGCCAGCGCGCCGCACACCGCGACCGGAGTGCTCGCCAGCACGCTGAAGGGCAGCGACCAGCTTTCGTACAACCCGGCGAGTATCAAAAAAACGAACAGCAGCGATAGCATGAAAATCACCGACACCGGAATGCTCTTTTGGGAAAGCTGGTCCTGGTACGACATGCCCATGTAATCGTAACCCATGCCCGCCGGCATCGTCTGCGCGAAAACCTCCTCCAGCGCGCGCATGCCCTGGTCGCTGCTATAGGCGGCGTTGGTCATGGCGTTGATGGCGGTCGAGCTGTAGAGATTGTAACGCATCGTGAATTCCGGGCCCGTGGTGTCCACCACCTTCGTCACCGCCGAGAGCGGCACATGCTCGCCCTTGCTGTTCAAGACGTAGAACAAATCCATTTTCTCAATCTTGTCGCGAAACTGCCCCTCGGCCTGCACGTACACCTGCCACTGCCGGCCAAACTGGTTAAAATAATTCACGAAGTAACCGCCCATGAACGCCTGCACCGTCGAATAAACATCGGAGAGCGACACGCCCTGCTTCAGCGCCTTGTCGCGATCCACGTCGAGGTAAAGTTGCGGCACATTGAGGAGCGCGGTGGTGCTCACGCTGGAAAATTCCGGGCGCTGGTTCGCCGCCGCCAAAAAGGCCTGCGTGTTTTTCGCGAGTTCGTCGAGCCCGACGCCGCCCCGGTCCTCGAGCACGAATGACACCCCGCCGGAACTGCCCACGCCGGGGATCGCCGGCGGGGGAAACGCCAGGGCCGTGCCCTCGACCACCTGGCGCAGATCAATATTCAAGCGCTGAAACGTTTCCGCGCTCAGCCGCTCGTCGGGCTTATTGCGCTCGCTCCACGGGGTCATGCCCACGAAGAAAAATCCACTGTACGTATTTTGCACGCCGCTCAACAAACTGAATCCGCCCACCGTGGTGACGGACTGCACCCCTGGCTGCTGCCGCAGGATATTCTCCACGGCCGCGCACGCCGCCGCTGTCCGCTGGAGGGATGCGGCGTTCGGCAATTGCAGATTCACAAAAAAGTAACCCTGGTCCTCATTGGGGATGAATCCGCCCGGCAGCTTCCCGCCAAACCAAACCGCGCCGTAGCAAAGTACGGCGAAAATAATACCGGCGAGGAGGCCCTTGCGAATGAGCCCGCCGCACACCGCGACGTAACCGTTTTGCGCGCGCCCAAACACGCGGTTGAAGCCACGAAAAAACCAGCCCAAGGGGCCGCGCATTTCCCGCCGCGGGCGCAACAGCAGCGAGGCCAGCGCCGGGCTGAGCGTGAGCGCGTTGAATGCGGAGAATAAAACGGACACCGCGATTGTCACCGCAAATTGCTGGTACATCAGGCCCGTCATGCCGGGGATGAAAATCGTCGGCAAAAACACCGCGGACAAAATCATCGCCACCGCGATGACCGGGCCGGACACCTCGCTCATCGCCTTCAGCGTCGCCTCCTTCGGCGCCAGGCCTTTTTCAATATAATGCTCGACCGCCTCGACGACGACAATCGCATCGTCCACCACCAAGCCGATGGCGAGCACCAGACCAAAAAGCGAAACAGTGTTGATGGAAAAGCCCAGCAGCGGAAACACCGCAAAGGTGGCGATGAGTGAAACCGGCACGGCGAGCAGCGGAATCAGCGTGGCGCGAAAGCCCTGTAAAAACACGAACACCACCAAAATCACCAGCACCACCGCCTCGACAAAAGTTTTTTCAATTTCCTGCATGCCCTCCGTCACCGCGAGCGTGGTGTCCAGCGAGACCTTGTAATCCACGCCGGTGGGGAATGCGGCCTTCATTTTTTCCATGATCGCCTTGACTCCGCCAGCCGCCGCCAGCGCATTTGAGCCCGGCAGTTGATACACTAGCAGGACCGCCGCGGGCTTGCCTTGATAGCGGCCCACGAGGTTGTACGTCTGCCCGCCGAGTTCCACGCGCGCCACGTCGCCCACGCGCACCAGCGAGCCGTCCGCATTCGCCTTGAGCACGATTTTTTCAAAATCCTCGACAGAAGTCAGCCGCCCCTGCGCGCGCACAGAATAAGTGAATTGCTGGCCAGCCGGCACGGGCTCGCCGCCGAGCTGCCCGGCGGGATTGACGGTGTTCTGCGTTTGAATCGCGCTGATGATTTCCGGCACCGTGATGCCGAGGCTTGCCAACTGATCGGGCTTCACCCAGATGCGCATGGCGTATTGCCCGGCGCCGAAAACCGTCACGCTCGCGATGCCGGGAGTGCGCGTGAGGGCGTCGTTCAAATTGATGGTGGCGTAGTTCGCGAGAAAGAGCGCGTCGCGCGAGCCGTCCGGCGAGTACAGCGACAACACCAGCAGCGGCGACGACAGCGATTTTTGCACATTCACGCCGTAATTGGTCACCTCCGCGGGCAATTGCGCCTGGGCCTGGCCGACCCGCAAATACGTAAGCACCTGGTCTGTGTTTACGTCCGTGCCCAAGGCAAAATCCACTTTCAGCGTCATCTGGCCGTTGCCCGCGTTGGTGGAATACATGTACGTCATGTTGTCCACGCCGCTGACTTGCTGCTCGACGGGCACCGCGACCGAATTCTGCACCGTGATGGCGTCGGCCCCGGTGTAGCTCGTCTGGATTTGCACCTCCGGCGGCACGATGTTCGGGTACTGCGCAATGGGCAGGCCGGCCATCGAAACCAGTCCCAAAATCGTCATGATAATCGCGATGACAATCGCGACGATCGGGCGGTTGACAAAAAAGCGGGCCATGGCGCGGCTAAAGTTAAGCTCCGAAAGTAGGCGAAGGCCGAGGCCGGCGTAGTGGGATTATTTGGCGGCGGGCGCGGGCGTGGTGGAAGCGGCGGGTGCGGACGTGGTCGGGTTCGACGTGGGCGCGGGCGGCGGTGCGGCGACGGTGGTTGACGTGCTGGCATTGGTCGCGACATAGGGCTGGGTTTGGACGACGCTGCCGGGAGCGGCTTTTCCGCCGCCTTCGACCGCCACCGTTTCGCCGGCCTTCAAGCCGGTTTTGATAATCCAGTTTTCGCCGACCTTGTCGCCGACGCTCACCGGACGAATTTCCAGTTTGTTGTCCGCGCCCACTACGACGACTTGGTAGGAACCCTGCACCTGCCCGACCGCCCGTTGCGGCACCAGCAGCGCGCCCTGGTCGATGCCGGTCACGGCCTTCACGCGCGCATACATGCCCGGACGCAAGTTGTATTGGGGATTCGCAAACAGCCCCACTACCACGATAGTGCCGGTGTTTTGGTCAATCTGCCGGTTGGCCACATAGAATTTCCCCGTCTCCGGGTACAAGGAGCCATCCGCGAGATAAAGTTGCAGCTTTAGGCGTGAGTCGGGCTGGTCCACCGAACTCCCGGCGGCGTCCTGCCGCTGATAGAAACGGATATATTCCTGTTCGGTCACGGGGAAAAACACCCGCACCGGGTCCACCGTCGAAACCGTCGTCAGCACGCCCGAACTCGGGCCGACGAGGTCGCCCACCTGCGCCTGCGAAATGCCGGCGCGACCATTGATCGGCGAAGTCATCGTGCAAAAATCGAGGTTGAGCTGGGCGGTCTCGACGGCGGCCTTGGAAGCCTCGACCGTCGCCTTGTTGCCCAAGTTGGACTGCACGGCGTCGTCCAACTCCTGCTGGCTGATCGCGCTCTCCGCGGCGAGCGGCGTGTAGCGCTTCACATCCTGTTCCGATTTGCCGAGATTGGCCTGGGCCTCGGCGAGTTGCGCCTTCGCCTGGTCCAAGACGGCCTGATACTGGCGCGGATCGAGCTTGAATAAAACGTCGCCCTGCTTGACTAACGTGCCCTCCTTGTAATCCTGCGACAGCAAATAGCCCGTAACTTTCGCGGTGATGTTCGCATTCACCATGCCCTGCACCGTGCCGATCCACTCGCTCGTGATCGGCACATCCTGCTGCTGCACGGTCGCGACCAGCACCGTCGGCGGCGGCAGGGCCGTCGGCGTGGTTTTGGCGGAGCATCCTGCGAGTAA
>CAZLRH010000034.1:0-5671 GCA_964562015.1 uncultured Opitutales bacterium | reverse complement strand
CTCAAATTCCCATTTTCTCGCGGACAAAATATCCGCAATGGCCATCCAACCCTTCCTCAGGCGAGCATGCATGGAGCGCACGCGCAAATTAAACCGATACAACCCCAATGCAAGCCCGAAGCGGACAATTCACGACACCGTTACCCCCGTTCCGCCTCAATTCAACTCAACGAGGTCCAACAAAAAGCCACATGACGAAAAAACGCGTGATGGCCGCCGCAAAGGCCGTGCCCAAAATCCACAAAAGCCAGCGCCATCGACCCCAGGCTGATTGGTAACCGGAAAACTGCACAAAAACATCCACGACATAGGCGGCGCAATAACAAACGTTGGCCAACACCGCCAAAATAAAAAAGATCAGTAGAAAATTTAACGACGAAACTATCATCCATGACCATGATCCGCCCGCCAAAAAGTAGCAAAACACCACGGCCCCCAATACCAAGTTATAAAGCACACGGCGCGGCTCCCAAAAACGCAGGGCCGAGGTGATCATTTCCCGCAGCGACCTTCCCGGAACCGCAGCACCCGAGACTACCGCCGCTTGCTGCTCTGGGGGAAACGGGGTCATAGACTTGCCCGGTTATCTACTTCATCGCCCCGACCGCTTCCTCGCGGCTGGTGTAAATCGGGAAAATGCTGGTGAAGCCGGAGATTTCGAAAACCTGCTTCACCGTGGGCGTCAACGACGCCAGCCCGATGGAGCCCTGCACTTTGCGAAAATTCTTGGCCGCGGCCAGGAGCACGCGCAGGCCCGCGCTGGAAATGTATTCGAGGCCGCCGGCGTCCACCAAAACCTTCGTGGCGCCCTTGCCCGCGAGGTTGTTCAACTCGGCTTCGAGCTGGCCGTGCGTGTTGATGTCGAGGCGCCCCTTGAGGCCGACGACGGTGACGTTGTTGATGACTTCAGTTTTGATTTCCACGGTGGTTCCTCGGCTTAAAGATGGGTGAAACGCGGCGGGGTGAGAAAGGTTGCGGCCGATGGCTCGCCCGGCCCGGCGCAAGAGGTCTTTTTTGCTCCAGCCCGGCCCGGTTAGCAAGCAGAAAGGGAGGCGGCGGGACAGCGGTGCCGCACCGTGCGCCAGTGCTCCAGCCGTGAAAGCGAGGCCGCCGCGCCAAGGTGTCTGCGAGTTTCACATCCGTCCGACTTCAATTATCATAGACCTTGGACCGGTGGCCCACCGCGACCACCACGACGATGAGAACCCGGTCTTCCAAACGGCAAAGAAGACGCCAGTCGCGCACGCGATAGCGCCAGTAACCTTTGCGGTCGCCCCGCAGAGGCTTGCCGAAGGCCCGGGGATCTGCCGCGCCGCGGACACGTTTGTCGAGAAAATGGCGAATCTCCATTGCCGCCGACGGGCCGAGGCGATGCAAATCGCGGGCTGCCTCGGGCTCAATCTGGTAATCCCAGGCCACGCCAGACCTCCTCTCCAGTGAGCAGCTTGGTCTTGTGCTTCACGTGATGCCGCCAGCGGGCATCTGCCAATTGATAATCCTGCTCGTCTTCAATGTATTCCTGCAGGCGGGAAACCATGGCCTCGAGACGGGCGAGCCTGACCTCGCTCGGCGCTGCGGGGGCGGCGCGCTCCAAAGCGGCATCGAGGATAAATTTATGGGTGCTCACGCCCTGGCGGCGTGCGGCGGCGGCGACGCGGCGCTTGGCGGCAGGCGTCAGACGGATGGTGGTGGTCAGGGTGGCGGCCATGTGCTACTTATGTAGCACACAAGGCGCAGCGTCAAGCAGGGAAGCCCATGAGTTCATTTGCCAACCGGCTTCCCGTCTGCCAGTTAGGCTTGAATCTCCGGCAAAAGCGGTTAACTTGAAGTGCATTATGGGCGTCGCTGAATTGCTGCATGAGATAGAGGGTCTGCCGCCGAAAAAGCGGCGGGTATTGTTTACCAAAATACGGGAACTGGAGGAGGCGGAAATTCTCGAAACCCTGCGTCAAAGCGTCGCGGAAGCAGACCGGGGCGAGTTGGTGGACTTGAAATAGGCCTTGAAGGCCTCAATGGTTCTCTGCGTTCGCGTTTGACTGGGAGATAAATCGAATTAATGCTGACAAGTTGTGGATGTATGTCCCATTTGCGAAGGTGCTTTAATTGATGTCCCGCAGGAACTTCCCAATGGGCATATTAGGCATGCCTGCCCAAATTGTGGAACATATGACATCTCTGATTTTGTAAGTGACGTTAAGCCTGTACTTCGCTCGGATAGAGTTCCGCGGGCGGTTTTGAGCCACTCGCTGCGCAAGATGCAACGCATTGGGACGCCAGTTTTGACTGATCAAATGCTGACCAAAATTCTTGCAGGAAAGCTACCATCTGTAGTCGAACAATGCGACAATCTCATCCGATGGTTTGGAGAAAATCTTAGTGCCCCCGGTGACCGGGTATGGATTGAATCAGCTTCTCATAGGGCGATAGCCGGCTCTGCCACCGACGCTGGCTTCGACCAAATTTTGGCCTACTTACTAGAGCGCAAACTTCTTGATTCTGAAATCAATGCACGAGGCCGATCAATGAAGGCTCATGTGACATTGACTGTGGACGGATGGAGACATTACGAAGCGCTCTTGAAAAATAGGCCGTTGAGCAAAATCGCTTTCATGGCGATGCAATACGGAAATCGTGAATTGGAAAATTTATTTCTGACTGTTCTAAAACCGGCTGTCGCAAAAACAGGCTTCGATCTCTGCAAGCTTAATGAAAACCCGCGTGCTGGGCTTATTGATGATAGACTTCGGGTGGAAATAAGAAATTCGCGATTCTTAGTTGCCGACTTATCTCATGACAACGATGGCGCTTATTGGGAAGCTGGGTTCGCAGAAGGACTGGGTAAGCCTGTTATCTACATTTGTGAGGAAACGAAGTTTAAGAAAAACAGCACACACTTCGACACCAATCACCATCACACAATTATCTGGAATCTCATCTCTCCAAACGAAGCAGCACAAGATCTGAAAGCAACCATTCGGGCTACATTACCCCATGAAGCAAAAATGACGGATGACTAGTTAAGCGAATTGAAAACATCACCCTACTCCCACTCAATCGTCGCGGGGGGCTTGGAGGAGATGTCGAGCACGACGCGGCTCACTCCACGGACTTCATTGGTGATGCGGCTGGAAATTTTCTGCAGCAGATCGTGCGGCAGGCGGGTCCAGTCCGCCGTCATGGCGTCGATGCTCTCGACGATGCGCAGGCCGATGACCCAGGCGTAATTGCGCTCGTCGCCCACGACGCCGACCGACTTCACCGGCAGGAACACCGCAAACGATTGCCAGACTTTCCAGTACCAGCCGGAGGTCATCATCTCGTCCTGCAAAATGGCGTCGGCTTTCCGCAAAATCTCCAGTTTGTCGGCCGTGACTTCGCCGAGCACGCGCACGCCGAGGCCGGGGCCGGGGAAGGGCTGGCGCCAGACCACCTCGCGCGGCAGCCCGAGCTTTTCGCCCACTTCGCGCACCTCGTCCTTGAACAATTCGCGCAGCGGCTCGAGCAGTTTCAACTTCATACGCGCGGGCAGGCCGCCGACGTTGTGGTGCGACTTGATGACCGCCGCCGGGTTGTTGCCGATGGAGACGGACTCAATCACGTCGGGATAAAGCGTGCCCTGCGCGAGAAATTTCGCGTGGCCGATGGACTTGAGCGATTTCTCGAAAACCTTGATGAAGGTGTAGCCAATGACCTTGCGCTTGCGCTCCGGCTCGTCGATGCCCTTGAGATTGCGGAGGAATTGCTTCGACGCGTCCACCACCCGCAAATCGATGCGAAAATGCTTTGCGTAAAGATCCGTGACGGCCTGGCGCTCGTCCTGGCGCAACAGGCCGTTGTCCACGAACACGCAGGTGAGTTGCTTGCCGATGGCCTTGTGGAGAAGGGCGGCCGCCACGGAGGAATCCACCCCGCCGCTGAGGCCGAGGAGCACGCGGTCCTTCCCGACTTGCGCGCGAATATCCCGCACGGATTGGGCGATGAATTCGCCCATCGTCCAATTGCGTTTCGCGCCGCAGACACCGAACAAAAAGTTTTTGTACACCTCGATGCCGCGCTCGGTGTGAAAAACCTCGGGGTGAAACTGGATGCCGAAAATCTTGCGCGCGCGGTGCTCGATGGCCGCGAAGGGGGAATTCTCCGTCGTGCCGATGGCGGTGAAGCCGGGCGGCATTTTAATCAGGCGGTCGCCGTGCGAATTCCACACGCGGAGTTTTTTCGGCAAGCCGGCAAAAAGGCGGCTGGGCTTTTTGATCGCCAGGGAACCGTGGCCGTATTCGCGGTGGTCGCTCTTGGCCACCTGTCCGCCCAGCAACCGGCCCATGAGTTGGATGCCGTAACAGACGCCGAGCATCGGCACGCCCAAATCGAAAATACCGGCGTCCGGCAGCGGCGCATCCTTGGCAAACACGCTGCTCGGGCCGCCGGAAAGAATGAGACCGATGACGCCGTCCTGCCGCAGCTTTTCCGCCGGCGTGGTGAAATGATAGATGCGGGAATGGACCTGGCACTCGCGGATGCGCCGCGCAATCACTTGCGTGTATTGCGAGCCGAAATCGAGGACGGCGATGGTGGCCGGGGCGGTCATGGGCGGGGGCCGGTCAGAATTTGAGTTTCGAATTGACGAAGCCGCAAGCCGGGCACGGCGCCTCGCGGTCGTGGCGTGGGGCGGTGTAAAGGCGGCCGCATTTCAAGCAGTGCAGGAGCGAGTGGGAACGTTCGCGTTCGTACACGCGCCGGTCGCGTTCGTCGTAGTACAACCACAAACCCATCACCAGGACGAGGGCGACCGAGATGTACAATAAAACCAGAACGTTGAGGTCGAGCGTGATCAAGGGTTGGGGAAAAACCAAGATCGAAGCGGACGCCATGCCAAGTTGCGTTCGCGAGGCCTCCGTCACTCCCTCCGGGCGCCTAAGCTTTCGCTTCGGGCGCAGCCGGGGTTTCAGCCGGCGCGGCGGCGGGGGTGGCGGCTTCGGCGGGAGCGCCCTTGCGGCTCTTGCCCTTGCCTTTGCGGCGGGCCTTCTTGTAGCCCTCGTCGCCGGCGGGAATGATTTCAATCAATGCCATGAGGGCGGCGTCGGAGGCGCGGGGAATGAGCTTGTAAATGCGCGTGTAGCCGCCGGCCCGGTTGAGAAATTCCTTGGCGTGCTCGTCGAACAAGGCGCGCACGGCGCCCGGATCGCGCAGGCGCGAGGCCGCGAGGCGGCGATAGTGCAGCTTGCCGGATTCCTGCTCCGTCTGCGCCGCCTTTTTGGCGTAAGTGATCAAGTGTTCGGCAAACGGGCGCAACGCCTTGGCCTTGGCCAGGGTGGTTTTGATGCGGCGGTGCGTGAACAAGGCGGTAGCCAGCGCGGCCATCATGGCAACGCGGTGCTCTTTTTTGAGGCCAAGCGAGTGGCGGTGTTTCTGGTGGCGCATGACAAGGGTGCTTCGGTCTTACGGCGCGCGGGGCGCGCCGGGCGGCTAGGAGGCTTCGGCGGGTTTTTCGAGCATCCGCTCGTCGAACTTCATGCCCAGCGAGAGGCCGAGCTGTTCGAGCTTTTGCTTGATCTCGTTGAGGGACTTCTTGCCGAAATTGCGGTACTTGAGCATTTCCTGCTCCGACTTCATCGCCAATTCGCCGACCGTGGTGATGTTGGCGTTGTTGAGGCAGTTGGCCGCGCGCACGGAC
>CAZLRH010000033.1:0-32507 GCA_964562015.1 uncultured Opitutales bacterium | reverse complement strand
AAAAAATCATGGACGTGCTGGACTCGCTGACCGAGCGCGAGCGCCGCGTGCTTTCCCTCCGGTTCGGCTTGCAGGACGGTTACAGCCGCACGCTCGAGGAAGTGGGCCGCCAGTTCAAGGTCACCCGCGAGCGCATCCGCCAAATCGAGGCCAAGGCCCTGCGCAAGATGCGCCACCCGACGCGCATCCGCCAATTGCACGGCTTCTTCGAGGGCGAATTTGCCACCAGCGGACCGGGCTTTGACCAGTTCCGCAAGGGGTCGATGTAAAACGCTTTCAACCCACCTTCGCCGCCGTGCTCACGCCCAAAGCCTTCCTCGCCTTTACTCTCACTGCCGGCCTGCTGCTAGTTTCGGCCTGCTCCAGTCCGCGCTCGGCCCAGGACATCGCCGACGCCGGCGGCCTCGAGGGCGCGAAGCAAAAGGCCCAGGTCAAAAGCAAGGGCGGAGACGACGCAACGACGGCGCCCTCAAGCAGCGTGGTGGTCGGTACCGTCGCGTGGGTCAACACCACGGAGTCTTTGGGCACGATTCAGACCAATGCCAATTACGCGCTGCCGGAAGGCACCGTGCTGGTGGTGCGCGACGGTTCGATGAATCCCGTGGCGCTGGTGCGCGTCACCTCGGTTTCGCGTGGGCGCAACGTGGGCATTTTTCTCCTCGCGGGCACGCCGCAGACGGGCCAGGAAGTCGCCGTCCCCGGACCCGAGTACAAGCCGCTCCTGGATCTGAACGTCGACCAGAATAGCAGCCGCGCCGCCGCCCAGGCCTTTCAGGCCGCCGGCACCGCTGACCCGATGATCATCCCGGGCCAGTAGCAGAGGTTGGCCGCTAACCCAAGCTTCAGATAAATCCGTTCGCCTGAAGAAAACTCGCGGGCGAATCCATGCGCCGCAAAAGGTCTTTGGGCAGGAGCTTGATTATTGCCACTGCGGCGGCGCATTGGAGGATCTTGTCCACGGGCTCGACCCAGAATTTTATCGTGGCAAAAGCCAACCGTAAGTTCTCACCAGTCTGCTGTCCAAAAAGTATCTCCGGAGGCGAACCACCCACAAAGATCGTGTAATCGAACGCCAGTGCGGCAGCCGGAGCACTTACCAGCGCAGCGATCACTCCCATGCCGATGCCTGTAATTAGAATCCCTGAAACTTTTCGGAATCCTCCGCGCCTGGCGGACATCCCGGTGACCATCGCAATCACGGCCTGCGTGAAGATGAAATAGGGCATGTGGGCGTTGAAAAGGCCGCCGGCCAAAACCGAAAGCGCGCCGATGACGGCCCCTTCGCGCCAGCCGAATAAAAGCGTGAAAGCGATGGTGCCGATGGCATCAAGAAAAATGGGCGCGTGCCAAGCCATCGCCGTCAATCCCGGCGCCAGGTTGAGCGCCATCCCGGCCGGAATCGCCGCGAGCAAAAGTGGCCAACGGTTAGTTTGCACATCCATGCACCCGAGGCTCGCCAAACCCATTCGGGTCCGCAAGCCACGAATCCGCGCCGTTTCTCCAGAGGTAAAAAATGCAGGGACGGCACAGTCGGCCGCCCCTGCCCTTCAAGCAAATCTTGTTGCTAGTCGCGCAATTCCGCGAGGATTTGCTGGAGGCGGTGGTATTCCGGCAGGAGATTTTTGCGGTAGTGGCGCCACAGGGCCAGGAGGAAGGGCGCCAAAATGGCCAGCGTCGTTCCGGCGCGGCGCAAGAAGGGGGTCCAGCCCACTTGGTGAATGGGATTGTTCAGGTAGATCGACATGAAGGTCAGCGCGAGAGCGGCCGGCAACACCCACGGAATGAGGCGGAAATCGGTCAGTTCCGCCTTCAGGTAATCCAGCGAGGCCGTGAGCGCGGCGCTGAGCGCTTCGCCGGTTTTACGGCGGACTTCACGAATTTGCTTTAGCCGCCGGAGCAAACGCACGAAGACGATGATATTCACGGCTTCGACCAGCACGATTTGCAGAAACCGCATGGTCGAAAAGGTGTGATACGCGAAGGCCAGGTTAACGGCGTAAAACAATTGGTTGAGGAGGATGCCCAGGAACGCCACCACGGCCATAAAGACCAGAAACCGGCGGCGGTGCTGAAACTCCGCGCGAATGTGCTCACGCAGGGCCGGAGGCGAACCCGCGCCGGCGGTCAGGCCTTGGCTGGCCCACAGATTTTGGATGTCATTATAGTTCATTTTTAAGGTCCTCCTTGAGGTTGGTGAGTTGTTGTTTAAGCCGGTGCAGGCGCACCCCGATGTTGGATTCCGACAGGCCGGTAATGACGGCAATTTCGCTGTAGGGCACTTCGTCGAGGTAAAGCAAAATGAGGGTGCGGTCCACCGGGGGAAATCGATGAATTTGCGCATACAGCCAGCGCAGGCGTTCGCGATCGGCGGAGGAGATCGCGGGGCCGACCAGGTCGGGCAATTCCTGGGCAAAGGCCGCCACCTTGTGCTGATAGCGCGAGCGCGAGCGTTTCCAATTCAGCGCACAACTATGGGCCACGCGGTAAACATAGGTGGAGAGCTTCGCCCGCTCCTTGAATTGCGCCAAAGCCAGCCAGACGCCGAGGAGGATTTCCTGAAAGAGGTCTTCGCGATCCTGCCGGTCGAGCGCGAAGGCGTGCGTGGTCTTGACCATGAGGCCGACGTGATCGCGGTAAACCTCGTCGAATAATTGTTCCAGATGCGATGGCATGGGAAAAAGGGTGGTGCGGGTGGTTGGGGCTGCGCTGGGTGGCAGAGTGGTGCTTTCAACCTTCATTAGGCACCGGTGCCCGCCGGACTTTACAAAAAATGTTGCAAGCCGCGGGCGTGGAGCAGTCATTGCCCGGCGGGCTTGGAGTTGGCTAATAATTTCCTATCGACAAGCCCGCCGGGACGCCAAGGATGGCGGCAGTATGGGACCACTGGAACATCTCTTTTCGCAGAATCGCGCCTGGGCCGACGCCATCCGCGCCCGAGACCCGGAGTTTTTTCCCAAACTTTCGCGGCAGCAATCGCCTGAGTATTTGTGGATCGGGTGCTCTGACAGCCGCGTGCCGGCCAACGAAATTGTCAACCTGCTGCCGGGCGAATTATTCGTCCACCGCAACATCGCGAATGTGGTCGTGCACACGGACCTGAATTGCCTGTCGGTGATGCAGTTTGCCGTCGATGTGCTGAAGGTGAAGCACATCATCGTCTGCGGGCATTACGGGTGCAGCGGCGTGCGCACGGCGTTGCGGCAGGACCGCATCGGCCTGGCCGATAACTGGCTGCGGCACGTGCAGGACGTTGCCGAAAAACATCACGGCTGCCTCGAAAGCGTGCACGGCGCCGAACATCGGATGGACCGACTTTGCGAACTGAACGTCATCGAGCAGGTGGGCAACGTCTGCCACACGACGATGGTGCGCGATGCCTGGCTGCGGGGCCAGCCTTTGACCATACACAGCTGGATTTACGGCCTGAAGGACGGTCTTATCCGCAATCTCGGGATGAGCGTCTCGGCATTGGAAGAATTCATGCCGCAGTACCACGCCGCGCAGGCCGCAATCACCAAGGGCGCCGCGCCCCCCGCGCCGGGACGGTAAATGAACCCATGCGCCACGCAGTAATTAATCCAAACCTTTTGTATTATCTTTCAAAAAATTGACTTCACATCACTCAATATCTGTAGTGCTGTGTTAGCCCAACGCTCACCCCACGATGCCGCCGGCGGACAGGAAGATGCCCTTGAGGTTCATCTCCAATGCCTTCGGGTTCGGGGAATTTTCCAGGCCGTCGGCTTTTGAGATGATACCGGCCTTGATGAGGCGAAAGAGGTCCTTGTTGAAAGACTTTGACCCTTGGTCGGCCCCGGCGTCGATGACCGACGGGATTTTCTCAAACTGGCCCTCCTGAATGACGCTGCGGCCCAAGCCGTCCATCACAAAAATTTCGCACACGGGCACGCGTCCACCGCCCTCGAGCTTGGGCACAAGCCGCTGGCTGATGGTGGCGCGCAGGCAGCCCGCGACCGTGCGGCGCAGGCCGATCTGCTGCTCGGGCGGAAAAAAGTCGAACAAGCGCTGCACGGCCTGCTGCGCATTGGCCGCGTGCAGGGTGCCGAACACCAAGTGCCCCGTTTCCGCCGCGTGCAACGCCGTCTCAAAGGTGAGCGCATCACGCATTTCGCCGACGAGAATCACATCCGGATCCTGGCGCAAGACGGCTTTGAGGCCGAGGGCGAAGGTCGGCGTGTCGATGCCCACCTCGCGCTGGTTGAAGACGCTTTTCACGTCCTTGTACATGTACTCGATCGGGTCCTCGAGCGTGACGATGTGCAAGTCGAACGTCTGGTTGATGTGATTCAGCATCGCCGCGAGGGTCGAGCTTTTGCCCGAGCCGGTGGCACCGCAGACGATCACGATGCCGTCGTCAAATTCGCACAACTTTTTCAGCACTTCGCCCTCGTGATTCAACTGCTCGAAGGTGGGCGGACGGTCCTTGATGTGGCGGAAAACGATGCTCGGCGTGCCGCGCTGGTAAAAGGCGTTGACGCGAAAACGACCCAGGCCTTTTTCCTCAAGGCTGTAGCAGTAGTCCACCTGCATGTTCTCCTTCCAATCGGGTGAAAATTGCGCGGGGACCGACTCGTTGACAAAGGCCAGGATTTGCTGGTCGGAGATGGGGTCCATCTCGACGGGCTCGAGGTTGCCGTGCAGTCGCAAGTAGGCATGCTTGTTGGACTTGACGTGGATGTCGCTGGCCTTGTTTTCGACGGCCAAGCCGAGCAGACTGTTGAAAATTTCGATGGCTTCGGACATGGGGAAAAGTGCTCTAGTGCTTAGTACTTTAGTGCTTAGTATTTAGTGTTTTAGTTTTTAGTACTTAGTGGATTTATGGGCGAGGGCGTGGCGAAACCATAAAAGGCCGCGGGGGAATGGTCGAAAGCGCAGGAAAATTGGCCTTGAGTGGCGGGTGGATTTGCGCGAAAATCAGCGTTTGGCCGGACGTTTTACAGTAGCGCCGGTCGCGACATGAATACAACCTCATTTTGCGGCGTTCACACAGCCCTGGCCACGCCCCTGCGCGAGGGCGCGGTGGATTATGCCAGTTTGGGCCGGTTGATTGATTTTCAACTGCGCGAGGGCATTCAAGGCCTCGTCGCCGTCGGCACGACGGGCGAATCGCCCACCCTCGATTATGAGGAGCACATCCGGGTCATCGAATTCATGGTCGAGCGCGTGCGCGGGCGTGTGCCGGTGCTCGCGGGCACGGGTTCGAACAGCACCGCCGAGCAAATTGACCTGACCCGCCGGGCCCTCGCCGTGGGTGCGAAAGCTTTCCTACTGGTGGCCCCGTATTACAATCGGCCGAGTCAGGAGGGCCTCTACCGTCACTTTGCCGCCGTCGCCGAAACCACCGACAAGCCCCTCACCCTTTACTCGATTCCCAGCCGTTGCGGCGTGGAGATCGGGATTTCCACGATGGTCCGCCTGCGGCGGGATTTCCCGCACATCATCGGGCTAAAGGAATCCGGCGGCTCGTGCGACCGTGTATCCCAATTACGCCGGGAACTGGACGATGATTTTGTGATCACCTGCGGGGACGATTCGCTCACCCTGCCCTTCCTCGCCTGCGGCGCGCGCGGGGTCATCAGCGTGGCGTCGAACCTCGCGGTGCGGCCCATCGTGGAGATGGTGCGGCTCGCCCTGGCCAACGACCTGCGGGCGGCGCAGAAGATTCATCTCAAATATTTGCCGCTGTTCAAGAATCTCTTTGTCGAGCCGAACCCCGCGCCCATCAAATATGCGCTGCACCGCGCCGGGCTGATTGCGTCGCCGGAAGTGCGCCTGCCGCTGGTGGAAGTGACCGCGGAAACCCGCGCGCTGCTGGACCAGACGCTCGCGGAATTGAAACTGGTGAAGAAATCCGGGAAGAAGAAATAAAAGACTGTACGTCAAATCTTCTCACCACCTTTTGGGTCGCCAAGGTATGGAATTAGACTAAGCTGAGGTCACGAATTACCAGACCATGGAAGTGGAGATTGACCATGGCAAAGTCTTGACGAAGGGCACCTCACCATTGCCCGAGAAATGGATGCAGGACGTTCGGTCTGCGCGTTGCTGATGGCGTTGCTTTCCACTTTTAGGGCTATCCGCGGACGCCTCGGAGAGGCGTCCCTACCTCGGAACTGGATTTTAAGAATGTTTTCCTCATTTCGAATCCAAAGGTAGATGCAGCTTATTGGCCAGCGAGGCGTCCGTTTTTGGCTTTATCAATTCCGACCGAATTTCGTGGTGTTCATTCGTGTTTTTTCGTGGCTTTCTTCTGCTTTCTCTGCGTTCTTTGCGCCTTTGCGGTAAATCCTCTCATGTCTGCCCCGACCATCCTTGTCACCAACGACGACGGCATCGATTCGCATTTTTTGCGGGTGCTGGTGGAGGCCTTGCGCGCGGGCGGCTTTGCGCCGGTGGTCGCCGCCCCGGCCGGTGAACAGAGCTGGATCTCCCGCGCATTGAGCCGCCGTCGTCAAGTCGAGGTAACCGCCCATCCCGAATTCGGCGGCCCGGCCTGGACGATTGACGGCACCCCGACCGATTGCGTGAACATTGCCCTCGGCCATTTGCTGGAAGCGCGGCCGGCGGCGGTCGTCAGCGGCATCAATCTTGGTGAAAATGCGAGCCTGCCGTACCTCCTCGCTTCCGGCACGGTGGCGGGCGCGCTGGAAGGCGCGTTGTGGGATTTGCCGGCGCTGGCATTTTCGATGCAATTGCCGGCCGCGCGGATCGAGGAAATCCGCCACGCCCGCGGCCAAGTCGCGGGCGGTTTCGAGGAATCGTTGCGGTGCGCGGCAAAACGGGCGGCGGATTTCGTGCGCACAAGGCTGGCGCAGACCCACGCCGATCACGGCCCCACCGTGCATAATATCAACTTTCCCTCCGTCACCACCGCGGCGACGCCAGTGGTGCGCACACGGCCCGGGCAACTGCGCCTGGGCCGGCTCTTTCAGCGGGAAAGCCCGACGCATTTTTCCTTCCGCTACACCGATGCGCACGAAAAGGAAAAGGCCGACGACGCCGACCACACGGCCCTTTTGCGTGGCTGCATCAGCCACAGCGTGATTGACTACGGCACCCTGGGCGCGCACCGGCCCGCGCCGCCGGCCCGTCCATGAACACAGCGGGAGCCTGGCTTACCGCGTGGCGCACGGGCCTGCGCGCGGCCCGGCAAAATCTGCTGGCCGGCGTGCTGGTCTGGACCGCGGGAGCGGCCATCGTGGCCTCTTACTATCGATGGCCGGCGGCGCGGGCCGCGTGGGATAATTTTGCGGTGTGGCGGGCCTCGCTGGGGTTGGTCTTTCCCCTGCTGTCGACGGCCCTGTTCGGCGGTGTCTTTCCGCTTATTGCACAAACGCTGGCTCGCCGCGACCGGGCGCGGCCCGACGCCCGCGCGTGGCTCTTCGCGCTCGGCTTCTGGGCCTACAAGGGCCTGGAAACAAATTATTTTTACCGCTTCCAAGCGTGGCTCTTTGGCGACGACGCCCACTGGACCACCGTCGCGGCCAAAGTCCTGTTCGATCTCGGCCTGTGGAGCCCGCTGTGGGCGGTGCCGGTGACGGCCTATCTCTATCTCTGGAAGGAAGCCGGCTTCCAACGCGAGCGGCTGGCGCAACTCTGGGGCTGGGACGGCTACCGCACGTTCGTGCTGCCAGCGTTGGTTTCCAACTGGATGATCTGGCTGCCCTCGGTGTGCTTCATTTATCTCCTGCCCTTGCCGTTGCAGGTGCCGCTGTTTAATCTGGTGCTTTTTCTTTTCGTTTTGATACTGACGGTGGTGGTGCGGCGACCGGCGAAAAAATGAACTCCGAAGTTTCTGTAGAACGATTGACGGGCGCGGCGCTCGCGCCGCACGTCGCGGACGTCGCGCGCTTGCGCATCGCGGTGTTTCGCGAATACCCTTACCTCTACGACGGGCAGCTCGCGTACGAGGAAAATTATTTGCGCCGGTATCTGGAAAATCCCGCCAGTGTGTTCGTGCTGGCGCGGGCGGGCGGGCGCGTGGTGGGGGTGTCCACCGGCTGCCCGCTGGCGGCGGAATCCGCGGAAACGCAGGCGGCTTTTGCGCGCCACGGCCTGACGCCGGCGGAAGTGTTTTACCTCGGCGAATCCGTCCTCTTGCCTGCGTTTCGCGGACTCGGTGTGGGCCACCGTTTTTTTGACGAACGCGAAGCCCATGCCCGTGCGCTCGGCGGTTATCGTTGGACCGCTTTTTGCGCGGTGGAACGGGCCCCCGACGACCCGCGCCAGCCGCCCGGCTACCGTCCGCACGATGTATTCTGGTACAAGCGCGGCTATGCGAAACATCCCGAACTGCGCTCGACTTTCACCTGGCAGGAAATCGGCGAAGGCGCCGAAACGCCCAAGCCGATGGTCTTCTGGTTGCGCAAGCTGGAAAGCAAACCCTGAGTTTTAGGCAGAATTTTCCGCGTCACCTGAATTTTTGACAGAATTAACAGAATTTCTAGAATTTCAAAAAACAGTCTCCGTTAGAACACCCGCCAGTCAGAAAGACCCGTTGGGTCTGGATCTAAAATTTCTTAAATTCTGTTAATTCAATCTAAAGTTCAGGCCCTTCTGTTAATTCTGTCCAAAATCTTTACTTCGCCGGATACACGAACGACGCCTGCGCGGCGCCCTTCGACGTGATGGGCGTGCTGCGCTTGGTTTTCGTATCGAGGACGCCGAGCTGCTCGGGATTCGAGCCAATCGTGTAAATCAGGTGGCGCCCGTCGTTTGTCCAGCAGGGCTCTGAACCGCTCACGTAGGAGGTGACGGAATGCGTGCTGAAGTCATACACCTCGATTTCGAAGCCGGCCCCCGACGCAGCCATGAAGGCGATCAGGTTGGGGTTGCGCGGATTCCACGAGGGCTCCGCGCAGTAATTGCTGATGCGGGTGGGAATGCCGCTGAGGCTGCCGCCCGCGGCGGAAATGGTGTAGAGGAGCGGCTTGCCGTCGGGATCGCTCGAGACAGCGAGGCGCGAGCCGTCGGGCGCCCAGGTGGGCGAGGATTCCAGGCCCTTGGTTTGGGTCAGGCGCTTGATGTTCTTGCCGTCGGCGTCGGAGGTGTAAAGTTCGGCATTGCCGGAGCTGGAGAGAATCATGGCCACGCGGCGGCCGTCCGGGCTGAACACGCCGCCGGTGTTGGTGCCGGTGAAGGAGGCGAAGGGGCGCTTTTTGACCGCGGGCAGGCCAGAGAGGTCGATCAGCACCAAATCAGGAAATCCTGTTTTGTAATAGCCAGTGTAAATGATTTTCAAGCCGTCGGGCGACCAGTGGGGATAGCGGGCGTCGGCCTTGTCGGAGGTCACCGCCGTGTACTGGCGGCCGAGGAGGTCGCTGATGAGGATTTCCGTCGAACCACTGCGCTTGCTGACGAAGGCGAGCTGCCCGGCAAAAAAACCGGGTACGTTCGTGAGGTCCTTGACCACGTCATCACCCGCGCGGTAAGCCGCCTCCCACCAATTGGCGCCGGTTTCCTCGTGCGGCGAAACCTTGATGCCGCCGGCAATTTTTGCGTCCACGGAAACGCGCACCGTATTCGCGCCCACCGCCTCAAAACGCAGTGCGTATTGGGCGCCGCTTGAGACGACGGTAAACGCGCCGTGCAGGGAAAAGCATTTCTTCATCAACGCCTCCAAGTCCGGCGTGCTGCCCGTGACGCTGATCGGAATCGAGCCGTCATTGCCGTTGCGGGTGATGACGATGACGGGCGTGGCCTGCGCCTGCCCCACGACCGGCATGCTCAAAAGGCCGCCCAAAAACGCCAGGCCGAGCCCACCGGAGCAGGACCAAAAATTCTGGAAAAAAGAAAGTCTACGCATTGTTTACGCTATAACCACAGAGGCGGATTTTGCAACGCATTCCCGCCGCGCCGCGCATTTTCATTGCGCCCCGGCGTCAAAAAGCGCGAGGATGGCGGCGGCTTTTTTCAACTTTCTCCCTTCCGCCCTTGGACCCTTCCGTCGAATCTTTGCGAGACGCCCTGCGCGGCGTCAAATATCCCGGTTTCAGCCGGGACATCGTTTCTTTCGGGTTGGTGCGCACGATTGATGCGCGCGACGGTCTCGCGACCGCGCACTTGGAAATCACGACCGCAGACGCCAACCTGCCGGCGGTGTTGCACCAAGCCGTGGAAAAAGCGCTGCTGGCGGTGCCGGGCGTGCGCCAGGCCAAAGTGGAAATCGCGGTCACCGTGCCCAAACAGACCCCGGCGGCGGCCGGTGGCGGCAACATGAGCGCCCTGCCGTCGCAGCTTCGGCAAACCCGCTTCCGTCTGGCGGTGGCCAGCGGCAAAGGCGGCGTCGGCAAAAGCACTTTTGCGGTAAACCTCGCCTGTGCCTTCGACCGCCTCCTCAACCATGGCGACCATGCCAAAACCGTGGGGCTGATGGATTGCGATATCTATGGACCCTCCGTTCCGTTGATGCTCGGCGTGCAGACTCGCCCGGAATTGGAGGGCAACCTGCTCGTGCCGGTGGAAAACTTTGGTATCCGATTGATGTCCATGGGTTTGCTGATTGATGAGGAGACGCCAGTCGCATGGCGTGGGCCGATGATCATGAAAACTATCCAGCAGTTTGCCACCCAAGTGGCGTGGGGACCGCTGGAAGTGCTCGTGGTGGACTTGCCGCCAGGGACCGGCGATGCGCAACTCTCTCTGGCGCAAACGATTCCGCTCGACGGCGCCGTGATTGTCACCACGCCGCAACTGGCTGCCGTGAGCGTGGCCCGCCGGGGCGCGATGCTTTTCGAGAAGGTCAATGTGCCGCTGCTCGGCGTCGCTGAAAATATGAGTTATCTGGAGAATCCGGACGGCTCGAAACAGTACCTTTTTGGCCAGGGCGGCGGGGCGCAGGCGGCGAAGGCGTTGCAGACGGAGTTGCTCGGGCAAGTGCCGCTCGACCAGCGGGTGCGCGAAGGCGGCGACCACGGCATCCCGGTGGTGCTCAGCCATTCCGAAACTCCGGCGGCCAAAGCCTTTCTGGCCATTGCCGCGCGCCTCCTCGAAATCCTCATCGCTCGCGAGGGGAATAAGGCATGATTATAACGCTCGCTTGACAAGACAGCCCAGACCGTTTGGCGTTGTCACGCTCAGGCAAACTTGTTACAAGTAGGTGATTAAAAGAGTCCCCTCAGGCCCAGTCGAAATCGTTGCTTCAATCCTCCTCTTCCCGATATGAAAAAGCCGGCGGAAAAGAAACTTGTGGACGCCAGCCATCTGGTTCGGCGCACCAACCTCTACCAGGAATTCCAGGCCGAGCTGGAGGAGATTTTGCGCCACAAGTGGATCGAATCGGAAAAGGCCGGGAAGGACATTGGCTTTGAGCAGGCGCTGGTGGACTGGAATCGCAACCATCGGGACAAATGGCGGGCCGTCCGCCGGCATCATTCGACCGTCACGACCAACGGTTGCGCGGGGGGAAATTAGGGTGAGTGGGCCCCGGAATCCTTTAGGGCCGCAAATACCGCTGGAACCAGTCCAGGGTTAAACGGGAAGCTTCCTCGAGGGCGCCAGCCTCGGCAAAGGTATGCGTGGCATGAGGTATCACGGCGAGGTGCTTTTCACAGAATAATTGTTCGAGCGCGGCGGTATTGTGGCGCAGCACGACTTCGTCGTGTTCCCCGACGATGAACAGGGTGGCCGCACGCACGCTGGGCAGGGAGATGGGAGCCAGATCGGGTCGCCCACCCCGGCAAACGACCGCGCGAACCAGCGAACCGAGATCCGCCGCAGCGGCCAGGGCTGCTGCCGCGCCGTTGCTCGAACCGGCATACCCGATGACCAAATTCTGTGTCTCGCGCGCACGGCGGATCCAGTGGGTGGCGCCCATGAGGCGGCTGGTCAGCAACGGCACGTCGCCCCGCAAATGCTGGCGGACGGCATCCTCGGCTTCCTCCTCATGGGTCAGCAAATTAAACAACAAGGTGCCGAAGCCGGCGGCCTGCAATTCCTCTGCGATGGCGAGGTTGCGCGGGCTAAAGCGGCCACTGCCGCCGGAGCGGGCGAAAATCACGAGGCCGGTGGCCTCGCCCGGGACCACGAGGTCGCCCGCCAGGCTGAGGCCTTCGACCGTGATGGTTACGGGCCGGTTCAGCGTGCCCTCGGGCACCGCGGCCGGGCTGGCAAACAAGCTTTGGAATGGAAAGGTCTTATTCATAGAATTTTAATTTAGATTTTAGCAGGCAAAGTAAACGCGCCCCGAGGCGGAGTCGGCGGCGTCTAGCCGACCCCCTCCCATTGGCGCAAAACGGGCTCGTCATAGACCTCTTCCTCGTCCTCCCCGACGACCGCAGGGGCAAAAAAGTCGAGACCGCCATTGCGCGCCGCTTCCCGCATGAATTGATAGCGGGCGGAATTCATGGGCTCCGCCTGGTCGGATGAGCCGAGCAGGGCGACTACGGTCGCGTGGCCGCCCTGCTTCTGCGCCGCGCACTGCTCAATCCACCGTTTGAGCATCCCGGGCAATTCTCCGGTCCCGCTGAAGGAAACAACAATCAGGTCAGCGGTTTGCGCTTCGAATAACAGGCGTTCGAAATACCCGGCGTCGCCGAGATAACTGACGGGCGCGGGGCGGATTTTTTGATGTAACCGCCGGCCATACTTGCGGCCAAACTGCTCAATCAACTGCGCCGCGCGGAGGACGGCGTGCATATCGTTGTAAACGACAACCACATTCCACGGCAAAAAATCGCGCGCCCGCGGCACGGATGGCATCCAATCACGGAGGGTATCAGTGGGGGCATTCATGTGCACCCCAGCATACTCAGTCTGAGAA
Source organism: uncultured Opitutales bacterium (assembly GCA_964562015.1). Lineage (GTDB taxonomy): Bacteria > Verrucomicrobiota > Verrucomicrobiia > Opitutales > JABDGR01 > CAZLRH01. The sequence goes on along the minus strand of CAZLRH010000033.1, from coordinate 19,726 downwards.
AAATGCCTAGTGGTGCCGCGCCTGAATCTCGCTAGGGAAATTGCTTAGGGACAGGAAGTCGCGATCATGCCACCCTCACGGAACCGTGGAACGTGGGGCGGACTGGCGGGGCGCAAGGAGGTCTTTATCCTCAATGACCTTTTGCAACTGCCGGGCGACTTTTTCCTGGCCGCCGGGGCGGAGATGGTCGTCGAGGCGGTAATAATCCTCCGTAGTTAAAACCGAGTGTAAATCAGTATAGGCAAAGCCCTGGGCCACGCAGGTTTCCCGGACAAACGTCTCCACCCGGTCGTCGTCGTGCTGTTCGAGGGCGGTGAGGGACGGAATATACGCGAATAATACGCGCACGCCATGCTGCTCCGCCACGCTTTTTATATTCGACGTGATGAGTTGGAACGCCGGCACCGGATCCTCCACCCGCGTGAAGCCGTCCATGACCGGCGTGATCGAGGGGACGGGCGCGGCCCCCGCGAGTTTGCGCCAGGCGCCCAGCGCATAATCGGCGACGTACGAGTACCGCGCCGGGCCGCGGGTCATTTCCGCCCGGCAGGCCGCCAGCCAGGCCTGAAAGTCCACGGCGGCGGCGCCTGAAGTCACGACTTGGTTCGCGGAGACAAAAAGGTTGGGATAGAGCGCAAAATACGGCTGCACGTTTTCGTTGAGGTCGTTGCGATAGAAGAGAAAAATCGCCAGGCGCGTCTGTTTATCCTCCGGATGGAGCGCCAGCCAGCGCCCGAAAAGAATGGCTTCCTGGATGGTGCCGTAACCCGCCACGCCCAGGTTCAGCACGCGCACGCGCAGCAGCTTTTCCAACTGCGCCTCGGCGGTCTCCGGCTTTTCCACGCCCCAGCCAAACGCGAGGGAATCGCCGAGCAGCAGAATATCGGGCTGCTGGAGCGACGCTTCATCATCGCGGAAGCCGGCGGAATTCGTCGTGACCGTCGTCGAAAATTCGGCGTTGGAAAACGTCGTCGTGCGGTTGGGCGTGTTGAAAAAACCCAGGCCGGCATCAAATTGCACGTTGCCCTCGTCGTATTGATAGACGTTGCGCGTGCGCTGGTAGCGTTCGCGCTGAATCGACAACGGCAAAAAGAGCCGCAGGCCAACCTCGGCCAGCATCACGGCCAGGGCGACCGCGCCTAGCGCGAGGAGGAGGCGTTTCCGGGCCTTGGACATGCGCGAGAGTGCCTACGCGCCCGCCTAGACGATCACGCCCTCGATGCGCAACGTGGTGGCTGATTCGGTGGGAGCTTTCTCGGGCAGTTTGACCACGAGAGCGTCAGAACCTTGCGTCCAAGAGAGCTTGCCGTCGTAGCCGAGGAGCGAAACTCCGGTGACTTTGCGTCCGGCGATTTGCGGCGAGTCGAGGCCGAGGCTTTTGACCACCGCACTGCCAGTCGCCGGCCAGGCAAGCACGTATGCGTAGAGGGTTTTGCCCTTGGTCGTAAAGCGCACGTCTTCAGCAGTGTACGCCGTATTCGATTCCCGACCGGAAAGGCGCGTCGGGCCCTCACCGTAAATCGTCCACGGCCGGGACGCGAAAATACCCTCGCTGTTGACCTTCATCCACGCCGTCAGACCGGCGATAAAAGCCTCTTCCTTGTCGTCAATCGAACCGTCCCCACGCAGAGGAATGTTCAGCATGAGGTTGCCGTTTTTGCTGACGACATCCGCGAGGGCGCACACCACTTGCGCGACCGTTTTATAGCCATTGCGGTCGTACACCGGGCGGCTGTAGTGCCAGTCGCCGATACAGGTGTCCGTCTGCCACGGGTCGGGGCGGATGGCATTGGCGGTGCCGCGTTCGATGTCCTCGACGAAGGCGGGAATGTGATCAGCCTTGATGTGCTTGCCGTTGACGACGACCTCCACCTTGCCCCCGTGAGCCGCGGCGCTGAGGTTGTAGAAATTCGCGATGAGGTCGAGGCCGGCCTGGCCGAGCGGCAGTTCATTCGTGTCAAAATAGAGGACGTCCGGCTGATACTTGTCCACCAAGTCCTGGCAGCGCAGGAACCAGTTCTCGCAGAAGCTGGCGACGGGCATGGGATTGCTCGCGCCGAGGCTGGTGTTCTTGTTCACCCAATCGCGCACGGCTTGGGCGCTGGTAATGCCATCGGGCATGACGACGGAGCGGCCGGTGTAAAGGTCCTGGGGATCGAGGCCATCCCACCACTTGCCCTTGCCGTCGGCCTTGGTGAGGGTGTAGGCGTCGTAACGCACGCCCGCGAGCGGGCCTTCGCCGTCGTAACCATAGGCGGGCTGCAACCAGCGGGGCGCCCACGAATTGTGATTGCTCACCCCGAAGCGCAGGCCATTCGCGCGCACGATTTTGGCCCAGGTGCCGACGATGTCCTTCTTCGGCCCCACCCGGACGGAGTTCCAACCGTGATACTTGGAATCGTACATGTCCAAGTTATCATGGTGGGCGCCCATCGAGAAAAAGTATTTCGCCCCGGCGTTTTTATAGAGCGTGATCAACCGTTCCGGGTCCCATTTTTCCGCTTTCCACATATTGTCGATTTCCATGAAACCAACCTTGGACGGATGGCCATAGGTCTTGACGTGGTAATCGTAATCGGCCTCGCCCTGGACATACATGCGGCGCGCATACCAGTCGCCCCGCTCGGGCAAGCATTGAGCCGTCCAGTGCGCCCACATGCCGAACTTGGCGTCGCGATACCATTCGGGGCAGGTGTAATTCTGCTTGAGCGAATCCCAAGTGGGCTGAAACGGGCCCGGGACCAATTTATGCGGCGCAACAGCCGGTGCGGCGTCCGCGACCGGCGCGGCAGCAGCCCGGGCGGAGGAAGACCAGAGCGGCGCGGTCAGTCCGGCACCCGCAGCCACGGCGGAATTTTTGAGGAAAGAACGGCGGGAGAGGGGGTTTTTCATGGGGGTAGATGGACACCAAAAGCGTGCCCCACCATTCTCCCCATGGCAACGCCTTTGTTGCGGTCGACCATGCAACTGCGACCAATCCAAAGATGATACCCCAACGAGGAGCGACAGCCCCCAGGTCTGGGATAATTCGCCTGCGCGTGAGCAGAGGCCGTCCTTCTTTCCCTTTCTGCCCGCCCTTAGAGCTTCACTTCTTTGTGCAGGGTGTGGCGGCGCAGGAAGCGGTTATACTTCGTGCGTTCGACCTTTTCCTGCTTGGTCTTCTTATTGCGCGTGGAAAAGTAGCGCGACGGGGGTTTCCCCTCCTTGCGCGCCTCGGAGCATTCGAGACAAATGAGTTCTTGGGCCATGGCTTACAGGTGTTAAACGGGCCAATATGGGCAACCAAAACCACCTTGGCAACTCCAAATCACGGGGCCGAATTGCGCCCGCAGGCAAAGGGCCGCACCACCCACCTATTCGGTGCTGCAGCGGCGCGGCTGGACCCCGGCAAGACCTTGCGTTACGAATAAGTCACACGGCTTTGGTGAACGCGCCATTGCCTTTCGCCGGCCAAGCGGTCACAGTGGCGGCCCGTGAATTTATACCTCCTCCGCCACGCGGAAGCCGAGCCGGGCGAACCGGACAACAACCGGCGCCTGACGCACAAGGGCGAACGGCAGGTCAGCGCGCTCGCGACGTATTTGCTCAAGCACGATGTGGAACTCGACATTCGCGAGGTGTGGCACAGCCCGCTGGTGCGCGCCGTGCAGACGGCCGAGCTGTTTCGCAAATATCTAAAATTCGACGCGCCGGTGCTGGACGCCCCGGGCCTCCTGCCCGAGGACGACCCGCGCTCGATGGCGCTCCGCCTCGCCTGCGCGCGCAAGTCCGTCCTCGTCGTGGGCCACAATCCGCATTTCGAGGCGCTCGCCTCCTGCCTGCTCAGCGGCGCCACGCATCCCATCCTGATTGATTTCAAAAAGTGCGGGCTCCTGCATTTGGAGCGCGCGGACAGCCCAAACCGGCAGCGCCCGCTCGGCGCGTGGATTCTCGCCTGGTACTTGGTGCCGAAATTGATTTAAGCCGGCCGCCTTCACCCGCCGGCGTACTGGAAATACCCCACTTTTCCGGGCCTGATTGACCTTTCCAATATCGACCCAGGTGGTTATTTTTAGGACATCAACCCATTACCACCATGATCGATCTCATCAAAAAAACCGTTTTGGCCGGCATCGGCGCGACCGTCACCACCAAGGAAAAAATCGAGGGCATGCTCGGCGAGTACGTCGAGAAGGGCCGCCTCTCCGCGCATGAAGCCAAGTCGCTCGCCGAACGCATCGTCGAAGACGGGAAGCAGGAATTTGAAAGCGCCAAGAACGATCTCGGCCAGCGTTTCGACGACATGCTCAAGAAGTCCAATTTCGCGACGCGGCAGGAGCTCGACGCCCTGGCCAAACGCGTGCACGCGCTGGAAGCGAAACACAACGAGCACAAGCACTAGGCCAGGCTCCAAGCTTCCGCCGCCGCGCCCCTCGCCCCAGCCACCGTGGCTTTTCGGCGGGGAAGGCCGGAGGTGGATTTTGTATGTTCAATATTGAATGTTGAATGCTCAATGTTCAACGTTGGGGGTTAGGCGCCAGCCTCCCTCTTTTGAATCCCTTTCACGTCATCACCAACGTCGTCCGGGCCAAGGAAATTACCACGGTCCTGATTCGGAACGGCTTTCTCGAACTGCTCGAGCAAATCGAGGCGCCGTCCTCGTGGATCTCGCGGTTTGTGCCGCCGCGCCCGGAACGCCTCAACCTCTGGCAGCGCATCCGTGTGACGGCGGAGGAACTTGGGCCGATTTACGTCAAATTCGCCCAGGTGCTCAGCGCGCGGCCGGACGTGCTGCCGCAGCCGTTGATTGACGAGCTGAAAAAGCTGCGCAACCAGGTCAAGCCCGAGCCGTGGGAAGCCATGCGGCCCGTGCTGGAGCGCGAACTCGAGGGCGCCATCGAGGACAATTTCACGGAATTCAATTCGACGCCCGTGGCCGCGGGCTCCATCGCACAGGTTTATCGGGCCAAACTGAAATCCGGCGAGAGCGTCGCCATCAAGCTCCAGCGTCCGGGCATCCGCAAGGAGATCAAAACCGACCTCGGTTTCATCACCTGGTTTGCGCAGAAAATGCACGACCACCTGCCCGATCTGCGTCCGTATAATCTCCCGGAAGTGGTGGCCGAGGCCGGCGAGGGCATTATGCGCGAACTGGATTTCACCATCGAAGCGCGCAACTCGACTTATTTCAACACCATCAATCCCTCGCCGAAAGAGGTCTTTGCGCCGCAGGTCTTCGAGCAATTCACCTCGCGCCGGCTCCTGGTGCTGGAGTGGGTCGAAGGCACCGCGCCCGGCATGGGTGACCTGGCGCCGGAAGTCCGCGCCGAGATGGCACGCATCGGCGGCCGGTCGGTTTTTCACCAAGCCATCATCGCCGGATTTTTTCACGCCGACCCGCACACCGGCAACCTGCTCGTCACGCCCGACGGCCGGCTGTGCTTCATTGACTGGGGCCTCGCCGGCCAACTGACGCGCCACATGCGCTATTTCCTGGCCGACCTTTTCTCCGCCGTCGCCAGCCAGAATCCCGAGCGCGTCGTGCAAGTGACGCTGGCAAATGCGCTTACCAAGCGGCGCATCGACAACACACGTCTCGAGAAAGACGTGAGCTTCGTGCTGCGCAGGTATCAGCGCTTCGATGCCGGCAGCGAGGCCGTCGGGCGCGTCATCATCGATTTGCTCTACGTTTTCGGCACGAACGGCATTCAACTGGCGCGCGACTATGCCCTGCTGGCCAAGGCGGTCATTGCCATTGAGGAAGCCGGCAAAACTTTCGACCCCACGTTTGATATCCGCTCCATTTCGGAACCGTATCTGCGCAAGCTCAGCGTCGAGCGCTGGCATCCCAAAACCCTCGCGAGCCTTGCGTACTGGGATTTGCGCGCGGCCTTCCGGCACGTGGGCGACATTCCCGGCACGCTGCAACGGCTGCTGCACAATTTCGAGGAAGGCGAAGGGACGATTAATTTCGTGCACCGCGGGCTGGACGATATCCGCACCAGCTTTGAGAGCGGCGTGAACCGGCTCGTGCTGGCCATTATCATCGCCGCCCTCCTGCTTTCATCTTCGATCACCGTGTCCCGGGTCGAGCCGGGCAGCCTCCTCTACGTGTTCAGCAACCTTGGCTTTGTCCTGGCGACTTTCTTTGGTTTCTGGCTCCTGTACGAAACCATCCGCCATGTGCGGCGAAAGTAGGCATTTTTTATTTCGACTGAGTTAGCCTATCACCACGACCTCGTGGTCGAGGATGGAGGGGAGTTCGAAGCGCACCCAGCCGTTGTCGGCGGTGAGCACGGGTGAATGGTCGGTATTCACGAGCAGGCGCAGGTTGCGCGCAGGCACGCCTTCGGGCAGGCGCAGGCGCACGCGGATCGGGCCGACGGGAATCAATTCGTCCACCGGCGCGCGCCAGGCGTTGGTGTTCGTGAGGTTCACCAAATGCAATATCGCGCGGCCGGGCTGCTGATAATAATGGCAGTCAATCCACCCGGGGCCTTCGACCGTGAGCGGCACCTGGTCTTGCGCCGTCCAGCGCACGAGGTTCGCCAGCAACATGCCCTGGTCGGGAAAATTGTCGCGCGCATAACGCCGGTCGATATCCGCAGGTAGATAGGCCACGCGCCCGCCGCCCGCCGGTTCATTAACGATGAGGCCGGGGATGTCGGTATTCGGCGTCGTGGTGTAAACAAATTCCGGCGGCTGCGTCGGGTACGGCGGAACGTAGGTGAGCAGAACTTTCGCGGAGGGGTCGACACGGAGCGCTTCGAGATTGCCGCCGTAGGCGAGAATGTCGGTTTCTTCGAAACCGCGCAAAACCGGATGGCGTTCGCCCGTGGCGGGCGGCTCGCCGGCCGCGTGCGGGCCAAACATTTTTGCGCGCCACTCGGGAAACAGGCGCAGGTAGCTGTGGTCCGTCTGGCTAGCCCAGCGGCTGCGGTTGGCTTCGTTGGCGAGACCGTTGGCGCCGGCGAGATGCGCGCCAAATAAATCCGCGAGGGCGAAATCGGCGCGCGGGTCGCCCCATTCATCGCACAAGCTGCTCGCGCCGGTGGCCACGAGGCCGCCGCCCCGCTGCACAAACCGGCGCACGGCAGCGACTTGGTCGTCCGACATCGCGCCGAGGTTGGGCAGCACGACGACCTTGAATTTGTACAGCGCGTCATCGCGCTCGAAATAATCGGCGTGCACCGGCAGGTAGGGAATGCGGGCGCGCACCAGGGCCTGCATGAAACCGCGCGCGGGGAGATCCACCGCGAGCTCGGGATTGTTGCGGCCAAAAAAATCGGTGTTGCGCTGCGTCCACAGCACGGCGGCGGAAGCGATGGGCTGGCGATTCCCAAGAAATTGCTCGTTGGTTTTCTGCCACTGCATCAGGGGCTCGGCGGTGTGGTAGGCGCGGCGGTCATCGACGTACGCGCCGATCTGGTGCCACCATGGTTGGATGCCGCCGGCAAAACCCTCGATCATCCACAGGCGCACTTCGGGCTCCGGCTTCGCGGTGTGACGAAATTGCGGGGCACCGGCCATGTAAAGTGCCATGCTTTCGGGCGCGACCTTGTCCCAGCCCAGGACGCAGTGGATGAGCTTGCCGACTTCGCCGTTGCGCTGGAATCCGGTGGCGTTGTCGCGCCGCTGGTCGTCTAGCATGAGCATCGGCGCGCGGCGGCAGATTTCTTTCACGTCGCGAAAATCGCCGGACTCGGACGTGACTGAACCGCCGTTCATGCCGATCCAAATGCAGTCCGGGCCGCCAGCGTCCTGGGTGACCTTGTTGTAGAGGTCCCAGATTTCCAGGCGGTTGGCGTAATTCCACACGATCCAGTTGCGGTAATTGGCGTCGTTCCAATTGACGGCGGTGGGAATGGTGCCGCCTTGATACGCGGCGAACAGGCGCTGGCAATTCGCGCAAAAACAAAAACTGGTGCGCGGCAAGCCGCTCCAACTATTGTCGGTGAAACCCTCGGGATGGTAGAGCTGGATGATTTCGCGCAGGATGGCGGGAATGTGCTCGCGATAATAAGGGCCGTTGACGCAGGGCACGTAGAGGCCGCGCGATTGCTCGGGCCGACCCGCCGCATTCACGCAAAACCAGTCAGGATGCGCGCGGTAGCATTCGGCGTCGGCGCCGTTGGAGTCCATGCGCGCAAAAACGGCGATGCCATCGGCATGGGCGGCCTTGGTCAAATCGCCGAACAAATCGCGATCACCCAAATACTCCGAGCGGTGATGGTAGGGAATCTGGGTCGGGTAATAGGCGACGATGCCGCCGGCGTTGATGACGAGGCCCTGCACGGCGGTGCGCTTCCACTGTTCACGCCACCAGGGAATATCATAGCGCGTGATATCAAGCTCGGCGATGTTCGTCTGGCCCCAGCGCACAGCGCGGCGATACCAGGGGAGCTTGGCGAGAGCGGGGTCGCCGGCGCCTGTGGCCGCCGGCGGAGGAGTGCCCACTGCGCCGAAGCTGACGAGCTTCGCGCTGGCGAGCGCGGCGGAGGCCAGGGCGGATTTCTGGAGGAAGCGGCGGCGGGTTTCGAGCGCGGGAGTGCGGGGGGAAGCGGGCGGGTTCATGGGGTATGGGGTGGCCCCACTGTATCAACCTCCGCGCCCCGCGAAAGCCCAATTTGACCATGTCGCGCCCGGGCCGGCCCTCACGGAGTCTGGGTCGCCCTGCTCTTCACCATGCTCATCATGTCCATCACCCACTTGCCATCGCGGCGCACCATGATGAGGGAAGGCGGCAGGTCGGCCCCCTCGGGACTTTCCAGTTTATAGGTCGCCTGGTCGCCGGCGGCATTCATGACCGGGGCGTTATTTTGGATATTTTTAAGGGCCTCCGCCATTTTTTCAAATTGTTGCTGGGCGGCGGGATTCTGCGTCAGTTGCAGGGTCATTTGCTGAATCAATTGCGGCATCTGCTGCTGGAGTATCTGTTCCACCTTGGCCCGCATTTCGGGGGTGGCATCCGCCGGCAAACGCGAATTGGCCGAGGCCATCGCCGTCTCGACCATGGTGGGGGCAAAGTAATTTTGCACGAACGCGGTCATGTCCTTGGCATCGATGACTTGAATCAGGTCGGCCACGGCCGCCTTCAAATCCGCCGGGGTTTGGGAGTTGTCGACGGATGCAGCGGCGACATTGGCCTCAGGGGCGGACTCAGTGGCCGGGGTCATCGGCGCGGCGACCGGCGCAAGAGGCGCGGCCACGCGGGCCGGTTTGACCGGAGCGGCCACGGGAGCAGCAGCCGGCGTGGGGGCCGGCGCGGCGGCCTTAAGCGCTGGCGCCGGAAGCGTGGGTTGCCACATTAGGCCGACCACGAGGGCCGTCACGGCGACCAAAGCAACAAGACCCAATAACAAATTACGTGAATTCATCGTTTGCCATCCAAACAGGATCGGAAGGCTCCACCCTTTTATCCCACGCCCCGGCTAAAGCAACGTCCATTCCGTGCCAAATTAAAACCTACTCCGCCTTGCCCTTGGGCAAACTGCCCGGGCGCAGTTGCTCGATGACGCCTTCAACGGAGGCGAGGCGCTTGAATAATTCCGGCAGGCGCCCTTTGAGGACGTGGACTTTTTGCGCGAGCAGGTATGGCATGGACGGGCTGTCGCGCACGAAACTCTTGGGCGCGAGGTCGTGAATGACGCCGCTTTGCGCGCCGATTTGCGAACCCGTGCCGATGTGCAAATGCCCTATGAGCCCGGCCTGGCCGCCGACCACCACGTAATCCCCGAGCGTCGTGCTGCCGGAAATGCCGACCTGCGCCACGATGAGGCAATGTTTTCCCATGACGACGTTGTGGGCGATTTGCACGAGGTTGTCGATTTTGGTGCCCTCGCCGATGCGGGATTCGCTGAAGCGCGCGCGGTCGATGGTCGTGTTCGCGCCAATTTCCACGTCGTCTTCGATGACCACCCGGCCAATCTGCGGAATTTTTTCGTGGCGGCCCTGGTGCGTGTCGTAACCAAAACCGTCCGAGCCGATGACGACGCCGGAGTGCAGCCGCACGCGCCGGCCCAAAAAACAATATTCCAGCACGGCGACATGCGGCATCAGCCAGCACTCCGCGCCGATGACGGCCTCCCGACCCACGTAAACCTGGGCTTGGAGCACGGTGCCCGCGCCGATGGTCGCGCCCGCCTCGATCACGCACTGCGGGCCGATGCTGGCGGCGTCGTCCACTTTCGCCTCCCGGTGCACGATGGCCGAGGGATGGATGCCGGCGGGTGGCTTGGGCCAGAGCAGGCGCTCCAGTTCGCGGCAGACGCGGGCCAGCGCGAGGGAGGGTTTCGCGAGGCGGATGTAGGCCTGGCCGGCGGGTGGATGGCCCTCGTAGTCGTCCGGCAGCAAAATGACCGAAGCGCGGCAGGCCGGGACATCGGCCTTGTATTTCAAATTGCCGAGAAAGGCGAGGTCGCCCGGCTGGGCCGTCTTGAGGGCGGCAATGCCGGTGACCGGCGCCGTGCTCTGGCCTTCGAGCCGGCCTTCGCCGATGAGGCGCAGCAATTCGTCAACAGTGTAAGCGATGCGCACGCCCGGAGTGTGGGGAAAAAATGAGCCAACGCCAACCGTCTTCTTGGCCGCGAAGCGGCGTTGCCCGGCTATTTCGCCGGGGCCGTACCTGCTGCGGGTTTGGCGGTGCCACCGGCCGGAGCCGTCGGGATGGTCAGCGGACCGGAGCCCGGCAGCGTCAGCGCGCCCGCGCCTGCGCCCGAGGGGGCGGCGGCGCCGGAACTGGCCGGGGCATTCGCGTTCACAAAATCAATGACTTCCTTGGTGATGTCCAAATTGGGCGTTGAAAAGACCACGGCGGTGTTCTGCGTGGAATTAAGCACGAGGGTGGCGTTGTGCTTCTTGGCGATTTCGCCGACGGCGTCGTGAATCTTGTCGATTTGCAGCTTCACGATGGTGGCGCGGCGCTTGGACAAAAGGTCGTCGGACTGGGCCTTGAGCTGGTTGATGTCGTTTTCGTTGCTCTGAATGTCGGCGGCGGCCTTTTGCAATTGGGCGCGGTATCCGTCGCGGACATCGGCCGTCAAGGTGGTGTTGTCCACATTGCGCTGGAGGTCCTGGGCCTTGGTGATCATGGCCTGGCGTTTCTCGAGGAGGTCGGAAATTTCCTTGTTGGCGCCCTCGACGAGGCTTTGAAATTTCATTTGCTCGGCCTGCGCCTCGGTGGAGCCAGTGAAGACCTGGCCGACATCAACGACGAGGATTACCGGGGCATTTTGGGCCCGGACCGGAACGGCCAGGGCCAGTACGCAAAGGAGAGAAAAGGACAGATTCTTCATAGTTAGAACGGGTAAGCTAAAGGGCGGAAAGCCGGGGTGCGAGCAGAAAAGTGGGGACGAGGTTGGAGGCAGGAAGCTGGAAGTTGGAAGACGGCAGCAAGGCACTTAACGAAGGAAAAAACCGCCCGTGCGCTAGTCCCGTCCCCTGCTTAAAACACCGTGCCGAAGGAGAAATTGAACTGGATGCTGTGCGACTGGAACTGGTCGGGGTTCAGCGGATAGCCCAAATCAATGCGGAAGGGAGCGCCCAGCAGGAGCACGCGCAGGCCGACGCCCACGTCATGGCGGTACTGCGAGGGGTCGTATTCAAACGCGCCGTCGTTGACGTAACCGAAATCGTAGAAGACCGCCATGCGCACGGGGTTGATGACCTCGATGCTGTATTCCGGGCTGAAATAGACAAAACTTTCACCACCGAGGGGCTGACCGTAGGCGGGCGTGGCAAAGCTCAGGTCGCGCGGGCCGACATTGCGGTACGCGTAGCCGCGCAAGTTGTAGGGGCCGCCCAGGAAGTAACGTTCGGCGTAAGGCACTTCCTTGCCGCCGTAACCCACCACGGAGCCGGCGCGGCCCACCACCGAGGCCACCTGGTTGCCAAAGTCAAACGTGGGCCACCATTTGCCCGCGCGCGCTTCCGCCCGGTAAAAGTTGGTCTGCCCCAGCAGCGGTCCGCCGGCCACTTCATTGACGATTTCCACGCGCGAACCGTCGGTCGGAAACACGACGTCGTTGCGGGTGTCGCGCAGGATGGTGATGCCCACTTTGGAAACGGAGGTATGGCCTTGCTCATGGAACACCTGCGGCGGCGCGCCGAGGGTGACGTCCTTGATCTGAATGTCCTCCAAGGTGTAGGAGAGGCGGCCTTCCACCAATTCGAACAGGCGCTTGCGCAAGTAAACGTCAAACCCGGTGCGCACTTCGTTGAACGTGGAACTGAGGTAATTGGTTTCCGTGCGATAAAGCTCGATGCCGCCCGTCAATTCCCGCTCCCACAACCAGGGCTCTTCGAAGGACAGCAAAATCTGATTGGACAGGCTGCCGACGGTGAAGCGGATGCGCGCCTTCTGGCCGCCGCCCTGGAAATAATTGCGGTAATTGAAGAGGTCGAAATTTGACTGGGTCAATTCCACGTAACCGGTGATGCTCTCGAGCGTGGAGAAACCGGCGCCGAAGGTGAGATTACCAGTGTGGCCTTCCTTGACGGTGATGCGGAGGTTGCGGCGGCCGGGGATGTTGCTGGCCTCGGGCGCGAGGTTCACTTCGTCAAAATAGCGGGTTTGGCGCAGGTGGTTTTCACTGGTCTTCATGCGCACGGTGTCAAACACGTCGCCGGGGGCCAGCGCGAGTTCGCGCACGATGACAGAACTGCGGGTCTTGGTGTTGCCCTGGATGGTGATGCCCTCGACGTAGAATTTTTCCGACTCGGTGATGGCAAAATCGAGGTCGATGTTGCCGGTCTCCAAATTGGGTTTGCGCGCCGCGCGCACGTAAGTGTCGAGATAGCCGTGCGCGCCGTATACATCGCGAATGGCGTTGGCACTCTTGTCCACCTCGGCTGGGGCAAAGATGCCGCCAGATTTGACCGTGACTTCCTTGAGCAACTGGGCGCTGGGGAAAATGGTGTTGCCGGAGGCCGAGATGGCGCCGATGCGGTACTGACGGCCTTCGTGCACGTGGATGACGATGACGAGGTCGGACTTGTGCGGGTAATTGAATTCGACTTCGCTGTCCGGAATGTCCACATCGAGATAGCCCTTGTTCTTGTAATACTGGCGGAGTTTTTCGAGGTCCGCCTGAAAGACATCTTCCTCGAAGCGGCCGGACCCGGTTATCCACGAGATGAAGAACGTGTAATCGCTGGTCTTCATCTGGTCGAGCAGTGTGCCGGTGTGAATATGGTCGTTGCCGACGAACTTGATGGCGTCGATGGTCACGTCCGGGCCTTCATCGATCACAAAAGTGACGACGCCCGTGCCGGTGTTCGGGTTCGGATCGATGTTGGTGTCAATCTTGACGCGGGAATAACCGCGCTTCTGGTAGAACTGGAAAAGTTTGTCGGCGTCGCGCTTGACCTGCACACGGTCGAGGATGCCGCCCGCCTCCGTCTTGATTTCCTCGGCGAGGCGGGACTTGGAGTATTCGTTGTTGCCCTTGAAAATAACGGCGGAGACGCGGTCCTGCGGCACGATGGACATCACGAGGCGGACGCCGCCATCGGGCAGGCGTTCGCGGTTGCCCTCGATGTACTCATACAAGCCCGTCGAATAAAGCGAACGGATGGATTGGTCCACCAGGGCCTGGCTGTACGGCATGCCCTGGCGCAGGCGCAAGTGCGCGAGAATGGCCTCGCGGTTGATTTGCTGGGGGCCGACGATCTGAATCGAGACCTCCTCGACGATGGGCGGCTTTTCCTCGGCGTTGAGCTCCGGGGCGGCCGCCGCGGGCGGCGGGGTGGGAGCGGACGCCGTGGGCTGGGCGGCGACGGAAAGAAGGCCGCCGACCCAAAGGCCGGAGACCACCGCCAGCAAGCGTGACCATGGGGCCGGGCTCTGGCTACGAAGCGTGTGCGGTGTAATTTTCAAATCGCGTAAGTCGTTTATTGAACGTAAGCGGTACTTCTCCTATCGGGCCGTTTCGGTTTTTGGCAATGATTAATTCACGCTTCACCGCGACTTGGTCCGGTTGTTCGACCTCTTCCTTGGCGTCCCGCGCCTTGGAAAGCAGCAAAACCACGTCGGCATCCTGCTCGATGGAACCGGATTCGCGGAGGTCGGAAAGCCGGGGCAGCCGCTTTTCTTTTTCCGACTCACGATTCAACTGGCAGAGCACAATTACGGGGAGATTCAGCTCCTTGGCCATGGCCTTGATGTTGCGAGAAACTTCCGCAACTTCTTGTTCGCGAGAGTTATACGTACCGGCCGAGGAAACGAGCTGGAGGTAGTCGATAATAACAATGGAAAGCTTGTGGCGCGAGTGCAGCCGACGGGCCTTGGCGCGCATTTCGAGAATGTTCAGGTTGGCCGAGGCGTCGATCCACAGCGGGGATTGCTTGAGGAGCTTGGCCGAGTCCACCAGTTCACGTTGGCGGTCGCAGAAGCCGTCCTTCAATCGCTGCATGTCGACGCGGGCATGGGAGCACAGCAGGCGCATGGCCAGTTGCTCGGCGGCCATTTCGAGGCTGAACAGCAGAGTCGCGCACGGGGCGCGGTTTTCGCGCGCCAGGGGGAGAATCGCCGCTTCGGCCATATTCAGCGCGATGGAGGTTTTGCCCATCGAGGGCCGCGCGGCGACGACAATCATTTCCGCCGGATGGAAGCCGAAGGTCAGCCGATCCAAATCAGTAAACCCGCTCGGCACACCGCTGATGACGCCTTTTTGCGTCAGCATTTTCGTGATCATGGCGGAAGCCGTGTCGACGGACTCCGAAATGGGTTTGGCCGAATCGGTGATAGTGTCCTGCTGGATCTTGAAAAACTCGCTCTCGACGTTGTTGAGCAGCTCGGGCAAATCGCCGGTGGCGGCATAGGCCTGCTCGACGGTCCATTGGGAGGCGCGGATGAGCTGGCGGAGGAAAAATTTGTCGCGGACGATTTTGAGCCAGTGCCGCGCGTGCACCGTCGTCTGAATGCGATTGGTGATCTCGAGCAGGTAGGCGTGGCCGCCGATGGCGTCGAGCTGGCCGCGCTCCTGAAGGCGATTGGCCAGGACGATTTCCTCCGGCGGGACGCCGAGGGCATTCAGTTCCAGCAGCGCCTCATAAATAAGTTGATGGCTGGAGCGGTAAAAATATTCGGGACGAACCTTCGCGACCATGCACTCGTTCAGGATGTCCATCCCGTTTTCCAATAGACACGAGGCCAGCAGCCCCTGCTCGGCGTCGAGATTGTGCGGGTTGACGCGCTCCCCCGCGGCCCGCGAGGAAACGGGTTCGCGGGTGGAGGAAGGTTTCGCGGGTGCGGCCACTTGGGGAATGGGGGGCACAGTGCGAGCGGCGGCGCGAACGGGGGAACCGGGTTCGCCGCGGGCACGCTTGCGCGAATCGGGTGTCTGCGCCATGCCCAAGGTTCCTACGCTGGGAGTTGGGGCAGTGGCAACGGCAAAGCGAAATTATTCTGACGCCTTCTCGGCGGAGGCTTTCTCGACGCGCACGCGCTTCTTGTGCTTGTGCGCGTGACCTTCTTCGCCCTCGGCGGGAGCTTCAGTCGCCGCCGGCTCAGCCGCAGCCTCGCCTTCGGTCGTTTCGCGGCGCGGGGCGCGCGGGCGGCGCTCCTTCTTGGCCTCGGGCGCCTCGGCGGGCTTGACCTCGTCGATGGGATTCTCGGACACCACTTCGAAAGTGATTTCGACCGTAACCTCGGGATGCAGCTTGACGGTGGCGTCGTGCTTGCCGAGGCCCTTGACGTGGCCGCCGGCGATGTGCACGCGTTTCTTGTCGATCTTGAAGCCGGCCTCTTCGAGCTTGCCGTGCAAGTCGCCCTGGGTGATGGAGCCGAACATCTTGCCGCCCTCGCCGGTCTTCACGGCAAACGCGATGCCGACGACCTTCAGGCGCTCGGCCACTTCGCGGGCACCGGCCAGCTCATGGGCTTCGCGTTCGGCGCGGCGGGCCCGCAGCGAATCAACGCGCTTGCGGTTGGCCTGCGTGACGGGCAACGCGAGGTTGCGCGGCAGCAGAAAATTGCGGGCGTAGCCGGCGCGGACCTTGACCAGGTCGCCTTCGCCGCCGAGGCCTTCGATGGGTTGCAGGAGGAGGATTTCGCTATGGGCCATGGGAGGAAACGTTAAGGGATAAAGGTTGAACGATAAACGATGAGTGAAAAATAATAGAGGTAGTTGGCGCTGGAGGAATGACGGAAGGAACCAAATGATGAAACGGAGTCCCTGCCCTCGCACCTATTTCTGTTTTAGTTCAGAACGGCACATCTTCATCAATATGATCGCCGGGAGGCGGCGGGCGGCTGGCGGCCGCGGGGGCGTTGCCGCGGGCCGGCGCGCGGGGCGCGGGCGCGGATTGATTGTAATTGGGACCGGCGGAGGCGCCACCGTCTTCGCCGCCTTCTCCCCCGCCCTCGCCCCGACCGCCGCCGACAAAGCTGAAGCCTTCCAGGATGACCATGAGCTTGCTGCGTTTTTCGCCGGAGGTCTTGTCGTCCCACTTGTCCTGGCGCAAACGGCCTTCCACGAGGATGGGTTTGCCCTTGCCGAAAAATTTGCTGATGACTTCGGCCTGCTTGCCGAAGCTGTCCACGTCGATAAACGCGACTTCCTCTTTTTCCTGGCCGTCCTGACTCTTGAATTTCCGGTTCACCGCGACCGTGAATTTGCAGATCGAAAAGCCACCGGGGGTCACGCGCATCTCGGGGTCGCGCGTGAGGTTGCCCATCAAGATGACTTTGTTAAAGGAGGCCATGGAAGGTCAGGAAAAGCGCGCGATGCAAAATTAAATATTCAAAATTTAAAACGGAACGGTGAGCGGCAAAGGCAACCGGCCCGCCACAAAATGATGACGCGCCAAGGAGGGAGGAAGGTCAACCTTCAATTTCCATTGGCGCAGGCGCAATTTTAAATCTTCAATTTTGAATTTTGAACGCACTACGCCGACTGCACGATGAGGCGGTTGACGGTGCGGTCGAGGCGCAGTTTTTCGCGCAGGGCGGCCGGAGCCGTGACCGGGGCGCTGAACTTGAAGGTCACGAACACGCCATTCGGGTAGGCGCGGCTGGGGGCGCGGGCGAAGTCCCGCGGGCCGTGGTTTTCGACGCCGCTGACTTCGGCCTGCACGGAGGTGATGACCTCGCGGAGTTTGCCGATGAGGATGTCAACCGTGTCGGTGAGACCGCGGGTGTCGAGAATCATGGTGGCCGTATAGGCGCGAGTGGTGGGTTTTTTGCTCATCCGAGTTTGGGTTGGGAAAGGGTTGGGTTGGGAGTGGATCGGTTGAAAAGGTTCATGGCTTCCTGCGGGCCGCGGGTGACCAGGGTGCGCAGGGCTTGGAGAAAGTCCGGGCGGCGCGCCTCCAGGAGGGCTTCATCGTCCGGCGTCAGGCGGCCGAGGACGTGGTCCTTCAGATCCATTTCGGCGTGGACTTTGCCGCCGATGCCGAGCTTGACGCGGGCAAAATGCGGGCCGACATGGGCGAGGAGGCTGGCGATGCCGTGGTGTCCGCCGGCGCTGCCGCGGAGGGAGATTTTCATCTTTCCGAGCGGCAACGTGATGTCATCGTGGACGGCGGCGAGGGCGGTGTCCGGCAATTTGTGAAAATGCAGGAAAGGGCCGAGGGCGAGGCCGCTGTCGTTCATGAACGTGAGCGGCTTGACGAGCCAGACGGGCTGGCCCGCGATTTCGGCGCGCGCGACTTCCGCCTGAAAGCGGGATTCGTGGCGCCAGGCGGCCCCGGCGTCGCGCGCAAGCGCCTCGACGAGCCAGAACCCGAGGTTATGGCGCGTGCAGTGGTACTCCGCGCCCGGGTTGCCCAGGCCGGCGATGACGGCAACAGACATTTCTCAAAGAACAGTAATCGGCCCGGGGCGCAAAAGCGAGAACTCGCCCGCGCCCCGAGCCGATGAAAAAATTTACTTCTTGCCGGGCTTGGCCGCCGGAGCCGCGCCTTTCGCGGCGGGAGCAGCAGCCTTGGCCCCCGCGGCGGGAGCGGCACCCTTGGCGCCAGCGGCGGCGGGAGCGCCCTTGGCGCCGGCAGCAGCAGGAGCACCCTTGGCGGCGCCTTCGGCCGGAGCGGCACCTTCCGCACCTTCGACGGGAGCAGCGCCCTCGGCGCCCTCGACCACCGCGCCCTCGGCGGGCGTGGCTTCTTCTTCGACGGCGGGGACGACGCAAGCCGCGATCACTTCATCGGCGTCTTCGTCATAAACCACGCCGGGAATCGGCTTGAGGTCGCGAACGTGGATGGAGTCACCGGCGTGCAGCTCGGAAACGTCCACCGTGATAAAGTCAGGCAAGTCCTTGGGCAGGCACTTGATGTCGAGCTCGTGGCGGCCGACTTCGACGATGCCGCCTTCCATCTTCACGCCCACGGCCTCGCCGACGATGTGGACGGGGACCGACGCGCGCATCTGCTCGTTGGCCGAAACCTCCTTGAGGTCAATGTGGATAAAGCGATCCGTGCGCGAGTCGCGCTGGATTTCCTGCAGCAGCGACAACTGCGGCGCGCCGCGTTCATCGGCGATTTCGACGATGGCGGCCGTGCCGGCCACCGCGCGCATGAGGAGGCGAAAATCGGGTTCCTTGACGGTCAAATGACGCACGCCGGACTTGCCGTAAATGACGGCGGGAATGAGGCCCGCGCCGCGCAATTGGCGGGCAGGCGAGCGGCCCGTTTTGGAACGGGTCTGGACGGGAAGTTTAAGCAGTTTCATGGCGGCAGGAGGCGGCGCAAGGGAGCGCGCCCCGAGGGTTTGGAAAATGGGAAAACGGCGAATAGTAGTGGGAAGCGCCTGGAATGCAACTAAAAGTTGCGGGCGGTGAAAGGACGGGCGGCGGGCACGGGCTGAAAATAAATGAATAAACCCGCTTGACATGCAACCAAATGGTTGCATATTGAGCGCCATGGATGCCGTTTTCAAAGCGCTCGCCGACGCCAGCCGCCGGCAATTGCTCGACCGCCTCCATGCTCACAACGGGCAAACGCTCGGCGAACTTTGCCGCCACCTCGACATGTCGCGCCAGGCCGTGACCAAGCACCTCACCATCCTTGAAGCCGCGAACCTCATCGCCACAGTGCGCCGCGGCCGGGAAAAACTGCATTTCCTCAATCCCGTGCCCATCCACGAAATCTCCGCCCGCTGGATCGGCAAGTACCAGCGTGGCCAACTAGAGGCGCTCAATGAGTTGAAGCGCGAACTGGAAGGCAACCCTTAACCCCCTTTCATCACCATGAAAACCAACACCAATAATCCTGAGTTCGTTTATGTCACGTACATCAACACCACCCCCGCGAAGTTGTGGACGGCGTTGACCGATGGGAAATTCACCCGTCAATACTGGGGCGGCTGGACCGTGGAGTCCGACTGGAAAGTCGGCGCGCCCATCGTCTTCAAACCCGATCCGACCAAGCTCGCCGAAGCCGGCAAGTGCTCCAGCGAAGGCATGCACGGCAAGCTCCTGGAATGCGATCCGCCCCGCGTGCTTTCCTACACTTGGGACGGCCGCAAAACGGCGGAACCGGACTCGCGCGTAACGTTCCGTATCGAATTGAAGGGCGAAGCCGTGAAGCTGACCGTGACGCACGACCAGTTCCAACCCGGGAGCAAGATGCATCTCGGCGTGAGCGAAGGCTGGCCGCCCATCCTGGCCAATCTGAAGACGCTGCTCGAAACCGGGCACACGTTTGTGGTCGGGAAGTAGTTTTCCGCAATACGAAATCGGGCGGTGGGTCAGTTTGAAAAAATGGAGCTGGATGCGTTGGGTAGGGCCGGGCCTCCGGACCGGCCTAGCTC
>CAZLRH010000032.1:0-35304 GCA_964562015.1 uncultured Opitutales bacterium | reverse complement strand
TGTTTGCCTTCCAGCACTGGAATCTCGACCCGGACATCATCACCATCGCGAAAACCCTGAGCGGCGGCTTTGTGCCGGCGGCGGCGGTCTGCACGCGCCGGTCCATTTACCAGAGCGTGTTTTCGCGCATGGATCGCTGCGTGGTGCACTCGAGCACGTTTGGCCGCAACAACCTCGCCATGGCGTGCGGGTTGGCGACGCTGCATGTGATTGAAACCCAGAACCTCGTGGCCAATTGCGCCCGGCGCGGCGAACAACTGCTCGAAGCCCTCCAGCCGCTCGTCACCAAATACGAGTGGATCAAGGAAGTGCGCGGCAAGGGCCTCATGATTGCCATCGAATTTCAGGAGCCGCGTTCGCTCAAGGGCAAGATGGCCTGGAAAGCGGTGCACGCGGTGGACCGTGGCTTGTTTGCGCAGATGGTTGTCACGCCGCTCATGCAACGCCACCGCATTCTTACGCACGTCGCCTCGCACAACCTCGACGTGGTCAAGGCCCTGCCGCCGCTCGTCATCGGCGACCGCGAAATCGAGCGCTTCGTCACCGCGCTCGACGAAGTGGTCGGGCAGCTCGGGTCGGTCACCGGCCCGTTGTGGGATTTCGGGGCCAACCTCGTGAAGGCCGCGCTCTCGCAAAAAGTGAAGTCGTCCGTCGGCGCGGGGGCCTAACTGAATCGTGGTGAAAGGTGTAAGGTATAAGGTGAAAAGACTTTCCGACGCTTCTCCTTTTTACTTTTCACCTTTTACTTTATACTTTTTGCGCCATGTCCCTTCCTTTTCGCGTCGGCCTGGGCTACGACATTCACCGCCTGGCGGCCGGGCGGCGCCTGGTGCTTGGCGGCGTGGAAATCCCCAGCCCCGTGGGCCTGGACGGACATTCCGACGCCGACGCCCTGACCCACGCGCTGGCCGACGCCCTGCTCGGCGCGCTCGCCCTGCCCGACATCGGCCACTTTTTCCCCAATACGGACCCGCGTTTTCGTAATATGGATTCACAGGATATCCTAAAAAAAGCCGTGGCGGAAGCGAAAGCCCGCGGCTATGCGGTGGGCAACGTGGACATTGCCCTGCTGGCCGAACGGCCAAAACTGGCCCCGCATATTCCCGCCATGAAGGTGTGCCTGGCAAAATCACTGGGGGTTACGCCCGCTGAGGTGGGAATTAAAGCCACCACGAACGAGGGGTGCGACGCCATCGGCGGCGGCCAAGCCATCGCCGCCCATGCCGTGGTGCTTTTAACTTACCGCGGCGCAGCCAAAAAGGCCGGCCGGAAAATCCGCAAGAAGCTCCTTTAGAGCAAGTTATAATAATTCCGGGTGCGCTGCTTCAGGGCTGACAGCCGGCGGATGCCGCGCCTTGAAATCTAGGGTGATAACCTAGGGTCCGCGGCTATTGCGGGAGCTTCCAACAGTTGCCGGGCGCTGAGGAAAAAGAAATAAATTAAGCGGAACTTAAGTTCTTATGCTATGTTTATACTGCCATGCGATTGGCGGGCAAAGAGCCGGCGCAAGCCGGTTTCACCCGCCAACCGCCCCTTTCAGGGAGCAATCCCTGTTAGTGGAATACGGCAAGTAGCGTAGCAAAGCAACCAAGCAGCTAGGCAGTGTCCCTTGAGCAAGGCCTGCCGTAACAAGGCCGGCCGCCGGGTAAACCCGGGGCCGGCCCCTTGTTTTCTTGGGCTCGATCACAGCCTAGCAGAAATCCCGGCGGACACAATGGCGGAATTGGGGATTTAGAATTTATGACTTCAGATTTGGGAGTTAGTGCATTTTCAATAATTTCGTAGCCGTCGGCGCCGGGAGCAGGATTGCCTTCGTCTCGCGGAGCGAGGCCGCGCCAGGTAGCCATGGGCTTCAGCCCACGGTGGCGTAGGCGCCCGGGTCGCGTCGCGAAGCGACGCTTGACCCTGATCGCCTCCCGCAAGCGTCGCGCCGCGACGCCACTTGCCCCACCTGGTTTCCGTGGGCTGAAGCCACGGCTACGATTCCATTCGCATTGCCGCCAAGGGCCACCACCCACGGCTACACTTTTGTTGAAAACGCCTTGTGAAGCCCGATGGATGGCTGCTCATTGCGGAAGTTCCATCCCTTACTCATGGGCTTCTGGATGGTGTCGCAAACTTCTGCGTTCTGCCTTCTAACTTCTACCTTCCAGCTTCCAACTTCTACTCCAAGCCCAGCTTCAGCCGGCCTTCCGGCGAAATCATGTGCGGAGTCCACGGCGGATCCCAGACGATGTCCACCTGGGCCGCCTCGATGCCGGGCAATTGTTCGACGCGATTCTTGGCGTCCTCGGCAATCACCGGGCCCATGCCACAGCCCTGGGCCGTGAGCGTCATCTTGACGAATATCTTTTTGCGGTCGGCGGCGCCGGGCTCGACGCGCATATCGTAAATCAAGCCGAGGTCCACGATGTTGACCGGAATCTCGGGGTCGAAGCAGTTGCGCAAGGCGTCCCACACGCGCTCCTCGCTGAAGGTCTCCGTGCCGGCGGCCGCGGCGGCGGCGGTCTTTTTGGCCTGCAGGTCGGCCCACTCTCGGGCACGCGGGCCCAGGGCGTCCAAATCCTGCGGCGCGATGCGGTAAAGGCCCAGAGCGTCGCGCACCGTCAACGAACCGCCCAGCGCCTGCGTCACCACGACGGGTGCGCCGTGGCGCAGAACGACGGCATCGCCGGCCGGAATGACCGTGGCCGGGCAATCGCGGGCCAGCACAAATTCTTCGTTGACCATAGTTGCGCAAGCTCGCCCCAACGCCCCGCTTTGTCAACCGGGAAGGACGACCGCGAACCTCACGCCCGGCGTAATCGGGCGCCCAAAGGCAAAATGGCGTAGTTAAAGTACGGTGCGCCCCCGTCGAGTCTGCTCGACGACTCCTCGTCAACTTTTCCACATTTTTTCGCCACTAAACCGCGTTAAGCATAGCCAAATTTGCCGTATTTTTGGCCGGCTTTGGCTCTCATTTTCAACCGGAAAAGGCCGCCTTTTCGGGTTGCCTATCTAGCGCAATTTGATAACCTTTGCGGGAAAATCTGGGCTAAACACCCGGCTCTAGGTGATGAAGCCACCGACCTACACGCTTTTGGACCCGGACACCCGCAACCCGGATGCGGTGGGCGGCGCGATTGAAACATTGAGCCGGTCGCTCTTTCCCGGAGCGGACGTGAGTTACATTCGCAAGACGCTGCACCGGGTGGAGGACATTTTCAATGGTCAGTACGCGAATTATCAGGCCATGGACACGGCTTACCATGACCTCGAACACACCTTGCAGGCCACGCTGTGCTGCCTGCGCATCGTCCACGGCCACCAGCGCGCGGGCGCCAAGCCGGTCATCAGCGAGCAGGATTTTCGCATCGGCTTTTACGCGATGTTGCTGCACGACATCGGTTATATCAAGGTACGCGGAGACGACGAGGGCACCGGCGCGAAGTTCACGCTGATTCACGAGCCGCGCGGAGGCGAGATCGCCCAGCATTTTTTGGAGGAGGAGAAATGGGAGCAGGGGGATATCGACCGCGTGCGCTCGCTCATCTTGTGCACGGGGCCGCGCAGCAACCTCGGCGGCACGAAATTCGGCAACCCGGCCCACCGCCTGCTCGGCCAATCGGTGTGCACGGCGGATTTCCTCAGCCAGATGAGCGACCCCGGCTACGTCCAGAAGCTCCCGGAACTCTTCGCGGAATTTGCGGAGAGCGACCGCGTCAACCAAGTGCCGGCCGAGCAGCGAATTTTTAAAACGGTGGACGACCTGTATCGCAACACGCCGCACTTTTGGGATAAATTTGTCGTGCCCAAATTGCATGACGAGTGCGGCGACGTGAGCAAATACCTGGCCGACCCCTACCCCAACGGCCCGAATCCGTACCTGTTGCAAGTGAAGGAAAACATTGAGGCCATCCGCCGCATTGTGACGCTGTCCGACGGCCAGCTGGCAAACATGGCGCGGTTGATGGGTTAGGCAGCCCGGCGCCAGCGCAGGCCTACGGTTGAGAAGAAACGCACCGGCCGACGTAGTCGCGGAGTTTTAATCCAAAGTCGGAGGCGGTTTGCACGCTGGAGGTGGGCACAGAGAAATTGTTCCAATACTGAAAACGCAGCAAATCGCCGTCGGCGTGTTTTTCCGGCACGACGCCGCAGAAGAAAAAGCCCAAAGCCTCGGCTTGCACGCTGGCCGTGGGCGTAAAGGCATCTGCCAGCGGCAACTCGAGCAGGATGTAAGCCATGCCGCGCCGGCAGAGCGCGTCAACGTGCGCGCGCAGATGGCCGCTCCAGTCCTCACCGTAGCGCTGGGCCTCGATGGTGCCGACATTCCAGTCCGCCGATTCCGTGAGCGCGAATTCGGGAGCCGGGAGCGGGGAGCGAGGAGCGGGGAGCACGGAGGACGAAGCCGGGAGAACGGAGTCGGAAATTGGGGGAGCGGAGGCAGAAGCAAGCTGCACGGAACCGGGAGCAGAGAGCGGCGAGGCCGCGGCGGAGGCGTCGGCAAAATCGCGCGCGAGGCCGGCGTGCTGGAAAATTTCCTTCAGGATTTCCACGTGCCGCGCGGGCGCGTGCACGGTGCGGCGCGGCGCGGGCGTGAGCGCGAGGAAGTACATCATCGCGCTGACGCGCACGGTTTCGGGCGGCAATTCCATGTCCTTAAAAACGAGACTTTTGGGCAGGTAGCCGAGCATGAGGCCCGTTTCGACCGCGCCCATGCGCACATTCGCGCGCTGCGAATAGATGTGCGCGGTGACGGCTTCGCTGAAAATGCCCGCGAGGCCGCGCGCCTTGCCGTGTTCAGCGAGGAACGACTTCATCCGCTCCATCAGGCGGTGGCCGCGCGCATACGGTGCGACAATCGCGTTGTCGCTCTCGGGGACGCGGTCATCCGGCGAGTGAAAAACGAGGCCGATATGTCCGAGAATTTCACCCGAAGCGCGCACCGCGACACACGATTGCCAGGCGCCGCTGCGCAAACGCTCGGCTAGGCGCTCCGGCTCGTAGAGGTCGTCGTTGGGATAGGAGTAGCCGAACACGCGCCAGACGCAGCACGCGAGCGCGGGGGCGTCCTCTGGCCGCATGAGGCGGATGTCGAGGTGCTCGTCGGCCGGGACCGCCACGGGACCGGTATCGGTAACATCCGCCGCCTCGATGGCGGCAAATTTCCGATGTTTGCGCAACTCGACGCGCTTGCCCTTGCGCCCGCGATAGAGAAAACGCAAATCATCGGCAAAGGCGCGGGCCAGCGTGGTGCCGAGTTTGCCGGTCGCGGGCATGGCCGCGGGATCGAAGGGCACGCCCTGGTCCTCGACGGCGACGACCAGCGCCTCGGCCTCCAGAATTATTTCGACGGTGTACTCCGCATTCTCATCGCCCTCATAGGCGTGCTCGGCGACATTGACGCATAATTCCTCGGTGCCCAGCTCGAGGCCCAGACCTTCTTCGTCGGAAAAACCGTGGGCGATGGCCAGTTCCTTCACGAACGCCGCGATGGCGGGAACGAGACGGCTGCGCGCGAGGACCTGCAGGCGCGCGAGCGGGCGGCTGTTGAACGACGGTCGGCGGGGAGACAGGCCCATGCGAATTCATCGATGCCGTATCGGGGGGCGAAAGGCCATCGTTTTTCACGCCTTCGCCACGACGTGCCGCCACAACCCCACGCTCATTGCCGGCAGTTCCAGCTTGCCGCGATGCCAAGAGAATAGCGCGTGATCGAGGCCGTCGGCATGGAAGCGTTCATGGTCGGCGATTTGCATGAACTCGGCGGGATTCAATTCAAACGTGTCCATCGTCACCGGATGACCATGCGGGTTGACCGCGAAAAGCAGGCGCTCCGGTCCTTGCGAAAAATTCGCGTTGTAGAGCATTGCAACGGCGGAGGTGCCCTCGGCGCCGAAATGCCCGAAGAAGCCCGGCGCCGGATGCCGGTCCTGGCGGAATAGTTTCCCGGCGGGCGAGAGACGGAACTGAATCCAGTGCCGGAAATATTCGTTGGTGCCGGGAAATTCCGCGATGCGCCGGTAGTCGAGAGCATTGAGGTCGCCGCGCAGGTAGGTGTTGTGCACGCCCTGCTTCGAGTGCAGAAAATCCTGGCCCTGCGCAAACATCGGAATGCCGAGCGCGGCCAAAAGTATGGCGGCCATCAAGTGGTGGCGGCGAATGTCGTTGTGCGTCGGGCGGTCGCCGCGATGCCAGGAATTTTCGGTGATGCGGTCGATCCACGCGCGGTCGTCGTGCGATTGGACGTAATTGACCGTCTGCGCGGGCCAGAGGGCCAGATTGCCGGCCGAACCGGTGAGGTAGTAGCGGAGGCCCTCGGCATTGCCCTGGCCGAGAATGTACTGGGTGATAAACTCGCGAAAACCATCATTCCACGAGGAGTAACCCGTGTGGCGCAAAGCGTGGCCGATGTGGCCCTTAAAGCTCCAGGGCTCCGCGATGAGGATGATGGAAGGCTTCAGCGCCTTGAGCGCCGTCTCGATTTCCTTGAGTGTGGCCACGCCGACGAGGTCCGCGAGGTCGAAGCGGAATCCGTCCACATCGTAGGCGCGCACAAGGTGCGAGAGGCTCTCGATGATGAGGCGGCGGCCCATCGGGGTGTTCGTGCGCAAATCGTTGCCGCAGCCGCTCCAATTGGACAATACGCCCTCGCGGTCGCAGTTGAAGTAATAATATTTGTCAATGCCCAACAGGTGGTTGGGCTCGCCCACGTGGTTGTACACCACGTCGAGAATGACGGCGAGATTCACATCATGAAAGGCCTCGATCATCTCGCGAAATTCCTCGACTTGCGTGCCGCGCTCGGGCTCGGTCGCGTAGGCGCCGGCGGGCGCGAAATAATCCACCGTCATGTAGCCCCAGTGGTATTCGTCGGGCCGCACGCTATCAAACTCCTGCACCGGCATGAGCTCGACGGCATTGACGCCGAGGTCGCGCAAGTAGCAATCCGGGTCGCGCAGCCATTTCGTCAGGCCCTTAAAGCCGCGGCGTTCGACTGGGGTCAGCTCAATGGGCGCATGGGCCAGCAAATCGCGGACGTGGGCCTCGACGATGACGAGATCATGCCAGGCCGGAGCCATGAAGCAGCGGTTCGGCGCGGGCCAGCGCGCGGGGTCGAGCACGATGCCGGGGCCGGTCCGACTCACCGTCGCGAGGGCATAGGGGTCGAGAATGCGCATCGCGGGGTCGAACAGCCGGGTGCCGTGGATATTTTCCCCCTCAACGCGAAAATCGTAATAGTAACCGTGCAAATTCTGGGGCACCACGGCCTCCCAGCAATCATCGTCCTGCCGCTGCATCTCCAGCGCCTGGGTGAGCGGGCCGCCGAGCTCAGCGTAGAGACAGGCGGTGACGCACGAGGCCCGCGGCGCGAACAGCCGGAAGGTGGTGCGTTCCGGCTCGACCAGCGCGCCGAGCGGCCGGGTCGTGCCCAGGCTTAACAAATACTCGCTATTCGTGATTGGGCAGGTTTCCCAGCCCCAATCCTCGACCCAGGCCAGGCTCTCGCGGCCGAGAATGCCGTGGGGCTCCTCGGGCCAAAAGTGAAACAGATGCAGGCCGGTGCGCTCCGGCTCGAGCTGGTAGTTGGTGAAATCACCGTCCTGCACGCGGTTCGTGGCTTGCTCGGGCAGTTCCTGCCACCGCTTTTCGGCGGTCACGAACTTGAACCGCATCGGACCGTGCAGCAGGCAGCGTTCGCTCGGAACCCGCAAAACCAGGCAACCCTGGCCGTCGTGTGTTTCGCGAAACATCTGCCATTCAGGTTTGCCGACGGCCTCAGTCCAGCCGTTGAAGTCGCCGCCGACATAGAGCGTCTCGTCCTCCCAATCCAAATTGGGGTAATAAAGGGGCCAGAGGATGAAAACGACTTCGGTGCCATTCATGCAATAGCCCGCCCGCCGGCCAAACACGAGCGGCGACACCCGACGGATGAGCTTGAGCGGTTTCTTGCCGGGGTCCAGGCGCAGCGGAGGCACCTTCGTCACGTCAGTCCAGTCCCTGGCCAGCACCACCATCCCGCGTTCGCGGGTTTCCCAGAAAGCCTCCAAAATGCGACGGTCACTCATGCCAAAGGGTGGACGGGCGTGGGCGCGGCAAAAAAGGCACAGCCGCGCTCCCGCCTGCCAGCATTTCAAACGCCAATTCCGGGCGCGCAACGGTTTTCTGAAAAAATCCGCGTGCCTTTTGCCTCGAAATTAATCGCCGGCGGAGCGAAAATCAGCGTTTCTATGGCCCGCATCCTGGTTGCACTCTCGGGCGGCGTGGACAGCGCCGTGGCTGCCCTGCTCTTGCGCGAGCAGGGGCACGAGATCGTCGGCGCGTACATGCGCACATGGATGCACGAGGAAGGCGCGGCGCTGTTTGCCGACTGCCCGTGGGAGCGGGATGTCGAGGACGCCCGGGCAGTCGCGGCAACGCTCGGAATGCCCTTTCATGTGCTCAACTTGATCGAGGATTACCGGACCCGGGTGGTGAACTATCTGGTATCCGGCTACGCCGCCGGGCAGACGCCGAATCCTGATGCCATGTGCAACCGGGAAATCAAGTTCGGGGTGCTCGCGGGCCACGCCGAACGGCTGGGCTGCAGCGTCCTCGCGACCGGCCATTATGTGCGGCGGCGCGAGCGCCCCGACGGCGAGGCCGAAATTCTCACCGGCGCCGATCCCAACAAGGACCAATCGTATTTTCTCGCCTTGGTGCACCAATCCAATCTGCAACGCGCCCGTTTTCCCGTCGGAGATTTGCTTAAACCGCAAGTGCGAGAAATCGCGCGCAAGGCGGGCTTGCCCAATGCCGACCGCAAGGACAGCCAGGGCATTTGTTTTCTCGGTCGCGTACCCATCAATGCGTTTTTGGATCAATACATCCCCGCGGCGCCGGGGCCGATCGTTAACCCCGCTGGCGCCACGCTGGGCACACATCGCGGCTTGCATCGTTACACGCTCGGGCAGCGCCACGGCATTGGCGTGCCGTCGAACACCGACCACAAGGCTTATGTCGTCGTGGGCAAAGACATTGCGCGCAATGCGCTCGTGGTGGCCTTCGACGCGCCGGAAGCACCGGGTCTGTGGGCGACGACCTTTCAGCTCAAAGACTTTCACTGGATCAACGAGCCCTTGGCGGGCGCGGGTCCGCACGCTTTGCTCGTGCGCCCGCGCTATCGCGATCCGGCGGTGCGCGCGGAATTAACCCTGGAGGCGAACGAAGCTAATCGTGGCACCCTGGTTTTTGCGGAACCCCAGCGGGCGCTGGCGTCGGGTCAGATCGCGGCCTTTTATCGGGCCGAAAACGACGCCCACGTTTTGCTCGGCGGCGCGGTGTATGTTTGACGCGCCGAGCACGTCGTCATTAACGCTGCACAACCCGGCGGCCCTTGTCGGTGAAGATAAGAAACAGGCCGCTGAAAGTCATCACCACCAGCAATATCACGCTGCCCCAATAAGCGATGACAGCGTCGAAACCGTAAATTTTGCCAAAGGCCACGATGGGGGCGATGACCAGAATGGCGGCCACCAGACCGTAAACCGCCAAGCCCAGACGCAAGCGGTCCAGCGTCTGGCCCGCCACCGGCACCGGGCGCTCCACGGGGCGGCGCGAGCTAAATACCAGGACGGTGCCCACCGCCGTCAGCACCAGCAAGTAGGCGACCCAGGCCCAATAATGCAAAACCGCCTCAAAGCCGTACAAATTCCAAAAGACGATGGTGGGCGCAAAAAGCATCACCGCCGCCACGGTCAGCAGCATGGAGACACCGATGTTCAAGCGAGTCATGACGGGAAGAGGTCGAGGGACAGGGGGATTTAAGCTCAGCCGAAAATGGCCCGGCAGGCAAGCCGACAATGCGCGCGCCGACCGGCAGCACCTGGCCGCGGACGCTTAATCGCCTTTGAGCAAGGCGCGGGCGTGCTCACGGGCGGATTGCGCGGAGCGGTCGCCCAACATGCGGGCCAGTTCGGCGATGCGGGCATCCGGCTCGTCGTGCAGGGAGAGGAAGCGGATGGCGGTTTCGCGGGCCGTCTGTTTCTTTTCCACGACCAGATGCTGCTGCGCGCGCGCCGCCACTTGTGGCAAATGGGTTACGCACAGCACTTGATGGCGTTCGCCGAGAGCGGCGAGCTCGCGGCCCACCGCAACGCCGATTTCGCCGCCGATGTTGGCGTCGACTTCGTCAAACACGAGCAAAGGCGTGGCATCGGCAGCGGCGAGCACGGCCTTGAGCGCGAGCATGACGCGGGCGGTTTCGCCGCTGGAGGCGATTTTATTCAGCGGCAGGGCCTCCTGCCCGGGATTGGGTGAAAAGAGCATCTCCACCAAGCTATCGCCGTGTTCGCGCAATTCGCCGGTGGCGGTGACGCGGAGCTTTAGGCCGGCCTGTTTGAAACCAAGGCCCTTGAGGAGCTTGGCGGTTTTCCTTTCGAGTTCGCGGGCGGCAGCTACGCGCTTGTCGCCCAACTTCGCGGCCTCGGCCCGCAATTTTTTCTCCCGCGCCGCAGACTCGGCCTGCAACCGCGAGAGCGTGCCCTCAATGTCGGATTGTGCGGCGACTTTGCGCTGCAATTCCTCGCACTTGGCCCGCAGCAGGCTCGCATCCTGGCCGTAGCGCCGTTGCAATTCGAGCCACAGGCTCATGCGCTCCTGGAGCGCGCGGGTGGTTTCCTCGTCAAAATCCAATCCCGCTCCCAGGCGGCCAAAATCGCCCGCCAAGTCCTGTAATTCCACGACGGTGGCTTCGAGGCGGGCGGTCAGCGGCGCGGCGGTGGCATCGAGCGCCGCGAGTTCGCGGGCAGCCCGCACCAGCACGGGAAATTGCGCCGCGGCCCCTTCCTCACCGGACAGGCCGTTTTCCAATTGCGTAGCGAGTTCACCGAGTTCACGCGCGCGGGTCAGGCGGTTGAAATCGCGCTCGAGGGCGGCAATGCTTTCCGCCGTGGGATCGAGTTGATCGATGCGCGCGATTTGGTGACGCAGGAATTCGAGTTCGTCCTCGGACAGGCGTTCGGCGCGGGTGAGTTCCTCGGCCTCCCGCAGGCCATCGCGCCATACCCGATAGCCTTCGGCGAAATGTCCGCGCGCGGGCTCCACTTCTGCAAAGGAGTCCAGCAGGTCGAGCTGGTATTTTTCCTGGAAAAGTTTTTGCGGTTCGCCGGGCCCGTGAAAATCCACCCACGCCTCCCCCATTTCCTGCAACGCGCCCAGCGTGGCCAGCGCCCCATTCACTTGCAGCCGCGGAGCCTTCGTGCGGGAAAGCGCGCGGCGCAGCACCAAGACGCCCTCCTCGCACGGCGGCAAACCGAGCCGTTCGAGCAGCGCATTCACGCGCGCCAACGCCGGACCATTGAACGAAAGCACGCCCTCGACCTCGCACGTTTCCGCGCCCTGGCGGATGATGCTTTTGTCGGCGCGATTGCCGGCGAGCAGGCTCAGCGCGCCGAGAAGCACGCTCTTGCCCGCGCCGGTCTCGCCGGTCACGGCGGTGAAGCCCGCGCCGAATTCCAGCTCCGCGCGCTCGACCAGCGCCAAATTTTGAATGCGAAGAAACTGCAGCATGGCGGGCCTCTTACACGCCCAGACCGGGGTCCAATTGCAAGAGCAAATCCTGCTCGATCGCCAGCAGCAGGCGGTAGCAGGCGAAGCCTTGCTGCTCGGCTTGGGGCAGGCGGAAAAAGTCCAGTTCGCCCTCCAGTTCCGCCGTGTTCAAGTCGCGCAGCAGGGTATCGCGCAAATGCAGGCGCACATGCACACTCGAGCGCATGATGGCTTCGGCGCGGGCGGCATCGAGCGCGAGGTCGCCCAATCCAAAGCCATCCGCTTTCAACAAGCCAAGGAGTTCCGCGGCGTCGCCGGTCTCGCACTCCCGCAATCCCTGTTCCCAGGCGTGGTCCAATTCGGTGTCCTGCTCGCCAATGACGGCGGGCGTGGAAGGTTCGCCGGGAGCGGCGGCCATGGCGACGTGCACGCGGTCAATCACGCGCATGAGCAATTCTCGCAGCGACGGCGAAAGCCGCAGTTGCAACCGCACGGGGGCGGGCCCGCCCGGAATGGGCGAGGAAGGGCCGTCGCTTTCAAACATGGCTTTCGAGGACCGATTGCAAATGCCACTGCTGCAACGTGTGGACGTAGTGTTCGGCGCGCTCGCGGCTGCCCGACCACACGACGGACTTGCCCAACTCGTGCACCTCCAGCATGTGCCGGCGGGCGCGCTCCGTTTCGTAGCCAAACACGCGGCGGAAAACGTGCACGACGTAAATCATCAGATTCACGTCGTCGTTCAAAACGACGACCTGCCAGTCGGGTTCGCGGGCGGTGGCGGTGCGCGGACGCTCCAGCGGGGCGACGCCGGGTTGCGCGGCGCGCGGAGCAATCCATGGAATACTACTCGGCATATTAAAGGTAATTTGGCTGCGACAAATCCTAGGCGGAAACCGGGTGCTTGGCAAGCAGGCCGTCAGGGCGCCGTCACGGGGGGCAGGGGCGCAGGGGGCCGGTCGAGCGGAAATTTTTCCGCCAGCACTTTGGCCGTCAATTTCGTGCCTGCGTCGCTGAGGTGGTTGTCGCCGGGAAGGAAGAGCGATGCGTTGACCGTCGCGCCGGCCATGTAATCGACCTTCATGTTGTAGAACGGCAGGCCAATGCGTCGGCAGGCGTCCTCCAAAATGGGGGCGTACACGCGGTCGAGATTGCGGTCCAGCCAGAGGTAAACAATGACCAGCTCGAGGTGATTCTGTTGGGCAAAATCCTGGGTTTTGCGCAGGGCGTAGAGGTGAAACTGCATGGCCTGCGCCATGTCAGCATTATTTTTAAAGGGCAGAAGTTTCATCCAGTTTTCGGGCAAATCGCGTTCGCCCGGCGGGCCGGCCTTGGCCTGCTCCGCGCCGGTGCGGGCGGCGGCCCGGGACGCGGGTGCTGCCATGTCCGCGCCTTCCTTGATGCCGGGTTTGCGTTGCGCGGCGGGTTTGCTGAAATACCGCCAGCCGAAATCCCACGCCCGCACCAGGTACGATTCCACCAACCACGACTCCAGCGGGTGCAGGAGGATGCGCGGGGGCGGCTC
The DNA here is from genome assembly GCA_964562015.1 of uncultured Opitutales bacterium. Classification (GTDB taxonomy): domain Bacteria; phylum Verrucomicrobiota; class Verrucomicrobiia; order Opitutales; family JABDGR01; genus CAZLRH01. The sequence goes on along the minus strand of CAZLRH010000032.1, from coordinate 22,271 downwards.
GGCCACGGCATAGTGTACGGTGTGGTCGGTGACGGACGAATTCAAGAAGCGTTCCCGGTCTTCCGCGGTCAAGTGCGCGACGATATCCGAGATGTCGTTGAAAAAGAAAAACAGGTACACGCGTTGCGGGTGGTATTGCAGCACGTCGTGCGTGAGAATCTGGTACTCGAAATGCAAATCCGCGCCTTGCTCCCCCAGGTTCGCGACGGGCCGGCCTGTGTCCTGCGCGAGGTAATGGCGCAGGGTCGAAGTCTCCGGGAGACCATGGCCATAGACGAAGGAATCCCCGAGCAGGACGATATCGGCCTGGTCGGTGCCGGGCGGATTGCGGTAGCCGCGGGCGTCGGCGTGATGCTGCCATTGGTAACCGTTAAAATTCATCGTGCGGTCGTAATTGGGCCGCATGCGCACCATTTTGCGCTCAGGATCAAAACGATAAATGCCGGTGCCGGTGTCTCGGTAGGGATTCGTCAAGTAATTGGCGAGATCGGGATCGACCAGCTTGAACCCCACGCGCAGAAAAATCTCCGCGGCCAGAAGTCCGAGCACAAGCGTAAAGGCCGACACGCACCAGCCGAGGCGTCGCGGTGCCATCCACCGATGCATAGCCGCGCCCACCCGGGTGACGAGTCCCGCGCCCGGCACGCCCGCGCGCGCGAGCCAGGCCCACATGCCGTCGTCCAGCCGCAGCAAAAATTTCGCCGCCAGCCCCACCACGAGCAGCAGCCCCAGGGTGTCTATCCGCGCGACTGACACCCCAAGCCTGCCACCCAAGCCATCCGGGGTGAACGGCAGGGATAACACGGTCGCCGTCAGCCAGACATCGGCGAGCCAGGAAAAGAGGCGCTTCATTTTGGGAGGAAAGGTGGCGGGCGAACGGCACAACGGACAGCCTTTATTTCACTTTGTTCGCCTTGCGTGGCTTGGCGGGCTGCCGGTAACGCGTCGCCCCGCGCCCGGTTTTGCCCGCCGCCGGGCGGAGGGCGCCGCCGCTTTTGAGGGCGTCAATCTGGTCGCGCAAAATCGCGGCGCGCTCAAATTCCAGCTTGCCGGCGGCCTCAAGCATTTCCTCCTCGAGTTCCGCGAGCACGGCGGCCACATCGCGGTCGCCGTGGGCTTCGGCGACGGAGATGGGATCGACGTCCTCCGCCGGTTTGTAAGCCAGCAGGCTCGCCTGTTCGCCGCGAATGATGCTGCGCGGCACCTGGCCGTGGGCCTCATTGTACGCGATTTGTTTTTCACGCCGGTAGCGCGAAATCTCCATGGCGCGCTTGAGCGAGCCGGTGAGCACGTCGGCATAGAGCAATACGCGACCGCGTTCGTGGCGGGCCGCGCGGCCGGCGGTTTGCACGAGGCTCGTTTCACTGCGCAAGAAGCCTTCCTTGTCCGCATCGAGAATGCCCACGAGCGCCACCTCGGGCAGGTCCAGCCCCTCGCGGAGCAGATTGACGCCAACCAGCACGTCGAATTCCCCCGCGCGCAGGCGGCGCAAAATTTCGACTCGCTCGAGCGCGTCGATGTCGCTGTGCAAATACTCGACCTTAACGTGCGCCTCGCGCAGGTAGGTGGCAAGGTCTTCGGACATCCGTTTGGTGAGCGTGGTGACGAGCACGCGCTCCTTTTGCAAAACGGCCTTTTGAATTTCGCCGAGGAGATTTTCCACCTGGTTGCGCGTCGGGCGCATTTCCATCACCGGGTCGAGCAGGCCGGTGGGCCGGATCAACTGCTCGGCCACAGCGCTTGAAACTTTGAGTTCGTACGGCCCCGGCGTCGCGGAAACGAAGACCGTTTGGCCCGTCACTTCGAGGAATTCGTCGAAGCTGAGGGGACGGTTGTCCAGGGCCGACGGCAGGCGGAAACCGAAATCCACGAGCCGCTGCTTGCGCGAGCGGTCGCCCGCGTACATCCCGCCAATTTGCGGCACCGAGACGTGGCTCTCGTCCACAAACACCATGAAATCGCGGGGGAAAAAGTCCACCAGGCACCACGGCCGCGAACCCGGAGCGCGGCCCGCGATGTGCCGTGAATAATTCTCGATGCCGCTGCAAAAGCCCATTTCGGAAAGCATTTCCAAATCGTATTCACAACGCGTGCGGATGCGCTGGGCCTCGACGAGGCGGTTCTGCTTTTCAAAGTACGTCACGCGTTCCTCCAATTCGGCGCGAATGCCGGCGATGGCGCTCTCGAGCTTGTGGCGCGGGGTGATGTATTGGTTCGCGGGATAGAGGCTGAAACGCTCGAGCGGCGGGCCGGTCTCGCCCGTCAGCGGATCGAGCGGACGCACGGAATCGATGGTGCCGCCCCAGAATTCGATGCGAATGGCGCTTTCCATGTAGGCGGGAAAAACGTCCACCACCTCGCCGCGCACGCGAAACTTGCCGCGCTCGGGGGCCACGTCGTTGCGCTCGTACAGATTTTCGACGAGGCGCTCGAGCAAAGTTTCGCGCGCCAGTTCCTGCCCCGGCACGAGCGGGATCATCATCTCGCGAAAATCCTCCGGCGAACCCAGGCCGTAGATGCACGACACGCTGGCGACCACAATCACATCGCGCCGGCTGATGAGCGCGCTGGTGGCGGAAATGCGGAGGCGTTCAATATCCTCGTTGATGGAGGAGTCCTTTTCGATGAACGTGTCCGTCTGCGGCACGTAGGCCTCAGGCTGGTAGTAATCATAATAACTGACAAAATACTCGACCGCGTTATCGGGGAAAAAGCCCTTGAATTCGCTGTAAAGCTGGGCGGCCAGGGTCTTGTTGTGGGAAATGATGAGGGCGGGCCGCTGGAGCTGCTGGATGAGGTTCGCCATCGTGAACGTCTTGCCGGAGCCCGTCACCCCCAGCAGGGTTTGAAAACGGTGCCCCTGGCGCAGCGATTGCTCGAGCGCGGCGATGGCCGTGGGCTGGTCGCCCGTCGGCTTGAATTCGGCCTGGAGGCGGAAGTCCATCGTCCAAGGTTAAGCACGATGCCCGCTATTGCAAGTGCTGGGCTCGCGCACGTTTCGGCTTGATTAAACGGCCATCTCCCGCCATCGCAGGCTCGCGGCGTGGCGCTGGCGCCACGGCCAACGCGTCGCCTTTTTCCCTGATGCAATACCGCCCGCTCGGCCAAACCGGTCTAAAAGTCTCGGCGCTCGCCTTTGGCGGGTCGTCGTTAGGCTCGGCCTTTCGCGCGATCGACGAATCCGAGGGCATCCGCGCGGTGCATGTGGCGTTGGACCAGGGCATCAATCTGATCGACACCGCGCCTTATTATGGCGCGACCACCGCGGAAACCGTGCTGGGCAAGGCGCTGCGCACCGTGCCGCGGGACAAATATTATCTCGCCACCAAGGTCGCGCGCTACGGGGCGGAAATCAAGGATTTCGATTTTTCTGCGCAACGCGTGACCGCAAGCGTGGACGAAAGTCTGGCGCGCCTCGGCGTGGACTACGTGGATTTCATCCAGGTGCACGACATGGAATTCGGGAACTTGGAGCAAATCGTGCAGGAGACGATACCCGCGCTGTTCAAACTCAAGGCGCTGGGCAAAACGCGTTTCGTGGGAATTTCCTGCCTGCCGCTGCGGCTGTTCCGTTCTGTGCTCGACCGCGTCGCGGTGGATCAAATCCAGTCGTATTGCCACTATTGCCTGAATGACACGGCCCTCGCAGACCTGCTGCCGTATCTGCAAAGCAAAGGCGTCGCGATTTTCAATTCCGCGCCACTGGCAATGCGCCTGCTCAGCAACGAGGGCCCGCCCGCCTGGCACCCGGCGCCCGCGGCGCTCAAGGCCAAATGTGCGGAGGCCGCGGCACTGTGCCGCACACGCGGTACGGACCTCGGTCGCCTCGCCCTCCAATTTTCCCTGGCCAATCCGCAAATCCCCACCCATATCGTGGGCACCGCCGATCCCCGCCGTGTGCTGCAAAACATCCAGGATTGCGCGACCCCGCCGGACGCCGGGCTGCTCGCCGAGGTGCAGAAAATTCTCGCCCCGGTGCACAATGTCACCTGGCCGTCGGGCCGGGCGGAGAATAATTAGCCGCGTTTTACCGCCCGCAATTAACTTTCCATGCAAGCCCTCATCATTGATGCGCCGGGAAAATTTTCCTACGGCGAACGGCCCCAACCCACCGTGAAGGATGGTGACGTGCTGCTGCGGCTCAAGCGCCTCGGCTTTTGCGGCACAGATCTTAACACCTTCCGCGGCGGCAATCCGCTGGTCACCTACCCGCGCGTGCCGGGCCATGAAATCGCGGCGATTATCGAAGCAGTGACGCCCGGCGTGCCGGAAAATCTTAAGGTCGGCCTGGAAGTCACCGTCATGCCGTACACTGCGTGCGGCAAATGCACGTCGTGTCGCAGCGGGCGCGTAAATGCCTGTCGTTACAATCAAACGCTGGGCGTGCAACAGGAAGGCGCCTTCACCAGCTACATCGCCGTGCCGTGGCAAAAAGTGGTGACCGCGCGCCTCGCCGTCCGCGAGCTCGCACTGGTTGAGCCGCTGGCCGTGGGTTTTCACGCCGCCGCGCGCGGCCGCGTCACGAAGGCGGATACGGTGCTCGTATTTGGCTGCGGCATGATTGGCCTCGGCGCGATTGCCGCCGCGGGATTGCACCGCGGCGCAAACGTCATCGCGGTGGACATCGAGGACAACAAGCTAGCCCTCGCGCGCCAGGCCGGGGCCACGCACGTCATCAATTCCAAAACCGAATCGCTCGCCGAGCGTGTACAGGCGCTGACCAACGGCGATGGCCCACATGTCATCGTCGAAGCGGTGGGCGCGCCCGCAACTTTTCTGGCCGCCGTCGACCTCGCCTGCTTTGCCGGCCGCATCGTTTACATCGGCTACGCCAAAGCGCCGATCGCGTATGAAACGAAATATTTTGTGATGAAGGAACTGGATATCCTGGGCTCGCGCAATTCGACCACGAAGGACTTCCGCGACGTGATCGCCATGCTCGAAAGCGGGCGTTATCCCGTGGCGGAAACCGTGACGCGTACGGTGCCCTTCGAGCAAGCGGGCGAGGCCTTGCAGCAATGGTCCGACCAGCCGGGCATCATTACAAAGATTCACGTTGAAATGCCCTAGCCGGCCATGCCTGTCATCGACGCTCATCATCATTTCTGGCGCTACACGACGGCAGAGTTTGGCTGGATCGATGACGCCATGCGCGTCATCCGGCGTGATTTCCTGCCCACCGATCTTGCGCGCGAGATGCGCAATGCCGGCGTTGACGGGGCGGTCAGCGTTCAGGCGCGGCAAACGCTGGAGGAAACCCGCTGGCTGCTGCAATTGGCGCAAGAAAATGCGTTCGTGCGGGGGGTCGTGGGCTGGGTGCCCTTGATCGACGCGAAGGTGGGCAGCGTGCTGGATGAGTTGGCGGCAAATAAAAAATTGCGGGCGGTGCGCCATGTGCTCCAGGGCGAGCCGGACGAGCGTTACATGCTGCGGGAGGACTTTAATCGCGGCATCGCGGCGCTGACGTCGCGGGGGCTCGTTTACGACCTATTAATTTTTGAACGCCATCTGCCCCAGACCATCGAGTTTGTGGATAAACACCCTAAGCAGGTGTTTGTCCTCGATCACGTGGCCAAGCCTCGCATCAAGGACGACCTGCTCGAGCCCTGGCGGAAAAATATTCGTGAGCTGGCCCGCCGTCCCCATGTTTATTGCAAAATTTCGGGGATGGTCACCGAAGCGGACTACACTGCCTGGACCGAATCGCAATTGCAGGTTTATTTTGACACGGTGCTGGAATCTTTCGGCCCGGCGCGCCTGATGCTCGGCACCGACTGGCCCGTGTGCACGGTGGCCTGCGGGTACAAACAGTGGGTGGACCTCGTGCGCGGGTGGAGCAAGGGCCTCTCCGCCGGCGAGCAAAAGCAAATTTTGGGCGAAACAGCGGTCAAAGCCTATCGGCTGTAAGGCCGCTCACTTCGCCGGCGTCTTGGCGCGGTGATAGCGCAACAAGGCGCTCGGGGGCACCCCGTGCACGGCCTTGAACTGGTGCGAAAAGTGAAACGGATCGGAAAAGCCGAGCCGCTGGGCGGTGTCCTTGACCAGCCCGCCCTCTTCGATGAATTTTTCCGCCGCGAGATTCATGCGCCGCCGCAACAAATATTGATACGGGCTGACGCCCTGGTAGCGGCGAAACCAGCGGCAGATGCTCGAGGCCTCGGCCCCCACCGCGGTGGCAATTTCGCCGAGCGTGCGCAGCCTTTCCGCCTCGGCGTCAATGAAGGCCTTGCACCGCAGAAAGGCCTCGCGCGCCCGCTCATTGGTGTGCGGGGTGAGCGTGACGGCGTCCTCGATTTTCAACAGCAGGAACTCGAACAACGCCGCGCACAAGACCGGCCGCAAGGGGCTCGAACTCTGGCCCTCGCGCAGGAGGTCGTCGAACACGCTGGTGATTTCCGGGTGTGGCGTGAGCACGCGCGCCTGCCCCGGCGGAATCTGGCAGCGCCGCAACCGGCGGGCCACGTCGGTGCCGACGCACGAGACAAAATATTTCACCAGCGCCTCGCTCGGCGACGTGCGGATTTCATGGCGGGTGGCCGGCCCATAGGCAAAGACGGTGCCCGGCCGTAGCTCATGGCGCTGGTCGCCAATTTTTGCCACGCCCCGGCCCGCGACGACGTATTCGATGGAGGCGTACGGATAACTCGACCGCGAGACGACGTAATCGGGGTTGCAATGCTCGAATCCGCCCATGACCAATTCCAACCGCGCCCCCCGGCGCGGCGCGAGATTGAGGAAAAAATACCGGGCCCCCGTGACCTGCTTGGAGAGCAGATTGTCGGCTTCCAGTCGGACAATTTTAGACATGCGAAAGTCCATTCTACGCATTCCCCTGCGCCAGCTTCGAGGATATACTGCTTCCTTCCCCACCCCTGCCCCACCCGCATGTCCTTCTCTTCGAAGTTCCTGGCTCTGGCCCTTTTCGTTGTCGCCCAGCCTGGCTTTGCCGCGGATAGTCCGATCCCTGCGGCTGCCACCCCGCCGGCTCCAGCCGCTGCGCCTGGCAGCAAGGGGCCCATTGAAGTTTATTTGATCGGCGGCCAGTCTAACGCCACGGGCCAGGGCTATGTGAAAAATTTCCCGCCGGGTTTCAAACCCGATGAGCGCGTCCTGTTGTTTCATTCGGGTGGGCGCAGTTTGCACGGCGCGCTGCCATCGAATGTCTGGCATGTGCTGGCCCCGGCTTCGGAGGATCCCTCGCGCTTCGGCATGGAAATCGGCTTCGGCAACCGCCTCCAGGAACTGCGCCCGGACCGGAAAATCGCCCTCATCAAACACGCCACTTCGGGCACGAATCTTTACACGCAGTGGAATCCCGGCCCGGATGCCACCGACCCGACGAAATGGGGTCCGCAGTTCAAAATTTTTGCGGACACCGTGGACGCCGGCCTGAAGGCGCTGCGCGACGACGGCTATGTGCCGACCGTGAAGGGCATGCTCTGGCATCAGGGGGAGAACGACGGCAACCGGCCCGACACCGCCAATGCTTACGCCACCAATTTGACGCATTTTATCGAACGCGTGCGCGCCCAATACGGCACGCCGGACATGTGTTTCGTGCTCGGCACCATCCTGCCGCAGCCGAATTATCCGGCCCCAACGCCGCCCAACACGGAAATCGTGCGCCAGGCCCAGTTCAACCTCGCGCAGAATTCCGGTTCGCCCCTCGCGGTAAAAGGCGTGTTTACCGTCGTCACCGACAAAATGACACGGCGGGCGGACGACCCCGGAATCTCCCCAGCTTTGTCCCATGACTACCTGCACCTCAGCTCCGCCGCCAATCTGGAGATGGGCCAGCTCATGGCCGATGAGGTGAACGCCTACCTCGTTTCGCGCGAGTCCGAACCTCCAATTGAACATCACTCGCCTTAATACAGATTAAGTTTAGCCAGGCAAATGCCTCTGTCCCTTCCCTCCCGAACCTCGACCCGAGTTTCCGCCATGCGCATCCCCGTCGCCATCCTGCTTTGCCTCAGTGCCCTCGCCCTGCCAACGTCGTCAACCTTTGCGGCGAATGCTCCGGCCCCGGAAGTTTTGTCCGACGCCGCCGTGCAGGCCGCTTCCGCCGCCACCGCTGCAGCCAAAACGGACGCTCCCGCCACCGTCGTTTTTACGCCCACGACCGAATTGCCCGGCGTGACCGTGGATAAATTGGCGCCCATCCCGCCCGGTCCCTTTCAACCCACTTGGGATTCCATCCGCGCGAACTACAAAACCCCCGCATGGTTCACCGAGGGCAAATTCGGCATCTTCATGCACTGGGGTTTGTACGCGGTGCCCGCGCACGCCAGCGAGTGGTACGTGAAGTACATGTACGGCGGCAATGCCGGCATTACTCAGTGGCAGATCCAAACTTTTGGCCCGCTCGACAAGTTCGGCTACAAGGATTTTATCCCCATGTTCACCGTTGCGAAATGGGATCCCGACGCCTGGGCCGCGCTCTTCAAAAAGGCCGGGGCGAAATACGTCATCCCCACCGCCGAGCACCACGACGGTTTTTCCTTGTGGGACAGCCGGTACAATCGCTTCAACACCAAGCTCCTGGGTCCGCACCGCGACCTCATCGGCGAACTCGCCGCCGCCGTGCGCAAGGCCGGACTCAAATTCGGCGTGTCGAATCATAGTATTGAGCATTACAATTTTATTCCGCTTTATCCGAACAGCGACCAGCTTGATCCCGCGTGGCGCGATTTCTACCACTCCTACAATCAGGACCAGGCCGACCGCCAGCATTTCAACGAACTCTGGGTGGCCAAAAATTACGAGCTCATCGACAAATACCAGCCCGACTTGCTCTGGTTCGACAACGGCATCAATGGGCGCGGTTACGACGACATGAAGCTGCGCGTGGCCGCCTATTACTACAACAGCGCGCTGAAGTGGGGCAAGCAGGTGTCCTTTACGACGAAGAGCAATGCCTACCTCGCGGGCAGCATCATGGATTACGAGCGGCAAGGCCGCATTCTCCCGCGCGAATTGAAGTCCTATGCGTGGCAGGTGGACGATCCCATCGGCAATAAGTTCGGTTACATGGACGCACTCGAGTACAAACCCGCCGCGCTGCTCATCCGCCGGCTGATTGACTGCGTCGCCATGAACGGCAATTACCTCCTGAATATTTCGCCGAAAGCCGACGGGACGATTCCGCAGGCGCAACAGGATCGTTTGCTCGAAATCGGTAAATGGCTGGACTTGAACGGCGAAGCCATTTACGGGACCCAGGCCTGGACGCGTTACGGTGAAGGCCCTTATTACGACGCCCCGCCCGCGCCCCGCGGCGGCGCGGATGATCCGCCGAGCGAGGCCTTCTCCGCCAAGGAAATTCGTTTCACCACGAAGGGCGATACACTGTACGCCATCGTCACGGATTGGCCGGGCGAACAAGCCGTCATCACTTCACTCGCTGTCGGCTCGAAGGATTTGCTGGCAGGCAAAATCGAAAAAGTTGAACTGCTCGGACACCCCGGCGCGCTCGCCTTCACCCAGGACGCCGAGGGCCTCAAGGTGAAATTCCCCGCTGAGAAACCCTGCGATTATGCCTTTGCGCTGAAAATCACCGGTCTCAAGCTGTCGGGCGCCGCGGCAACGGTCGCCGACAACACGCCCGGTTTGATTCCGCAGTAAGTAATTCCGACAAAACAAAGCTCCCTTGCCACCTCAACTTTATCCTCATCCCCACATGCAAAATTCCCGCAAACTTAATTCCGTCATCACTCTGGCGCTGTTGCTCATCGCCGGCTTAAGCGTCGGAGCTGACGCCCCCGCCACCCCGCCGCCCACGCCCGCAGCCGCGGGACTCAGTTGGGACGACATCAAAGCCAAGTATCACACACCCGAATGGTTCAAGGATGGGAAATTCGGCATCTTCATGCACTGGGGAATTTACTCCGTCCCCGCGCACGGCAGCGAATGGTATGTGCGCTACATGTACGGCGGCAACGCCGGCATCATGCAGTGGCATACCGATCACTTCGGCCCGCCCACCCAATTCGGCTACAAGGATTTCATCCCCATGTTCACCGCGGCGAAGTGGGATCCCACGGCGTGGGCGGAATTATTCAAGAAAGCCGGCGCGAAATACGTCATTCCCACGGGCGAACATCACGATGGGTTTTCCCTCTGGGACAGCGCCTACAACAAATACAATGCGAAGAACATGGGGCCCAAGCGCGATTTGATTGGCGAGCTCGGCGCCGCCGTGCGCAAAGCGGGCTTGAAATTCGGCGTCTCCAACCATAGCGCGAACCATTTCAATTTCATCCCGGCGCTGGCCGGCAGCGATCAATACGACCCCGCCTGGGCGGAATTCTACAGCGTGGCTGACCGCAGCCCGGAAGCCCGCCAGAAATTCAACGACCTGTGGGTCAAAAAGAATTTAGAGCTGATTGATAAATACCAGCCGGACATGCTTTGGTTTGACGGCATCGGGGGCGGCATTTCTGATGCCATGAAACTGGCCGTCGCCAGCCACTATTTTGAACAAGCGGCGGTCTGGGCCAAGGAAGTGTCGATCAGCGGCAAGCACACGGACTTTCCGGCCGGCGCGGTGCTGGACTACGAACGGCAGGGGCGCATTGATGGTCGCGAGGTGAAGGATTTTGCGTGGCAAACCGACGACCCGATGGGCAACAAATTCGCCTATGTCACCGAGATTCAGTACAAGCCCGCCGCGTTGCTCATTCATCGGCTCATTGATTGCGTCAGCATGAATGGCAATTACCTGATGAATATTTCGCCGATGGCGGACGGCACCATTCCACAGCCGCAACAGGACCGCTTGCTCGCGATGGGCCATTGGCTCGACGTCAACGGCGAGGCCATCTACGGCACGCGTGCGTGGAAGCGCTACGGCGAAGGCCCGTACTACGATGCCCCGCAGGCCCCGTTTGTGGGCCAAGGGCCGGATGATCCGCCCAACGAGTCCTACACCACGAAAGAGATTCGCTTCACCACCAAAGGCGACACGCTTTATGCGATCGTGATGGACTGGCCCGGCGAACAAGCCGTCATCACTTCGCTCGCTACCGGCTCCAAGGATTTGCCTGCAGGCAAAATTGAAAAGGTCGAATTGCTCGGGCATCCCGGCGCGCTCGCCTTCACCCAGGACGCCGAGGGCCTCAAGGTGAAATTCCCCGCCGAGAAACCCTGCGATTACGCCTATGCGTTGAAAATCACGGGGCTAAAATTGCCCTAAAATTCGTTTACTCAGACCACTCCCCTTCCCCACTCCGATGACCTTCACGACCTCTCGTCTCCTCCCTCTCGCCGCCGGGCTGTTGCTTGCGCTCCTGTCGTTCGCCGCGCACGCGCAATCCGGCCCGCGCGCCAATGCCGAACAAGTGGCGGCCGCGCTCGCGGACACCCCGAAGATTCCCGCCGGGCCATATGCGCCGACGTGGGAATCCATCCAGGCCCATTACCAGACGCCCGAATGGTTTCTCGACGCGAAGTTCGGCATCTTCATGCACTTCGGCCTCTACTCCGTCGCCGCGCACCAAAGCGAGTGGTATGAGAAATACATGTACGGCAGCAATGCCGCGATCCAGCAGTGGCACGTCCAAAACTTCGGGCCGCCCGACACGTACGGCTACATCAAGCTGGCGGACAAGTATGCGACCAAGTTCGACCCCGCGGCCTGGGCTGAACTGTTCAAGAAGTCCGGCGCGAAATACATCGTGCCCACGGCCCAGCATCACGATGGGTTTGCGAACTGGGACAGTGCGATCACGCCCTTCAACTCGAAAAATTACGGGCCGAAGCGCGACATCATCGGCGATCTGGCGGCGGCGGTGCGCAAACAGGGGCTCAAATTTGGCGTCTCCAATCACGGGATGGAGCACTTCACCTTTATCCAGTTGCCGCTGCCGGCCGGCCTCGCCACGGATCTTTACGATCCGGCGCTCGCCGAATTTTACCTGGTGGCTGACCGCGGGCCTGAGGCCCTGGTGAAATTCCTCTCCACCTGGGTCAAAGAAAATGACGAGCTGATTGATAAATACCAGCCCGACATGCTCTGGTTCGACAACGGTGTGAACGGCCGCAATTTCGACCCGCTCAAGCTCGCGGTGGCCGCGTATTACTACAATCGCGCCGCGGGCTGGGGTAAACAAGTAACCCTGAGCACGAAGAGCAACGCGTACCTTTTTGGCAGCATCGAGGATTATGAGCGTGAAGGACGCGCCCCCAAGACGCTGGTCGATTTCCCGTGGCAGGCCGACGATCCCATCGGGGAAAAATTCGGCTACGTGGAAGGCATGAAACTGACCAATGCCGGGGGCGTGGTGAAAAATCTTATCGAGAACACCTGCCGCAATGGCAACCTGCTCCTCAACATTTCCCCGAAGGGCGACGGGACCATTCCCGAGGCGCAGCAGGAAATCCTGCTCGGCGTGGGCAAGTGGCTCGAGGTCAATGGCGATGCGATTTACGGCACACGCGCGTGGAAAATCTACGGCGAAGGCAATCTGCGCTATACCACCAAGGGCGATACTTTTTACGCCATCCTGCTGCGCCAAGCCCCGCGTGGAAATGCCGCGCCCGCCGCTGTTCCGGCGACGCCTGCCACCCCGGAGGAAACCATCCTGCCGCCGATCACGCCCGCCGCAGATATCACCACGACGCTGGCCGCACCTGCGGTCACGGCGGGAAGCGAAGTCGTGATTCCCGCACTGGCCAAGGGCCAGATTCCGGAAGGTAAAATTGAAAAAGTGGAATTACTCGGCCATACCGGCAACCTGGAATTCACCCAGGACGAGAGCGGCCTCAAGGTGAAGCTGCCGGCGGAACTGCCGAGCGAGTACGCGGTTTCATTAAAAATCACCGGGTTGAAGTTGAAGAGCGCCGCCGTCTCCGCGACCCCGGCAGTCGCCCAAGTTTCACCCACCCCGGCTAATCCCTAGCCATTGCCCTTGATGCACTGTTTACTTTTCCCTTTCCGGCGTGCAGCCCTTGTGCTTGCACTTGCCGCCCTGGCTGCGACGACACAAGCCTTCGCCCAACAGCGTCCGTTGAAACCCGAGCGCGGCGACATGCCGGACTCGAAGTTGTATGATTACGGCGTGATGGGGCCCAACGCCACACCGGAGATTGTGGCCGCCGCGGATAAGGCCGTCACCAAACCCATGGCCCCGGGCCCGTTTTTGCCGACCTGGGAATCCATTCAGAAAAATTATGTCACGCCCAAGTGGCTCGACGACGCGAAATTCGGCATCTTCATGCATTGGGGCGTGTATTCCGTGCCGGCACACGGCCCCAGTGCCGCCGAATGGTATGAGAAGCACATGTACGCCGGCGCGGACGCCAACTGGCACGCGCAAAACTTCGGGCCGCAGGAGCAATTCGGCTACAAGGACTTCATTCCGTTATTCAAAGCCGAGAAATGGGATCCCGACGCCTGGGCGGCGCTGTTTAAAAAAGCGGGGGCGAAATTCGTCATGCCCACCGCGGAGCATCATGATAATTTCGCCAATTGGGACAGCGACGTGACGCCCATCAACTCCGTGAAAATGGGCCCGCATCGCGACCTCGTCGGAGATTTGGGCGCCGCCGTGCGCAAACAGGGCCTGAAGTTCGGCGTCTCCAATCACGGGATGGAGAATTTTATTTTCGTCGTGCCCTCCGCCGCGCTCGACGCCCGGCTGAAGGAAGCCAAAGCCGACCTCTACGATCCCGCGTGGGCCGAATTTTATCACGTCGCCGACCGCAGCGATGCGGCCATGACGAAGTTCCTGACCGACTGGGTGAACCGCAATCTCGAGCTGATTGACAAGTACCATCCGGACATTTTGTGGTTCGACAATGGTGTCAATTTGCGCGTCCTGGACCCGCTGAAGGAACACGTCGCGGCCTATTATTATAATCGCGCGAAAGATTGGGGCAAGGAAGTCACCCTCGGCACGAAGTACATTGCGTATGCGCCGAGCAATGACGACACGAAGCAAATCGGCTCCGTCATCGATTTTGAAAAAGTGAGCGCCCGCTCGCCGCAGGGCATCCGGCCGGCCCCGTGGATGGTGGACGATGCCATCGGCAGTACCTGGGGCTACAGCACGGGCATGTCGGTCTCCAACGCGAATCAAATTCTCGGCAAACTCATCGACACCGTGAGCAAAGACGGCATTTACGTGCTCAATATTTCGCCGATGGCCGACGGCACCATTCCGCAGGCGCAGCAGGATACGCTGCTCGGCATCGGTACGTGGCTGGACCTGAACGGCGAGGCTATTTACGGTTCGCGCGCGTGGACGAAATTCGCCGAGGGCGGCGGTCGCGGCGGTCCGACCCAATATCATTTCACGACGAAGGGCGACACGCTCTACGCCATCGCCACCGGCTGGCCCGGTGAGCAGGCCGTCATCACTTCGCTCGCCACGGGGTCCGCCCCGCAAGGCAAGATTGCGCAAGTCGAGCTTCTCGGGCACGCGGGCAATTTGGAATTCACCCAAGACGCCGAGGGACTGAAGGTGAGACTCCCCGTCGAGCAACCTGGCCGCAATTACTTCACCCTGAAAATCACGGGATTAAAGCCCTTGGCGCCTGCGACAACTACCAGTACTGCGGCCATTACTCCAGCAGCGCAGCCCTAAGAACGGTCTTGCACTGCGCCAATCAATGCAGCGGACTGCTCCTTTGTTCTAAAATTAACTGCCTCCATGCTCAAAACCGGCATCCTGAATCCTAACCTGCTCGAATTGCTGGGCCGCTTTCGGCACACCAACACGATTGTCATTGCGGACCGTGGCTTTCCCTCCTGGCCGCAAGTGCCAACCATTGACCTGAGTCTCACCGACGGCATCCCCACTGTGCGGCAGGTGCTCGAAGCCATCCTACCCGCCTGCCGGGTTGGCGGTGCGTTTATGGCCGCAGAGTGCAAAAAGAGTAATCCCGCCCAGACGGTGCAGCTCGCCGTAAACCTCCTCAAAGCGCACGATGCCGCCATCAGGTTTGAAGCTCACGCCAAGTTCAAGACCCGCGTGCCCGGATGCATCGGCCTGATTCGCACGGCGGACACGATGCCGTATGCGAACATTATTTTAGAGTCGGCGTAGTTTCCGGGGCGGCAACTTGTGGAGCCCGGGCGCGCAAATACGCGAACAATTTTTCCAGCGCCTTGCCGCGGTGGCTGAGGCGGTTTTTCACCTCGTCGCCGAGTTCGGCATACGTTTGCGTTTGGCCGTCGGGATAAAAAACCGGGTCGTAACCGAAGCCGCCCGCGCCGGCCAGCGCGGTGCCGATGCGGCCGCGGCAGGAACCGAGAAAAGTGTGCTCACCACCGGCGGCATCAATCAGGGCCAATACGCAAACAAAACGGGCGCGGCGCTGGCGCGGCGGGAAGCCGTCCAGCTCCTGCAAAAGCTTGGCGGTGTTCTCGGCATCGGTCGCGCCAGGCCCAGCGTAGCGGGCGGAAAAAACACCCGGTGCGCGTCCGAGCGCATCCACTTCGAGCCCGCTATCATCCGCGAGGACCAAGGCCTCCGGCGGCGCTTTGGCGCGCAGGGCGCGGGCCTTGAGCATG
Organism: uncultured Opitutales bacterium; assembly: GCA_964562015.1. Classification (GTDB taxonomy): domain Bacteria; phylum Verrucomicrobiota; class Verrucomicrobiia; order Opitutales; family JABDGR01; genus CAZLRH01. Next base: position 6,757 of record CAZLRH010000032.1, on the reverse strand, counting down.
GCGTTACCGGCAAAAGTGTTCGCCGTTTCCTCAACGGGTGGCATGCCGCCGAGCGCGGCCGCGCTTTCAATGGTCCAAGGCAGGGCCGCCGCGGCGAACATCGCCGCAAATTCGCGCGCCTTGTGCGCATTGCCGGTGGCCAGAAAGATAGGTTGGTTCATTTTCCCTTGGGATAGATCACGGAGCCGCGCAGCAATTGGTCATCGCCCAGCGCGGCGTGGTGCGGAGCACGCAAAGTGTAAGCTTGGTCAAGTTGAGGACGCGGCGGTCCCGTAAAAGCGGGCCGGGCCTGAGGGTCGGCAAAAAATTTTGGCGACCTATAAGCAAAAAGATAATCCAACTCCCCGGCGGCCAGGAAACTGCTGAGCAAAGTCGGGCCGCCTTCGAGTAAAACCCCGGTCAGGCCAGCCTCCGCACATTTTTCCCGCAGCGCCGAAAACCACGCCGGGCCGGAAGCGGGTAAAGTCCAGAGCGCGACGCCCGCGGCTTCGAGGCGGGCACGCCGTTTATTCTCGGGCTTAGGCCCCGTGACCACGATGGTCCGGTCGCGGTTGGCGTCCGTATAAACTCCAGGTAATGTCTTGGTGACCGTGCGTAGCCGACGGTCGAAAATCAGACGAATGGGGCACCATTCGCGTCCGGCCAGGCGACTGGTCAGCCGGGGATTGTCGGCGAGGACCGTCCCGGACCCGACGCCGAGGGCGGGAAACAACCGCCGCCAGCGCATGGCGTCGCGCCGCGAGGCGATGCCGGTGATCCACTGGCTTTCGCCCGCGCGCGTGGCCACGCGGCCGTCGAGCGTCGTGGCGGTTTTGCCCGCAAATAAAGGATTTTTTTTGGTTATCCAGTGATTAAAAATGAAATTCAGATCGGTGCATTCCTCCGCCAACACCCCGCCCGTGACGTCGATGCCCGCCTCGCGAAGTATCGCCAAACCCCGGCCAGCGTGGCGGGGATTGGGGTCAGTCGCACCGACGACGATGTGCTTTAGTCCTGCGCGCTTGATCGCGTCCGTGCACGGCGGAGTGCGTCCCTGTGTGCTGCACGGTTCGAGGGTGACATACAGGGTCGCGTGCTTGGCCGGGGCGCGGCCCAGATTTTGCAGGGCATTAATTTCCGCATGAGGTTCGCCTGCGCGGGCATGAAAACCGTCGGCCACCACCCGGCCCTTCTCGACAATGACCGCGCCGACCATGGGATTGGGGTGCGTGTCGCCCCAGCCGCGGCGGGCGGCTTCGAGCGCGCGGCGCATGAAAGCCGCGTGGTCAACTGTGTCCATGGTGATAAGAAACTAGCCGCGCACGAAAGAATTCGTGCGCCGCTCCGTACCCACAGTGGTAGGCGGCCCATGGCCCGGGTACAACACCGTTTCCTCCGGCAGGGTGTAAATCTGTTCTTTAATGGAGCGCTCAAGTTGATCCCAGTCGCCGCCGGGCAAATCCGCCCGGCCCACGCTGCCCGAGAAAATGGCGTCGCCGGGAAAAGCACATTTCCAGGCCGGCAGGTAAAAGAGTACGTTTCCCGGAGCGTGGCCGGGAACGTGGCGCACTTCAAAGTGCAGGCCAGCCACGTCGAGGCTTTGGCCCTGGGCCAGCAATTCGTCCACCTTGGCGGGTTCCAAGACCACGTCAGGAATCACAAAACCAGCCTGCAAATCAGGTTTTTCAATCCACGCCCGGTCGGCGGGATGGGCGTAAACCCGCGCGCCCGCACGCTGGCAGGCCGCCGCTCCGGCCATGTGGTCCCAATGCCCGTGAGTCAAAAGCAGCGTCGCCAGCAAGCGTCCATGCTCGATCAGCGTGCCTTTGACCGCGTCCCACGCCTCCTCCGGGGCGTCAATCAAGACGGCGTCCGCCCGCCCTTCGGGGAGCAGGAGGTAGGCGTTGGTGCCCAGGCAACCCAATTCGAAATTTATGATCTGCACGCGCCCCGAGGCTGGCGGCCAGCGCGGCATTCGCAACCGGAAATTAAGCCACCACCCGCTTCAGGCCTCAGTAAGACGGCCAATACCCATTTTTGAAATTAAGTGTCAGCCCGCCGAACGTGGCCAATTTTAACCTCACGCAAGGGATGATCCACGTAATAAGCCACCGCCCAGCCATTCTCAAAGTGCAACTCCAAGAGGCAGGCCCGACTCATCCGGCTCGACATAATCTGCATCCTGGAAGGGATTGCCGACAATTCCGTTGCAGAGGGAAAGCACCTCCGCTTGCTCACGGCGTCTGAGCTTGCGCAAGGCCTGCCAGACCGATTCGTGATAGTAAAGTCAATAAGGAGCCACTTAACCCTCCTTGCCCAATCGCGCTTCCAATTGTTCAGCGGACAACCATGACTCTGTCCGCTTATCCGCGAAACGCGACTGCAACTCCGCCCCTTCATCACGGCTGATCTCTAAGCCGTTTAAAAAGCCCATCTAGCGCCGCTGCTCTCCGGGTTGAAGCGCCGCCGCTTCACGTTGAATTTCGGCTAAACTCATGGATATAAATTACCCTCCCGCGTAATTTTGGCAAGCCAGTTTGCCTTCCTCCAGAAATGGGCCCACCGGCTCGTGGAGGGAGCTGATGATTTAATCCCCCACCCGGTTTCGGGCTTGGCCTCGCGCCAAATTTTGCGTTACAAAGGGATGACATTTCCCGCCCGCTGGCACTCGCATTCCTCCACCATGGCCAAAAAGGACACTTCCACCGCCCAACCTCCTCCTTATGAGGAGGCTTATGCCCGGCTGGAGAAGCTGGTCGGCTCACTGGAGGAGGGGAACACCTCCCTGGCGGACATGGTGGAAAAGTTCGCCGAAGGGCATAAATTGCTCAAAATCTGCCAGGAACACCTCCGGGCCGCCGAATTGAAGATCGAACAACTCAAAATCGACGACTCCGACACCACCCCTTTCGCCCCCCTGGACCCGGAAAGTCAATCTTGACCCGCGCGCCCACTCTGTGTGGACTAACCCGTTTTTCTCGAATGGCTCTACTGGAACGCATACATGGTCCCGCCGATGTCAAAAGCTTGACGGAGGCGGAGCTGTCCACCCTGGCGGAGGAAATCCGTCAGGAAATCATCGAAGTGACCTCCAAAAATGGCGGTCACATCGGGCCCAATCTGGGCGTCGTCGAACTGACGATCGCCCTGCACCGGGTTTTCAACTCGCCGACGGACCGGTTCGTCATGGACGTGGCGCACCAGGGCTATGTGCACAAGCTGTTGACGGGCCGCGCGGGGGCGAAGTTCAAGAAGATCCGCCAGTCCGGCGGGTTGTCGGGCTTTTTGATGCGCGAGGAAAGCGATTACGATTGTTACGGCGCGGGCCATGCGGGCACCGCCCTGTCGGCCGCCCTCGGGATGGCCGCCGCCCGCGACCAGCGGGGCTCAAATGAGCACGTCGTGGCCCTGATTGGCGACGCTGCCCTGACCTGCGGCATCACCATGGAGGCGCTGAACAACATCGCGACCTCGACCAAGCGCCTCATCGTCGTCCTTAATGACAACGAATGGTCCATCGCCAAAAACGTCGGCGCCATCGCCAGCTACTTGAATGAGCTGATCACCAACCCGGTGTACAATCGTTTTCACCACAATCTCGAAAGCTTCCTCAAGAAAATCCCCGGCGGGGACTCCCTCCGCGAACTCGGTTCGCGCGCGAAGAAGGAAGCCAAGGATTTTATCGTTCCGTCCTCACTGTTTGAGAAGTTCGGCCTGCGCTACCTCGGTCCCGTGGACGGCCACAATCGCCCGCTGCTCACCCAGTATCTCGAATTTTGCAAGAACTCCGACCAGCCGGTGCTGCTCCACGTCCTCACCGTCAAGGGCAAAGGCTACGAGGTCGCACTGAAGGACCCGCAGAAATTCCACGGCACCAGCCCGTTTGATATCACCAGTGGCCAAGGCGCCCCGGCCAAGCCCGGCACCCCGCCCCAATGGCAGGACGTGTTTGGCAAAACCTTGGCGAAGTTCGCGAAGCAGGACAAAAAAATCGTCGGCATCACCGCCGCGATGCCCTCGGGCACCAGCATGTCGCACCTGGCCAAGGAAGTGCCCGGCCAGTTTTACGATGTCGGCATCGCCGAGGAACACGCGGTGCTCTTTGCCGCCGGCCTGGCGACGATGGACATCAAGCCCGTGTGCGCCATTTACTCGACCTTCCTCCAGCGCGCGTACGACCCCATTGTCCACGACGTGTGCCTGCAAAATCTGCAAGTGATTTTCTGCATGGACCGCGCGGGCCTTTCGCCTAACGACGGCCCCACGCACCACGGTCTCTTTGATATTTCGTATCTGCGCACCGTGCCGCGCGCCGTCATCATGCAGCCGAAGGACGAGGACGAATTGGTGGACATGCTGCACACTTCGCTCAATCACGCGGGGCCGACCTTTATCCGCTATCCGCGCGGCCCGGCCATGGGCGTGAAAATCAAGGACCAGCCCGCGCTGATTCCAATCGGCCAGGCGGAAGTTTTGCGCGCAGGCCGCGAAATCGTCATCTGGGCGCTCGGCCCGATGCTCCAGGATGCCGCCAAGCTGGCGGACAAACTGGCGGCGGAACACGGCGTCTCGGTCGGCATCGTCAACGCCCGCTTTGCCAAGCCCTTGGATACGGAACTCCTTTACCAGCACGCGCGCTCCGCCCGCCTGCTCGTGACCATGGAAGACCATGTGCTCATGGGCGGCTTTGGTTCGGCGGTGCTCGAAGCGCTGAATCTCGCGGGTCTTTCCACTCCAGTGGAGCGCATCGGCTGGCCGGATAACTTTGTCGGCCATGCGTCCAACGCCGCGGACCTCCGCGCGCAAAACGGCCTCAGCCCGGAGGAGATTGAGGCGAAGGTGCTGGGAAGGTGGAAAAGTGTGACGGCCAAGACACCAGGTAGTCACGCTGCCGTCGCGCGATAAATATTGCGCTTCTGCACAGTTTTTTGGTCACGCAATTTGCTTTTGCGTGATTTTGGTTTATATTGTGAGCCTCATCCCATGGCCATACAATTTGCACTGGAACTTCTAGAGCCAGGCCAAAAAGCCTTGTGCCTCTTTACAACAGGCCTTCATCTCGAAATTGATGAAGGCAATGAAACAGGTTCCAGCGGCATTTGGAGAATGAATCCAGAAGCAACGTTTGACCTCGTCATTGTCTACCATCGCAATGAAATGACCCCTACAAATCAAATACTCAAAGCCATACCTGATGGAATTGTGCCGGCAGGCGATGACCGATATACTGTAAAGCTTTTAGAGGTTACTCACGTTGGAGATACGCAAAGCACGTGGCGGGAATTTGCAGACACAGGCGCAAATCCAGTTCGTCGCCTCACTAGAGCAAACGGTTAACTCTGGTAGGCGACGCATGCCCGCACCGCGTCTTCAGTCAGGCCGGGATACTCGCGCACAATCTCTTGTGCGGTCTGCCCATGGCCCAACCGGTTGAGCATATGCTCAACGCTAAGACGGGTGCTGCGGATGACCGGCTTGCCCGCGAGCTTGCGCGGATCGACCTCAATCAACGCCAAGAGTTGCTCATCGGTCATGGTACTAGACTACCCGAAATGCGGTCGAAGCCAAGTCCTTAGTGCTCATCATTCGTTCGATGCCTTAAGCCGACCCGGTAAAACTCTTGCGCTGGACCGTCATTTTACAATCATAGTGTCATGCCCATTACCCCAACCCTTGCCGCCGAACTGCGGCGCTTATCGCCAAGACAAAAGGCGACTTTGGCCGACCATCTCTGGCATGAGAGGCAAAACGAAAAAGAGGCGACCGAAAAAGGGGTTCGCTGCATTGAAGATGTCGCTAGCGGCAAAGTTCGCGGCCTGTCCGAAAAAAGTTTTCGTCGTTCGTTAAGCAAATAACTTCGCGGATTCGATTAAGAGTATCGTCTTTGCCCTCCTTCCATTATTTGTCCCATTTTTTTGCGTGAAAATCACTGGCTACGTCAAAAATCACGGCACCCCCACCGAAACCCACGATCTCCGCGACCTGTCCGTCGAGGAATTGAAGCACCACGCGGTGTTCAAGCCAGTGGTGGCCGAGGCGCGGAGCCGCTTTGCCTTGTTTCGCGTGCTCGACGATAATTTTCACGAGTGGACCGATTATTTAAAATCCCTCCTGCATCCGGGCGCCGTGGACGACGACGCGGTCGCCCTGAAACTCGACCGGCTCCTGCTCAATTACCTCAACGCGGCCCACCACTTGCGCCAGCACTTCGAGGCGTCCTTCCAGCAGCGCCTCCGCGCCGACGATGCCGAACACAAGCGGTACAAGATGCTGGTCGAGCAACTCACCCAAACGTCGTGGCCCTTTGCGTTCATCCAGGATTTTCGCTTTCACCTCCAACGCCAGGGCCTCGGCCTCGGTTTTTTCAGGCGCACCGTCGGGCCGACGTCCGTGACGCTCGAAATCACGCTTAATGCCGCGGAGATTTTGAATCTCACCAAGGACTGGCCGCGTTCGAAGCTCGCCGCCACGAAGGGCATCATGCCGCTGGTGCCGCTACTGCGCGATTTTCACGCGCAAATGATGCAAGGCTACGCGGGCATCGTGGTGCGCACGCTGTTTGCCGAATTGTTGCCCGCCGAGGAATTTTATAAAAAATTGGCGGCGGAAGTGCGGCAAAAGGACCCGCGCCTGAGCCTGGCCTTCCGCGACGACGGCGCCAGTTTGTCCGGCTCGAACGCCGAGCCCAAATTGATTTTCGTCCCGAATGATTTGCTGGCCGAACTAGGCGTTCCGACGATGGTGCGGAAATAGTTTGGCCCCAGTGTGCGGGTGTGGT
>CAZLRH010000031.1:0-36428 GCA_964562015.1 uncultured Opitutales bacterium | reverse complement strand
GAGAAGCTCCTCGCCGAGGGCATCCATGAGGTCGGCGATTACCAGAGCAAGTCCGCCATTGCGATTTCCGAGGACAAGAAGGACAACTCGGTCATGGTGGTGCGCGCCCACGGCATTTCGCCCGAGCGCCGCGGTTACCTGAAGAATCTCGGCCTGGAATTCAAGGACGCCACCTGCCCGGACGTGGGCATCATCGCCGGCAAGATCCGCATCCATGCGAAAAAGGGCTACAACACCGTGATTTTTGGCGACCCGAAGCATCCCGAGGTGATCGGCTTGATGGGCTACACGGAAGGCCATGGCCACGTGATTAAGAACCAGTCGGACATCGATGCGCTGCCGCCCCTGGGCGAGCATGTGTGCATGGTGTCGCAGTCCACGATGTTCACGGACGAATTTGAGCGGTTGTCGGAATACCTGCGGGTCAAATATCCCACGGCCATGGTGTTCGACACCATTTGCGGAGCGACCAAGGAACGGCAGAGCGACGTGCTGGTGCTCGCCCAAGAGGGCGCCCAGGCGATCGTCGTCATCGGCGGCCGCCATTCGGCCAACACGGTGAAACTCGCCGCGCTCGTGGAGAAACAGGGCCTCCCCTGCTTCCACGTGGAAACGGCGGCGGAACTGGACCTCGCGCAATTGCGCAAGTACGACATCGTCGGCGTGACCGCCGGCGCCTCGACCCCGGGCTTTTTGATCGATGAAGTCTGCCAGAAGCTCGAGGAACTCGGCGCGGCCAACGCGGCGTAGCCGGGGCTGAAATTTCTTTTTTGCGTTTTGCGCGGCGCACCACTATTCGGGCCTTCATGCCTCGCGTCTTCGTCACCGGCCTCGGGTTCATCACCCCCATTGGCAACGATCAAGCGGCAGTGGTGGACAGCCTGCGCCACCTGCGCCACGGTCTCTCGCTGTACCCGCGCTTCGATGATCCGAACGTGCCGGTGCGCGTCGCGGGCCTGATCAAGGATTTCAGCATCGAATCGCACGACCCGGAGGACTGGACCTACCCGGCGAATTACAAAATCAAGCGCGAGTTTTTGCGCGGATTTTCGCCGCACGTGCTGTTTGCGTATTGCGCGCTCGTGCAGGCCATCGCGGATGCGAAGTTGACGCCCGAGGACATTTCAAATGTGGACACGGGCATGTTCACCGGCTCGTCGGGCTCGGCCTCGACGCTGCATCATAATCTTACGCGGCTGGAAACCGCGGGCGTGATGCGCTGCTCGCCCTTGGGTATTGTGGCGTCGGTCGTGGGCACGCTGAGCTACAACCTCGTGGCGGCGTTCAAGATTTTGGGTTCATCGTGCGGGTTTGCGTCGGCGTGCGCGTCGTCCGGCCACGCGCTGGGTTTTGCCTGGGAGGAAGTCGCCGCGGGGCGGCAGAAGCGCGTTTTTGTCGTCGGCGGCGAGGATGGCAATCTGGAGTGCGTCCTGCCGTTTGCCGGTATGCGGGCACTGAGCCTTTCGCGCGATCCGAACACGGCGTCGCGGCCGTTTGACAAGGCCCGCGACGGGTTTGTCGGCTCGGGCGGCGCGTGCGTGCTGGTGCTGGAATCCGAGGAGGAAGCCACGCGCCGCGGCGCACCGGTTTATTGCGAGATGCCCGGCTGGGGCATGGCGTCCGACGGTTACAATGTCGCCATTTCCCATCCCGATGGCGCGGGTTTGGTGCAGGCCATGCGCGTGGCCCTGCGGCGGGCGAACCTCAAGCCCGAGGACATTGATTACGTGAATGCCCATGCGACGTCGACGCCCATTGGCGACACGTCGGAAATCCGCGCGCTAAAAACCATTTTTGGCGCGAACGGCGAACGCGGCCGGCCGATGATCAGCTCGACGAAGGCGCTGACGGGTCACCCCTTGTCGCTGGCCAGCGCGATGGAGGCGGGCTTTTGCGTGCTGGCGATGAAGCACGGTTTCACGCCCGGTTCGGCGCATATTCAGAATCTGGATCCCGAGGCCGAAGGGCTGAACATCCCACGCACCACGCTGGAGCAACGCCCGCGCGTCGTGCTCAGCAACAGCAGCGGATTCGGCGGCGCGAATGTGGCGGTGCTGTTCAAGGCGGTGTGAGGAATTGCATCGCTGGAGAATCGTGAAATAGAGGGCAGGAAAGCGGACGGGCGTGAATGCTTTGCTCCTCCTCGTTCCCACACACCTCACCCTTTTTCCTTCATTCTCCATTCCACCTTCTCCATTCTCCCTTCTTCCTTCCGCCTTCTTCCCCGATGTTCCGCCTGCGCCTGGCCTATCTCTTCACGACGTTTCCCGAGGCGTCGGAGACGTTTCTCCAGCGCGAGGTGCGGGCGATGCGGGAATTGCCGGTTGATTTTACCCTGCATTCGCTTTGGGGAGGAAAAGAGCAGTGGGAGACGTTGCCGGTCTCGCGTTACCCGAAAGCCCGCCTGCTAATGCTCGTATGGCTGCTGCCCTATTGGGCCTGGCATAAGTCGCGCGTGATGCTGGAAGTTTGCGAGGTGCTGACCCGCCGGCCTCCGCCGTCGTTGCTGAATCTCGCGGAAAACCTGCTCGGCCTCGGCTTTGCCCTCACCGAGGCGCGCCGCCTCAAGCACCGCGCCCGTCGGCCCCATTTGTGCCACGCGGTGTGGGCGACCGCCCCTTGTGCCGCCGCGTGGATGCTCGAGCGCCTGCTGGGGATTCCTTACACGATGGGCGCGCACGCGTTCGACGTCTTTCAAGATGGCGGCGACTGGTTGCTGGAGGAAAAGCTCCGCTGCGCCCGCCTCGTGCACACCACCACGGCCCAGGCGCGCACGCGCCTCGTGGCCTGCGGCGCAGAGATTCGCCATGTGACGCTCATCCGCCGCGGCCTCGATGAAATTTTGCCGCTGCCGCCCCGCCGCGTGCCCGGCGAGACCATCCACCTGCTCGCTGTGGGCCGACTGGTGCGGAAGAAGGGCTACATGCACCTGTTGCGCATTTTGCGGCACCTGCGCCAAAATGGCGTGGCGTTTCAGTGTGTCATCGTGGGCCGCGGGCCGCTGGCGGCGGATTTGCACGCGCGCGTGCGCGAATACGCGCTAAGCAAACAAGTGCACTTGGTCGGTTCCCTTGAATATCCCGAAGTGGCTGCGCTCCAGCGCGAATGGGCCGACGCCTTTCTGTTCACCGGCGTGGTGGCACCCGACGGCGACCGCGACGGCCTGCCCAATGTCATTCCCGAGGCCATGGCCGCAGGCTTGCCGGTCGTCACCAGCCCGGTGGCAGGCACCACCGAGGCCATCACCGACGGAGAAACGGGCCTCGTCGCGGCGCTGGACAATCTGCCCGCCTGGCACGATGCCATCCTGCGCGCCACGCGTGATGCGCCGTTCGCGGAACGAATCCGCACGAACGCCCATGCCTGGGTGCGGGAAAACTTTGACGCCCGCCGCAACGCTGCGCGCCTGGCCGAGGCGGTGCGCCACGCCGTGCTGGGCCAGCGCGTGGAATAGACTGAAAAGGTCCGCGCGGACAGCGATCGGGGTACGCAACAAAAAGGCGGCGCACCCACGAGGGATGCGCCGCCTTGCTTGGCGAAGAAGCAGGTCCGATTTACCGCACCGTCACGCGCACCGTCACGCTGTTCACGGAACCGGCGGGATTGGTGATGGTGACGTGATACTGGCCGGCGTCGGATTTGGCCACGTCCTTGAAGATGAGCGTGTCAGTCGTGGAACCGTTGATTTTGCCCGCCGAGTTTTTCATCGGGGAGCTGCCCTTATACCAGCGGTAGGTCACCGGGTCCGTGGCCGCGACGTTGATCTTCACGGAGAGCGTGGACTTGGCGCCGACCGTAGTCACCAAGGGCGACGGCGGCACGAGGATGTAAACGGGTACCACCGACTTGACCACTTTCAGAGTAGCGGAGTCGCTCGTGACACTGCCACCGGGACCGGTGACCACGACGCTGTATTTACCGGCATCACCGGTGGCGACGTTTTTCAACGTGAGGGTCGCTTTGGTGCCGCCAGAAACCGGGGTGCTGCCCTTTTGCCACTGATAGGTGAACGGCCCGGTGCCGCCCGCGACGACGGTGAAGTTGGCCGTGGTGCCCGCGCCGGCAACCGCATCAACCGGCTGCGTGACGATGGTCGGCGGCACCGCGATCTCGGCAGTGCCCACGGTACTAAACGTGAAGGCGGCCAATTGATTGCCACTTTGGGCGACGCGGGCGAGTAAAGTCTGGTCGCCGGCGGTCCGCACTGTCCAGTTGATGCCATCGGGGGATGAAACGACCACGGCATCTTCATTCTCATAATTGCCGCCGACGCCGACAAACTCGTGGCCTGTCCAGAGCATGTCCTCCAAATAGACTGTCTGATTGGAAATGGGCGTGGTGCGGTTCGTCCAATGGCTGCCATCCGTGGAGCTAAAAATGACGGTGCTGCAACCGCTGTTGCCAAAGGCCACGAAGGTTGAATCGCTTGCGACCAAGCCATAAAGGTAAAGCGAGGGGTGGTCCGCGGCGGGCGTCCAAGTCGCTCCGCCATTGGCGGAGAACAACCACGTGGTCGCGCAGCCCTCGGCCACCGCCAGCGTGGGAGTCGCCGCCACCATCTGGAGGTAGCTGCTGCCGCCGGTATTGCCCGAGGTCCAAGCCACGCCGTCGGGCGAAGTCACGGCCGCGCCGCTGCTGCCCACGGCAATGAAGTTCGTGCCACTCCACGTGACCCCATTGAGCGATTGGGTAGTATTCGAATCCTGATAGGTCCAATCCATCCCATCGGGCGACGTGATGATGACGCCGCTTTGTCCCACGGCGACAAATTGACTGCCGTCGGACGTCGCATCGTAAAGAAAAGGGTTAGACGTGCCCACACGAGATGCCGGCTGGGGCGCGCTCTGGGTGGTCCAGGTGGCGCCGTCGGGTGACGTCTGCAGCACACCAAAGCCGACAGCCAAATACTGGGTGTCGTTGCCGGTGATGGCCGCGAGCCCCATGGCATTTAAATTCGTGGTGTTCTGGACCGTCCAGTGGTCCAGGTCGGCGTGCGCCGAAGGCACGAAGGCCGCGAGCGCGGCGGCCGCACTGGCGAGCAGCGCAGCGGATTTAAGACGAAAACGAGTCGTAAACGAGGGAGTGTGCATGGTGAGAGGAAACTATAATTGAAAAATGAGTGGGGGCCAAAGGCGGCGCACCCGCAGTGGATGCGCCGCCGATGACGGCGAAGAATTTTGAATATTATCTGACCGTCACGCGCACCGTCACGCTGGTCACGGAACCGGCGGGATTGGTGATGGTGACGTTGTAGAGACCGGCGTCGGATTTGGCTAGGCTCTTGAAGATGAGGGTGTCGGTGGTGGCGCCGTTGATCTTGCCAGCCGCGTTTTTCAGCGGGGTCTTGCCCTTGTTCCACAGGTAGGTCACCGGAGCGGTGGCCGTGGCGTTGATCTTCACCGAGAGCGTGGACTTGCTACCCACGCTGGCCACCAGCGGCGCCGGCGGCACGAGGATGAAAACGGGATCGACGGCCTTGACGACTTTCAGGGTGGCGGGGTCGCTTGTGACATTGCCGCCGGGGCCAGTGACCACGACGCTGTATTTGCCCGCATCGCCCGTCGCGACGTTTTTCAAGGTGAGGGTCGCTTTGGTGCCCCCGGAAACAGGCGTGCTGCCCTTAAGCCATTTATAGGTGAACGGCCCGGTGCCACCCGCGACGACGGTGAAGGTGACGTTGTCGCCCACGGCGGCAACTACATCGACGGGGTCTTTCACAATCGTCGGCGCCACGGCGATCTGGGCGGTGCCCACGGTATCAAAACTCGTGGCCGCGAGCAGATTGCCACTCTGGCCGACATGCATAATATCGTCCTGCCCGCCCGCATCACGGACCGTCCAGGTGACGCCATCGGGGGACGAGATCACGACGCCCGAGGGGCCTTTCGTCGTATAGTTGCTGCCGACGCCGACAAACTCGTGGCCTGTCCACAGCATGTCATTCAAATAAATCGGCTGGCTTGAAATGGGGGTGGTGCGATTGGTCCAATGGCTACCGTCGGTGGAGGTGAAAATGGCGGTGCTGCAACCGCTGTTGCCAAAGGCCACAAAGGTCGAATCACTCGCCACCAAGCCGTACAGGTTCAGGGACGGATGGTCAGCGGCGGCCGTCCAAGTCGCGCCGCCATTGGCGGAGAACAACCAAGTGGTCGCACAGCCCTCGGCCACGGCCAGCGTCGGAGTGGCTGCGACCAATTGCAGGTAGTTGCTGCCGCCGGTATTGCCGGAGGTCCAAGCCACGCCGTCGGGCGAAGTCAACGCCGTGCCGCTGCCACCCACGACGATGAAGCTCGATCCATTCCAGGCAATGCTGTTAAGCGCTGAGTTCGCGCCGGAATCCTGAAATTCCCAGTTCACGCCATCGGGGGAGGTGATGATCGTACCTTCCTGACCCACGGCGACAAATTGGCTGCCATCGGTCGTCGCGTCATAGAGCGTGGGGGCCTGCACCACGGACACGTTGATTTTTGGCGGCGATACGCTCTGGCTCGTCCAGGTGACGCCGTCCGGTGACGTCGAAAGCACGTTGTAACCCACGGCTAAAAACTGGGTGGCGTTGCCAGTGATGGCAGTAGTCCCCTTGGGATCAAGATTGGTTAAGTTCGCCACCGTCCAGTGATCCAAATCGGCGTGGGCCGAGGGCGCAAAGGCCGAGAGGGCGGCAGCGGTGCTAGCGAACAGCACGGCCGAGTGAATACCGAGAATGGAGCGGAGGAAGGACCGGACAGGCGATTTTTGCATAATTAAGCTAGACGACAAACGACCCAGCATGGGGCGTTCGATTCCCTAAGAGTGGGAGGATTACCCCAGTATTTCAAACGGGCAACATTATTCATAGTAATGTTTCAGAGGCAAAAATGCGTACTAACGTTCAATTAGTTAGTTATTTACGTCGGGAAACCACGTCATCTGCCGGATGGAAGGCCGACGTCCACTTTTTACCCATTTTATCTGCATTTGGACCGACGCCGGGCGCGATTGGGGTGAAGTGTGCTCTGATGGAACACTTTCCCGGCTCCGTAGGGTTTGACCTGGCGGCCCCAACCGCCCATGCTCTCCCGTTTTGCCCATGGCGACGAGCACTTCAGAATACGATTTCACCCGCGTGGAAGCGCGCTGGCAGAAGTTCTGGGACGAGAACCGCACCTTTGCCGCGCGCGAAGATGTCACGGGCCGCGCCCGGCCCAAATACTACGTGCTCGACATGTTCCCCTACCCGTCCGGCGAGGGCCTGCATATCGGCCACCCGGTGTGTTACTTTCCGACCGACATTCTTGCGCGCTTCAAACGGGCGCAGGGCTTTAATGTCCTGCACCCGACCGGCTGGGACGCCTTCGGCCTGCCCACCGAGCAATACGCCATCAAGACCGGCACCCATCCGCGCGAAACGACCATCAAAAACGTCAATCGCTTTCGCGAGCAGTTGCGCCACCTCGGCTTTGTGTACGACTGGTCGCGCGAGGTGAACACCACCGACCCGGGTTACTTTCGCTGGACGCAGTGGATTTTCCTCCAGTTGTTCAAAAAGGGCCTGGCCTATGTGGACGAAAAGCCCGTCTGGTATTGCCCGCAACTGGGCACCGTGCTGGCGAACGAGGAAGTGTTGAACACCGACGCCGGCCCGCGTTCCGAGCGCGGCGATTTTCCGGTCGAGCGCCGTAATTTGCGCCAGTGGGTGTTGCGTATCACCGCGTATGCGGAGAAATTGCTCAACGGTCTCGAAGGGCTCGACTGGCCCGAATCCACCAAGAAGCTGCAGAAAAACTGGATTGGCCGCTCTGAGGGCACCGAGGTGAAATTTGCGCTCAAGGACCATCCCGGCGAGGAACTGGTCGTGTTCACGACGCGCCCGGACACGCTCTTCGGCGCGACCTACATGGTCGTCGCGCCCGAGCACAAGCTGGCCGAAAAAATCACCACGCCCGCGCAAAAAGCCGCCATCGCAAAGTACTGCCTCGAAGTCGGCAAGAAATCGGATATGGAGCGCACCGAACTGGCCAAGGACAAAACGGGCGTCTTCACCGGCGCGTATGCCATCAACCCGGTCAACCGCGCGGAGATTCCGATTTGGATCGCCGACTATGTTTTGGCCACCTACGGCACGGGCGCCATCATGGCCGTGCCCGCGCATGACACCCGCGACTTTGAGTTCGCGCAAAAATACGGCCTGAAAATCATTCCGGTCATTCAGCAAATAGGCTGGTCCGCGTTTATTCCCGCCAGCGGTCGAATAGAGGATGCGCAGATGATTTCCGATGAGCTTCCCTACATCGGCGGTGGCGGGATGTTCAATTCAGGTGAATACAACGGCCTGGACTCAGAAGAATGCAAGCGCCGCATCACCGCCGACCTCGCGCAAAAAAACCAGGCGCGCGCGACGGTGAATTACAAGCTGCGTGACTGGCTCTTTTCACGCCAGCGGTATTGGGGCGAGCCGTTTCCCATCGTGTGGCTGCGCGCCGCCGATTATGCGAAGTTGAAAGATTATCCGCAAAGCCCGCTGCGCCAGGATTTACCCGACACGCTCGTGACTTTTCTCAAAGACGGCGAACGCTGGAACGCCGTGCCCGTGCCTTCCGCAAGCCTGCCACTGAAATTGCCCGAGATCGCCAATTACCAGCCCAGTGGCACCGGCGAAAGCCCCTTGTCCAAGGCCGACGAATGGCTGCATGTGCGCGTGAACTTGGAAACAGGCGAAATCACTTCCAAAGAAAAAACCGCACCGGCTCCGCACGTCGTAGAAGGCATCCGCGAAACCAACACCATGCCGCAATGGGCGGGCTCGAGCTGGTATTACCTGCGCTACCTCGATCCGCAAAATGCGCAGGCCCTTGTCGCGCCCGCGCAGGAAAATTACTGGGGCATGCCGGATTTGTACATCGGCGGCGCGGAGCATGCCGTGCTGCACTTGCTCTACGCGCGCTTCTGGCACCAGGTGCTGCACGATTTGGGTGTGGTGAAAAGCCCCGAGCCGTTTCCAAAACTTTTCCACCAGGGCATGTTGCTCGGCGAGGACGGCCAGAAGATGTCCAAGAGCCGCGGCAACGTCGTGAACCCGGACGACTTTGTCGCGCAATACGGCGCGGATGTGCTGCGCGTTTACCTCATGTTTCTTGGACCGGTGGAGGATTCCAAGCCGTGGAACAGCGCGGGCGTCGAGGGCGCGGTGCGTTTTCTCAAGCGCGTGTGGCGCGAATTTCTGGATGCCGAGGGCCGGGCCGCCGCGAAGCTCGCCGACTTCGCCGAACCCGACGCGGACACCGCGCGCCTGCTGCACGAATCCATCAAGAAAATTTCCGAGGATTACGAGAACCTGCGCTTCAACACCGTGGTCTCGCAATTGATGATTCTGCTGAACCAGCTCTCCGCGCAACCGCGTTACCCGCTGGCCGTCGCGCGCATTTACGCGCAGTTGCTCGCGCCCATCGCGCCGCACCTGGCCGAGGAGTTGTGGGAAAAATTGGGCGGCACTCCCAGCGTGGCCGATCACCCCTGGCCCAAACACGACCCCGCCAAACTCGTGCGTAATGTGGCGAAGATTATCATCCAGGTGAACGGGAAATTGCGCGGCGATGTGGAAGTGCCCGTGACGGCCACCGCCGCGGAAATCACCGCGCTGGCACATGCCCACGAACGCGTCGCCCCGCACCTGGCCGGAAAAACCGTGGTGAAGGAGATTTACGTGCCCGGAAAAATCCTCAATATCGTGGTCAAATGACGTTCCACCCCAACGCCGTGATTTTGCGCGCAGCTAGTTTGGTGGTAGGGACGCCTCGCCGAGGCGTCCGTCTTCGGACAGTTAAAAGCCTTCGGAGCGGACGCCTCGGCGAGGCGTCCCTACCCTCTAGGCCAACCTGCTTGATGTTGTTGATCGTTCTCGGACTATTTCCGGCCGTTAGCCAGGCCGCACCGGAGCCGGGCGTCATTTACGTCCACACGGTGCGAGGGAATACGACGAGCAGCGGCGGCCAGAATGCGACGGCTCCGCAACTCGTCACCCAAGCCGCGATGTTTGCCGCGACGGGCCAGCAGCTTTCGGTGCCGCTGAAAAATCCCCTCGTGCTCGTGCTGTCCAATGGCGCGGCGCTTGCGTTGCCCGAGGGCGGACAGCTCAAACTCGAGGAATTTACCCAGGAACCCGTCAATGACACCGCGAAGGTGCGCGAGGAAGAGCCGACGCGCAGCACGATTCGCCTGAACCTCGCGGCGGGTGCGCTGGTGCTCGCGGGCCGCACCCCGGTGCCGACCTCCAATCTAACCATCACCACTCCCCTCGCCCAGTTGCGCTGTCTGGCCAAATCCGTCGTGATTGTCGCCGACGCAAACGCCCTGACGGTCACGGTGTTTGACGGCACGGTGAACCTCAGCGTGGCCGGCACCGGTTTTTCCGAGACGCTGCAGACGGGCCAAACCGCGACCCTCGCCCGCGCGGCGCTGGGAGAGAAATATCCGCTGAAACTTTCGCGTATCACCGCAACGCAGGAGCACGATTTCGGCGTCTGGCTGGACCTGGCGCGGTGGGCCGGGGCGCGCGTGGATTTCGCCCGCGCCGATAATCAATTGCGCCCGCGCCAGGTGGCGCCGGAGACTTTTACCCAGCAAATGTCGATGGACGACCCCCGTTACCGCCCGTGAATGCATCGCCCGCCAGCGCGGTTCCCGGCGGGGGCCGCTCCCGCTTCCTGCCGCAAAATTTTGACACGGCGCGGCCCGTGGCGGTCATTGCCGGACGCGGCCTTTACCCGCAGCTCACAGTGAAAGCCCTGCGCGCCGCCGGGGTACCCGCGCGGTTGATCGCCTTCGAGGGCGAAACCGAGGCGGAACTCGTCAACTCGTTTGCCGATGCTGAGCGCACCATGATCAAGGTCGGGCAGGTCGGCCACATGTTGAAGGCGCTGCGGAAATTCGAGGCCGGAGCCGCGGTCATGGCCGGGCAGATTCGCCCGCGCCGTTTGTTCGACGGCCTGCATCCCGATTTGAAGGCCATCACTATTTTGGCTACGCTCAAGGAACGCAACGCGGCCACCATTTTCGGCGCGATTGCCCGTGAAATCGAAGCCATCAACGTCCATCTGCTCGATGCGCGCGCGTTTCTCGACCATGACCTGGCCAGCCCCGGCGTGATGACGGGCGGACGTTCGCCGGTCAGTGCGGAAACGCTGGCGTTTGGCGTGCGCCTGGCGCGGGAAATGGCGCGACTGGATGTCGGCCAAAGTGTCGTCGTCAGCGGTGGCACCGTGCTGGCGGTCGAAGCATTTGAAGGCACTGACGCGATGCTGCGCCGGGCTGGCGGCTTGGGGGCGAAGGAGGCGCTGTTTGTGAAAACGTCGAAGCCCGGCCAGGATTTTCGCTTCGACGTGCCGGTGTTTGGCCGCGGCACGCTCGCTGTCATGCGCGAGGCCGGACTCGCCGCCGCGGCGCTCGAAGTCAATTCGGCGTTGATTCTGGAAAAAGACCTCGTGCTGGCCGAAGCGCGCAATGCGGGGATCAGCCTCGTGGGTTTCACCGCTGAGAAATAATCACGGCCCGTGCAATCCCTCCGCCGGCGGGGGCAAATAATCGGGTTCCGCCGACACCACCCATTGCGGCCACTTTTGCAATTGAGCCAGTGCGGTTGGCACTGCCGCCGCAGTATGCGCGCCGAGGGCGATGAACACTTCGTTGTCCGTCGCGCCACGCCCCGAAAAGTGCCAGCCGAAGGGCTTTAAGGCTTCGGCCATGGCTTTGGTGTCGGTGTTCTGGAGCAATTTCACCTTTACCCGATCGGCAAACATAAATTTCCACGCGCGCACCGTCGGCATCGCGCTGGGCGGGCCCGGAGCCCATTCCTCCTCGATGCGAATAAAGGAACCCGGGTCGAGGCCGGGCACGACGACGGCGCGCGTGCGCGACCCATCCGGCGCGAGCGGGCCGGGCGCTTCCGAAACGACAAAATCACCCTCGACGGGCTTCCCGCTTTTGGTCCATTCCGACAACACACCTGGGACTATCCGCCGCTCCACGCCGGGATCCGGGGCCACTGGTCGGTGTGGCAACCCGCGGTGGCGGAGCACAATAGCCACAATCACACAGCCCATCGCAAACCCGACGGAAAACACAATCAGCCGCTGGCGCGTGGGCATGCTCATCGCCGGACGCTGCCTCCGGCCAGGGTCGAGGGGATGGTGGCAAAAATCATGCCCCACCCTCGCGCAATCCGGGCCGCCCCGCCAACCCAAAAGCGATTAGGCTCGCCGCGCGCGGCCCGCGTGCGTTTAAAAATAACCGCGCCTTGGGCCGTCCCCGCGCCCCGACCATGATCGTTTCGACCAGCCCGATTCGCGTGCGTTACGCCGAGACCGACGGCATGGGCGTCGCCTATCACGCCAATTATTTCACCTGGTTCGAGGTCGGGCGCGTCAATCTCATGGATGAGCTGGGCCTGCCGTATCGAGATTTGGAAAAGGCCGGCTACCGGCTGCCGGTGCTCGAGGCGTACGCGAAATATCTGCGGCCCACGGTTTTTGACGACCGGCTGGAGTTGCATGTCTTCATCCGGGAACGTCCGGGCGTGCGGATGCGCATCGAGTACGAATTGCGTCGTGGGGCGGAACTGTGCCTGACCGGTTTTACGGTGCATGCGTTTGTGAATTTGCAAGGCGAGCCGGTGCGGCCGCCCGCAGCGGTGCTGGCGAAAATGCGCTCGTTTTTCAAGCCGGGGAACTAGGCCGTGGTCGGCACTTCCCGCGGCGGGGGATAACTTCGTTCCTCGCGCCGGTAAATCCGCTCCACATGGGAGAGCAAATCGGACATCGAGCGGCCGTCCGTCATGATGCAAGTGCCCGCGCGGCGGTAGAATGGTTCGCGTTCGGCCATCAACTCGCGAATGCGGGCGGCCGGATCGGGCACGTTGAGCAACGGGCGCGAAGGATTCCCGCGCGTGCGCTGGAGAATGGTCTCCACTGTCGCACACAGGCACACCAGCACGCCTTTTTCGCGCAGCAGTTCAATGACTCCAGGTTGTGCGACCAGGCCGCCACCGAGCGCGACGACACAGCCGCGCGCCGGATGCCCGCGCTCGACGAATTCGCGCTCAAGGCGGCGAAATTCCGGCTCGCCGTTGTCCGCGAAAATTTGCGCGATGGGCTTGCCGACGGCCCGGGCAATCACGTCGTCGGAATCGAGAAACCGCATCCCGCGGGCCTCGGCCATTTTGCGGCCAAGCGCGGACTTCCCGGTTCCCATGAAACCGGCGAGATAGAGGTTGGGCGGCAGCGGCCGCGGTGTGGGCGCAGTCACGCCGCCACCGTAGCCCGCCGTCCCGCGCCGCGCAAGCCCGGTGTCCGCCGTTGCGCGCTTGCCGCCGGGGATTTTCTCGTGGATACTGGGCGCATGAAAAACGACGTCGTCGAGGTGTCGATCAAGGGCATCATGCCCACGTCCAACGGCTGCGCCATTTTTCTGGGGTGCAAGGAAAAGACGTTTGTCATCTACGTGGACCAGGCCATCGGCAACGCGATTTCGATGACCCTCAACGACGTTAAAAAAGACCGCCCGCTGACGCATGATTTGATCGGCAGCATTTTTTCCGGCCTGGGGGTGAACGTCGAGCGCATCATCATCAATGACGAGGAAGCCGGCACATTTTACGCGCGCATCATCCTGCATATGCAAAACGAGCTGGGCAAAAAAGTCATCGAGGTGGATGCCCGGCCGAGCGACTCGATGGTGCTCGCCTTGCAGGCGAAAAAACCGATCCTCGTCGCCCGCAAGGTGCTCGACGCCGTCGAGGACATGACCGAAATCCTCGAGCGCATCCTCAAACAGCAAAATTGATGACGACCGCGCCGACCGCCCTGCGCCCGTTGCCGGACTTGCTGGTGCCCGGTTTGCCTGCGACGGCCCTGGCGCCGATGCAGGATGTCACCACGCTGCCCTTCCTGCGCCTCATCGGCCGGTACGGCGCGCCGGATTGGTTTTTCACCGAGTATTTTCGCGTCCACGAATCGTCGCGCCTCGAGGCGCATATCCTTTCCAGCATCACGGAAAACGACACCGGGCGGCCGGTGTTCGCGCAAATGATCGGCGAAAATCTCGCGGACCTCGCGCGCACAGTGCGCGAACTGCGGCAGCATCCGGTCGCGGGGATTGATTTGAACATGGGCTGTCCCGCGCCGAAGGTTTACCGCAAGAATGTCGGCGGCGGGTTGCTGCGCGACCCGGCCAAGGTGGATGAAATTCTTGCGCTCCTGCGCGCCGAGTGTACGGGACTCTTCACCGTGAAAATGCGCATCGGTTTTGAGAACCAGGATTTTTTCGACACGCTTTTGGACTCGATCAACCGGCATGGCGTGGACCTGTTGAGCCTCCATGGGCGCACAGTGAAGGAAATGTACCGCGCGGACGTGCATTACGATGCGATCCGCCACGCCGTGGGGCGCGTGCGCTGCCCCGTGCTGGCCAACGGCAACGTCACCTCGGCTGCAAAAGCGCGCTGGGTGCTGACGGAAACGGGCGCGGCCGGAGTGATGGTCGGGCGCGCGGCCATCCGCAATCCCTGGATTTTCCGCCAGATTCGCGCCGCCGGCCTGAAGCAGGAAATTTTCCGGCCCACGCTTGGCGATGCGCGCGGCTACGTCGAGGATTTGCACCAAGCCACGATGGTGGCCGCATTGCCGGACCACGTGCTCGCGAGCCGGTTGAAAAAATTCCTGAACTTCGTCGGGCAATCGGTGGATCCCGCGGGCCAATTTTTATACGACATGCGCCGCGCCGAGGGCACGGTTGCGCTGTTCGCCGTGTGCGACCGCTTCATGGTGGCCGACGGTCATGCCAGCGAGCCGTTTCCCGACGAGCCCTATACCGGGCTGGTTGCGCGCCCGAACCGTGAAGAGGCTATTCCCGTGGAACCGGCGGCGTGCTCGTTGTTTGAAACGGAAACAGTGGGATAAACGAGAAGAATTTGCACCGCAGAGAGCACAGAGGACGCAGAGATAGGATGAAAAAGAGTCCCAAAACCTGAGACCGCCGTGGAATTGACTTGCGGTGGCTGCGGGTCGCAGGGAAAAATCGCACGGTTAATTTTTACCGCCCTGAAAGAGCCCATTTCCACCCGCAAGCAGGCCGCATGCTGGCCGATAGTCCTCCCGGTGGGGTTGGCGGTGGCGTTGCTGACGTACAAGTTGTCGTCCATCGCCGGGCTGCATCGCGACGAGGCGGCTTTTGGGCTATTTGCAGAAAGCATACTGGCCGGCGCGCGTCCGCTCACGGGCTTTTTCAACGACTACACCGCACCGCTCCACAGCTACCTCGTGGCGGCAAGTTTTGCGCTGCTCGGAGAATCGACCTTCGCTTTGCGCATCGGCGGCGTCCTGTGCAACCTGGCGGCGCTGGGCCTTTATTATGCCATCGTCCGGCGGCTGTGGCCGAAGGCGGCGCTGTCTGCGCTGTGGTTGCTGGCGACGTTTCCGCTCTTCGTCGTTTTCTCCCGGATCAGCGGCGAGAATTACGCGCTCAATCCCTTGCTTTTGTGCGGCGGAATTTGGGCCTATTTGCGGGCATCCGCCGCTGCGAGTCCGCGCCAGGCGGGTGCCTGGTGGCTGATCTCCGGCCTCCTTTTCGGCCTCGGTTGCTGGAACCATGTGGTGGCGCTGCCCACAGTGGCGAGCGTGGTCGTAGTCTATCTAGCCTGCGCGCGACCGCCGTGGACGTTGCTGCGGCGCGGCGGGCTCTGGGTTTGGGGGGGCGTGCTGCTCGCGGCTCTACCCAAGTTGTATTTAATTATCTTTAACCACGCCTCCTGGCTGCCCGAGGTCAAGGGGCCAACGGAACGCCTGCCGTTCCTCAACGCGTGGGCGAACCTGGTTTATACGCTGGGCGGCGACGCCCTCTACGCGCGGGCCACGGGCCAGGTGGCGTTTTCGCTGAATGGGCTGCTGCCGCTGGCCATGCTGCTCAGCGCCGCGGCCCTCCTGCTGGCCCGGCCGGCCGGAGCCGCGGAGAGGCGGCTGGGCCGGGGCTTGCTGGCGGTTTTCGTCCTCAGCGCGCTGGGCAGTTGGCTCATCACCCCGGCCTATTTGGTCGGATCGCGCATCTGGCTGCTGCCGCTATGGTTCGTGCCCGCCATCCTCGCCGCGGGCATGAGCACGTGGCCGGCGATGGTGCGGCGGACTGTCGTCACGGTGCTCGTGGGCGGCAATCTCTTTGCCCTGGGCTACGATTATTTTTACACCTTCCAAAAAACCGGCGGTGCGGTGCAGACCCAAGTCAACGTGGGTGGCCGCACTGATAATAGCACCGATTTCGTCGATTTCACGCCGCTGGCGGAGAAACTCCGGCGGGTGCCGGGACAGCCGGCCATTTATGTCGAGGACTACCGGCCCTACCGCCTGTGGTTCCTGCTGCCGGAGGCGCGGGAACGCATCCACGTCATCGACCAGACCGCGCCCACGCCCTGGTCTTTTCCGCCGGGCAGCCTGCTCGCCGTGTTTCGCGCCCCCGATACCGGTGACTTGGCCGACGGGGAGGAAATGAAAGTCGGCGGCGTCCCCGTCAAATACCGCGCGGACCTTTCCACCGCCAATCAGGTCGTGCTGCAGGTGCTGGCAAAATGAAGAATATTAACCGCAGAGAACGCGGAGAGCGCGGAGGCGCATAAAGAAACGTATTCGGATCCAAAAGAGTTTCCGAAGACGACGCGGGGCGATCCCGAGGTATGGGACCGCCCCGCCCGCCCTGGTCTTTAGGTTCCGGCACTAGCCCGGCGGCGGAAATTTTTCCAGGTGAATGGTGCTCAGTTCTTGTACTTTTAACTTTATACCTTTCACCTGCAACCTCCTACTGACACGCCTCGCATGTGCCACCGTTGAGCATGGCGTCAATGCTGCAGGCCTTGGTCTCGGCTTCGGTGTAGGTGCGCTTGGCCGGAGCCACCGGGAGGGGCGGAACGGTGTCGCCGGTATCGGCCGGAGGCGGCGCCACGGCGGCGGTTTCCTCGCTCACGAAGCCGCGGGTTTCCTTGCGCATGGAGACGGTGGCCTTCTCGATGTTCGACGCGCCGAGGGTGCGGAGGTAGTAGGTGGTCTTCAGGCCCTTGCGCCAAGCGGCACGGTACATGTGCGAGAGGGTCTTGATCTCGGGCTGGCCGAGGAAGAGGTTGACCGACTGGGACTGGTCGATCCACTTCTGGCGGCGCGCGGCGGCGTCGAGCACGAAGGTGTAGTCGATGCCGAAGGCGGTGTTGTACTTGCGCTTCACGTGCTCGGGGATGCCGTCCATGTGGGCGAGTTCGCCGTCGTAGTACTTCAGGTCGTCCATCATCGTGGTGTTCCAGAGGCCGAGGGCCTTGAGGTCCTTCACCAGGGCCTGGTTGAGGATGGTGTAATCGCCGCCGAGGTTGCTCTTGGCGAACATGTTTTTGTAATACGGCTCAATACAGGGAGACGTATTCATGATGTTCGAGATGGTGGCGGTGGGGGCGATGGCGAGGACGTTGCTGTTGCGCATGCCCTGGCGGGCGATTTTTTCGCGCAGGGGCGTCCAGTCCATGCGGCCGCCGCGGGGCACCTCAATCGGCACGCCGCGCTCCTGCTCGAGCAAGTCCACGGTGTCCTGCGGCAGGAGGCCGCGCGACCATTTCGAGCCGTGGTAGGTGGAGTACGTGCCGCGTTCCTCGGCCAAATCGCTCGAGGCCTCGTAGGCGTAAAAGGCGATGGCTTCCATGAACTCGTCGTTGAACTCGACCGCTTCCGCCGAGGCGAAGGCGAGGTCCTTCTTATACAAGGCGTTGTGCAAGCCCATGATGCCGAGGCCGATGGGCCGGTGGCGGCTGTTCGAGGTCTTGGCCGCGACCGTCGGATAATAATTGATGTCGATGACGTTATCCAAGGCGCGCACGGCGACGCGGATGGTCTCGCGCAAGGCGGCGTGGTCGAGGGAACCATCGGCCTTGATGTGGGTGTCGAGGATGACGGAGCCGAGGTTGCAGACCGCGGTTTCCTCCTGGCTGGTGTTCAGCGTGATTTCCGTGCAGAGGTTCGAAGAGTGGATGACGCCGGTGTGATCCTGCGGGCTGCGGACGTTGCAGGGGTCCTTGAACGTGATCCAGGGATGGCCGGTCTCGAAAAGCATCTTGAGCATTTGCTTCCACAGCTCGATGGCGGGCACGGTCTTGCCGAAAATCTTCCCTTCCTGGGCGAGTTTTTCGTAGTGCTGGTAGCGCTCCTCGAACTTGCGGCCGTAAAGGTCGTGCAAATCCGGCGTCTCGTTGGCGCGGAAAAGCGTCCAATCCTGGCGGGCCTCCATGCGTTTCATGAACAGGTCGGGAATCCAGTTCGCGGTGTTCATGTCGTGCGTGCGGCGGCGTTCGTCGCCGGTGCTCTTGCGCAGTTCCACGAAGTCCTCGATGTCGTTGTGCCACGTTTCGAGGTAGGCGCAACCGGAGCCGCGGCGCTTGCCGCCCTGGTTGACGGCGACGAGCTGGTCGTTGTGCAGCTTGAGGAACGGGATGACGCCCTGGCTTTCGCCGTTGGTGCCCTTGATGTAACCGCCGGTGCCGCGCACTGCGGTCCACGAACCGCCGAGGCCGCCCGCCCATTTCGAGAGGAAGGCGTTCTCCGCGATGCCGCGCATCATGATGCTCTCGATGTTGTCGTCCACCTTGTAGAGGTAGCACGAGGACAACTGCGAATGCAGGGTACCGGCATTGAAGAGCGTCGGGGTCGAGGAGCAGAAGCGCCGGCTCTTGTACATCGTGTAGAGGCGGACGACCCAATCCTCGCGGTCCTTGGGCTCGTTGAGGAAGAGACCCATGGAAACGCGCATCCAGAAATACTGGGGCGTTTCGAGGCGCCGGGCCGGCTTCTTCGTTTTGTCGACAATGAGATAGCGGTCGTAAAGCGTCTGGATGCCGAGGAAGTCGAACTCGAGGTCAGCCGAGGGGTCGAGGGCTTCACCGAGCTTCGTGAGGTCGTACTTGAGGATGGCGGGGTTGAGGCGCTCGATGCGCACTCCGTGTTCGAGGCGCTTTTTGAAATGGCGGGCGTGGAACTGCTTGAGCGCGCCGATGCCGTCCTTGAGGATGTCCCAGCCGAGCACCTCTTCGTAGATATAAGAGAGGAGGATGCGGCCGGCGAATTTCGCGAAGTCGGCATCGCGCTCGATGAGCGTGCGGGCGTTGAGAATGATGGTCTGCTGCAAGCCCTCGCGGGTCATCTCCGTGTTGAGCGAACGGCGCAGTTCGCCCTCGATTTGCTCGCGCGTCATGCACAAGTCCAGGCCGATGGAGGCGAAGGTGATGCGGGCGCGCAATTCCGCGCCATCCCACATGTCAGCTTCCTTGCCGTCGTCGCGTTTGATGAAAATGATTTGCTCCTGGCGCGTGTCCTCGGGCGTGACGGGCACGACGGTGGCGTTGCGGCGCTGGGCGCGCTCAGCGCGGTAAAGGATGTAGGTCTCGGCGACTTTGAAGTGCCCGTGGCGCATCAATTCCTCCTGCACGAGGTCTTGCACTTC
The DNA here is from genome assembly GCA_964562015.1 of uncultured Opitutales bacterium. Taxonomy (GTDB): domain Bacteria; phylum Verrucomicrobiota; class Verrucomicrobiia; order Opitutales; family JABDGR01; genus CAZLRH01. Next base: position 16,937 of record CAZLRH010000031.1, on the reverse strand, counting down.
CTCGATGGAGACGAACGCCTGGCCAAGGTCGCGCGCGCGCAGGCTGACGGCTTCGGAGACGCGCACGGCAGGCTCGCTGTCGCGGTGGAGCGACAAGAAGGCCTTGCGCACGGCGATTTCGACCTTGTTCTGGTCCCACGGCACCACCTGGCCGTTGCGGCGAATCAGGCGCACATGGACGGGGACCACTTCGGTGGCCGTGCCGGAACCGTCACCCTTGGCGGCGGCCACCGGCGCCGGGCCGGATTGCTTGAACACGAGGCTCTTGGCCACGTCGTGCGCGTTGTTGTGCACGAGCGCCTTTTCAATGATGCGGTTGATGTCTTCCTGCGAGACGAGGCGGTCCTTGTTCTCCGTCCAGCGCGCGACGATGTCCGCGCCGACTTCGCGGGCGACTTCGGCCACGAGGTGGCGGTTCTGCTCGGTGTAAATGTCCTGCACCTGGCGGGAAAGGAGCAAATCCGTGAGTGCGGCGCCCACGGTGTCGGCGATTTCCGCGACGTCGAAATCGCGCTCGACGCCGCCGAGGGTGACGCGGACGAGCGGCTGCACGAGGGCGTCGTTGCCGACGACTTCGCGCCAGTTGAAGCGGGGTTTCTGGTCGTCGGGTGTCTGGGCAAAGCGCTTCAGCGCGAGATCTTCATCAATTTCAAGGTGGCGAATCATGGCAGTGGTGGGTTGGGAAGTTTAGGTGAGCGGTTAAAAAAGAGGGAAAGAAAAGAGGAAGAGTTGGGACAGAATGAACAGAATTTGGAGAATTAAGAGGAGGAAACTGGCAAAGAGTGCCCGTTTCAATGGATGGGGTTTTTAATTGGGTTAATTCTGTAAATTCTGTCGAAAAATTTAGGATTGGAAGGCTAATTCTGTCTAAGAATCTTTGGGGGGCTTGGGCAGGAGTGGCGGGAGTTTGGCCTCGGGCGGAACCGGTGGCGGGCCTACGATTTCGACTTCCATGATTGTGTCGTCGTGGAAGAGGCGGGCCAGTTTTTCGCGGGCGCGCTGGAAGTGGCGTGGACGAATGGAAAAGAGAAAGGCGCCGACGGCCAGGACGATGGAGCCGAGGCTGAGTTCGACGCCGACCGGCAGAAACAAAACGTCGGCGAGCAAATCGACGGAAAAGAACGAGCTGACCGCGGCGACGAGAACGGCCTTGGCCCAGCGCGGCGTGGCCGGGTCGGTGCCGACGTAGTACGCCACGAACCCTTTTTCAATGACCGCGCGCGCCACCCGCCGCACCAAGCCCTGCGGCTTCGTGCGGTCGTCCTTTCCGGGTTGCTGCTGCGGGTGGTCATTGTTCATGGACGGCGGCGATGCCGGTGGCTTACAGCTCGTCGTTGTGGACTTCCTGGAGGGAGCTGGACTTCTGGTAATCGGTCACGCGGCCTTCGAAAAAGTTCTGTTCCTTCTTCATGTCCATCATCTCGGCCAGCCAGGGGAGCGGGTTGGTGCAGCCGGGATGGAGGGGCTTGAGGCCGACGCCCTCCAGGCGGCGGTCGGCGATGAAGTCGATGTACTTCATAAAATCGTCGGCCGTCAGGCCGACGCCGCTCACGGGCAGGCAATCGCTGATGAATTCCTTTTCGATGGCCACGCCCTCGGCCATGAGGTCGGTCAATTCCTGGCGGAAAGCGGGGGTCCAGATCTCGCGGTTTTCCTCGACGAGGTCCATGAACAGGTTGCGGAAGAGCTCGATGTGGTTGCTCTCGTCGCGCAGGGTGTAGCGGAACATCTGGCCGATGCCGGTGAACTTGTTCTGACGGTAGAGCGAGAGGACCATGCCGAAGAGGCCGTAAAACTGGGTGCCTTCCATGACTTGGCCGAAGAGGAAGATGTTTTTGGCGAGGGCCTGCTTCATGGCCGGGTCGCGCAAGTCGATATCGCGGCGCAGGGCGCGGGAGTTCTTGGTGACGAATTCGGTTTTGCGCTTGATGGTCTTGATGTCGTCGAACATGGCCTCGCACTCGTGCGGGTTGATGCCAAGGGAGGAAATCATGTACACGAGCGAGTCGGCATGGATGTTTTCCTCATGGGCGTGGCGGCCAAGCACGAGTTTGAGCTCCGGGGCGGTGACGAGTTCGCGGACGACGTGGATGATGTTGTCGCCGACGATGCCCTCGGCGGCGGAAAAGTAGCCGATGCCCATCTTAATGATCCAGCGGTCCACGTCGGAAATGGCGGACGACGGGTCGCGCCACTGTTCACAATCCTTCTGCATCGTGATTTCCTCGGGCTCCCAGTGGTTCGCCTTCATGGTCTTGTACAACTCGTAGGCCCAGGTGTACTTCACCGGCAGGATGTTGAAGAACATGGTCTGCCGGCCGTTGATGATGCGCTTGGCGGCGAAGGCTTCCTCGGCTTTCTGGCGGTCGAGGACGAAGGACTTTTTCCCAATCTGGTAAGTGACGGTTTCGGCAGTCATGGTGCAGTGGCGGGTGGTGGTGGAAGTGGTGATGGTGGAATTCTCGGTGGTGCCTCGCGCGCGCTTGCCGAAGACGGCACAGCGACGCCCGCAGGCGGAAAAAAAACGTCGTCAAGGCCCGCGTGGGAGCGGTCGGAGGGACCCGCAGGAGCTGCTGGCTTTGGCGAGAGGAATAAATGGGGCAGAAATAAAGGCCTGTCAACAGGTATCCACTACATATTGTGTTAAATCTTTAAAGACCCCCCTACAGGTAGGGGTTGCTGGGGGTTTTACGAGGGAGGAGGGCTAGGGCAAAAAGGAGTTGAAAAGTGTGAATAACGTGACTTAAAATAGGTTTGTTGAATGATTTAGCGAAAAGGTGCGAACGGCTGGGCCGGGCGAGGAGGAAGTGACGAAGACGAAGGAGAAAAGCGCGGGAAAAGCAGAATTTTCGCGAACGTTGCCAAAGTCACGTGGATTTCACCACCATGAGGCGCAAACGAGGAAGGGCAACGGATAGTTGTTCTTCTTCTGCACACCATTCACACAATTGGTGTTATTCACAATTTGAGTTTCAAACTGAGGTTGGACAGAATGGACAGAATTTTACGGAATTGATGACCGATTGGAGAGGCTGCTGTAATGCTGAAATTCCGTTAATTCTGTCCAAAAAAATCTTGGCACCTTTCAACCAACTCTTGCTCCGCGCCGATGGCGTGGTGAACCGCACCTTGCGGGCCTTGCCGCCGCCGCTGCGGGAGCCGGCCAGCGCCGTGCCGGTCGTTTTTCAGCAAGTGCCCGATCCTGCGGCGGTGGCCGATGGCATCGAGGAGGATACGCTGGGCCTCTTCGTCGGCCCGGCCCACGGGGAAGAGCCGGGCCTGGATCCGCTGCCATCGCAAATTTTAATCTTTTTGGACAATATCTGGGACTACGTCGAGGGCGACGAGGCCGCCTTCGAGGAGGAAGTGCGCGTCACCTACCTCCATGAACTCGGGCATTACCTCGGGCTAGGCGAAGGGGATTTGGAGGCGCGGGGATTGGATTAGAATTTAACAGAAGGAAATGAAGAGAACCAAGACCGCCTTCGTTTACATTGGTTTCTTCTGTTAAAAAATGCTTCGGCGGTTTTACCGATAAATTTCCCGAAGGTGACCCACTTTTGAGACCACAACAACCCGCCGTGCATCCTCGATCTCGTTGATGATACGGTAACTACCTTGGCGAACACGGTAGGACTCCTGGCCGGAAAGCTTGACGCTGTTCGCCGGGCGCGGCTCCACGCGCAATGCCTCCATTCGCTCCAGAATTCGCTTCAAGTCCGGAGGCGGAATGTTTTTTACGTCCTTGTGCACGGAAGGACGAACGACCAGTTCATAGCTGGCCACGGCGCTTCAACTCCTTCAGAAAAGATTCATAGGAAACTGGCTTCTCCTTCTTTCGAGACTGCAAATCGGCAAGATCCTCCAGGTCCTCCTCCAGCGAGGTGCGCACCGCCTCGTTGACTAGACCGGAAAGAGTCGTCTCCTCTTCTAGAGCTCTAATCTTGAGGGCCTTGTGCAAATCAGCCTCGAGATAAACGGTCGCGCGTTTCATGGGCTAGGGTTGACGTTATGACGTCAAAACGTCAAGTAAGGTTTCGCTCAGCGTCCCTGTGCCTCTGCGCAAGAAAAGTTATCAACCCGGGAGCAGCGCGATAACATCCCCCGCGCCGATCTCCGTCAACCGATGTACCGCGAGGTCGCAATGGGCGCGGAGGCTTTCGACGGGGTTGGTGGTGCCGACGCCGATGCTCTTAAACCCTCCCGCGCGGGCGGCTTCGAGGCCGACAAAGGCGTCCTCAAACACGACGCAGTTTTTCGGCTCACGGTTGATTTTCGCCGCGGCTTTCAGGAAAACTTCGGGATGCGGTTTGCCGTGGCTGACGTCCTCTGCACTGATGATGCCGACAAAATTTGTCCGCAGGCCGACGAGGTCGAGAATCGCTTCGATATTTTCGCGCGGCGTGGAGGAGCCGACGACACACGGAATCCCGGCGGCGGCAAGACCTTGGAGTAATGCTGTTGCACCCGGCAGGGCCTGGATGCCGCTGTGGCGGACGATCTCGCGGTAAAGCTCCTCCTTGCGGCGCCCAATGCGCGCGATTTCCGCCGGGTCGTCGGTCCATTTCAAAATCGTGGGAATGATGAACTGGTTTTTCCGTCCGAAGCCGGCCTTGAAATGACCGGGAGGCAGGATGCGTTTTTCCTCGCGGGCGAGGAGTTCCCAGCTTTCCTCGTGCGCGGCCGAGGAGTCGATGATGACGCCGTCCCAGTCGAAGATGGCGCCTGCGTCAGATGTTTTATTCACGGGCGCACGCTCCCCGCGTCCGAATGCACGGGCAAGCAAATAGGGTTGAAGTGATTTAGTGCTTAGTGTTCTAGTGCTTAGTGAATATCCCCACCATTTCTACAAGCATGGGGACCGAGGCACGATCTCATTTCGGCAAGCTTCGGCACACCAGGCACTAGAAAACCAAGCACTAAAATACTTTTTCCCATGTCTTCATTGAGCGTTGTGAAACCGAAGGTGCGCGGATTTGTCTGCGTCACCTCCCACCCCGAAGGTTGCGCCGCCCACGTGCGGGAGCAAATCGCCCACGTCAAGAGCCAGCCGCCGCTGGTGAATGGTCCGCGCAAGGTACTGATCCTCGGGGCCTCCACAGGTTACGGGCTGTCGTCGCGGATTGTCGCGGCGTTCGGCGCCAAGGCGGCGACGCTCGGAGTGTTTTTCGAGCGGCCGTCGGACAAGGGCCGTCCGGCGTCGGCGGGCTGGTACAATACCGTGGCGTTGGAAAAATTGGCCCGCGCCGAGGGCCTGTACGCCCGGAGCATCAACGGCGACGCGTTTTCCGACGACATCAAGAACCAGACCATCGCGCGCCTGAAGGAAGACCTCGGCGCGGTAGACCTCGTGATTTACAGCCTCGCCTCCCCTCGCCGCACCGACCCCCGCACGGGTGAAGTTTTCAAATCCACGCTCAAGCCCGTGGGCGCGCCCTTTGCCGCCAAATCGGTCGATACCGACAAGAAAGAAGTTACCGAGGTAAATCTCGAACCCGCGACGCCCGAGGATATCCGCAACACCACGAAAGTCATGGGCGGGGAAGATTGGGAGCTTTGGCTCGACGCGCTGCGCAATCACAACCTGCTCGCGCCGGGTGCCGTCACCGTGGCGTATTCCTACATCGGGCCGGAAGTCACCTACCCGATTTATCGCAACGGCACCATCGGCCTGGCGAAGGAAGATCTGGAGAAATCCGCAGCGCGGCTGACGGCGAAACTCGCCGATCTCAAAGGTCGCGCGTGGGTGTCGGTGAACAAGGCGGTCGTTACCCAAGCCAGTTCGGCGATCCCCGTGGTGCCGCTGTACATTTCGATTTTGCTCAAAGTCATGGCGGAAAAAGGCGTGGACGAAGGCTGCATCGAGCAAATCCAGCGTCTGTTCGCCACGCAGCTTTATCCGGCGGCGGGAGCGGCGGCGAAACCGGATAGCGCCGGGCGCCTGCGCGTCGATGATCTGGAAATGCGGCCCGACGTGCAGGAGGCGGTGAAGAAAATCTGGCCGCAAGTGACCACGGCCAATCTGGACACGCTCACGGCCTTTCCACGCTACCAGGCGGAGTTTTTAAAACTCTTTGGCTTCGGCCTGCCCGGCGTCAATTACGACGCCGAGGTGGAGTTGGAAGCGGGGCTGGAGTGAGAAATGTGCTTTAGTGCCTACTTTCTGCCATGAAAACTGAAATTCCAGGCTGGGTAACCGCGACCCGCAGGGGTAGATACACAATTGTTACTTTACCAAACGGCTGCGCCAAGGCAGGCACGCTTTTACATGCTCGAAAAAGGGGTGACGCAATTACACTGACAGAGGTTATTCCCCAGCGCCGAACGCCGACGCGCCGGCTGCGTCAAAAATAAGCAGGCGAGCGCAGTCAGGACCAGATTTGGGCCCAGCCAGGATTTGGCCCCTTTACGATTCCGTCGACGCGTACTTGCCTTTGAGCGCTTCGATGACGGACGGATCCGCCAGCGTGGTGACGTTGCCGAGGGCGCGGCCTTCGGCGATGTCGCGCAGCAGGCGGCGCATGATTTTGCCGGAGCGGGTCTTGGGCAAGTCGGCGCTGAAGATGATTTTGTCGGGGATGGCGAACTTGCCAATCTTGCGGGTGACGAGGGCGTTCAACTCATGGATGAGCTTGTCGTCCGTCTTAAAACCTTCCCTGACCGTCACGAACGAAACGAGCGCCTGCCCTTTCAATTCGTGGGCAATGCCAATGACCGCGCTCTCCGCCACGGCCGGATGCTCGACATACACGCTCTCCAACTCGGCCGTGCCGATGCGGTGCGCCGAGACGTTGACCACGTCGTCCACGCGGCCGAGGAGCCAGTAATAGCCATCCTCATCGAGGCGCGCGCCGTCACCGGGGAAATAATACTTGCCGCCCCATTTGTTGAAATAAGTGGACTTGAAGCGTTCGGGGTCGTTCAAGATGCCGCGCATGATGCCGGGCCAGGGTTTCTTGATGGCGAGGATGCCGGCGGGGACGCTTTCGCCGTTGTCCGTGAGGATGGCGGGCTCGATGCCGAAGAAGGGAACCGTGGCGCTGCCGGGCTTGGTGGCGATGGCGCCGGGCAGGGGCGTGATGAGGATGCCGCCAGTCTCGGTCTGCCACCACGTGTCCACAATCGGGCAACGCCCGCCGCCGATGGTGTGGTGGTACCACATCCAGGCTTCGGGATTGATGGGCTCGCCGACGGAGCCGAGCAGGCGCAGGGAACTCAGGTCGCGGCGCTTGGGAAATTCGTCGCCCCACTTCATGCACGCGCGGATGGCGGTGGGCGCGGTGTAAAAGACGGTGACGCCGTATTTTTCCACGACGGACCAGAAGCGGTCGTTTTCCGGCCAGTTGGGCGTGCCCTCAAAAATCACCGCGGTGGCGGCGTTTTGCAGCGGGCCGTAAACGATGTAGCTATGGCCCGTCACCCAGCCGATGTCGGCGGTGCACCAATACACGTCTTCCGGGCGCAGGTCGAAAATGTATTTGGCGGTGAGATAGGTGTATACCATGTAACCACCGGTGGTGTGCATGATGCCCTTGGGCTTGCCCGTCGAACCGCTCGTGTAAAGGACGAACAAAAGGTCCTCGGCCTCCATGCGCTCCGGCTCGCAATGGCGGGGCTGGCCCTTGGCGGCGTCATGATACCAGACGTCCCGCCCGGGCTTCATCATGCACGGGTGCAACTGCTTGTGCGGCTCGCGGGCGACGACCAGCACTTTTTCGATGCCCGGGCATTCGGCGATGCCTTCGTCGACCGTGTTTTTCAAGGCGAGAATTTTGCCGCGCCGGTAGCCGCCATCCATGGTGACGACGACTTTGGCCTGGAGATCGTTGACGCGGTCGCGAATGGATTCCGCCGAAAAGCCGCCGAAAATAACGGAGTGCACGGCGCCAATGCGCGCGCAGGCCAGCACGGCCACGGCGAGTTCGGGCACCATCGGCATGTAAACGGCGACGCGGTCGCCCTTTTTCACGCCCAGGCTTTTGAGGACGTTGGCGAAGGTGCAGACCTCGCGGTACAAATCCGCGTAGGTGAGCACGCGCTGGTCGCCGGGTTCGCCTTCAAAGATGAAGGCCGCCTTGTTGCGGTTCGGACCGTGCAGGTGGCGGTCCACGCAATTGTAGCAAATATTGGTGATGCCGCCCTCGAACCAGCGGAAAAACGGCGCGTTGCGCTCATTCAGCACGGTGTGCCACTTCTGATACCAATGCAGTTCGCCGGCGATGTCGGCCCAAAATTTCTCCGGGTCGGCGATGCTGCGGGCGTACATTTCCTTGTACTGTTCGAGGCTTTTGATGTGCGCCTGGCGGGCAAAGTCCGCCGACGGCGGGAAGACGCGGGTTTCCTTGGAAACGGTTTCGATATGCGAGGCGGGAGCGCTCATGAAAAGGACCGGCGGTAACCGGGGTCGAGAGTTGGGGGGATTTTTTAGCATCCTAAAATGGCTGTTCGGCGCAAGCCAAAAGGCCCGCGGCTATCGCGTTCTCTAATCCCGGCCATAACTGGAGCCAGCCGGCGAAACACGCCTGAAAAAGCGGCCGAAAGCCGTCGCGGACACCCCATTAAAAAGCCCTGTCCCCCTGCACAATAGCAGACAATTAAAAACTTGCGAATGGTGAATTTAATTTAGCTTTAAATTCACCATTCGCAAGTTTTAGAAAGGGGGTGTTTCGGGCCCGCGTCAAGTCCCAAATTTTTGGCGAAACAACATTTTGGCGAAACAACATTTTCAATTTCCACCGAAACCGTCACACTGCGCTTTGTGGATACCGCCGAATTCGATTACGTGCTGCCGCCGGAGCGCATCGCGCAGACCCCGGCCCAGCCGCGCGACGCCGCGCGCCTGCTGGTCGTGGATCGCGCGACGCGGAAGGTGGAGCACCGCATCTTTCGCGAATTGCCGGAGCTGCTCCCGCCTGGCACACGGCTTTTCCGCAACAACGCGGCGGTGTTCAAGGCTCGCCTGCGCCTGCGCCGGCCCATGGGTGGTCAACTCGAATGCCTGTTGCTGCACCCGGAGTTGCGCGCGGATCCCGCGGGTCTTACGTGGTGGTGCTTGCTCAAGCCCGGACGCAAATATCCGCCGGGCGCAGTCTTTGGCGAAGAGGCGCTTTTTTCGGCTACCGTTGTCGAAAAGCGTGCGGACGGCCAATGTCTCGTGCGGTTTGTCATTTCCAGCGGTGGAATGGTGCTCAGCCTGACCGAAAAGCTGGGCGAAATGCCGCTGCCGCCTTATCTTGCTCGTCATGGACCCGAGGCGCACGATGTCGCCGATTACCAAACCGTTTACGCGAACCCCGCCAAGAAAGTCGCGGCGGCGGCACCCACGGCGGGATTGCACTTTACCCCGGCGGTGCTGAAGGAATTGGAGCAACGAGGTTTTTCCACCTACGACCTCACTTTGCGCGTCGGGTTGGGAACTTTTCGTCCGATTGCCGTGGACCGTCTGGAAGAACATGTGATACACCGCGAATGGTACGAAATTCCAGCGGCCACGCGCGCTGCGCTCGCCGAGGCAAAGGGCGGCCCGCGCCTCGCGGTGGGCACGACCACGCTGCGCGCGCTCGAAGATTATTTTGCGCAACCCCACCCCACTCCCGACACCACCGACTGGATGGCCGAAGCCGGAATCTTCATCGTGCCGCCGCGCGCCATCGCCGGAGCAGACATGCTGCTGACAAATTTTCACCTCCCCCGCTCCACCCTGATGTGCCTGGTGAGCGCGTTTCTCACGCCGGGCTCGGTGGAGGGAGTGGCCTGGCTCAAGGAACTTTATGCCGAAGCGATCAGCCTGAACTACCGCTTTTACAGCTATGGCGATGCGATGTTGATACGCTAGCCCGCGAGCTCGCTTTCAAAACGTCAGACCAATTTGCGAGCCCAGCACGAGGGCGTCGGGATGGATGCCGCCGCCGGTGTTGATGATGTATTGCATGGCGGGCTGCACGAAAAGCCACTGGTTCACCTGAATTTTGTAGTTGGCCTCGATGACCATTTCGTAGCTGTTGCGGGACGGCGTGGTTAGTTCTCCGCTGTATTTGCCGTAGATGACGCCGAGAGCGGTCACGTCGTTGTCGCGTCCGGGGATCAAGCCCTGATAAACTGCTCCGCCGACCGCGTAGTACGGCATCAGGCTGCGATCTGGCGTTGGCGAGACCAGCACGGCGGCCCATGGCGTGAGTCCCTGCTGGGTGCCCGGCCCGCCTTCGCGATACACCATTTGGTCGATCATCGCATAAACGCCATAATTGTTCTGGACCATTTGGGCCGGCGCCGACAACCGCGAGAACGAGGCCGCGACCGCATACGCGCCAACCGAGTAATGCCCCGGCAAACCCTTGGCGTCTTTTTCCGCATTGGGAGTATAACCGGCCTGCACGTTAAAATTCACGCCGCGGCCCGTGACGAAGGACAAGTCCACCCCGTGCGCGGCCATGCGGGTCTGGTAGGCGGTTTGCGCCTCGTACACTCCCGCCTCGACGTACCAATCCGGCGACGGTTTCAGCTTGGCCATGGTGGCCCAGGTGCCATTCGGGTAGGCCGTCCACGGCACGTTGAGGAACACGCTCACCGGGTTGCCGTCGATGCCGTTGTTCATGTAAAGCCAGTAAATCGGCGAGGACAAAAAGTCGTCCCCGGCGGCAAAGCGGCCGAACTTCACCAGCAGGCGTCCGTCGTCCCAGGACTTTTGCAAATAGGCAGCATAGAGGCGGAGGTTTTGCCCGCCGAAATTTTGCTGCACATTGAATTGGTTCTGAATGTACCGCTGCGACAGACTTTCGCCGTAACGCCAGACCGCGGTGGAATAGAAGTCCCAGTCCTTGAGCCCGGCGATGGTCTCCAAATCCAGATTCAAATTGAGCCCGGTCGAACCGGTGTTGGTGAAGCCCTGGCGCGCGCCGCCGTAGGGATTGCCCGCCAGATTGGAAAGGTAAGTCGCGCCAAAATCCACGCCGTCGGCTTTTTCGACGATGGGCCGCAAGCCGAACCAATCGCCCGCCGCATAAGGCCCATTCCACCAGGCGTCGCTGCCGATTGGCCCGGTGGTCGCGGGAATCTTGGCCAGCGGCGGATTCAGTGGAATATTGTCATTCGCGAGGGCCTGTTGGCGGTTGACGTTGGGCATCTCGCCACCGAGGGGCACGCCGCTGGTGGCGGCCGCTGGGGCCGCGGGCGTGGCATTGCCCGCGGCCGTTTGCGCGCGGGCAGTCCAGGCCGGGCAAAAAACAGCAACCGCAGTGAACGCAAAAGCCAGTGTTTTCGCGCAGGAGAAGGCAGCGGTATTCACAACGTTCCTCGCGGGTGCGGCGAACGCAAACGCGCGTCCCTCCGTGGGGTGGCGAGGTTGCTCCGATTAAATCCGCCGCCACACGGCGCGCAAGAAAATCCGCGCATCAATGGGCCGGAGGGTCGGCCGCGGGCTCAAATGTGGCCTCGACCCAGCCGATAAAATTCTGGCGTGTGACCAGATAGGGGTCTGGATCGGGATTATTATACCCCTTCACCACCCAGCCGCGGGGGGATTGGTACATCAGCGCATGGACAATCATATCGCCATTGGGGGCGCGGTAGGCGATTTGGTCGCCGGGTTTGAGGGATTCGAACGGCACGGGCTGGATGACAAACACCGTATTCTCGCCATAAATCGGATCCATGGATTGCCCCGCGCCCTTGGCCACCACGCGCCCGTCTGCCCGCCCCTGCAAGGCGTACGCGGTGATCATGGCGCCTTGCGCGCTGACATTGGAATGCGACTCACCAGAGCCGGCCGGGCTTTGACAACCGGTGCATTGCGCCGCCACCCAAAGTCCGGCCAAGACGGTGCCCGCCCGCCGCCAATGACAAATTTCCTCCTCCATTACAAGGTGGACTCTACTCCGGGAAAATGATTCCGGCAACCTCAGTGTGCGGATGAGTTGAGCGCACCGACCAGAACCCGGTCTGGCCGCAGCTTCGGCCTGAAACGTTTCGCTTGGCAACGGGGGTGAAACCCCTTAGGAAATTGAGTTATCGTCCTATTTCGGTCTATGATGACTGAGAACAAGACGCCCTCCCATGCGCCCTGTACGTCTGCTTTCTTTGTTCGCGGTGGCCGCCTGTGCGGTGCTGGCCACCGGCTTTCGCCCGACTCCTTTTCTCACTGGCGATGAAGTGATGCAAAAGGTCAAAACCACCCTCGGTGCGGATTCCGAGGTGGATTTGGTGAAGATGGTCACGATGTCGAGCACCGGCGAAGTGGAGACCCGGCAACTCGTTTCCGCCGTGCAAAAGGACGCCAAGGGCAATTTCAATTACGTGCTGCGGTTCCTCGCGCCGGATGATGTGAAGGGGACAGCCCTCCTCGTGCTCGAAAAGGACAATGGCGACGTGCAGCAATTTCTTTTCCTGCCCGGCCTCGGGCAAATCAAACCCATCCAGGGCGACGGGCGCGCGGGCTATTTCATGGGCTCCGATTTCACCTTTGAGGACCTGCGCAAGGAAAAACCCAATGAATGGAAATACGACCGCTTGCAGGATGAAAAGGTGGAAGGCGCGGACAGCTACGTCATCTTGTCCGCCCCGATTGACAAGAACCGCGAGAAAATCACCGGCTACACCAACCGCATCCTCTATGTAGACAAGGCCACGTTCATTATCCGGCGCATTGAATTTTTCAACGCCAAGAACGAACGCCTCAAAATTTTCGACGCTTACGATTATAAGTCCACCGACAAGGAGCCGCTGCGCCCCACCCGTGGCGTGATGACGAATAACGTCAAGAAGACGACCACCATCATGTCCCTGGTGAACTCGCGCGTGAACAAGCCGCTGGACCCGTCGTTTTTCACGCAGGATAGCATCACGAAGTGGGGTCCGGCCCAGGACAAGATGGTGCAGGATGTCCTGCCTGCCGCCGGCGCCGCCGCCACGCCGGCGACGTCCGCCAAATAACGCCGCCGACGCGTTTCTCCCTCCGCAAATCCCTTCGGCGGCCTGCGCGCCGCCCGCCCCCACCGAGCCGCCGTGTCTCCCGCCATCGGCAAGCTCTTTGACTTTTGCTACCGGCGCGCCGGTTGGGTCTGGTCGGTGTTGGGACTGTTGACGTTGATCGCGGGGCTGCAAGCCGCAGGGATCAGCCTCACCCGGCTCCCGGCGCCGCCGCCGGTCAGCGCCACGCCCGACGCGCCGCGCATTACGTTTCGACTGCCGCCCGGAGTGAAACCCAAAACGGCGCGCGCGGGCCCGGAAGGCCCGCCGGTATTGTGGCAACTGCCGGGCCGCTGGGCTTTCGTGCATGAAGGCGGCCTGCGCATCAATGTGTCCTCCGAGGGCCTCGTGCCACAAGACACCGACCTCTACCGGCGCTATGAGGAAGTGAAACAGGCCTTCGGCTCCGACCATGTGGCCGCGGTTTACGTGCAGGACGCGCAGCTTTTCACCCGGGAAAAACTGCAAACCCTGTCCGATCTCGCCGAAAAACTTGGCAACCTGCCCGCCGTGGAGCGCACGGAGAGCCTGTTTAACATCAGCACCATTCGCAGTGAGAACGGCGGCATCGAAACCGGCCCCGTGCTCGACCCGCTGCCCGAGACGCAGGCGGACCTCGACCAGGCCCGCGCCCTGGCGCTCAATAATCCGCTGATGGTCGGCACGTTGATTTCCGCCGATGGACAGGCGACGCTGATTTCGCTCTATCTCAAGCCCGAGTACGTGCTGAAAAAAGATTTTGATCCCGACTTCAGCCGGCAGGTCGAGGACCTGCTGGCGCCGATTCGGGCGAGCGGGCAATTCAAGGAGATTTTCCAGATCGGCGCGCCGGTGCTGCACGTCGCCATCGGACAGTACATGATGCGCGACCAGGCGGTGCTGCTGCCGCTGTCGTGCCTCGTGCTGTTGGTGCTCATCGGCGCGATGATGGGGAATGTGCAGGGCGCGTTCGTGCCGCTGCTTAATGCCGCCATCGCCAACACCTGGGCGCTCGGCCTCATGGCGTGGCTGGACATTCCGCTCAACATGCTGAACTACGTGGTGCCCGCGCTCGTGGTCATCATCGGTTCGCCGCCGGACGTCCATTGCGTGGTGGAGTTTCGTGAGCTCCGCGCGCGCGGGCTCGACGGCCTGGCCGCGGTGCGCGAAACGGGCCGGATGCTCGGCCTCAGCCTGATTCTCACCAGCGGCACCACCATCCTGGGCTTTTCCTCGACGGGCATCACGGACATCGGCGTGCTGCGGGAATTCGGCACCACCGCCGCCGCTGCGATGGTGCTGCGCTTTATTGTGACCCTGGTCGCCTTCCCCGCCTACATGCGCGTGGCGGGCCGCTGGATTGTCCGCGTGCCGGCGGAGGCTCCCGCCGCCGCACCCGCGGGCCAGACCGCCGCCAGCCCGGCGGACGCGCACGACGGCGGCCATGAGTCCGGGCACCACACCGGCTGGTGGGAGGAGCATTTGTCGCGGCCCTTCGTGCGTTTCACCATGGCCCGGCTGGTAAACCATCCGCGGCGCGTCATCATCGGCCTGATTGTGCTGTCCATCCCGGCGGTGTGGCTGGCGTCCCACATCAAGTTGAGCAACGACCTCAGCTCGTTCCTGCGCAAGGACGCCCCGGTCATGCGCCAGCTCGACACCGTGACCACCCGGCTCTCCGGCACCGACATCATCGACGTGGCCTTCCGCGGCGACCCGGGCAAATTCCGCGAGCCCGGCACGTTGCAGCAGCTTTTCGACATTGAAAAATACCTGCGCACGTTTCCCGAGGTGAATTCCGTCATTGGCCTGCCCGACTTCGTGGCGCTGGTGAACCGTGAATTTCAAAACCAGGGCGGCGCGCAATTCGCCATCCCGAAAGATCCCAGCCTGGTGCACCAATACCTCCTGCTCTTTCACCCGTCCGAAGTGAGCCCCTACGTGACGCCTAATTTTGCCCAGGCCAACCTCGTCGTCCGCTGCAATCTCCATGACACTTCGCGGCTCAATGACATGGTGACCGAGATCACCAACACGCTCAATAGCGGCAAATACGGGCCGCACGTATTTTCCATCACCGGCCATGCGGTGCTGGCGGCGGCCTCGGTGAACACGATTGCCATCGGCCAGGTGCAATCGCTGGGCAGCATGATTCTCATCCTGCTGGCGATTGTGGGCTTCATCTTTCTCTCCTGGCGCGCGGCGGCGCTCGCGGTGGTGGCCAACCTTTTCCCCATTGCCGTGGTCTTCGGCATCATGGGCCTGTTCGGCATTTCCCTGAACCTCGGCACCTGCATGATTGCCGACATCAGCATCGGCATCGCGGTGGACGACACGATTCACCTGATGGTGCGCTACAATGCCAACCTGCGGCGGCGCAAGACGGAGCTGCCCGCGCTGGCCGACACGCTCGAAGCCGAGTTTCAACCCGTGGTGCTCAATAGTCTCGCGCTGGCGGGCGGCTTTCTGATTCTGGCCACGTCGAGCTTTGTGCCCATGCAGCAATTCGGCGCTTTGAGCGCCCTGGTCATGTTCCTCGGCATCATCGCGGAAATGCTCATCACGCCCGCGCTGCTGGGCAACACCCGCCTCATCACCGTCTGGGAAGTGCTCGACGTGCACTTGCGCCGCGCCCTGATGAAGGCCTCGCCGGTGCTCGCGGGCTTCACGACCTGGCAGGCACGCCGCCTGGTGGCCGCGTCCAATCTGGAAGAGCATCCGGCCGCATTTCAGTTGATTCGGGCCGGCGACGAAGGCAACCGCATGTACGTCGTCATCGAAGGCGAACTCGAAGTCTCGCGCGGCGCCGGAACCCGCCGGCTGGTACTCAACCGCCTGGGACCGGGGCAAATCATCGGCGAAGTTGCGCTTGTGGCCCGCGTCCAACGCACGGCGGATGTGACTACCCTCACGCCTGTCAAGCTGCTCGCCTTGGATTGGAACAGCCTCGTCGGCCTGCAACGGTTCAGCCCGTATCTGGCGGCCCGGCTCAATTTGAACCTCGCGCGCATCCTCGGGTTGCGCCTGGCCGACACCCTGGGCAAGGTCGATACCCGCTCGCCGTTCAATCATCCGCCAGCGCCGGAGCCGGAGACTCCGGGCCACCCGCCTGCGCCTTGATTTTGGTGGGCCGGTCGAAACGAGGCCTGCAATCGCGCTTGCGCCGCCGCCCGCGGTGCATATGCTTGGGTCCCAAATATGGATTTTGACATCAAGGAGTTGGTTCACACGCGCCTGGGCGACAATTACGACCTGCACGAGCAGTACCTCAACCGCACGCTCGTCAAGGTTTTGCGCACCATCGGGTTCGACAAGGTCTATGCGCGGGCCGAGGGCGCCTATCTGTACGACATGGATGGGCTGGATTACCTCGACTTTCTCAGCGGTTACGGTGTGTACAACATTGGGCGCAACCACCCAGTCCTCAAACAGACCATCCGCGATGTCCTCGACCTCGACTTGCCGAACATGGTGCAGATGGATTGCTCCGTGCTCAGCGGCCTGCTGGGCGAGGCCCTGAGCAAGCACACGGGCCCGGATCGCGATGCCTTTTTCTTCTGCAACAGCGGTGCCGAGGCCGTGGAAGGCGCGTTAAAATTCGCCCGCTGCTCGACCGGCCGGCAGCGCATCCTTTCGCTCGACCAGTCTTACCACGGCCTCACATTTGGCGCGCTGTCCATCACGGGCAACAAGCATTTCCAGGAAGGCTTCGGGCCCTTCATGCCGGGCGCGGAATTGGTGCGCCCCAACGACCTCGAAGATCTCGAGGCCAAACTGCGCCAGGGCAACGTCGCGGCGTTCATCGTCGAGCCGGTGCAGGGCAAGGGCGTGTACATTCCCAAGGATGACTATCTCCCGCAGGCGCAGGCATTGTGCCGCAAATACGGCGCGCTGTTCATTTGCGACGAAGTGCAGACAGGCCTCGGCCGCACGGGCAAGATGTTTGCCTTCCAGCACTGGAATCTCGACCCGGACATCATCACCATCGCGAAAAC
>CAZLRH010000030.1:0-37278 GCA_964562015.1 uncultured Opitutales bacterium | reverse complement strand
GGCGCGGGCCACTACGTGAAGATGGTGCACAACGGCATCGAGTACGGCGACATGCAGATGATTTGCGAAGCCTACGACGTGCTCCAGCGCCTCCTTGGCCTCACCCCGGCGGCCATCGGCGATATTTTCAAGCAGTGGAACACCAGCGTGCTGGATTCCTTCCTCATCGAAATCTCCGCTGAAGTGCTCCGGCAAAAGGACCCGGTGACGGGTCGGCCGCTCGTGGACATGATACTCGACACCGCCGGCCAGAAGGGCACCGGCAAGTGGACCTCGACGAGCGCGCTCGACCTGGGCGTGCCCGCCCCGACCGTCGCCGAGGCCGTGTTCGCGCGCTGTATCAGCGCCATCAAGGACGAACGCGTGGCCGCTGCCAAAATTTTGCCCGGCCCGACGAAAAAATTCGCCGGCAACCAGGAGGAACTGATCAAGGCCGTGCACGACGCGCTCTATTGCTCAAAGATTTGCTCCTACGCACAGGGCTTCCAGCTCATGCGCGAGGCGCAAAAGGAATATAAGTGGACGCTCAACTTCGGCGAGATTGCGCAAATCTGGCGCGGGGGTTGCATCATTCGCGCGGCCTTCCTGCAGAAAATCACCGAGGCCTACGCCCGCGACGCGCACCTCGCCAATCTGCTGCTGGACCCTTATTTCTGCGGCCAGATCAAGAACGCGCAAGACAACTGGCGCCGCGTGATTGCGCTCGGCGCCGAATACGGCATACCCATGCCCTGCTTCGGCAGCGCCCTCGCCTATTACGACGGCTACCGCGCCGCCCGCCTGCCGCAGAACCTGCTGCAAGGCCAGCGCGACTTCTTCGGCGCGCACACCTACGAACGCGTCGACCAGCCCCGCGGCAAATTCTTCCACATCGATTGGCCCGACCCCAAGCGCCCGCAGTTGGGGGCGTGAGGAGCACTCGGCGCCCGCTCAAGGAGGGTTCATGGGAAAAATTCGACGCGATGGCTTCATGTTCATCTGGTGGATCGGCGACCACGCACCCCGGCATGTGCATGTCTTTGATAAGAATGGAAAGCTGATCACCCGCGTCGACTTGGACACCATGCAAGCTATGGACATTCCCAGAATTCCGGGTAGACTGCTAAAAACCCTCCTGATTTTGAAAAAGGAGGGCCGGTTATGAAAGCGAGCATCCTCACTTCCAAGAAGCCATTCGGACGGGGCCGGTTTTCGCCGATCAAGAACGTCCGCTACCTCAGTTGGGAGGATGCCTTCGACGTCGAGTTTGAGGATGGGTTGTGCATTTTAGAGCCTCATGCCACCATCCGGCGGGCCAATAAAGTTTCGCCCAAGGCGCGGTTTGATCGACTCGAGGTGGAAGATTGGTGCCGCTCCGGCTTCTACGTCCACTATGACAACGGCCAGACGGCCGAAGTTTCCTGGGCCTTCATCCGGGAATTGCCGCCGGCGGGGAAATAATCGGCCGACAGATGAGGCCTGAGCGCAGGCCGTTTGTCCTACAACGGTCAGGCTGCGCCTTATCCAGGGCACCTTAACCTGCGGCGCTGGTTTGAAAGGGGCGCAGGGCGCCCAGAACAATGGGTGGCTTCCCGGCTTTTGCTCCTAAGTTTCACCCCGTTATGTGGTATTCCGGGACGTTAATAAATCTATAAAAATCTCTTATTGGGGCTTGGCGGGGGCGTTTTCGACTGTTACGAAAACGTTTGTCCTAAGGCAAAACCCCAATGCCGACGGTTCGCTCAACGGTGAAGGCCGCCCCCGGTCTTCCGCCCACTTCCCCTGCCAACTGCCCCTGGGCCACTGTGCTCGCGGGCGTGCTGTTGGTCGTTTGTGCCGCGCTGGCCTATGCGAATAGTTTGCACGGCCCGTTCGTGCTGGATGATTTGCCAGCCATTCCAGAAAACCCGACGATTACGCATTTATGGCCGCTGCTCGATGGTGGCCCGTTGACGCCGCCGCCGGACGGCCAGACCGTGACGGGCCGCCCGCTCGTAAACCTGACGCTCGCGCTCGATTACAATAATGGCGGCCTGGAGGTGGAATCGTACCATCGCACGAATCTCGTCATCCACATACTGGCCGGATTGACGTTGTTTGGACTGGCGCGGCGAACTTTATCGTGCCCGCGCCTGCGCGACACTTTCGGTTCCGTCTCACTGGGGCTCGGCTTGGCGGTGGCGCTGGTATGGACGCTGCATCCGCTGCAAATCGACGCCGTCACTTACATTGTGCAACGGGCCGAGGCCATGATGGCTCTCTTTTATCTCCTAACGCTCTATTTCTTTTCCTGCTCGGTGGATTCGCTGCGACCGCGGCTCTGGCAGGGGCTGGCCGTCGGTGCGTGTCTGCTGGGCATGGCCTCGAAAGAAGTCATGGTTTCCGCGCCCCTCATGGTGTTGCTGTATGACCGCACTTTTGTGGCCGGTTCCGTCATCCGGGCCTTGCGGTTGCGCAAGTGGTTTTACCTCCTGCTGGCCAGCACCTGGATTTTGCTGGGCTGGCTGGTGTTTAAAACCGGCACGCGCGGGCAATCGGCGGGCTTCAACACAGAAATGGACCCCTTCGACTACGCGATGACCCAGGGGCCCGCCCTGGTGCACTATTTGCGACTCGCGATTTGGCCGCATCCGCTGGTGTTCGACTATGGCGATGGCCTGATAACGAACGTCTGGCAAGTCGCCCCCGCTTCCATGTTTGTTATCTTGTTGGTGGTGCTGACGCTAGTGTCCGTATGGCGGTGGCCGGTGGCGGGTTTTTTTGGCGCGGCCTTTTTTGCCCTGCTCGCGCCGACCTCGAGCATAATGCCGGTGGTGACGCAGACGATCGCCGAGCACCGCATGTATCTACCGCTGGCGGCCTTGGTCGCGCTGGCCATCCCCGCTCTCTATCGCGAGTACGGCCGGCCCGCCCTTTACGCGAGCTTCTTGGTGGCGGCGGCGTTTGGCTGGATGACGCACCTCCGCAACGCCGATTATCAAAGCGAGGAAAAGCTGTGGGGCGAAAGCGCCCGGGTGAATCCCGGCAATGCCCGCGCCCATCGCAATTACGGCATGGCACTGGCCAACGCCGCCAGCAAGTTGCTGCAAGGCGGTCAAACCCAGGCCGCAGAGCAGGCCACCGCCGCCGCACTCGCGCAATTTCAACTGGCGGAGGATTTGCGCCCCACTGCGGATTTGCAGAATAACTGGGGAAATGTGTTGCTCGGCGAGGGGCGGCGCGATGAGGCCGTCGTGCATTACCGCCGAGCCGTGGTTGAGAGTCCGAAACTGACCGATGCCCACTACAACCTCGGCAATGCCTATGCCTCGCTGGCCAGTGTCTCGCCCACCCTCGAGCAACGGCGCATTTATTTTGAAAAGGCTCGCCA
Source organism: uncultured Opitutales bacterium (assembly GCA_964562015.1). GTDB lineage: Bacteria > Verrucomicrobiota > Verrucomicrobiia > Opitutales > JABDGR01 > CAZLRH01. Next base: position 33,929 of record CAZLRH010000030.1, on the reverse strand, counting down.
CGAATACGAGGCTGCGGTCAAGTGCGGGCCCACGCACGCCCCGGCGCACAACAACCTGGGCAATGTTTATGAAGATTTGGGCGCCATGGCCGGCGACTTGCAATTGCTGCGCCGAGCAGAAGCGGAATTTCGCACGGCCTTCCTGCTGCAGCCCGAATTTGCCGATGCCCACAGTAATCTCGGCAATCTCCTCATGAGCCTGCAGCGCTACGAAGAGGCCGCCTACCACTATGGCCGCGCGGCGGAGATTAATCCCAGGAGCCCATCGCTGTTAAATTGTCGCGGTGTGGCTCTCTATGATTCGAATCGGCCCGTGGATGCCGTGCGCTGTTTTGAAAAAGCACTCACGCTGGATCCGAACAATCAAGATGCGAAGCATTTTCTCGAGGCCGTTCGACAGCAAATTCCCCAGGGGGAAAAATAGCGGCACTGGACGATGATTTTAGGCGTGGGAGAAACACGCAATCGGCCAAGGTTTCCCGTCGCAAAACTCGCATTTTTCCTGCACAAGGCAGGCTGCATGGCCCCAGGTTCCGATCGCATGAAGCCCCGCCCGCCGCCCACGGCCGCCGCGCCGCCGTCCGAGGTGCTGCTGGCGGCCGCCCTGCTGGTGGTCGCGGGCTTGCTGGCGTATGCCAACAGTTTTCAGGGGCCGTTTGTGCAGGATGACGCAGGCTCCATTCTGAATAATCCCAGCCTCACGCGCTGGTGGGATTTGCCGGTCGTGTTGTCTCCGACGGTAAGCGAGTCCACCGTCGCGGCCCGGCCGCTGGTGAATTTCACGCTCGCGCTGAACTATGCCGCGGGTGGTTTCAGCGTCAGCGGCTATCACGCGGTTAATCTTTTGATTCACCTACTGGCGGGATTGACCCTTTTCGGTCTGGCTCGACGCACTTTTTTGCGCCCGGTGCTGCGCGAACGCTTCGGGTCGGCCGCGACGCCGCTGGCCCTGGCCATTGCGTTGTTGTGGCTGGTGCATCCGCTGCAAACGGAGGCGGTGACTTATGTGGTGCAACGCGCGGAGGCCTTGGCGGGTTTGTTCTGCCTCGCCGCGCTCTATGGCTTGGTGCGCTCCATGGATAGTCCGCACCCGCGCCGGTGGTTGGGGTTTTCTGTGGTCGCGTGTCTTTTGGGCATGGCGAGCAAGGAGGTCATGGTGTCGGCGCCCCTCCTCGCGTTTTTTTATGACCGCACGTTCGTCGCGGGCTCGTTCAGGGAAGCGTGGCGGCAACGCGGGCGCTATTACGCGGGATTGGCGGCGACGTGGCTGCTGCTCGCTTGGCTCGTGGCGGCGGGCGGCACGCGCGGAGACACCGCGGGCTTTGGCCTCGGCGTGAGTCCCTGGGCTTATGCGCAGGCGCAATTTGTCGCGGTGGCCCACTACCTAATGCTGGCATTTTGGCCACATCCGCTCGTGTTTGATTATGGCGAAGGCTTGCCCACGGGTTTGGTCGCGGTTGGGCCATCGGCGCTAGTGGTGATCGCATTAATTGCGGCCACCGTGGTGGCGCTGTGGCGCTGGCCGATGGCGGGATTTCTGGGGCTGGCTTTTTTCGCCCTGCTCGCGCCGAGTTCGAGCGTGGTGCCTGTGCTTACAGAGCCCATGGCGGAGCACCGGATGTATTTGCCGCTGGCGGCGGTGCTGGCGCTGGTGCTGCCGTGGCTCTACGTGAAATTTCAGCGCCGCGCCCTCTACGGGGCCTTTGCCGTCGCCTTGCTTTTTGGTGTGCTCACGATTTTGCGCAACGGCGATTATTCTTCCGAGGCGTCCCTGTGGGCCGACACCGTGGAAAAGCGACCGGACAACGCCCGCGCCCATGCCACCTACGGCGTCGCGCTGATGGACGCCGAGGATTTGCCGGCAGCCCTTCGACATTTGCAACGCGCGCTCGAACTCAAACCCGATTTCGCCGTGGCGCTCTACAATTACGGCAACGCGCAGGCTTTTAGTGGCGAATATCTTAAGGCCGTGGAGAACTACCGCGCTGCCTTGCGCCTGCAGCCCGATCTTTTCGACGCCTACAATAATCTCGGCACGGCCTACCTGCGCCTGGACCGCGTGTCCGAAGCCGTCGCCGAATACCGCGCCGCCCTGCGCCTGAATCCGAAGTCAGCGAACGCGCACTTCAACCTGGGCAACGCCCTTTCCAAATTGAACCAGTTGCCGGAGGCCCGGACCGAATACGAACGCGCCCTCGAGTTTAATCCCAGCCACATGGCGGCGCATTTTAATCTCGGCAACACGCTCCTCGCGCTGGGCAACCCGGCCGGCGCCATCGCCCAATACGAAATTGTCGAAAAGCTCGATCCGACCTACGAGCCCGTGCACGACGTGATGGATCAGGCGCGGCGGGCGTTGAGCCAGACAAGCGTGGTGCCGAAGCCGTGAATGGGCGTGCAAGTGTGGCGTGCGTGTCAGAAGTAGGGTAAGAAACGCTTTGTGCAGGAGCTAAATTTTGTCCATGCTGGCATCGTCGTGTCTGCTGCTGCCGATCCCTTCGCTTTTTACGCCGCCGTGCCGGTCTGCCCGTCGTTCGCCGATGTCACGCGCACGGAGGTTTACGCGCCGCTGCCGGAGGATTGGGTGCTCGTCATTGGGGACGTGGAGGGCTCGACCGCCGCCATCGCGCGCGGCCAGTACAAGGACGTGAATCTCGTCGGCAGTTCGCTCCTCATCGCCACTTTCAACGCCCTCGGCCATTCGAATTTGCCCTTCGTCTTTGGCGGTGACGGCGCGATGCTGGCGCTGCCCGCCTCCGAGCTCGAGCGCGCGATGCCGGCTTTTCTCGCCACCCGCCGCATGGCGCGCGACGGTTTCGACCTGGGGCTGCGGGTGGGCGTGGTCCCCCTGCGCGAAATTCGGGCCGCGGGCCACGACGTGCGCGTGGCCCGTGTCCCGCTGTCCGAACGTTTTGCGCTCGCGGCGTTTTGGGGTGATGGCATGGCGTGGGCGGAGAAAACCATCAAAGATCCGCAGGCCGGCGCGCGTTTTCGCGTCGAAGGGGATGCTCCGCCCGATGCCAAAACATTTGCGGGCCTCGAGTGTCGTTGGAATGGCGTGCCCAGCGAGCCCGGGGAAACGTTGGCGCTGCTCGTCCTCGCCACCGGGCGCAATAGCGCCGCCGATGTCCGCGTGTACAATGCTTTCCTCGCCCAATTGAAGGAGCTTTTCGGCGAGCAATCGGGCGGCCATCCCATCGCCGTCAACCAACTGAAGCTGGCCAGCGGCGGCGCCGCCTACGAGGGTGAAACGCGCGTGCAGCGCAGCCAGGCGGGCGCATTCGGGCGCGCGCTATATAAACTGTGGATTCGCCTCGAATCGGCCGTGGGCGACTGGCTCATGCGCAACCGCATCAAAACGCTGCCGGCCGACTGGGGCCAATACAAGGAGCACCTTGTGCGGCACAGCGACTTTAGGAAATTTGACGGCGTCCTGCGCATGGTGCTGTCTTCCTCCCCCGCGCAACGCGAAAAATTGGTGGTCTGGCTCGAGGAACGCCAGCGCGCCGGCGAACTGGCGTATGGATTGCACATCGCGAAGGAGGCGCTCGTCACCTGCCTCATTTTCGAACGCGAGGGCGGGCACCTGCATTTTATCGACGGGGCAGACGGCGGTTATGCCCGCGCCGCCGCCGACCTCAAGGCGCGTCTGGCGGAGCGGCAGGCATGACACTTGCGCGATTGCGTCCGGCGGAAAAATCCGTCATGCTCGGATCATGAGTGAGCAAGGTGGCGAAAATCCGGGGCCCGCAGCGGAACCGATTCCGCCCTTGGAGTCGATGCCGGGGCACGCCGCCGCCGGCCATCTGGCCGGGCCGTTCGATGAAAAAAAGCTGGAGGAATTTGCTGCGGCGTTGCGCCTGCGCCTGACGGCGGGGCCGCCGACCCTGGGATTGATTTTTCTCGCCCCACCCTTTCACGCGCACGCGCGCGAAGTGCTCGAACTGGTGCGCGTGCATGCGCGCGTGCCGCTGCTCGCCGGCTGCTCGAGCCATGCGCTCGTCGCCAACAGCCGGGAAATCGAGGGCAACGCCGGGCTCGCGCTCGCGCTTTACCATTTGCCCGGCGCGCAGGTGCAGGGTTTTCATTTTAACGCACCGGATGTCGAGGCCGACGACGGCGCGGGCTACTGGGCCCGCCGCTCCGGAGTCGCGCCCGAAGCCGTAAACGGATGGCTCGTTTTCGCTGATCCGTTTCACATGCGCAGCGACCAGTGGTTGCGCGGCTGGAATACAACTTATGCGCCCCGGCCCATCCTCGGCGGGCTGGCGGCTGGGCGCGACGGTGAATTTGCGAGCCAGGTTTATCTCAACGGCCAGGTATTTGACGAAGGCGGCGTCGGCGTGGCCGTCGGCGGCGCGGTCGGCATCACGGGCTTGGTGGCCCAGGGCTGCGAGCCTGTCGGCGACACTTGGACCATCACGCGCGCGGAAGGCAACGTCATCCATCAAATCGGCAACCGCCCGGCCTACGAGGTGTTGCAGGAAACTTTCGTCAACCTCCCGGCGGAAATGCGGGCCCGCGCGCAGGGCAATCTGTTTGTGGGCCTCGCCGTCAACGAGTACCGCGATGAATTCCGTCGTGGAGACTTCCTGATACGAAATCTTATTGGAGGCGACCCGCGCTCCGGCGCGCTGGCGGTGGCCGCGTTCCCGCGCTCGGGGCAGACGGTGCAGTTCCAGTTGCGCGACGCCGCCGCCGCGACCGCCGATCTCGCGGAGCACTTGACGCAGGCTCGCGCCGACCTCGCGGGCCGGCCCGTATATGGCGGGTGCCTCTGCGTCTGCAACGGCCGCGGCACGCACCTCTTCGGCCAGCCCAACCACGACGCCGACCTCGTGGCCCGCGCGTTTGCGCCGTTTGAATTTGCCGGCTTTTTCGGCAACGGCGAATTCGGGCCCGTCGGCCCGCGCAATTTCATCCACGGCTACAGCGCGACCCTCGCGCTGTTTGCGAAGGTATGAGTTTCGGCGGCTTCAAGTGCCGGCATTTTTCAATTCCAGTATTTTGATTTCTCGCACGGCATGGTCGGTCCAGGAAACGACCGCAGAGCGGCCGGAAAGGTGCACCTCCAGCGGGCGGCCCACCTCATCTTACTCCACCTAGTCTCCAGCAAGGGAGGGATTTTTGGCCAGGGCGTCAAAGAAGCCAGCCACTTTTTTCTTTTGGGCGCTCGGACAACTGCGCAAGGCCACCACCACTTCAGCCGCGATAAAAACGCGGTAGGCCGAAATCATGACTTGGCGGCTTTCTTCTTCCAATCCCCCAAGCTCACCCAGCGACCAGGACGGCGGTCGTCGAGGCGGCGGGCCATTTCTTTGCGCCACGCTGCGTCGTGCCGCATCCGCAAACGCTGCAAAAAGGCCGCCAACTTATTTTGTTGATCGGCGGGCAAGCCGGCTACCGTCCGCATGAGTTCTGCTGTGCTCATGCGAAAAAATATGCCGGAGGGTGGAGAAAATTGCAATACTGCTCCGCTTCCGCTCCTAGCTCCCCAGCTTCTCCGCTTGGTAGCCGCCGCGTGCGCGGTCGCGCAGCCAAAGCGCGCCGAAGACAAAGACCAAGATAATCGGCAGCACGCCCACCGCGCGCAAGGCCGCGGGACCGCCCTCGGTGTCGTAAATGTGGCCCATGTAGGGGAGCACAAAATTCACGGCGAGCATCCCGGTGCCGCCCATCAGCGCCAGGCCCACTGCGCCCGTGCGGGGGCAACGTTCGGAAATAAATCCGATCATCGTGGGCCAGAAATAACATACCCCCACGGCAAATACGGTGGCCGCCGCAAAGGTGGCGGCTCCGCCAGTGGCCACACTCAAGCACCACACGCCCACTGCGGCAATAATGGCCGAGGCCAGCAACATCCCACCCGGCGCGAGGCGGTGCACCACCGGCCCGGCAAATTGCCGGCCCACGGCCATCAGCCCGTTAATCCATACGAACACGAGGATGCCGGAGACGCCCGCCGACGCGGTGAGAATATTCGGTATCCACTGATTGGGGCCGAGTTCCGTGCACGCCGTCATGGCCATGCAGACGAGCAAAAGTAAAAACAACGGCCGCAGGCATTCCTTAAACATGGCCTCGGTGGAAACGCCGGATTGGACGCGCTCGGTGCGGGGCAAATTTTGCCCCAGGAACATCCAGCCATAGACCGCCAGGGGCACCAGCATGACGGCGGTTTTTAAGCGCCACGACCCGTAGTGGGTGAAGGCGGTAAAATTCATATTCGACATGGCATAGGCCACCAGGCCGCCGATGACATTGCCGCCCGGAAACCAGACGTGGAAACGATTCAGCCGCTTGGTCTTTTCCTCCGGATACATTGTCGCGATGAGGGGATTGCAGGCGGCCTCGACCGACCCGTTGCCGATGCCGATCAAAAGTGTGCCAGCATACAAGGACCAGAAGCCTTGCGCAAAAATCGTAACCAGCAAGCCCGCCAGATGGCACACAAACGCCGCGCCGGCCACGCGCTTCATGCCGACGATGTCACACAGCGGGCCGCCGACCACCATCGCGAGGGTGAAGCCCCAAAAGGCCGCGCCGTCAATCCAGCCGAGCGCTTCATTACGGAGGGTGAAGCGGGCACCGATCTCACCCATGGTGCCGCCGCGGATGGCGAAACTCATGGCGGTGACAATCAGGGCGACGCAACTGGCGGCAAACAGGCGGGAGCGGTTGGCAGGGGGCATGGGGTAACCCAAGGGGGTGCCTGCGACTAATGAAATTGCGCGCGTTTTGTCACGCCGCAATTTTTCCCCGGCGATTTCCCGTGCCCGAGGTGGATCCGCTTACACGGCGGCGGCGGGCGAGCGGAATTTCGCCTCGTTCACTTTTAACGGGCGGTCTTTCATCGGCTTGCCGTCGAGCCCCTTGATGGCGGCCTCGGCCTTGTCGGCATCCACCTCGACAAACGCAAAACCGCGCGAGCGGCCCGTCGCGCGGTCCAGGATGATTTTCACGCCGTGCACCGCACTGAAGGGCGTGAACAAATCATGAATCTCGGTTTCGGTCGCGGAAAAAGGCAGGTTGCCGACGTACACAGACTTTTTCATGGCAGATAATTTTCAGAGACGCGACGCCCGCCCGGCAAGGCGGCGACCCGGCCTCTGGCTGCATCTTCAAAAGCACAGCGCGTGCCAATCAAGCGCGGGTCAGGGAGTTACAGTCATCGTGCCTTGCATGCCCGCGACAAAATGACCGGGAAACGTGCACAGGAACGGATAGTCGCCGGGCGCGGGGGCCGTAAATTCCACCTGCACCGTCTGGTTGGGCCCGGCCAGGGGCGTGTGCGTGACCACGGCGTCCAGTTGCGCCGCGCCCAGATAATTTTCAGCTTTGGCCGTCACCGCGATCAGGTCGAACGCCGCCAGGTCGGTGCCCGGCTGCAAGACGACGACATTATGCGCCATCACCTCGCGCGACGTGCGCCCGGTATTTTTTAATTCGAGGCGCACCGGCTGGCCGGTGGGCACGGAAAAGTGATTGCCATTGTAGCGCATCGAGTCCGACGCGATAAATTGCACGACCTGCACACCAAAGTCCTGGGTCACCGGGATTTCTCCGACCGCCGGGCCGGTGGCGGCCGCCGGCGCCGTGGTTGGGCCCGAGTTTTTTCCGCCGCAACCGGCAAATAAAACGGCGAGCAGCAAACCTCCGCCGATGAATTTGCCCGCGTGCATCCGCTCACGTTGGCGCGGGGGGCGCTGGTTTGTCAAAACATTCACCGCCCCGGCACCTGTCCGGCGGCGCGGTAGGCCGCGGCCAGCAGGGACACCGGATGCGCCACGCGCACGCTCGCAGATTTTCCGCGCACGCGCAGGCCGTTTTCGAGCTGCAAATGGCAGCCCGGGTTGGCCGTGGCCACGACGGACGCGTGCGTTGCGGCGAGATGGCCGAGTTTGCGCGTGAGCAATTTTTCCGCTGCTTCCGGATGCGTGAGATTGTAGGTGCCCGCGCTCCCGCAGCACCAATCGGCTTCGCGCAACGCGGCGAGTTGCACCCCCGGCACGGCGCGCAAAATTTCTCGCGGTTGGGCGGAAATTTTTTGCCCGTGACACAAATGGCAGCTTTCGTGATAGGCCACGACGACGGCTTCCGCCGCTGGTCCAGAAGCGGCGGCCACCGGCGTCAGGCCGATATGCGCCAGCCACTCATGGATGTCCTTGACCAGGCCGTCCCAGCGCCGGGCGCGCGCGGCATAGGCGGGATCGTTCGCGAGCAATCGGGAAAAATGTTTCAGGTGGCTTCCGCAGCCGCCCGCGTTGGTGATAATGGCGTCGAGCTGATCCAAATCGAACAAATCGAGCAACCGGCGCGCGAGGCCGGCCGCCAGCGCGGTTTCTCCATGATGCGCGTGCAGCGAGCCGCAGCACATTTGCGCCCGCGGCGTGAAGACCGCGCAGCCGTTGGCGAGCAGCACGTCCGCCGTGTCGCGATTCACGTCGGCGAAGGCGAGGTCTTGCACGCAGCCGGTGAGCAGGCCCACGCGGTAGCGCGGAGTCGCCGGGCTTTCCTGTTCGCGGATGATTTCAGCGGAAAACTGCGGACTCATGCGCGGGGTGAGTGGTTCGAGCGGGCGCAAATTCTCCGGCAATAAGCGCAACAAACCGAGGCGGGCGCAAAAATCGCGCAAGCCGGAGCGTTGCCAGAAGCGCAGAAGCCGTCCGGCCCCATGCAGAAGGCGCGGACTCGTGAATAAGGTGCGCAGGGTAAGCGTCCGCCAAAAGGAGCGCGCGGGTTGGCCTTCATTGAGAATCCCCGTGCGCTCCACCTCGGCGCGGGCCACCCCGAGGAGCAACGCATAATCCACGCCCGCGGGGCACGCGCTCACGCACGCGAGACAGCCGAGGCAGTCGTACATTTCCTCGCCGAAGCCACGCGTCACGGGCAATTCCCCGTCGGCCACGGCGCGCATCAGCGCGATGCGCCCGCGCGGGCTGTACCGTTCGCGCCCCGTCTCGACGAAGGTCGGGCAGGTCGGCAGGCACAAGCCGCAGTGCATGCATTGCTGCAACGCCGCAAAGTCCAGGGCGGCGAGCAGGTTTTTTGGCGCTGGCGGAGGCTCGTTCAATCGAAAATTTTTCCGGGATTAAGCAGGTTGTCCGGGTCGAGCGCGCGCTTGATGGTTTTCAGCAGGCCGAAGGAGCCGGGGTCGCGTTGCAGCGGCAGGTAGGCTTTTTTCGCCAGGCCGACGCCGTGTTCGCCGGTGATGGTGCCGCCGCGCCGCAAGGTTTCCGCCACGATTTCATCCAGCGCGAGGTGCACGCGCCGCATTTCCTCGGTATCGCGCTCGTCGGTGAGAAACGTCGGATGCAAGTTGCCGTCGCCGGCGTGGCCGAAGGTCGCGACATTCAGGTGATGGCGCTCCGCCGTTTCGCCGACAAAGCGGACCATCGCGGCCAATTCACTGCGCGGCACGGTCACATCTTCTAGAATCGTGGTCGGCCGCAGGCGTGCGAGGGCGGAAAACGCGCTGCGGCGCGCGGTGGCCAGGCGGGTCGCTTCTGCGGCATCCGCCGCGCGGCGGACCAGGAGCGCCCCGTGCGCCCGCGCGAGTTCACCCATGCGCACGGCTTCTTCTTCGATGACGGCAGGGTGGCCGTCCGTTTCCATGAGCAGCAGCGCGCCGGCGTCGGTGGGCAGGCCCACATGGGCATACTCTTCCACACAGCGCAGGGTCTTTTGGTCGAGAAACTCCAGCGTGCACGGGATGATGCGCGCGGCGATGATGGCTGAGACTGTCGCGGCGGCAGCCTCCAGTGTCGCATAGGTGGCGAGGACGGTGGCTTTCGCCGCCGGTCGCGGCAGCAATTTTAGCAAAACCTTGGTGATGACCCCGAGCGTGCCCTCCGAGCCGACAAACAAATCCTTCACCGAATAGCCCGCGACATCCTTCATGCATTTCGAGCCCAGCCACGCGGCGGTGCCGTCAGGCAGCACCACTTCGAGGCCCATCACATAATCGCGCGTGACGCCGTATTTCAGCCCGCGCAGGCCGCCGGAATTGTGGGCGACATTGCCGCCGATGGTGGAAATCTTCAATGACCCCGGATCGGGCGGATAAAACAGGCCGTGCTCAGCTGCCACCTCATCGAGCCGCTGGGTGATGACGCCCGGCTCGGTCAGCAGCGTGAGGTTGCGCGGGTCCACTTCGAGAATGCGGTCGAACCGTTGCATCGCGAGAACGAGCCCGCCCGGCACCGGCACACTGCCGCCGCTCAACCCCGTGCCCGCGCCCCGGGTCACCACCGGCGTGTTGTGTGCGCGCGCAATGCGCAATAATGCGCACACCTGCGCCGTATCCGCTGGAAACACCACGGCCAGGGGTACTTGCCGCAGGCCGGCCGTGCCGTCAAAGGCGTACGGCAAAATATCCTCCCGCTCGGTCAGCACGTGCGGCGCGCCCACGGCGTCCTGCAAGGCGGCAATAATATCGCTCATGGCTGGGGTAACAACTCCATCCTTCCGCCCGCGGCACCCCGAGGCGAGCCAATCTTTGGCACTGGGCGGCACGTGGCCCGAACATTTTGATATTTCGCAAATTTTTTAATTTTTTGGGAAACAAGTTGGCACGAAAGATGGTTTAATCCTTCGTTATCTCGACTCTCCATCGGGAGATGGGGTAACAAGCAACGAGATAGAAAATCGTGGCGGGCCGCTTAGGGGTAGGCGGCCCGCCTTTCTTTTTGGAGGCGCGAAGGCACCCGCGGCGACCGCACAATTGCCGCTTTGCTTCCGTGCTGGATGGGTTAAGCTCCTCGGATGCGTCTTTCCCGGTTGTTCCCGCACTCTTTGTCTTCCCGCGTCTTGGCCGTGGCCTTGCTGGCTACTGGATTTGCGGTCTTTTCCGCGCGGGCCGAGCTCTCGCCCGCCGCATATCAGGAAATGCAGGATGCCGCGCCGGAGCAGGTCGTGCTCAAAGTTACTTCCGTCAAGCTCACGCCCGGCAAAGACGGCCAGCAGGTGGACGCGCAAGCGACCGTCGTGGATGTCCCGCGCACCGCGACCAAACTGAAAACCGGCGATACCCTTTCACTTTCCTACGCGCATTCGCAGTTGCCCACCGGCATGGTTGGCCCGGGTCCAGTGCCGATTGTGGCGGAAAATACGACCTACACCGCCTACCTCGAAGGCGGTCCCCCACCCGCTCCGTATATGCCCGCGGCCCGTAGCCATAGTTTCATCGCGGTCGACACGACTGCGGCGGCCAGCGCTCCAGCCTCCGCGCAAACGACGCCCAGCCATGATTTTGTGCCCGCGAGCCTGACGGCGTTGGATGGTCTGCCGAAGGAATTGTTGTCCGGCATCCAGTTGACCAAGCAAAATGGCCGCTGGTTCGCCAAAATCTCCGCCAACACCACCGCCGTGCCCTTGCTCGCCGGTGGCGACACGCCGCCCGCGTTGATTGAAATTGCCCCCGTGCTGCTGCTCGACTCCATGGCGAGGATGTCCGGGCTAAGCGCGGATTCCCAGCAGGCGGTACTGAAACCTCTGCTTAACGCCGTGGCCGAACTCATGCATTCGGGCGACTCGCCCATCGTTTTGGTCTATCGTGCGGGTACTGCGGCAATGAACGGGGCAACCCTCACCGTCGAGCGCGCGGTCATCTATGTGAGTAAGGGCGACAGCCTCAAACCTCTGGGCGATGCGCTCTGGGCCGTGCGCTCGGCCGATGGCAAGCCCACCCCGCAGCAACCGATTTGGCATTTGTCCACGGACAAATTGACCGTCGATAATCCGTTTGAAAAAACGGCTCAGGAAATTTCCCTGACGCCCAAGCCCGCGGCGAAATAGATTTTTAGGGAAGGTGGCGGAGTCAGGAGAAGCACGGAAGAAGTTTTTGCGCAGAGCCGCTGAGGCGCGGAGAAGAAAGGCGGCAAGGCGCTGAAGCGACTGAAGGCCCGGAGGGGATCATTTGCCGAGGGGAGATGGAGTCACCCTGTTGAATCTTCAATTTTGAATATTGAATCCTCATTTCACCGGCAGCGTGAAATGCAGCCGGGTGCCGACGCGCTCCTCGCTTTCGCAGGCCACCGTGCCGCCGTGTTGCTGCACGATGTGTTTCACAATGGAAAGGCCGAGGCCGGTACCGCCGCCCTCGCGCGAGCGGCTTTTGTCCACGCGGTAAAACCGCTCGAACAGATGCGGCACGTCCCCCGCGGGCACGCCGCAACCGTTGTCCTCGATGGTCACGCGCACGACGCCGTCCTCCTCGCGGGTGAGGATGCGCACGCGGGTAAAGCCCTTCGCGTAGCGGAAACAATTGTCCAAAAGATTATGAAACACCTGCGAAATTTTCAGCGGATCCAACGCCAACAAATCGCTGTGGTGGCGCAGATCGGAGTCGAAGCTCACGCCGGCCTCGCGGAACCGGTCGGCGAAATCCGCCGCGCTTTCCTCCACCAGGGCGCGCAGGGAGTGCGGTTTCGCGTCCAGGCGCTCCTGATCGCTTTCGAGGCGCGAGAGCGTGAGCAGGTCGTCCACCAGGGCCGCGATGCGGGTGGTGTTGCGGCGAATTTTTTCGAGAAAGCGCAGCCGGTCCTTTTCGGACAGCGTGGCGTCGTCCTCGACCAGCATGTCCGCAAAGCCCTTGATGATGGTCACCGGCGTGCGCAATTCATGCGAGACATTGGCAACGAATTCCTTGCGCACGTTTTCCAGATTCTTCAAGCGCGTGATGTCGTGCAGCACGAACAGGAATAACTTTTGGCCGTCCGGGCCGGCCTCGGCCACCGGCGCGCCGGAGAGTTCGAGCCAAAGCGTCTGCTCACGCCCGCGCGGCAGCGCGAATTCCGCGCGCGGCAGGCTCTCGCCCTGCACGGTGCGATAAATATAATCGAGCAAGTCGGCCCCGCGCACCGCGGATTCCAGGCGCTGGCCCGGTGCTACGCGTTCGGCCCCGAGCAGTTCCGCCGCCGCGGCATTGGCGAGCATGACGCGCTGGCCGGCGTTGATGATGAGGACAGCCTCCTTGATGTTACCGAGCGTCGCTTCAATCTGCGCGAGATAACCTTGCTCCTGCCGGCTGGCCTGCGCATGGCGGGCCACGAGATCATTGAGGGCCGTGTGCAGCCGCGCCAAATGAAACCGCTGGCGCAGGGCGCGCCCGGATTCCGCAATCAGCGGCGTGCGGGATTCGGCGGCGTCGGCCAGGTCGCGCAAGGCCCGCTGCAAGGCGCGCAGCCGCCAGGCGAGTGCCGCAGCGACCACGAGGAACAGCAGAGCGAAGGCTTCCCACATGGACGGCTAGGAAATCAGGATTGCCCGCAAAGGGAACGCGAAACTGGCGGTGTGAGTGTATTTGGTAGCGCGGGGCTTTAGCCCGCGCACGGTTTTCAGTTTCTGCCTCACAGCGCACGGGCTAAAGCCCCGCGCTACGAAACCAGGTGATTTGAGTATGGACGGAGAAATTCGGGTGGTGCCCTTGCTCGCGGGCTGAGCGCAAATAACTTTACACATCCACCGCCCGGTAGCCCACGCCGCGCACGGTTTCAATAATGTCCGCCTCCGGCCCGAGCTTTTCGCGCAAGCGGCGGATGTGCGTGTCCACTGTGCGCGTTTCGATGTCGGCCTCATAGTTCCATACATTGACCAGCAGATTTTCGCGGCTTTGCACGCGCCCCTTGCGCTCCATCAGCAACCGCAGCAGGCGAAATTCCGTCGCCGTCAGTTCGACTTCCGCCTCGCGCACCACCAGCCGGTGTTTTTCGATGTCCACCAGCACGCCGCCGATATTCAGGGTTTTTTCGCTCATGGCGCCGTTTTGCTGGCCGAGGCGCTTGAACATCGCCTGGATGCGCAAGAGCAGCTCGCGCGTGTCGAAGGGCTTGGACACATAGTCGTCCGCGCCGGTTTCAAAACCCTTGACGCGGTCCTCGATCTCGCCGCGGGCGGTCAGGAAAATAATCGGCACTTCTTTCATCAGCGGGTCGGCGCGCAGCATCCGGCAGATCTGGATGCCGTTCAATTCCGGCATCATGATATCGAGGATGACGAGGTCGGGCTGAAACTGCCGGGCCGTGCCCATGATCATCAGCGGGTCGTTGATGGCCTGCACGTGGTAATTTTGCTGCTTCAGTTTGTACTCGAGCAATTCCGTGACGTCGTGCTCGTCGTCCACCACGAGAATTTTCTTTTCGGTGTTCGTTTTCATTTTGGATTGGGCCGGCGGGTTCGGGGCGGCCCAGCGGCGGAGCCGTCGAGCACGCTAACCTTCGCCCAGTATAACAGATATGGCAAGCCGGGCGTTATTTCGTTAAGCCGCTTGCGGGCAAGCATTTGCGAATGTTACGAACGTTCCGTAACCTGTTCGTTGCCTCTTTGTTACGAGTAATTTGCCGGGTGGAGAGACGAATCTAACGCGAAAGGGTCCAGTTTACTCGCTAATTGTCTATCTGCCAGCCAGTACGGCTCAAAACCGAAGTGATGGCTGGAAATTACGCGCTCTTCTTGCGCCGTGCTGATTTACGTGCAAACGAAACCACGGACGGTCCTGCGGCGTGCTGGCGCCGCATCGCGTCTTGCAGTAGCGCCCGCACATCGTACTTGAACCGCTTGAGAATGGCCGTCCGGGCCGCTCGCACCTCGGTCACCACGGAGTCTTCAGGAATTTCTGACATGGCTTCATTCTCCCATAAGTTCTTCCGATTGGGCGAGCTTGGCCGGTGTTTGCTTACGGCAACCGCAGCCGTTTGGTCTGGTACGCGGCGAGAAAGGGGTCGAGTTCGGTGAGCAAGAGGTACGCCACGCGGCTCTTGAGGCGCTCCCACCAGTGGCGCGATTTGATCCAGGCCTCGTGGCCCAGGTGCCGGCAATGCTGCAGGTCGGCGGTAAACAGCGCAGAGGCTTGGCGGGCCAGCGCGGGGTCCTCCAGGCGCACCAGCAACTCGTAATTCAAATACAGGCTGCGCACGTCGAGGTTGGCGGACCCCGCATAAACGATGCGCTCGTCCACCACGATGAGCTTGGCATGGAGTATTTGCGGTTGATACTCGTAAATTTCGACCCCCTCGCGCAGCAGGTGCCGGTACAGGCCGCGGGTGGCTGCGTGCATGATGGGCACGTCCGACTTCCCCGCCAGCAGGAGCTGCACCTGCGCGCCGCGCCGCGCCGCGCGCCGCAGGAAGTGCCGCAGCCGCAGGTTCGGCAGGAAATACGCGCTCATGATCTGGATTTTTTTGGCGGCATTGAAATCGGCCTCGAGCGTGCGGATGAGCGGGTTGCGCTGCCAGCCGGGCGCGCTCAGCAGCAGCGTCGCCGGCCCGACGGTGACCGCGCGCTGGCGCGTGGAACGGCCCAGCCAGGCGTAAGGCCGGTGGCGGAAATCCGCGCGTTCGTACATTTCGTCGAACGCTTGCGCGAGTTCCACCGCCAGCGCGCCGTCCACCTCGAGGCCCAGGTCGCGCCAGCCGTCGTGGCGGCCGTCGCCGTCGTATTCGGGCGCGAGATTCACGCCGCCAATGAAGGCGGCGTGCTCGTCGCACACGAGCAGCTTGCGGTGGTCGCGCAGGCCCATGCGCCAAGGCGTCAGCGGGTTGAAGAAGCGGAACTCGCCGCCGGCCTTTACGATAGGATCATAAAAAGCATTAGAAAGTGATGACGAACCCCAGGCGTCGGCCAGCACCCGCACGCGCACGCCGCGATGGGCGGCGGCCACCAGGGCGGCGCGAAAATGCTGCGCCAGCGGGCTGTCCTGGATGATGTACATTTCCAGCCGCACGGTTTCCCGCGCGGCGACGATGGCGCGGTGCATCGCCGCCAGCAATTCGGCGCCCGTGGCGTGCCAGCGGGAGGGGAGGGACGTTTTGTGCGCAGGCTTTTTCAAAGAGAATCGACCAGCCTACGCGCATCACAGGGAAAAGCAAAAGAGGACTTCTACGTAATCTGCGTCAGCCCGCCTGCGCCCGCACGGCCACGAGCAACACTGAAATATCGGCCGGGCTGACGCCGCTGATGCGTTGCGCCTGCGCGAGCGTGGCGGGCCGGACCGTCGTGAGTTTTTGGCGGCTTTCCGCGCGGAGGCCATGGACGGCCCCGTAATCGAGGTTCGCCGGCACGCGAATATTTTCCAGATGCCGGAATTTCTCCACCTGCCGCATTTCCCGATCCAGGTAACTGCGGTAGCGGATGCGATAGACCACTTCTTCCCGTACCGCACTCGAAAGCGCGAGGAACGCGGATGGCAGTCCGTCGGGCAACGGTGGCGGCAAAGGCGCGGCGGCATTCGCAAAATCCAAGGGCGCGCAAGTCGCAGGCTCCCCTGCCCCATCCTCGTCGGCTGGGCCGTGGCGAGTCTTGGGCATGGTGCGCCGCAAGAGGTCGGCCGCGCAGCCTCCAGGTGCGCGCTCTACCTCCAGGCGCTCGACCCACTCCAAGACCTGCCGGGACTTTTCCTGCATGCGGGCCAGGCGTACCTGTGGCACAAGGCCGTGCTTGGCAGCATGTTGCAGAAGACGAAGCTCCGCGCTGCCGTGATTGAAAAGCAGCCGGTATTCCGCCCGGCTCGTGAACATGCGGTAGGGTTCGCGCGTGCCTTTGGTAACGAGATCATCCACCAAAACGCCGATGTAGGCCTCGTGACGGCCAAGGATCATGGGCGTCTCGCCTCGAACTTTGAGCACCGCATTGATGCCGGCGATCAGCCCTTGGCTGGCCGCTTCTTCATACCCCGAGGTGCCGTTAATTTGTCCAGCGAAAAAAAGATGAGACACCTTTTTTGATTCCAGCGAGGGGTGAAGCTGGGTGGGGGGCGCGAAATCGTATTCGACGGCATAGGCCGGCCGCAACAGCACCGCTCGCTCCAGGCCGGGAATGCTGTGCAGGAGTTGCATCTGCACCTCGAAGGGCAAAGAAGTCGAAAGCCCGTTGATGTACCATTCGTCGGTGTTGCGGCCTTCGGGCTCGAGGAAAAGCCGGTGCGTCGGCTTGTCGGCGAAGCGCACGAATTTGTCCTCGATGGACGGACAGTACCGCGGGCCAACACCCTCGATTTCGCCCGCATACATGGCGGAGAGGTGCAGATTGTCGCGCACAATGCGCGCGGTGTCGGGCCCGGTATCGGTAATCCAGCACGACACCTGGTTTTGGCCCGGCCGCCAGCCCAGGAGCTCCTGACCCGGCCGATGTTCCACGTGGAACAAGTTGGGAAAGGAGGCGGCTGGCGACTGAGCAGCATGAGGCGACTGAAGGGGTTGAGGATGCTGAGGCGACTGAGGCTTCGAAGCCCCAGCTTCATTGGATTCCGCCCCACCCTTGATTCCCTCACCGCCCTCAGTCGCTTCAGTCGCCTTAGTGCCCTTGCTGGATTGTTCCACGTGGAACATTTCGGAGTCGATGCCGTAGCGGGTGTCGTAAAAAGCGAAGAGGGTCGGCTTGGCGTCACCGGGTTGTTCCCGGCACTTGGTGTAATCAATGGAACCACCCAGGATGCGCGGCGGCGTGCCGGTCTTTAGGCGCTCAAGCTCGATCCCGGCTTCAACAAAGCTCGACGAGAGACTCTTGGCGGAAAAGTCCCCCAGCCTGCCGCCTTCATTCTTATTGCGGCCGATGTGCATGAGGCCGCGCAGAAACGTGCCGGTCGTCACCACGACCGTTTTGCCGTAAAACTCCAGATCCAGGTTGGTGCGGACACCCACCACGGCGTCGCCCTTAAAAATCAGGGCCGTGACCAGGGCCTGGAAAAGTGTCAAATGCTCCTGTAATTCCAGCACATGCTTCATGCGGAACTGGTAGGCCTTTTTGTCACACTGGGCGCGCGGGGCCTGGACGGCTGGGCCCTTCGAGGCATTGAGCAGCCGAAACTGAATGGCCGTAACATCGGCATTCACGGCCATCTCGCCGCCGAGGGCATCGATCTCGCGCACCATGTGGCCTTTGGCCTGGCCGCCAATGGCCGGATTACAGCTCATCTGGGCGATGGTGTCGATGTTGCCCGACAGCATCAGCACGTCCGCGCCCATGCGCGCGGCGGCCAGGGCAGCCTCGCAGCCGGCGTGTCCGGCGCCGCAGACAATCACGTCATACGGCCGGACCGGACCCAAGCGGATTTCTTTACCGTGCGGCATAGTGGAGGAGAATAGAACCAAAGAATACGCAGATTAGCACAGATTTCCCCGGCGAAGAAGGCCGATTTGAGGCTCCGACGTGCCCTCTCTACTTACCTATGCAGAACTTCGCGAAAAGCTGATCGAGCATGGATTCGTAGGCATGGCTGATGGAGCCGTCCACGGAATGGACGCCCGGGATTTCGCCGAGAGCCTCAAGGGCCTGGCGCAGGTCGCTGGCCAGAAGCTCGGTGGATTGCGGCCCATCCAACTTTTCCATCGCCGCCAGCACGCCAGTGCGAGCGCGACGAAGCGCATCCGTATGCCGGGCCGAGGTCAGCACGAGTCCTTCGCTGCGGACGGCATAGCGTTGTTCCAAGATTCGGACTAATTCAAAACAAAGCTGATCGAGGCCCTTCTCGGTTTTGAGTGAGAGCCGAATATGCGTGCAATTTTGTAGAAAACCTTGTCTGTCTATGGAATCAGACAAGTCTGTCTTATTCTCAATGACAAGAGTAGTTGCGGCGGAAGCGCTCTGAAGCCATTTTGAATCTAAGGTCGGCGGGCTGATGGTGCTATCGATCACTACCAGCAAAACATCCGCGGTCGCCATCTTCTCATGGGTGCGGGCAATGCCTTCTTGTTCGATGGCATTGGTGGCATCGGCGCGCAGACCGGCGGTATCGATAATCTGAATAGAGTAGGGGCCGACGAGAAAACGCTCCTCAATAAAATCGCGGGTGGTGCCTGGCTCGGGACTCACAATCGCGCGGGGCCGGCCGAGCAGGGCATTGAGCAAACTCGATTTGCCGGCGTTGGGCGGACCGATGATCACGGCGCTTGCACCCTCGCGCAAGAGGTCGCCATACCGGCTGGTGGCCAGGAGGCCTTCCAGTTCACCGGCCAGCAGGGTCAGGCGGAGGCGGGCGCCGTCCGAGTCTTCCGCTGGCAAATCCTCCTCGGGAAAGTCGATAAAGGCCTCCAACTCCGCTTGGACTTGTAAGAGGATTGCGGAAAAATCGGCGACCCGGCGGCTGAGTTCGCCATCAAGTTGGCGGCGGGCCGCCCGCAAGGCGCCTTCGGAGCGCGCATGGATCATATCGGCGACGGCCTCCGCTTGGGCGAGGTCGAGCTTGCCGTTGAGGTAGGCGGTGCGGGTGAATTCGCCCGGCGCCGCAGGGCGGCAGCCGCGGGCCAGGAGATCATCGAGGATGCGCCGGACCAGCAGGGCATTGCCATGACAGGAAATTTCCAGCAAATCCTCGCCGGTGTAAGAGGCGGGCGCGGCAAAATAGGTGAGCACGATTTGGTCGAGCACTTCACCTCCGAGCGCGCGATAGCCGCCCAGCATGGCCTGGCGGGGTGGGGGAGCTTCCCCGTCGGCTCGTCCGAGGATTTCCGCGGCCAATTTCGGCACGAGCGGGCCGCTCGCGCGCACGACGGCGAGCGCGGATTCGCCCGGCGGCGTGGCCGGAGCGGCAATGGTTTCACCGAAAGGCATGGAAAAATCGAAGTGCTTTAGTGTTCTAGTACTTAGTGCCTAATTCAATATGCGGCAGGAGATTTGAGCAGAAGCGGGCGGCAGTGGCAAAGGTGATTACGCGATGCGTCCTTGATAAACCGGGCCGAACTGTCATACTGAAGGATTCATGGGATTAGCCACCGCCACCCTCACGCTCGAAAACCCGAAACTCCCCGCGCTGTCACGGCTGAAAGTTCAGGCGCTGGCGGATTCCGGGGCGGTATTTTTGTGCGTGCCGGAACATGTCGCCGAGGAACTGCAACTCAAGGAACTTTGTCAAAAGGAAGTTGAATTGGCCAATGGCCGCGGGGAACTGAAGCCCTACGTGGGGCCGATCCATGTGCGTTTTGACAATCGCGAATGCATGGTCGGTGGCATTGTGAAGGGCAAAACGGTTTTGCTGGGCGCAATTCCGATGGAAGATATGGATCTGGTGATCGAGCCACGCAAACGCAAGGTCATGGTAAATCCAGCATATCCGCACTATGCCCATGGGTTGGCCGTCGGCGTGCGGCCGTCTTCGGCGAAGAAAAGAAAGCGGAAATAAGCTTTCACGCCGGCTGGCGGCCCCGCAATTTTAGCCGGCAAAAAATTTCTTTTTGAAGTATATTACCCTCCTATTCATCCATGGCCACCTACGTTTACGAAACCATCCCGCAAAAGACGGGCGATCCAGTGCGGCGGTTTGAAACCCAGCAGAGCATGCGCGACGACCCGTTGACGCATGACCCGGACACGGGCTTGCCGGTCAAGCGCGTCATCTTGGGCGGCTATGGCATCATGTCCAAGGGTGCGCCAGCGGCGGAGATGGGCTGCGGCAGCGGCGCCTGCGAAATGCCCGCGCCGAGCAGCCATGTTTGCGCGAACCCGATATGCTGTCGGAATTGAGCGGAAAACGGATTTTGGACAGGATTAACGGAAGTAAGAGAATTTCCCAGAACGCTGCGGGAAGAAGTTTTCCGTTTTGTAAATTCTGTTAATTCGATCGAAAGCTTCTTTGGGCGGCGGCCCATTTTGTCAGTCGCTGGTCAATCCGTGACGGCGTCGGAAACAAAGCCCGGCTGGCCGCGCTCCTTCCAGTGGATATTAAAATAAAGGAGCTTGGCGTCGCCCTTGGCGATGGGGATGCGGACCATGACGGTGGATTTCTTGTCGGAAAAGGTGGTCTTGGAGTAATCCTCGTTGATTTCATTTTCCGGCGCAACTTTGAGCTGGCCGGGGCCGGTGCCGATGAGCTGCGGCACGGTCACAGTCTGCGCGTGATTGACCGCCATGTAGTTTGCCGCGGCGTCGGCGTAGGTGATGATATTTTCCCGAATGCCGACGCAAATGCGCTGAAAGCGCTCTTCCGCCCGCACATTCGAAATATGCTCCAGCGCCACGAGCAGGACCAGCACCAGAATGACCACCAGGCCCACCTTCCACGTCGGCGGGGCCTTTTGATTTTTTTCCGTTTGCCAGGAGAGGCGCGCACGGGGCGACTGCACCGCCGGATGGTTGGCTGCGGCGTGCCCGTGGTCAATGCTGTCGCGCTCCGAAATCACGGTTCCAGCATGGTGGATGCCCGGCGGCACCGCAAGCCCGCGAAATGGCCAACGAATCTCCTAGCGGGCGGCTTCAACGATGACGGCCGTGCCGTAACAAAGCACCTCCGTCGCCGAGGACTGGCGGTTGCCGACCTCGGAGGATTCGTAGCGAATGCCGACGACGGCATTGGCGCCTACTTCCACCGCGTGCACGAGGAGCCGGTCGAACGCGTGCTGGCGGGCCGTCTCGCACATTTCCGTGTACGATTCGATATTGCCGCCAATAATGCTTTTGAGTCCGCCTAGGATGCCCTGGCTGATGGTGGGGGAGCGGACGACGATACCGCGGACGAGCCCGACGTGCCGCACGATGGCGCAGCCGGCGATTTCAAAAGTGGTGGACGTGAGAATGGAGGGGGTGGGAAGAGGCATGTCCTAATACTAAAGGATAAACGCTCAATGATAAATGGGAAAAGGAGGCGAATTTTATAGTCGTCACCCCATCCCCGGTGCAGGCGCAGCGACCGTCCGTCCTCCAAGCCGAGCCATCCTCGGCCGTTGGTTCAAAAATCATTCTTCAATATTTCCTCGCAGCGGCGGCAGATCTCCCGGCCGTAGTCCACCCACTGGCCCTGGCCCCAATAGCGATAGCAACTGGTTTGCGAGCAGAGCAAATGAAACAGCGCGTTGCGGAAGCGGCCTTCATCGCGCGGGATTTTCGGCCCGAGCGCCTTTTGGTTGAAAAGCGACGAGGCCCGCTCCATCGGCCCGAGCAGATTATCATACCCCTGCACCCAGGAGATGTTGCTGGTCCAGGAACCGCCCTCCATGTTGAAGCGGTGGTCGGTCTTTTTGCATTCCTCGATGGTTTGCTTGAGCTTCTCGGGGCCGTCGCCCGGTTTCATGCGCGACCAGATTTGTTTCTGCCATTGCGGCTGGATGGCGGGGAAGTCCGTCTCCTTAAAACCCATCGCGTAGAGATGCTCGAGGTACTCGGTGCCGTTCATCAGAGGCGTGTCGCCGTGGGAGGACTCGCGCACGCACTCGAGGAATTTCGGCGGAAACTCGTTCATCATGACGCCTCCGTTCTCGCCGTCGGCGATCTGCGTGACCAGCGGGGGAATGCTTTTCCCGGCGAGCGTCCAGCGCGACAAACTCTTGGCCTCGTAGTACGGCTGCATCTGCGCCACGAGCTTCGTGTCGCTGCCCTGCGTTTTCACCAGTGCGACGATGCTGGCCTCCTCGCCCGTGCTGGCGCGCACAACCAGCCGGTGCGGCACATGTTTCTGCTCGAGGCCGGAGCCGTCGAGTTTTTCGACGGTGTGTTCCTGCACCATGACCCAGGTGAAGCCGCAATCGCGCAACGTCTTGATATATTGATAGGCGACATCGGGATGGTTCGGCAGCGCCATCTCCGATGGCGAAAATCCGCGCACGCGCGCCAAAGCTTCGAGACCGAACAGCGCCGCGAAGTGCTGCTGCCACGCCCGCACATGCAGGCGAAAATCCTGCGGCGGCGTGGAAGGCGCCACTGCATGGCCCCACGGACAGCCGAGCCACTCGACACAGCGCGAGTAGGCGGGATTCACCGTGATGTTTTTGAGCGCATCGAGCACGTCATGCGCGCCCATCTGCCGGAGGCCGTGAAAAAGCGTGCCGGAATACTCGAGCATGGCGCGCGGTTCCTTGCCCTCGCCGACGAGCTGCGGGATGAATTCGCCCATGCGCTTGTAACACCAGGCGAACACCGGCGCGTTGTGGTTGTCGCCAATGCCCTGGTTGTCCCACATGTACTTCAAATTCGAAATGATGGCGGCCGTGCGCAAATCGCCGCCCCCGGCGGGGATGAGCGGCTGGTGCATGTGCAGCGCGATGGCGGCTGCGGCGCGGATTTTGCCGAAGTCGATGCGGCTGTCGGGCAGAAAGACCGGGCGCGAGGCCGCGGCGGCAAGCGTTTTCTCGACGAGCGGCTCGGCGCCGGAGAGATTGAGGAGACCGTCAACGTATTCGGGAATTTCGGGCATGGCAGGAGGGAGCAAAGGAGGAAAGAGGAGGGATGAAGGCAAAAGCGCGGAGGAACAAGGCGAAAGGCGGAGCGTGCGAAGCGGGCAAAGTCATCGCCGCAGCGTGCAGATTTCACGCCAATGTCGCACAAGACTTGCGGTTTGGCGAATCTTGCATTCCTTGTGCAGTTCCACCCGATGCCGATGCCTGCTCCCGAAACCATCCGCCTGCGCGGCGTGCGCCAGAACAATTTGCAGGGCTTCGACCTCGATTTGCCACTGGGGAAGTTGATCGTGGTCACGGGGCTGAGCGGGGCGGGAAAGTCGTCGCTGGTGTTTGAGACGCTGCACGCGGAGGGCCAGCGGCGGTATGTGGAGACCTTCAGCCCGTACACGCGCCAGTTTCTCGAGCGGCTGGACCGCCCGCGCGTCGACTCGATTGAAAACATCCGGCCCTCCATCGCCATCGAGCAGACGAACACTGTCAAGACTTCGCGCTCGACCGTCGGCACGATGACGGAGTTGTGCGATTATTTTAAAGCGTGGTGGCCGCATGTCGCGCAATTGCACGATCCCGCCACTGGCGAAGTGATTGCAGATGACAACCCGCGCACCATTTGGCGCAAGGCCCGGACCCGGTGGCCGGATGGCCGCGCCGCGCTCGTGACCTTCGCGGTGAAAAAGCCGGCGCAACTGGCGTGGCCGGAAGTTTTGGGCCCATTGAAGGCGCAGGGTTACACACGCGTCGTAACGGTCGACGAGGGAGAAGATTCCATTAGCACCGCGCCGCATTTGACGAAGCTCGAAGATTTGGAAAAGGAGGCGGCGCTGCTGCCGGTGACGACGACGTTGCTGGTCGTGCAGGACCGCCTGCCGCTCACCGAGGAAAACGCGCTGCGCTTTTTGGAGGCGGCCCGTGCGGCGTTGCATTTTGGGCAAGGCGCGCTGCGGTTGCTCGAGGAAAACGGCGCGGAACTTGGGCGCTTTTCCGAGGGCTTGCATTCGCCGCACACGGGCCGGCGCTTTCGTCCGGCCGTGCCGGGATTATTTTCCTTTAATTCTCCCTTAGGCGCCTGCGCGAAGTGCCGTGGTTTCGGACGCGTGATCGAAATTGACGAGCGGCTGGTGATACCGAATCCGGCGTTGACGATTGCGGGCGGCGTCATCCGGCCGTTTCAAGGCGAAGTTTACAGCGAGAGCCAGCGCGACATGCTGCGCGCGTGCGCGAAATTCAAGGTGCCGTCGGACATTCCGTGGCAGGAATTGCCCGAGAAGCACCGGCGTTTCGTGATGGAAGGCGAGCCGGGCTACGGTGAGAACGGGCGCGAGTGGCCCAAGGCGTGGTACGGCGTGCGGCGTTTTTTCAAGTGGCTCGAAAGCAACACGTATAAAATGCACGTGCGCGTGTTTTTGTCGAAATACCGGACGTACACGACCTGCCCCGACTGCGGCGGCGCGCGCCTGCAGGCCGAGGCGTTGTGGTGGAAATGGCGCGACCGCACGCTGCCGCAACTTTACCAGACGCCCATCGACGAATTGCTGGCGCTGCTGGAGAAAAGCGGCGGTGAAACACGCGCCGGGGCGCGCACCGAGCAAAAAGATTTGGCCATCGAAGGCATTCTCTCCCGGCTGCGCTACTTGCGCGAAGTCGGGCTCGGTTATCTCACGCTCGACCGGCCCACGCGCACACTCTCCGGCGGCGAGACGGAGCGCGTGAATCTCACCACGTGCCTTGGTTCCGCGCTGGTGGAAACGCTGTTCGTGCTCGACGAGCCGAGCGTTGGCCTGCATCCGCGCGACATTCACCGGCTCATCGGGATTTTGCGACGGCTGGCCGACCAGGGCAACACCGTGGTGGTCGTCGAGCACGACGAATCCGTGATGCGCGCCGCCGATCATTTGGTGGAAATCGGGCCGGAGCCCGGCCGCCGCGGCGGGCGCGTTGTTTACAGCGGGCCGGCGGCGGGCATGGTGAAGGCGAAGGACAGCCTGACCGGCCAATATTTAAGCGGCCGAAAAATTTTGCCGCCGCCTGAAAAACGGCGGCCGGTGCAAAGTGCGAAATCGCTCGAGTTGCACGGGGTCACCTTGCACAACTTGCGCAACCTGGATGTGACGATTCCGCTAGGACGATTTGTCGGCTTTTGCGGGGTTTCGGGTTCAGGCAAAAGCACGCTGCTCGAGCATGGGATTTATCAGGGTTTGCGTGCGTTTCTCGGCCAGCCCGCGAGCGAGCCAGCCACGATCGCGTCGGTGAAATTGCCCGTGAAATTCGCGGACTTGGTGATGGTGGACCAATCGCCGGTGAGCCGCACGCCGCGCAGCAACGCCGCCCTATACAGCGGGGCGTGGGACGGCATCCGCCAGCTTTATGCCGCGGGCGAGGCCGCGCGTGCCGCCGGGTTTACGGCGTCGCATTTTTCGTTCAACACCGGCGAGGGCCGCTGCCCGAATTGCGAGGGCCTCGGCAGCGAGCGCGTCGAAATGCAGTTCATGAGCGATTTGTACGTGCCGTGCCCCGTATGCGAGGGCAAGCGCTTCAAACCCGCGGTGCTCGCGTGCACGTGGAATGGGCTCAGCGTCGCGGAATTGCTGGCGCTGGATTGCGGCGATGCGTGCGGAGTTTTTAAAGCGCAGCCGCGCATCGCCGCCCAGTTGCAAACGCTCGTGGCCGTCGGGCTCGGCTATCTGCCGCTCGGCCAGCCGCTCAACACGCTCTCCGGCGGCGAATCGCAGCGCCTCAAGCTCGTGCGCTACATGGGCGGAATTTCCGGCGAGACGGGGCCGTCGCTGCTCCTGCTCGACGAACCGACGACGGGCCTGCACCGGCACGACGTGGGTCGCCTGCTCGAGGTTTTGCAGCGATTGGTTGAACGCGGGCATAGCATCATCGTGGTGGAGCACCAGCCCGATGTGCTCGCGGCCTGCGACTGGCTCATCGAACTCGGCCCCGAGGCGGGTGCGCGCGGCGGCCAAATCGTTGCCGAGGGCACGCCGGAAAAACTCGCGCGCGGAAAAACGGCGTCGGCGCCCTTTCTCCAGCGTTCGCTCGCGGAAAATCAAAAAGCCGGGGAGCGGCCGTTGGTGCCGGAGCAGACTCGCGCGGGAAGGAATGCGAAGCAGGAAGCCGCCAGGGCGAAAAAAATCCCCGCCGGGCTCTGCATCACGGGCGCGCGCGAACATAATTTGAAAAATATTTCGGTGACCTTGCCTCGCCGCGAATTCACCGTGGTCACGGGCGTGTCGGGGTCCGGTAAATCGTCGCTGGCGTTTGACATCGTGTTTGCGGAAGGGCAGCGGCGCTTTCTGGAGAGCATGTCGTCGTACGCGCGCCAATTTGTCGAACAGATGCCGCGGCCCGATGTGGATTTGATCACCGGCATTCCGCCGACGGTCGCCATCGAGCAGCGCGTCACGCGTGGCGGGCGCAAGAGCACGGTGGCCACGGTAACGGAGGTCGCGCCGTACCTGCGGCTGCTCTACGCGCGGCTCGGCGTGCAGCACAGTTTGAAGACGGGACTTCCGCTCATCGCGTTGAACCACGCGGAAATCGCCCGGCGTTTCCGCACGGAATTAAAGCGGCGGGGGGGTGCGCCGCATCTTTATTTGTTCGCGCCCCTGGTGCGCGGGCGCAAGGGCCATCACCAGCCGCTCGCCGATTGGGCGCGCAACCACGGTTACAAACTGCTGCGTTGCGATGGCGCGCTGACGCCCGTGGACAAATTTCAAAAGCTGGACCGCTATCGCGAGCACGACGTGGAGGTGGCGGTCGCCGATTTTGGCCGGAAAACGGAAACAAAACCCGCCGCGGGCGCGTTGGACGCGGCGCTAAAACTCGGCGGGGGCGCGTGCTTCCTGCTCGATCCGCGCCAGGGAAATCCGGAATGGTTTTCCACGACGCGCACGGACCCCGCCACCGGCGAGGCTTATCCCGAGCTGGATCCGAAACATTTTTCCTGGAATTCGCCGCGCGGATGGTGTCCGCGTTGCCGCGGGCACGGACGCCTGTTTGTGGAACTCGAGGATCAGGAAGACCCGTACGCGGAAGCACCGAGTTACGCCGAGGCGGTGGAGGAAGTTTGTCCAGAGTGCGGCGGGGCGCGACTCAATCCGGTGGCGCGCGCGGTGAAGCTCGCGATGCGCAAAGGCCCGGCGTGGTCGCTGCCGGAATTGCTGGCGCTCGCGCCGGTGGCCTTGCTCGAGCGCCTGAAACAATTGCAACTCGACGCCCGCGGAAAACTCATTGCCGCCGAGGTCATTCCGCAAATGGCGGAGCGCCTCAAGTTTCTCGATCGCGTGGGCCTGGAATATCTCACGCTGGACCGCTCGGCGGACACGCTTTCCGGCGGCGAAGCCCAACGCATCCGGCTGGCCGCGCAACTGGGCTCGAATCTCGCGGGTGTTTTGTACGTTTTGGATGAACCGTCCATCGGTTTGCACGCCCGCGACAATCGCCGGTTGCTCGATTCACTGCGCGCGTTGCAGCAGCAGGGTAATTCGCTGCTGGTGGTTGAACACGATGAAGAAACATTGCGCGAGGCGGACCGCCTGCTGGATCTGGGGCCGGGAGCGGGCAAAGAAGGCGGCCATTTGGTCGCACAGGGCACGGCAGCGGAAATTATGCGGCACCCGAATTCGCTCACGGGAAAATTTTTGCGCGAGGGCATCAAGCATCCGCGCCGGGGCGCCTGGCGTGACATCCCGGCGCGCACCCCGGAGAAGAACGGCGCGGTCCCCGGCTGGCTGATCGCGCGCGTCGTGGCCTTGCGCAATTTGAAAGGCGACGACGCCTGGATTCCGCTCGGGCGCTTGGTGGCGGTGAGCGGCCCGTCGGGCGCGGGCAAGAGCACGCTCGTGCGCGATTTGCTCGAGCCCGCGGCGGCCTACGCCGCGAAAAACCGCATCGCGCGCCTCGATGGCGATGTTGAAACCGCGCGGCGTCTCGGCCTGCGCGGAATTCAACCCGGGCGTGCGCCTTGGCGCGTCATCACCGGGGCATCGGCCTTCCGGCGCGTCATCGAAGTGAGCCAGGACCCCATCGGCCAGACGCCGCGCTCGACACCCGCGACGTACATCGGTGCGTTTAATATCATTCGCGAAATTTTCGCGCAATTGCCCGAGGCGCGGATGCGCGGGCATGACGCCGGCTGGTTTTCTTTCAATCGGGCGGGTGGCCGCTGCGAGACCTGTTCCGGCGCCGGGCGCATCAAATTGGAAATGAATTTTCTGCCCGAGGCCTGGCTGCCCTGCGATGATTGCAACGGCGACCGTTACGGGCCGGAGTTGCGCGAGCTGCGCTGGAACGGCAAGAATCTCGCCGAGGTGCTGCGCATGTCGTTTGCCGAGGCTGCGCAATTTTTCTCCGCTCACAAGGTGTTGAAAGGCATGCTCCAGTTGATGGTCGAAACGGGCCTCGGATATTTGACGCTCGGCCAGAGCAGCCCGACGCTGTCCGGCGGCGAGGCGCAGCGCCTCAAGCTCGTCAGCGAACTCGCCCTGGGTCTGCCCGGCCCGCGCGAAGAGGACGGCCCCGATCCGCGCAGCGGCCGCCCTTCCCCGCGCAGCCTTTATATCATGGAGGAGCCGACCATCGGCCTGCACCAGAGCGACGTGGTGCGGTTGATTGATTTGCTGCACCGGCTGGTCGAGCAGGGGCACACCGTCATCGTCATTGAGCACCATGTGGATTTGATCGCGGAGGCGGACTGGGTGCTGGAACTGGGGCCGGACGGTGGCGACGCTGGTGGTCATATTATGTATCAAGGAACGGTGAAGGGACTGGCCGCGCGCCGCGATTGCCCGACTGGGCCGTACCTGCGCGAGAAATTATAGCGCCTGAAAAATACCGCGTTTTTCACCCAAAAATCATCCGCGGTCCATTGACGAAACAGCATCGCGGGTGTAGGTTTGGGTTAGTCCACAGGATACCCCTTCGGACCTGGAAACGAGAAGCGAAACGGGCGCAGTACCTCCCCAGAGGCCCGTGAGTGACAGATGACCGGGTCCGCGACGCGACCCTGACGTATAGCCCGCCGAGCAAGCAGTGGATAGCCTGCAGGGTCGCGAGGTTAGAACGCCCCGCCGGGTTGATTCCCGGCGGGGCTCTTCTTTTTGGCCCATGCGACAGGCACACAAGTTGTGCGGCCCGCCTTATTCGCCTAAGAAAGCGAATGTGCGGTTCGGCACGCGAGATGGGTAATGTCCTCATTTGAAACGGCGCGCTGAGGGCAGCGCGCCCTACCTAAAGCATTTGCCTGGGGTAGGGCGGGCTGCCCTCAGCCCGCCGTCTTGTTTCTGGTGAAATTAGGACACTACTGCGACATTCCATGGATTGACTTGCGGGCGGGCGTCCGCCTAGGGTGAACCTCTGCGCCGGTGTCCAAGCTGGCGCGGGGCCTGCTGCTTTGGCGGCCTTTCACCCTTACGCTTTTTCGTCCATGACCAAGATCTCCGAAATCCACGCGCGGGAAATTCTCGATTCCCGCGGCAATCCCACCCTCGAGGTGGATGTGAAACTGGCCGGCGGCTCCATGGGCCGCGCCGCGGTGCCCTCGGGCGCCAGCACGGGAGAGTTCGAGGCGCTGGAATTGCGCGACGGCGCCGTTTCCTCGAAGCAACTGCCCAAGGGAGTGGACGGCCAGCGCTATGGCGGCAAGGGCGTCCTGAAAGCGGTGGACAACGTCAACCGCCTCATCGCGCCCGCGCTCGAGGGGTTCGACGCGCTCGACCAGTTGAGCGTGGACAAAACGATGCTGAAATTGGACGGCACGGAAAACAAGGCGAAGCTCGGCGCGAATGCGATTTTGGGCGTGTCGCTGGCGACCGCGCATGCCGCGGCCGCGGCGCTCGGCCAGCCGTTATACAAATACCTCGGCGGCCCGAACGCGAAAGTGCTCCCCGTGCCGATGATGAACATCATGAACGGCGGCGCGCATTCGGACGCCCCGATTGACATCCAGGAATTCATGGTGATGCCGGTCGGCGCGGATTCGTTCCGCGAGGCGCTGCGCATGGGCGCGGAGATTTTTCACGCGTTGAAGAAAGTGCTCAAGGGTCGCGGGCTTTCCACCGCCGTCGGCGACGAGGGTGGTTTCGCGCCGCGCCTCGACAGCAATGAAGCCGCGCTCGAGGCGATTGCCAAGGCCGTGAAGGACGCCGGCTACAAACTCGGCAAGGACATCTTTTTGGCGCTCGACGTCGCGGCCTCGGAATTTTTCGACCGCAAGACCGAGAAGTATATTTTCAAAAAGTCCGACGGTTCCGAGCGCTCGGGCGAGGAAATGGTGGCGTTCTACGCGAACTTGCAGAAGAAATTCCCCATCATTTCCATCGAGGACGGTTGCGGTGAAAGCGATTGGGACGGCTGGAAGAAACTCACCGTCGCGCTCGGCCACCGCACGCAGCTCGTGGGTGACGATTTGTTCGTGACGAACACCAGCTTCCTGCGCAAAGGCATCAAGGAAGGCGTGGCGAATTCGATTCTGGTGAAGGTGAATCAAATCGGCACGCTCACCGAAACGTTCGACGCCATCGAGATGGCAAAGGAGGCGCGCTATACGGCCGTTATTTCGCACCGTTCCGGTGAAACCGAGGATGCGACCATCGCCGACCTCGCTGTGGCCACCAATGCCGGCCAGATCAAGACCGGTTCGCTGTGCCGCACGGACCGCGTGTGCAAATACAACCAGCTTTTGCGCATCGAGGAAGAACTCGGCCGCAACGCCGTTTACGGTGGCAAGTTGACGAAGCTCGGCTGGTAGGCTAGTCACGGTGGCATGGACGCCGGTGCGCAAACCCCGCCCCCGGCCCGCGTTTATCCCGCGTGGCTCGAGTGGTGGTGGATTGAACAGGCGTGCCGCCAGCGCGGTGTATCCGCGGACAAAGCGGAGGCAGTCTTGCCGAGTTTTGCCGCGGGTGCGCAGGAACTGAGTGATTTATTCACCGTGGCGCGACCGGAGGAGGAAACTCCGGTAGCCAAGACCGGCCCGTCCGCCAAACTGGTGCGCCCCGCCAAACCTGCCGTGGTGGTCCGGAAAAAATTTCCCGACTATGCGGCGGATGCGGACCTGGCGCTGGCTTACGGGCTGTATTTTTTCCCGCCATGTTTTGTGCGCGCGCGTTTGCCGCTGGCGGAGGCCATCGAATTTCGCGACTGGCGCCCGGCGGCGAAAAAAGTGCGCGTGCTGGATTTGGGTGCGGGCACCGGCGCCACCGGCCTGGCGGCCGCCATGTTTTTGCGCGAGCGCGGCCTGGCCGACGAAGTCGAACTCACCGCGGTGGATCATTCGCCCGACAGTCTCGCGCGTCTGAGCACGCTAGTGCGCGAAAATGCCGCGCATTTGCCCGGACTGACTTTGCACGCGGTGGTGCGCGAGGCGCGGGACTGGGTGCAGCGGGAATTGCCGCGCGCGGACGATCCGTTTGATTTGATCACCCTGGGATTTTCGCTGAACGAAATGTTGCCCGCCGCCCAAGGGCTCGCGGCCCGGGAGGATTTTTCCCGCCGGCTGGCGCGCCGGCTGAATGAGGACGGGTTGCTGTTGTTCATCGAGCCGGCGTTGCGGGAAACCGCCGAGCCGCTGCAGGAATTATCCGATGTCCTGTGCGCCAAGCCCGCCCCGCAGAAAGGAGTGCCGCGCCGGGAAAACAGCGGCCCGCCGCTGCCGCGCTGGGGTCCGTATGCGGGCGACCACGCCTGCCCGCTGCGCGCCGAGGGAAAATTTTGGAACCACGAGGTGCGCGAGTGGGCGCCGCCGGGGAGCGTCGCACTGCTCAACCGGCAGTTGTGGCGCAAGGTGGATGAACTAAAGTTTTCCTACGCGCTGCATGGAAAAAAAACGCCGCCTACACTCAGCGGAGTTTTCGGCGAAATTTTGCAAAGCGGAGACGGCTTGGTGGCGCGGTTGGTATCGCCCTTCTACCGTGGCAAAGGCGTTTTTGTGGCGGCGGCGGTCGGGGCCGACGGGGTCAAGTACACGCTCGATTTGCCGCTGCGCGGATTGAGCAGGGAAGAAATCGCGCGCCACGAAGCCATTGAACGCGGCGATTTTCTAGCCCTGCGCGGGTTGCAGCAATTGGGCGGTGTGCACGCTTTTCGGCTGCCCACGCCCGCGGCGCTCGTCGCGCGGTATCATGTGGATTAACCAAGCCGCCCGCTATTTGGCGGGCACGACGGACGCAGGCGCCGCAGACGGAGTGACGACGGTCGGAACGGGCAGGGCGTCGGGCGCATTCGGCAGCGGCACCGGGCCAATGGCGCCATCCGCCGCGGAGGGAATCCATTTGCGCACGATTTCGGTGAGCTTGCCGCTTTCCTTGATTTTCGCAACGTAGGCGTTGGCGGCGGTGCGGAGGGCATCGTCGTCCTTGCGCACGGCCCAGCCGTAATCTTCCTGGTTCAAAAACATCGGAATGAGCGCGAGGCTGGCCTCGTTCTCCGCGTTTTGCCAGAGGGCGAGCGGATAATCCAAAATCAGGAGATCGGATTTTTTGTCGCGTAACGCGGCCACGGCGTCGGCGAGCGTGGGAAAAGTGACGACGTGCGCGTAGGTGAATTCAGAACGCACGAGCACATCCGCCGTGGTGTTGCCGACCACGCCGATGGTGCTGCGCAAGTTGAAGAAGGCCTCATTGTTGTTATACGTCGCCAATTCTCCGCGGCGGCACAACGGCACCTGGCCGGAGCGCAAGTACGGCACGCAAAATGCCACACGCACCTCGCGCAGCTTCGAGAGCGACAGCCCGGACATCACGATATCGGCGCGGTCGTCGAGCAGAGAGGGAATGAGGTCGTTCAGCGTCGTCTCGACAAACTGCACGGGCCGGCCGAGTTCCTCGCCGAGACCGCGGGCGAGTTCCGCTTCGACGCCGGAAAATTTTTCACCCGTCTTGAAAATCAGGGGAGCCTCATGCGCGTACACCGCGACGCGCAAGGGTGCGGGTGGTTTGGCGGCCACTGTCGAGCCGGCGGACGGGCCGGCAAGGTTCTGCGCGTGGGCGGCGGTCAGGCCGGTCAGAAGCGTAGCCGCGACCAGAACCGCAAGATTAAGGCGAAGGACGGACATCGAAGAAATCCAACTTAGACGACATCAACTGAATTTACAAAACAATCCGAGGCGTCAAACGGTAGACGTGAATTACACAAATTCTGTGAATTCTGTCCAAAAAACGTTGTCTGACCACTCACGCCGCATTCCAGGTCTGGATGGCGGGCACGTCGTGTAGCGTCCCGAGGACATTGAGTGTGCCGGTGTCGAGCATCAGGGCGGCGGCGAATTCCGGGGGTTGGGCGAGCCAGCGGGCGGCAAGGGTGCGGCCCATGTGGCCGTGGGTGAAGACGAGCACGTCACCGCTGGCCCCGCGCACGCGGGTGATGACGGCGTCCGCGCGTGCGGACACTTGCGCGAGCGTTTCACCGCCGGGGCAGGGGTGGGTGAACACATTCCAGCCGGGAACTTTTTGCCGGATTTGGTCACTCGTCAGGCCTTCGTAGTCGCCATAATCGAACTCGCGCAGGTTGGGTTCGATTTCCGCTTTTTCGCGGAAGCCGGCGAGTTCGCAAGTCTGGCGCGCGCGCTGGAGCGGGCTGGTGAGCACGAGGGCAAAAGGCAGACCCGAGAGGCGATGGCGCAGGGCGGTGGCCAGCGAGCGCCCGCGGTCCGTCAGCGGCAGATCCGTGCGCGACGTATGGCGGCCTTCGCGGGCCCATTCAGTTTCACCGTGGCGGATAAGGAAAAGGCGCGGCATAGGGGAGAGTGGGAGATTCAAAATTGAAAATGAGATGAAGGATGAAGGATGAAGGATGAAGGATGAAGGATGAAGGATGAAGGATGAA
>CAZLRH010000029.1:0-41191 GCA_964562015.1 uncultured Opitutales bacterium | reverse complement strand
AGGCGGTGAGCGTCGTGCCGCCGCTCAATTTTCCGGCAGCTTTCAATTGCTCGCGAATGGCCTCGTTCACCCCACGCACCTCTGCCCATGTCTGGGCAACGACCAAGGCGCTCTCTTTGCGCTCAATGGCAGCGAGGTATTCGCCAGCGAGCACGTCACGCCGTTCAGACCCGTCCAATTCGCGAATCCAACCCAAGCGGTCGAGACGGTCGAAGGATTCGGTCACTTTGCCATCCGCTGCCGCCGCAACCGCCATGCGATAATCACGGATGGATGCACGTTCCAACTGCGAACGGCCCAGCTCAGGATTTTGGCGGCGGATTTCCTGAATCTCCGCTGGCTTGAGACATGCATATTCCTCAATTGCTCGCAGGGCATCCGAGGCCGCCACAGCGCCATGCTGGCGCGTATCGCCGGAGAGAATTAGCCGCCCGTACTTCGATTGCACGAGGCGGATTAACTCGCGCAGTTGCCGCCCGCCGACTTGACCGGCCTCATCCACAATGACAACGGCTTTCGTCGGAAGCTGCTTGATCACCAGCATTTGCGCGACGGTTTGAGCCAGAAGGCCATCTTTTTGGAGATCGGTTACTTGCTGCCGTTGCGGAGCCAGGACGACAACCAGATGGCCATTGGCAACCAAACCCCGTTCCACTTCTTTAAGAGCAAAGCTTTTGCCAGTGCCCGCCCCGCCGCGAAACAGAGTGATAAAGTCCCGGCTCTTGAGAATGTGATTAACTGCCGCTCGTTGCTCCGGCGACAAGGCTGGCGAGCAGGCATGGTCTGGATTGAGCGGCGCATGGCGACGGCGACCATCCCGCGCGGCCATGACAATGTCCAATTCGCAGCACAGCACGTCGCGAGAGGTCAGCTTATGCGTGCCGTCCTCACGAATATAACCGCGTTTTTCAATGGCCTCACGCATCGCGGCCAAGTCGAAATCTTCACCCCGGCCATGGGCGAGTGCCGCCGCCATGAGTTCATAGTCATTCACCACCGACCGCCGCTCGAAAAGGTGCTCATCCGCCCATGCGACTATCTCCGTAACATAGGCCTTGGCCAAGGTTCTTGGCGTAACTCCCCGCAGGGCATCCAAGGCAGCGTGATCGGCCTGTGACAATTGCCTGACCCAATCCGGGCGCAACCTTTCCGCCGTGGAATTCTTCATTTTCCTCTTCCGCTCATCACGGGCCACCTGTTCCCGCACGTCCTTGACGTTGCCCCGCAACCCCTCTCGCTCAATGCGTTTTTGGGTTTCCTCATCAATTTGCCGGTGCCGTTTTGAAAATTGGATAATGACGCTGGCCGGAACACCTTTGATTTCAAAGCTCGGGCCATTGCTCATGATCTCGTAACCGAGCCCGTGCAGCCCCTTGGCCAATTCGTGGAAATAATAGTCGTTGGCGAACCGTTGAACCCGGTACATGCCCGAGGCATCCAGCGCCTTCCAGCGATTTTCCACCGGGTCAAAAGTGGCGTTGAACACCACGCAATGGGTATGCACCAGCGGATCGAGTTCGCGGCTGGTGTCATGCCGAAAGGCCGCGCCCAGGACATTGCCCGTCACCCGCTCCCCATTTTGGCCTGACTTCCTTACGCGCGTCTCGGCGAACTTTTCCAGTTCCGCCATCGCCAGTTTGACCGCCTGATTGTGCAATTCCAAAATTCGAGCATCCTGCATCAGGGCGACCACTGACACCGATTTTGGCGGACTGATAGTGAAGTCATAAAAGACCCGCCGATTGGCCACGGTCTTCCCGGCCTCCCGGCGCTTGGAATTCTTCCGCTGGGTCAATTTTTGACCCGTGGCTGGATTCAACCCTTCGCACAACGCCAGAAATTCTTTCTCTCCAACACTGCCTTTGAGACCCAATTTTTTCGCAGCTTCACCGAACCATTGACCAGTCACCGCCTGACCTTCCGCATAGTAATCGCCTATGCTCAAATGCTCGCGAAAATATTCTTTCGCGCTTTTCAAATTTAACTGTGGTTTTGGACTCAACATAATAAAAACGACTGACTTCGCAGACTCACTTATGAAAACGCAGTCGCGTTTTCTTCAGGGGGGACACCTCTCCCCTTACGCCGGAGCGTAATGCTTGAAGTCGCGTAAGTGACGCACGTCATTACCCATGCTTCGCCGTCAACCGGAATACTCGCGTGGGCAATCGCCCGTTGAAATCGAAGCTAGGCATGGCTCGGCAGTTGTGCCGATTTCCGACCCTCACGAAGACGCGCCGCGCTCCGCTCAATCGGCGCGCCCTCGTTAAAGGGCGGGGTAATCAAGCACCGACCGGGAGACCCGGGCGCGAGTCGCTTCCGCCGCCGTCCGCCTCGCCTGCCGCCATCGGGCGGCCTGCTCGGGCTCCCGGCCCGGCTCCGCGCCTCGCAACCGGGACTCCCGCTTGGCCTGGGGCATAATGTCGCATATGGGCACGATTCCGAAGACTGCAAAAAATGGGCAATCGCCCAATTTGAACCGTCTGGCCTGCCCTCTGTCGCCCCATTGTATCACGCCAGGCAAGGTAGTGCTCCTTCGTCGCCTCCACCACGCGCGACCGGCCACTTGCCCGGTCGCGCTTTGCCTTGGCGTGACCATGGAGGCGAGATCGGGCTGACTGGATAACCCGGCACGTTGCCGGAACCGGATAAGGCGCGATTTCGCACCAACTATGCAAGTTTATGAAGCAAGCATTCAATACACGGTGGTAAGAACCAGTCATCAAGAGATGACCAACACCCCACCGGGGATTGTCGAATACATGAGGGGAGCTTTCGACGATGCTCCCTTGCAGGAGAGCTTTTACGTAGTATGCCTTAATCGGAAGCATCGGCCAATTTGCCGAAACCGCGTGACGCTGGGAACGGCCACGTCAACACTGGCGCATCCGCGCGAGGTATTCCGCATCGCGATATTGGCGT
The DNA here is from genome assembly GCA_964562015.1 of uncultured Opitutales bacterium. Classification (GTDB taxonomy): domain Bacteria; phylum Verrucomicrobiota; class Verrucomicrobiia; order Opitutales; family JABDGR01; genus CAZLRH01. The sequence continues at coordinate 38,269 of CAZLRH010000029.1, read as the reverse complement.
CAGCCGCTGGCATCGTGTGTGTCCACAATCATCCCAGTGGCGACCCATCGCCAAGTTCTGCCGACTTGGAGGTGACGCGACAATTGCATGAAGCATCCAAGATTATCGGTATCGAACTACTAGACCACATCGTCATCGGCCACAGGGACGACGACCCATCCGGGAAAGGGTATTACAGTTTCCGCGATGCTGGACTCATCTAACCAGTCCAGCAACGAAAGCTGGTTTATTTCCTTTTGATGAATGCTGAGAACAATATGGAGCGTCAAGTTTGTTACATATTTGCTCCAACCACCCCCGCGCGCCTCCTATTGTATCGCCGCCGTCAAGGTCCGCTTCGCTCTCCACCTTGACGGCGGCGGAAGAAGGCGCAGTTATGAGGGGTGGTGGTGGACTAGCGGTTGGTTAATGACCGGCAGTCAGCCTTGCCGCCATTGCGCCTGCCGTGTCGGTTTCAAAGAGAGGCCGGAGCCGCTGGTAGAGCGTCCGGAGGTCTATCCGGTAGGCCTCGCGTTGTTCCGGCGTCATGCGGCGGACATCGGCACATGGCTGGAGGGCATCGAATAGTTTGCCCGCCAGCCGAATATGTGACGGCAATTGCAGTGACAGCCCAAATTTTGCCGGAGATTTGTGCTCAGTAGCGATGCCCAGCCGGAAGTAGGCCTGCCGCAGACTCAGACCTTTTAACGACGAAACATCAGGTTCGCACTCTGCGAGCCACATATACCGCTGGGCCGTGCGCGGCGTGCCTTTGAAATTGTGTTCAAGCCAGAGACCCCAGGCACCACCGCAGGTCTGCCGCACGCGCTTTTTTTCGGCCAGCAGGAGCTGACCGGTCTGCCAGGCAATCGCCACTGCGCTTACAAGCGACTGTCTGGACTCAGTTGTCAGCCTGACCACCTCCGCATGAAGGCGATTGATTTCAAATGCGGCTTGTTGCACCTGCTGACGGGGATCGGTTGGTTCGGTGGGAGTATCGGGTAGAGTTTTCATGATGGATTTTTGTTATACCTCTCTACTATAGGCCTGTTGTGCACTTCAAAATACATACAAAATCCCGGCTCCGGGATTTTGCATCTATTTTTCCCGTGGCGCTCAAAAACGACACACGTGTGTCGTTTTTGAGGCCCCCACCGGACGCTCATACGGCTAACCCCAAGCGTTGGTCAGACCCCGGAAAGGCGGTAGTCACCGCCTCAATGTGACGCTGCCGCCTCGGCATGATGTTGAAAAACTGTTCAGCCTCTGCCGTGCTTTTGAGGTCGAGGTAGTGCTTGCGAATGATGCTTTCCGAATTGCCCGCTTGCAGGGCGGCCTCACCGATGGAGCGGTATTTTGCAACGTGCATCGAGATGAAGGTATGGCGCATGACATCATGCGAGAGGTTGAACTTCGCTACTGCTTTCTCCCGGATATGTTGGAGGTTGGTCGGGATGATGGGATAGTTCGCCAACGGGTAGGCCCGCAGCCATGCCGCGAGATTCGGCTGAATCGTGACCATGCGCGGTTCGCGCACCTTGGAGACTTCGCCATCAATGCGGATGATGCCTTCCGCGAGCTTTATATGCTCGGGCTTGAGGCGCAGGATTTCGCCCGTGCGGAGACAAGGCCGGATGCCCGCGAACAGGCAGAGCGCAAAGAACGGCACGGCGCTGGGGTGGTGTTGCTCCACGAACACCATGAGGTCGCGTGCCTGGGCCGCATTGAGCGTCACAGCGCCGCCGCGACGACGGCGAATCCGATGGGCGGGGATTTTCAACAGCGGGTTTTCCGTGACCCAGTCCCGTTGCAGCGCGAACTTGAGGAAGCCCGAGACAATACCACGCCGATTGTTATACGTTTTGAACCCCGCACGACGAGCGGAAAAATACTCCATGAGCCGTGCCCCGGTGAGTTCCGCGACCGTCGCGCCGGGAAAATGTTTTTGCAGGCGAACCAAATCCCATTTCAGGCGAATGAAGTATGGCTCAGAAATCAAATCCTGCTCGCGCTCGTGTTGCTTGGCGGCAACATATTCCGCAACTGCCTCAGCGAGCAATTTTTGCGTCACCGGCTCGCGGTAATTCGACAACGCATATTCGAGATAGAATGTCAGCGAATGGGGATTATTTTGGAGACGGCGAAACGCAGCCTCAGATTCCCTCAACTGATCGGCGGCGAGAAACGTGGTTACGGATTGCAGACCGGACGTGGCCTGCATTGCCTTCAATTCGAGAGTGGCCTTCTCAGCAGCGGCCTCTTCCTTCGATTTGAAGTTCTTGCGAAGACGAACGCCGTGCAGAAAACCAGCCACCCGCCAGGACATCACACCATTGCGGTTTTCAAACCGACGGACAACGAACGTATTATTATGTTTCATATCTAGGTTGCCACGTCAACCGGCAACCTAGCTTCGTATCTCCATTAACTCACTTACTATCAGTGAGTTAATGGCGGAGAGGGAGGGATTCGAACCCCCGGTATCGTGGCGGTAAGGCATTTGAAAATCAAGCGGTTAAAGAAACCGCGAAAGCGCACTACGGAGCAAAATACGCACACCCTTCCGGCCAGCCGGGGGAAGACGTGGCCAAGGTTGTCGTAGCTTGGGCCAATTTGCCCGAATCTATCCGCCTAGCTATTCTCGCCCTGGTGGACGCGGCCAAGGGAGGCAGGCCGTGAGCATGTCAAAGCAAGACTATGCAGCCAAAATGGCCGCCGTAAGTTGGTGGACAGATGCTAAGCTTTCAAAGTGGTGGGCCGAGCTTAATCGTGTTCCAGCAACAGAACGGGCGGCCAAGGGGTCGGAGGCCGCGCGCAGCGCGGCCCCGACCCCTGCCGCCCTTCCTTGTCTATCAAGTAACAACTGCGTTGGTACCCCAAAAGAAGGGGAGCCAAAGCCAATTTCATCGAGCACCCGCAAGACGCTTTGGGCCCTTACCCAGAATGTCGAAAAATTCTGCTATGAGCATGGAATCGAATGGTGCGTGTTCGGCACGATCACCTTTCCTGACCCGGTGGTGGACATGAAGGAGGCCCAAAGGCGCTTGCACTCTTTCGCCACCTTTCTAAAACCGCGGTTTCCCTGGATGGTCATTGGAGTCCATCGCCGCAAAAACCGGGTTATCCATTTTCACTTCGTCGCCGGTGCGCCGGTGGACGTTAAAACGGGCTTTGATTTCGAGGCCGCTAAGAACCGGGATTACCGGAGCGCGTGCTCCTGGCTCAAAAAGGAATGGAAGGCCTGGCGGGCGGCTACGAACTACGATGGTCGGCGAGCTCATAAGGTGGCCTATCCTGAAATTGGTCGTTTCGAGATCGCCCCGATTAAGAAAAACGGGGTCGCCGCTGCCCGGTACATGGCGGGCTATATTCGCGACGGTCTCCAATACCGGGATGCCAGCGATAGGGGCAAACGGCTAATCCGGTATTGGGGCAGGCCCCGCAAGACGCGGGCCATCAAAGGTCAATTCGCCTGGTCCTCGCTGAGCCCTTTAGCCTGGCTACACCGCCAAAAGGTCGCACAAGCAGCCTTTAAGCTAGACTGCGATACGCTGGCCGACTTGCAGCAGCACCACGGCCCCAAGTGGTGTTATCACTTGCGGCAAATTATAGCGGACCAAAGGCTGCCCTACTATCCCTCCGTTAGATACGCCCACGCCGACGACCAATGGTGGGCTGACCTCCTCCCGCCGGATGCCGTCGATATTGAGCCTCAAAGTGCAGTGGTTGAAAACACTCGTGTCTTCAGCTCCCCCAAAAGTCGCGGCGATCCGTTTTGAAACTGGTAATCGGTTGAGTACACGCCATGGCAGTTAGCACCGTTCGAAATTCAGGACTGCACCTCGGATAATATACGGTTGACGTGCACCGTCGTATGGCTGCGCATATTCACCAATTTCGTGGCATGCTCCTTGAAATGATGCGCTCTCCAGTCGATTTTGTTTTAATCTTTCTGAACCTTGAATTGGGTCCGCACCAAACCAAGCCACTAAGTATAACCCCACTGCACCTTGTTGACCGGCCAAGTAACCCTCAGCCAATTGGCTTTTTATAGCGCTCTTTACATCAGCGTTCCAGTTTCCCTTCAATTCAATTATTACCTTGGGAAATACAGTCCCATCCTCAAATTTATTTGGCGCTTCGATTGTAATGTCCGTGCGCTGTCCGTGACGTGGAACGACTTCTCGGCCAATTACGCCAGCCTCACGAGCCAAATCCTCTTGAATCCATGCTGCGATTTGCGATGAAATATCCTCTTCAGACTTTGGGCCACGTAAATTTCGCTTTTGGGGTGTTCCTCCAACATCCCAGAATTCATCAAGCCTAGGATTAGATGACTTGGATATGCGCGCCTGTAGCCTCGAAAGTGATTCGCAGACTAACTCCAAAAGGTCTGTTGATGTTCGTATCCAGCGATTCTTCTTGTCTCTTATCAGTTCAGCGACCTCAAGTGGTGCTGGACGCATCCACTCACTGATTCGATAATTTTGCAACGCCTGATGATAACTCCACAAGAAACTATAGCGTCGGTCTGGAAATTGTTGTGCCAGCTTCCACAATTCTCGACATGCTGCTTCATCGGCCCGACTTGTTAAACAATTGACTAAAGAATCGCGGAATCGAGATACACTATATCTAGAATAATGACCCTGGTGCTCACTACCAAATGGCAAATCTTCTGATACCGGATATAGCTTGTCCATGAATATGTATAACTTAGCTAGGCGGTCTGACGACACCTTAGCAAAGGCATTTTTTTCTCGTAACATATCTAAGCCCGATGCATACCAAATTGTTTTTTTGGCAAGTTCGAGGTCGTCGCCGAGTACGCAGAAGACCGGATCCCAAGTCTCCAGCGGCAAAACTTTTAAGCAAACGCCTAGAAGTGAAGCTAGGGTATCTGCAGGAGAGCTTTTAAGTTTAGGCCTGAATCCTGCCTTACTCATTTCAACAAGAAAATACGTACTCGAATTTTCAGCAATGAAAGAAGCAATATCGTTTATAGATCTTGGATTTATTTCCTCTCTTTTAATAATTCTCCACAACATTGAGGCAATGTCTTTGTCGCACAATTGTTCAAAGCCATTTAGAGCGGCAACAATCCCGCTATCTCTCTTGGCGTCGTCAATTACCTCAGTTCGAAGAGACCTCAGCGTCTTGCTCGGAGCTAATCGATATGCCAGTGACCGTAGCATTGGATGGAATTGATAGGGTCCCCAATGAAACCTCATCAATACATGAATCCACTTTTTACGCAAAGCGTCTGCCATCACGCTATCATCGTGAATCCCAGCCCAATGAATTCTTACTGCCAATATTGCTGGCCCTTCAAAGTTAGAATAATGGCCTGGGTGAAGTCGGCCAGGGGTGCATTGAATTATAAATTGCCGTGCCGCATCTTTTGCTAGCTTCCTTTCTTCGGCACTTAGAAAATCCCAACCGCGAAACCCAGGCAATTCACCGGAGTCAGGATCCCGTTTCCAATCAGGCCCATGATCCAGGATTTCCCATATTCTTGCCCACCACGAAGGATGTACTTTTGCGCGTTGCAGCAAATTAGAAATCTCAGAGTGCCAATCAGGCCGTTGCAAACGGTTAATCTGGGATTGCTTTACCATTTCCTCGTGTTGGTCATTCTCCTCCTTTGCCTTACGAGATCTTTCTTCATCTAGTCCCCATGGCTCAAACCACCAAGGCAGTGCGGCCTTTATATCTCCGTGTTTACATAAGAAAGCAAGCAACTCGTCAGAATTATTTCTGAATATATAGAGAAAATTATGATAAAACCCTAACGCAGTTCGTAACACAGCTTTCACCTTTGTCTGCTGACGACTCTCGCAGTTCTCCACAAATTCTAATAGCCAAAAAAGGTCATCGTGGGTAACTAGCCATGAACTAGGAAAGAAGAAGATTTCCTGCAACTCCTGAGTTGATAATTTGTCAGCATTTAAGGCGTCAGATAGAATTAAAGTGCTGGCTAGCTGCCTTCGAATAGCCAAATCCTTTGTGACAATATCTAAAGGACCACCTTCCTCTTTACCGAACATCCATAACTGATGATCTTTAGAATACCTGATCCAGAGTTCAGAAAGAACACACGAAATGTCTTTATCCTGCAAATTTTTAAGGGCTAGAGTAAGCACCTCGCTAGCGAAGCGGTTAAGGCGGTTTACTCGGTCGCACCAACCAGGATGAGTATTTAGGTAACGTAAGGATGCTGCTACATCTGCAATTGTGATATACTTAGGAAAAATTGATGTTAAAAAGGAATCAAAGGCATCTGTGAAATTATCATTCTCCGTTGGAACGAGATATTGCAATGCTTGACGAACTGAAAGATGCCTTGGGACGAGCTTCGTGAGTACAAGGCCGCGGATATCCTGATGGCGCTCTTTCCCGGAAATATCTTCATTCAATAGCGCCAAAAGCTCTAAGGGTTCTGTTTGGACTAGGAGTTCGCAAAGTGCACTAGCAGCGTCGACTCGTAAACGGCCGGAAATATTTTTACGCCTAATATAAGTCCAAACATCATCTATCATGGATGCAATGTTGCTCTCCTGAATTATGTTGAGGACTAATTCGCAGGACTGTAAATCCGAGGTGTCTGCAAGTAAGGTCGGCAAAAGTTGGCTCCGAACATTTGAATGAGCGAGCCCAGCCAAATATAATCGGGTCTGCGGAGAAAGTCTCCCAGACGCCGCCCAGGTTAGCAGCGCTTCAATTACTTCTACCTTTTGAGAATTGGGTATGCGCCGAATATCGCTCCGCAAGAGGGCAACTGGATCGTGATGAATAGCTTGTCTGCGAAACTCGTCATGAAGCTCAGCAAGCCAAGATGCTGTTTGTGCAAGTTGTGGTACAATATGCAACCCTTGCGAGTCTTGGCGAAAAAACAGCGATCGAAGCTGAGCAAATGGCATCTGACTAAATGCAAGTGCAGCAAGGCTCTCGGCCATCGTCTGATGTATGAATCCGTACCGAAGTCGTCCGCGATCGGTAAAAATTCCAGTACTAAGCGCACAGTCAAGCTCCATGGCTATCGGAAGATCACTTCCTGGATAAATTGGTAATACTGATTTAATTTCATCCAATTTCAGATCAGTGGCCTCGGCGTCGTCAGAGCGCCCTGTAAAGATCGCACTCCCTCCTGCGGCGATCACTAAAACGGCCAAAAATTTAGCCGCGTTGAGCACCCGTGCTGGAGCTATAATTGGTGGAACTCTAAGCACATACCTTCGCTCATTATCGTGAGCGTCAGCACATAATTGAACGGCAAAATTATCGTAAAACTCGCGTCTCGATTTTGAACGCAACGATCCTTTTGAGAACTCGCGCAAGAGCATTTTTAAGGTAAATGGAAAAGCGGCTAGTCCCTGCAGGCCATGTTGGTGTACCTCTGATAAAAAGGACTTCGGTTCCAGCTTAGCCTTTTGGGTGGCGTCAAAGGCATTTTGCCAAGTGAGTGGGCACAAGGTAAAAACCACTTTACTACAATCCTCGTCGGAGAGGCCAAGTAACTGACCGAGCTCGTGCTGGCGGCCTAGATGAGGCTCCCAGTCTAGAGTACGACATGCCAAAACCAATTGAAGCCGTGCGCGCTGTTCTATTGTGGTATTTTTGATTTCCGTAATAAGCAACGGCAGGAAATGTCCTATCTTTACGATCCCTTCATCTACACCATCTATAATCAACTGCAACGGCGCGATTCCACTTTCCCATTTTTTAAACGCCGGACTATTCTTCAATACAGACACAAACTGATCCGGCGTTAAAATATTTCGGAATTCAATATAAGTACGATTTTCAAAATTCAAAGCTCCGACCGTTGAGGCAAGGAAATGTTTCAGAGTCTGAGTCTTTCCGGACGCAGGCTCACCGCATAGTACTAAGAATCGGCGCAAAAAAAGTTCCTCAATTGCCATCAGGCCTCGGTTATAATATTTTCCAAATTCATCATCCGGGTCGGATAAGAAACCATCACCATCAAAACCCCTCTGTATAGGCACGCCAAATGGCACCCAAAAACGCTTCCAGGGGAAACTTAAGTTTAGAATATCCTCCACAGTTCTGTAGAATACCCTGTGAAGATAGTCTGAAAAGGAAAAACATCCAAGAACGCCAGTCTAGCTCTTACAAATCGGCTTCTCGCAAGATATCGGATGCTTTAAGGCGGAATTGCGCTGCTACGGCAGTAAGCGTACCTATACTGGGCTCGTATTCTCCGCGTTCAAGGTTGCCGACGTAATTTTTTGAGAGTCCAACTCTTTCTGCAAAGGCTTCTTGGCTGAGGCCAAGGGCGTGTCGGCGCATTCGCAATACCTTAGCCACTGCGACGGCGGCTTTGCTTCGCTTGTGGAGTTGTTTGGTACGTCGGGACGGCACCGCCTCATAATATCAGGGTAACGAGATTGACTCGACCAAGCATACTGGGCTTTATTCGAAGGTGTCCTTTGACTTCTATGGCTCGTCGTCGTAATCGCGAAGCTGGGTTGCCCCGATTTATTGGGGCGCTCGTAGTAGGCCTGGCGGCGGGGTGGATGCTACTTCCGCCGTTTAGGAGTTTGGTGGTCGCGGTGGCCGTGCTTGGCGTCGTCGTGGGCGCCATGTGGCTTATATGGCAAATATTGAAATGGGTTGTATCTATGCAAAATTTGGAGCCTGGGCTTAGTAATCCTGTAGCAACGCCTTCTTTGGCACCTCGTTTGGAGTTCAACCAGGAGCTTTTATCTGACCTGGAGTGGCGGCGCTTTGAGATACTTGTGGCACTCTATTTCCAAAAAAAAGGCTTCACCGCCAAAGGCACCCGTACCGGAGCCGACGGGGGAGTGGATATCGAGGTGTACCGTCAGGGGGAGGAATGCCCCTTTGCCGTGGTCCAGTGCAAGGCCTGGAACACCTACAAGGTCGGTGTTAAGCCAGTGCGCGAGCTCTACGGGGTCATGGCGGCGCAAAACGTCTCGACCGGCTACTTTGTCACCTCCGGCGATTTCACGTCCGAAGCCTGGCAATTCGCCGAGGGCAAAAGCCTAACCTTGGTTTCCGGCTCCTACCTGCTCGAAAAGCTGCGCGAACTCCCATCCGACGCCCAAACCGCCATCCTGGATGAAGTCACCGAAGGCGACTATACGACCCCCACCTGTCCCCGCTGTGACGCAAAGATGGTTGCGCGCGAAGGGCCCAACGGACCCTTCTGGGGATGCCGGAGCTTTCCTCGCTGTCGGCAGACCTTTAAAATGAATGATTTAAATAATGACTAAGGCAATTTCTTGGTTTTGAAATACACAAAAAGGCAAAAAATCACCGAGAACGCAAAAAACGCAATATATCGAAAGTCAAAAGTCACGCGAAATGCAGGAGCCCAATCAACGTCCCTCAAAAGAAAAATCATGCACAAGCCGACCCACGTAAAGAAGCTAAATGCCGTTACTGCTGTGGCCAATCCCGTAACGGAAAATCTGGTGGTCGGTAGTCCAAATAATTTGCTCTGTTTTTTGATTGAAGGGTCTGAAAAAAACCCCTTTTTAATATAAGATTCGTACTCCTCGGTTCTGGCTTCCCATGCTTCCTGCCACCACTTTGAGCCATGACATACAAGGTACCAGCAAAAAGACATTACTAATCCATAACAAGAAATCAAAAAAGCCAAACCGTACTTCCCGTCTTTTTCTAGAGCGAAGTAACCAGCAAGAGCAGCTGCATTAATTAGCCAAAATTGATTATAGCGTTGCCAGGAAAGCTCGATTTCAAACATTCGTGCTTCCGCTGCGTACTTTAAACCGGGCTCAATAGGATCGCGATGAGGCAATGGGTCGCTGGGCATTATTTTCAAATGTGCATTTCCTTAATAATTGACAACTAAATACTTAATCGGCCGAGCAATAAGCTGGGTGATGCTACAACAATCCTGGGGGGGTGCTTTTTATGTCCCTGAACTTGACGCACAAGTTTAAGGTCTAATGTTAGAAAAAAATCGCATAAATTGTTTTCTGCAGTCCAGATATGAAGAGTATCGATTAACTGATTTTCATCGATTGTTTCTCCTTGAAAGGCACCCGTTGCCTTTTGTAATTCCAAAAAACGTGCATGCTTGATTTGGGAGAAAATCAAAATATCTTCACTTCGATTTATTAGAGGACGATCAAGCTGAATCGGTGTTTTCACTGGCGTGATTTGAACTCCGTCAAATATAGACTGTTTTTCGCCAATTGTTGTGCAGCGCATCGTTTCTAGAAAAACTTCTATCGAAGTTTTGAATGAAAGTTCTGCAGCATGCTTTTTGATAAGTTCACGTAGTGCACGAATTTCCACTGCCATATGCTCCGGTAGTTTTTCATTCGGATCTCTGTACCCCAAAAATGAGGCTGAGCCTGGATAATTGCCATATTCCAGAACCCCAGTCGTCCCAAACTTGAATATATTAGTATCCAAAAATACTGTTTTCATAAAGGAGAGTTTCAATTGCAAGTGAAGGTTACAATAGATTATTTCTCGTTTCATTGTCCACGCATCGCCGCCGATTAAGCGTAGTCCGTGCGTTCTGCGTGACTTTTGGGCTTGTAAGCATAACGCACGGTCTGCGCGAGGTGGCACATAGGGTCGAGGGTAGGGGGCGAGGCTGGGTTGCCGGGTTAGGACGGCCGCTCCAGCGAGCACGCGGACTAACTCGGCAACTGAGCCTCGCCATATTCATTGTTTTATTTGACAATTAGGAAAATTAGGAATATTGGAATAATTATGGTCCCCGATGAACTAACCTTCCCTCCTGCGGAATTCGTCATGAAGCGGTCGGCTGCGATGCCGCCCAAGGTCCCCCTCAAGGATTACAGGGAGGCTCTCTGTGGTCTTCGGGAGAAGGGCTACAGCTTTCAGGAAATCGCCAATTGGATTTCTGAATTGCTCGGCGTGGAGGTAAACCGCAACCAGGTCGTTTACGTGGTCAACATGGACCCGCTCATTCAAAATGAGGAGGACGAGAACGAGGAAAACGGGGATACGATTGCAGATCTGGAAATTCAACGAACACCCATTGACATGCCGCCGCACGCAAAAAAGGCGCGCAAGCCACGAAAGAAGGCCACGCCATGAACGCCGTCCAGACCTTTGAGCCGCCCCTGCGGCTCGAATCCGCTGCAAGTATGCTCACCGTGAGCGTTAAAACGGTGCGGCGGCTGATCAAGCGCGGTCAATTGCCGAGCTTCTTTATTGGTGGCCGGCGTCACGTGCTGGCGTCGGAAATTCAAGCTTACATTCAACGTCAAATCGCCCGTGGAGGCGGGCACGCATGATGATGCATCTACTCAAGCCGGATAAACGCTATCGCACCTATCGCGGGCGCGTTCGTATCGGGGATGATTTGAGGCCCCACTATGTGAATTTGAAAACGGGGGACAAGGAGGTCGCCTGGACGAAGCTTCAACGCCATGTCGCGGAATTACAACGCGAGCGCGAAGGCATGATTGCGCCTCGGGCCGCGCGGGATGCGCTGAACAAACTTTTGCCCGACTTAATCGATGAATTTGTCGAAGACTTGCGCCGCAAGAAGCGCAGGAAGGATTATGTGCGCCAGGTCAAAAACCGACTGCCGGTCTTGGCGAAGGCCTGCCGGTGGCGCACGCTACGGGACATCACGCCGAAAGGGCTGCTCGACTGGCGCAATACCCATGATGAATACCAACCCCGCACGTTAAACCATTTTGTGGACGCGGCCAAGGCGTTCCTGAACTGGATTGAGCAAACCTATCAGCTCGAAAATCCGCTCAAGCGGATTGAAAAACTATCGGTCAACGCAAGATACCCCGAGGGCCCGCGTGCCTTTAGTGGAGAGGAATTGACGCGGTTGCTGGCCGTGCCGACTAAGTGGCGGCTGCTGTACCTGTTCCTGGCGCTAACGGGCCTGCGCCGTGGCGAGTCCAAGCAGTTGCAATGGCGCGATGTGGTTTTCGGGCCAACCCCATTCCTTCGCCTTCGTGAAGAGGCAACCAAAAGCTGGCGGGCAGACACGATTCCACTGAATTCAGCACTGGCGAGCGAGTTGGAAAAGGCCCGGCCCCGGCACGCCAAGCCAACGGATCGGGTATTCCGGGATGGGGTGGCCCGCAACTCGACCCTGAAACGCGATTTGGAACGGGCTGGCGTGGCCCTGGTGGATGGACTGGGTCGTCCTATTGGCTTCCATACCTTCCGGCGCAGCTTCGTCACCCTGGCCCATGTCCTGGGTATCGCTCCTCGGGTCGTCCAACAGCTATCCCGGCATAAGAACGCGGACCTGACCAACTTCACCTATGCCGACACCGACAAGTTTGACACCCGGGGTGCGGTCGAAAAACTAGGTGTCTTAATCAACCCTCAGGCCGAAAAATACGCAGCAAAATACGCACACAGTTCCGGGAATGGCCGGGAAAACCTGTCCACCGATGGCCAAACGGAAAAACCTAATGAGGACGCTGGCGCGGCAGAAGACGTTGAAATTGAGTCAGATAGGGCAAGTCTGTCCAGTATTGTCCAACATCACGATGAAATACCCTGGCGGAGAGGGAGGGATTCGAACCCCCGGTACGCTTTCGCGTACACAGCATTTCCAGTGCTGCACAATCGGCCACTCTGTCACCTCTCCGGGGCAGCCCGGACGCCTTGCGGCGCCGGCACCAAACCGTGAGCTTACGGCTTTCCCACCGGGCCGGTCAATGGAATTTGGGGAGAAGAATGATGGAACCACAGAGAGCACCGAGAACACGGAGGACGCCGAGCGGAAAAAGAGAATGGGGGCGGGACGGTATCTTCGCGCCGGACTGGAGATAAGAAGCAGGTATACGAATTTTACCACCATGGACACGAAACCGGCGAAGGCGGGGGATAATTTTTATAGAGCATTTGGGCGGATATCGATTTGTCTTGGACGGTAGGCAAACTACTAACCCCATGGATTAAAATGGGGTTTGCCGGGCTCTTATGGGTGAGCTATATTCTCATGCGTATGCTACCCCTTTTATTGGCGTTAGGTAATCTGGGCTTTTTCCGCCGCGCGGGTGCCGGGCGTGGAAGCTTCTGGCGCGCCGGCTGGGCCGTGCTGGCGGCGCTGGTGGCCGGCGCGGGGGTCGCGCACGGGGCGTACACTTTTCAGACTTTGGATGTGCCGGACGGCGTGAACGGCACGTCGGCCCAGGGGATTGAGGGTGGAAGCGTGGTCGGTTATTACTTGGATGGCAGCGGCCATATGTACGGCTTTTTCTATGATGGGGCGAATTTCACCAAGCTCGACGCCCCCGACGGCATCCTGGGCACGCAGGCCAACGGCCTTTCGCTGGGGAATATCGTGGGGACGTATTATGACGGCAACGACACTCCGCACGGTTTTATTTTTGACGGCACGAATTACACCACCGTGGATTATCCGGGCAATGGGACGACCGAGTTGAACGGCATCGCCGGGACTAAAGTCGCGGGCAGTTATGAGGATTCCGGCGGCACCAAGTTTGCGTTCTTTGGCAATGTGTCGTCGCTCGCCACGATTGATTTCGGCGACCACGATGCGCTGGCCTACGGGATATCGGGGGTCAATGTCGCCGGGTCGTACTTCGATATCGACCACTTTGGGCACGGCTTTGTTTTCAATGGCACCGAGATCAATCCGATTGACCCGCCGCTGGGGAGCGATGGCTTCCAGACCTTTGGCTCCGAAACGCTGGCGATTTCCGGGCGGAATCTGGTGGGCACCTACAAGGATGCCGACAACAACACCCACGGCTACGTTTACAACGGCACCGGCTTTTTGACCTTCGAAGCACCGGGGAACTTGAGTCTTTCCGGAGTGACGAGCAGCACGCCCAACGGCATATCCGGCACCACGATCGTGGGTTCTTATCTGGATGGCGAAGGCGACCTGCATGGTTATGTCGCGACGTTTTTCGCCGACCCTGTGCCGGTTATCACCAAACAGCCGGCCAATGTCGGCGTCCTGAAAGGCAAGAGCGCGACCTTTGAGGTGGTGGTATCCTCGACCATCACGGTGGCCTACCAGTGGCAGTTCAAGTCGACCAACATCCCCGGTGCGACGAAATCGAAACTCACCATCCCGGCTGCGTCCTCGGCCAGTGAGGGCCCCTATCGGGTGTTGATTGCTTTCGGGGGCGGAAATCTGACGAGCCATACCGCGACCTTGACCATCCAGACGGCGGTCAAAGTCGTTGGGCAGCCTTCAGCTGCGTCGATCAAGGCCGGCGGCACGGCGAAATTCACGGTGCGGGCGACTGGCTCGGGGCCGTTGACGTACCAATGGCAGCGCAATGGCGTGGCCTTGAAGAACGGCGGAGTAGTTTCGGGCGCGACCGCCGCGACGCTGAAACTGACCAAAGTGGCCAAGGCCAACGCCGGGACCTACCGTGCCGTGGTATCGAATCTGGCCAGCCAAGCGACCAGCGCGAACGCAAAATTGACGGTTCTTAAGTGAATGCGACCAAAGGGTTAAGGTAAAAGGAAAAAAAGATTCCGCGGATGGTTGCGTCATGAAAATTCGGGTCGGCATTTAAAATGCTTGGCACAAGAGGCCGGGGACTTAGTGTTCAATTGCCTCGTTGGGTCAGGATAGGCTTGGTGTTGTCTGACTCAACGGGTCTGGCGCGCTTGCGCACCCTTTTTCTCAACCCGCAACACTTGGCAAAGATGAATTCGACCATCGACTACGGTTACAACAGCAAGGTGGAGGGCGAGATTGTCATTTCCCGCGCGGACGCGGTCATCAATTGGGTGCGGCGGCACTCGGTCTGGCCGATGCCAATGGGCCTGGCCTGCTGCGCCATTGAGTTGATGGCGGCGGGCGGCGCGCGGTTCGATATCTCGCGTTTCGGCATGGAGGTCATGCGCTTTTCCCCGCGCCAGGCCGACTGCATGATCGTCGCCGGCACTGTTACCTACAAGATGGCCGAGGCCGTCCGGCGCATTTATGAGCAGATGGCGGCGCCCAAGTGGGTGGTCGCGATGGGGGCGTGCGCCTCCACCGGCGGGATGTACCGCTCCTACGCGGTGTTGCAGGGCGTCGACCGCGTGGTGCCCGTGGACGTCTATATAAGTGGATGCCCGCCGCGGCCAGAGGCGCTGCTCGACGGCATGTTGCTTTTGCAGGAGAAAATCCGCCGCGAGCCTTCGGCCCGGGGCCTGTTCACGACGCGCCCGCACGATCCCGGCGTGGTGGGGGCCAAAGCCTGAGGGGCGCCGGCGCGACGCGACATAAAAGACTTGTGCGCGCGGTAAATTTTTTAAAAGTTGGGCTGTTTGGGCTGACTAAAACCATGGATAAGATTCTCGAAACACTGCAGGCCCGGTTCCCGTTCGTGAGCGAGCGGGCCTCGGGCGACCACCCCGCCGTCAATGTGCCGGCGGAGCGGCTGCTGGAGGTGGCGGCGGTGTTGCGCAATGAGCTGGGTTTCGATGTCCTGACGGATTTGTGCGGGGTGGACTGGGACAAGGACAGCCCGCGCTTCGGGGTGATTTACCACTTTTATCACGGCGTGAAGAAAATGTACCTCCGCGTGGCTACGCTCGCGCCCAACGATGCCGCGCCCGAGGTGCCGTCGTTGTCCGCTTTGTGGCCGTCGGCCGACTGGCATGAGCGCGAGGCGTTCGACATGGTCGGCATCAAATTCGCAGGCCATCCCGATTTGCGGCGGATCTTGATGTGGGATTCCTACCCGTACCACCCCTTGCGCAAGGAATTTCCTCTGGCCGGCATCGAGACGCCCCTGCCGGCCGCAGACGTGGCGGAGGCCACGAAGGCCACGCTCATCGCCGCGCCGATGATGGGCGGGCCCTTTCACGCCCGCACGGAGGAAAAGCACCACATGTCCGACGCCGAACCGCGCGCCGCCGACGAAAGCTGGACCGAGGAAAACCCCAAACCCGGAGCGAAGGGGTAGGCTTTTTTCGACAGAATTTACCAAATTATACAGAATTAAAAACCATGCAGAAACCCAGAAGCTTGATTTGCTGCGCTGACCGCCTTGGTCGCTGGCATTTTTGATAATGCTTTTTTAGGTCAGAAATAATTCCTTAAATTCTGTTAATTCTGTCCAAACTCTTTTCTTCCCATGTCCTCCACCACTGAAATATCCCTCGGCGATGTCGGCGCGCGCGGCGCGGCCTACGAGGAGGAATTGCAGGGCGAGCGGATGACGCTGAATGTCGGGCCCTCGCACCCGACCACGCACGGGGTCTTGCGCTTGCTGATGGAATTGGATGGCGACATCATCACCAAGTGCGAGCCGGTCATCGGCTATTTGCATCGCGGGGACGAAAAGATTGCCGAGAACATGACCTACAACCAGTTCGTGCCCTACACGGACCGGTTGGATTACCTCGCGCCGCTGGCCAACAATGTCGCCTATGCGCTGGCGGTGGAAAAGCTGGCCAAGCTGGAAGTGCCCCCGCGCTGCCAGGCCATCCGCGTGATTTGCTGCGAACTCGCCCGCATCTCGTCGCACCTGCTCGGTCTCGGCGTGTTCGGCATGGACGCCGGCGCTTGGACGGTGTTCATGTACACGTTCACCCAGCGCGAAAAACTTTACACGCTGTTTGAGGAACTCACCGGCGCGCGGTTCACGACGAGCTACACGCGCATCGGCGGCGTGACGCGGGACTTGCCCGAGGGCTGGCTCGGCAAGGTGAACAATTTTTGCAACGAGGTGCTGCCGGTGATCGACGAGGTCGAGGCGCTTCTCTCGCGCAACAAGATTTTCCTCCAGCGCACCGAGGGCATCGGCACCATCAGCAAGGAAATGGCGCTGGCCTACGGGTTCACCGGCGCCAATCTGCGCGCCACCGGCGTCGAGATGGATTTGCGCAAGGACAATCCCTATAGCGGCTACGAGCAATACGAGTTCGACATTCCCATCGGCACCAAGGGCGATTGTTTCGACCGCTACCTCGTGCGCATCGAGGAAGTGCGCCAGAGCGTGCGCATCGTGCGCCAGGCCATCGACAAAATGCCCGACGGCCCGTGGTACGCCGAGAACGCCAAAAAGATTTTCGCGCCGCCCAAGGGCCGCGTCCTGACGAGCATGGAGGAGCTGATCCAAAACTTCATGCTCGTTACCGAAGGACCGCAAATGCCGCCGGGCGAAGTTTACTTCGAGGCCGAAAATCCCAAGGGCTCGCTGGGTTTCTACATCGTCTCGAAGGGCGGCGGCGTGCCGTACCGTCTCCACATTAAGGGCCCGAGCTTCGTCTCGCTGGGCATTCTCTCCAAACTCGCGCCCGGCCACCTGCTCACCGACATCACCTGCATCCTGGGCAGCCTCGATTTCGTGCTCGGCGAATGCGACCGCTAAACCCCTTTTTTCCTCCGCTCATGATCCTGGCCCCCGCCACCCTCGAAAAGATTGATCGGATGATTCCGCGCTATCCGCTCAAGCGCAGTGCCATGCTCATGGTCCTGCACGCGATTCAGGAGGACCTCGGCTTCATCTCGAAAGACGCGATGGAGTGGACGGCGGAGAAATTGGGCGTCGCCCCGATTGCCGTTTATGAAGTGGTGACCTTTTACCCGATGTTCCGCCAGGCGCCCATCGGCCGCCGCCACGTCAAAGTCTGCCGCACCCTTTCCTGCGCGTTGCGCGGCGCGTACAAGGTGTGCGACACGTTGCAGGCCGAGCTGGGCTGCGGGTTGGGGGAGACCTCGGCGGACGGCAATTTCACCCTCGAATTCGTGGAGTGCATCGCGGCCTGCGGCTCGGCGCCTGTCGTCCAAGTGGACCAAAAACTCGTGGAAAACGTTTCCCCCGAAAAGGCAAAAGACCTCGCCGCGCAATTGAAAGCCGAAACCACGGCCGACCTGCCCCCTTCACGCTACTAAACCAACCTATCTTACCGTTTTTTGAATCTTAAATTTTCAATTTTGAATTCCTCCTCCATCAAGCACGAAAACATCAAGTACTAGAAACTAAGCACTAAAACACTAGGCACCAGAACACTTTTCTTTCCATGCCCATCCAGGAACGACGCATCTTTTACCGCCACGTGGACGAACCGGGATATACTCCGGACATCGCCTGCTATCTGCGCCATGGCGGTTACGAGGTGCTGCGCAAGGCCATCCAGCGCAAGCCCGAGGAGTTGTGCCAGGAAGTGGTGGATTCGGGCCTGCGCGGGCGCGGCGGCGCGGGTTTCCCCACCGGGATGAAATGGAAGTTTCTCGACCGCAAATCCGGCAAGCCGATTTACCTCATTTGCAATGCCGACGAATCGGAGCCCGGCACCTTCAAGGACCGCCAGATCATTTACAAGGACCCACACCAGTTGATCGAGGGCGTCATTTGTTCCGCCTACGCCATCCAGGCCAAGCAGGCGTTTATTTATATCCGCGGTGAAATGTATGAAGGTTATAAGCTGCTGGAAAAAGCCATCGAGGACGCCCGCGCGCAGAATCTCGTCGGCGACAACATCCTGGGCTCCGGCTATTCCGTGGAGGTCGTGATGCACCGCGGCGCCGGTTGCTATATTTGCGGTGAGGAAACGGGTTTGATTGAATCACTCGAAGGCAAACGCGGCTACCCACGCATCAAGCCGCCTTTTTTCCCGGCGGTGCTGGGCTTGTACAACTGCCCGACGATTGTGAACAACGTCGAGACGCTTTGCCAGGTGAAGCATGTGCTCGACATGGGCGGCAAGGAGTTCGCGAAAATCGGCGCGGCGGGCGACAGCGGCACCCACATCTGGGGCGTCAGCGGCCACGTCGTGAAGCAGGGCTATTGGGAAATCGAGGCCGGCAAGGCGACTATCAAGGATTTGCTCTACGACCTGTGCGGCGGTCCGCTGCCGGGGCGCACGTTTAAAGCCATCATTCCCGGCGGCTCCTCGACGAAAGTTCTCCGCCTCGGCGAGAAATACAAGGTGAAGCTGCCCGACGGTTCCGCGGGCGAATGGGGCCCGCTGGACATTCCGCTCGATGCCAACAGTTTTTCGCAATGCGGCACTGGTCTCGGCACGGGCGGCATGATTGTGATGGATGATTCCACCGACATGGTGGAGGCCCTCGCGAACCTCAACGAATTTTACGCCCACGAAAGTTGCGGCCAGTGCACGCCCTGCCGCGAAGGCTCGCTCTGGCTGAAGAAAATCACCCGGCGCGTGTGCGACGGCGGCGGCCGCCTCGAAGACATCGACCTGGTGAAAAACGTGGCCGACCAGGTGGCCGGCCGCACCATTTGCGCCCACGGCGAAGCCGTCGCCTGGCCCTGCCAAAGCAACGTGCCGAAATTCCGCGACGAATGGGAGGCGAAAATCCGCGCCCAGATGCAGGCCCGCGAACGCGGCGACCCGGTTGGCGCCAACGGCAAAAAAACCACGCGGCTCGTCTAAATTGATCAACGATAAATTATAAATGCTAAACTAAGACGCCATTCCCTCTTTCCACCCACTCCTCCTCTCGTCGAAAATCTTCACTATCCTTCTTCCACTTAGCATTTATCGCTTATCACTTATACTTTGTTCCCCGCCATGTCCGCCTCTCCCTCCAATCTAGTTACCATCAATGTGGACGGCCGCGAATTGTCTGTGGCCGCCGGGATGAACTTGATTGATGCGCTCGCGCAGTTCGGCATCGAGATTCCGCACTACTGCTATCATCCGAAGCTTACGGTGGCGGGCAATTGCCGCATGTGCCTCGTCGAGACCGGCATGCCCATGCGCGACCGCGCGACGAACCAGCCCGTGCTCGAGGCCGACGGCAAGCCGAAGATTGGCTGGGGGCCGAAGCCCAATGTCGCCTGTACGACGAATTGCTCGCCCGGGCTGCATGTGCGCACCGCCACGCCACTAGTGAAGGACTGCCAGCAGGGCGTGATGGAATTTTTGCTCGTCAACCATCCGCTCGATTGCCCGATTTGCGACCAGGCCGGCGAGTGCAAGTTGCAGGAATTCGCCACCGATTACGGGCGCGGCTACAGCCGGTTCGTCGAGGAAAAAAACGTGAAGCCCAAGCGCACCCAGCTCGGGCCGCGCGTCACACTCGACGACGAGCGCTGCATCCTGTGCTCGCGCTGCGTGCGCTTCTGCCAGGAAGTCGCGAAAGACGACGTGCTGGGCTTTGTGGACCGTGGCAGCTACTCGACGCTCACATGTTATCCCGGCCGCGAGTTGAACAACAATTACTCGCTGAACACCGTGGACATCTGCCCGGTCGGCGCGCTCACCAGCACGGATTTCCGCTTCAAGATGCGCGTCTGGTTCCTCAAGCCCGCGCCGAGCATTTGCACCGAGAGCAGCGTGGGCGTGAACACCGAGGTCTGGAGCCGCGAGGGCAAAATCTATCGCATCACCCCGCGCGACAACGACGCCGTCAACGATTGCTGGATGGCCGATACCGGCCGCGAGCTTTTCAAGGCGGTCGAAGCCCCGAATCGCATCGATTTCTTCGCCGTGGACAACTGTAAGACCACGGCCGAAAAAGCGCTGGCCAAGGCCGCGCAGTTGCTGAAGGCCGGCGGCGTCGGCTACGTCGGCTCGTCCCACAGTAGCGTCGAGGAGCAGTTCCTTTTGCGCCAAATCATCGGCGCGGAACCGGGTCCCGTGGCCTTGGTGCGGCACGAGCGCGCAGGCGACAGCCTGTTGATTTCCAACGATGCCACGCCGAACTTGCGCGGCGCGTTTCTCACCGGCTTGGTGAAAGAACTCCCGGCGGCCAACCTCGACGATCTGCGTGGCAAGGTCGAAATGGGTACGATTAAGACCCTCTTGGTCGTCCACGAAGATTTGTCGGCGCTGGGTTTCAGCGACGACCAATTGCGCGGCGTGCAGGTGATTTATCTCGGCACCCATGGCAACCGCACGAGCGACCTCGCGCAGGTGGTGTTGCCCGGCCTGACCGTGTTTGAAAAAAGCGGTTCGTTCGTGAACCAACAATGGCGCGCCCAGCGCTTTTTCCAGGCCGTCCCCGGTCCCGCGGGCACCGTGCCGGACGCCCAAGTGCTCGCGCGCCTGCTGGAGTTGGTCAACGGGGAAAAAATTGCCGCGGCTCCCGAACTCCTTTGGGAAAGCATGACGGCGCGCCTGCCGCAACTCGCGGGCTGGACGTGGGGCAGCCTCGGCGGCCAGGGACGCAGCGTGCCCGCCACGGCCTGGGCCCATCTCGTTTTCCCCGAGGGCAAATCGCTCCACTACGATCCCGCCGCCGTCACCGCCGTCAAGGCGGGCTAAGCCTTAGCAGAAAATTTTTCCACAGATTTCACAGATTCCCACCGATTTTTCCGAACTCCGAACTGACAACTAGAAACTAATAACTAAAAAACTAGAAACTAGAGAACTAAGAACTAGAACACTTCTTCCGCTTCATGGCTCTGCCCTACATAACTTCGCCCACGGTGACCTACCTAGTCTGGCACACCGTGTACGCGCTGCTCGTGATCATCGTGCTGATGACTATTTGCGCGTATGCCGTGCTGGCCGAGCGCAAGATCAGTAGTTGGATCCAGAATCGCGTCGGGCCGAATCGCACCATTCTGCCCATTCTGGCCTACATCCCGGTTCTCGGCCCGTTTGTGCAGCGCAACGGGCTCTCGCAACCCATCGCGGATGGTTTGAAGTTCTTGTTCAAGGAGAGCGTCACCCCGAAACACGTCAAAAAATTCTACTACATCCTCGCGCCGTGCTTGTCGCTCGTGCCGGCGCTCACCACCTGCACCGTCCTGCCCTTCGGCATTTGGTGGAACGACCAGCACGCGGCGCAGCCGCTCGTCCTGGCGAATCTCGATGTCGGCCTGCTCTTCATTCTCGCGGTCAGTTCGCTCGGCGTGTACGGCCTGGTGCTCGCGGGTTGGTCGTCGAACAGCAAATACCCGTTTCTCGGTGGTATTCGCGCCTCGGCGCAATTGATTTCCTACGAACTCGCGATGGGTGTCTCCATCCTGCCCGTCTTTCTGTGGTCGGCCAGGCCCATGGCTCCACTTGGGTCGCTGGAAGTTGGCGGCCCTGTCAGCCCGTTGAACCTTTTTGACATCGTGCAATCGCAGGAACACCTGTGGCTGCTGTTCTGGCAGCCGGTCTCGGCGCTCGTGTTTCTCGTGTCGGTATTCGCCGAAACCAACCGCCTGCCGTTCGACATGGCGGAGTCCGAGACGGACCTGGTCGGCGGTTTCCACACCGAGTACGGCAGTTTCAAGTTCGGCTTCTTTTTCGTGGCGGAATACGCGCACATGCTTGTGGGTTCGGCGGTGTTCGTGGTGCTCTTTCTGGGCGGGTGGAATTTCTTCCCGTACATCCCCGACCCCTGGCCGCACAACGTCGTGGGCTCGGTGCTGTCGGTGCTGTGGTTCCTCGCGAAGGTGCTTTCGTTTGTGTTTCTCTTCATCTGGATTCGCTGGACCATTCCGCGTTTTCGCTACGACCAGGTGATGAAGCTGGGCTGGAATGTCCTGCTGCCGCTCGCGGTGGCCAATCTTTTCTTCTATCTGATTCTCTTCGCCGTCTTCCCGAACCTCTGATTCATCCTCAACCTCTTTCCGCCATGGCCAAAGTCATCGAACGCAAACCGCTCACCTTTTGGGAGCGTACCTATCTGCCGCAAATCCTCGGCGGGTTGCGCGTGACGCTGGTCAACATGTTCCGCCGCGCGGAAACCCTCGAATATCCCGAGCAGCGCCCGACGATTCCGCCGGGCTACCGCGGCGCGCCCACTTTGGTGAAGGACCCGGAAGGCCGCGAAAAATGCGTCTCCTGCCAGCTTTGCGAGTTTGTCTGCCCGCCCAAGGCCATTCGCATCACGCCGGGGGAAATTCCCTTCGACGCCCCGACGGCGCACGTCGAAAAGGCCCCGAAGGAATTTGAGATCAACATGCTCCGCTGCATTTATTGCGGCTTGTGCGAGGAGGTCTGCCCCGAGGAGGCCATCTGGCTCCAGGATGTTTATTCCATCGCGGGGCTGACCCGCGCCTCCCTGGTGCACGACAAAAAGAAACTTTATGAACTCGGCGGCACGCGCCCGGACCCGTACCGGAAATGGGACAAGAAGCTCGCCGCTGAAAAAGCCCACGCCGAGGGAGGGCACCACTAGGGTGTCGCGTTGGTCGCGCTCCGCTGTTTCCACCATGGCCGCCTTTTTCTTCTACTTCTTTTCCGCGCTCACGCTGGTCGGCGCGCTGTTCGTGGTGTTTAACCGCAACCCGGTCAACAGCGCCATGTGCATGATCGTGGCCCTCGTGGGTGTCGCCGCGCTCTTCGGCCTGCTGCACGCGTACTTTCTGGCGATGTTGCAAGTCGTCGTGTACGCCGGCGCCGTCATGGTGCTGTTTCTTTTCATCATCATGCTGCTGGACACCGAGGCCGGCCGACCCGTCACCGCCCCCAATGCGCTCGCGGGCGTGCTGGCGCTTTTGATTCTGGCGGTCGGCGCAAAGTGGCTCGCGGATCATTACACTTTTCCCGTCACGCCTCCCTCCGTGCAGGCCGCGGCGCTCGCGCCCGCGAATAACCCGCTCGCCTATGCGACATCCGCGAAAGCTTTTGGTTACGGCCTTTTCACCAAGTACATGCTGCCTTTTCAAGTCACGGGCTTTTTGCTGCTCATCGCGATGGTCGGTGTGATCGTGTTGAGCAAGCGTCCCTCCACGGAATCCTCGCGCGACTCCCGCAGCCCCTTGCCGCCCCCGCAATGAATCCCGGACTCCAAGCCTACCTGACCGTCGCCAGCGCACTCTTCGCCATCGGGTTTGCGGGGGTGCTCGTGCGCCGCAACACGCTGGTCATCTACATGTGCCTCGAGCTGATGCTGAGCGCGAGCACGCTCGGGTTGGTGGCGTTCTCGCGTTACAACAACACGATGGACGGCGCGCTCTTCGTCTTTTTCATCATTACCGTGGCCGCCGCGGAAGTCGCCGTGGGCCTCGCCATCATCGTCGCGCTGTACCGCCGCCGCCGCACCGTGCAGGTGGACCAGCTCAATTACCTGAAAAACTAACCGCCGCTTTTCTTCATGGATTTGATCAACATCCTGACCGTGATTCTGCTGCTCCCGCTGGGGTCGGCGGCGATCATCGCGCTGTTTTTGCGGCGGCAGGGGAAGGCCGCGGCGGCTTTGTCCGTCTTGGTCGGGTTCGCCATTATGGGCCTGTCGCTTTACGTGCTGGAATCCTGGGACGGAGTCACGCTGCACCCCACCTGGGAATGGCTGCGCTTCGGCAATTTTGCCTACAGCATGGGCTTCTATTTCGACCACCAGGCGGCCTTGATGTTGCTCGTGGTGTCGTTCGTGGCCGGCTGGATTCAACTTTTCAGCGTGGGCTACATGGATGAGGACGAGGCGCAGGGCCGTTTTTTCGGCGGCCTGTCCATCTTCATGTTTTCGATTCTCGGCATCGTGCTGGCGGACAACCTCGTGATGCTCTTCGTCTTTTGGGAGCTGGTCGGTTTCAGCTCGTACATGCTCATCGCGCATTACTACAAGACCGACTTTGCCAACATGGCGTCGAAGAAGGCTTTTATCGTCAATCGGGTGGGGGACCTCGGCTTCATCATCGGCATCGCCTGGTGCTACCATTATTATGGCACGCTGGATTTGGCGGAGTTGGCGGCGAAGGTTGCCGCTGGCCACGCGTTGCTGGGCAGCAAAGCCGCCATCGGCATCGGCTTGCTGCTCATGTGCGGTTTCGTCGGCAAAAGCGCGCAGTTCCCTCTCCAAGTGTGGTTGACGGATGCCATGGCCGGCCCGACGCCCGTCTCGGCCCTCATCCACGCCGCCACCATGGTCGCCGCGGGCATTTATTTCATGGCGCGCGTTTTCTTCCTCCTGCCGACGTTTACGCAAGAATGGATTATGTGGTCCGGCGCCATCATGACCGCCTTCGCCGGCCTCTGCGCACTCGGCCAAACGGACATCAAAAAGAGCCTCGCGTATTCGACCCTCTCGCACCTCGGCTACATGGCGACCGCCCTGGGCCTCGGCTTTCCGGGCCTGGCGATGTTCCACATGGCGATGCACGCCTGCTTCAAGGCCACGCTCTTCCTAGGCGCGGGCTCGGTCATCCACGCCTGCCATCACGAACAGGACATCTACAAAATGGGCGGCCTGCTGAAAAAAATGCCGCTCACCGGCTTGAGCTTCGCCGTGGCCTCCGCCTCCATTGCCGCCGTGCCGTTCCTCTCCGGTTCCTATTCGAAGGACACCATCATCACCGAGGCCTTTTTGCGCGGGATGAACGAAGGCCCGCAATTTTACGTCATTTACGGGCTGATACTTTTCGCGGCGCTTTGCACTGCGCTTTACATGGGCCGTCTGTTTTTCGTGACTTTCCTCGGGCAGCCCCGCAGCGAACACGCCGCCCACGCGCACGAAAGCAGTTGGTACATGACCGTCCCGCTGCTCGTCCTCGGCTTCCTGTCCGTGAGTGCCGGCTGGGTCGTATACAACTGGGATTGGGCTGCGGGCAAGATGGACTGGCTGCTGCCAATGGACACGGTCAGCGTATTTCTCGATGACTTTAGGAAGATTGAAGAAGCGGCCCAAAAGGAAGGCGTCGCCCACGGCTTGGAATTGGTCGCCGTCATCGTCGCCATCGCGGGCTTTGCCTTCACCTACTTTTTCTACGGTCGCGCCAAGGAGGGCGACCCGCTCCTCGCCAAGGCCCCCGGATTCTTTCACGTCCTCGAACGCCACGGCTGGTTCGATGATCTCTACGACTGGTACGTGGCCAAGGTGCAGCAGCGCCTTTGCGACGTGATGGCTTTTTTCGACCAGTTGTTCATCCGCTTTTTCTGCGTGCAGGGCTCCGGCGCCGTTGCCGGGCTCACGGGCGCCGCCCTCCGGCGCACGCAAGTGGGCAGCCTCCACGCCTACGTGTACTGGTTCCTCGCGGGCGTCGTGCTCTTTTGTGCCTTCGCCACCGGTTTCTTCAACTAACTTTTTGTTCACTTCATGATTCCCGATAAATACTTGCTGCTGCCGCTGGCCATCGCCGTGCCGTTTATCACGGGATTGGTGCTGGTCGCGGGCGGTCGCCGCCTGCCGGAGGGCGTGGCACGGGTGCTGGCGTGGCTCGGCTTTGTGGTGCCGGCGGCTGTGGGGATTTATGCGTGGATGACGTACACGTTGCCCACCGCGGATAATCTCCGGGGCCTCCAACTTACCTCGAATTTCAGCACCGGCCTGGATTATTTCGGCATCAGCCTCAGGCTCGGCTTGAACGGACTCTCCCTGCCGATGTTTGTGCTGGCCGGCATCGTGGGCCTCGCGGCGGGTTCGTACGCCATCAACTCGACGGTGGACCGCAAGAACGCCTACCTCGGGCTCGTGCTGTTCATGGTCAGCGGCGTGTGCGGGGTGTTCGCGTCGATGGATTTGTTTTACTTTTACTTCTTCCACGAGTTTGCGCTGATTCCCACTTTCATCCTCATCGGCTGGTGGGGCGGCCCGGGTGGCCGTGCCGCCGCGCTGGAAATGACCATTTACCTGACCCTCGGCGCGATGCTCTCGCTCATCGGGTTGATTGCGCTCTATAGCGCGAGCGACATCAACAGCTTCAGCCTGCAGGACCTGCAGAATATGGCGAACACTCCGACCATGGGCGCGAAAACCCAGCATCACATCTTTGGCCTGCTCATGTTTGGCTTCGGCATTCTGGTTTCGTTGTGGCCGTTTCACACCTGGGCTCCCGCCGGTTACGCCGCGGCGCCCACGCCGGCCGCCATGCTGCACGCCGGGGTGTTAAAAAAATTCGGCCTCTACGGCCTTTTGCAAATCGCGATACCGTTGCTGCCGCTGGGATTGGAGTATTGGAGCCATACGCTCGCCTGGCTGGCGCTCGGCAACGTCGTCATCATTGGCGCCGTCACGATTGCCCAGCGCGATTTGAAGGTAATGCTCGGTTACAGCTCGGTCATGCACATGGGCTATATTTTCCTCGGTCTGGTGTGTGTGAGTGCGCTGGGTGCGGGCGGCGCGGCGTTGCTGATGTTCGCGCACGGCCTTTCCGTGGCGGCGTTATTTTTGCTGGGCGATGCGATTTTTAAACGCACCGGCACTTACGATATGGGCGCGATGGGCGGCCTGTGCCAGAAGGCGCCGGTGCTTTCGGGCTTTTTCGTCGCCGCCACCCTCGCGGGCATCGGTCTGCCCGGCTTCGCCAATTTCTGGGGCGAATTTTCCGTTTTCCTCGCCTTGTGGGAATACCGTCCGCTGATGATGGTGCTGGCCGCCACCGGGGTCGTGATTTCCGCCATTTACGGGCTGCGCGCGGTCTCGCGGATTTTCTTCGGCAGTCCCACGCCGGCGTTTCAAACACTTTTCGACGGTCCCATTGCCGACATCCGCGCGCACGAACGCTGGCCGGCTATGCTCCTGCTCGGCACCTTACTCCTGGTCGGCTTCTGGCCCTCGTCCTTGACCCGCGGCATCGACGCCGCCTTGCCCGGCGCTTATCGCCCCTCGCCAACCTCGGCGACCCCACCCACGGCCACCGTTAAACCCGCGGCCCCTGTCCAGCCATGAATTTCTCCGCCCTCCAAGCCATCACCGACACGAACCAGTGGATTGTCCTCTGGCCGGAAGTCACGCTGGGCCTGATCGCCCTGCTGCTCCTGGTGCTGGAATTGTTGCTGCCGAAAAACCGGCACGACTCCATTCCCCGCGTCGCCATCTTTGGTCAGCTCCTCGTGCTCATCGGGCTGCTTTGGTATCTTTCCTTTGAGGGCCTCGATCCGACGTTGGCCGGGATGACCGACACCTCCTTCTTCCAGGGCATGATCGTCCTCACGCCCACTGGGCAGGCCGGGCGCGTGCTAATCCTCCTGACCTCTGTGATGGTCTGCTACCTTGCCTCGTTATATTTTAAAAAGCAGGCGCTCCCCCGCATTGAGTTCTACCATCTCGTCCTCGTGGTAACCGCGGCGATGATGCTCCTCGTCCAAAGCGCGCAATTCGTGCTCCTGTTTGTGACGTTGGAAACGGTGACGGTCGGTTTCTATATTCTGGTGGCCTATTGCCGTTCGAGCCCGCTCTCGCTCGAGGCCGGTTTAAAATACCTGATACTCGGCGCGCTCAGCTCAGCCATATTGCTTTTCGGCATCGTGCTCCTCTGCGGCACCGCCGGCACCCTGGTGCCGGCCGGGACAAAGGTCGCGCAAGACACCATGAATTTCAGCACCCTTGGGCCGATCATTTTTGAACACTCCACCAACCCCCTCCTGCTGGTGGGGGCCGCCATGGTGCTGTGCGGAATCGCTTTCAAAATCGGCGCTGTGCCTTTCCAAATCTGGATCGCCGATGTTTACCAGGGCGCGCCCACGCCGACGACCGCGTTCCTGGCGGTGGCGTCGAAAACCGCCGGCTTTTTGGTGCTCCTGAATCTTGTCACCGGCCCCTTTGCCCCGTTGGGCAAGCATTTGGTGGTGCCGCTCCTCTCGACGCTCGCAGTGCTGTCCATCCTTTTTGGCAATTTGGCCGCGCTCACGCAGCGCAACGTCAAGCGCCTCATGGGCCTGTCCGGCATTTCGCACGCCGGCTATTTGTTGATTGGCGTCGTGGCCGCGGCAAAGGATCCCGGCGTCTCCTGGGCCACCGGCGCGGTGTTGTTTTATTTGTTCACGTATTTGCTCGGTTCGCTCGCGGTTTTTGGCGTGATGGCGCATGTGGCCGGTGCGCAGGACGAGGCGCAGGAACTCGAAAATTATGCGGACCTCGGCAAACGCCAACCGTTCCTCGGTGGCGTCCTCGCCATTGGGCTCGGCTCGCTGGCGGGCATTCCGCCGCTGGCGGGTTTTATTGGCAAACTGCTGATCTTCATCGCCGCGTACCGCGCCGGATTGTTCGGTTTGCTCGGCGTCGCCATCGTCGGCGTGGTGATTTCCATTTACTACTATTTTGGCTGGATGCGCGAAGCGCTCTTCCGCGTGGCCGGCATCGCCGGCTTGCCGGAAACCAGTGCCGAAGACCTGCCCCGCACGCCTTCCTCGTGGAGCCGCATCACGCTCGGCCTCCTTGCGGGGGCCGCGTTGTTCGTCGGCCTGTACCAAGGCTTTTTCGCCGACGTCCTGCGCTAGGCGCCGATGATTTTGACCAGCACGCGCTTGTCGCGTTTCCCGTCAAATTCGCCGTAAAAAATCTGCTCCCACGGCCCGAAGTCGAGCTGCCCGCCCGTCACGGCGACCACCACTTCGCGGCCCATCACGCTGCGCTTGAGGTGCGCGTCGGCATTGTCCTCGCCCGTGCGATTATGGCGGTACTGGTCGTGCGGTTTTTCCGGCGCGATTTTTTCCAGCCATTTTTCGAAATCAGCGTGCAAGCCCGGTTCATCGTCGTTGATGAACACACTGGCCGAAATGTGCATCGCATTGACGAGGCAAAGTCCTTCGGTGATTTGGCTGGCGCGCAACGCCTCCTGTACTTTCGGCGTGATGTTGATAAACGCCCGGCGGGCCGGCGTTTTGAACCAAAGTTCCTGGCGGTGGGATTTCATGCGGTGGAGATAATGAATTTTACTTGTCCTCGCGGTTCGTCGGCGCGCCCGGCAGCGGCCGGGCCAGGCGCTCGCCGAGCGCCACCGCCAAAAGCGCGATCACCAGCGACACCGCGATTAATTCCATCGCGGCCTCATTGTCGCCCAACAGCACATCGCTGTAAATCGCCAGCGGCAGGGTGGTGGTGCGCCCGGGAATGTTGCCGGCCACCACCATCGTCGCGCCGAATTCCCCCAGCGCCCGCGCAAAGCCCATCACTACTCCGGCCAGCACGCCCCGGCGCGCCAGCGGCAGCGTGACGCGGAAAAAAACCTGCCAGGGATTCGCCCCCGCCGAGCGCGCGGCATCCTCCAGCGTCGCATCCACCGATTCAAACCCGACCCGCGCGGCCCGCACGACAAGCGGAAATGCCATCACCGCCATCGCCGCCACCACGGCCTTCCAGGTGAAAACGACTTGCACGCCCAGCCGTTCCTCGAGCAGCGAACCAATCCAGCCGTGGCGGCCCAGCAGCAACAGGAGCAATAAGCCGGTGGCGACCGGGGGGAGCACCAAGGGTACGGTCACCAGCGTTTCTACGAGCGCCTTGCCGGGCCAGCGGCGGCGGGCGAGCAGCCAGGCGAGCGCCAGGGCCACAGGCAAGTCTACGGCGACCGCCAGCGCCGCCACGGCGACCGTGAAAGCGATGAGGGCTCCATTCATGGCGCAGCGCGCGACGCGGGCGGCGGCGCCACGGGGGCGAACGGCGGCGCGAAGCCCCATTTGAGCAAGATCTTTTGCGCCGCTGGGCTCAAAAGAAAGGCACGAACCTTTGCGGCATTCACTGCATTCTTGGTGTTTTTAACCACCGCGAGCGGGTAAACAATTTTTGGGCCGACCTCCACAGGCACTGTCCAGGCCACCTTGCTCTTGGAGGACGCCTGGGCGTCACTGCGGTAAACGATGCCCAAATCCAGATTGCCCGATTCCACCGCGGACAGCACGGCGCGGACATTTTCCAGCGGCACGAGTTTGGCGCGCACGGAATCGATGACTTTTTGGCTGGTGAGAAATTCGATCGCATAATGCCCCGCGGGCACGGTGTTGGGCTCGCCGATGCCGATGCGCTTGATGCCAGCGTCAAGCAAGCCTTGGGCGGAATTCACTTTCAAGGTGCTGTTCGACGGCACCACGAAAACAAGGGAATTGCTCAGCAAATCCGCGCGCGTGCCGGCTTGCAGCAGGCCCGCCTTTTCCAAATCATCCATGGTCGCCTCATCGGCCGAAATAAACAAATCGCCCGGCGCGCCCGCCCGAATCTGTTGGGCCAGAATACCGGAGGCGGCGAGACTGGGCACCAGCGTGATGTTCGTGGCGTTCACGCATAGCGGCGCAAGTTCGGCCAGGGCGTCTTTCAGGCTGGCGGCGGCGAAGACGAGGACTTCTTCACCACGCACAGTTGCGGCCATGCTCATGGCGGAGAATACCGCGAGGGCGGCAAATAACTTTTTCATGGGGTGAATCGGCGCGCTATTCGCGCAGATGCTTCACGCATTCAAGCAACGCCGGCCCGAGAATGGCGAGACATTCGCGCACGGCCTTCGGGCTGCCGGGCAAATTCAGAATGAGCGAGCGCTGGCGCAAACCCGCCGTGGCCCGCGACAAAATGCTCGTGGGCGCAATGTCGAACGAGCGCGCGCGCATGATTTCCCCAAAGCCGGGCATTTCTTTATCCAAAACCTCCCGCGTGGCCTCGGGCGTCACGTCGCGCTTGGCCGGGCCGGTGCCTCCGGTGGTGACGACGAGGTCGCAGGCTTCGTTATCGCACAGGCGGCGCAGCGCGGCGGCGATTTGCTCGCGCTCATCGGGAATCAGCACGCGCACAAATTCCGTCGCGGGCCCGAAAACATTCGCCAGCGCCTGCTCGATGGCCGGGCCGCTCAAGTCCTCATACACGCCTGCCGTGGCGCGGTCACTCGCCGTGACGCGGCCGATTTTGGCAGGCTTGGAGGAAAAATCAGTCACGGCAAAATTAATGTTTGGTCTTGGACAACAGGCGCACGCGCTCGATCACCATCTTTTTGTCCACGCTCTTGAGCATGTCGTAAAGTGCCAGGGCCGCCACGCTCGCCGCCGTCAACGCCTCCATCTCGACTCCCGTGCGCGCATCCGTCGCAGCTTCGGCCCGGATGACGATGCGGTCCCGGCGCACGTCCAGCTCAATGCCCGCATGCTGCAACGGCAGGGGATGACACAGCGGGATAAGCTCGCTCGTGCGTTTCGCCGCCTGAATGCCGGCGATGCGCGCAACGGCCAGCGCGTCCCCTTTTGGCAGGGCCTCCCGCCGCAGTTTTTTCAGCGTCGCGGGAGCGCAGCGTAAAACCGCCTCCGCCACCGCGCGGCGTGATTGCACGGGCTTGGGTGAGACATCCACCATGCGGGCGCGGCCGCGGGCGTCGAGATGGCTGAAGGCGGGTTTGCTCATGCGGAAAATTCAGGGCCCACCAGCAGCGTATCCATGAGCGCACCGGCGGGCAACTCCTGAGTGCCCGCGGGCACGCGAAAAAGCGCCTGCACGCCCGCCAGCGCCCCGAGGTGACCCGAATTGTTCCAGGGCAGGGAACGCACGCGCAATTCGCCGGGGTCTTCCCAGTCCAGCCGCGCCGGCCAGAAAGTCGGGCGACGATTTAACGCCTCGGTCACCGGCTCCGCCAGAACGGCCTGCCGCCAGCCCGCAGGTTTCCGCCCGGCCAGGTGCGCCAGGGCCATTCGTACAAAAAGATGAAAACAAACAAAATGGGATAGCGGATTGCCGGGCAGTCCAAAGGCCAGTTGCCGGCCCCGGGTGCCGAACAACAACGGCCGGCCGGGCCGGCTGTTGACCGTGCGCACATGGAGGGTGAATCCCGCGGCCTCGAGCAGCGGCGCCGCATAGTCATGTTCGCCGACGCTCGAACCTCCGGAAAGCAAAATCACGTCGGCCTGCGCAAACTCGGCGCCGGCCAATCGCTGGGTCGCGTGGTTCCGGTCGTCGCTCCAGTGTTCGTGGTGCAGGTGGTTGGCCGGGACGCCGCTTTCCTGGAGGAGCGCGGATATTAAAAACTGATTGCTGTTGCGAATTTGCCCCGCACGCGGGACGGCTTCCGGCGGCACCAATTCGTCGCCGGTGGTAGCATGGGCGATGCGCGGACGGCGGGTGGTCAGCGGTTTCGTCACGCCCACCGACGCGGCCAAGGCAATTTCCGCCGGGCCCAGGCGGGTGCCGGAAGGCAGCAACACCACTCCGGCGCGGGCATCGCTGCCGCGGGCGCGCACGTACTCTCCGCGCTCGACATGGCGGTGCACCATCAACAAATGGCCTTCCACGCGCGCTTCTTCCTGCATCAGCACGGACATGTCCGGCGCGGGCAGCGCCGCCCCGGTGAAGATGCGGTAGGCTTCATCCGCGGCGGGCACGCGTTCGGCGGTTTCGCCCGCTTTAATGGTGCCGATGAGATGATAGTTGGCCGGCCCGTGCGCGGGAAAAAACGCATAGCCATCCATCGCGGAGCGGTCAAAGGCCGGCAGATCGGCATCGGCGCGCACGGCCTCGCGCAACGTCCGTCCCAGCGCCTCGGCCAGCGACGTGGGCTCCGCCTCCAGCGCGACCAGGCGTTCGTCGAACAAACGCCACACATCGGCGACCTCAGTGTCGCGTGGGGAAGTAGGGTCCGGCATGGCGTTGCTCCCGTTTAGGCCGGGATGGCTTCCACTTTCCAGATGGGCACATCGGCCTTCAGCAGGTCGATCAATTCACCGAGGGCTTTGAGCGCCGGGCCGCGGTGCGGCGCCGCGACGGCCAGATACACGGCCGCCTCGCCAATCGGCACGACTCCATGACGGTGCCAGAAACGCGCGGCCAGCAGGCCGTGCTGGCGGGCGAGGGCCTCCAGGTGCGCGGACACCCGCACCAGCGCCATCGACTCATAAATCTCGTACCGCAGGGCGGAAATGTTTTGGCCCGCCTCGGTCGCGCGCACGCAGCCGTGAAACTCCGCCCACGCGCCCGCCAGCCCAAGCACCTGCGCCGGGGCGGGCGGAGGCGGTGGCAACGGTTTGTCAAAAAAAAGGATTTCTACCCACATGATAACAGCTTAACCGCCGGAAACCGGCGGGAGCAAGGCCACTTCGTCGTCGTTCAAAAACTGGTCGTCCCCGGTCGCATAGGCGCGATTGCGGGCGAGGTAAATGCTGGCCCGGTAGGGCGCCAGCGCGGGCCGCAGCACCAGCAGCCGGTCCCACAGCGCCTCGGCCGTCACGGGCGCGGACACGTCGAGATTGTCCTCCCGCCGACCGACCGCCTGCGCGACGTGCGCAAAATAAAGAATTTTCATGGGGCCGGGCCGCGCAAGGACGGTTGGAAAGTCGGGATTATCCTCCGATGGCAGTCATCGGGCGGGCAGGTTGGTACACGTCACGAAAGCCATGGGCTGTCGGCTTGCGGGCCAGGGCCGAGCGGAAAACCTCCGTCACGTCGTCATCGGTGCCACCGCGCAGGACGGGCATCAGGTCAAATTCCAGGGCGTCGCCGAGGCAGGGGCGTAGGCGGCCGTCCGCCGTCACGCGCATCTTATTGCACCGTTCACAGAAGCATGAGTCCGTCATCGCGCCAATGACGCCCACGAGCGCGCCCGTGCGACGCAGTCGGTAATAGCGCGCCGGCCCGCTGCCGATGGCTTCCTCCTCCTTGTTGACGGGCACGAGTTCGTCATGCGCGCGCAAAATCGCGAGCATTTCGGCCACCGGGAAAAAGTTGCTTTCATCGAGCACGTCCCGGCGCGTCAACGGCATGAGTTCAATAAAACGCATCGGGCAATTTCGGGCCGCGGCGAATTCGACGAGCGGCCAGATTTCCTGTTCGTTGACCCCGCGCATGAGCACGCAGTTCAGCTTGATGCGGTCGAAACCCGCGGCGCAGGCGGCGTCGATGCCCGCCAGCACCCGGCGCACATCGCCGCCCGTCACGCGCCCGTAAATCGCGGGGTCCAGGGCGTCGAGGCTCACATTGACGCCGCACAGCCCGGCCTCGCGCAACGGCGCGGCCAGCTTTTCCAGCATGATGCCGTTGGTGGAAAGGCCGAGCGTGTCCACGCCCGGCAGATCCCAAATGCGCCCGATCAAATTCACCACGTCCTTGCGCACGAGGGGCTCGCCTCCGGTCACGCGAAATTTCTTAAAGCCGAGGTTTGTGGCGACCGTGCACACGCGTACAATTTCATCATCCGTCAACGTGTCCGCGCGCGTCTGCCAGCCCTTGTACCCCTCGGGCATGCAGTAAAGACAGCGCTCGTTGCAACGGTCGGTGATGGACAAGCGCAGGTAATCCACGACTCGACCGTCCGGGGCCACAAGCGGCGAAACAGGCATGGTAATCAATGAAGCGATTTTTCCAACCGGCACAAGCTTTTTGCGGGCCCGGCGGTGAGGGAAATTCAACTGCGTGGACGCGGCTTGAGCGCGTCGTAATCCGAGGGTGTGTCCACGTCCACCGCGCCGTCGGGAAAGGGCACGAGCAGCACTTCGGCGGGGTGGGCCAGGAGCACGCGGCGCGCGCCTTCATCACCGGTGAGGGTCTTAAGCTGCGGAAAAAGGCTGGTGTCAAAAAGCGCCGGCGGCCCGGGGACCCCGGCATACTGGGCGGCCACGATTTTCTTGCCGCTGGCCTCGTGCTGCTCAAGGAGTAAATCGAGCAACTGCGGTGTCAGATGCGGCTGATCGCCAACGCAGAGAATGGCCGCAGAAACGTCCGGGGGATTTTGCTCCAACGCCTCCAGGCCGCAGCGGATGGACGAGGAAAGTCCAGACGCCCAGTCCGAATTTACCACCGTGGTGACAGTCAATCCCGCCAAAACTTTCGCACACGCCTCAGCCTCCGCCCCGAGCACCACGACCACAGGGCGGCAGCGCGAGGCGAGGGCGGTCTCGGCGGCGTGACGCAGGAGCGGCCGGCCTCGATAGTCGAGCAATTGCTTGGGCCGCCCCAGCCGACGCGAACCACCGGCGGCGAGGAGAATCAGGGCGGTGGACACGGAGAAAGGCAGAATTTAGAAGGTAGAATGCCGAAGTCAGACGAATGATATCGAGCCAAGAAAATTAACCGGTCGCGGAGCACCAATTCTCGCTGAACAATCGAACCTTCCAACCTTTAAGGCATCCAGCGAACTCAGCCTACGACCACTTCAAATCCTCATTCGCAAATGGCAGCGTGCGAATGCGTTTGCCGGTGGCGGCAAAAATGGCGTTGCACACCGCCGCCGATGCCGGCGGCAGCGCGGGCTCGCCGAGGCCCGTCGGCGGCAACACGGATTTGACAAAATGCACGTCCACCACCGTGGGGGCGTCGGGCATGCGCAACAGCGGGTAATCGTCGAAATTCGCCTGCTGCACCTGGCCTTTGTCGATGGTGATTTTGAGCAACATGGCTGCCCCAATGCCGTCAATCAACGAGCCCTGCACCTGGCTCTCCGCCGAACTGAGGTTGACGATGAGGCCCGCGTTCACCGCGGCGGTCAGTTTGTCAATGTGCACCTTGCCGTCCTTGCTCACGGTGACATCGGCAATGACCGCGACGAACGCGCCGTTGGTATTGCTGAACGCCACGCCCTGGCCCTGGCCGCGCGGAAGTTTCTTGCCCCAGCCCGCGCGGTCCGCCGCCAGCCGCAGCACTTCACTCAAACGCGGGCCGCTGGCGCCACCGCCCGCACCGCCGCGACCACCGCGTCCGCCTCCTGCTGGTGCCGCGGCTGCCGCCGGCGCCGCAGCCAGCAAATCCAGGCGAAACTCGAGCGGATCGCGTCCCGCCGCGTGGGCCAGTTCATCAATAAAACTTTGGATGGCCCAAGTGTTGCCGTTCGCCCCGGGAGCGCGCCAATAGCCGGTGGGCACATTCGTGTTCACCACGCTCTGCTGAAATTTCAAATCGGCGACAAAACCGCCGGGAAATTCGCCGGCATTCATGCCCGCCGCCGTGCCCGCCTGGTTGTTGCGCCCGGTGGTGACAAAGTGGTCGCGCCACGCCGCCAGCTTGCCCGCGTTGTCCACGCTCCCGCGGAAAAAGTGCCAGCCCGCAGTGCGGTAATTGTCGTGCGCCATATCGTGCTCGCGCGACCAGGTGAGCTTCACCGGCGTGCCCTCCATTTTTTGGGCGATAGCGGCGACCTCGAGGGAAAATTCATTCGAACCGCGCCGGCCAAAACCACCGCCCACGCGTGTGACGTGCACGATGACATTGCTGGCCGGCAGCCCCAGGCCGCGCACGACCAGCCCCTGGCCCGCGGAGGGCACCTGTGACGGGCACCACATTTCCATCACGCCATCTTTGAACAGCGCGGTGCAATTTTGCGGCTCCATGGTCGCGTGCGCGAGATAAGGGTAATGATAGTCCGCCTCGAGGTTTTTTCCGCCCGCGGGCAAATCGCCGAGGTTGACGCCCTTGTTCAATTCCACGGCCTGCTGGGCATAGCTGTCGCTGCTCTGGTTGGCGCCGAGGCTTTCCTCCCATTGCACGCGCAGTTTCTGGCTCGCGCTAAAGGCATTCCACGTCGAATTCGCCACGATGGCCACGCCCGGAATGAGCCCATTCACGCCCTGCAACACAAAGGCGTCTTTAACGCCCGGCAACTTTTTCACGTCGTCGAGGACCGCTTCGCCAATCGACGCGCCGAAAACATGGCTCTTCACATACGCTGCATAGAGCAGACCCGGCTTTTGCACATCGATGCCGAAAAGCGGCTGGCCGGTGACGATTTTTTCGTTGTCCACGCCGGGCACCCGCGTGCCGAGCAGCTTGAAATCTTCCGGATTCTTGAGCTGCACGTTGGCGGGCGGCGGCAAGGTCGCGGCCTTGCTGGCGAGTTCGCCATACGTCGCGCGGCGATTGCTGGCCTGATGCAAAACCACGCCCTGATCGGTCGTGCACTCGCTTTCGGCGACGCCCCACGACTGCGCGGCCGCCTGCACGAGCAACGCGCGGCCGGTGGCGCCCGCCTGGCGCAGCGGCGTGTAGTTTGACTGCGTGGACTGGCTGCCCACCGCCGATTGCCGTCCATAAATCGGGTTCAAATCCGCCTGATACACCGTCACATTTTTCCACGGCACATCGAGTTCCTCCGCGATAATCATGGGCAGCGCCGTCTTCGCGCCCTGGCCCATTTCCGAGTTCGGCGCGATGAGCGAGACCGACCCATTCGGCATGATGCGAATAAACGCATTCGGACTAAAATCTCCGGTGGCCGGAACGTCGGCGGCGTCGAGGCGCCACGAGATCCCCAGCAACAACCCGCCGCCGGCCAATGCGGTGATTTTAATAAAACTGCGGCGGTCCCAGGCGTTCGCCAAGGGCGGGGATTCCAGTGGCGTGCTCATAAAATAACCGGGTTACTTTGCATTGCCGGCGGCGGTGTGAATCGCCTGGCGGATGCGGGTGTAGGTGGCGCAGCGGCAAAGGTTGCGTTCCATCGCGGTGTCGATGTCGGCGTCCGTGGGTTTGGGTTTGTCCGCGAGCAATGCCGTGGCGCACATGATCTGGCCGGCCTGGCAATAGCCGCATTGAGCAACATCCAAATCACACCACGCCTGCTGCAACGCCGTCAGTTTGCCGTCCTTGGCCAAGCCTTCAATGGTCGTGATCTTCGCCTTGCCGACTTCGTTAACCTGGATGCCGCAGGAACGCCGGGATTGTCCGTCCACATGCACGGTGCAGGCGCCGCACTGGCCGATGCCGCAGCCGTATTTGGTGCCGACCAGTTCCAGGCTGTCGCGCAAAACCCACAACAAAGGCGTCTCCGCCTCCACGTCCACCGTGCGGTCTTTGCCATTCACATTCAGGGTAAAAGCACTCATG
>CAZLRH010000028.1:0-44296 GCA_964562015.1 uncultured Opitutales bacterium | reverse complement strand
GCAAATCCACCCCAGACATTGGGCGCGTCGGATTGCTGGGGCGCGTGAAAAACTCCACAAGGCGCGAGCAGACAATCCAGGGTATCCACCTCCAATCCCGCTCCCGGCTTCCCCATATAGGCATGGCCTTTTCCGGCCCAGAGCACCAGGCACTCGTCCGAAACGGGATGCGTATGCGCATACTCCGCTTCCTGCTCGCTGAAGCAGAAATTAAAGCCCGCGGTGCGGCAGCCCGCCCCCGGCCAGATGACCAGCACGGCCGGGCTTCCGAGGGCGGCAAAGGACGTTCCCTTGAACATATTAAATAAGGCCCCTTCGCGTCGAATATCCTCCCGCTTTCGGCTCCAGGCGCGGACCTCCGGCTCCGTCTCGCGGTATTTCAAAGCCAGCGGCGCCTGCAGCGTGCCGGTATCGGCATTGAGGCCCGCATGAAAGCAGGCGTCGAAGTTCATGACCCCCAGGGCGACATTGTAAAATCCCGCCTCGATATATAAATCGAATTGCGGCGGCGTGATTTGAGAAACCAAGACGAAAGGGTCGGAGCTGCCCTCGGCATTTCTGACCGCGTGCTCCACGCCCTCGGGAAAATAGGCAATATCGCCGGGCTCCAGGGCCACCCAGCGGCCAAGCAGGAACGCCTCGCCCTTGCCGGCGACGCAGACCAGTATTTCTTCCGCCAGCGTGTACGCATAACGGGCGCTTTCCTCGCCGGCCTTGAGCGTCAATACATGCACGCTCTCCGTCTGGTATCCGTTTCCCGGCCAGGCAATCAAGCGCGTGTGCACGCCGTGCGCCTTGATCACGACGCCTTCATTCAAATTGCCGATCGCGCCGTGGGCTCGGATCTCGTCATGGGTAAAATACTTGGCCTGATGTTCGGGGGCTGCCATCCCCGGAGCCTAGGGAGCGACCGCACTGCCGTCGAACTATTCTCCAATCATCCACCGCAACTATGTCACCTCAAGGTTGCCCTGACTTGACGGCGGATAGTCAAATTCCGTTAAGTCTAGTTCGGTCGGGAACCTTTTGACCTGCGGGGACACTTAGAAGAGCATACTCTCAACCTCTATGAACATCCTTCGACGTTTTCTTCATCAGTCCTTCCTGCCGGCGCTGACCCTGCTGGCTGTGGTTGCAACCTCGGCCCCAGTGGCCTACGCCGCGACCACCTTGGCCAGCAACTTGCAAGGCACCTATACCCTTTCGAGCCTCAAGCTGGTGGCCAACGGCCAGCCGCAAAACGTCGGCCATCCGATGGAAACCGCGAAGATCACCTCCACCGGCCTCACGCCCTCCAACCTCGTGCCGGATCTTTTGCGGCATGTGGGCTTCATTTTGAAATTCACCGGCGTCAAGGCCACCCCCACGCTTTATTCGGCTTCCTTTACGGGCAAGACCAGTGCCGGCAAGGCGCAGTTTGTGGCCGGATCCAGCCTCCAGGCCACACTCACCGCCTCGGGCCTCACGGTTAAAGCGGCGCTGAAAGGCACCAACCTCGGCCACGCCTTTACCGGCACCCTGACGATCGTGCTTAAGAAATCCGCGTAAGCATCGACCGCCTCCTTCAGTCCTCCGGCTCATCGAGGCGCACGCGCCCGGGAAACTTGGGCAGGGCCGTGGATTCAAACGGGCGCACGAACGCGTCGCGGAAATCGTAGCCGTGGGCAAAGTCCTCGCGCCGATCCTGGTCGGTCTGGCCGAGCACACCACCGCTCACGCCCTCTTTTCGCAGCCAGTCGCTGTCTAATGCCATCGGCCATAGTCGAGATGCGATAGCGCATAAAAGTCTCTCATTGAGTGTTAATTGCCGATTGCAAATACTCTCCTGGGCCTTCAAATTTTCTGGGCCCGATGAAACCGAGTGCTCCGTTTCTCTCTTTGCTTCTTCGTGTGCTAGTTGTGCTCACTGCCGGGGCACTGGCCTATATGCTGGGCTGGTCGCAGCCCGTTACTCCGCTAACTCCGCCTGCCGCGCAAAAAAACGCTGGGCCCTCTGGCATGACGTTCAAGAACGGAGTGACGCTCAGGCCCGGCTCGACGGTGCCGGGTCATGCCATGGCGATTGCCAACCTCATTAAGCGAGACCGCGAACAGGGATTGGCGGAATTGGCAAAATTGCGTCCGGGGGCCGATTCCCAGATCGTCTATCAAATGGTTTTTGAAATGTGGGCGAGTGGGAATTCGTCCATGGCCGCCGCCGCCGCCGCGACGGCTTACGCGTTGCCGCCAGGAAATAACCGGACGGATGCCTTCAATACCGTGCTGAGCACCTGGGGCAAAACCGCGCCCAAGGACATGCTGGACTGGGCGGGTTCGCTCGCGGCGACGGATTCCGCCCCGCTTAAGGACGCCCTGACCGAAGTGGTCAGCAAGGAAAACGAGCCCGCGCTCGCCGCGCAGTATGTGGACAAGCTGACGGACGCCACGGCCCGCAACCAAAGCATCGGCACGATTGC
Source organism: uncultured Opitutales bacterium (assembly GCA_964562015.1). Lineage (GTDB taxonomy): Bacteria > Verrucomicrobiota > Verrucomicrobiia > Opitutales > JABDGR01 > CAZLRH01. Next base: position 41,840 of record CAZLRH010000028.1, on the reverse strand, counting down.
CTCGGCCATGGCCGTAAAGGACCCGGCGGGAACCATGGATTGGTTAAATCAGGTGGCCACGGGCACGACCTATGACTCCAGTGTAAAGAATCTCATGAGCGGCTTGGCCAAGCAGAATCCCGCGCAAGCAGCGGCGCTGGTGGGGAAAATCACTGAGCCGGGAACGCAAGCGAATGCCATCACAGATCTGGCCGCCACCTGGGGCGCGACCGATCCCCAAGCCGCCTTGACTTGGATTGACACCCTGCCGGATGCCCTGGCTACTGCCCGCAATGCAGCCATCAGTGCCACCGTGGCCGGCTGGGCAAAAACTGATCCTTCTGCGGCGCTCGCTTACGTGCAAAGCGCGCCCGACCCGTCCGTTTATCTGGGCGCGGCTCCGGCCCTTGCCGCTGCCTTGTCCAAATCGAACCCCCAAGCCGCCTTAAACTGGGTGGACAGCCTGCCCGAGGGGACCGCCAAAGACAAGGCGCTGAGCAATGTCCTGACCAGTTTTGCCGCGTCTGATTTTGGTGCGGCCTGGAGCTACGCGGCCAACCTGACCTCCCGCACCGCTCGTGACACCGCGATGACCGGCCTCGTGGTCGCCCAGGCCAAAAAGGATCCGGCGCAAGCGGCCACCCTCCTGGGCCAGCTCCCCCCGACCGACCAAATCAGCACAACGGGCAATGTGGCCGCGGCCTGGGCCTTGCAGGATAGCCGCGGCGCCACGCAATGGGTTGCACAACTGCCGCCGGGAGAACAACGCGATGCCGCCTTTGCGTCCGCCCTCAAAGCGGTGCAGGCCAGCAAGCTGCCGAAGCCGCAGCGCGACGTGCTCGTGCTACGCTTGAACCAGATTGAAACCGGGAAATAGGTAAGCGATAAACCGTCCATTCATTTCAATGAAAAGTTCATTCCGCAGCACAGTGGTCTTCCTGGCGGTTCTGCTGGCCGTGGTGGGAGTGGGATATTACGGCGGGAGACACCAGTGGCTGGGTGATCCGAAAGGCTCGCTGGGACCATTGATGAATCGATTGGGCCCTTCGCATGCAGAGCAACGCTTCTCGCTACTCAAACCCAAATCGTTGGAAGACGAAAAAATCCATATTGCCGATTTACTGGCGGGGAATTGGTCCCCGTCGGCCAAGAAAGACTCGGACAAGCGGATGTCTTTTGCAATGTATTTGAGGCACAGTGGATTTGACTCCAAAAATATTCCAGATCTGATTTCTATGCTCCATGATGCCCCAGATAGCGGGGACAAACAAATATTGATTTATGATTTAATTGGTTTTTTAGTGGGAATAGATGGTTTCACCGAAGGAAACGATCCCGAGCTGGCCATGCAATTACTGGACAATGTAAAGGACCCCAAGCAGCGCCAAGAGCTGTTGATTGCTGCGATTTCCTCCCTTTGCGCGAAGAATCCCCAAGAGGCGGCAAATATCCTGGCGGCTTATTCTCCCGAAGCCCTCCCGCCCAGTGCCTATAACGATATTTTCCAGCGCATGGTGGACGCGCATCCGGCGGCCGCGGCCGCGTTGGCGGCCCGCCTGCCGCCTGGCCCGCAGCGCAACAACGCGCTCATGGGGGTGGTGGAATCCTGGTTTTACACGAATCCGCAAGGGGTGTTGGACTGGGCCCTGACGCTGCCGGCGGAAGACCGGGCGGTGTTTAACACTTTGATTCCGGAAATCGCGGGCAAGAATCCCGAACTGGCCGCCGCCAATCTCGACAAAATGACCAACATCACGGCGCGTAACAACGCCGTCCTGTCCATCAGCGGCGGGTTAGCCAGCGGACCGAAAGGCGACCCCGCCGCCGCGCTCACTTGGCTCAGCCAGGCGGCCACCGGCAATGCCTATGAGACCGGCGTAGCCAATATTTTTGAAGGCCTCACCACGCCCCGGGTGCAGACGACGACCGATGCAAGCGGCATGACCAGGACCACTTATTCCGGCTATAAACCCGACCCGGCGCTGGCCGTTTCTCTGTTGGACACCGTCACTGACCCGAACGCCCGACAAATCGCGATTTCCAGCATTGCCGACGGCTGGGGCAAAAGCGACCCCAAGGCCGCCTTGGCTTGGGCGGGCAATCTCCCCAGTGCGGATGCCTCCGTCCTCTCGCTCGCCGTCACTTCGATCATGTCCAGCTGGCTGGCCAGCGATTCCAAGGGGGCCATCGCGTTTGTGCAGAATTCAACGGATTCTTCCGCTTTCCTACCCGCGGCCCCCACAGTGGCCCAGGCCATGGCCAAGTCGGATCCGCAAGCCGCTTTGACTTGGACCAATACCCTGCCCGAAGGCAGCGCCAGGAGCCAGGCGCTCAGCAACGTTTTGGTCAGCATGTCGGGCTCCAACATGGATGCCGCCTGGAGCTACGCGGCCAATCTGCCCCCCGGCGAGAGCCAGAACATGGCCATGGCGAACCTGGTCGCGGCGGAAGCCAAGAAGGACCCAGCCCAAGCGGCCACGCTCCTGGGGCAAATCCCCGCAAGTCCAACCCAACTCAGCGCGGCGAGCACGCTCGCCTCCACGTGGGTCAAACAGGATCCGCAGGCCTTCACGATCTGGCTCGATGCGCAACCCGCGGGCCAGGTGCGTGACACCGCGATTGTGCAATTGGCCTCTTCAGTCCAAGCCGCCAAGGATCCTGCCGGCGTCCTGGCCTGGGTGAACACCGTCAGCGATCCGCAGACGCGCGCATCGCTCGTGCGGAAGGTGAGCCAAAACCAAATCAGTGAAGGTCCTTGAATCCGGTGAGTTGCCTCGGACTTGGCTCATTTGCTCCCACGCGCGCGCTGCTCAATTTTGAATTTGTGCATCAATCCTCCGGCTCATCGAGGCGCACGCGCCCGGGAAACTTGGGCAGGGCCGTGGATTCAAACGGGCGCACAAACGCGTCGCGAAAATCGTAGCCGTGGGCAAAGTCTTCGCGCCGGTCCTGGTCGGTCTTGCCGAGCACACCGTAATCCACGAGGTGGAAAACGATGTCGCCGAAATCCTCGCAGCGCTTCAAGCCCCAGCGTTCGAGCAGGGTGTAGGTCATCGGGCCGTATTGTTCGAGGGCGAAGTTGCGGATGCCTGCGAGCAGTTCCTGGCCGCTGACGTGCTGGCCGCTGCGGGCGGGAGCCTCCGTGCGCCCGGTCTTTAAGGTATGGTCGAGGGCCTGCCGGACAAAATAGTACGCGCCTTTTTCAAACCGCGGGTCGTCCTTGCGGATCTGGTCCACCACCTCGCCAAAATCGCGCGCGCTCATTATTATAGTGCGCAAGCATCGGCCAAAAGCCCCGGTTTGTAAAGCCTGCGTGGCAACTTTATCGCACGCGGGCATTGCCTTTTGCGCGGAGCCCGCTTAATTGGATGACTTTTCCACGTATGAGCTTCTGGACCAAGCAACGGGTGATCGTCACGGGCGGCGCGGGCTTTCTCGGCTCTTTTGTGGTCGAGGGCCTGCGGGCCCGCGGCTGCCCCGAGATCTTCGCCCCGCGCAGCGCCGACTATGACCTGCGCGACCGCAATGCCATCGCGAAATTGTTTCGCGACACCCGGCCGACGCTCGTGCTGCACCTCGCGGCCGTCGTCGGGGGCATCGGCGCCAACCGCGATCATCCCGGCAAATTTTTTTACGAGAATGCCATCATGGGCATCGAGCTGATCGAACAGGCGCGCCTGTTCAAGCTGCCCAAGCTCGTGGTTGTCGGCACCATTTGCGCGTACCCGAAGTTTACGCCGGTGCCGTTCCTCGAGGAGGATTTGTGGATCGGCTACCCGGAGGAAACGAATGCGCCCTACGGCATCGCCAAAAAGGCGCTGCTCGTGCAATGCCAGTCGTACCGGCAGGAGTACAACCTGAACGGCGTTTTCCTGCTCCCGGTCAATTTGTACGGCCCGCGCGACAACTTCAGCCCCGAATCCTCGCACGTCATTCCCGCCTTGATTAAAAAGTGCGTGGACGCCCGCGAGCGCGGCGACGCCTTTATCGAGGTCTGGGGCACGGGCGCGGCCACGCGCGAATTCCTCTATGCCGCCGACGCCGCCGAGGGCATTCTCCTCGCCGCGGAAAAGTACAACAAGGGCGAGCCCATCAATCTCGGCACGGGCATGGAAATCACGATCAAGAATCTCGTGGAATTGATTGTCCGGCTGACCAACTTCAAGGGCGAACTGCGCTGGGACACGTCGAAGCCCGACGGCCAGCCCCGCCGCTGCCTCGATACGCAAAAAGCGGAAAAGGAATTCGGTTTCCGCGCGCAAACGTCGTTCGAGACGGGCCTGCGCAACACCATCGCGTGGTACGAAAAAAATCGGGGCCAGAAATAAGCATCGTTTGAACAGGCTAGTCCAGGCCGGGCACTCCTTCGTCGCCCCGGGTAATGTCCTAATTTGAAACGGCGCGCTGAGGGCAGCGCGCCCTACCTAAAACATTTGCTTGGGGTAGGGCGGGCTGCATTTAAAGGGCGGGCTGCATTTAATTGGGTAGGGCGGGCTGCCCTCAGCCCGCCGTCTTATTTCTGGTGAAATTAAGACACTACCTCGCCCCGCGCTTACTTGACATTCCGGCCATTCCGATGAATCTTCCCCTCCGCCCGTGAACTCACCTGATCAGACCAACGCCGCCGTGCCGGCCGCCAAACCGCTCGCGCCCGCCGCGACTGCGGCGGCGGCGGCTCCGGCCCTCGCGCCGCGGACGGCGGCCAACAGCCAGGCGGCGCCCGTCGCGCTGCCGTATCAGCCCACGTTCGAATCATCGCCGCCCTCGGTCGGTTCCCTCGGCATTTTGGTCGATTTGTTTGCCGCGGCCATCGCGTGCGCCGCCGCCGTTTTATTCTTCCTGCTTTACATTGGCAGCAAATAGGCTGTCATGCAGGCAACCCTTTCACATCCCTATGAGTTCCGAAAACATCCTCACGCTCGACACTTCCACCTTTGACGCTGCGGTGCAAACGCCCGGCAAGCCCGTGCTCGTGGACTTTTGGGCGCCCTGGTGCGGCCCGTGCAAGGCCATCGCGCCCATCCTCGTCGACCTCGCCACCGAGCTCGGCCCGAAGGTGCAAATTTGCAAAGTGGACGTGGACCACAACACTGAGATCGCGCAGAAATACAACATCCGCGCCATTCCCACGCTGTTGCTGTTCAAGGACGGCCAGCTCAAGGAACAGATTGTGGGCCTGACCAGCAAGGCCGACCTCAAGGCCAAGATCGAAGCCGCCAGTTAAGCGACCAATGGCGTCAGTTTCATTCGGCCGCGCGGGCCACTGCGCGGCTTTTTATTTCGCGAGGATAAGTCCAGCGCTCAACAGCGCGGCCCACAGCGCGAGCACTTGGGCCGTGCGCGCGAGCAGGCGGTTAAAGCCCGGGCCATCGCCTTCCGCCAGCGTGCCCAGCCGCCACATCAGCCAGCGGCCGAGCACATACGTGGCCATCGCCGCCAGCACGACCGGCGGATAGCCGGCCAGGACGAGAAACGCGGGCGTCAGCATCGCAAACATGAAACTCGCGGCGTACTGCCACAGGGCAAAGCGCCGGCCAAAACGCACGACCAGCGTGCGCTTGCCCGCGCGCGCATCCGTCGCCGCATCGCGGACATTATTGACGACGAGAATATTGGCCGTGAGCAGCCCGCAGGCCGTGGCCACCGGCCAAAGCTCCGGCGGCACCGGCCAGCCCGCCTGCACATAATAAGTGCCGGCCACGGCGACGGGCCCGAAAAAGAACCACGCACACACATCGCCCCAGCCGTGATAACCCAACGGATACGGACCGCCCGTGTAGGCCAGCGCCGCCACCACGCTCGCCACCCCGATGACCATGAGCCACACGCCGCCGAAATAAATCAGCCCGCAACCGACGGCAAAGGCCAGCGCCAGCACACCCAGCGCCGCGCGCCACATCGTCGCCGGGGCGATCAGGCCGGCGGCGACGGCCCGCGTCGGCCCCAAGCGTTCCGGCGTGTCAGCGCCCTTTTTGAAATCAAAATAATCATTCGCCAGATTGGCGCCGATCTGGGTCAGCCAGGCAAAAGCCAGGCACAACGCCGCCGGGACAGTTTTAAACTGGCCTGCGTGCCAGGCCAGGGCACAACCCAAAGCCACCGGCGCGGCAGCCGCCGGCCACGTGCGCGGCCGCGAGGCCAAAATCCAGGCGTGGAGACGGAGCCTCATCGAGACGGCGCCCGGGCCCAGGTGCGCCGAACCACTTTATTCAGATGCCACGTAAACATGGGGCGCAATTAAACCAGCCATGAAGGAGCGCGCGAGATTTTTTGCCGGGCCGCCCATTTCCGCCGTTAATGCGGCGGACTGTTGACGTTGATGCGCGTCGTGTACGTATAGCCGAACTTGGCCAAAAAGATTTCCCAGGTGCGGCCGCCGTTGTTCCATTGATTCAACGAAAACAACTGCGCGCCTTCGTCATTCAGGATGGTCAGGGTGACATCGAAATAGGCCGGGACTTTTCCCTGGCCTTCCAGATCCACCGGATTGGACGCCCCGATGGGCGCGGTGCCGCCGTAATAGGCGTCGGGCCACGGTTCGGAGATGCCGTTCAAGTAGAGATTCCGGCCGCCCACCGGGGATTGCCCGTTCGGCTCCTGGTAGGATACCGTGACCGTGAAATTGGCGACGTTGGAAATTAAAAATGTTTCGGGCTTGTTGCCCCCGTAAACGTGTTGCGTCTGGCCGGCATAGCTAAGCGTGATGTTGCTCGTGCCGCCGGTGTCGATGGACTGGCTCCACAGCCGGGAGAGATTCTGCTGCGGCTTGCCATTGCTGCCCATGATCGGCGTCGAATTGCTAATGCCCAACATGGTCGAGATCGGGTCGATCACGGCCCGATGCAGGTTCAGCACCTTCGAGTTCTCATCGGGATTGATGGGAAAAAGCGACTCGTACATCACCCGGTATTCAATGGCGCAGATCGAGCCGTAGATGGGCTGGCCGTTGGCCTGCTGGGTGACCCGCATCGGCGTGGGCGAAAAAAACTGCAGCCGCGATAGTTTTTGGCTGTTGACGATTTCCGCGTTCAGCGAGAGCCACTGGTTGCCGTCATTGCGCAAAACGAGGTTTTGCAAGTCCTGCGTGAGCAAATCGAGCGCGACGCTCGCCTGCGTGCCGATGACCAACTTGTCGGACGAACTATTCCACGCCCCCATGACCTGCGTCAAAATCGTCAGCACAAAGCCCACCACCACCGCCATGATTGCCGTGGCGGTCATGATTTCCACCAAGGTGAAACCCCGGCGGGCGCGGACAGGAGCGGGCGTGGGCATGGGCGGGCGGAAAAAACTTTTAATTGGAGTTGGAGCGCAACACGGCCGTGGTGTAAGTGAAAAGACGCTGGGTCTCGGTCAAAGCCTTCCACGCCTGAAAGCCGCCGGGGTTAAGGCTGATTTGGTCCAGCGGCACCGCAAAAACCTGGACGAGAATCGGCAGGTAACCCTCGTAATAGGCCACGCCATTGGCACCTGCTTGCGCGTTCGGATTCGTGGGCAGGTTATTGACGGGAAACAGACTGCCGTTGGGCGGGTTGTTGGCTTTCGCATACGCCTGGTTGCCCAAGGGCGAGGAAAAATTCGCGGCCAGCGGGGAAACGGACAGCGACATCGCAATGACCGGCCCGTCAATGGCCCCATTTTGAATCGCGGTGACCATGTCCGTATACAGCATATAGCCCGGCTGTTTGGAGTTCACATTTTGACAGTAAATAGCCTGGCGCGGAATGATGATGGGCTTCTGGGTATCGCCATTCTGCACTTCGTTATAAAAGTAAATGATCGTGGGATAGTTGTATTTCGACGACTGCACCCAGGTGTACACGCTGCCGCTGATATTGTTCGAATCGTAAAACGGGGCCGCATTCAGCGCGGTGTTCAAATTGGACATGCACGCGATGCCCGCGTTGATTTGCTGAACCGTGTTCACATTGTCCAGTGCCGGCCCAATCATCCCCAGCAAGGCCACCACCGCGACGCCGAGGATGCCAATGGCGAGAATGACCTCGATCATCGAGAACCCGCGCCGGGCGCGGCGGCCGGCGGAGCCCAGAGGGAGGCCGGCAAGAAGCGGTGAAGGTACGAAAGGCATGGGAAACGAGTGGGGTCGGTAAAATTCGCGCGCGGGTTATTGCACACCGGTGATGTCCCGCCGCTCACGGAACGGCACGATGCCGCCAAACAAGCGCACTTGGACTCCGGACACCATGCGGTTGAGCGAGCCCTGAAAATCAATCTGCGAATCGCTGAGCAGGTTCGCCGCGGCCAGGACCACATTGGCCTGGGGCGTCTGCGGGTTGCTCAAAAAGCCGTTCGGCGAAAATTCGATGAAATAATAGTACTCGCTGTTGGCATCGAGCTCGCGGGCTTGGGTCACCGGATAGGGCAACTGCATCGTACCGATGGCCGGACCTAAGGCCGTGCCCTGGGTCAGCACGGAGCTCATCCCGGACGGTACGTTTTTCGCGAAAGTGCCGGAATTTTGCGGCATAAAATAAACGCCGCCGGGCAGGTAGGCCCCGGAATTCACCGCCTGCCAGGTGTTTTGAAGGGGCACGCCCGTGACCGGGTCCTTGGCCTGGACAATGACGCCCATGAAGCGCAGCTTGCGGCCATTGGTCAGCGTCGAGGTCGAAGAATCACCGGAATTCTGGTCAGAATACACGATAAACCGGGCGGGCACGCCGTTCAATTCCGCGGTCGATTTCGCCGCCTGGAGCATGGCCATCAAATTGCGCTGGGCCCCGTCGAGGGATGGGCCGTTGCTGCCGTTGGCAAGGGATACGCCAATCGCGGTGGCCAAAATTCCCACCAGCGCCACCACCACGAGCAATTCCATCAAGGTGAAGGCTGAAACTCCCACCCACGCCAGCCGCGCACGCCCAACCCGCCGGTGCATGGCGGCAGGGGTCTTCATTGTCAGCGGAGGGAACATGGGGGTAGAAAACCATTGAGAAAACCGGGCCCGGCCCGTCTCGTCAAGCCGACATCGCAGCGGGCACGCCGAGACCGCACCTTTTCGGGCCCGCGCAGGCGCGTCACCGTTCAGGTCAGACCCGCAGGCCGGGCAAAGGTTCTTGGTCATGGTGGTTCTGCGGCGGCCCCTGATGGGACGGCAGTCGGTACCTCTTTCCTATCGCCTGCGGGCGCAGGCTTCACGGTTCACCACCTCAATTCCCTTAAAATAGTTAAAAAAACGCCCGCCGGCGGAAGTCGCGGCGGGCGTTGTTCTTGCGGAATAAACGAAGTCTTAGCCACCCGCAGCGGGTGCTCCGCCGCCAGAGGTGCCGCCAGCACCGGCACGAGCACCGGGAGCCTGGCCGCCGCCGAAGCCGCCGCCACCACCACCGGCGCCGCCACGACCGCCGCGACCGCCAAAGCCACGGCCTGTCGCCAGGTTGGTGAGGCTGAGGGCCGGCGGAAGCTTGTCGAGGTTGGCCTTGAGGGAGGGGTTGGCTTTAATTATCGCCGCCTTGATCACCTCGTTGGCCGCATCTTGCGCGTCCGTAACTTTTTTCAAGGCCGCCGCCACGGCCGGGTCCGTGGCCACACCTTGGGCCGCGGTCGAAAGCGCCGTGATGTCCTCAATCGTAAGGTCGCCAAAGCCGCCAAAAGCTCCGGCGCCAGCAGCGCCGCCACCGAATCCACCGCGCGCGGCGCCACCTGGAGCCGGAGCGGGTGCAGGCGGAGGCGCGGGAGCAGGGGCCGGCGCAGGTGCCGGTGCCGCTTGGGCAAAAATCTGCGGCGCTGCCGCCAGCAGGCAGGCCGTGAGAAATGATACAGTCTTCAAGGTTGGGGTCTTCATAGTGGGGTTGGGGGTTGGACAGAGCTTCAGGTAAGAAACACCGCCAGCGCCCGCATTCTTGTCCTTTGACCGGACTTGTCTATCGAAATCCCTGGGGCAGATGGTATTTTTTTGAAAACGAGGAGGAAATTTGGGCTTTCGTAGGGAGCCGGAGAATCCATTCAGGCTTGCCCGAGGACAGGCCCGTGGCATTATTTCCGGCTCCATGACCAACTACCCCACCCTCGCAAAATTGATGCTCGTCAGCCTCACGACCCTCGCCGCCGCGGCTTCCGCGGCCGGTGCCGATTATTTCATTTACTATGGATCGCCCAACGGTGGCACCGGCAAAGGCGTTTCCCTCGGCCATTTCAACTCCGCCACTGGTGCCCTGACCAAGCCCGACCTCGCCGCCCCCGCGGACGGTGCCGGCTTCTTCACTTTTTCAGCCGACGGCAAACATTTTTACACTGCGTATGCGCTGAAAGACACCCTCGCCGCCTACGAACGCGACCCCAAAACCGGCGCGCTCAAATTGCTCAACACCAAGCCCACCGACGGCGGCGACCCCTGCCACGTCAGCCTCGACAAAACCGGCCATTATCTGCTGGTCGCCAATTATGCCGGCGGCAACGCCGACATTTACGCTCTCCAGCCCGACGGCTCGCTGGGCAATCGCACCGCCCAAATCCAACTCACCGGCTCGAGCATTGACCCCGTGCGCCAAACCAAATCCTACGGCCACTGCATCATCACCGACCCGACGAACCATTTCGTCCTCGTCGCCGACTTGGGCAGCGACAAGGTGGCCATTTATAAATTCAATGAAAAGGACGGCACCGTCACCCCGAACACTCCGGCTTTTGGCACGTTGAAACCCGGCACCGGCCCGCGCCATCTCTTGTTCAGCCCGAATGGCAAAGTCCTGTACGTCATCGGCGAAATGGGCGGCACCATCACGGCCTTCAATTGGGATGCCACGAAGGGCTCGCTCACGGAATTCCAGAACATCTCGACCCTGCCCGCCGATTTCAAGGGCACGAACACTGATGCCGAATTGATGATCCATCCGAACGGCAAATTCCTTTACGCCTCGGCTCGCGGACACGACAGCATCGCCGTCTTTTCCATCGACCCCGCGTCCGGCAAGCTGGCGCTCGTGCAGGATGTGCCGATGCGCGGCAAAACGCCCCGGTATTTCACGTTTGACCCGACCGGCAAATGGATCGTCGCCGGCAGCCAGGGCGACAATAACGCCGCGGTTTTCAGCGTGGACGACAAGACCGGCAAGATGACACCCGTGGGCGACCCCATCACGGTGGACGCACCCATCTGTATCGGCTTCCAGCCCGTGCCTTAAGCCGCGGCGGCCGCATGGCGGGAGGGAATGAGGGCTTGACGATTATCGCAAAGATGCGATAACGTGGTTCCTGCCTCGCCCATGCCCGCGACCGCTGTTATCTTTTACCAGGAAGAGACCGGCGAGTCGCCGGTGGTCGAATGGCTCCAGGAACTCGATGCGACCCATCCCAAAGCCTACGACAAATGCCGCGCGGCGGTGGCGCGCCTGGCGCTGCTGGGCCACGAATTGCGCCGCCCCGAGGCCGACTACTTGCGGGATGGCGTCCACGAACTGCGCGTGCGGCTCGGTTCGGTCAACTACCGCCTGCTTTACTTTTTTCATGGCCGGACTGTGTGCGTCATCGCGCACGGGCTGACAAAAGAGGCAGCCGTCTCCGCCGCTGATCTCCGGCGCGCCCTCGCCCGCAAAGCCGCCTTTACCGCCCATCCCGCCCTTCACACCTACCACGGAGAAATTGACGATGCCTAAAAAAACCACCACCGACGCGCTGAAGATTTTGAATCACCTTGTCGGCCGCGATCCTCAACGCCAACAACGGTTCGAGGAGGAAATGGCCAACCGCGAAGTCGCCGGCAAAATTTACCAGCTTCGCCACCACGCGGGCCTGTCCCAGGCGGAACTGGCCCGGCGGGTGGGGACGACCCAATCGGTGATCTCGCGGTTGGAGGACGCCGATTACGAAGGCCATTCCCTGGCCATGCTCAATCGCATTGCCGCCGCCGTGGAGCGTCGGGTGGAAATCCGCTTCGTGGCGCGCAAGCGCCAACTGCAACCCGTATGAGGGCCAGCAAACCGGCTTCAATGGGTCCGCCCTCGGCAAGCTCAGAAGTTGGCCCGGGGCGCTCAACCAAGCGGCCTGCCTGATCCTTGTTTTAAATATTATTTTGAGGGTACCGTGTGACGCAAAGTTCACACAACGCGGATTGTCATCCCGGCCTTTCGCGGGCTTAATCGCGGGGTTTGGACACGATCTTCCCCTTGTCGACCCGGGCCGCCCGCCCCCGCCGCTCTCCGCTGGCGGATGTGCTGGTCGTGTGCGTTTTGGGCGGGCTGCTTTACGCCATCCTGAAAGTTGCGGCGGAATGGAAGGCGCCTTTTCGCGCGGAAACCGCGATTGACCTCTCCTTCTGGAAACTGCCGCTCTACACCCTTTACTCACTGGCGCGCGGATGGGTGGCGATGGCGTTCTCCCTCGTCTTCACCATCCTCTACGCAACTTGGGCTTACTATGACGACCGTGCCCGCCGGGTGCTGTTGCCGGTGCTGGATATTTTGCAAAGCATCCCCGTGCTTGGTTTCATGCCGGGCCTCGTGCTCGCGCTGGTTAGTCTGTTTCCCAAGAGCAATCTGGGCCTCGAGCTCGCGTGCGTGCTGATGATTTTCACGGCGCAGGTCTGGAACATGGTGTTCAGTTATTACGACTCACTGAAAGGCGTGCCGCTGGAATTGCGGGAAGTCGGGACCATTTGCCACTACGGCGGGTGGCAGCGTTTCCGGAATATCGAGCTGCCGTTCGCGGCGCAGGGGTTGATTTATAACTGCATGGTGTCGATGGCGGGTGGCTGGTTTTTCCTCACCATCAATGAGGCCTTCACGCTGGGCAGCAAAGATTTTCAACTGGCCGGCGTCGGCTCGTACATGAGCGTGGCGATTGCGAAAAACAACGTGCCCGCGCAAATCGCCGCTGTCGTCGCGATGGCCGTGATGATACTGTCGATGGACCGCCTGGTCTGGTGGCCGCTGGTCATCTGGTCGCGCAAATTCAAGATTGAAGACACCGCGAGCGGACCCATGGAGTCGACGCTGGTGCAACGCCTGCTGACCAGCTCGCACTTTTTTTCTTTTCTGCAACATCCTCCCCATTGGCTCGGCCATGTCGCCAACCGCCGGCATGTCGCCCCGCCACGGGTGCGCACGCTGGATGCGGCGCCCGCACCCCAAGCCGGGCCCAAGGGGCGACTCCTTTATGGCCTGGTCGTGACCGTGGCGGTGGGTGCCGGTGGTGTGGGGTTGTTTGGCTTGCTGAGAATGCTCCTCCAAGTGGATGGCGACCATTGGCTGAAAATTCTGCTGGGCCTGGGCACGACTTTCCTGCGGGTACTGGGCGCGCTCATCCTCAGTTCGCTCTGGACCATTCCGGCGGGAGTATGGATTGGGCTGAACCCGAAGGTCTCGCGCTACCTGCAACCCGTCATCCAGTTTGCCGCGTCGTTTCCCGCGCCCATGTTGTATCCGCTGATTTTTGGCTGGGTGCTGGCGATGGGCGGAAACCTCGACTGGGGCGCGATGCTTTTGATGATGCTGGGCGCGCAATGGTACATTCTTTTCAATGTGGCCGCGGGCGCCCAGTCCATCGGGGCCGACATGGTGGCCTGCGCCGATATTTTTCACCTCCGCGGCTGGCGGCGCTGGCGGCAATTCATCCTCCCGGCGATTTTCCCCAGCCTGGTCACGGGCTGGATAACCTCGGCGGGCGGCGCGTGGAACGCGAGCATCGTCGCCGAATACCTCCAGCAGGGCGGTCATACCTATAGTGCGTTCGGCCTGGGCAGCATCATCAGCCAGGCCACGAATGCGGGGGATTTTCACGTGCTGGCTGCCGCAGTCGTGGCCATGGCCGTGGTCGTCGTGGCCATCAACCGCACTTTTTGGAAACGCCTGCAACATCTGGGCGACCTCTACTGTCGGTTTGGACCTTGAGGCTGACCTGCACCAGCCACCCGCCCGGCCCCTTCCTTTAATCACCACTTTCATGAGCGACTCTTCCCTCATCAGCCTCCAACACGTCTCGCTCGAATACCCGGGTGAAAAACCCGGCACGGCCACCACCATTCTCGACGACATTAACCTGGAGATTGCGGAGAACGACATTATCGCGCTGCTCGGCCCCTCCGGCTGCGGCAAGAGCACGCTCGTGCGGTTGATTGCCGGGCTGCTGCCGGCCACGCGCGGCGAAGTCCGTTTCCACGGCGAATTGGTCCGCGGCATTTGCCCGGGCGTGTCCATGGTGTTTCAAAATTTTGCGCTCTTCCCGTGGCTGACGGTGGCCGCGAATGTCCGCCTGCCCCTGCAGGCCGCCGACCTCGCCGACGAGGAAATCGACCGGCGCGTCGAGCACACCCTGAAGATGGTCGGCTTGAATGGCCTGGAAACTATTTTTCCGCGCGAACTTTCCGGCGGCATGAAGCAACGCGTGGGCATTGCCCGCGCGCTGGCCGTGAATCCCGAGGTGTTGTGCATGGATGAGCCCTTTAGCGCGTTGGACGTGCTGACGGCGGAATTGCTCCGCAACGAACTCGGCCGCTTGTGCGCCGACCCGGCCAACCCGCTGCGGACGATGATCTCCGTGACGCACAACATCGAGGAGGCAGTTTACCTCGCCAAACGCATCATCGTCTTGTCGTCGCATCCCGGCCGCATTGCCCTCGACCTGGCCAATTCGCTGCCGTATCCGCGGGACCCAGAGTCGCCGGCCTTCCGCGAAGTCATGGAGAAAATCCATGGTATTCTCACCCATCAGGCGCTGCCGGAACCCGGAGTGGAGACCCGCAGTGCCTTGCCCAATGCGCCCCGGCCCCTCGTGCCATTGCCCGATTCCACTATTGGGGAAATTCTGGGCCTGACCAGCTTGTGCGACGAGCACCCCACCCATATTTTTGAGATGGCGGACGACCTGCGCAAGGACTTCGACTCCATGCTCAAAGTGGTGCGCGCGGCGAAAATGCTCGGTTTGGTCTCCACCATCAAGGACAAGGTCATGATGACGCCCCTGGGCCGGCGCTTCCAGGCCGTGGACCAGGCGGAATGCAAGAAAATGCTCGCCACGCAATTGCGGACCCTCGGCGCCTTTCAGCGCTTGGAAAAATTCCTGGCCGCGCGCCCCGCCCGCTCCGCCACGATGGCCGAATTGCTGGTCGAAATCGCCGGCTGGTTCCCCAAGGAATCGCCCGAGACGCAAGCCCGGACCCTCGTGCGCTGGGGCCGCTACACGCAGTTGCTGGTATATGATTCCGTGACCAAAATAATTTCCCTGCCGCCGGCCAGTTAGGCGCTGCGGTTGAAAGCAAAAAAACGCCCGCCGGCGATGACGCGCGGCGGGCGGATTTGAAACTTAGGGATTGGCTCGGAGATTAACCACCCGCGCCTGCGCCACCGCCACCGGGAGCGCCGCCGCCGGGAGCACCGCCGCCACCGCCGCCACGACGACCACCGCCGCCGGCACCCGCGCCAGCGCCAGCGCCGCCACCACCGCGACGACCACCACCAGCGCCACCGCCGGGGAATCCGACCGTGAGGGGATTCCACGTCGGGTATTTGTCGATGACGGCCTTGGCCGCCGGGTCAGCTGACAACAGCTTCTTCAACGCTGCGTTGACGGGCGCGAGTTCGTCCGCCGTCGGAGCCGCCGGAGCCGGGGCACCAGCGCCACCGCCACCACCCGCACGACCACCCGCCGCCGGAGCGGGGGCAGGAGCAGGAGCCGGAGGAGGAGGTGCGGCTTGGGCCAATACCATGGGCGAGGCTGCCAGCATGCTGGCCGCCAGAATTGAAACCATCTTCAAAGAATTGATCTTCATATGGATTAGAGGGGTTTATCGAACCAGCGTTAAACCCCGTCCATGGCCCTGAGTTACAAAAGGAAACGCCCGCCGGCGAAATCGCGCGGCGGGCGTGAAAGAACTCCGTTAGGGGAATTCAGGAGGTGAGACCGGGTGAATTAGCCACCCGCGCCCGCGCCGCCGCCACCGGGAGCGCCGCCGCCACCGCCGCCACGACGACCACCGCCGCCGCCGCCAGCGCCGCCGCCCGCGCCACCACGACCGCCGCCAAAGCCAACGGTCAGGGGATTCCAGGTCGGGTATTTGTCGATGACGGCCTTGGCCGCCGGGTCAGCCGACAACAGCTTCTTCAACGCCGCATTGACGGGCGCGAGTTCGTCGGCCGTCGGGGCCGGAGCCGGGGCAGCGCCGCCGCCGCCGCCCGCGCCACCACGACCACCAGCCGCAGGAGCGGGGGCGGGAGCAGGAGCCGGAGGAGGAGGCGCGGCTTGGGCCAACACCATGGGGGAGGCCGCCAGCATGCTGGCCGCCAGAATTGAAACCATCTTCAACGAGGAGATTTTCATATTGATTGGGGTTTCTCCGTAGGGGAAACTTCAAGACCATTAAACAGTGCCGCCCGCCCGCATTGCAAGCCTCTAAATGCACGGGCCCAAACGCCCCGAATCAACCCCGCTGAATCAGCTCAATCTCGTAGCCCTCCGGGGCGTCGATGAAGGCAAAAACGGACCCGGAGCTGCTTTTCGTCGGGCCATCGGTAATCTTTATTCCCTTGGATGTGAGATACTTGCAAAACTCCTCCAGACTCTCCACCTCAAAGGCCAAGTGCATCAAATCCGGCTGCACCTGGACCGGCCCGGAGCCGGGAAAATAGGAGATTTCCAGCAATTCCTCACTGTTGGGCGTGCGCAAAAAAGCGAGCTTCGAACCACGCGGTGACTCTCGCCGATCCACCAATTCCAAGCCCAGGATGTCGGTGTAGAACCGCAACGTGCGCTCCAAGTCGTCCACGCGCATGCGGGTGTGCAAAAGTTTTTTTACGGGCATGAAAAGTATTTAAACGCGGACGGTGAAAAGGGAAAGCAGAAAGCGTGACGAGTCGAAGCCGGCGAATGAAGGCACGGAGGGCAATGATTCCGCTGCGGGTGTAGAGCATTTTAACCCGGACGCGGCGATGAAGGGACGTGTTTATTGGGAAGCGTATGTATAATTCATAAACACCGCGCGGGCGGCCTCGAAACTCCCTCAGTCATCT
This sequence comes from uncultured Opitutales bacterium, assembly GCA_964562015.1. Lineage (GTDB taxonomy): Bacteria > Verrucomicrobiota > Verrucomicrobiia > Opitutales > JABDGR01 > CAZLRH01. The sequence goes on along the minus strand of CAZLRH010000028.1, from coordinate 24,903 downwards.
CAGAATCCTTAGTCGCCTCAGGCCCCTTTCCGGTCACTTTTTCTTCTCATACCGATGCCACAAAGCCTGGGTACCTTTATTGCCGTGGCCGGCGGCGGCGAGCTCGCGGTAGAGCCGTTCGGCCAGCTCGAGGCCGGGCAAATCGAGGCCCATCGCGCGGGCGGCGCCCAGGGCGATCTGCAAGTCCTTCACGAAATGTTTCACGTAAAAGCCGGGGCCGAAATCGCCCTTGAGGATGCGCGGGGCGAGATTTTGCAGCGACCAACTGCCCGCCGCGCCGCCACCCGTGCTTTGCAGCATTTTCTCCGCGGAAAGGCCGGCGGCATGGGCATAGGCCAGCGCCTCGCACAGCCCCATCATGGTAGCCGCTATCATGATTTGATTGCACATTTTGGCGTGTTGCCCGCTGCCCGCCGGGCCATGGTGCACCACCGTGGGCCCGAAGCGCCGCAGCACGGGTTCGACCCGGGCGAAGGCGGCCTCGTCGCCGCCCACCATCAGGGACAACCGCGCCTCGCGCGCGCCGACGTCACCGCCCGTCACCGGGGCGTCCAGGGCCGCAACCCCGCGGGCCGTGGCCGCGGCGGCAATCTTTTGGGCGAGAGCCGGGGTCGAGGTCGTCAAATCCACCAACACCGCGCCCGGCTGGGCGCGCGCCACCAGTCCGTCGGCGCCGAGGTAAATTTCCTCCACCTCGGCAGGAAAGCCGACCATGGTGAAAATAAGGTGGCAGCGCTCGGCGAGTTCGCCGGGGCGGGGCGACCATTCCGCGCCCGCGGCGAGCACGGTCTCGGCGGTTGCGCGAGTGCGCGAGTGCACCACCACCGGGTAGCCGGCCTTGACCAAATGTCCGGCCAGGCTGCGGCCCATGACTCCCAACCCGACGAAGCCCACGGCCCCGCCTTCAAAAAGGATTTTTCCTGGGACCGGAACGGCGGGTGTAGGCGTATTCATGCCCCTGTTTTAACACCATTCCCCGCGTCCCCGACAACCCTGCATTTATCATTTATCAATCGACGTTTAGCGGTTAACGTCGCGGCCATGCTTTTTGATCCCGCCCGCCTGCTGCTGATTGCCGGCCCGTGTTCGCTGGAAAACGAGTCCGTCTGCCGGGCTGTCGCCACCGTCCTGGCACGGCTGCGCGACGCCGAGCCTGCGCTGAACATCGTCTTCAAAGGCTCGTATGACAAGGCCAACCGCACCGCGCTCGGCAACGCCCGCGGTCCGGGGCTCGACGCCGGCCTCGGCTTGCTCGCGCTCATTAAGCGTGAATTTGGTTTTCCCGTCGTCACCGACATCCACCTGCCTGACCAAGCCGCGCCAGTGGCGGCGGTGTGCGACGTGCTGCAAATCCCCGCTTTTCTTTGCCGGCAGACGGACCTGCTGCTCGCGGCGGCGGCGACGGGCCGGGTCGTCAATGTCAAGAAAGGCCAGTTTCTTTCGCCGCAGGAAATGCAATATGTCGTCGCCAAAGTACGGGGTGGTGGGGCGAAGGAGCTTTGGCAAACGGAGCGCGGCTCCAGTTTCGGTTATCAGAATCTCGTGGTGGACATGCGCTCATTTTCCATTATGCGGCAAAATGGCGCGCCCGTGATTTTCGACGCCACCCACGCGGTGCAGTTGCCCGGCGCGGCGGGCGGGGCTTCCGGCGGGCAGCGCGAATTCGTGCCGCCCCTCGCGCGCGCGGCACTCGCCGCCGGGGCTGACGGCCTCTTTCTCGAGACCCATCCCGACCCCGCGAAGGCTCTCTCCGACGGCCCGAGCCAGATTCCACTGGCCGAGTTTCCGGCGTTGATCAAATCCGCCCTGCGCATCTGGCGGGCGGCGCGCGAGTAAATCGGCGGGCAAATCCACTCCGAAGTTCGACCGTCATGCGCCCAGGTACGACTCCGTGGCAAAAAAAGGGCGCAGGTGTGCGGCCCGTGGTGCTTGGCCTGCTTGGGCTGCTTGGGCTGCTCATGGCCCGGACAGCGCAAGCCCACGACACCTTGGTGTTTCAGGCCAATCCCAATATCCAGATCAATAGCATGTTTCGCTCCACGCCGGAATCGCTGGTGTTGCAGGGCATGATCAACGTGCGGTTGCGCCCGCAAACGATGGAAATTGAGCTGACGATGGCCGATTCGCCCGCTTACCGACTGTTGGATCACGATCCTTTTGCCGAAGAGCAGGCCGCAACGGCGAAATCCAGCACGCCTAATGACCCGGCCGAAGCCCAGGCGCATTTCGCGCGCGACCAAGCCGCCCTGACCCAGCGCGCGGCCAGCTTGCTGGCGGTGTCGAGCCACGGCGAACCACTCAAATTGACGAGCACCGTGGTGAGTTTTACCTCCGCGCTCGAAGTGGTTTTTCACTTCACGTATCCGCGACCCGCCGGCGGACCGTGGCGGCTGGAGTTGACCTACGCCGCGCAAATCCCCCCGGGCCAATGCGATTTGGTGACCGTTTACGACCAGGCCAACCTGGAGTTGGCGACCGCCACCCTGGATGCCAAAAATCCGTCCTGGGAAATCAACCTCCCCGCGCCCGCAACACCTGCGGCCACGGCGTCCGCTTCACCACCGCCGCCCGAACGCCAGCGCGAAATCGTTGCTGGGATCGCGGTGGTGCTCGCGCTGGCCGCTTTGGCCGCCGGATGGAAATTAATTCGCCGACCCTAGTGATGATTGAGGGCGAAATTTGTCCGCCGCTTAAATTTGCCGCGCCTTGAATTGTTCGAGTACGTCGCCGGATTGCTTGTCCACCACCTGACCGAGCAAATACAGCCCCCGGGAATCCTTGAGGACGAAACCGGAGAGATAGTATGGCCGGCCCTGGATGCCCGCGACCCAGCGGCGCCCGCTCAACGTGCCGCCCACCACGTGCAATTCCGCGCCGCGGTGTTGCTGGCCGAAAATTTTGTCGGTGTTGAACACAATGAGATAGAGGTATTCATTGCGCACCAAGCCCACATACGCCCCGGCATACGGATGCGCGCTGGTGAGGGGAAAACCCACAAATTGCGTGTGCGTCCGGTTCACCTTGGTATGAAAACCCGTGCTCAAGAACGCGGTCTTGCCGGTCAGCAGGTGCACGGTCTTCTCGATGAAAATTTTCACGCGCAGGGTGATCGTGGCGCCGGACACCGCATGACCCTTGATGTACATGCCATTGTGCCCGGACCACAGGTAGCCCAGGCCGTCAATGTCGCCCGTGCTGCGCACCGTAAACGTCCCGGCGCCCAGGATGGTGCTTTGGTCTGACCGACGGTAAATAATCAGGTACTTCCCCGGCGAAGACGAGGCGGCGACGGCCGACCCAGCCGAGGCTAGCAGTAAACAAACGAGAATAGCCCAGGTGCGCATGGATGGTCAATGAAGGGTGCCGATGCAGTGAGGAAGTAGTGCGCGTTGCCCCCGCTGGCAAGCGGGAACTGGGCGGTACTTCGACCTGCCCGCGGGCGCCGCATTGGCATTGCGCAGCCCGGTGAAAAATGTTTTCCTGCCCCATAATTTAACTGCAATGAAAAAGTCCACCTTTTCCTTTTTGCTGACAGCTGCCGTATTGATGATGGTGCTGGCCGCCGGTTGCCAGGAAACCCAGACCAACGGCGGCGTGGCGGTGACGCAAACGGAGTATGACGCGATGACCCCCGCGGCCCGGGCCAAGGGAAACTATTTTGTCGTCAGCGACCTCCCGCAATCGCGCGAACCCAACGGCAACTCCACGATCAGCATCAAGACTAGCGCGGTCCTACTGGGTGACAAATCGATAGAGCCCGCGCCCGAAGCGCCCGCGCACCAAGTCAGCTACGACGAATTGAACAAGTCGCGGACGCCGTAGATTTAGAAAACCGGGGCAAAAAGGAAGAGTAACCGCAGATTACGCAGATTTGCACAGATGACTGAGTCTGGAAATCTGCGCTCATCGGTGTAATCTGTGGTTACTCCTCTTTTTTACTCCGCTACTCTGCGCCTCAGCGGCTCTGCGCAAGTTTTTCCTTTGGGCTGGCTGCCCTTTTTAGTATTGGCCCCGGAAAGGAGAACCGCCAAGCTCCGCCGTTTACCCCCGGCCGCGCGGGAGCCGGCGAGTCCTTGAAACTCGCGGGCGTTCGCGCGGTTGGCAGCAAGACTGGCTTTTGCTGCCCGAAGCTTACCCCCTCTACCCCACCCCGCCGCCGGCTTGCCCGGCCCATTCCATGATCGATTCTCCCGCCGCTCGCTCCACCCCTGCCGCCGACACCCGCCGCATCCTCCCGATCCTGCTCCTGCTTTTTATCGGAAGCGGTTCCGCCGCACTCATCTATGAAATCGTCTGGTTGCAGTTACTACAACTGGTCATCGGCTCGACCGCCGTGTCGCTGGGCGTGCTCTTGGGCACCTACATGGGCGGCATGTGCCTGGGCAGTTTGTTGCTGCCGCGACTGATTCCGACGCGCCACCATCCGCTGATCGTATATGCGGTGCTCGAATTGATCATCGGCGTCTGCGGCGTGGCCATCGTCTGGTTGGGGATGCCTGCGGTGGAGCAGATTTACACAGCTTTTGGCAACGGCGGCGTCTCGGGCATTGTGCTGCGCGGCGTGTTGGCGGCCATTTGCCTTTTGCCGCCGACTTTGTGCATGGGCGCGACCTTGCCGGCGATTGGCCGGTATGTCGAAACGTCGCGCGAAGGCGTGTCGTGGATGGGCTTTTTCTACGGCGGCAACATCGCGGGCGCGGTGTTCGGCAGTTTGTACGCGGGATTCTACCTGCTGCCGCATTACGACATGCCCTTCGCGACGCATGTGGCGGCGGCCATCAATGTCGCCGTGGCGATTTTGGCGGTGTTCCTGTCGCAGTTCTCGCCCTTTACCGCACCGGATGAAGCGCAGGCGAAAGTGCAGATTGCGCGGGCGCCGGGCGCGTGGTCGGTGTACGTGGCGATTGCGCTCTCGGGCTTTTCCGCCCTCGGCGCGGAAGTGGTGTGGCTGCGGCTGATGGGGCTGATGCTGGGCGGCACGGTTTACACCTTTTCCAATATCCTGGCGGTGTTTCTCGTGGGCTTGGGCATCGGCAGCAGTGTGGGCTCGATGACCGCGCGCACGGTCTCCCCGCGCATGGCCCTCGGCCTGTGCCAATTGCTCCTCGTGGCGGGCATCGTGTGGACCTCGTACATGATCAGCAATTCGCTGCCGTTCTGGCCGGTGAACCCGCAAATTTCGCTGAGCCCGTGGTACACTTTTCAACTTGATTTGGCCCGCTGCTTCTGGGCAATTCTGCCGGCGACGCTCTTGTGGGGCGCGAGCTTCCCGCTGGCGCTGGCCGCCGTCTCCTCGCCCGGGCAGGATCCCGGACGCTTGGTCGGTGGCGTTTACGCCGCCAACACCGTCGGCGCCATTCTCGGCTCACTGCTGTTTAGCATGGTGATCATCCCAGCAGTCGGGACGCAAAACGCCCAGCGCTGGCTGATCGCCCTCGCCGTGGCGGGAGCGGTCTTTGCGTGGCTGCCGTTGCTCATGTCGCAAAAAGCGACGGCGAACACTCAGAGTTCGGGCGGACGTCCGATCGGGTTTGCAGTGGCGCTATTGCTCGCACTGTGCGCGTCTGTGGCCATGGGGAAAAACTGGGTCAACCCGGCCTACTGGGGCATGGTCGCCTACGGACGGTATTCGGCGACGTGGGCACAGTACCTGAAGCCCGTCATCATTCCGGAAAGCGAAGTGCCGTTGAACAACGGCAGTTCGGACACCTATTGCGAATACGTCGGCGAGGGCATGAACGTGTCCGTGGCGGTGACAATGACCACGGCGGGCATTCGCAGTTTCCACGGCGCGGGCAAAGTGCAGGCCTCGAACGATCCGCAGGACATGCGCCTGCAACGGATGCTTGGGCACATCTCCGTGCTCGCGCACCAAAATCCGGACAACGTGAAAAAAGTGCTCGTGGTCGCGTGCGGTGCGGGCGTGACGGCCGGGTCCTTTATTCCGTATGACGGCATCACGGATATCACGATCTGTGACATCGAGCCCCTCGTGCCCACCACGGTGACCCCGCGCTTCTGGAAGGAAAACTACAGCGTGGTCGGCGCGATGGACACCAGTGGCAAGCGCACCGCCGACATCAATCCCCGCGTGCACGTCGTCTATGACGACGGCCGCCACTTCATCCGCACGACGAAGGAAAAATTCGACATCATCACCTCGGACCCGATCGACCCCTGGGTGAAAGGCTGCGCGGCGCTCAATACCGTCGAATACTACGAAATGTGCAAAAAAGCGTTGAACCCCGGCGGCGTGGTCAGCCTCTGGATTCCGATTTACGAGAGCAACGACGAGACCATCAAGAGCGTGATTTCCACGTTCTTCAAGGTGTTTCCCAACGGCATCCTCTGGAGCAATGACATCCGGGGCGAGGGTTACGACGCCGTGCTCTTCGGGCGCGCAGACTCCACGCAGATTGACGTGAACAAGATGCAGGCGTGGCTCGAGGCCCACCCCAAGGTGAACGACTCGCTGCAACAAGTGGGTTTCCGCAACGCGGTGGACCTGCTGGCCACCTACGCGGGCGACGCCCACAACCTCCAGCCGTGGATGCAAGGCGCGCAAATCAACACTGACCGCAACCTGCGCCTACAATATCTCGCCGGCAAGGCGCTCAACACCTACAATGGCCGCGAGATTCTCGACGGCATTTTGAAGTATTGCACGTTCCCGAAGGATCTGTTCACGGGCACGCCCGCCAGCGTGGCGTCCCTGCAAAACGCGTTGCAAACCTCGGGACGGCTAAAGTCGCCGCTACCCGCGGGGAGGGAAGCGCTGCCGATCGGCTTCATGCCGGGGCCGCCGACCACCCCGTAAAGCCAGACCGGAGGATTGCCGGCGAGGTTGCGCACGTTTCCGCTTTCGTCGGGCGGGAAGCATGGTAAGCTCGCCCGCTTGCCATGGCCACTTCCCCGAATTCTCCCGCTGCGCTCGGTGCCGCTCCGGCGCGGCGCTTTTTGCCGCTGCTACTGTGCCTGTTTGTCGGCAGCGGTTGCGCCGCGTTGATTTATGAAATCGTGTGGTTCCAACTGCTGCAGTTGGTCATCGGCGCGACTGCCGCGTCGCTCGGCCTGTTACTGGGCTCGTTCATGGGCGGCATGTGCCTGGGCAGTTTGTTGCTGCCACGGCTGATCTCACCGCGGGCGCACCCGCTGCGGGTGTACGCGTTGCTGGAAGCGGGCATTGGGATTTGCGGCCTGCTCGTGTTGTGGGGCGAGCCGCTGGTGCAGCACATTTATGTGGCCGTCGTGGGCCACGGCGCCGGCGCGGTAATGCTGCGCGGATTGGTGAGTGCGGTGTGCCTGCTGCCGCCGACGATTTTGATGGGGGCGTCACTCCCCGCGATGGCGCGGTGGATGGAAACGACCCCGAAGGGCGTGGCGTGGCTCGGCTTTTTCTACGGCGGAAATATCGCGGGGGCGGTCGGCGGCAGTTTGCTGGCGGGATTTTATTTACTGCGGGTTTACGACATGGCGACCGCCACCTACGCCGCCGTGGCGATTAATTTTACGGTCGCGCTCATCGGCTATCTGATCGCGAACGAGACGGATCATGTGCAACCACAGGCGAAAACCCGCGGCTCCGCCCAGGTCCCGCGGGCACCGGGAGCGTGGGTGGTGTATCTGACCATCGGGCTGTCGGGGTTCACCGCGCTCGGCGCGGAGGTGGTGTGGACCCGCCTGCTCTCGCTGCTGCTCGGCGGCACGGTGTATGCCTTTTCGATTATTCTCGCAGTTTTTCTCGTGGGCTTGGGCCTGGGCAGCAGCGTGGGTTCGTTTTGGGCGCGTTATGCCGCGCGCCCGCGGCTGGCGTTTGCCTTGTGCCAGGCCGGGCTGGTGCTGACGATCGCGTGGACGGCCTGGATGGTCGCCGGCTCGCTGCCGTATTGGCCGATTGATCCGACTTGGGCGCCGAGCCCCGGCACCATGTTTCAATTGGACATGGCGAGGTGCCTGTGGGCGGTGTTTCCGCCGACGGTGTTGTGGGGCGCGAGTTTTCCACTCGCCTTGGCGGCGGTGGCGGCGCCGGGAGAAGACTCCGGCAAACTCGTGGGCGGCGTGTACGCGGCGAACACCGTGGGCGCCATTCTCGGTTCGCTGCTGTTTAGCCTGATAATTATTCCGCACCACGGCACGCAGCACGCCGAAATGGGGCTCATCGTGGCGGCCGCGCTCTCGGCGATTTTGTTGCTGCTTTCGCTGACGCGAAATTTCCCCGGCCAAAACAGCCCGGCGAAAATGGAGCCGGCCGGGTCGGGACTGGGTTGGAGCGGCAGCATCGTGCTGGTGCTCGTGCCGATTTGGGCTGCCATTCTCGCAGCCAATGTACCGAATATACCGGCGGGACTCGTGGGTTACGGACGCCTCTTTCAATACTACGTGAACCAAGGCTTGCCGAAATTCGATTTCGTCGGCGAAGGCATGACGTCGACGGTCGCGGTGTCCCACTTTGCGGACGGTTCGCGCAATTTCCATGTGAGCGGAAAAATAGAGGCCTCGACCATCCCGACCGACATGCGCCTGCAACGGATGCTCGGCTTGCTGCCGGGGTTGATCAATCCCGCGCCGCATTCGGTGCTGATTGTCGGCTGCGGCGCCGGGGTCACGGCGGGCTCGTTCATGAACTTTCCAACGATTGACCGCATCGTCATTTGCGAAATCGAGCCGCTCATTCCCCAGGTGGTGGCGCAATACTTTGGCCCGGAGAATTACCACATCGTCGAGGGCATCAAGGAAGCCAACCCGCGCACCATCAACGGCAAGAACATCCAAATCATCTACGACGACGGCCGGCATTTCCTGCTCACCACGCATGAACATTTCGACATCATCACCTCGGACCCGATCCACCCCTGGGTCAAAGGCTCGGCGGTCTTGTACACGAAAGAATACTTTGAACTGGCCAAAGAGCACCTGAACCCCGGCGGCCTCGTCACCCAATGGGTGCCGCTGTACGAGAGCAACCGCGCGGCGGTGCTGAGCGAACTGCGCACATTTTTCGAAGTGTTTCCCGAGGGCACTTTGTGGGGCAATGAGGACAACAGCGCCGGGTATGACAGCGTTGTGCTCGGGCAGAAAGACCCCGCGCCCATCAATCTCGAGGAAATCGCGCTGCGACTCCAGCGGCCCGAGTACAAGCCGGTCGTCGATTCGCTGGCCAACGTCGGCTTTGATTTTGGCCCGGATTTGTTCAGCACTTATGCGGGTTACGGGCCGGATATGCAGCCGCTGCTGGCGGACGCCGAGATCAACAGCGACCGGAATTTGCGCCTCCAATACGTCGCCGGCTTCGGGCTCAACGACAATGCCGGGGCGAAAATTTACGAGGAGATTTTGAATTACCGCACGGCCCCCACGCGGGTGATGACCGGCGATCCGCAGCTTTTCAACCTCGTCCATTGGACGCATGCCGGCAGCGGCGCGGGCCTGATGAACATGATTATGCAGTCGAACACCCCGGCGCCGGACGCCCCCGCGCCCGCTACGCCCGCTTCATCTCTGGACAAATAAGGCGGGAACCCTTAGGCTTATGGAGTCTCGCCCGAATTACCCCCGTTAATTTCGCCGCCCCAACCCATATCTATCTTTTTTCATGAGTCGTGCCTTCTCCCTCCTGGCCTGGACCCCCGCCGGCCGGTCCGCTCGCAATCTGCGGGCGCGCCGCGGTTTCACCCTGGTCGAATTGCTCACGGTCATGGTCATCATTATTATCGTGATGAGCTTTTCACTGGGCATAGAAAAGGCCGTTTCCCTCAAACAGGCCAACGCGCGCGCCATGGGGGACTTGGAAACCCTGGGCGCTGCCCTGCAAAAATTCAAGTTGCGCTGGGGCGAATATCCGCCGGGCCCCAACACCTCCCCGGATGCGGAAATTTACCTCGCCAAAGCGCTGACGGGCCGCGCGCGCTGGATCAAGGGCCCCGACGGCCGGCTGTCCTGGGACTCCAGCACCGCGATGAGCCAGCCGGTGCCCGATTGGGGCAAGCCGTTCATTGAAACAGGTAAATTCAATTTTGAACAGAGCCCCAGTGGCGGCTTGATGGACCAGGCGCGGATTCTCGATCCTTGGGATCATCCCTACCTTTACCGGTACAAGAACCTGACTGAAGTCATCGACGCCAAAACCACGCTGGTGCAATGGAAGGCCACCAACTTTGTCCTGCTCTCGCGGGGCGCCGATGGCCTGCCGAATTCGGAGAATTCGAATTTCTGGTATCAAAGCATCAACATGACTGGCGTCCTGAACAAGGGCTATTTCGACACGCCCAGCCAGCCGGGCCTCGCCGACAATCTCGTGCAGGGCATGCCGACGCCGTAGGCCGGCGGAAATCGGGGTGCGGCCGTTTGGTCTGTTTGGTTGGCCGTGGTGCAGTATGAAAGCCTTGGTCTATTTTCGTAGCGCGCATGGGTGGTTTTTTTACCTGGATTAAGGCGGCTACCGGGGCTGCGCGGGCTTGCGTTGGCGGGCGGCAGGAAACATGCTGGCGCCCGAGTCATTGACACGAACCATGGGCGACCTCACAACGACCACCGAAGTGGTGAAAACCGAAATCGCGCCAGTGAACGGCACGGCTTCCGCCGTCAATGGCCGGATGCTGTGGGATGGGCAATTTGCCGAGCCCGAGCTGGAGACCAAATTTCGCCGCGCGCAACAGAAAGACGAATTAATCCGCGCGCTGGTGCTGATGGGCATTTCCGCGGTGGGTTTTCTGACCTTCATTCCGACCGATTACGAATTTCTGGGGCACACCTCGTTGTTTTGGTGGATGCTGGCGATGCGGCTGGGCATCGTCCTCGGCACCCTCGCCGTCATGGCCGCGTTGTGGCGCAAGCCCGGCCCGCGCCGCGCCGACCTGCTCGTGCTCGGCTGGGATTTGGCCATCGCCGCCGCCATCGTGGCGGTGACGGCCACGCGCCCGCCGTCCTACACCGGCCACGCCGCCATCAATGTGCTCTCCGTGTTTCTGACTTACAGCGTCGTGCCGCTGCCCTTGCGGTGGCAGATGCTGCCCGCCCTGGCCTGCACCGTCGCAATTACCGCGCTTGGCTTGTGGGTTGCACCCTGGACGGACCGGGCCACGGCCCTCGTGATTGTTTACTCGCTGTTCGAGGCCAACGGACTCGGCGTGCTGATTTCCTGGTACCTGCAACGGACGCGCCGCAAACAATTTCTCGCGTTTGAACACGAGAAGGAATTGCGGGAAAAGCTCGAGCAGGCGCTGATGGAAATCAAGACGCTGCGCGGCATCCTGCCGATTTGCACCTATTGCAAAAAAGTGTGGAACGACGCGGGCTTCTGGGAACAGGTGGAAGTGTACGTGCACAACCACACCTACGCGGATTTTTCCCACGGCCTGTGTCCGCAATGCGCGCGCCAGCATTATCCGCAAATTGACTGGGACAAGAAGGGGTTGTGATTCTGCTGGCGGACAGGGGAAAGGGCCGTCGCAAGCGACGCCCCTACTGTCAGTGTCAATTCACCCTGCGATAGATGCGGTTTCCGGCGTAGGGGCGTCGCTTGCGACGGCCCACAAGGGTAAGCTCAATCTGCGCAGACCGCACGATTTTCGGCGTTTAGGCCACGCGCGGGTGCTACCGCGCCGCGGTCAATTTTTTCTGGGCGCGCAGGCGGACGATTTGGTCGATCAACACGCCGATCAGCACGACCACGCCGGTGACGGCGAAATCCAGCTCGCTCGGAATGCCCATGAGGGTGACGAGGTTGCGGAGCACTTGCAGCAGCGCCGTGCCGATAATGATACCGAGGACGGAGCCCTCTCCTCCGCGCAGGCTGCATCCGCCCAGCACCGCCGCGGCAATACCGTAGAGTTCATAAGACTGGCCGTGCGTGGAGCCGGAAATCGAGTTCGTGTAAAAGGCGAAAAGAATGCCGGAGATGCCGGTCAGGAAGCCCAAGATGACATAGCTGCTGGAAATCACCCGGCGCGTATTGATGCCCGAAAAGCGCGCAGCCTCCTCATTGCGGCCCACGGCAAACAAATACCGGCCATAAATCGAGCGGTGCAGCACAAACCACATGATGACGGCGATGAGGAGCATCAAGACAAAGGGCATGGGCAAATTCACCGGCTGGCCCGGCTGGAGGACGGACGGCTGCCCGGGCAAGGTTTTACCGGGCAAAGAAAATAAATGAATGCTGCCAGATGCGAGGCTTTGCAGGTTCTCAAAACCTTCGGCATTGCCAAAGCCCTTGGTGCTGTCATGGGCGATGTAACGCGCCACGCTTCGATACAAGAGCAGGCCGCATAAAGTGACGATGAAGGGCTGAATCTTTAGGCGCGTAATCAGCAGGCCGTGGCCCCAGCCCAGCGCCATGGGAATCAGAATCACCAACATGGCCGCCAGCGGCCAGGGCCAGTAATGCCCCGGCGACCAAGGCAACTCCCACTCTCTCAGCGCCATCGCCAGCACAATGCCAATGAGCGCAAACATCGAGCCGACCGACAAATCAATGCCTCCGGTAATAATGACGAATCCCAAGCCCAAGCTGAAGATGCCGGAAATGCCGATCAGGTTGATCTGATTGGTGATGTTCGCCGGCGAAATAAACTTGGCGTGCGGCAAGCGATGAAAGAAATCACTCACACCAGTAAGGGCGGGGTCGTAATCAATTGTACAAACCGTGGCGATAAGACAGGTCACCACGAGCAGAATAAAAATGCCGAGTTCTTTTTTCATCGCGGAAGAAAATTAGTTGGTGAACGCCGGGCGGGCCGCCGGCACCGTGCCGCCTATGGCCAGTTGCATGATGTTTTCCTCGGTGCACCCGGCGCGTTCAAGCACGCCGGTGAGCCGGCCCTCGTGCATGACGGCCACGCGGTCACTGAGGTTGATGACCTCCTCCATGTCGCTGCTGATCATCAAAATCACCGCGCCCTTTTCGGCGAGCGCGCGCATAAGGCGGTAGATTTCCGCCTTCGCGCCAACATCGATGCCGCGCGTGGGCTCGTCGAGAATCATCACCTTGGGCGCCATGGCGAGCCACTTGCCGAGGACGACTTTCTGCTGGTTGCCGCCGGAGAGATTGCGGACCATCGCCTCGGCATGCGGGGTCTTGATGCGGAGGGAGGCGATTTGCGTTTGCGCAGTCACGGTCTCCCGCGCGCGCTGGATGAGGCCGTGCCAGGCGTGGCTCCACAACGACGGCAGCGTGATGTTTTCGCGCACGGACATTTCGACCACGAGCCCCTGGCCGCGCCGGTCTTCAGGTACGAGATAAATCCCGTGGTCAATGGCCTCGCGCGGACGGCCAATGGTTTTCCTGTGGCCGTCGAACCACACTTCGGCGCCGCCCGCCGGATCCAGCCCCACGATGGCTTGAGCAATTTCCGAGCGGCCCGCGCCGACGAGGCCGGCGAACCCGAGAATCTCGCCGCGGGAGGCATCGAAGGAAACCTGCTGGCGCGGATAGAGACTGGAGCGGGCGTTGCGCACTTTGAAAAAGCCGGGCTGCGGGACGACGTTGGGAGGAGTGTAGGCGCTCTTGATTTCACGACCCACCATCAGGCTCACCAGCCGGTCGTGCGTGATTTCCTCGCGGCTGAGTTCGCCCGCGTTTTTACCGTCCCGCAAAACCACGACGCGGTGCGCGCAGGTGGAAACCTCGCCCAGCCGGTGGGAAATATAAATCACCGAAACTCCCTGCTGGCTCAATTCCCCGACGAGTTGGAGCAGGCGCGCCGTTTCCGTGAGGGTGAGGCTGGACGTCGGTTCGTCCATGATGATGAGGCGGGCGTTAAGCGAAAGGGCCTTGGCGATTTCCACCATTTGCCGGCTGGCGATGGAGAGCTGGTCCACGCGCGTGCGGCTGGAAATATCGAGGCCGAGGCGGCGCAAAAAGGGCGCGGTGTCGGCGTGGATTTTGCGCGTGTCAATCAGGCGAAAAGGCCCGCGCACTGGTTCGCGCCCGAGAAAGACATTCGCCGCCACGTCGAGATTATCGAGAACGTTCAACTCCTGGTGAATGAAGGCGACGCCAAGGCGCAGGGCCTCGTTCACATCGGAAATGCGCGCGGGTTGGCCGTCCACGAGAACCTCCCCGGCGTCCGGCTGGTACACCCCGCCGAGAATTTTCATCAAGGTGGATTTCCCGGCGCCGTTTTCCCCGACGAGCGCGAGCACCTCGCCGCGGCCGATGTGCAGGGAGACTCCGTCGAGCGCGCGCACGCCCGGGAACTGCTTCGCAATTCCACGCATTTCGAGCAGGGGCGGGGCGTTCATGGGCGAATCCAAGCTGGCCAAACCCCCGACGCTGCCAACGATGCCCGCCGCGCGCAACGCTGGAAATGCCAGCCTACTTGCCGAGCTGCTTCTTCAGCTTCGCCTGGAAGTCGGCCACATTATCCTTCTTGATGCTCAGCGTGGGCACGATGACGCGCCCGCTGGACAGGGCCGATTTGTCGCCGTCCAGATACTTGTTCATGAGCAGGATGGACTGCTTGCCGAATTCGTAGGGCTGCTGCACGACCGTGCCGTAAATTGAACCGTCGGCGACGCCGGCGAGGGTTTCATCCTCTTCGTCAAAGCAGATGATTTTCACCGCGCCGACTTTGTTGGCGGCCTTGACGGCGTTCAAAATCGCAGGGCCGTTGTAGCTCCACAGGCCGACGAGGCCGGCGACGTCGGGATACTTGACGAGGGTGTCGGCGACGTTGGACTTGGCGCGCACGCGGTCGGTGTCGTCGGTGCGCAGGTCGATGATTTCAATCTTCGAGCCCTTCAATTCATCCTGAATGCCCTGAAAGCGTTCCTTGGCATTTTGGGCGTCTTTCGAGCCGACAAAGGCCATGATCTTGCCGCCATTCGGGAGGGCTTCCTTGATGAGCTTGCCCGCTGCATGGCCGGCAGCGACGTTGTCGGTGCCGATGTAGGCGACGCGCTTGCTTTGGGGAGCGTCGCTGTCGTGGGTGATGAGGAGGGTTTCCGCGGCAATTTTATTCAGCAACGCGGTCTCGTTGCCCGGATCGATGGGGCTGATGGCGACGCCGTCGATACCCTTGGCCAAAAGGTCGTTGAGAATCGCGGTCTGCTCGGCGGCGGTGCCAGCCGAGGGAATGCGAAAGTCCACATTGACGTTGGGCAACTGCGACGCGGCGTCGGCGGTGCCGGCCCGGGCGATTTTCCAGAAGTCCGAGGCGTTGTTGGTGACGAAAGCGAGGTTGCGCTTCTTGGCGGCGGCGGACGAGGAAGCAGCAGCCGGAGCGGAGGCGCTTTTATTATCGCCGCAACCGGCGAGGGCCAGCGCGAGGCCGAGGGACAAAGACCAGAGGGGAAGCGAGAGGGATTTCATGGGGTAAGAGGGGGTTGCATCGGTAACGCCTGACAGGGCCGGGTGTCAAGCCTCCGGGAAGCCTGGAAAAGCAGAAGTCAGAGCGCAAAAGTCAGAACAAAAACGTCCGACGTTCGACCACTGCACGACGCCATTCGCCCACTACTGTTCCATCTTCCAGTCTATTCCCTCTCTCCTGGATAGCTTCTCCCTCTCTTTCTCTGCGTCCTCTGTGCTCGCTGTGGTTCAATTCTTATCGCTCAGTGGTTTAAATCTTACGCTACTCCACTTCGCGCAGTTGAATCGAGTCGATCACCTTCTCGCCCATGAGGACATTGGTCACCACGACGAGCCACTCGCCTTTTTCCGCCCATTCGCGGCGTTTCAAATAGGCGAAGGAATCCTGGATGGTTTTTTCCGGGTCCTTGGAGAATTCCATCAGGAACGGCTCGACGCCCCACAGCAGGAGCATCTGCTTGAACACGGGCTCGACGTCGGTGAACGCGTAAATCGGACAGCGGCGCGTGCGCAGCGCGGAGAGGACGGCGGGCAGATTGCCGTTGCGGGAAAAGACGACGATGCCGGCGCGGCCCGTCTCCTGCGCGAGCTTCATGGCCGCGGCCAGCAATTTGTCCTTGTGCGATTTCAGCACGAGCGGCGGCTGAGCGGGAAATTCGCCGTCGAGTTCCAGCCGGTCGGCGATGCGCTTCATGGTCTCGACACATTCGAGCGGGTATTTGCCGCTGGTGGTCTCGCCGGAGAGCATGATGCAGTCGGCCTGTTCGAGCACGGCGTGGGCAATGTCGGTGACCTCGGCGCGGGTGGGCACGGGCGACTGGATCATGGACTCCAGCATGTGCGTGGCGACGATAACGGGGCGGCGGTGGGCGATGCACTTCTGGATCGCCCGGTGCTGGATGATGGGCAAATCCTCGAACGGGCATTCGATGCCCAAATCCCCGCGAGCGACCATGAGGCCGTCGGACGCGCTGACAATTTCATCGAGGTTCGCAATGGCGGACTGGTCCTCGATTTTCGCGATGATTTTCGCGCGCGAACGGTGTTCGGTCAAAAAGCGCCGGAGCAAATCCAGGTCGTTCGCCTCTCGCACAAAAGACAGCGCAAAAAAATCCACCCCTTCGGCGATGCCCACCTCGATGTCGCCGCGGTCTTTTTGCGTGAGCGCCGGGAGGTTGACCTTCACGCCGGGCAAATTGATGTGGCGGCGGCTGGACATTTTTCCCGGCACGGCCACGCGGCAGCGGACCCGGCCGGGAAATTTTTCCATCACCACGAGGCGGATCAAGCCGCTGTCCACCAGCACGGTGCGTCCGACGGCCACGTCCGCCGGAAAACCGCGATAGTTCACCGTGACATGCACGATGTCGTCTCCGCCGGGCGTGCCTTCGTCAGTGAGGAGGTCGAAGAGCTGGCCTTCCTGAAGGTTAAAGGGCGCAGCCACGTCACCGGTGCGGATTTCCGGGCCCTTCACATCCATCATGATGGCGATGTGGCGCCCGAGCCGGTTGCAGACGGTCTTGATGCGCCGGATCATGTTGCGGGTCCACTCGTGATTGGCGTGGGCCATGTTCAGGCGGCACAAGTCCACCCCCGCGTTGATGAGCTTGGCGAGCATCTCCTCGCTCTCCGTGGCGGGGCCGAGCGTGAAAGTGATTTTGGTGTGTTGAAGGGCGCGGCGCATGGTGGAATTCGGGTTAATCGTAGCACGTTCAATGCCTTGTTCCGGGTCCGGCCCGATTTTTAACCCCGGCGCCATTTTGGCCCCACTACGTCGATGACTGGAAAATTGGCCTGTCGAGGCTGCAAACCACGCTTGGAGGGGTTAATTGATGGGGATAAACGCCATGAATGCCCCCGCTCCCACCCCCGCGCGGCCGTTGGTGCCGTGTGCCGCTGATTTCGCCGTGGCCATCGTTGCGGCCACTGTTTTTATCGCCAGCCTGCTGGCGTTGCACAATACCACCGAGCTCGCCGTCCCGCTGCCCCGGCCGCTCACCACGTCCGCCCCCGACTTGGTTTTTGCCAACCGGGTGCTCGTCGGCACCGTCATCGTCTCGGCGGCGCTGCTGACGCACGCCCTGGCGCGGCTGGCACAACGGGTGTACCGGGCAATGAATCGTTCGTGATATTTTTAAACTTCGCCCAGCAGCAGGGCGCTCATCGCGCAGGCGGTCGGGTCCACGACTTCGATGGAAAAGCGCCGCCCGCTGCCCCCGACTCCGGCAAACGTTTCGCGCACGAGCGCCACGTCGTTGCATTCGCGCGACAGGTGCGCGAGGAAAACCCGGCGCCACGATGCGCCCTCGGTGGTGTGCAACACTTCGTGCGCCGCGGCATTTGACAGGTGTCCGTGGCGGCTGCGGATGCGCTGCTTGAGCGCCCACGGCCGGCGGCTGTCGCGTTCCAGCAAATCCGGGTCGTAATTGGATTCGAGCACGAGCACATCCACCCCGCGAATGCGTTCGCGCACGAGTTCGGTGACGTGGCCGAGGTCCGTGCACCACGCCACCCGGCGGCGCGGCGACGCTTCCGTGCCCTCGCCCGCCGCAAACACATAGCCGACCGGGTCGAGCGCATCGTGCGGGAGCGAAAAGCTGGTTACCTCCAAATCGCGAAAGGCAAACGTCGTGCCGGTTTCGAAAAATTGCCATGACGGCCGGAACTTCAACCGCTCCTGCACCGCCCGCGCCGTCTCGCGGTTCGCATAAACCTGGATGTGCGGATAACGCGCGAGGCCGGACAAACCGCCCGCGTGATCCGAATGCTCGTGCGTGAGAAAAATGGCGTCAATCGCAGCCAGGGTCAGGCCGTGCGGCTGAAGCAGTTCATCGAGCCGGCGGGGCGGGAAACCGGCGTCGATCAACACCCGGCAATGGGGCGTGGCCAGCACCGAGCAGTTGCCGGAACTGCTGCTGCCGAGAATGCAAAATTTCACGCCTGCGCCCATGGGCCCCATTGAGAGGCCGCGCCGCCCGCCGCGCAATGCGAATCTGCGGGCAACGGTTTTTTTAGACAGAATTTACGGAATTTGAAGAATTACGAAGCCCGGAAAAAACTTCGCGGGAGCCAACTTGGCGGCGGTTCTCCCGTTTGTTTCCAGATTTTTGGACAGAATTAACCGAATTTTACAGAATGAAGAGGTCGAACAGGCGAGGTTTGGAAATTCTCTAAATTCGGTTAATTCTGTCCGAAAACCCTCTTTCAAGAAATCTTTATTTTGCCCTTGCGCAACTGTCCCACCTGTACTATATGTAATGGTACAGTATGCTGCCGTTCTCCATTGAGTTGCGCCCCGGCCTGCCCCTCGCCGAGCAGATCCTCTTCGCCGTGAAGAAGGCGGTCGTCTCGGGTCAGTTGCGCCCGGGCGACAAATTTCCCTCCGTGCGGCAATTGAGCCAGGAATTGCGGGTGAATCCGAACACCGCGCACAAGGTCGTCGCCGCGCTCGTCGCCGAAAACGTGCTCCTCAGCACGCCTGCCGTCGGCACGGTGGTCGCGGCCCCCGTGGCCGGGAGCCGCCGCGAGCGCGCCGCGTTGCTGGGCAGCGAGCTCGAGCGCGTCATCGTGGAGGCGAAAAAATTCGGGCTCGATATCCACGATGTGCAGGCCGCCGTCGAGGCACATTGGCGCAAACTTTCCGAACCCTCCAAATCATGAACGCCATCGAAACCCACGGTTTGTCGCGGCGCTATGGCCGGCTCGAAGCCGTCCACGGACTGGATCTCGCCGTGCCGGCGGGCGCCATCTTCGCCCTGCTCGGCCCCAACGGTGCCGGCAAATCCACCACCATCAAGGTGCTGATGAACCTCCTCGAACCGACCGCCGGCAGCGCGACCGTGCTCGGCGTGGATTCACGCCGCCTCAGCCCGCGCGAGCTGGCCCGCATCGGCTTCGTCGCCGACAACATGGAACTGCCCGAGTGGATGACGGTGCGGGTGTTTCTCGATTATTGCCGGCCGCTTTATCCGACGTGGGACCGCGACCTCGAAAGCAACCTGCTGCAAAAATTCGAACTGCCGACGGACCGCAAGCTCAAGCACCTCTCGCGCGGCATGAGAATGAAAGCCGCGCTCATTGCCGCCCTCGCCTACCGGCCCATGCTCCTGGTCCTCGACGAACCGTTTAGCGGACTCGATCCGGTGGTGCGTGACGATTTTATCCGCGGCGTGCTCGAAGTTTCCGCGCTGGGTGACTGGACCGTGTTCCTCTCGTCGCACGACGTGGAAGAAGTGGAGCGCCTGGCGGACTGGATTGCCGTGCTCGAACAAGGGAAGCTCCGCTTCGCCGAGCCGCTCGATTCGCTGCTGCGTCGTTTCCGCCGGATTGAAATTACGCGTGGGGCGAATTCCGTACCCAGCCCCAGCCAGAGCCAGAAGCCCATTCCGTCCACTTGGCTTGCCTCCGAGGAGGCCGGAACCCTCCATCGCTTCATTGATTCACAATACATGGAAGGCGACGCCGAACGCCGCTGCGCGGAGCTTTTCCCCGGCGCGGCGATCAATGTCCAGCCGCTACCCCTGCGCGAAATTTATCTCACCCTGGCCCGCCATCCTGAGGCGGCCAAAGCCATGCAGCCATGAACCTCCCCCTGCATATTTTGCGGAAGGACTGCCGCCGATTACGCGGCTGGCTGGCGGTGTGGCTGGCGCTGCTCGTCGCCCAGGCGGCACTGGCGATTTATGGATTTACGATAATTAAGATATCCGTCCTCGGCCGCACTCCGCCGCATATCCGCCAAATGTACCATCCCTCTTTGGCCTTAAACAGTCTGGACTGCCTAGAATCAGCGGAATTCACCCAGGCCGCCCGGACCTATTTTATAGAATTGGATCATGGACAGGATAAGATGAGTTTTTATGATCAATTTATCACCTATAAAATTATATCGGGTTATGCCATGACCGCCCTTTGGCTGGCCGAGATTGGTCTGCTCGCCTATCTAGTGATCAGTCTTATACGGGAAGACACCCCGTTGGGTGACCGCGCGTTTTGGCGCACGCGTCCTCTGGCTGGGGTGGAAGTATTGTGGGGGAAAACGCTATTCCTCTTACTAGTCATCGTCGCAGTCCCCGCGCTGTTTCAATGGCTATTCACGGTTTTCGCAGGCCCCTCCAGTTATGAGAGTAGCTTCGCCTTGCACCATTTTATAACTCTTCAGTTCGGCTGGATCGCCCTGGCCATGTTGCTAGCCGTGTTGTGGGAAAACATTTTTGTCGGTTTCCTTGCGCTCGGTGCGCTCGCCGCCTTCACCGTGGTTTTTGACGACCTGCTCAACCCAAGCCCGACGGACCTGCCCTGGACCCACAATCCTTTTTGGATGCTCTATATTCTGGGTCTTGAAATAGCTTTGGCCGCAGCCCTCTGGCGACGATTTTTTCGCCGGCGAACCTTTTTGTTTGCCGGCATCGTCCTGGTCCTTGCTTGGGAAAATATGAAGGGATTTGTCGCCCCACTATTTCCGGCGGTCCAGTACCCACGCGTGAGCAGCAGCCCCTTTTGGATGCTTTATTTGCTGATCGTGAGCACGGGCTTGGCGGCGACCATCTGGATGTATCTTTATCGCCGCCGGGTCGTGGCGCTTGGGCTGCTGGGCGTCGGCGTGCTCCTGCTCCATGCCGTCACTTGGCTCCATTACCTCAAAGTGCGCGCCGATTTTTACCACGCACTGGACTCCCTGGTTATCCTCTACTCTACCCTGCTGGGCACGGTCGCCCTGCTGGCCCTCCTGCGGCAAAAACCAGTGGACCCGGAACCTCCGAACACAGATGGAAGCGCTGTCACGTCCTAGCCCTTTCGGCAAAAGTTCCCAAGTCATGTTTACCACGATCTATCATATCTTAAAAAAGGACCGGCTCCGCCTCCGGTCTTGGCTTGTGGCGTGGTGGCTGGTCATTCTGGCCAAAGCGGCGTTGTTCCTGTATGGCAGTGCTCTTCGCCCCTTCGATCCGTGGCCGAGGGCGCTGAATGAATATGGCGCCATGATGCTGACGCAGGAACATCTTCCTTTGTCTATGGAAGGCGCAATCGGATTGCTGTGGCTGGCTGATTTCGCACTGATGCTTTATCTGGTATTCAAGCTCTTCCGGGAGGACACACCGCTCGGCGACCGGGCCTTTTGGCGCACCCGCCCCATCTCGGGCGGGCAACTTGTGGTGGCAAAAGCGCTCTTCCTCTCCTTCGCGGTCTTTTTCGTGCCCGGCGCCATCCAGTTGGGCACGATCCACGCCGTGGGCTACAATTGGGGCTCCTCGATCGCATGCTTGGAGGAGTTTTTGTATTCTCAAAGTGGCTGGGTCTTTTATGCGATGGTGGCGACCGTCCTCTGGCGAAATGTGTTCATTTTGCCGTTTATCACCTTCGGTTTCTATATTTTTGGATTTCTATTGGCGTTATTTTTCAGGAATGGATTCATGGAGCGCATATATTATTATTCCGAAACGTCTAGCTACATGTTGTTTCTTTGCACCTGCGCAGCGACGGTGGTCTGGGCCCACCTCTACCATCGCCGCGATTTCGGTGTGGCTGTCATTAGCCTGAGTGCTTGGGTGATGATCGCCTGCGCCTGGTATGACGGGTCTCTTCATCTTCTTAATTGGTGTATCTGGGCGTATGTCGTTTGCCTCAGTGCTGGCACCTTAGGGGTCCTGTCCTTTCAATTTCTGAGGCAATCACGGGTAGACTCGACCCCGCGCGTCAAGGCCACCCCACCCGGCTTTTGACCACTCGCAATGTTTATTGCTTCAATACATAATTCATAACATCCTATCGAATTTCCATATGCAATGCTGCCCCTAACCTCCTCTCATGAAGACTTACCCAGTCGTTATAGGATTGGTTTTTGCCGTGTCCGCCTTGGGCTATTGGGTGTCGCGAATTGATTCCTCGATTTCAGACCTGAATGACGCCTTTGCCGCCTTGGATAAGAAAGTGACGGCGATCCAACGTCAAAACACGACTGACCGAGTGAACGCGCAGGTGGTTACCAGTAATTCCAGCGGACCCGTGATTGATAGTCGGATCGCGATCAATCGAGCAGCCGCGAAGGATCCCCGCGCTGCCTTTGTAATGGCGCAAGAGTTGCCTTCGGGTCCCGATCGGAACGGCGCCATGCAAACCGCCCTTTATGCTCTCGCGTTGACCGATCCGCTGGGAGCGTGGGGTTTGGCGCAGAATCTGCCGGAAGACAACGACGTCCGGGCCCAAACCCTTCGATCGTTGCTGAAGTCCTGGAGCGCCACCGATCCCGCGGAGGCCGCCGCGATGCTCGCCACCGTTTCCCTGCCGGAGGCTGTAGCTAGTGCCACCAGCACGACGGGTGTCATCGAGGCGAACTGGATCAAACTCGATCCGGAAGCAGGGTCAAAATGGATTGAAACCCTGCCCGTCGGGACCACCCGCGACAGTGCCATCATGGCCCTCGCGGTGAATGTTTCAGATGAAAATGTGCCCTCGACCTTCGTTTGGGTCACCACGATGGCCGACTACGCGAAACGCGGCACCACTATCAACAAGGTTGTCACCCAGTGGGCCAAAACCGACCCTGATGCCGCCACCAAGGCCGTGTTGGAGAAATATCCGAATAACGACAACGGAAGACAGGGCGCGCTCATGGCTATAATTAGCCGCATGCGCGCTCAAGCGACTGCCGGAGCTGCCTCAGCTGCGAATGGGAATTGAGCACTTCCGCTTGCTTTGCAGATTTTCGCCGAAAAATTTCTCTGTGCTGACGGCTTTCAGTGCCCCACCCCACGTTTGACAGGAAGGGCTTCCTAGCTATAGAGTTGCGGCTTCCTCGCATGAGCACTGAAAACCGCAAGCCTGCCTCGGCTGTGCCTGTTAACCCGGGCGCGTCGGCCGTCTCGGCACCCTCCGCCACCTCCGTCCAGCCTGCCTCCTCGGCTCCGGTCGCGGAGGCCGCCGCCTTGCGCCGCGTGTACGATCCGGCTTTCAAAGTCACTTCGGACTACCGCGCGAGTCTGCCGGATGCCCAGAATGCGACCATTGCCGACATTCAGGGCGCGCAAGTCCCCATTCTCCAAGTGGGCATTTCGGGGTTTCGCCTGCCGCTGCAGTTTCTCACTGCGGCATGCAAGCAGGTGTCGCTCGAAACGACAGTTACGGGCACGGTCTCGCTCGATAGCGAGCACAAGGGTATCAATATGTCGCGCATCATGCGGACGTTTTACGAGTTCAAGGACCGCGTGTTCACGCCCGACCTGCTGGAGGAAGTGCTGTTGCGCTACAAGCAGGACCTCGGCAGCACGCGGGCGCGCCTGCGCCTGGCCTTTAACTATCCGCTCCTGCAAAAATCGCTGCGCAGCGGCAACGAGGGCTACCAGTACTACTCGGTCGTTTATGAAGGCGCGTTGTGCGACCTGAACTGGTTCCGCCAGTACCTCCATTTCGATTTTGTGTATTCGTCCGCCTGCCCGTGCTCGGCAGACCTCACGGAGCACGCGCGGGAGACGCGCCACGTTTACGGCATTCCGCATTCGCAGCGCAGCAAGGCCCGCCTGAGCGTGGAAATCCAGCCCGGCCACCGCCTGACCATTGAGGACTTGCACAAACACTGCCTCGACGCCTTGCAGACGGAAACGCAGGTATTCGTGCGCCGCGAAGACGAGCAGGCGTTTGCCGAGCTCAATGGCGCGTTTCCGAAATTCGTCGAGGACGCCGCGCGGCTGCTCTACGAACGGCTGGATGGCGATGCGCGGATTCGTGACTTTCAAATCGCGTGCGCGCACCTGGAATCGCTGCACTCGCACAATGCCGTGGCGGTCATCTCGAAGGGACTGCCCGGCGGATTCTCGGCGGACTTTTCGGATTTTCCGAGCTTGGTGTGCTAGGCGAAAAGCGATTCGTTTGGGAACGCTAATCCGCGCTCATCTGCGCTAATTTTGTGCACGGAGAACGGAAGATGGCGCCACGGAAGGCCCGCACTGACTTGCCGGCATTGGAAAAGAAATGGGTGGTGGGGTTTGTAAATTAGCGTGGATGAGCGAAGATTAGCGGCCCCGTCTGTCCCCCTTTTCCCGCACGCTCCCGCCACGCCAACAAACGCGCCCGCGGCCCCTTGTCGGGACCACGGGCGCGGCGCAAATCCGGCACAGCCGGACTTACAAAGCGGACGGGCCGGACTCGTCCGTACGAATCCGGATGGCCTGCTCGAGGGGCAGGACGAAGATCTTGCCGTCGCCGATTTTCCCGGTCTTGGCGGCGTCCGAGATGGCTTTCACCACCGGGGCGACGCGTTCCGGGGAAACGGCCACTTCGAGTTTCACTTTGGGAAGGAAGTCCACCGTGTATTCACTGCCACGGTAGATTTCCGTATGGCCTTTTTGGCGGCCGAAGCCCTTGACCTCGGTGACGGTCATGCCCTCCACGCCAGCGGCGTGCAAAGCAGTCTTAACCTCTTCGAGTTTGAAGGGCTTGATGATAGCGACGATGAGTTTCATACGTAGATCCTTTCAGAATATGGGTTGGTAAGGTTGGTGAAATAAAGGGGCTCGACCGCCGGGGGTCGAGCCCCGATTGGATTTAATCCAGGGCGTAGCCCTCTTCGCCGTGTTCGGAGGTATCGAGACCGGCCTCCT
>CAZLRH010000027.1:0-44803 GCA_964562015.1 uncultured Opitutales bacterium | reverse complement strand
CACGGCGCCCGCGGCGCCGAGGCCCGCCTTGAGGAAATGGCGTCGCGTCAACATGGGAAAAACTTAGGTAGTGGTACAGTTTGAAAAAAGCCTCCGAAACCCTCAAATACCGTCCGAAAGCCTCCGTTTTGGCATTAGCTGTCCAATAATTCCCGCACAGTGAACGGTTTTATGGTCAAACCCTGCCGCTTTTGGAAAGCCTCTATTTCATCTAGCGCATCCTTGGAAAAGCCAAAACCAACAAAGAAGCCTAGAGTTCGCCGCTCGCGAATCATCACGGCCTCAAACTGGTCAATGTCGGGGCGGCCAACCTTATCCTTTTGCTTGACCTGAATCGGGAACCAAATGTCTTCAAACTCCAATTCTCCCTTTGCTGCTCCGCGCGGCCCTGGCATTGCGTGAATTGGGAAGATTCTTCCGTCAATTCCCATATCGCCAACTTGAATCTTGTTGGTTGTTCCGCCCATTTTGATAACCGCCCAGTTTTCAAACTCGAAGGGGGGCAAGGGCCATATAACACAGGCGATGCGAAGCAAGCATGTCACAGACCCGCAAGGATTGGTTGTAAGAAAATTTCACGCCATTCCTATTGTCCATGATAAACAGACGACCTTTGAATGGAAGGCGACGCCGGATTTGAAATATATGGAGGCTAAAACCTCTATGCTATATACGCGGAATTTGATCCGCGGAATGTGTATTTCGGCGGATAACACGCGCCGTTCTTACAATGAAAATTTCAATGTGGACAATCCTCAGATAGAAATGTCTTACGACTTCACGCCTGACTTGCTGGAGGCGCGGACATCGCCCACGCATCCTGACGTTGATGGAGTTGAACCACGAGAGGGCGAGGATGATGAAATCTAGCTCTGCCACCGTGCCGCCGCCGCCTTCTTCGCAATCGCCTTCCGCTTCGCCGGACTTAGTTTACCGGCCCGGCCTAAGCCACCCCTTACCGCGCTTGCCTTCGGCTCCGGCGGCGGCGGCACGGCCCCGGTGGCGCGTTGCACCACGTCAAAGGCTATCTGGGCAAAGTCTCGTTTCGGCATGTCGGCAAGATAGCCCCATCATTCAGGATTGCCAGCCCGAAACCGGGTTTTACATTTCAAACTGTACCACTACCAAAACTTACTCATTTATCGGTCGAGAGGCAAGTTTATGAAGATGAGTCACTTAGACCCAAAGTAGGTCTATAATGTTCCCGTTAGGAGCATGGACCGGGCCAGCCAAAAAGTGCTTGCATGAGCCGCCGGAATGCATAACTATTCCACTTCCCTTAGTTTTCCCCTTCGCCTGTTTTCCCTATGAAATCCCCGAAACTTCTGGTTCTTCTCGCGGCCATGGCCGCTTTCACCACGGCGGTCTTTGCCGCCGATGCTCCGGCCCCTGCTCCTGCGGGCAGCACCTGCACCCTGAGCAACGTCCATATTTGCTGCGGCAGTTGCGTCAACGGCGTGAATACCACGCTCGCCAAAGTCGCGGGCGTCAAGGGTACCGCCAGCCAAGCCGATGGCACCATCGTTTTGACCGCCGCCGACAAGCCCACCTTGCAGAAGGCCGTCGATGCGCTCGTCGCCGCCGGTTTTTACGGCACCTCCAGCGATGCTTCCATCAAAGTGGTGGATGACACCGGCGCCAAGGCGGGCAAGGTCCAGACTCTCGACATCACCGGCGTGCATCTGTGCTGCGCCAAGTGCGTCACCGCGGTCAATGGCATCTTGTCCAAGGTGGATGGCGTAAAGGGTAACACGGCGGCCCAGAAGGCCACGACCTTCACCGTCACCGGCGACTTTGACGCGGCTGCGGTGTTCGCGGCGCTGAACAAGGGCGGCCTGGCGGGCAAGGTTTCGACCGTCGCGGCCACCAAGTAGTCCGGCGTAGCTTCTATTTTCGACGCCCGCGGCGAATGCCGCGGGCGTCTTTTTTTTGACCTCACTGGACGCCGGCGGAGTCGGTTTCCCAGCCGGTATCTTCATTTGCAGTTTTTGGCCGTTGCCTTTGCCGGGCCGGGCGAAATGATTTTTGATCATGTCAAATTCGGGGAGCCCCAACGTGCGCTTGCCCGGTGCCCGGGGGGCGCTGGCGTTGCTGCTGTTCATCAATTTGTTCAACTATCTCGACCGCCAGGTGCTGTCGGCGGTGGTCGGGCCGATCCAGCAGACGTATTTCGGCGCGCACGGCGCGGCCAGTGATTCGGCCGCTTTAAAAGAGTTTCAGGCTTGGACGCACGCGCACTTCGGCTTCGAGCCGGAGCTGGCGTTGATCGGCGTGCTGTCGATGGCGTTCATGGTGGTTTACATGATTGGCGCGCCGATTTTTGGGCGGCTGGCGGGCCACCGCTCGCGCTGGTGGCTGATTGGCGTCGGTGTGATCTTGTGGAGCCTGGCCAGTGGCGCCTCGGGCCTGGCGGCGACGTTTGTCGGCCTGTTGCTCACGCGCTGTTTTGTCGGGGTGGGCGAGGCGGCCTACGGACCGGTGGCGCCGACGTTGATCGCCGATTTTTTTCCGGTGGAACGGCGCGGCCGGGCGCTGGCGTGGTTTTATATGGCGATTCCGGTGGGCAGCGCGCTGGGCTACGTCGTGGGCAATCTGGTGGCGAATTCCTCCATCGGCGCGTTGGGTGAACGGCTTTTCGGTTTTCACGCGGAGAGCTGGCGCTGGGCCTTTTTTCTGGTCGTGCCGCCCGGCTTGGCGCTGGGGATTTTAAGTTTTCTCCGGCGCGAACCGCCGCGCGGCCAGGCGGATGCCGGTGGCGTAATCCGGGCGAGCAAGCCCCGCTGGAGCGACTACCTCCTGCTCTTGCGCAACCGCTCGTATGTCCTCTGCACGCTCGGCATGACGGCGATGACCTTTGCCATCGGCGGCATCGCGTTTTGGATGCCCTATTACCTGTCGCAAAAGCCGGGCGCCTCACCCAATGCCACCACCATTTTCGGCGCCATCACCTGCGTGTCGGGCCTCATCGCGACCCTGCTCGGCGGGCTGGCGGGCGACAAATTGCGCGGCCGTTTTCCCGGCGCGTATTTTCTGGTGTCGGGGGCCGCAATGTTTCTCGGCTTTCCCTTCATGATCCTGATGCTCCGCGCGCCGTTTCCGCTGGTGTGGGTGTATTCCTTCGCGACGGTGTTCTGCTTGTTCTTCAACACCGGCCCGACGAACACCATCCTCGCCAACGTCACGCACCCGTCGATTCGCGCCGCGGCCTTTGCGCTCAACATCTTCGTCATCCACGCGCTCGGCGACGTGATTTCGCCGGTCATCATCGGCATCCTGAGCGACCGCTACACCATGAACTCGGCCTTCATGGTCGTCGGCGTGATGTATTTGGTGGCGGGCGTATTTTGGTTTCTCGGCGCGCGCCACCTCGCCCGCGACACGGCCCGCGCGAGCGAAGCACCGACGGTTTCCCTCACCTAGCCGGTTTAATTTAGGGAAGCGGTGGAGGCTGGGGTGGCTTGGGTCGGACCCAGGTTCGAATCAAAGTAACAATCACCGCCATGGCAATCAAGCCACCAAGGAAAGAGAACGTCACCTTCGCGGCGAGTTGGCCGACCTCATAACCCGTGCGATAGGCCGGGGAGGAGGTATTCACCCACGGTTTAATGGCTACGGGAGGTTTGGGTTGTTTAAGAAAACGAAAACTGGCGACGCAGATGGGAAACTCGGCATCTTCATCCGCCGGGCCATTCCGGCAGAGGAACTGAATATTATACGCTCGGTTTTCCGCCGTGGGCACCGTCCACGTAAGGGAGGAAAGAATGACACCGTTGGCGGTCAAATTGCCCAGGCGTTCATAGCCCTTCAATCCAGCTATTTCAACAAAGCGCCCGGAGATTCTTGGCCCGCCGCCCGCCTTCGTGATGCCCTGTTCCATGTCAGCGACGAAGTGTTCATCCATGGGTTCCATGGCTTTTTCAGCCTGGTATATGGTTATAACGATCAATTTTGATTTGTCGCGATTGTGGGCGACGGCCCCCACGCCGGGCTTTGAGAAGGGATTGGCCATCCATTCCCAGCCCGGTGGAATGGTAATGGCAAAATTTTGCTCGGGAAAAATCCGCTCCTGGCCCAAGACACAAGGCATGGCCGCGCATTGAAGGAGCAGAAAGCAGGCCCAGCATGGCCATCGTTTAGGGTCAAACGCGGTCATAGATTATCCGTCGATAGTGGTTCAATTTGCAGGCGGTGGTAAAGTAGAATCCTGACTGCATATCTAATCTGCACGCATCTGCGACATCTGCGGTTGCGCTTCATTTTTCCTCTGCGCCCCGCTGCTCTGCGCGAGTTTTTCTGCCTGCGCTTCGTGTTCTTCGCGTCCTTCGCGGCAATACCTGCTTGCTTAATTTCCCGTTTCCACGATCTCAACTTCCAGGCGCACGATTTCCGGGCCGGTTTCTTTTAACAACAGCGCGTGCAGGCGCATCGGGCTGTCAAAGGCCACGGTGCTGCCTTTGATGAAGCCGGAATAAGGCCCGGTGACTTCCACGCCGTCCACGACGACTTCCTCCCAGATGCCGCGTTCGGCGGCATAGGCGGCGTGGCGTCCGTCGGGCGTAAACAGAGGCGGCCGGCGGATGAGAAAAAAACCCGGCTGCTCCACGCCATTGACGACCATGTATTCCTTGTTGCCGCGCTCGCCCACGTAGCCGGCTTTGCTGCTGTCCGCGTTAAAAATCGGATTGGAAACATGGTAGTACACCGCCCCTTCCTGGCCGTCCACGACGATGCGCCAATCCCGCCGCACTTGCGCGGCATACGCGGTGCGTTGGCTGTCCGGGCTGAAAATGAGCGAGCCCGCCCCGATTACGTCGAAGGGCGCGCCTTCCCGGTCATCGACCGACACGCGAAATTCTTTGCCATTCCCCGCGGCGAACGCGACATGCCGGCCATCCGGGCTGAACAACGGCCCATCGGAAATGACATTGTGCGGCTTGCCCTCGATGCCGTCCACGACCACGAATTGCTGGCTGCCGCGGGTGCCGACGAACGCGAGTCTTTTTCCATCGGGGCTGAAGCGAAAATGCGCAATGCCGTCGTAAGGTTTTCCTTCCTTGCCGTCGTCCACCACCATCCACTTCTGATCATTGCGCTGGGCGGAATAAATCAAACGCGCGCTGGTCGGGCTGAAAATGAGAGAGTCCGGGGCCACCGCCGCGTAGTTTTTGCCCTCGACGCCGTCGCGCACGACGAACCACGCGCCTTTGCGCTTGGCCGCGTAGGCGAAACTTTTGCCGTCGGCGCTGAAAGTCAGCGAACCCGCCGCCACGTCGTCAAACGGTTTGCTTTCGACCCCGTCGGCGATGACCACCGTCTGGCCGTTTTTTTGCGCGAGGTAGGCGAGGCGGGCGGTGACGGCGCTGAATTGCACCGCGCGAATATCGTCATAAGGCGCGCCCTCGGCCCCATCGGCCACGACCATCCATGGCTTTCCGTTTTTGGCCA
Organism: uncultured Opitutales bacterium; assembly: GCA_964562015.1. Taxonomy (GTDB): domain Bacteria; phylum Verrucomicrobiota; class Verrucomicrobiia; order Opitutales; family JABDGR01; genus CAZLRH01. The sequence goes on along the minus strand of CAZLRH010000027.1, from coordinate 39,358 downwards.
AATACGCGACGTGTTGGCTGTCCGGGCTAAAAACCAGGTTGTCCTTGCGGATGGCGTCGTAGGGCTTTCCGCGGGCGTTGTTCACCACCACCAAAAACTGGCCCTTCGCATTGACGAGGTAAGCCACGCGCTTCTGGTCGGGGCTGACGATGACCGAGTCCGGCACGCCGCCTTCCACCCACCGCCCGAGGGGAATCTCGCTGGTGGAAAGCCGCAGGCCCGCCTTGGTTTCCGCCGCCGGGTCCAGCGGCTCCCACGCCATTTGCGCGTGGAGCGCAAGCGCGGCCGCCCAACTCCCCGCCACCAGCAGGACAATATTTTTGCAGTTGGGCATTAACTTGAAAATTCCGCCCGCTTACCGCCCGCCGGTGGGTAGGGGCGCGGCCGAATATTTATCAAACCACGCCTTCACCTCGGCGTCGAGCGGAACGAGGTTCGGCGGCTGTTTGGCAATGGCCTGCGACTCCGTCCATTCCTGGTTCAAGTCGCCGACGGGCAAGGTGGAGCCCACGCGGACGAAGAGCGGCATCTGGTGCAGCGCGGCGTCCACAGTCACGGTCTGGCCGCCGTCATATTCCTTATTAGTCCATACATAACGCCATTTATTGCCGGAGGGGAGATACACTTCCTGCGCGGTTTTGCCTTTTTCCCAAATCGGCGAAACGAGCAAGTCCGGGCCGTACTGGAACGTCCACCAGTTGCTCCAGGCCGCGGGCGCCTTGGGATCGACCATGAACAGGGGCCGCACGATGGGCAGGCCGGTGTCGTGCGCCACTTTCCCGAGCGCAAAAGAATAATCGGCCAGGCGCGTATGCAGGCGGGCATAGAGGCGCCAGGCGGCGATGGCCACGTCGTCATACGTGGGCGGGCGCGGCAAGTCCCAGAACGCGAGATTGTGCGTTGGCCCGACTTCCATGATGGGCGTGAAGCAACTGAACTCCAGCCAGCGCGAGTACAAGTCCTGGTCCGCGGTCTGCTGGTTGTAGCCGCCGGTGTCCGAACCCCACACCGGGTAACCCATCACCGCGCAACGCTGCACGGCGATGACTTCCGCGCGCAGTCCCTCGGGTGTGCCGCCGATGTCTCCGCCCCAATACACGCCATAGGGCGCGCTGCCGGTGTAGGCTGCGCGCGGCATGGCCACAAAATCATTGCCGCGGTATTTCTGCGAAATTTCGGCAGTCGCCTGCACATACTGGGCCGGGTAGGCGTTGCGCACTTCCCGCAACGTCTGGCCATTCGCCATTTTGAGCGAGCCGTCGGCCGGGATGTTTTCCTCGCTGCGGTCGAGCTTGAAGCCGGCGACGCCGAGCTTGAGCAGCTTGGCCACGCCTTCCTGGAAGAAAGCCTTGGCGGCCGGGTTGGTAAAATCTATCAACGGATAATTAGTGCTCTCGAGCGCGCCGCCGGGGCCGCCGCTGCCGGCGTTCGGGCGCGCCGGGTTGATCCCGGGGCCGACTTCGCCGCCGCCGGCCGACTGGCCGGGGATGCCGTAGCCCTTGTCGTGGGCTTCCTGCGCCATCTTGCCATTCACGAACGGCCCGATCCAGAGCACCATCTGGATGTTTTGCTCGTTGAGCCATTTGATCATCGCCGTAAAATTGGGCAGGCGCGCGGCATCAATTTCAAAATCATTATAACCCTGCCGGCCCGGCCCCCACGGACGATCGATCCAATACACGCCGCACGGGATGCCGTAGGCCTTCATCATCAGCAAGTCCTCCATGGATTCCGAATTGAACGGCCCGGTCACTGGCGTGCCATCGTAGTAGGTGGTGCGCTGGGTGTGTTCGTCGCGCCAGCGCCAGGGCAGAAAGGTCCAGCGCGGGGCCTGGAACGGCGGCCCGGCATCGAGTGCGTGCTGGGCCACGACCTTGGCGGGCTGGTCGGCCGTGTACGTTTTCATCTCGAAGGAATGGCCCTCGAACTGCACCCAGACGCGCGTCGGGTCCGTCACGCAAAAATCAAACAGGCCCGGCCAGGTGCCCTTCACAAACGCGCCGTATCCGCGCGAGGAAACATAAAAGGGCGAATAAACCGCCATCGTCGGCTGCACGAGATTGTTGATGCGCAACCCGCGCAGGTTCATGCCGGTTTGGATGCCGGGCGCCCACGACAACTGCTGCGCGCCGTCCACCACGCGTTCCATGATGCCGGTGTAATACTCGTCGGCACTGGCACGCAAAGCCACGCCCCAAAGCGTGATGTCGTCATTCGGCTGCGCGGTGAGGCTGAGGGTGAAATTGTCACCCTCGGGTTTGACCGTGAGCTTGAGGGTGCGGCCATCGGGCATCACCGAGGTGCGTTCCACGGTGGCAGTGGAGTCCGTCGCGAGGCGCACGCTCATGTTCGCCGGGAACGGCACCGGGCCTGCGGCGGCTTGGTAAAAAAGTCCATCGAGAATCAGCGAGTCGGTGTCCGCTGCCAGGGAGCCCGGGGTGAGCTTGGGCGCGAGCAAGGTCACTACCGCGCCGGCGGTCGGGCCCGTGGTGATGCTCGCTGGAACCACCGTCGACGGCACCACCACGCCGCCACGCCCGCCGCCTGCGCCACCGGCGCGAGCACCCCGTCCGCCACCGGCAGGAGCTGCTCCTGGCGCGGGTTGGGCCTGGCCAAAGGCGCTCCAGCCCAGCAAGGGCGCGAGCAGAATGATCCGCAAAACAGACGGCAAGGTAATTTTCATCGGGGTAGTTTAAGAGAGGAAACGGGGGAGAGGGTGCGGGAAAAATTGACAACTTCCACCCCCTTTGGCACGCCAAAAGCGTGGGACCCACCCCGGCGGCCCGTTTGTATTTGCGGCTTTCCATCCCGTCTCGCTTTGCGCAATAATCCCATTTTTAACCCCGCCCCACTGTGAATCTACCTCGAATTGCCTTGCTGTTCACGGCCTCGGCACTGGCTCCGGCCGTCCCGGCCCAGGCCGCTGCTGCTCCGACTACCACCACCGCGGCTGATACCGCTGCGCCTTTTCCCGTCACGATCCAGGTCGAGGCGAACCACACACTCGGCGAGTTGAAGCCGGTGTGGCGCTTCTTTGGCGCGGACGAGTCGGACTACGCCTACATGAAAGACGGGCGCAAGTTGATCAAGGAACTGGGCGAACTCGCGCCGCAAAATATTTATTTCCGCGCCCACCACTTGCTGACTTCGGGCAACGGCACGCCGGCGCTCAAATGGAGCAGCTCGAATGCTTATAATGAGGACGCCCAGGGCAACCCCGTTTACGATTGGACCATCCTGGACAAGATTTTTGACACCTATATCGAGAGCGGTGTGCGGCCCTACGTCGAGGTTGGCTTCATGCCCGAGGCCCTTTCCATCCATCCGCAGGATTATCCGCATAATCCGCCGCCCAAAGAGCGCGTGCCCACGAACGTCGGCCAGGCTTACCCGCCGAAAGATTACGCCAAATGGGGCAATCTCGCTTACGAATGGGCCAAGCATTGCGTGGAGCGGTACGGCGCGGGCGAAGTGGAAAAATGGTACTGGGAGATATGGAACGAGCCCAACATCGGCTACTGGCGCGGCACGCCGGACGAATTTCTCAAGCTCCACGATTACGCCGTCGCCGGCATCCGCCGCGCGCTGCCGACCGCCCGCGTGGGCGGCGCCGACACCGCCGGAGCCGGCGGGGCCTTCACCCGCAATTTTATCGAACACTGCCTGCGCGGGGATAATTACGCGACCGGGCAAAAGGGCACGCCGCTGGATTTCGTCTCCTTCCACGCGAAGGGCTCGCCCTCGTTTGTGGAAGGCCATGTGCGCATGGGCATTTCCAACCAGTTGCGCGCGATGAACGATGCTTTCACCATTTACGCCTCCTATCCCGAGTTGAAAAACACGCCCATCGTCATCGGCGAATCCGATCCCGACGGTTGCGCCGCTTGCACGGGCAACCAGCTCGGCTACCGCAACGGCACGCTGTTTTCCAGCTACACCGCGGCCAGCTATGCGCGCGAACAGGACGTGGCCGCGCAGCATGGCGTCAATCTCGAGGGCGCGTTGACCTGGGCTTTCGAATTCGAGGACCAGCCGTTTTTCGCCGGCTATCGCACGCTCTCGACCGACGGTGTGGATATGCCGGTCTTCAATGTATTCCGCATGCTCAACCGCATGGGGCCGGAACGGGTCGCGGCGCAGAGTTCCGCGCAGGTTCCGCTCGATGAAATCATCCGCAGCGGCGTGCGCAATCGCCCCGATGTCGGCGTCCTGGCCAGCCGCGCGGCGAATCGCCTGACCGTGTTTGTCTGGCACTATATGGACGACGATTTGCCCGGCGCGGACGCCGCCGTGAATTTGCAAATGGCGGGCCTGCCCGCCACGCTTAAAAATGCGAAATTGACGCAATACCGCATTGACCAAAACCATTCCAATTCCTTCACGGTATGGAAGGACATGGGCTCGCCTCCGACGCCCGACGCGCAACAGTACGCGCAATTGGAAAAGGCGGGCAAGCTGCAGACCATGGGCGAACCCGGCACGGTGGCCGTGGCCAACGGCCAGGCGGACGTGAAGTTCGATTTGCCGCGCCAGGCCGTCGCGCTGTTTGTGCTGGAGTGGACCAACGCCGCCGAGTAAACCAGTGGCTCGGTTTATTCGCGCCGTTACCCCTTCCCATGTTACGCTGGCGCATCGCCCTCCTGGTCAGTGTGGCCATTGCCATTAGCTATCTGGATCGGCAGACATTGCCGTGGGCGATTAAGGCGGTTCAGCAGGACATCCCTTTTTCCAATACGGTGAAGGCCGGGTTGGATTCGGCCTTTCTCGCGACCTACGGCTTGATGTATCTCGGTGGCGGACGGTTGCTGGACTGGCTCGGCACGCGCCGCGGTTTTGCGCTCGTGATGCTGTTCTGGTCGCTGGCTTGTGCGAGCCACGGCTTCGCGGGCGACCATGGGATGCCGACGGTGTTCGGCCTCAGTTTTGGCGTGGTGATGCTGGCGACGAGCCGCGTCTTGCTGGGCGCAGGCGAGGGCGGCGGGTTTCCGGCGGCCACCCGCGCGGTGACGGAGTGGTTCCCCGTGCACGAGCGCTCGACGGCAATGGGCATCATCAACGGCGGCACGGCGGTGGGCGCGGTGGTTGCGCCCCCCTTAATCGCCTGGGTTCTGGGCCATGCGCATTGGCTGGAACTGGCGCCGTGGCGTTGGGTCTTTTTTCTGACCGGCGGGCTGGGCTTGTTGTGGACCGTGTGGTGGTGGCTGGACTATTACGCGCCGGAAAAACACCCGCATCTGGAAGCCAAGGAATATGAAGTGATTCGGCCCGACCCCGCCGCGGCGGAAGCCGTTCGACCCGCGGCCATTCCTCTGCGGGAACTGCTCTCGCATCGGGAAACGTGGGCGATCGTGGGAGCAAAATTTCTGAGTGATGCCGCCTGGTTTTTCTATCTCTTTTGGCTGCCGAAGTACCTGATGGATGTTTTTAAATTCGACATCAAATCCGCCAGCTCGGTCGGATGGATTCCCTACGCGGCCTCGGGTGTCGGCTGTCTAGTCGGCGGCGGCCTTTCCAGTTGGCTGTTGCGTCGCGGACGTTCCGTCAATTTCGCGCGGAAGGCGGCCCTCGCGGCGAGTGCGGCTCTGATGCCGGGAGTGATTCTGGTGCCCTATTTACACAGCGTGCCCTGGGTCATCACCATTTTCAGCGTCGCCTTTTTTGGCCAGCAATCGTGGTCCACGCTCATCATGATTCTGCCCACGGATATGATTCCGCGGCAGTCGGTGGGCACGGTCGCGGGCCTCGTCGGCCTTGGCGGCGCGATGGGCGGGGTGGTGCTCGGGCAACTGGCGGGCCACCTGCTCGATGTGGGCTATAGTTACGCGCCCATCCTGGCCATTTCCGGTTCGCTGCATGTGCTGGCCTTCGGTGTGATTTGCCTCGCCATTCCCGTACTCCAGCCTTTGAAATTCACCGTTTCCCCCTCATGAAAATCACCGAAATCCGCACCCGAGTCGTCCAGTGGAAAGGCCCGACCGTTCCGCTGCCGCCGCATTTTTGCACGAACCCGATGGACGCCGTCGCCCCGATGCTCACGCGCGCGACCATGGGCACCTTCACCTTTCACGGCTGGCTCATCGTCGAGCTATTCACGGACACCGGCCTCGTTGGTATCGGCAACGCCGCGCTTTCGCCCCTCGTGACGAAGTCCGTCGTGGACAATTACCTCAAGCCGCTGCTCCTTGGCGCGGACCCGTGGGACCTCGAATTTCTCTGGCAGCACATGTACCGCAAGACGATGGCGTTCGGCAGCAAGGGCATCGGCATGGTGGCCATCAGCGCGGTGGATATCGCGCTGTGGGATATTTTGGGAAAATCCGCGAAGCAGCCCGTTTACCGCCTGCTCGGCGGGCGCACCAAGCCCCGCATCCCCGTTTACGCCAGCCGCCTGTATTCGACGCCGCTCAAGGAACTCGCCGCCGAGGCGAAGAAGTACAAGGCCGCCGGGTACAAGGCCATGAAACTGCGCTTCGGCTGGGGCCCGACCGATGGCGCCGAGGGCATGTTGCACAACGTCGCGCTCGTGCGCACCGTCCGCGAAGCCGTGGGCGACGGCATTGACGTGATGGCCGACGCCTACATGGGCTGGAATCTCGATTACGCCAAGCGCATGTTGCCGTTGCTCGAACCCTTCCGCCTCCGCTGGCTGGAGGAAGCCGTCATTCCCGACGATGTGCACGGCTATGCCGAATTGAAACGCGCCGGCCGCGTGCCCATTGCCGGCGGCGAGCACGGCTTCACCCTCTACGATTTCCGCGACCTCATTGAGGCCCGGGCGGTGGACTACATCCAGTTTGACACCAACCGCGTCGGCGGCCTGACGCAGGCGCGCAAAATCGCCGCGCTGGCGGAGGCCCACTCCATCCCCGTCATCCCCCACGCCGGGCAGATGCATAATTATCACGTCGTGATGGCCAGCCTCAATTCGCCCATGGCGGAGTATTTCCCGCCGGTGGACGTCGAAGTCGGCAACGAGCTCTTCTGGTACATCTTCAACGGCGAACCCGTGGCCAAGGACGGTTTTATCGACCTCGACGAAAACACCCCCGGCCTCGGCCTCACCATCAACGAAAAGGCCCTGCACAAGTTCAAGGTGACGGAGTAAAAACTATGCCGGAAATTTTTCGAATTGAGGACTATGTGGTTTTCTTTTACGCGAATGAGGGCCACGAGCCGGTGCATGTGCATGTCCGGCGGGGCGGTGGATTCGCCAAGTTTTGGATCGAGCCACTGGAACTCGTGTAGGCCAAGGGACTCAAGACTCCAGAAATCGCCCGCGCCGAAGAACTGATTGCAGAACGACGCAAGTTGATATTAACTCGCTGGCATGAAGCCTTCCCTCATTGAACTGGAAATCCAAGCCACCAAGGCATGGGTCGAAGGCCGCATCGTTTGCATTCGGCTGGCGGATGAGCGTGAGATCCGTTTTCCGGCCGCAAAGAACCGCCGCCTCCGCCGCGCCACCATTCCCCACCTCGCTAATATTGAATTGATCTGTGACGGCACCGGTCTGCACTGGCCCGATCTTAATGAAGATCTTTCGGTCCAGGGCATCCTGGAGGGGCGTTTGGGATAAGTAGAATTTTCCATGCCCCGCCTTGTCCAACTCCAAAAGGGTTCCGTGCGCCGCGTGGCGCTGGTGGAGGAGCCGCGCGTGCGTTTGCTCGCGCCGTTGTTTCCGACCGTGTACGCGCTGGCCCAAACGGCCCTCAAGAAAAACGAGCCGCTCAGCGCCCTGGCCACGCGCCACGCCACCAGCGAGGCCCTTGACTACGACGCCATTTACGCTGGCACGTCCGAATGGAAATTGTTGCCTCCGTTGGATCACCCGGACGAGCCCGCGCGCTGCCTGGTCTCCGGCACGGGGCTCACGCATCTGGGCAGTGCCAAGGACCGGCAGGCGATGCATGGGGTGGAAAATTCAAAAGTGAAAATTCAAAATGCCAAACCCGAGGCCGAATTGACTGATTCGATGAAAATGTTTCAGCTCGGTTTGGCGGGTGGCCGGCCGGCCGCCGGGCAAATCGGCGCGGCGCCGGAGTGGTTCTACAAGGGCAATGGCGCCATCCTCTGCGCGCCGGGCGCACCGCTGCTCGTGCCCGCCTATGCCGATGACGGCGGCGAGGAGGCGGAAATCGCCGGGCTCTATCTCATCGGGCCGGACGGCACGCCGTATCGCGTGGGTTTTGCCATCGGCAACGAGTTTTCCGATCACGTTTTTGAAAAGAAGAATTATCTGAATCTGGCCGCCTCGAAAATGCGCACTTGTTCCGTGGGGCCGGAATTGGTGCTCGGGGCGGATTTTCAATCCGTGCCGGGCCGCGTGAAAATCGTGCGCGCGGGCCGCGAGGTATGGGCCAAGGACATCGCCACCGGCGAGGCCGAGATGTCCCACAGCCTCCAGAATCTCGAGCATCATCATTTCAAGTACGAGGCGCACCGCCGCCCTGGCGACGTGCACGTGCATTTCTACGGCGCGCACAGCCTGAGTTTTGGCGCGGGCGTGGCGCTGGCCGACGGCGATGTCATGGAAATTAGCTTTAAGGACTTTGGCCGCCCGTTGCGCAATCCGCTCAAGGTCGCGCCGCCCCCGCCGGTTCTGGCCACGGTGAAAAATCTCGGTTAATGCTATTAATTTCCCTGCGGTGTGGGGAATCCCCTGATTCCTTTTGTAATTTCTATCCCATTTCTCTAGAAACTCCTTTTCCATGTCCAAGCCACGCGTTGCATTCCTTGGTCTCGGCATCATGGGCGGCGGCATGGCCCGCCGGCTCCTGGGCGCCGGTTTTCCGCTGACCGTTTATAATCGCAATCCCGACCGCGCTGCGCCGCTGGTGGCCGAGGGCGCCAAGCTGGCCGCTTCGCCGCGCGCAGCCGCCGCGAACGCCGAAATTGTCATCTGCATGGTGGCGGACGACACCGCGTCGCGCGCCCTGTGGCTCGGTGAAAATGGTGCGCTCGCCGGTGCTCCGAAAGGCGCGATCCTGCTCGACTCCAGCACGCTTTCCGTCGGCTGGGTGCGGGAACTCGCCGAGGCCGCGGCGAAACACGGCTGCGAATTTCTCGACGTACCCGTCACCGGCACCAAGCCGCATGCGGCGAACGGCGAACTGACTTTTCTCGTCGGCGGTTCGGCGGCGGTGTTGGAAAAAGTGCGGCCCGCGCTGGCGGTGATGAGCAAGACCATCACGCACCTCGGTCCGGTGGGCAGCGGAGCGCTGCTCAAACTCATCAACAACTTCATGTGTGGCGTGCAAGTAGTGGCGCTGGCGGAGGCGCTGGCGTTCATCGAACGCAGCGGGCTCGACCGCGCCAAGGCGCTGGAGATTCTGGTCGGCGGTGCGCCGGGCAGCCCGCTGGTGAAGGTCGTGTCTGCGCGCATGACCACGCCCGACTACACGCCGAATTTCATGCTTAAACATCTGACGAAAGACCTGCGCTACGCGGTCGCGGAAGGCGCGAGCCATGGCGTCCCGCTCGCCACGGCGGCGGCGGCGGTTGAGGTATTGCAAAAAGCCGTGGCGGCCGGCCAGGGTGATCTCGACATGGCGGCGGTGGTTGAACTTTTGCGCAAACGGTAGTATTCTCCGACCTTTATGCCTGCTCATCCCGTACTCATCGCCGGACAATGGCGACCTGCCCGCTCCGCCGGTGTTTTTCGCGGCGAAAATCCCGCCACCGGCGAAATGCTGCCCGGCGAATTTCCCGTGAGCCATTGGGACGATGCCGAGGCCGCGCTCGCCGCCGCCGATGCCCTCATGCCGGCCTTGCGCGCCACGCCGCCCGAGCAATTTGCGAAATATCTCACGCGTTTCGCCGAACGCCTCGAGGCCCGCGCCGCCGAGCTCGTTGAGATGGCCCATCTCGAATCCGGCTTGGCGAAGGCCCCGCGTCTCGCCGACGTGGAACTGCCGCGCACGACCGGCCAGTTGCGCCAGGCCGCCGTCTGCGCTTTGAGTGGCGCCTGGGCGCTGCCGACCATTGATGCGAAGCTGAACATTCGCTCGTGTTACATGTCCATCGGACCGGTCGCGGTCTTTGGCCCGAATAATTTTCCCTTCGCGTTCAACAGCGTGGCGGGAGGCGACTTTGCCGCGGCCATCGCCGCCGGCAATCCCGTCATCGCCAAGGCCAATTCCTCGCACCCCGGTACCACCCGGCTGCTGGCGGAGGAAGCATTTGCGGCCCTCGGCGACACCGGCCTGCCGCCGGCCACGGTGCAGTTGCTCTACCGCCTGCATCACTCGGACGGCGTGCGCCTGGTGTCGGATCATCGTCTCGGCGCGACCGCGTACACCGGCAGCCGGGGCGCGGGCTTGCAGTTGAAAACGGCGGCGGACCTCGCAGGCAAACCCATTTACCTTGAGCTTTCGAGCATCAATCCCGTCGCCATTCTGCCCGGGGCGCTGGCGGAGCGCGGCGCGAAAATCGCCGAGGAATTTTCCGGCAGTTGCCTGCTGGGTTCCGGGCAGTTTTGCACGAATCCCGGCCTCGTCCTCCTTCTGGCAGGCAGCGCGGCGGAGACTTTTATCACGCAAGTGAAGGAGCGTTTTGAAAAAGCGCCGGTCGCGCCCTTGTTGTCGGCGGCGGTCGGGCGCTCGCTCACGGCTAGCGTCGAGACCCTGCGGCAGGCGGGCGCGCAAGTGCTTTGCGGCGGCCAGGCCCTGCCCGCGCCGGGCTACCGGTTTGCGAACACGCTGCTGCGCACTGATGCCGCGGCTTTTCTCGCGGCGCCGGAAAAATTGCAGACGGAAGCCTTCGGCAACGTCTCCCTCGTCGTGGTGGCCCGCGACGCCGTCGAGGCCCGCCGCGTGCTTGAAACCCTCGAAGGCAATCTCACCGGTTGCATTTATACGGATACCGCCGGCTCCGATGATAAACTTTACGACGATTTGGCGGCGGTCATGCGCGTCAAGGTCGGCCGCTTGTTGAACGACAAGATGCCCACGGGCGTGGCGGTCAGCCCCGCGATGGTGCATGGCGGACCATACCCGGCGACGGGTCATTCCGGCTTCACCGCCGTCGGCCTCCCGGCCGCCATGCGCCGCTTCGGCGCGCTCGTCTGCTACGATAATGTCCGGCCCGCGCGCCTGCCCGCGCTCTTGCGCGACAAGTAGCCGGGCCGCGTCCAGTGGCGGTGGAATCGTCGAACATCTCTTCCTTTTGCAAGACGACTATCCCATCAACCTGGCGGAGCTGGACAAGGCCGACGCGAAAACCAATCCGCTGCTGGCCTTCGATAATTGGTACGTCAATCTCTGCGCGCCGCCGTTGCTGCTGGGGCTGGCTTGGCTGGCCAACCACAGCCCGCTGGCATTTTTGCTCGCCGGCTTTCAGATATGGATGCACGAGTTTGGCCACGCGACGGCGGCGTGGCTCTGCGGTCGGCGCGCCACGCCGTTGCCGTTTGGCTGGACTCCCGTCGAACCCGAGTATTCGTCCTTCGTTTATTTTGGGCTGCTGCTGCTGTTTGGCATTTTGTTCGTGGCCGGGTGGAAGGAGCGCAAAATCTGGCCCATGGTCGCCGCGGTCGTCCTTATAGCCCTGCAATTCTACCTGACATGGCGAATGCCGGAGGAGCGGCAGGAATTCTGGTGGGGTGCTTTCGGCGGGGTGGGCGGGGAGTTTTACCTCAGCGCGCTCGTGATGGCGGCTTTTTACATACGACTGCCGGACAAATTCAAATGGGGGCAGTGCCGCTACCTCTGCTTCTTCCTCGCGGCCAGCGCCTTTCTGCACGTAACGAGCCGGTGGAATGAAGTGTATCACAACCGGGAGGACATACCGATGGGCTCGATGATCAACGGCGAGGACGACGACAACGGCGACATGAACAAACTCATGGAGGACTATCACTGGACGGAAAAGGACATCCGCCGCAATTACCAGTATTTGGGCTACGCTTGCTGGGCGGGCCTGGGCCTCGTTTATCTCACCTTTGCCTTGCGCCTGAACGTGGTCGCGGACCAACTCTGGGCGGATTTCAGCCACGGGCGGGAGAGGAACTTCCCGTGAAATAGGCGCATCCCTTGTAAAACGTTGGCGAAAAGAAGCGCAGGGGTCCGTTTAAAGCTGGAAGAAAACCAACGGTTCAGACATCCTATAAGATAGGAGTCCATTTACGCATCGTGCGACACCCACCCATGAAGACGAATACCACCACCTCCCGCCCCGTCGATGTTTCCCTGCCTTGCCTTGCTCACGGCTCCGGCGGGCGAGGCCGGGAAGGAATTCAAAATTCAAAATTGAAAATTCAAAACGGCCTGGGTCGTTTTTCGCGTACGTGGCCGGGGCTGGCGTTGGCCGCTTTCATTTTCAGTTTTGGCGCTTCCAGTTTTAATCCGGCCCACGCGGCCACGTTTTTCACGCAGACGAACTTGGTGGCCGACCAGCCCGGCAAGGCGATCCATACCGACCCGAATCTGGTGAACGCCTGGGGCGTCGCCTACACGCAAGGCGTGCCTTATTGGGTGGGTAACAACGGCACGGGTACTTCCACGGGTTACGATGGCAACGGCAAAAAGGTCAGCCTCGTCATCAAGATTCAGGGGCAGGGCGGCCCCGGCACCGGCCCGGTCACGGGCGCGGTTTACAACAACCAGGCTGGCGCCTTCAAAAACGACACGTACATTTTCGACACGGAGCAGGGGTACGTCGTCGGCTGGAATTCCGTGATGGGCACGAATTCCGCCCTGCGCGCGGATGGCTCGGCGCGCGGCGCGGTGTACAAGGGTCTCGCCATCGGCAACGTGGACGGCGTCAGTTACATTTATGCCACCGATTTTCACAATGGCGTGGTGGATGTGTTCAATGGCTCGTACGCTCGTGTCGGCTTGAAGGGCAAATTCGTCGATCCCAAAACACCCAAGGGTTATGCGCCGTTCAACATCCACACCGTGGGCACGCTGTTGTTTGTGACTTTCGCCAAGCAGGACCCGAGCAAGCACGACGAGCTTGACGGCGCGGGCCTCGGCTTTGTCAGCGTGTTTCATATGGACGGGACGTTTGTCAAACGGTTCGCCTCCGGGTCGAAAGCCGGCGGAAAAATCCCGCAATTGAATGCGCCGTGGGGCGTGGCGGTGGCGCCGTCGGGATTCGGCGCTGACGGCGGCAAAATCCTGATCGGCAACTTCGGCAACGGCGAAATCGCCGTGTTCTCGACCGCCGGGAAGTATCTCGGGGTGCTCGAAAAATCCAAGGGCCACCCGGTCAAAATCTCCGGCCTCTGGGAAATCTTTGCGGGCCCGGCCAAGCGGCTTTATTTCTCCGCCGGCACGGACAGCGAGCAGCACGGCCTGTTTGGTTACCTGAAAGGGAAGTAGGGGGAAATTTAGCAGTTGGAAGCCGGACGCCGATTCGTATAGCGTAGGGGTGAATTCATTTACCCCATGAATAATTGGCGCAAAGGTTTGATCTTGGCGGCGGCTTTGTCCGCTGCCTCATGCAACGCGGCTCAGATGGCCCCGGCCGCCCCGGCCCCGGCGGCTGCGGCGAAACCGGCCAACGACCCGCGCTTTGCGGGCATCGCGCCGGCCATGCAGGTTTATGTGGACAACGGCAACATCTCCGGCGCGGTGATGCTGGTCGCGACCAAGGATAAATTACTGAGCCTGACGGCCGTGGGCACGACCGACCTCGCCAGCGGACGCAAAATGGAAACCGGCGATTTGTTCTGGATCGCCTCGATGACCAAACCCATGACGGCGCTCGGCATCGCGATGTTGAAGGACGAGGGCAAGCTCGCCTTCGACGACCCGGTGGAAAAATATTTGCCCGAATTCAAGGACGCCAAAGGCCCCGGCGGCGCGCCGCTCACCCGGCCCATTACGCTGCGCGACTTGCTCACGCACACCAGCGGGCTGGGGGACTACTCGCTGCCCGACCCGCATTGGACGCTCGAACAAATCAGCAAGGACGCCGTGACCCGCCCCTTGCGCGCCCAACCAGGAGTGCGCTGGGGTTATTCGACGACGGGCATGAACATCCTCGGGCACGTCGTCGAGGTGGTCAGCGGCACGCCATTCGCGGCGTTCATGCAAAAGCGCCTGTTCGACCCGCTCGGCATGACGCACACGACTTTCTGGGTCGCACCGGAGGATGTCACGCGCCTGGCGACAAGCTACCTCGCGGATTCCGCGGGCAAACTCCAGCCCACGACCATCTCTTATATGTATGGGGCGGCGGTCACTGACAAAGCCCGCCCGCCCATTGGGGGCGCCGGTTTGTTTTCGACCGCCGAGGACGTCGCAAAAGTTTACCAGATGATGCTCCAGGGCGGCTCCTTCAACGGCAAAACGATTATCAAACCCGAGACGGCGGCGGAAATGATTCGCAACCAGACGGGCGATCTTTCCACCCGCCCCGGCATGGCTTGGGGACTCGGTTTCTGCGTGGTGCTGCAATCGCTCAATGGCAACGCCGTGCTGTCGCCCGGTTCCTTCGGCCACGGCGGTGCCTATGGCACTGATAGCTGGGCCGACCCCAAGCGCGACGTGATTTACGTCCTCATGCTGCAACGCGACAAAATCCGCCCTAACCCCGACGATTCCGTCATGCGCGTGACATTCCAGCAGGTGGCCTCCGACGCGCTCGGCAAATAAATTCTTAGGATTGTCTTTTTAAATCAACCCCCAACACTACTTCCTCCCCATGAAACTACCCTCGCTCTTCACGCTCGCCACGGTGGCGGGTTCGCTTTCCCTGCTGGCCGCCGATCAACCGGCCACGCCCCCGAGTGCTTCGCCCTCGCAAAACCCGGCCTTGCAGCCGTCCGCCGCCACTACTGGCCAGCCGCCTGCTCCCGTCCGCGGCGGCCGCCGCGGTGGCTTGCCGCCCATGGGTTTGCCCCCGACTATCGCGCCCGACGCCAAAGTTACAAAACTCGCGACGCTCCCGACCGAGTCCTACACGGTGGATGGCGCTCCCTTCACCGAAGGCGCTTCCGTCGCGCCCAATGGCGACATTTATTTCGTCGAGCAGAACAGCAACAAAATCATGCACTGGAATGTCGCGGACAAAACCTTGTCCGTGTTCATGCACCCCGCCGGTTATTCGAACGGCATGGCTTTTGACAGCAAGGGCAACCTCATCTCCTGCGCGGACGAACGCAACGAGCTCTGGTCCATTTCGCTCACGGAAAAGGAAACGATTCCCTACCCGCAGCCGCTCAATCCCGCCTTCGGTGACCCGAACCGCTCTGGCAACATCACTCTCCCGAAGCACACGGTGCTGGTGAAGGATTACCAGGGCAAATTGCTCGGCGGGCCGAATGACGTGTGGATTCGTCCCGACGGCGGCATGTACCTGACGGATCCTTTTTATGCGCGCAAGTGGTGGGCGCCGGGCCGCCAGTCCGAGCAGGTTGATAAGGACGGCAAGCCGTTCAAGACGGTCTTCTTCCTCTCGCCCGACCACAAGACGCTCACGCGCGTCGTCAGCGATTACAACACGCCCAACGGCATCATCGGCACCCCCGACGGCAAAACGCTTTACGTCGCGGACATCGGCGCGAACGAGACCTACGGTTTTGACATCCAGCCCGATGGCTCGCTGACCAACAAGCGCCTCATCTGCAAAATCGGCTCGGACGGCATGACCCTCGACAACAAGGGTAATCTGTACCTGAGCAGCGGGGGAGTGCAAGTGGTGGACACGAAGACCGGCGAACGCATCGGCAGCATTCAGGTGCCGGAACAGCCCGCCAACATGGCTTTCGGCGGCCCGGATCGCTCGACGCTCTATTTCACGGCGCGCACGGGCTTTTACTCGATTCCGACGCTCGTCAAAGGCGCCAACACGAACAAGTAAATTCCCGGCACGGGCTTAACCCGGCCGCGTCTTGCCGTCATGAAATCGCGAGCTGAGCCATCGCCAGCTTTGTCGAGTCCGTCACCCTCCAGTCGCCGCGATTTTTTGCGGCGCGGGGCAGGCGGTCTCGGAGCACTGACGGTGCTGTCGGCCCTGCCTGGTTCGGCGTCAGCGCAAGTTTCGAGCCCGGCTGCGTCGCCCAAAACGACCGCACCCGCGCCGACCTTCGACCTGCGCGAATTTGTTAAGTGGATCACCGCGGAGTTGGAGCCTTCGGTCAAACTCCCCGGTGGCGCGGGCCATTACGCCCGTGAACCGGGCAAGGACGTGCTCGAGCTATACGGGGTGTCCGACATGGCCTGCATCCTGTATTCGCTCGGCGCGTTGCGTCCGACGGAAGCGGAGCGGACCGAGTGGGCGGCGGCCTTCCAGTCGTTGCAAAATCCCGACACCGGCTGGCTGCTGGAAAAGGAACCGAGCCACGATCCCTTGCACAACACCGCGTTTGCGCTGGCGGCGATGCAGTTGCTCAATCTCACGCCGAAATTGCCGGTCAAGATGGGGCCGGAATACGCGGACCCCGCCGCCTTTCTCGAAACGCTCGACTGGAAAACCGCCGTTTACACCGAGAGCCACAAGGGCGCGGGCGTCGGCTCCATTTTCGCGCTGGTGCCCGCCTTGGGCACGAAGGCGTGGTTCGACGCTTATTTCGCGAAATGCGAGAGCCTCTTCGACCCGCACAATGGTTTGATGGGACGCGAAAAGCCCGCCACCGGCGACTCCGACCAGATTGGCGGCACGTTCCACTACAGCTTTCTCTATAATTATTTCAACCGGCACATGCCGTACCCGGAAGCGCGCATCGACACCGTCCTGCGCCTCCAGCAGGCCGACGGCTATTGGATGGCGACCAACCATCTGTGGATGACGCTCGATGCGATTTTTCTAATGACCCGCACGCTCCGTTACGCCCCGCATCGGTTCGACGACGTGCGCGAAGTGGTGCGCGGGGTGATGACAAGATTGATGACCGAGGTTTACAGCCCCGCCGGCCGCCGCGCCACCTTTACGGGCCGGCTGACGGTGCATTTGGTGACCGCCGCCCTTAGCATCGCCGCGGAAGCGCAGCAATTTCTCGGCGCGCAGGAAGTGGTGACTGACTGGCCGCTCCGCCTCGTGCTCGACCGCCGGCCGTTTATTTAGGTCTTGCGTAACTGCAGGCCGCTACTCACGGGAACACATTTTGGGCTTTCGTGTTCTTGGGTGGGTTGCTAGGCTGAAAGAAACCCGGCGGGCTGGGGGACGAAGCCGTCCACCCCGATCCGGTACAACCCCCGAACTGGAGAAGACCTTATGCAAGGATTCAAGTTTACCCTCGCCCTTATTTCCGCTTTGGCCGCGTTGAGCGCCTCGGCCCAAACCGCGGCGCCGGCTGCCTCGGCCCCGGTGCCGGTGCCACCGCCGTCCGCCGCGCGCTTGAGCCCGCACGAAACCATCAGCCTGCACGTCGGGGCGCGCAATGGCCCGCTCGTGACGGTCACTTACGGCCGCCCGCTTTCCAAAAAAGAAGGCACCACGGAAGTCCGCAAAATCTGGGGCGCGCTCGTCCCATGGGGTGCCGTCTGGCGCATGGGTTCGGATGAAGCGACCACGCTCATCACCCAGGTTCCGCTCGATATCGGCGGCACGACCGTGCCCGCGGGCGCCTATACCCTTTGCATGTTCCCCGACGACAAGGGCGCGACAAAGCTCATCATCAACAAGCAAATCGGCCAGTGGGGCATCCCTTACACGCCCGCCATTCAGGCCAATGAACTCGCTCGCGTGGATATGAAGAAAGAAACCTTGGACAAACAGGTGGACGAATTCACCATCGCCCTCGTGCCGGATACGGCCTCGGGCGGTGGAGTGTTGAAAGCGTTTTGGGAAAACACCTTGTTCTCGGTGCCGTTTAAGGTGAAGCAGTGACACCACAGCTTCGCGGTGCGTGGGCGCATGGTCGCGGCCCGCTTTTCAACCTTCGGGAAATGCGGATGAAAATCTATCCTTCATGGTCGGGTGCACGGCGGTGCGCTGGGTCTGCCGCCGTGCTTATTTTGGCGGCAAGTATAATCTGTGTTCGCGCGTCCGAGCCCCTGCCTGCGCCAGCTATTCAGCAAGAGTTGCGCAGTTTTCGTGAACTCGGCAGCGTGCTCCTCGTCGCGGCCCACCCCGATGACGAGAATAACCAGTTGCTGGCCTATCTCGCGCGCGGACGCGATTACCGTACCGCCTATCTCTCGCTCACCCGCGGCGACGGCGGCCAAAACGTCCTCGGCCCTGAGCTCGGGCCTGAGCTAGGCGTCCTGCGCACGCAGGAATTATTGGCCGCGCGCAGCGTGGACGGCGCCCGGCAGTATTTTTCCCGCGCCTTCGACTTCGGCTATTCCAAGGATTATCTCGATACGCTGAAGACCTGGGACCGCGAGCAGGTGGTGGCCGACATCGTGCGCGTGATTCGCGAATTCCGGCCCGATGTCATCGTCACGCGTTTTTCCCCTTTGCCGAGCAACACCCACGGCCACCACACCGCGTCCGCCGTGCTCGCGCTCGAGGCGTTCAAACTGGCCGGCGACCCGAAGGCTTTTCCCGACCAATTGACAACTCTGCAACCCTGGCAGCCGAAGCGCATCATGGTCAACGGCGGCGGTGGTGGCCGCGGCGCTGGGGCGGCTCCTCCTGCCAATACGGTGCGTATGGATGATAGCGGCACTGATGCCGCCACCGGCGAATCGTTCGCCCAAATCGCCGCGCGCAGCCGCCAGATGCACAAGACCCAGGGCTTTGGCAACACCGGCGTGCGCGGCGGCGCGGGCGGCGAAACTTTTTCATTGCTCGATGGCGAGCCGGCCACCACCGACCTCCTGGACGGCGTGGTCACCACCTGGGCGCGCTACCCCGGCGGCGCGGACATCGCGCAACTCGCCGACGACGCCCTCGCCAAATTCAATGCGCAAGATCCTGCCGCCAGCATGCCCGCTTTGCTCGCGCTGCGCACGAAGCTCTCCGCCTTGCCGACGGATCCCGTCGTCGAGGAAAAGCGCGGCCAGCTCGACCGCATCCTGCAATCCTGCCTCGGCCTTTCCTTTGCCACCGTCACCCCGCAGGCGGAAGTCGTCCCCGGTGAAATCCTGCCCTTGCATGAGACCGCGATGGTCACTTCGAAGGTGCCCGTGCGCTGGCTCGGCGTGAATTTTCCCGGTGCCGACGCACCCGCCGGCGCCCCGGTGGATTTGCAGCCGAACCAGCCGGCCACCCGCGACGCCCCGCAAATCCTGCCCGCCAAAACTCCGCTCAGCACGCCTTACTGGCTGCGCGAGGAAGGCACGCCCGGCATGGCGCGCGTGGACGATCCGGCGCTCATCGGCTTGCCGGAAAATCCGCCCGTTTTCCCCCTTGGCCAGGTCTTTTCTGTCGGCGGCCAAACGCTGGTCCTCCCCGACGAACCGGTGCAGGTGACCACCGCGGCGGACAATACCGAAATTCGCCGCCGCCTCGATGTCATTGCGCCCGTCTCGCTCAGTTTTCCCAGCGACGTGGAATTGTTCGCGCCCGGCGCGGCCAAAACCGTGGAAGTCGATGTCACGGCCGCCCGGCACACTGTCCAGGGCGCCGTGCAAATCGCCGCGCCGCCCGGCTGGAAAGTTTTTCCCGCGGTCCAGCTTTTCTCCATCCCCAATGTCGGCGACACGGAAAAAGTCACCTTCACCGTGACCGCGCCCGACCAGGCTGCGTCCGTCCGGCTCGAAGCCCGCGCCGTCATCAACGGCGTGCGCTACAACACCGAGCGCATTGTGCTGGCCTACGGTCACATTCCCGTGCAGTTGCTGCAGCCGCCGGCCAAGTTGCGCGTGCTCAGCCTCAATCTCGCCATCCGCGGAAAAAATGTCGGTTATCTGCCCGGCGCGGGCGACGACATCGCCGTGTGTCTCGCGCAAATGGGCTACAACGTCACCCCGCTCACGGGCGCCGACCTCACTCCCGAAAAGCTGAAAAATCTCGACGCCGTGGTCCTGGGCATCCGCGCTTTTGAAGTGCGCACGGATTTGTTTCCCAACTTGCCCGCGCTTTTTTCCTGGGTCGAGGGCGGCGGCAATCTCATCGTGCAATACAACCGCAGCGACGTGAGCAACCAGACCCCCGGCCAATTTGGGCCCCTCGCGCTCAAGCAGTCCGCGTTGCGCATCACGGATGAGCACGCCACGCCGACCTTTCTCGTTCCCGATCATCCCGCCCTCACCACGCCGAATAAAATTACGCTCGCCGACTTCGACGGCTGGGTCCAGGAACGCGGCATTTATTTCCCCAGCCAGTGGGACGCCCGCTTTACGCCGCTCCTCGCCTTCAGCGACCCGGGCGAGGACCCGCTCCAGGGCGGCCTGCTCGTGGCGAAATACGGCCAGGGCTACGTTGTTTACACCGGGCTGGTGTTTTTCCGTGAACTGCCGGCGGGCGTGCCCGGCGCGTTCCGGTTGTTCGCGAATCTGGTTTCTCTCGGGAAATGAAGCCGACCGCGCCCGCTCCCGCCGCGTCGCCCGCGGCCATTGAAACTCCCGGTTTGCCGGGTCTGCGCACGTGGCGCGCGGTGTACATTTTTATCGGGGTCAGCCTGGTGCTTTACATCGTCGCGCTCACCGTGTTGACGCACGTTTACTCGTGAGCACGCTCGATTATGTCGTGCTGCTCGGCACGATGCTCGGCATTGTCGCTTACGGCATGTGGCGCACGCGGGGCCGCCGCAGCCTCGAAACCTATTTGAAAGGGGAGGGCCACACGCCCTGGTTTGTCATCGGCCTTTCGGTCATCGCCACCCAGGCGAGCGCGACCACGTTTTTGTCCATTCCCGGCCAGGGTTATCAGGATGGATTGAGTTTCGTGCAGAATTATTTCGGCGCGCCGCTGGCGATGATCGTCATCGCCGCGGTCTTCCTCCCGATTTACCGGAAACTGAATGTTTACACCGCCTACGAGTACCTCGGCCAGCGGTTCGATCAAAAAACCCGGTTGCTCGGCGCGGCGTTGTTTCTCGTGCAACGCGGGCTGGGCGCGGGTCTGACCATTTACGCGCCCGCCATCGTGCTTTCCACCATTCTGGGCTGGCCATTGGATGCCACCATCATCGGCAGCGGGGTGCTCGCGACGATTTATACCGTCACAGGCGGCAACGAGGCCGTGACGGTGACGCAAAAATACCAGATCGCGCTGATTTTTGCAGGGATGCTGACGGCCTTTGTGCTGCTCCTGGAGAAATTACCCGCGGGCCTCGGCTTTGGCGACGCCCTCACCGTCGCCGGGAGTTTTCACAAATTGAATGCGGTGAGTTTTTCCGTGGATCCCCATGAGCGCTACACCGTGTGGACGGGCACCCTTGGCGGCATGTTTCTCGCGCTGTCTTATTTCGGCACGGACCAATCCCAGGTGCAGCGCTACCTGACGGGCGGGCCGTTGCGGGAAAGCCGGCTGGGGCTGATGTTTCATGCCGTGTGCAAAATTCCCATGCAGTTCTGCATCCTCCTGCTCGGCGTGCTGATTTTCGTGTTTTACCAGTTTGAAACTCCGCCGGTGAATTTTAACGAAACGGCCTGGCGCGAGGCGGTGGCCCACGGGGCGGGTGCTCAATTGCGCGCGCTGGAGCAGGAGTTCACCACCGCCCATGCCGAAGAGCGCCAGCAACTCCAGGCCTGGCTCACCGCCCGGCAGGCGGGCGACACCGCGGCGGAAAACCACGCGAAAACCGCCGCGGCCCTGGCGCATGATCGCCTCGAGACCGCCCGCGCTGCCACCAAAACCGCCATCGCCGAATCCTCGCCCGGCGCCCAAGGCAACGACTCCGATTATGTTTTCATCAATTTCATTCTGCATTACCTGCCGCATGGAGTCATCGGGCTGTTGATCGCGGCGTTTTTTGCGGCGACCTTTTCCTCCAAGGCCGCGGAAATCAGCGCCCTCGGCTCGACCACCACCGTGGATTTTTACCGCTTTCTTTTGCACCCCGAGGCCAGCGACGCGCACTGCGTGGCCATGTCCAAGGTCTTTACCGGCTGTTGGGGCCTGGTGGCCATCTGCTTCGCCTTATTTGCCAATCTCCAGGAAAATCTCGTGCAGGCGGTGAACATCGTCGGCTCGCTCTTTTACGGCGCGGTGCTGGGTTTGTTTCTCCTGGCGTTTTTCGTGCGCTGGGTGCGCGGCACCGCCGCCTTTTGGGGCGCCTTGGCCGCCCAGGTGCTCGTGATTGAACTCTATAACCTGCTCGATATTTCCTACCTTTGGTACAACCTCCTCGGCCCGGCCATCTGTATTCTTTTCGGACTCATCATCCAGTTGGCGCTGCCGAAAACGGAGGTCTCGTCCGCATGAGCGCGCCCGTCATCGGTTTCGGCCAGCAGCCCTGCGGTTTTTTCCCACGGCGTTTTCTCGTCGCGAAAATCGTCACCGCCCGCCGTCTCCAGCAGGAAATCGGCGGCGAAATCGTCTTTTTTTATCACGACAGCGACCACGACCCGCGCGAGACCCAGACCATCGTGCATGACCGCCGCACCGGCGCGGCCCAGCGCCTGAATTTCCTTTTCGCCAACAAGATCCAGCGCAAGTGGTCGCCGCAATACTTGAAGCGCATCGTCCCGGACTGGCCCGCCAACATGGCGCGGCAACTGGGCGCGCACATCGAAAAGCCGCTCATCGAGATTTTCAAGAAAGTCACCGCCACGAACGTCGCGGATTTTTGCCTGCAAATGTACGCGGGCCTCGGGCTCCTGGCAGGTGTGCGCGTGGTGCGCTCCAGCGACCCGGCCGTGCGGCGCGCCGCCTGCACGGTGGACGATGTTTTTGTGGATGTGCCCTATGCGGGCGAAATCGTCCGCGCCCGCCGGTGCGATGGCGCGCTGAAGCTGCACGAGGGCGGGGATTGCTTTTTGACGCTCCCGCCCGTTGAATGCACGCCCGAACAGGTGAGCCCCGCGCGCGACACCCGCCTGCGCTGGATGCAGTCCGTCCTCCACTGCACCCACTACATCGCCGGCCAGGGCGAGCGCGCCTACCTCAACCCCGCCGACGCCCCCGAAATCACCTTCGTCCCCCGCGACGAGATCGACCGCTCCGACGAAGCGTGGCTGGAATTTGAAAATCCAAAAAGCAGCTGATTTTTTGACAGAATTAACAGAATTTGCAAAATTTTGCTTTGTTGAAAAGATGCGCAGCATTTTAATCCACCTGGACGTCGCCAACGGCGCCCCTGCCGCTAATTATTATAATTTGTTCAGGGTGCCGTTGGCGACGTCCAGGGAGATCTTTTCAGCAAAGCAACATCGTTTCTATCACTTTGTTCCGATCTTAAATTCTCCAAATTCTGTTAATTCTGTCCAAAACTCTTTTTCTTTTCCTCTGCGTTTATCCCCTTAATTCTGTCCAAAAATGTCTTCTCCGCCCGCTTCCATCCTCGCCTTTGGCGCGCACCCGGACGACCTCGAATTCGGCGTCGGCGGCCTCATCGCGCGCGAGACGCGAGCGGGCCGCGCCGCGCACTTCGTCGTCTGCTCGCGCGGCGAGGCCGGCACCCACGGCACCCCCGCCCAGCGCACCCGCGAGGCGCGGCAGGCCGCCAAAATTCTCGGCGCGTCGATTGAGTTTCTCACGTTGGACGGCGATTCGCATCTCGAACTCAAAAATGCGCACGCGCTCAAGCTCGCGGGACTTATCCGGCGCTTCCGTCCCTCCGTGGTCCTCGCGCCGACGGTCGAAATGAACCAACACCCGGACCATTGGCGGCTGGGCCAGTTGGTGCGCGACGCCACCCGCCTCGCGCGTTACGGCGGGGTGAGGGAATTGCGGAAATGGCCCGCGCACAAAATCAGCCGGCTCTTTTTCTACGCCGTCGCCCCCGAGGCCGAGCCCGCCGGCCAGCAACCCGTCCTCTACGACATTTCCCCGCCGGAAATCGTCCAGGCCTGGACCGCGTCGATGGCCGCCCACGCCTCCCAGCTCAAAACCCGCAACTACGTCGACTTTCAACTCGCCCGCGCCCGCGTCTTCGGCCTGCGCGCCGGCCTCCAGTACGCCCAAGCGCTGTTTCCGAATGAGGCGCTGGTAATCAAAATGTTGATGTAAGCGAGCCGCCTTATTATGGTTTTGTATAGAATTGAATTTAGGTGAAAAACTGTAAATCTAGGTATAATTTAGCGTGTCGTGAAATACTTGCATCGGATCGCGTTAGGGCTTTCCGTGTTGGCTGTACTCGCGGTTATTTTCCAGGGTTATGCGGTTTATGATTACGGCTTGGTCTGTACTCGTTGTCTCTACTACGAACATCGTATTCAACCCCGGCTGTTCGGTGTTCCACTGTGGGATTATCCCAGCGGATCACGGGAGGATGAGTACGGCAAAATTTATGCGGAAATTTTTGATCATCCGTGCGCACACAAATTAAAAACCTCCGGATTTGGTTATCGAAGTGGGTGTGGTATTACGGCTGAGGGTAATCTGTTCTCTAATCGTAACGAAGCCGTTCGGGCGGCATTCGAGGCCTACAAGAGGGTGGCAAATCGCCCATTGGCAAAAGACTCATTTGAAATAATTGAGCATCTTTTCCCCGAAGCAACAACTGTTGGACAATTTTATACTCATGACGGGAGACAAGATGTGCTTGCAGGAAATTTGGGCACCTTGATGATGATGGCCGTTTACCTCAATCACGTGGAAACGGTCGAGGAATGGAGTTTGGTAAACAAGGGTGCACTTGAGGGATTTAAGACCACTCCTTCCTTTGCGCGTGACGAAGTAGTCCTTCAAGCAAAGCAAAAGTCAAGATCTCCCATTGTTAGCGATGCGGCGGCCTTCTCCTTGAAAGTCATTGAGGAAGGGCGTATGAAGGCAAAGTAGCATGCCTTTACTATATCCCCTCAAAATCGGCATCACCTGTTACCCGTCGGTCGGCGGGAGCGGGGTGCTGGCGTGCGCGTTGGGGGAGGAGCTGGCGCGGCGGGGGCATGAGGCGCATTTCATTTGCTACGAGAAACCGTTTCGCATCGCTGATGACATTCCCGGCCTGTTTTTTCATCCGGTGGTGATCAATGACTACGGTTTGTTCAAGTACCCGGACTACACCCTGCCGCTCTCGGTGAAAATGGCGGAGGTGGCCCGTCTGCACGAGCTGGACGTGCTGCATGTGCACTACGCGGTGCCGCACGCGACCGCCGCCATTCTTGCGCGTGCCATGCTGCCGCCGGAATTGCAGCCGCGCGTGGTCACGACGTTGCACGGCACGGACACCACGCTGCTCGGGCGCGACGCCGGCTACGTTCCCGCCATCCGCCACGCGCTCGCGCAGTCCGACGCCGTGACCGTGGTCTCGCATTGCCTCGCGCAGGAGACGCGGGAAATCCTTGGCATCGAGCGGCCCATTGACGTCATTTATAATTTTTCCATTCCGCGTCCGCCCAAGCGCGCGCGCGCCGACGTGCGCCGCGAACTCGGCGTCGCCGACAGCGAGGCGATGATTCTCCACGCGTCGAACCTGCGGCCCTTGAAGCGCATTGGCCTGCTGCTCGAAACGGCGGCGCGCATTGCTCCGCGTGAATCATTCAAGCTCGTCATTCTCGCGGGCGGAGATTTCGCGCCGTTCCTGGACGACGTGCGCCGCCTCGGCCTCGCCGACCGCATCGTCGTGCGCGAGCGCATCACCGACATCGAGGAATATTGGCAGGCCGCGGACCTGGGCCTGTTCACCTCGGAGACGGAAAGTTTTTGCCTCAGCATTCTGGAAGGCATGTTATTCGCGTGCCCAAGCGTGGCGACAGCCGTCGGCGGTATTCCCGAGGTGGTGGAATCCGGTCATAGCGGCGTGCTCGTGGATTCCAACAGTCCCGAGGATTTGGCGCGCGCGGTGGAAACGCTGTTGCAAAACCCCGCGCGCCGCGCGCAGCTCGGCCGCGCCGCGCAGCAACGCGCCCGCACTTTATTTTCCGCCAACGCCATCGTGCCGCAGTACGAGCAACTCTACTGCCGGGTGTGCGCCCAGGCTAAACCCTGATTTTTGGATAGAATCCAGATTTCTGGACAGAATTAACAGAATTTAAAAAATTACTTTCCTGCCCTGCACAGTTTTTTCGGTAGCGGTACCGCTTGAGACACGCTTGGTCTTCGCAGCGTGGCGCTTTAGCCCGCGCTCTTCTCTCATTCGAGTAATCCCTTGCGCGGGCTAAAGCGCCGCGCTACGAAAATGAAGTCGAGCCAATCTGCACCATTGTATTTTTATGCTCTCAATTTTCTAAATTCTGTTAATTCTGTCGAAAACTCTTTTCTTACTTCCCCTCGGCGCGAATCGGAAACTCCAGGCGGAAGGTGATTTCATCCGGCGCATTTTTCGCGAGCAGGAGGTCGCCCCCGTGGGCGCGGGCGAATTCGCGGGCGAGACTCAGGCCGAGCCCGAGGCCTTCCACGCCGCGATGGCGCGCGGCGTCGGCGCGGTAAAAGCGTTCAAAAATATGCGGCACATGCTCGGGCGGAATCGGCGCGCCGGAATTGGTCACGGCCATCGCGGCCCAGTCGCGCCCGTCCCGGGTGAAGCGCTCGAGGTGAACGCGCACAAACCCGTCCGGCCGGTTGTATTTTATCGCGTTTAAAAGCAGGTTGAACAAGAGCTGGCGCAACAGGGATGGATCGCCCTGGAGGGGCAGGGTGGTCTCGCCGCTGAGGGAAACGTCGAGCGGCAAATCAGCGGAGGCCGCGGCGTCGTCGGCGCAATCACGCGCGAGGCGGGCGAGGTCGAGCGGTTGCCAGTCGGGGTGCAGGCCGCCGCGGTCAGCGCGCGCGAGCAGAAGTAATTTGCGGATGATGTCGCGCAGGCGCTGCACTTCCTCGGCGAGGAGCGCCCAGCGCTGCTGTTCGGGCGAGGCCGGCGGCGCGGCTTGGAGCGCCTGTTCGATTTGACCGGTGAGAATCGTCAGCGGCGTGTTCAACTCATGCGCGGCGTCGTGGCTGAATCGTCGCGCCTGATCGAAACTGCGGGCGAGGCGGTCGAGCATCGCGTTGAAGACATCGATGAGGCGCGCGAATTCCGTGTCTTCGCCACTGCGGGGAATCTGTTCATTCAAGCCCTCGGCGGTGATGCGCTCGGCCGCGGCGGTAAGTTTGCGCAGTGGCTTGACCGCGCGACTGGCCACGAGGGCAGCGCCCAAACCGACGAGCGCGAGCGCCGCGGGCAGGGCGACAAGAAAAGTGTCGCGCGTTTTGTTGTGTTCGGCGGCGAGCAATGCCAGCGGCAGGCCGAACACCACCGCGCGACCTTGCGCCGGCACCACGGCAAAACGCCATTGCGGCAGGGCGGCGGGCAGTGTTTTCAACTGCGTCTGGTCGAGTTGCAGGCCGAAGTTCGGGCCGCCCTGGCGGCCGCCGCCGGGCCCGCCACCACGGTCGCCGGGGCCGCCGGGCCCACCGCGCGGAAAACCGCGGTTGCCAAAACCACCGCCGGGGCCGCCGCCGCGCCGCGGCCCGCCGCGGTCGCCGTTATTTCCGTTGGGGTCGAAGCCGAAACCATCCGGCGGCGGGGGCGGCAAGGGCAGTGCCGCGTGCGCAAATTCATCAAAGGAAACGCCGGCCGGCCAGTCCTGGCTTTGAAAGGGCACGGTGCCGTCGCCATTCACTACAACATAAACCAGCGAACGTTCCGCCGCGAGGTCCCGCAAATCCAGCAGAGTCTGATCCGTGGCAAAATCCTGCGAGCGCAAAACGGAAAGCAGCAGCCGCGCGCCGTAGCGCGAAGCCAGCTTTTCCAACTCGCTGTCGAAGCGGTCGCTTTGGTTGCGCTTGATGAGCGTCCACGCCAGCCCGGCGAAAGCCAGCAGCGCCGCCGCGCTGACCAGCATGGACAACGCCACGAGACGAAACCGGAAGGAGCGAAACATCGGATTATTGGGCGTCGCCACCCGCGCTGAACCGGTAGCCCACACCGCGGACCGTGTCGATCAGCGTGTTGTCGGTGTCGCCGAGTTTCTGGCGCAGGCGCTTGACGTAAACGTCCACCAGGTTCGTCTGCGGGTCGAAATCGTAATTCCACACATAGTCGAGAATCTGCGCGCGCGTGTACACGCGCCCGGGCGAGCGCAGCAGCAGCTCGAGCAGCGCAAATTCCCGCGCCGTCAGCTCGATCTTGGCTTCGCCGCGGTGCACCTCGCGGGTGGCGAGATTGAGGGAGACGTCGCCCGCGCGGCACAAATTCAGTTGCGCGCCCTGCGCCCGGCGGCCGAGCGCGCGCAGCCGCGCCACCAGTTCGTCGATGTGAAAGGGCTTCGTCAGGTAATCGTCCGCGCCGAGGTTCAGGCCCTCGACGCGCTGGTCGAGCCCGTCGCGGGCGGACACCACGACGACGGGGACGTTCACGCCCTCGCCGCGGATGGCCTTGAGCAGGCTGAGCCCGTCGCGCCCGGGTACCATGATATCCAGTACCAAGGCATCATAAGGGCGGGTGCGCGCCAGCAGGTAGCCCTCCTGGCCGTCGCCCACGGCGTCCACCCCAAAGCCCTCGGCCCGGAGCCCCTTTTCAATGAGGTCCCGGATGCGTTTTTCATCTTCGACGACGAGTACTTTCATGGGGCAATCCGTTCCGGTGCGCCGCCATCCTAGCGCTTTTTCACCCGGCGGCGCGAGTAAAAGCGCCAGATGAAAATAAATTAATCTGCGCGCGCAGGAGGCCGTCATGCGGGCGTGGTGTAATCGTCTGTAAATAGTCAACCCAACTCCAACCCAGGAACTCCCATGAAAACATTACCCATTATCTTTGCCGCTTGCCTGACCCTGACCAGTGTCGCCCACGCCCAACGCGGCCCCGGTGGACCCGGCGGTCAAGGCGGTCCCGGTGGGCCCGGCGGGCCCGGTGGTGGTCGCCGTGGCGGCCCGCCTCCGCCGGCCCAAGTCGCGGCAAACATGATCGCCGGTTTTGACGCCAACGGCGACGGCATCCTCGATGCCACGGAATTGACGCAAGCCCTTGCGGCCGGCCCGCGCGGTGGTCCGCCGCCTCCGCCCGCTGGCGCCAACAGTGACAATGGCGCGAATGCCGACAATGGCGCTGGCGCAAACCAACCCAATGCAACCAGCCCGAACGGCGGTCCCGGTGCCGGGCGTGGTCCGGGCGGCCCCGGTGGACGCGGCGGCCCAGGTCGTGGTGGTCGCGGTGGCCGTGGCGGTCCCGGTGGTCCCGGTCGTGGTCAAGGCCCTCAAGGCCAGGCTCAAGGTGCGAACGCTTCCGGTGGCGCGCCTGCTGATTCCACGGACAACGCCGATGCTCCGCCCCCGCCTCCGACACCTGAGCAATTGGCGGCGAATCTCATCGCCAATTTCGACGCCGACAACAACGGCGGCCTCGATGTGAACGAATTGACGGCGGCGCTCGGCAGCATGCCCGGCCCGCGCGGTGGTCCTGGTGGTCGCGGCGGCCCTGGCGGTCCCGGTGGACGCGGTGGTCCCGGCGGCGGTGGTCGTGGCGGTCCGGGTGGTCCGGGCGGTCGTGGTCCCGGCGGCGGTTTCCGCGGAGGCCCAGGTGGTCCGGGCGGAGCCGGCGGCAACACCGACACCAACGGTGCCTAGAGCAAAGTCACAAACTTTCTGGCACGAAAGTGCCAGCTAAGGGGTACTAAAATAGCGGGAGGGTGGAGTGTGAGGCTCCACCCTCCTTGCTTTTTGCCCGAATCGTTGCCACACAAGCAGGATGCAATCCACCGTCGTGCCCACTCCCGTGCTGGTCATTGTGCCGCCCGGACGCGGCCGGCGGGCGCTGCGAACCACCTTGCGCAGCCTGGCCGCCCAACGTCTGCGGCCCGAGGCGGTCGTCGTGGCGCGCGGTTGGTTTGACGGCGCGCGGGAAGCCGTGTGGCCTGGCGGGCTTCGGGGCGATTGGGAAATGCCACGCAAGAAAATCAGCATGTGGCTGGCCGACGTCATCCGGCGGCACCCGCGGCACGCGGTGGCGTTTGCCCCGCGCGGGCAATTGGGCCGGGCCGACAAATTATCGGGCGCGCTCGCGGCGCTCGCGGAGGCGAAAGCCCAGTGGCTTTTTCACGCGACGTGCGCCAGTTCGCCCGATTATTTGGCAGATGCCCGCGCGCGCGGCGGCGCCCTCACCACCGAAGAGGCCGACTGGGGCCGCCTTTTTCTCAGCCCGGAAATTGCCCAAGCCTGGGCCGACGCCCTGGCCGATGATCATCCGGCGAGCCCGCAAGATTTTGCGACCTGGGCCACGCGGGAAAATCGCGCCGGCCTCGAACGGCCCGAGGGCTGGCAAATCGTGCCGTCGGCCCAAGAGGCGCTGTCTGATTTTAGTAATCCACTGATCGCGCCGCCGGGACCGCCGCTGGCGGATTTTCGCGACCGCGCGAAAGGCCGGCGTGGTTTCGTCGTGGGCAACGGTCCTTCGCTGCGAAAAATGGATTTGTCAAAACTGCGCGGAGAAATCGTCGGCGCCTCGAACCGTTTTTTTCTTTTGTTTCCGCAACTGGACTGGCGGCCCACCTTCTACAGTTGCATCGATACCCAAGTCTTGCCCGACCAGGCCGCGGAGCTGGCCGCGGCGCGGCTCCAGGCGCCGGAGACCCATTTTTTCTTTCCGCGTGAAATCGTGGACGATGAAACCTGGAAATTGCGCTGGAGCGTTCCCAGCCTCGTGCCGCCGGACGAACGCACCTGCTACTTTGCGCAACGCCCGCCCGCCTGGACGGACGAGCCGTTCGACGCCTTCGCGCGCGACCCGGCGGCGGGCCTCGTGGCCGGATTGACGGTCACTGTCACGCTGTTGCAACTCGCCGTGTTGTACGGCTGCAATCCGATTTACCTCCTCGGCTGCGATCATAAATACCTCGTGCCCTCGACGGCGGAATCCTCTCCCGCGCAAGGTGGCGGTCCGGGGCTGTTGCGCTCGACGGCGGACGACGACCCGAACCATTTTTCCCCGGCGTATTTTGGGCGCGGACGCCTCTGGCACCAACCCAACCTCGAAGGCATGGAACGCCATTACGCCGCCGCCCGCCTCGCCGCCGCAAAAATGGGCCTCGAAATCATCAACGCCGGCGTGGACAGCGAACTCGAAATTTTCCCGAAAGTGGAATTCGGGGGATTGTTTTAGTCGTGCGGGAAGGTGAAAGCAGCCTTCGATTCCAAGCCTTCCAAATATCCAGCCCTCAAGACTTAAAAATTTCCGTGACGCTTTCGGCGTCGATGATGACCATGTTCTTTTCGCCAAAGTACACGATGTAGTGGTAATCCTTGGGGGCGCCGAAGTCGCGCGAGGCGGCAAAGGTGTATTCTGCGCCGTTGCTCAGGCGCACGGTAAACGGGCGAAAGGGCTGATTTTCGGCCAGGTCTTTGATCTCTTCCCCCAGCATGGGAGAAATGACACAACGAGTGTGGCGCCGCCCAAGCGGAAAAGAAGAGTTTTCCACAGATTGCACCGATGAACCCAGATTAGGCTGGAAAACCTAAAGCAGGAAACTCGCGCAGACGCGGAGACGCAGACGCGGAATTTTTTGGTGGCCGTCAAGTTTGGAAAGGTAGGGACGCCTCTCCGAGGCGTCCGCGGACGTTGCGGAGAAACATCCCTACCTCAAAACCACAAATTGGACCGCGGCCAATATTTTCGCCGATGCACCCAGATTTTGGAATCATTAATCTGCGAAATCTGCGGTTTCTCTTCTCCGCGTCTCTGCGCGAATTCCTTATTCGCGTTTTCGGCGGGCTGGCCAGCTTTCCCGTCCTCAGGCCGGCACCGGCGCGCCGGCTCGGGGGGAAAATTCGGTCATCAGCTTCACGGCATTGGAAATGAGGGCGATCCGGGTCGTGCCTTCTTCCGTGCCGATGGGAATGCCTTCCCGCGCGAGGACGACGAGTTGCTGGCGGGCGTCCAGCATCCCGGGGTCGCGCATGAGCCCCGAGGCGATGCGGGCGTCGTCCGGTGAACGCGCGCCGAGGACGACCCGGACCATTTGCGCAAACAAATCCTGGTCGTCGCCGGACATGCCGCGCGTCTGCTCGCCGAAAATGCGCCCGAGATTCGCGGCGGCGCGCTCGCGGTCGCCGGGCGTCGGCGCAGTGCGAATCGCCTCGAGGCCTTCGCGCACCCGGTCGGAGACGGCGACGACGCGCGCGAAATACTCGGCGTTCATGCCCTTGCGCGTGCCGAGGGCGAGCTCGATGACCTGGTCGCGGGCGGGGCCGGCGGGGAGATGCAGGGCCTCGATATTATTCAATTTTTCGCGCTGGCGGTCGAACACGCTGTTCAACGCGGCCTCGCGCATCACGCCCACCTGCTCCGGGGTGAGAATCTGGGTCTGGTTGCTGAGGAGCAGGGTGAAATTCTCCTCCACTTCGCGCATGAGCTGGGTGGAAATTCGCTCGGGCAGCACGCCCTCGAGGCCGCGCTCGCGGGCCTTGGCGTTAAAGGCGTCCCGAAAGGAGCCGTGGGTTTCCGCGTAAGCTTCGACTTGAAAACCATTGGCGGTGAGGATCATCGCGTCCCGGGTCGTCTGGACGGCGATGGTGCGGGCGGTGTCTGGATCAATTTCCCGGTAGCCCATGCCGTGCTGGCCCTCCTGCTGCACGCGGTTGCGGACTTCGCCGGTCAGGATCCGGTGGGTGGGCGTGTGCGTGGAAGTCATCAGGGGACGCTCCGGCGGCGTGTACATTTCGTTCAAGCGGGCGACGTACTTGGCCGGGAGGCGCTTGGCGCGGGCGTCGGGCATCAGCTCGCCCTGGACCTCCTGCAAAACGCCGGAGAACGGCGGGCTCGCGGTGCGGAACAACGAGGGCCCGGACAATTCCCCGATGAGTTGCTGGTTGCGCAGCCAGTGCTGGCCGCCGCGGCCTTCCATCAAAGTCAGGGTTTCTGTCACCATGCGGGCGGTTAACGGACGGCCGTCCCGGAGGGCAGGTTGCAAGCTGCTGCGCGCCAGTTGGCCCAAATCCCGGCCATACTCTTGCCGGATCGATTCGAGAAACGTATTGATGGCCTCCCTTTGCCGGGCGACGTCGGTGCTCTTGAAGCTGAAGAAATTGCTGACCGAAATCTTGAAGCGCTCCCATTTGTCCGTCGCGACGCCCTGCTTGTTTTTCTTCAGATGGATCTCGTCCCCGGCCCCGAGGGCGCCGGCGGAGACGCGAAAATCACTGACGGAAATAGCCATGGGAGGGATGGGGTGGGTGGAGTTATACGCGCAGGTCGCCCGCGGAGGCCGGGGCCGATGCCTCATTCAGAGCAGGGTCGCCGCCGCCGAACAAATTGTGTTTCCAAGCCGCCGCGAGGTTGACGATATTTTCCACGACTTGCTCGAATTGGGCCACCGTGAGATCCGCGGTGGAGATTTGCACCGCCAGCACGGCATCGCCTTCATGGCGGTTCAGTCCGAGCGTGGCGCCCTGGGTTTGTTGCAAAAGATAATTGGCGTCGGCCATCTGCAAGGCCGCCTCCGCGCGTTTCTCCTCCGGCACGACGCCCAGCCAGACATAGAGGGCGAGGGTGCCACCGTCGGCCAGGCACTCGAAATTGACGATGTGGTCGTCCAAGCCGATGGTGCAGTAGCCCTTCTCGTCAAAGGCCAGCGTGGGCACGCCCAGGCGCACGCCGAGTTCGGTGAGCAGGTTGTTGGCGGTGGCGAGACTCATCGACAGGTTTTGCAATTTTGAGGTTAGAGGGACAAGGGCGAGATTTCTTCCTACGGGCCGTCACATTGGCTGTCAATCGACAACCGGTCTAACGTCGTCAGGATGGACAAATTGACCCGTCTCGGTCTTGTCAGCCCACTCGCGGTGCGGCCCCCTTTTGCAAACACTGGCCATCAATCGCTGCCGGTTCCTATTTTTGCGCAGGCGTGTCCTTCAGGACGAGCTTGCCGCCGGTAAACGGGTTGAAGAGATAATTGCCGGGAAATTCTTCCTTGGTGGTTGGATCCATTTTGGGCGGCATTAGACTGCCAAGCGGGAGGCGCCACGTGAGTTTATTGCCAAAGGCCGTGTAGGTAAACTCGCCCGTTTTTGTGGCCTCGATGAGGGGGGTGCCATTTTTCTCGTTCGCATACAATAAAAACTCCATGCCTTGACCCAAAGTCCCCAACATGCTCGCCATCAGGGGTTTCATGACCGAGATGAGATTAGTGGCGCTTTTTGAGACTTCTTCTGGGGGCAGCAGGGGCACCACCTTTCCGCCAACCTGAAATTCGGTGTTGGCCACGATTTCCGCGCGCGGCTTCACCTGCATGGCGGCCATCGGGCCTATATCAGCGGCGACCACGACAAATACCGTATATTTGGAGAGCATGGTATTGATGTCCGTCCTTTGCGCGTCCGTAATGCGCGGGTCATTTTTAAGGGCGAGCGACCAATACTCCGTGGGAATCCACCACACCAAGATGAGCCGGCCGGGCGCATGGACCAACTTTTGCGTTTCCGTGATCAAATCGGTCAATTCCGCCGGTCGCGCCACCGGACCCGCCAAGAAAATCAGGAGGGTGAAAAGGAGGGTGAGTTTTTTCATGCCCGGGAATACAAATCGACAAAAGGCATCGCGGCAAGTCCAGCTTCCGGCTAGTGGGTTTCAGCGGAGGGGGCGGAATTTTGGAAGGTGTGCCACGCATACTCGCCGTGTGCTTGCCAGCTGCGGTCAAACGGGTCGCGCACGGTGAACCGGCCCAGGCGCCGCCGCCACAGGAAGGCCGGGCCTTCCGACACCGTTAGTATTAGATAATAATTACCCATGAGGAGGGGAAAAGGCTGGCTCGACAGATCCAAACCGGCCCATGCGCCCGCGGGCAGGGGCGTCGCTCCTTGCTCCCACAGCGGGCCGAGCAGCATCCGGCCGGTCTCGTCGAAGATGGGAAACCCGATGGAAATTTTCGCCGCGGCCCGCCCCAAGCGGAGCCACAGGCGCACGCGCCAGGGCTGGCCGTGCGTGTGCACGAAAGCACGGCCTTCGCGGCGCAGGTTCCAGTCCACCGCCAGTCCGGTAATCGCTGGTTGCGGGTCGACTTGCGGGCCGAATTGCGAGTTAAGCGTTTCGCCGCTCCAGCCGCGGTCATTGAAGGTGGCGCCATTGAGGCGGTGCCAGCCGGCCTCCACGAGGGGCGCGTCTTGGGCGCTGGAAACCAGCACCGGATCGGGTACCAGCGTCGGCGCGGTTTCGCGGGCGGGCGCGTCTGGTTGGTCGGCGGCTTCCGTCGCATCATCACCATCGTCCAACCCGTCCGGTAGCACGGGAAAGTCACCATGCCCAGTAAGACTGGTACGCCGGTGCGCGAGCAGCGCGCGCAAATG
This sequence comes from uncultured Opitutales bacterium, assembly GCA_964562015.1. Classification (GTDB taxonomy): domain Bacteria; phylum Verrucomicrobiota; class Verrucomicrobiia; order Opitutales; family JABDGR01; genus CAZLRH01. The sequence goes on along the minus strand of CAZLRH010000027.1, from coordinate 4,228 downwards.
CTCCGGGCTGAAATGGCGCTGGCACAAGCCAAACTCCTCAAGCACGCGCCCGGGCGGGCCGTCGGAAATGAGTTCGCCGCGGTGCATCAGGATGGCACGGTCGCAAAAATTCAGGATGTTGCGCGCGCCGTGCGAAACGAGGATGAACGAGCGGTCGCGGCGCAGCTCGTTCATGCGGTTGAAGCATTTCTGCCTAAAGTCGAAATCGCCCACCGCCATGATTTCGTCGCACACCACCAAGTCCGGCACGAAATGCACGGCGATGGCGAAGCCCAGCCGCACCTTCATGCCGCTGCTGTACTGCTTGACGGGCGAATCGATGAACACGCCGATGTCCGCAAAGGCGATAATCTCGGGCGTCAGGCGCTCGATGTCGGCGGGTTTCGCGCCGAGCAGTGTGGCGTTGGTGGAGATATTTTCCCGTCCGGTCATTTCCGGGTGAAAGCCCGCGCCGAGTTCAATCAAGCCGCCGGAACCCCCAAACACTTCCACCTCGCCGACATCCGGGCGCAGGCGGCCGAGGATGATTTTGAGCAAGGTGCTCTTGCCCGCGCCATTGAGGCCCACGATGCCGAGCGCTTCGCCGCGACGCAGGGTGAAGCTGACGTCATGGACGGCCCAAAACTCCTCCTTGTCCAGCGCGGGCGGTTTGGGCGGCTCCTGAAGGCCGGCCATGGCGCGCAGTAATTTGCGCAAGCCGGGGCGGCGCGCCGCCGCCGGGGTGTGCGAGTATTTTTTCCCGAGATGATCCACGCGCAGCACCACGTCGGTGCCGGGCCCGGCCGGGGCGGGCTCAAAGGTGGCTGTTGACGAGGCTTTCTCCACGGTAATAAAGGGTGAGCCCGATGGGCACGACAGCGAAACAAAATAAAATGGAACATGCCAGCGCCCAGGGCCGGTCCGCCCAGCCGAAAGCGAGTTCGCGGCTTTGATCCACAATGATATAAAGGGGCTGCCAATGCAGAAACTTCAACAGCAGATCCATGGCCGGTTGTTTATCGTGGTCCGGAATATGGATAAAAACACCGGAGGCAAAAAACAAATAGCTGAGGGCGGCGCTGAGGATATTCAGCAAATCGCGATAATACACGGCAATTAAGGACAACACACAACCGAGTCCAAAGCCGAAGGCCGTCAGCGCCAGCAACAGCACGGGAGCCCAGGCTATGCCGGGGTGGGGCGCCACGCGAAAAAAGAGGATGATCAGCACGAGGGCCGCAGCCCGCAGGAGGGTGTCGCCCAGTGCATGCAAGGTGTTGACCACCAGCAGCACCATTTTGGGAATGCCGGTCTGGATGATTTCGCGCCGGTGATGCACCAGTGTGCCCGCCGCCAGGCGCAACCCTTCCGCAAAACTCAAAAAAAACAGGATGCCCCACCCGCTATAAACGGCACGGGGCAGATCCTGGCCGGAGTTGAGCAGACTGGCGCTGAACAGCCCCATCGTTTGCAGGGTGCTATACACCGCCAGCGGCACGCAGGGCATGATTACCACCCACAACCAGCCGGCGGCCGACCCCTCGAAACGGTGCAAATACAGTCGCCAGAAGAGTGAATGGATAAGCAGCCGGTTTTGCCGCAATTCGCCCACCCAGCGACGCAGCGCCCCCAATACGGTCAGGGAGGGGTCGCCGGGGGTCCCGGTAAGGGTCAGGTTGCGCATGGCGGCAGGCCGAATGGGGGTGGAAAAGGGTACTTTTACCCCCGCTCCAGGCTCCAAAGGCAAAAAACTACACCGGGCGGGCGGGGAGACAACCCCAAACTCCCCGCTTTCGGCCTCCAAATTGGAACGCTCTGTGCTTGCATTGGTTGTAAATCCAGTGCAAAACCTTTGTGAAAATTGACTACATGTGGGTTGCCAAACCCCTCATATCCTGTTGCTTAATGCTTGGCTGCTGATGCCGGAGCAGCGCTTTCGCTTTCCATGATCCAGCTTTTTACCGCCAAGAGTCGCAATGCCATCGCCAGCCGATGCCGGGAGGATGAAGCCACCCGCTTGCGCTTGCGTTATAAGCCGTATTATCATGCCTTTGAACGACAGGTGGGCACGCGAGTCTGGCTGGATGGCCGCGAGATGGTCATGCTCAGCAGCAATGACTACCTCGGTCTAACGCATCATCCGAAGGTTATCGAGGCCGCCAAACGCGGGCTGGAAGAGTGGGGCACCAGCACCACCGGCGCCCGTCTCTCCAACGGCAGCCGCTCCTACCATTTGCGCCTCGAGGAAAAGCTCGCCGAATTTTTGGGCAAGGAGGCCTGCATGGTCTCGGTCGCCGGTTACATTTCCTGCATGTCCGCGCTCCAAGCCTTCGCGCAAAAGGGCGATGTCATCCTCGCGGACAAAAATCTGCACTCCTCGATTTGGGCGGGCATTGGCCTGACCCAGGCGCGTGTCGAACGCTTCGCCCACAATAATCCGGCGGACTTGAAGGAGCTGATTTCATTTGAAGGACCGGAGACCCCAAAGTTCGTCGCCTTCGAGGGCGTGTATTCGATGGAAGGCCATATTTCGCCGATTCCCGAATACCTCACCGTCACCCAGGACCAGAATTGCTTCCTGGTGATGGATGATGCGCACGGATTCGGTGTCCTCGGCCACGAGGGCCGCGGCACGGCCAATTACTTTGGCGTCACCGACAGCATCGACCTCATCGCCGGCAGCTTTTCCAAGGCCCTCTCCAGCACCGGCGGTTTTGTGGCCGGCTCGCGCGATGTCATCGAATATCTACGCTCGCACGCGAAGCAGACGATTTTCAGCGCCGCCCTCGCGCCCGCCCAGGCCTACGCCGCCGAGGCCGCCCTCGATTTGCTCCACCACGAGCCCGAGCACCTGCAGCGCTTGTGGGACAACACCAAGCGCTACAAGCAATTGCTCACCGAACTCAAGCTCGACACCTGGGGCAGCCAGACGCCTGCCGTGCCCATTGTTCTCGGCACCAAGGAGCGCGCGTACCGTTTCTGGCAGCATTTGATGGATCGCGGCGTCTTCACGGTCATGTCCATCGCCCCGGCGGTTCCGCCCGGCAAAGACCTCGTGCGCACCGCCATTTCCGCCTGCCACACCGAGGAGGATTTGGCGAAAATCGCCGACGCCATGGCTTTTGCCGCCCGGCGGTTGTAAGGGGGCTTCGCAGGCATTCATCATAGCCGATGGTGTGTTTGATTGCTCACGGGTGGTGCTCGACCTTTTTGTTTGTTTAACTGCCGGGAGCACGTTAATTGCTAGGGACAAATGCTCCGTAAGGGCTTCGATGTTCATTCTTCTGGTGCGCAATTTCTTGGTCTTCCGCCGCCGGCCTGATTCTGCCCTCCTCAGACCTCTCTCTTAACGGCCACCATGCTGCGGCTCGATTCCACGCCTGATTCTCCCAAACCCGCGTCCGTCCGCCTGGTTTTGTCCCGCCCCGACCGCATCGGCGACGTGGTGATTTCCACGTCCTGCTTCGAGGCCATCAAGCAAGCGCTGCCCGGCGTGGAGATTTTTTTTCTGGCGCAGCCGCAGATGGCGCCCCTGCTGCGCGGCGCGAATTCGCCCGTGCATTTCGTCAGTCTGCCCAAGCACGGGCAGGCCACGCAGCGCATGGAGGCCCTCGCCGCGCACCTGCGCCGCCTCGGACCGCAGTGCCTCATTCATTTGCAGCCCGACCAGGAAGTCGAGTGGGCCGCGGCGGCAGCGGAAATTCCCCGGCGCATCGGCTTCCGCCTGCACGGCGACAAATGGCTCACCGACTCGCTGCCCTACACCAAGAAACTCGGCGAAAAACACGAGGGCTATTACAATTTCGACCTCCTGGAAATCATCGGCATCCACCACCCGGCCAAGCTCCAGCCCCACCTCGCGCCCGAGGCCACCGCGCTCGACCGCCTTGCCACCAAGCTCCCGCTGCCCCTGTGCACCCATCCCTACGCCGTGCTGCATATCGGCGCGCACGAGGGCAAGCCCCGCGTCGCCCCGGAGTATTTTGTCGCCGCCGCCCAGTGGCTCATCAATGAGAAAAGATGTTACGTCGTCCTTATCGGCGTGGGCAAGGACGACCCCCAGGTGCACGCCGTGCTCGACGGCCTCGGCCCCGCCGCCGCCTGGGCCTTCAACTTTTGCGGGCAGACGGATCTGGCCGAGGCCGCCTGGCTCCTGCGCCAGGCCGTGCTCGTCTTCGGCCGCGACAGCGGCCCCGCGCACCTCGCCGCCGCCATGGGCGCGCCCACCGTCACCCTCATGCTCGAGCCC
>CAZLRH010000026.1:0-45281 GCA_964562015.1 uncultured Opitutales bacterium | reverse complement strand
TTACGCCTGTAGTTCCAGGGAACTGCCCGGTCTCCAAAACCAGGCGGGCGGGTGCAACCCCTGCCGGGCGTGCCCAATTTTTTGGAGGCCAAGCTAATCTAGTGAAAGCGCGCGGCTGAAGCCCGCGAGAGCGCGGCGCAAAACCGCGGGCCTCCGCCATTTTTTTACGCAGGGAAGCCGAGGGCTCGCCGAGCTTCATAAGCTTGCGCGCGGTTGGTGCGACTCCAACCCCTGCCTCCTTTAACGCAGTTGAGGACGAACCGCAGAGTCGCCACCCTGTCACGGTGGAAATAGCGGGTGCAACACCCGTCAACTGCGCCATTTTAATTCGAGGCGTCGCCCAGCAGCCAAGGCACCTGGCCCACACCCAGGCCTGCGGGGGTGCGAGTCCCTCCGCCTCGATGCTTTGTGTTGCCGGGTAGCTCAACAGCAGAGTGTCCGGTTGTTACCCGGATGATGCAGGTGCGACTCCTGCCCCGGCAGCCCGCGGAGATTAGCCTAGAAGCCAGGCGCTTGTTTCGGGGACAAGACCAGGCTGGTGCGAGTCCAGCATCTCCGACCCTTTATTGTGCGGTGTCGTCCAACAGCAGGACGCCGGGCTTTGAACCCGGGAATGAAGGTGCGAGTCCTTCCGCCGCAGCCCGGAGGCCAAGCCACAGCAGACCGGCAGCGGATTCTTAATCCGCCACGGTGAGGTTGCAACTACCTCGGCCTCCACGCTTTGTTGGTTCCGTGGCGCAGCAGCAGCGCGTTCCCCTCATAAGGGAAAGGCCGTGAGTGCGACTCTCACCGGAACCCCTTTTTCGGAAAGGTGGGGGAACAGCTTAACCCAGCACGCGGTAAACGTGCCGGCCTTCGGCCTTTGCGGGTGCAACTCCCGCCCTTTCCACTTTTTTCGCCGGCCAAGCGTAGGCAGCGACGCATCCCGTTGGTATCGGGAAGAGCGGAGCGCAAGTCTCCGGGCCGGCCCTTTTGGCGGAGGTGGCGAAACCGCAGACGCACCGGCCCGAGGCGCCGGCGGACGCCAGCCCTTGAGGGTGCGGCTCCCTTCTTCGGCACTTTTTTCGGCGGGTGGTGAAACGCAGACACGCGAGTCTCAGAAACTCGTGGGCGCGAGCCCGTGCAGGTGCAACTCCTGTCCTGCCGACCCTTTTCAGCCTCGTATAACTCAATAGCCAGAGTGCGCGCTTTATAAGCGCGAAGTCCGGGTGCGAATCCCGATGCGAGGACGAAGCCAGCCTGGCAGAGCAGCGATGCGCCGAATTTGTAATTCGGAAAACGCCGGTGCAACTCCGGCGGCTGGCCCCCTTTTTTAATTTTCCGGGCAGTGAGGAATGCGGCCACGTCGATCTCCTTGAGCCGCCGCCGCTTCACTTTCTTCTGATGGGGTTTGTGGTGTAGCAGCAGCACAGGCGTTTGTGGAACGCCGAGGCCGAGTGCAATTCTCGTCAAACCCCCTTCTTCTCGTGGTGAAACAGACGATCACACGGCTTTGCGAAAGCCGGATTCCGGGTGCGATTCCCGGCGAGAGGACCATTTTCAACTCCGCGTGGTGAAATGTACCATCATGCCTCGCTTCGAACGAGGGGTTGCGGGCGGGAATCCCGCCGCGGGGACCCTTTTTGATTAGAACCTAGCTCAAAGTCGACAAAATGGGCCGCCGCAAGCGGCGCCCCTACTCCCGGCTTGAGCAACATCGCCCTGTAATTTCGGCCTGGCGTAGGGGCGTCGCTTGCGACTGCCCTGGAAAATCCCGTCGGAAATTGAATTTGAGCTAGGTTCTAAACTCCGCGTGGCCGAACAGACACAGGCGGCGCCCTTCTAAGGCGCAGCATGCGGGTGCAATTCCCGCCGCGGGGACTTTTTTCACGGAGAGCTAATCCGGCGCCAGGCTGGAAACGGTCTCGAAAACCGATTGTCCCTTCACCGGGATGGGGTGCAAGTCCTCAGTTCTCCGCCTTTTTCCGCCCGTAGCTCAACCGCAGAGCCGCCGACCGATAATCGGCAGACCTTGGTGCGACTCCAAGCGGGCGGACGTTTTCGGAGGGTTAATCCCGCGAGGCGGGAGCCGCGGTGCTAACGCGTGCGTCCGGCTTTGTTCGGATGAGGAGCATGACCTCAACCCTCCGCCACTTTTTTGCTCCGCAAGCATAGGCCGCGATGCAGTGGCTTCGTAAGCCACCGAGGCCGGCGCAAGCCCGACGCGGAGCTCACCCTTTTTCGCAAAAGCACACACACCGACGCAGGCTATTCATGCCCAGGCCCCGACTTTTCCCATGAACACCAGCATCCTCGACAAGCCCATCGTCCTTGCGCTCAACCGCGCGTGGCAGGCGATTGGCCATCGCACCGTCAAGCAGGCGCTCGTCGCCCTCAATGGCGGCGGCGACGGCCTGCCGCCCGCCCTGGGCATGGACATCGGTTATGCCCAACTGGCCGACGGCGCCTGGGACTTTGACCGCGCGCTTTACCTCAACCCCGTCCCGTGGGCGGAGTGGGTGAAGCTGCCGGTGCGCGAGTTCGATTTTGCCATCGCCTCGACGCGCCTGCGCGTGCGTGTGCCGACGGTCATCATCTCGACGAACTACAGCCGCATGCCGCTGCGCACCCCGCGCGCCACGCGCGCCGCCGTTTACGAGCGCGATGGCGGCGTGTGCCAGTACTCGGGCGAATTCGTCGGCCGCCACGGCGGCAATCTCGACCACATCGTGCCGCGCGATCGCGGCGGGCGCGACTCGTTCGAGAACCTGGTGTGGGCCAAGCGCGAAATCAATTCGCTCAAGGCCAACCGCCTGCCGCACGAGGCCGGCCTGCGCCTGCTGCGCCGCCCGCGCGCGCCCCTGGCGCTGCCGGTTTCCGCCACCTTCCGCGAAGCCCGCCACCCGGACTGGCGGCACTTTCTGCATCTGTGATTTGAACTTCTTCCCTTCATGACTTCCGTAATCCAAGTTCCTGTACGCGCCACGCTGGCGGAATCGCTCGGCGTGGTGGAGTCGGTGCTGGCGCTGCTGGCCCGCCGCCTGCCGCCCCATGTGTCGCGCGAGGACCTGGCCAGCGCCGGCAAGGTGGCGCTGGTGGAAGCCCTGCTGCGCTTCGAAGGCCCGGCGGGCGAGGCGCGGGCGTTTTGCTTCGCGCGCGTACGCGGGGCGATGCTGGACGAACTGCGCCGGCTCGACCCGCTCTCGCGCCGCGCCCGTGCGCAAGTTTCGCTCCTGCGCCGCGCCGCCGCCACGCTCGAACGCACGCTGGGCCGCGTGCCCACCGTGCTCGAAGTGGCGGAGGCCACCGGCTTGGCGCCGGATAATGTGCGCCGCGTGGAGCGTCTCGCCACGGCGGCGGAGTCGTGCTCGGTTTACGTCACGGACGCAGAGGGCGATTTGCTGGAGGCTGTGGCCGACGACGAGGCCTGCGGCCCGGCCGAAAATGCCGAAGCCGGCGATGTCACCGACTGCGTGCGCGCGGCGCTCACCCGTCTCGCACCCAACCACGCGCACGTCCTGCGCCGCTACCACCTCGACGACGCCACGCACGAGGAGATTGCCGATGAACTCGGCGTCTCCAAGGAGCGCGTGCGCCAGCTCCGCGAAGCCGCCGAAAAGCGCCTCCGCGCGGACTTTATCGTGCTCGCGTTGTGGCAATCCTTCTTCGCCCGGGCTCGCGAATAAAAGAAATCCGGCGAGCCGCCCGCCCGCCTCCCGTCGAAAGATGGGCTTTCACCCCTTGGCCTTTTAATCAACTATTACCTATGAACATGGAAATCAAAGCCCGTGATTTGCTCGCGGCGGGCTGGCCGGAGGGCCGCCGCTTCGGCGAAGCGCTGCGCCGCGCCCGCCTGCTCGAAAATTCCGGGCTGGAACGCGTGGCCGTGCTGGCGCAACTGGAACAGGAGTTTCCCAAGGATCTCCCGCGCGTGCTGCCGCGCCTGGCACGGGCGCCGCTGGCCGAGGCCATCGAGGCCGAATCCGCCGAGGAGCACGCCAACGTCGCCGCGGCACGCGCCCGCATGCACGAGCTGCTCCATGTGCCGGTGGTAAAGCGTGGAGTCATCATGCCCGACGCCTGTCCCGCCGGCGCCGGCCGCGCGACGATTCCCGTGGGCGGCGGCATTGAGGTGGAAAATGGCATCATTCCCGGCGCGCACTCGGCGGATATTTGCTGCTCCATGTTCGCGACATTTTTCACCGCCAATCATCCGGTGGCGGAAATGATGGACCAACTGCAAAAGTCCACGCACTTCGGCCCGGGCGGTCGTCCGCGGGGCGATCAGTGGAAATCCGCCGTGCTCGAGGAACCGGTGTGGGACAATCCGTTCCTGACCGGACTGCGCAGCCGCGCGCAGGATTTTCTCGGCACGCAGGGTGACGGCAATCATTTTGCCTACCTCGGCCGCGTGCAATTTTCTGAAACGCAACGGGCGGCGCTGGCCCAGGCCGGCCAGGAAAACCTCGCACAATGGATTGAGCGCCGGGAGGGTGAATTTCAGGTGCTCGTGACCCATCATGGTTCGCGCGGGCTGGGGGCGCACCTCTACAAGCGCGGCCAGGAAGCGGCGCGCCAGTGGTGCGCTGAAAACGCGCAGGATATTCCCGACGCCGCCGTCTGGCTGCCGGGTGACTCCACCGCCGGCCGCGCCTATTGGGATGCCCTGCAATACATCTCGCGCTGGACGCGCGAAAATCACGCCCTCATCCACCAGAAGTTTTTGGACCGCCTGGGCCTGCGCGCGCTCGCGCAAATTGGCAATGAGCATAATTTTGTGTGGAAGCGCGGCGAGGTCTTTTATCACGGCAAGGGCGCGACCCCGGCGTGGCGCGATGGCGAGGGCCGTCCGCAATTGGGCCTGATCCCGCTCAATATGGCGCGGGAAATCCTTCTGGTGATCGGTACGGACAACGACTCTTTCCTGTCCTTTTGTCCGCACGGCGCAGGCCGCAACCAATCGCGCACCGCCATGCTGGCCCCTTACAAGAACGCGGAAGGCCTCGTGGACCCGGCGCGCGTGAAACAAGCCTTGGCGGAAACTACCGCCGGCCTCGACATCCGCTGGTTTGGCGGCATGCCGGATTTGTCCGAATCGCCGCTGGCCTACAAGGATGCCACGAAGGTGAAGGCGCAAATCGCGCGCTTCAACCTCGCGCACGTCGTGGGCGAAATCCAGCCGCTGGGCTGCATCATGGCGGGCCAGGCCGGAGAACAGCCGTGGGAGCGCGCCCGCCGCGAAAAGCGCGCCGCCCACAAGGCCGAGCGCCGGGAAAATATGAACGAATGAATAAGTCTGGGCGTAGCGGTCCTGCAGTAGGTTGGCCAGGGTGGCAGAAGTGTTGAATCACCCTGATTCTCCACCAGCCCGCGAGCTCCCAGAGGCCAATATTCCGTTGCCATCAGGCCGGGCGGGAATAAAATTTGGTCTTGGTCCGCCACGCCTCCCCGCCGTGGCGGTTCGTCCTTTTTCGTCCAACGACGTCTTGTTCATGCCCCTTCGTTCTCCCTCCTTGGCGCTCGGCGCTGCAGCGGTTCTGGCTGCGGCTGGAATGCTGCTGGCCGCCACGCCTCCGGCTGCTCCCGCAACTCCCGTCGCCTCTCGGGCGCAGGCAGCGGCTGATTTTCACCAAAATATCGAGCCGCTGCTGAAGCAGTATTGCTACGACTGCCATGCAAACGGGGTGAGCAAGGGCAATATTTCCTTCGACCACCTCGGAACGGACCAGGAATTGCTGGCGAATTCCGCGTTGTGGGTGAATGTGTTGAAGAACGTCCGCGCGGGACTCATGCCCGCCGAGGGGCCGAAACCCACCGCGGCCGAGATCGGGCGCCTCGCTGACTGGATAAAATTCGGCGCCCTCGGCCTCGATGCCGCGAACCCCGATCCCGGCCGCGTGACCGTGCGCCGGCTCAACCGCGTCGAATACCGCAACACCGTCCGCGACTTGCTAGGCGTGGATTACGACACCGCGAAGGAATTTCCGCCGGACGACTCGGGTTTCGGCTTCGATAACATTGCGGAGGCGCTGACGCTTTCGCCGATGCTGTTGGAGAAATATGTGAATGCCGCCCGCAGCATTGTCGACCAGGCGGTGCCGACGGTCCCGCGCGTGCCCGTCGAGCAGGTATTGGACAGCCGCACGCTCGCGGGTGGCGCGGACCCCGCCATCAATTTGTCCTACTACGCGAATTCCACGGCCTCGCACCCCGTCGACCTGACGCAGGACGGCCACTATCACTTCGTGCTCGATCTCACGGGGGCGGAAAAATTCGTGGACAATGTCTTCGACTATAACAAGTGCCATTTCGTGGTGAAGCTGGACGGCGAGGAGCTCTTTGCGCGGGATTTCAACCGCGAGAACAACCTCGATTTTCAATTTGAGTTTGACCGCGACCTGAAGGCCGGCGCCCATGTCCTGACGTTTGAAACCGCGCCGCTGGAACCGGCGATGCCCCAGGTGCGCGCGCTGGCCATCCGCATCAAAGACGTGAAACTGCGCGGCCCGATGGAGCCGCAAGCCTGGATCGCCCCGAAAAATTACGCCCGCTTCTTCCCCCGGCTGGTGCCGACTGATCCGGTCGAGCGCCGTGCTTACGCCCGCGAACTGCTGGCGAATTTTGCGGGCCTGGCCTACCGCCGCCCCGTGGACGCGCCGACAGTCGACCGGCTGGTGGCTTTGGCGGAGGGAACGTATCAGCAACCCGGCGTGACCTTCGAGGCAGGCGTGGCGCACGCGATGGTCGCGGTGCTGGCTTCCCCGCGCTTTCTTTTCCGCGATGAAGGCTTCGAGCCGCCCGCGCCGGGAGCGACCGTCCAACTCGTGGATGAGTACGCGCTGGCGTCCCGGCTTTCCTATTTTCTCTGGTCGTCGATGCCGGATGCCGAGCTCACCCGGCTGGCCGCCGCTGGGCAACTCCGCGCCAATCTTAATGAACAGGTGAAACGGATGCTGGCCGACCCGGAGTCCTCCGGCTTGGTCACCAACTTTGCCGGGCAATGGCTCGAGGCCCGCGACATCGACGCCATCCCGATTGACGCGAAAGCCGTGCTGGCACGCGAACCGGCACCCATTGCACCGCCCGTCGCGGTTCCGCCCGTCGCGCCCGCCGCAGAAACTCCCGCCCCCGCGGCCGCAGACCCAGAAGTGCCAATTCCTGCGCCAGCGGCCAACCAAGTTGTCGCCGCCGACACCCCTCCGTTGCCAGCTGCCGACACTCCTCCGCCGCCTGTCGCCGGTCGCCGGGGAGCGCGCGGCCAAGGCCAGGGGGCAGGCGCGAATGCCCGGGGTGCCGGTGGCCGGCGCGGCGGCCGCGGCGCTCCGCAAATCGACCTCACGCCGGACCTGCGTGTCGCCATGCGCAAGGAAACCGAAATGTATTTTGACCACATCATGCGGGAGGACCGGCCCCTTGTGGAATTTCTGGACAGCGACTATACCTTCTTGAACCAAAAGCTCGCACAACATTACGGCATTCCCAACGTCACGGGCGACGACCTGCAGCTCGTGAAATTGCCGGCCGACAGTCTGCGCGGCGGAATCCTTACCCAAGGGACAGTGCTGGTCGCGACCTCGAATCCCACGCGCACCTCGCCGGTGAAACGGGGGCTTTTCATCCTCGATAATGTCCTCGGCCTGCCTGTGCCGCCGCCGCCGCCAAACGTGCCGGCACTGGATGTCGCCACCCAATCGGTGGCCGATCACGAGCCGCTATTACGGGAATCGCTGGCCCTGCATCGCACCCAGCCCGTGTGTGCCTCGTGCCACAACCGCATGGACCCCATCGGCCTGGCGATGGAGAATTTTAATGCGCTCGGCCTTTTCCGCACCACGGAGCACGGGCAGCCGATTGAGGTCGCGGGCGACCTCATCACCGGCGAGCACTTCGACAATGTGCGCGAGTTGAAACATATTTTGGCCACCACGCATCGCGAAGACTTCTACCGCTGCCTGACGGAAAAAATGCTCACCTACGCCCTCGGCCGCGGCTTGGAGCCCAGCGATATCGCGACCGTGGACAACATCGTGGCCCGCATCGAGCGCGAGGATGGCCGGTTTTCCGCCCTGTTATACGGTATCATCGAATCCGCCCCCTTCCAAAAACGCCGCAACGATACGGTTGAAACCGTGGTTAAACCTGCTAAGGTAGCCTTGGACGCCCCCGCCGGCAGTCCCCGCCCATGAACTCGTCCCCCCATTCCGCCCTGCAGCGTCACGCGGCCTTCAGCCGGCGCAACTTTCTGCGCGGGCTGGGCGCGTGCATCGCGGTGCCCGCGCTGGAGTCGTTCGTGCCGAGCCGGTCGCTGGCCGCTGAAATCGCCAAGCAAACCATCGCGGGGACGGCGCCGCTACGGTCCGCCTTTATTTATTTCCCCAACGGCGCGATTCCAGCGTCGTGGTGGCCGGAAACCGAGGGCACGGATTTTGCGCTCAGCCCGACGCTCGAACCCCTCGGCGAAAGCCGGAAATTCGTGCAGGTCCTCTCCGGTCTGGCGGACCACGCCGCCGATGGCGGCCCGGATGGCGGCGGCGATCACGCCCGTGCCAACGGCACTTTTCTCACCGGGATGCGCCTACGGAAAAGCAGTTCCGACCTTTACAACGGCACGTCGATTGACCAGTTGATCGCGCAAAACGTCGGACACCTGACCCGCTTTCCGTCGTTGGAGCTGGCGTCGGATCCGATCAAGAAATCCGGCAACTGCGATTCAAATTACGCCTGCGCCTACCAGTATAATATTTCCTGGAGTTCGCCGACCACGCCGGTCGCGCCCGAGGGCGACCCCCGGCTGCTGTTCGAACGGCTTTTCGGCAGCGGCACGCCCGGGAATCGCACCGCGGATTTGCTCCGCCGCCAGCAACAGCAAAGCTCCATCCTGGATTTCGTCCGCGCCGACACCAACACCCTGCTCGGGCGCGTCAATGCCCAGGACCGCGACAAGCTCGACCAGTATTTAACCGGCGTGCGCGAACTGGAGACCCGCATTCAAAACGCCGAGCGTTTTGGCGTGCCGAAAGACCCCGACGTGGACACTCCCGCCGGCATTCCCGTGTCCTATGAGGAATACGTGCAAATCATGTTTGATATGATGGTGCTGGCTTTTCAGACGGATTCCACCCGCGTCATCAGCTTCATGCTCGCGCACGACGGCAGCAACCGCTCCTTTGGCGACATCGGCATCCCCGAGGGCCACCACGATATTTCCCATCACCAAAACAAGGAAGAGCTGATCACCAAAGTGGCGATCATCGACCGCTGGTATATCACGCAGCTTACCAAGTTCCTGCAAAAGATGGAGGCGACCAAGGACAGCACGGGTGAATCGTTGCTGCACAACTCGATGATTCTTTACGGCAGCGGCTGCGCCGATGGCAACCGTCACACGCATTCGAATCTGCCCATCCTCCTCGCGGGCGGTGGTGGCGGCACGCTGAACCCCGGCCGGTATTTCAACACCGGCGGCCAGCCCACGACCAATCTTTACCTCAGCATGGCCGACCGCATGGGCGTGAAAGACTTGGAGCGCTTTGGCGACTCCACCGGCCGCCTGACCTCCATCTAGGCTGCGGTGGAAGTGGCGTGGGTTGATTGCCAGAATGGATGGCCTCCGCGCTTGCGGGCTTCCCTTGGGCATCATTTTGTGTTTTTTCTGGGTGGCCGGAATTGAGTGCATTCCAGTCCCGGCCCTACCCCATGAAAATCCCCTCGGTTCGTGCGTTTTGGCTGACTTTATTTTCCTATGCCGCTGTCGTGGCCGTTGGTCGCGGCGCGACCACGCCGTCGGCCGTGCCCGTCAGTTCGCTGGGCGTGTTTGAAAACCACGGCGATATCGGAATTACGCCGGCGCCGGGCAATGCGGTGTATGACGCGGACAAAAAGACTTACACGGTCACCGGCGGCGGCAACAATATCTGGGCCAAGGTGGATGCGGGGCACTTGGTGTGGAAAAAAATGTCGGGCAATTTTACGTTCACGGCGGATATCACCTTTCTCGACCATCCCACCGCCACGCCCGATGTGCATCGCAAGGCTTGCCTCATGCTGCGCCAGAGCCTCGACGCCGATTCGGCGTACGTGGATGCGGCACTGCATGGCAACGGCCTCACCGCCCTGCAGTTTCGTAATGCCCAAGGCGAAGCGACGCGCGAGGTGCAAAGCAATATCATCGGTCCCACGCGCCTGCGCCTGGAGAGACATGGCGACATGCTCACGCTGTTTGTGGGGCCGGCGGGTGAGGAGCCCAAATTCACCGGCGCCGCGTACACGCTGAAATTTCAGGAGCCGTTCTACGTCGGCTTGGCGGTGGGCGCGCACAATCAAAACGACACCTCGACCAATTTGGAGACGGCGGTGTTCTCCAACGTCGAATTGAAAACCGAACTGCCCGCAACCACGCCAAAACTTTATTATGCGATCGAGACGCAAGCCTCCAACCCCGTCAATGCGGCGCAATCCCAGAACACGGACCGCACCGTGCTCCGCGTGAGCACCGCGAGCATGGAAGGACCACTGTGGCTGCCGGACAACAGCGGAGTCATCTACAGCAGTGGCGGGCGCCTGTGGCGTTTGCCGATAAAAATGCCACTGGGCGCGGCAGGACGGCGCGGCGGAGCGAGCACTCCTGCCCCCATTTTAGGTAATGCGCCCATCGCCACGGGCGAACCGGTCTTGATTGACACGGGCAATCTCACCCACCTCAGTCGCGTCCACGGCCTTAGCCCCGATGGCGCGCAGATCATTTTTGTGGATCATCCGCCCGGCCAGCCGCGTCCGCCGGCGAATACGTATATCGTCCCGCTCGCGGGCGGTACACCGCGGCTCCTGACGCCCAACACCGGCGCGGGCTCCAGCCTCTCACCTGACGGCAAAGTTTTTGCCTACGACACTGACACCGTTGCTGACATTTTTACCGTTCCGACGGATGGCAGCGGCCCGGCCACACGCCTGACCACAGGGCTCGGCAAAAACTACGGTCCGCAGTTTTCCCACGACGGCAGTTTTATTATTTTCTGTTCCGACCGCTCCGGCTCGATGCAGGTTTGGCGCATGAAGCCCGATGGCTCTGAACCCGTGCAACTCACGACGGATGACCAGCAAAACTGGTTTCCCCGCCTTTCACCTAATGATGCCTCGGCTTTGTTTGTCTCCTACCCGAAAACCGTCACCGGCGATTTGCCCGACCAAGCGGTCCAAGTCCGCCGGTTAAATCTGGCCAGCCATGCGGTTGACCTGATGGCCCGCATCCTCGGCGGGCCGGCCTCCGCCCCGAATTGGTCGCCCAATAATTCGCAACTTATTTTTGTCAGCGAACAGTGGGTTTATTGACGCGCGGGTCGGACGCGCCGTGGGGCCAATCCAAATCCACGGGCTTTTTTCAGTTGCCAGAGGACGCGCGCCCACGATGCTGGAAGTTCCCCGTATTAGAAAACCCCGGCGTGCTCCCTTCCTTTTCCCCATGAACCCTGCCCTTCATTTGTCCCACAATAAATCATTTCGCCTGGCCTGCATGCCATTGCTCCTCACCGCCTTGTGGGGTGTGGCGGCCCATGCACAAAGCGCCGCGCCCGCCGCCGCGGCCACACCGTCGGCAACGGAAACGCCCGCCCTTCCGCCGTTGCCCGCGCCGATGAATGTGCCCGCGCCCGGCCCGGACACCGGCGCGCCTTATGCCCCGCTGGCGCTGCTTCCAGGCGGCGTGGTCATTCCGCTTTTTCCGCCCGACTCGCCGTACCTGAACAAGGACCGCGTGCACGAGGCCGAGCAATACAGCCTGGATCGCAGCGCGCCGGGGCGCGTCAGCAGCATCGTCAACATTCACAATCCCTCGATTGAGGTGCACACGGTGGACACGCCCTTGAACACCGGCGCCGCGGTCATCCTCGCCGCCGGCGGCGGGCACAACACGCTCAACGTCGGCAGCGAGAGCGACGACTTCGTGCCCTTCTTTTTCAACTACGGCGTCACCACCATCATCCTGCGCAACCGCCTGCGCACCAGCGGCTATAATCCGAAGACCGACGAAGTTTACGATGCGCTCCAGGCCATCAAACTCGTGCGCGCGCACGCCAAGGATTGGCGCATCGACCCGAACAAGATCGGCATCATGGGCTTTTCCGCCGGGGCCGAACTGGCCACCGCCGCCGCCGTGGAGTTTCCCGAATTCGACCAGAAGAACGACACCCCCGACAATCCCTTGGCGAAAATTTCCTCGCGGCCCGATTTCGTGGGCGTAATTTATCCCGGACCTTCGCCGTACAGCCAGCCCAACCCGCCGGCGATTCCGCGCAATGTGCCGCCGTCGTTCGTCGCCTGCGCCGGGTCTGGTGACGCGCAGCATGCGATGTGGGCCACCGATTATTTCACCGCCATGCTCGCGGCCCACGTGCCCAATGTCGAAATTCACATCTATGCGCAAGGCCATCATCCCGGCGACCGCGTCGGCCCCGACGAACCGCCCTCGACGGGTGGATTGACGGACCGCGGTTTTATTCCCTACGGCACTTGGCAAAATCGCTTTATTGAGTGGTTCCAAAATCTCGGCTTCCTCGGGAAACCGGGCGTGGAAACGAAAGCCGCCAAGGATATCGCGGCGTATATGGCCCAACCGCCACCGCGGGCGGGCGGCGGCCGTGGGGCCGGTGGCGGTGGTGGCCGTCGCGGCGGAGCTGGCGCGGGCGCTGCGAGTGCAAACGCCGGACCCGGTGGCACGGCAGGCGCAACTCCGGCCGCACCGGCGACTCCACCGGCGGCACAGTAAACAAGCCGGTTTTCCCAGGCTTGTTTAGGTCGAATCATTTCCGGCTAAAGCCGCCACGGCTTGCTGAAGGTCGCGGCTGATTTGCTCGCAGGACTCTTTGCGTTCAGACGGAAGCGTGGAGTAGGTGCGCGGCTCGCCAATCCGAAGCCTCAGTTTTCGCGGGGCCGGAAAAAGGCGGCCCTTCGGCCACGCGGCAAAGGCGCCCTGCAAGTAACAGGGAACCACCGGAAGGGTCGTCCCCGCCACCAGCAGGCCGACGCCGGGCTTAAAGGGACCGATTTTTCCCGAGGTCGTGCGCGTGCCTTCGGGGAAGAGGATAAGGATGTTGCCCGGATTGGCCAGCAGTGTCCGGCAAATTTCGAGGCTTTGCCGAATATGGGTTTGCCGCGCAAACGGCAGCGCATTCACCACCACCGCCGCCAAGGCCAGGCGGGGCGCACTCACGAAAAAATAATCCTTGGCCGCGGCCGGAAAGGCCCGGTGCAGCTTCGCCAGCGGCAAAGCCGCCAACAAACACAGCGCATCAAGGTGGCTCGCATGGTTCGCCACCATAACGAAAGATTGCTCCTTGGGCAGATGTTCCCGCCCTGTGATTTCCAGTCGGTGATACGTCCGCAGCCAGCCGCGCGCAAAAAGAGCCGCCGCGGAACGCAAACCATAAACCGCCATGTCCGGTTCCCGCGGGAAACGGCGCAACCTTTCCAGCAAGGGCTGGTCCAGATCGGCCGCCGGTTCATACTGCCAGTCGTTCATCGCATGAAATAAAAGAACCCCGCCATGTGAAAAAACAGCGGCGCCACGTAAATCAGGCTGTCAATCCGGTCCAGAATACCGCCATGCCCGGGAATCCCCGCCCCCATGTCCTTGATGCCGATGTCGCGTTTGATAACGCTGATGGAAAGATCGCCCAACTGCCCGCCCACGCCCACGATAAGTCCCGCCAAGATCAATTGCGCGCTCCCGAAATAGGGAAAGGAAAAACGCAAAAGCCAGGGCAGCAGCATGGATACCGCCAAGGCGCTAAGTGCTCCCTCCCAAGTTTTCTTGGGACTGATGTTACTGCGCAGCGGATGGCACCCGCAGAGCTTGCCGAAGGTAAACGCCGCCACGTCATTGACCTCGGTCGCAAACAAGACGTAGAGCAAGTAGCCGTAGGCGTTGGTGGCATTGGCCAGAAAGGCGAGGTGACAAAACATCCAGCCCATGTAGATAAATCCGAGGATGGCCAGGGACATGGATTGCAATTGGCCCTGCACACGATTGCGCACAATGGGGACGAAAAGGATCAGCGCGATGATGTACACCGGCAACACGATAAATAATCCGTACCAACCCTCGCCCTGCTCCAGCCCGTTGGGCTGATGGATCGCACAGGTTATTCCCAGGGCAACAATTCCGAGATAAACCACGCCCGTCATCAGCCAGTCCCGATACAATCCGGTCGCACGGGCAAATTCCTTAAAGCCCACGGCGGACAGAAAGCAGAAGAATATTATGGTCGGTACTCGTCCGGCAAAAATGGCGCCGAGGGCGAGCGGGGCCATGACCAACCAGGCCTTGTAGGTTGCCCAAATCGAACGCACGTCTTTCTTCAGCCCCCAAGTCAAAAACGCCAAGGCGCCACCGGCGAGGGCGAGCAAGACTCCAATGATAATCACATAAAGACGGAAAACCTCACTCTGCCAAGCGGCCTGCGGAGACATGGGTTAGGAAGATTTACGTTCCTTCTGGCGCAAGGCCAGCATAATTCGATGAAGCCGTATCCAGATCGTCTGTACGCATCCGAGTACGACGACGACACAGGTCCAATCCAGCACGGAAAGACCGGCCCAGTAAATCCGGCCGTGGCCCCACCACAAAAGGCCAAGTGTCATCCACGCCCCGAAATGGAGGGCGACCATGCGCCAAGGCTTGGACATGAGACCGCTGAATTCCCGTTGCACGCCCACGGCTTGGCCAAACATGCCGACGTAGGCGGTCAGCAGGGCGAAAATGGCCGCCCAATATCCGTTCGCGGGAAAATTCAGGCCGCTATGCGCAACCCCGGCAAAAATCAACACATCCGAGACGCGGTCCGGCAGGTCATTGAGAATCTCGCCGTGCCAACTGGCTTTGCCTGCGGCCAAGGCCACCATTCCATCCAGCATATTGCACCAAAGCCGCACGTAGCATAAGCCCGGGCCCAGGAGCAGGAGCCAGGGGTATCTTCCAGCCAGCCAGAAACATCCTCCCGCACCCATGGCCGCCACCATGGATAAATAGGAAATCGCGTCCGGATGGATTCCTTGCCGCACGCAAAAGCGCGTAGCCCCGGCCGCGGTGAGGCGAAAAACATCCGCAATGGGACGTCGCGACGCTGGCTTGTAATCGGGTCCGCTCGTTTGCATAGGGCGTGTAGCCCGCTATCATGTTTGCAGTTTCGCAGCCGCCATTAAATCCTCGCCAGGCGGGAGTCGGCGTCGCCGAAGTGGTCGAGCTGGACGCCCATTTTGTCCATGATGCTGAGATAGAAGCTGCACAGCTTGCGGTTGCTGTCGCCGTCCTTGCTGTAGTCGAGGACGCGGCCAGTCTCCAGCGCGCCGCCCAAGCCGCCCGCGGTCACGATTGGGACGCGGGTGTTGTCGTGCTTGGTGCCGGAGAACATGTTGGACATGAACATCAGGCAGGTGTGGTCGAGCACGGTGCCGTCGCCTTCCGGCATTTCGTCCAGGCGCTTCGCGAGGTAGGCGTACTGGCTGAGGTGGAAGCGGACGATGCTTTCGTAACCGTCCGAAGTGTCGTTGTGCGAGGCGCCGTGGTGCGCGCCGCTCACGCCGAGGAAGGGGTAATAAAGAGAGGAAAGGTCGCGGGCGAGGATGAGCGAGGCCACGCGGGTCTTGTCGGTCTGGAAGCCCAGCGCGACGATGTCGCACATGAGGCGGGCGTGCTCGCGCAAATCCTCGGGCAGGCCGTTTTCCGGGCGCTGCATGGTGAACAGCGGCTGGCCCTTGTTCTTGGCCTTGGCTTCGGCGGTTTCCTTGTCCGCGCGCATGCGCTCGATGCCTTTTTCGACATCGCGCACGCTGCTCAAGTATTCGTCGAGCTTTTCCTTGTCGGTGGCGCTGATTTGGCGGCTGAGCTTGGCGGCGCGGTCCTTCACGCGGTCGAGCACGCTGAGGTTGCGCTGGCTGCCGCTGTTTTCGAAGAGGCTGTCAAACGCGAGCGACGGGTACATCTCGTTGGGCACCGGCGAATCGGCGCTCTGCCAGGAAATGTGCGAGCTGTAGGCGTTGGAAAAGTTCGATTCGTGATAGCCGGTCATCGGCTGCTCGCAGGCCAGCACCATGCTGGGCTGCAAGGTGTCCTGGCCGATGTGATTGGCAATCACCTGGTCCATGCTGGTGCCGCTATGGATGATGGCGCCCTTGGCAAAGGGCACGCCGGAAAGGAGATTGCCGGTCTGCGCGGGGTGGATGCCCTGGCCGGTGGCCTTCTTGTTAAAGAGGCCGTCGATGACATTGATCTTCGCTTTGATGGGTTCCAGCGGGGCGAGGGTTTTGCTCAACTGCATGTCCGCACCCGCCCCGGTGGCCGACCAGTGATTCGGGTTCACCCCGCAACCCATGAACAAAACGCCGAAACGCTTGGGAAACGCCGCTGCTGCGCCGGCTTCGGTGGCCGCCGCCGCGGCCGAGGCTTGCGCAAAACACGGCAGCGATTCGAGGTACGGCAGCGCCATCGTGACGCCGACGCCGCGCAGAAACGTGCGACGCGAAAAATGGGGAACCAGGGGGCGGGACGGGGTATTCTTCATGGCAGTTACTGTTGCGCGAGGTCGTCGCGGCCTCGCTTGGTTAAAAATTGAGGGCAAGAGACAATACTGTCAATTAAACTGTCGAACCGGTAATCATTCGCGGCCAACTGGGCGCGCATGGCCTGGACTTGCGCATCGTCGGAAACCAGCAGGCTCCGGCCCAGCGCGTAAGCGAGGAGCTTGCGGCAAAAATTATCCACGAAATCATCCTGCCGCTTGTCATGGATGTATTGCTGGAGGCCCTTTAGACCGGTGCCGTCGCCGCCGCCGGGAAACGTGGCGCTGGCATCCACCGGATGGCCGGCCAAATCCTGCGCGCGGCGCTCGCCGACCGGACCAAAGCCTTCGAAGACCAGGCCCAAGGCATCGAAGCGGGCATGGCAGGCCGCGCAATTGGGGTCGGCGCGGTGGCGGGCCAGCATTTCGCGCAGCGGCAAATCCATCGCGGCTTCATCGTGGGGAAGTTCCGGAACGACCGGTGGAGGAGGAGGAATGCGTTCGCCAAGCACATTTTTCACCACCCAGTTGCCGCGCTTGACGGGGCTCGTACGCAAACCCGGGGCGTTTTTGGTCAGAAAAATCGCCATCGGCAGCAGGCCGCCGCGTTCGTAGGGACTGGCGTCGGCCACGCGGACCCAATCCTCATTCTTTTGGCCGTCCGCCGGCATGCCGTAAAGCTTGGCGAGGACGGGATTCACAAACGTGTCCTTCGCGTACAGAAAATCCAAAATGGAGCGGTTGTGCTGAAACACATCCAACAGGAAGTGAACGGGCTCCTCAAACATCGCCTGCTTCAAATCGCTCGTGAACACGGGAAACCGTTCCAAATCCACGGTGGTAATCTGCTCAAAGTGGCGGAAGTCGAGCCAGTTGCCGCCGAATTCAACAGCCAGGGCGCGGGTGCGCGGGTCTTTCAACATGCGTTGCGCCTGCGCGGTGAGGATTTTCGGCTTATGCAAATCCCCCGCCGCCGCATGGGCCAGCAATTCATCGTCCGGCAAACTCGACCACAAGAAATAGCTGAGCCGGCTGGCGAGGTCATAGTCGGACAGCGGATGGATGCCCTGATTTGCAGAACTGAGATCGAGGCGGTAGCAAAAGTCGGGCGCCATCAGCACGCTCACGATCAATTCGCGCATCGCCTCCTCGTGATCGAGGCCGCCCTTGGCGCGCAGCGTGTGATAATAGGCGAGCAAATCGTCCTTCTCGTCTTGCGCCAGCGGACGGCGATAAGCCTTGGCGGCGAATTGCAGAATGGACTGCAAGTGCGTGGGCTCGGCGTCGAGCTTGGCCTTTTCCACCCAGCGCACCGTCGCATTCGTCCAGTCGAAATAATCCGCCACGGCCTGCACGGCGACATCGCTGCCGCCTTGCGCCAGGTCAAGGTAGGCGGCCTTGAGTTGGTTGATTTTAACCTCGGAGGTAAGTTCCTTGTCGGCGGGCGGGGCGGACGCGGGGGTGTCGGCGTCGTCGGTGGCGACATTGCCGCGGGCCTCGCCAAAGGTGCTGAACTGGGCGTACATGCGCGCCGTGGTCGAGGCGACAAAGTCCATCTCGTGCCACATTTCATCCAATTCCTTTTGCTGCCGGTCGTCGAGGAGCAGCTCGTAGAACGGCTGATCGTCGCGGAAGTAGCCCATGACGTTGTGGAAACCCGCGCTCAAGTAGCGGCCCTGGTCGCGGTTGGTGTCGAAATAATTCCGGCCGCGCGACTCCTTGTAAAACATGTCGGGAAACACGCTGCAAAACTTGGCGAACGCCGCCTCATAACGCGCGCGTTGGCCGGCCGGCACATAAAGATCGGGATCCCCGCGTTCGTTGACGACCAGTTGCGTCTTGCCGGGGCCAAACTGGTTGGCCGTCTCGGGCTCGGGTTCGGTGGACGGCACCGGCTCGGGCTCGCCCTCGACCTGCAATTGCGCGGGGTCGAACGTGCGGCGGTGGGTGGCGTATTGAATGTCTTTCCAAATCAATAGCGGCTGGCGGGAAGCTCCGACTTTGCCGGCCACGATGTTCAGGAAACGCGGCTCCACCTTCTTGCGCAACTGCACCACGTAATCGCGCATGGCGGCGCTGCCCGGCCCCTCGGGCTCCGGCAGGGCCGCGGTGGGAACGGGCATGGCCTGCCACATCGCCTGCAACTTGGCCAATGGACCAATTTCCTCCTTTGCGCCCTCGAGCGTGTTCCAAATCGTTTGCAGGTATTTCGGGCTGACTTTGCTCGAGGCGGCGAAATCCGCGAGGGTGGCGGTGGGCCAGCCGAGTTCAGCGCGGTGCTTGTAGCGCCAGGCGGCCTGGAAGTAATCGGCGTAGTCGGTGTCCTGCTGGTGGTAAAAATTAATGATCTGCATGACGCAGTATTTATCGCGGTCCGTCTCGACCAGCATCGGGTAGGGCGCAAAGGCAAAACCGCTGGGCTTGAGGAACATGTGGTCGGCCACCTCGCGCGCCGCCTGGAGATATTTGCTCAACAGCGCGGACGACATCACCAGCGATTCGCCCGAATTGTCGAAGCCCGCCATGTTGGACGGGTCGGCCGGAAACTCGCGGGTGGGCTTGATATCCACGCCGGTGAGGTCGCGGACACTGTAGTCGTATTCCGCGTTGTTGAGCCGGCGCGCGAGCACGATGCCCGGATCGCCGGCGTGGCGCCTGGCCTCGTCCGCACCCACGGACGCAATCCAGTCGATGATTTGCTGCCGCTGTTCCGCCGTCGGCTGGAGCTTGGCGGATTTGGGCGGCATTTCCGCGGCCTTGAGCCGCTCGCCCACGAGACTCCAGCGGCGAAAATCTTTGAGGACAGACGAAAAGTTACCGTACGACTTCAAGTCGAGGTCGCCCTTGGGCGTGTCGCCACTATGGCAGGAGAGGCAGTAAGTGTTGATGAGCGGGCGCACCGTGCCACTGAAGCCTTGCGCGAGCTCACTCTCCGGCGGTTTGGCCGTCGCCGAGGGAGGTAGCGACACTGCACCGCGCAAGGAGAGCGCCAGAGTCAAGGACGTGAGGACGCAAGTGAGTATGCTTCGGCCGGTTCGCATGGGGGTAAGGGCACTCCGCTCAGGGCCGGTGCTTTCAGGGGCATCGAAAGGTCAACTCAGGCCGGCCCGAATGGGCATTCAAACCGGTGCCAAATTGAAACGCCCGTCGGCGCTTGACAGGGAGAAATACGACCTATCTTCTACCTAAACCCCATTACCCCGTGCAACCTCATTTCCACGGTTCGCGCATGAACCGGCGTGCTTTTCTCAAAACCGTGGCCGCCGCCGGCGCCGCCACGGCCACGAGCGTCTTGCCCTCGCGGCTCCGTGCCGCCACCGCAGTCGCCGATACGGAAATCGTGGTTCATCCGCAACTCGCCGGGGTGACCATCAGCCCGCAAATTTACGGCCACTTTATCGAGCACCTCGGCGGCGTCATCTACGATGGCATTTGGGTGGGCCCAGATTCGAAAATTCCCAATGTCGGGGGCCTTCGCCGCCAATTTATCGAGGACATGAAGGCCATTGGCGCGCCGAATCTTCGCTGGCCGGGCGGTTGTTTTGCGGATGGCTATCACTGGCGCGATGGCATCGGGCCCGCCGCAAAACGCCCGCGCACTTACAATTACTGGCAGCGCAACACGCCCGAAGAAGTCCTCGGCGTCGAGACCAACCAGTTCGGCACACATGAGTTCATGCAACTGTGCAAGTTGGTGGGCGCCGAGCCGTATTTGGCCGGAAATGTCGGCTCCGGCACGGTGAAGGAATTTCATGATTGGGTGAATTACTGCAATGCCGCGCCCGGCACGCTCACCCTCGCTGACGAGCGCGCCGCCAACGGCGACAAATCACCCTTCAATGTCAACTACTGGGGCGTCGGCAACGAATCGTGGGGTTGCGGCGGAGATATGGCGCCCGGCGAATACGCCGAACTGTACCGCCAGTTTGTCACCCAGTTTCCCAATCAGGGGCCGTCTTTTCTCGTGGCGACGGGACCGCGCGGGCACTCGTTCGACCACGACACCGGCTGGACGCGCGGTTTCTTCGAGGCCATGCAGGGGCACAAATCCCGCGTGGACGGATTCTCCCTGCATTTCTACACCGATTTCCGCCAGACGAATTTTAAGGCCGCCGTGTTTTCCCCGGCCGAATGGTACTCCGTGCTGCTCAAGGGCCAGCTCATGGAACGGGCCATTCTCGACAATTGGGAAATCATGACCCAGCTCGATCCGCAGCACCGCACGAAATTCATCGTCGATGAATGGGGCAACTGGTATCCGCCCGGCGAGGAAATCGCGAAGGGCTTCACCATCAGCCAGCCCATCACGCTGCGTGACGCGCTGCACTCAGCGCTCACCTTTGACATTTTCAACCGCCATGCCGACAAGCTCGCCATGGCCAACGTCGCGCAGACCATCAACTGCCTGCATTCGCTGTTCCTCGCGCACGGCGACAACTTTATCCGCACGCCGGTTTACTATGTGTTCAAGCTGTACCAGCCACACATGGGCGGCCGCCTCGTGCCCATGGAAATCGGCGGCGATCCGCAAAATGTGACGGCCGTGGAGGGCGCCGCAAAAATGTCCCTCGTTTACGGTTCCGCCTCGGTGAAAGACGCCGGCGCGCTGACCGTGACGCTGACCAACCCGTCGCTGGACGGACCCGTCACCGTGCGCCTGCGGATTGACGGCGCCAGCGCAACCGAAGTCAAAGGCCAGGTGCTCACGCACGAGGATCGTCAGGCCGCGAATACTTTTGCAAAACCGGAAGTCGTTGCGCTCGCGCCCTTGGCGGCGGCCGTGGAAGGCCAGACGATTCGGGTGACGCTGCCGAAACAATCCGTGGTTTCGCTGGCGTTGCGGCTCAGCTGATCTCTCTAGGGCGCTTTAAATTGAAGTGTAGCCGGGATTGAGGCTGGAAGTCTTGGTGGTAGGGACGCCTCTTCGAGGCGTCCGATGCCAGAGGAGCGGACGGCTCGGAGAGCCGTTCCTACCTCGGAAAAGGACTTGGACACGGCCCCAGCTTTTTTGAAAATGCTCTCGCTCAAATCATTAAAGGGTCGCCGCAAGCGGCGCCCCTACACCGCGCCGAATTTGCATGTCCCATCGGCAAAGCCACGAGTAGGGGCGTCGCTTGCGACGACCCAGGAAACGTCCATTGAAATCTCATTCGAGGAAGATCCTAATTCGCCCGCACGGCGCGGAACACCGCGATGTCATTGGAGTTAATCGTCAACTTGAAAGTGTACGTGGTGCTGGAGGAAATCTTAATCGGCCAGGTTTGCGCGGCCTGCGCGGCGTGGGCGTTGAAATCCGCATCCGGCACCGACGCCAGATTGTCGTAACGATAGAGGTTGTAACTCACGCCGGGCTTGAGTCCCGAGACGGTGATCGTGAGCACGAGCGGGGTGCCCGGCGGGCGGACGTTGGACTGGTGCCCGATTTGCGGCGACTCGTAATTGATATTCGTGTTGAGCCGCACGGGGAGTGTTTCGTGCTGGGGATCAATGACGCCCGCGAACGCGATGCCGTAGTTTGGGACTTTATTGGGGAGCGAATAAACCGGGCCCGTGGGCAGATTCGCCTGCGTGCGGTCAGCCGGAAAAGTGGCGAACGCGTAGCGGAAAAAATAGGGGTGATTGGAACTGCTGCCGAGCAGGCCGTTGTCGCTGAAAAGAATCGTATCGTCCAAATAGGCGCGCCCGGTGTTCAGCGGATGCCGCGAGCTGACGCCCACCACGCAGACGATATGGTCGTAGGTTGGATCGCCGGGCCAGTGTGCGTCGTTAAAAATAAACTCGTTGTTGTAAACGCCGAGGGCGACGGGCCGGCGGCGCAGCACTTCGCGCTTCACCCAGGCGAGTAATTGTTGCGGAGTGCGCGCCTGGCCGGTGGGATTCCATTCCTGCGCCTGCAAGTGCATGTGTGCCGCCGTGGCTTGGTCGTTGTCACCGAGAAGAATTTCGGTCTGGTTTTGTTTCGTGTTGGGACCGATAGCGGCGCGGGCGTCGAATTGGGAAAGGTACTGGCCGTAATAAAGTCCCGCACTGATAAAGCACACCTCTCCGCAATAACCGGCGTTTTCATTCCACTGGAGGCGCGGCGGAATGTCGTTGTGCACTTCGTAGCGCCGCTGCGCTGTCGGCGCGGGTGTGGCTGGCACGGCCAGCGCGGACGACGTGCATACCAGCCCCGCAAGCAACGCCATTTTGGTCATGGTCAAAAGGTGTAGTCGGCAAGTCATCATGGATAGTCGTAAGGGAGGAGAACCGATGACCGGGGTGTATTCCTAAAGGCGGAAATCTTATTCCCTATTTTCCGCCGGTCAATGGTTCAGCCATGGGCCATTTTATTAATGCTTGGAGAACCTTGGGCAAAATGTTGTTTCAGGATTGCCGAAGCTGGACCACCCGCGATAAACGCAGGACGCCCTTTCTACTTCCATCCCTTTCTACTTCAATCCGGTATCACCATGTCCAAAACCTTCGTCCAACCCTATCTTTTCTTCGGCGGCCGCTGCGACGAGGCCCTCGAATTCTACCGCACCGCCTTCGGCGCGGAGGTCACCCTGCTGATGCGTTACAAGGACAGCCCGGAGCCGACGCCGCCAGGCATGTTGGCGCCCGGTTTTGAAAACAAGGTGATGCACGTGAGTTTTCGTGTCGGCGATTCGGTGTTGATGGCTTCGGATGGTTGCAGCCCGGAGGATGGAAATTTTCACGGGTTCCGGCTTTCGCTCACGTTGCCCGATGCGGCCGCGGCGGATCGCGTTTTCGCGGCGCTCGCGCAGGATGGCCAGGTAATGATGCCGCTCACCAAGACTTTTTGGTCGCCGAAATTCGGCATGTTGACGGACCGTTTCGGCCTCGGCTGGATGATCACGGTGGCGGCGTAAGGGCATCCGAAAAATCGGCTACGGCCCGATCACCGCTTCGTAGGCGCCCGCGGGGAGCGGACGGCGGCGGAAGCGCTCGTCCAGTCGTGCCCGCAGGAAATCATCCACCGCCTCCACGTCATCCGCGGCTTCGAGTTGGGGCGGCGGCTGGAGCAGCGGCTGGCCGACCGGGCCGGCCTCGGTAAACAACAAGAGAAAATGCGCGGGCGCCCAGCGGGCTTCTCCCGCCGGCGGGCGGAGGTCCACCGGCCAATCTTCATCGATCACCTTCACCCCCGCGGGGCCGGCCGTCGCACTGGTCAGGCCGGGTCCGAGGCGTGTCACCGTCAGGTGCGCCCCGCGCGGCGCCAGCTTTTTGGCCGGGGCGGCGTCTGTCCCAAAAGTTCCGAGAAAATCCCAATGGCCGATTTGGAGAATCTGCGCCGGGCCGCCCGCCGCGGCCAGCGCCTCGTTGGGCGGGCGGAAATCCGCCTCCGCCGGGGTGACATTGGAAGTGTAAGGCTGGAATAAAAGGGGACCGGGCGGGCGGGGCAGCGCGTTGGCGCCGGTGGCATAGTTGCGGCTCGTGGGCAGGAAAATCGGCTCGAGGTCATTCAGCTTGGCCTGTTGCTCGACCAACGAAGGGACGCCGGACTTGTCTTCCAGCGCATAAAATATGTGCGGGCGCGGGGCGGCTTGGGCCGGCGTGGTGGCGGGTCCGACGCGAAATATAAACAGCGCCCCCGCATGCACGGCGACCGCGATCACCACGGCCATCAAAAAAATGGGCCGCGAGCCGGATGCGCCGTTGCCGGCCCGGCCGCCGGATGGCAGCGGGACGGTGGGCGTCGAAATCGCGGGGTCGCCAGTCATGCGAAAAACGAAATTCTTACTGGGCGGCGGGCGGCGTGGTGGCCGGCTGGGCCTTGACGGAAATTACCACCGTCGGAAAGCCCGCCGCGGGCGCCAGCTCCAAAACCTTTAACAGGGGATCCAGGGTGACCTCGCGCTCGGCCTTGATCAAAAGGATGCGGGCCTTGCCGGCGGGCGGCAGGGGGTGCACCCGGAGGTCTTCAAAGCGGCGCTGCAATCCGGCCAGATCATAAATGCCATCCTTGAATACAAATTGATTTTGTTTGGCGGTGAGCACGATCGTGTCGTCGGTCAGGCTGCCGGGGAGCTCGCCGGCCGTGGGCAAATCCAGGGTGGCGGGCAAGGTGCCCGGGGCCAGGCCTACCGCCACCGCCAGCCCGGGCGTGTACAGGAATGGCGGCCCGAACAGCGTGAACATCCAGCCCACCAGCAGCACGTTGAGCCATGGCACCACCTCCAGCCGCAAGTCCGGCTGGCGCACGTGGCGGATCAAACCCAAGGGGCTGGTCAGCGGCATGATTCAGGGGGTGGAAGCGCCATTGTCCTTGTCGGCCGGCGGCGGGGTGCCGGGCAAGTCTGTGAGTAAAAATAATAACATGTCATTGCCAACCCATTCCATGTCGTGCACGAGGGCGCGCACGCGCCCATAGAGAAAATGATAGCCCAGGTAGGCGACGACCGCGATGGTCAGCCCGGCCACGGTGGTGATGAGGGCGGCGGCCATTTCACCGGAAAAACTCGAGGCATTGGCGTAGGCGCCCTCCCCGCTCATCACCACAAACGCCTGGCGCAAGGCCACGGTGGTGCCAAGCAGGCCCAAAATCGGCGCGACCTTGGCGATGGCGGCAATGGTGCCCAGCCGGCGCTCGAGGGAGGGAATTTCCACCAGGGCCATGGCCTGGATGGCGCCGCGCAAGCGGCCCTCGTCTTCCTGATGGTGCAGGAGCGCTGCTTTGACCACCGCGGCCACCGGGCCGGGTGTTTCCTCGCAAACCGTAAGGGCCTCGAGCACGCGGCGCTTGCGCACGAGGTTTTTGATGCCTTCGACGAAATCCGCCGTGCGAATCTGCCCCTTGTGCAGGTAAAACGCCCGCTCGAGAAAAAACACCAGCCCGAGCACGCTCAGCCCCAGCAAGGGCCAAATTAGCGGCCCGCCGTGCGTCAATAGTTCAAAAATCTTCATGGCGCGGAAAAGCTTTCCCAATCTATGACCTTAAGCGCTGGCGCGGGTTTCTCAATCCCCAATCACCGGTCAAATCCGAAACCGGCGGACCACCTCGATGCCCCGGCCCTCGGGCAGGCGGCAGGTGTCAAACGCCGGGCGGGCGTTGCGCATCATGAACTGAAACAGGCGCTCGAAGGGCCGCTTGGTTTTGCGCCACAGGTAATGGCCGACGTGGCGCCCGTGACCATCGTCGAGGGGAATTTCATCGAGAATGAGCCGCGGCAACGACGAGTAGAAGAGCACGGCATTGCTGATGTAGCCGGGTCCCAAGTCAGCCCGAAAATGATCCACCCAGGCGAGCAAGTCCGGCTGCTCGCGATAACCAAAGGGCACATACAGGCGGAAGAATCCGTGCGCGAGTTGCTCCAGCCGGGCGGGTTCGAGCGTGGCATCCGCATGCGCCACGGGTTCCGGCTGGGGGATAAGCAAAATCACGCGTTCGGGCAGGCAGCGGTTGATGCGCATGAAATCCACAATCAGGCCCGGCGCGTGGTTCGAAAACGCCGTCATATACACCGCCGTGCCGGGATGGCGTATCAGCGGCAGGTCGTCCATTTCCTGGAGAAAAACGGCGAGGGATTCGTTGTCGGCATCCAGATTGCGATGCAGGGCGTTGCGGCCTGACCGCCAAGTGAACATGAACCCAAACACCACCAAGCCAAGCACCATGGGGTACCAGCCACCGTGAGTGAATTTGCTGAGGTTGGCCCAAAAGAAAGGGCCGTCCACCAGCAGGAAAAGCGTCATGAGGGCGGCCACGTCCCACCACGGGCGGCCCAAGTGCTGGTGGCGCACGCGGCCATAGGCAAGGGTCGTCACCAACATCGTGCCGGTCACCGCCAACCCGTAGGCATTGGCCAACTCATTGGACGTTTTGAAGAGCAGGACAGTCGCCACGCACAAAATTCCGAGCGTGTAATTGACGAACGGCAGGTAGATGTGGCCCTCCATGCGATCGGAGGTGTGGGTGACTTTCAACGCGGGGGCGTAATCGAGCTGCATCGCCTGGCGCGCGAGGGAAAAGACGCCGGAAATAAGGGCTTGTGAGGCAATGATGGTCGCCACGGTCGAAAGTCCAACGAGCAGGTAAGTCGCCCAACCGGGATGGACGAGGTTGAAGAAGGGATTATCGCGCACCATTTTTTCGTCCGGCGTTCCTTTCGCGGCGAGCACGAGGGCGCCCTGGCCGAAATAATTCACCACCAGCGCGGGCCACGCCACCCAGTACCACGCCCGCGCGATGGCCGGCCGGCCGAAATGCCCGAGGTCCGCATACAGCGCCTCCGCGCCGGTCACACACAAAACCACCGCCCCGAGAATCGCCCCGGCATGAGCGTGTTGCAGGCGCAGAAAATTCACGGCATACCACGGGTTCAGCGCCCACAGCACATGCCCGCCCGCGTGGAAAATTTGCCAGGCCCCCGTCGCGCCCAAGGTGGCAAACCACAGCAACATCACGGGCGCAAACACAGCGCTGAGCGCGCCCGTGCCGAATTTTTGCACACTGAATAAAAGCACCAAAATCACGCAGGTCACGGGCACCACCCAGGGCGTGAAAGTCGGCGTCACGACAGTCAGGCCCTGAATGGCGCTCAACACGGAAATCGCCGGCGTGATGACGCCATCGCCCATCACCAGCCCCGTCCCAAACAGCAAAAGTAAAATGGTGAGCGAGAGATTGCGGTTGGCCGGAAGATGTTTGCGCACAAGGGCGAGCAACGCGAAGACGCCGCCTTCGCCACGGTTATCGGCGCGAGTGACAAACCACAGATATTTTACCGTCACCACGAGCGTTAGCGCCCAAAAAATGAGCGAGAGCACGCCCAGCGTGACGAGCTCGAGGTCCTCGTGGCCCACGACGGCCAGGGCCGTCTGATAAGTGTAGAGCGGGCTGGTGCCGATGTCGCCAAACACCACCCCGAGCGCGGCCAACGCCAGCGCATTGACGGGCAGCGCCCGCAGGGCGGGGACCGGCGCCGATGAGACCAGGGCGGCGACGGTGGGTTGATCACTCTCGGACATGATGGGCAGCGAACGCGAAAACATGCCGCGCGCGAGCCAGCTTGGCGGCCGCTTTTCTACTTGGCAAGCCGGGGTGCGCTGCGGTCGGGTTTCACTCCACGGAAGCGGCGAGAACGGAGGCGCCTTCATTTGGAATTGCCGCGAAACGCCGCAAGGACTAAAGAAATGCCACCCCACTACCCCGCTCCCATGTCTTCTCCCGATCCCCGCGACGCACAAATAAAACCGTTTAATATTTTCGTCATCGGCACGGTGGCGGCGATGTCGGGCCTGCTGTTCGGTTTCGACACCGGCATCATCGCCGGCGCGCAGGACAGCATCGCGAAAACGTTCGGCCTCGCGCAAAGCGCCCTGGACGCGCAAGCGCACCGCATCGCCTATCCGCTGTCAGCTGCTGAAGTCGCGCGCATCGAGGGCTTTATTGTGCAGGCGGTGCCGCTGGGGGCGTTTTTTGGCTCGTTGCTGAGCGGCTGGAGCGCGGCCAAACTGGGTCGGCAGAAAAGCCTGCTCGCCGCCGCGGCGCTTTTTTTTGCCGGCACCTTGATCGCCGCACTGGCCCAAAACGTGGACGTGCTCGTGGGCGGCCGGTTGATCATGGGCGTGGCCGTGGGGCTGTCCGCCATGGTGGCGCCGATGTATTTGGGTGAAGTCGCCCCGCCGAAAGTGCGCGGCACGCTGATTTTCATGTTTCAATTGGCCATCACGATTGGCTTGTTGCTGGCCTTTCTCGCCGGGCTGGGGCTGGACCAATGGATGAAGCCAACCGTCGCCTGGCGCACGATGTTTTTGCTCGGCCTCGTGCCCTCGCTCATCCTCGCGCTGGGCATGCTGCGCCTGCCGGACAGCCCGCGCTGGATGCTGATGAAAGGCCTGACCGACGAGGCGAAAAACGTCCTGCGCCGCCTGCATGGCAAATACGACGTGGGCGACGAGATGAACGAAATCCGCGCGAGTGTCGAACGCGAGAGCGGCGGCCTGGGCGACGTTTTCCGCCGGCCCATTCTCGGCCTGCTCGGCGTGGCGTTTTTCCTGATGGTGTTTCAGCAACTCACCGGCATCAACGCCATCATGTACTACGGCCCGCAGGTTTTCTCGGACGCCGGCTTTAGCGACACCGCGAAGTATGCGGCCCAGGCCATCATGGGCGCCGTCAATGTCGGCGTGACGGTGCTGGGCGTGCGGTTGATTGACCGGCTGGGCCGGCGGCCATTGCTGTTCATCAGCTTCGCGGGCATGATCGTTTGCCTCGGGATTGAAGCCGTGTGCCTGCAAACCGCGGGCAAGACGCCGTCGCCGCTGATGACGTACACGATTTTTGGCGCGGTGCTGCTGTTCATCGCGTTTTTCGCGGTCGGGGCGGGCGGCGTGCCGTGGGTGATGCTGGCCGAACTTTTTCCCAACCGCGTGCGCGCGCCCGGCATGGCCATCGCGGTCGTGGGCAACTGGTCCATCGACGCCGTGGTGTCGCAAACTTTTCCGATGCTGAAAGTCTCCTTCGGCATGGGTGCGACGTTCGGGTTGTACGCCGCGGCCTCGGTGCTCGGAATTTTCTTCATCAACTCCTTCGTGCCCGAAACCAAGAACCGCCGGCTCGAACACCTCGAATCCAACCTCTACGCCGGCAAAAAACTGCGGGACCTGGGCGCGGAGTGAGGCGAAAACGACGTGGATTTCTGCATTTAGCATTTAGATTTTATCGTTTAGCATGGTTGTGTGCGCGTCCTGCTCGCCTTTGACAAATTCAAGCACGCCCTCGGCGCGACCGCCGCGTGCGCGACCGCCGCCGCCGCCGTGCGCGCGCTCGAGGCGTCGGCGCAAATAGACGAGGCACCCCTGGCCGACGGCGGCGAGGGCTTTGCGGAAATCCTGACGAATGCCCTCGGCGGCAAACTGCATTTTCACCGCGTGCTCGGGCCACGCTTCGGCGCGCTCGAGGCGCAATGGGGCGAGGTGGACATCGAGAAAATCCCCGCTCCCGCGTTGGCGCGCCTCGAAATCTCCGGGCACGGACGGCTCGCGATTCTCGAAATGGCCCAGGCCAGCGGGCTCGACAAACTCGCGTCCGGCGAACGCGATCCATGGCACACGTCGTCGTTCGGCACGGGAGAATTGCTGGGCCGCGCGGCCGATTCCGGAGCCCGCGCCGTGCTCCTCGGTATCGGCGGCAGCGCGACCAATGACCTTGGCCTGGGCGCGCTCGAAGCCGTGGGTCTCGAATTTCGTGATGCCTCGGGCCGCCCGCTGTCGCGGCTGACGCCCGCGCGGTTTGGCGAAGTCGTCCGCCTGGCGGGCGAACCGTGGCCGCATCTGCCGGATTTGCGCGTGGCGTGCGATGTCATCAACCCGCTGCTCGGACCGTCGGGCGCGACGGCGATTTACGGACCGCAAAAGGGTTTGCCGCCGGGAGAATTTCCCAAATTGGAGCGCGCGGTCGGCGCGATGGCGAAACGGATGTGCGCGCACTTCGACCAGCCACGCACCCGCATGATGGAACAGGGTGCGGGCGCGGCGGGCGGCATGTCGTTTGGCCTGCGCGTCGCCTGCGCGGCGCGGTTGGTGCCGGGGTTTGCGTTGGTCAGCGACTGGTTGCGCCTCGAAGAGCGCATACAGGCGGCGAACCTCGTCATCACGGGCGAGGGCCGTTTCGATCAAAGCTCGCTCTCGGGCAAAGGCCCCGGCGCGGTCGCGGAGCTGGCGATACGCGAAGGCAAAAAACTTATCGTGCTCGCAGGTACCGTGGATGAATCCGCCGCGGCGGCGCTGTGCGCCCAAGCCGCCCCCGGCCGCGTGCAGGTGTTTGCGCTTTCAAGCGCCGACGAGCCCAGAGAAATCGCCCAAGCCGCGACTGGGGCGAGATTAACCGCGAAACTGAAAGAGATTTTGTAACCGCAAAGCCGCCGAGAACGCAAAGATTCAGAATAAGAAGTTTACCGCAGATTACGCAGATGAGCGCAGATTAAAAATGGGCCTCTGAAGCCATCTGCGAAAATCAGCGCCATCTGCGGTTTCACTTCTCGGTTTTTTCTTCGCGTCCTTGGCGTCTTAGCGGTGAATAATTCTTCTACGCCTCCGCCGCAGTGCCGTCTTCGACTTCGATGACTTTGCACAGGCCGATCAGCTTGTCGCCGGTTTCGAGGCGGATCAGGCGCACGCCCTGGGCGACGCGGCCGGTCAGCCGAATTTCTTTGACCGGCGAACGGACGGCTTGGCCGCTTTGCGTGAGCAGCATGACCTCGTCGTCCTCGCGCACGCTCAACGCGCCCGCAACACCGCTCTCGGTCTTGATGGCGATGACGCCGCTGCCCCCGCGCGATTGCACGCGGTAAACTGGGCCGTCCTCATCATCGAAGGGCGTGCGTTTGCCAATGCCGTTGACGCCCGCGACCAGCAGCGTGCAGGCCGGATCCACGACCTCCATCGCCTTGACGGAATCTCCCTTGTCGAGGCGCATGCCGATGACGCCGCCGGCGGCGCGGCCCATGGCGCGGGCCTGCTCCTCGGCGAAGCGGATGGACATGCCCTGCGCGGAAATGAGCACGACCTCGTTGTTGCCCTTGGTCTGCACGACGGCGATCAACGCGTCGCCGGCGTCGATGCCGATGGCGATGATGCCGCCCTTGCGGACATTTTGGAAATCATCGAGAGAAGTGCGCTTCACCGTGCCCTGGCGCGTGCAGAACATGAGGAATTTGTCCGCGGCGAATTCCTTGATGCAAACCATCGCAGCCAGCTTTTCCTCTTTCTGCATGTCGAGGACGTTGGCGATGGCGCGGCCCTTGGAGGTGCGCGTGCCCTCGGGAATTTCGTAAACTTTTTCGACGTACACGCGCCCTTGCGTCGTGAAGAACATCATGTAGTCGTGCGTGCTGGCCGTGAAGAGATGCTCGACGAAATCCTCCTCGTGCTGGCCGGTGCCGATGACGCCCTTGCCGCCGCGCTTCTGCGAGCGGTACGCGCTCACGGCGGTGCGCTTGATAAAGCCCAGGTGCGAGACGGTGACGATGCAGCCCTCGTTGGCAATCACGTCTTCCATGCGCAACTCGCCCTCGGCGGCGGTCAACAGCGTGCGGCGCGGCGTGGGGAATTTTTGCTGCAAGTCGCGCAATTCCTTTTTGATGAGGCCGAGCAGTTTCTTTTCGCTCTTCAGGATGGCCTCGTACTCCTCGGCCAGCGCCATCAATTGGAGGTACTCTTCCTTGATTTTGTCGCGCTCGAGGCCGGTGAGCTGGTACAAACGCAGATCGAGAATGGCGTTCGTCTGCCGCTCGGAGAGCGGATACTTCTTCATCAACTTCTCCTTGGCCTCGTCGCGATTGACGGAGGCGCGGATGATTTTGACGAAGTCGTCGAGGTTATTGAGGGCGATTTGATAACCCTCGAGAATGTGGGCGCGTTCCTGGACTTTGCGCAGGAGGTATTTCGTGCGGCGGGTGACGACATCGCGGCGGTGCTCGACGTAGCAGTCCATCAGCTCGCGCATGTTCATCTGCTTGGGCCGGCGCTTGTCCAGCGCGAGCAGGATGACGCCGAACGAGCCCTCGAATTGCGTGTGCTGGTAAAGTTTGTTGACGACGACGCGCGCCGCCTCGCCGCGCTTGAGCTCGAGCACGATGCGGGTGCCCTCGTCGGACTCATCGCGCAGGTCGGACACCTCGTCGAGGGTCTTGTCGTGCACGAGCGCCGCGATGTTTTGCGTGAGGGTGGCGCGGTTGACGTTGTACGGGATTTCCGTGATGACGATCTGCTCCTTGCCGCCCTTCAATTCCTCGGTGTGGCACTTGCCGCGGATGCGGACGATGCCGCGCCCCGTGCGCAAATAGCTCTCAATTCCTTCGCGGCCGGAAATGACGCCGCCGGTGGGAAAGTCCGGGCCCGGGACGATTTTCACCAACTCGTCCATCGTGAGCCGCGGATTGTCAATGATGGCGCAGATGGCCTCGATGAGTTCGCCCAAATTGTGCGGCGGGATGTTCGTGGTCATGCCGACCGCGATGCCCGTCGAACCGTTCATCAACAAACACGGCAGCGCGCTGGGCAGCACGAGGGGCTCGGTGGATTTTTCGTCGTAGTTGGGACCGAAATCCACGGTGTCCTCGTCGATGTCGCGCAAAAGTTCTTCGGCGATTTCGGTGAGGCGGCACTCGGTGTAACGATAGGCGGCCGGCGGGTCGCCGTCCACCGAACCGAAGTTGCCCTGCGGGTCCACCAGCGGGTAGGCCATGACCCAGTTCTGCGCCATGCGCACGAGCGTGTCGTACACGGAACTGTCACCGTGCGGGTGGTAAGTCTTCAGCACCTCGCCGACGACGCCCGCGCACTTCGTGGTGGCGCGGTTGTGCAGGAGGCCCTCGCGAAACATCGCATAGAGGACGCGGCGCTGGACGGGCTTGAGGCCGTCGCGGGCGTCGGGCAGGGCGCGCGAAATGATGACGGACATCGAATAATCGATGTACGCCGTCTGCATGATGTCGGTGATGCTGGAGGGCGTCAGGCGCTCTTTTTCGCTATACATGAAAGGAGGTAAAAGTGTTTTAGGGCTTAGTGATCGAGTGCGTGGTGGGCAGTTTCGAACGGGTGATGGGTCGTCCTAGTCGCCGTGTTCTTGGTCGCTTGAACTAAAGCACCAAGCACCGGAGCACTAGAACACTTTTTCACACATCCAAGAAGGACGTGTTCAGGGCATTGTCCTCGATGAAGGCGCGGCGGTTGGGCACGTCCTCGCCCATGAGCATGGTGAAGATGTTGTCGGCCTCGGCGGCGTCCTTGATGTCCACCTTGAGCAGGCAGCGCTTGTCGGGGTCCATCGTGGTTTCAAACAACTGCTTCGGGTTCATCTCGCCCAAGCCTTTGTAGCGCTGGATGGTGAGGCCGCGGCGGCCGAGCTCGCGGATTTTCGGCACGAGTTCGAGGATGCTGCGCAGGCCGACCGGCGCGTCTGTCTTCGGGTTGGACGTTTCCACCAGGTGATAACGCGCTTCGGGCGACGGGCCCCATTGCTTCACTTCGAGGCCGATTTTCTGAATGTCTTTCAGGCTCTTGGCCATTTCCAGGCCTTCGTAGATTTCGTGGACATTGACGCGCTGCTGCACCGTCGTGCCGGCGACTTCCACTTCGCGCACCATGCCGTTGGCGGTGAAAATATCCTCGGCCACCTGGAACTCGTTATAGAAACGCACGCGGGCGTCGTCGTCTCTGAGGAAGCGAAATTCCTCCTGGTTGCCGGTGCGGATGCGCGCGACGTATTTGGGCAGAGCGTACGTTTCGGGCTGCTGTTGATCCAAATAGGTGTGCAGCGGGCAGCCGTAACGGGTGACGCCGGCCCCGAGGGCTTCGAGGCGTGCCAGGGCTTCGACAATTTTGTCCACCTTCTGTGGCGGAAATTCATGCTGGTCGCGCAAACGCCGCAATGTGACTTCCTCGCAGCCAAGCTCGAGGAGGATGCGGTTCAACTCCGGATCGTTGTCCACGTACTGTTCGCGCTTCTTGCGCTTGATTTTATACAACGGCGGTTGCGCGATGTAAATGTAGCCGCTCTCGACGAGCGGGCGCATCTGCCGGAAGAAGAACGTGAGCAACAACGTGCGGATGTGCGAGCCGTCCACGTCGGCGTCCGTCATGAGGACGATTTTGTGGTAGCGGGTCTTGCCGAGGTTGAAGCTGCCTTCGCCCTCCTGCGTGCCGATGCCCGTGCCCAGCGCGGTGATGAGGGTGCAAATTTCCTGGTTGTTGAGAATTTTGTCGGGCCGGGCCTTCTCGACGTTGAGCAATTTGCCGCGAATGGGCAGGATGGCCTGAAAGCGCCGGTCGCGCCCCTGCTTGGCCGAACCGCCGGCGGAGTCGCCCTCGACGATGAAGAGTTCACAAATCGCCGGATCGCGCTCGGAGCAGTCGGCCAGTTTGCCGGGCAGGCCGCCACCCATGAGGGCGCCCTTGCGCATGGTGTCGCGGGCCTTGCGGGCGGCCTCGCGGGCGCGGGCGGCGTTGAGCACCTTGTCCAAAATTTTGCGGGCGATGGGCGGATTCGTCTCGAAAAAGAACTTCAGCTTTTCGCCGACGATTTTCTGCACAACGCCGTCCACTTCGCCATTGGAGAGCTTCGTCTTCGTCTGGCCCTCGAAGCGGGGCTCCGGCACCTTGACCGCGATGACGGCGGTGAGGCCCTCGCGCGTGTCCTCGCCCTGGATCTGGGGGTCCTTTTCTTTGACGAGGTCGTTGGCCTTGGCGTAATTATTGATCACGCGGGTAAGCGCGGTGCGAAAGCCAGAGAGGTGCGTGCCGCCCTCGATGTTGAAAATCGAATTGGCGTAGGCGTAAATCTGCTCGTTGTAGCCGTCGTTGTACTGAATGGCCACGTCCACGATGATTTTCCGGTCGGGCTTGGTTTCATCCGCCACGGCCTCATCGTGAATGACGACCACCTTCGCATGCACGGCCGCCTTGTTGCGATTCAGGAAGGAGACGTACTCCTCGATGCCGTCCTTGAACTGGAAGACCTCGGATTTGGTGATGCGCTCGTCGGCCAATTCGACCCGAATGCCGGGATTGAGGAACGCCAGTTCGCGCAGGCGCTTGGCCAGCACTTCCCACTTGAACTCCCGGCCCATCAGAAAGATTTCCGGGTCCGGCATGAAGGTGATTTTGGTGCCCGTTTTGCGGTTCTTGCCGATGACCTTCAAGTCCTCGGTCTTTTTCCCCTGCGCAAACGCGATGTGGTACACCGAGCCCTCGCGCGAAACCTCGGCCTCAAACCATTCCGATACTGCATTGACGCACTTCGCGCCCACGCCGTGCAAGCCGCCGGAAACGGCATAGGCGCCCTTGCCAAATTTCCCGCCCGCGTGCAAATTCGTCAGCACCAACTCGATGGAGGGCATCTTGTACTTCGGGTGCATGTCCACCGGGATGCCGCGGCCGTCGTCCTCGATGGAGCAGGAGCCGTCGAGATGGATGGTGACTTTGACGAAACTGCAGAACGGTTTGCCGTTTTTATCCACTGCCATGTGCTCGTCGATGGCGTTGTCCACGATCTCGAAGACGCAGTGGTGCAAGCCGCGCTCGCCGGTGTCGCCGATGTACATATCGGGGCGCTTGCGCACCCCTTCCAGGCCCTCGAGCTTCTCGATTTTAGAGGAGTCGTAACGCTCGGATTCAGGTGGATTTTGATCGGATTTCGGGTCGGCCATGTGGGTAAACAACCAAGGTAATAAACGGGGTGGTGGAACGCCACAAAAAAGTGGTGAAAATCGGCAAAAAAATGACCCTTTGCGTCAACTTTGGCGACCGAAAGCGGGTTTGACACCTGGAGCCGCCCGGTTCATGTTATTTTTCATGTCGCTGGCTGAAATTCAGCAAGAGATTGTCCGACTCTCGCCGGACGAACGGGCGCGCTTGGCTTCGTTTCTTTCAGACCTCAGCCAGGCGGATGAACCGGGGCTGGGAGACCGCTTGGATGCGGCTTTTGACGAAATTCAGGCAGGGCAAGGCGTGGACAGAACCCGATTGCTTAAAGCAGTGGAGGAGTGGGAGGCGAAAGGTCGGTGAATTCGGATTACGAGTACATCGTCACCAGCGCAGTTTTCGCACGCCTGCAATCCGGTCGTGGTGGGCGGCGCAAGGCGCTCGCGGTTTTTGCGGAAATTGCCGCCTCCCCGCATCATCCTGGCGATCGGACCATTATCACCCCCAAGAGTCGGACCATCATCGAGCGCAAACTCCATGGCCTACGGGTTCGCTATTGGGTTGACCACGCCGTGAGTGAGGTGCGCATCGTCGATCTCGGGACTTATTAAGTCATCTTTTTCCAAGTTCTTGCATTCTGTCTGGGTTGCATTCGGCTTAGGACCCAGAATCGTGAACTTCAAGTCCATCGCCCTGTTTTTCTCTTCCCTTCGGCCTTCCAGCTTCTACCTTCTGCCTTTCCCATGGACACCCTCGACTACCAAGGCCAGCGCATCCTCCAATGGCGGCTCGGCGCCTCGACTTTCCGGGCCTGGCCAGAAGTGGGCGCCCGGCTGATGGATTGGCAAATCGCCCTGGCCGGGCAGCGCCCCCGCACGGTGGTTCACTGGCCGGAGGCCGCCGATGTGTCAAAACCGGCCAAAATCCGGGGCGGCAACCCCATCCTCTTCCCTTTTGCCGCCCGCACCTTCGATAAAGGCACCTTGGGCTTCTGGAGGGCCGCGGATGGCCTGCGCCGGCCCATGCCCATGCATGGCTTCGCCCGCGACGGCAAGTTTGCCCTGCGCCGCGCCGATGACTCGGGCTTTACCGCGGTTCTGGAACCCTCCGCCGCCGCCCGCGAGGCCTTCCCGTACAATTACGAATTCAGCGTCACTTACGCCTTCTCGGAGTTGTCATTCTGGGTGCACCTCCAACTGGCCAACCACGGCACCGAACCGTTGCCCTGGTGCGCCGGCCACCACTTCTACTTCCGGCTGCCCTGGCATAATGGCCTGACCCGCGGCGACTACACCGTGCGGATTCCTGCCAAAAAGGCCTTTCGGCACGCGGCAGACGGGCACCTCGAGCCCGAAAAGAACTTCACCGAGGAAGCGTCGTTTGCCGACCCGTCGATTGTGGACCTCATCCGCTGCCGGCTGAAGAGCAACGTCATCACCTTCGGCCCGAAAAACGGGGAGGAAAACCTGACCATCCGCCATGGCCGCGAGCCGGTGCCCCAGCCGTGGGCGGCGGTGGTCACCTGGACCGAGGACGACAAGAGCCCGTTTTACTGCGTGGAACCCTGGATGGGCCCGCCCAATGCCCCCGAGCACAAAAACGGCCTGCACTTCGTCCAACCTGGCACCAGCGAGGTGTTTTCCGTGGAAGTGTCGGTGATGTGAGGACGTGTAACCGCGCGCGCAGATTTTAGTGAAACCGGGATTTTGTCCTAAACATCTGCGCACCTCTGCGTCATCTGCGGTTGCGCACTTCCTCCCACGCTCAGTCCTTCGGCGTCGTAATCCACCAGGTGTTGCCCCAGGCATCCTTCACCCCGCAACTGCGGCCGTAGGTTTGGTCGGCGGGCGGCATGAGGGATTTCGCGCCAGCGGCCAGGGCCATCGCATAGCGTTTGTCCGCGTCGTCCACATAAACAAAGAGGCCCGCCGGTTGCTCCGCGAACTGCGGCGTGCGGTCGGCGACCATCACCGTGCTTTGGGCAATCATCACTTCGGCGTGCTGGATCGTTGTCGGGTCGCGCATGACGCGGTAGGTTTCCCGCGCGTCGAAAACCTTTTTCGCGAACTCGATAAAATCCGCCGCGCCCGCGACCACCAGGTAGGGCATGACGTGCTGGTAGTTTTCGGGGATCGGTTTCATGCGGTGCGTATTTCGACCCTCAAAAACATCCAAGAAAACCCGCAAGGCAAGTTTCGATTGCCCAAGACTCATGCGGACAGGGGAGGATCCGAGATCTAAATGCACCGACGCAAAGGACCGCTAATTTCCGCCTATCTTCGCTCGTTGTTCAAAAACCAAACCACGGATAACACAGATAGCACGGATTTCCTGCCATAGAAGGTTGCTGGTTTCGCCATTTTTATCCGTGTCATCCGTGATATCCGTGGTTGTTGAAGGATTTCAAAAAGCGACGAATCCCTGCTGACGAGCTTCCCTCCCGTCCCCCGCGCCAACGGGTGGTGTCTTAATTTCACCAAAAACAAGACGGCGGGCTGAGGGCAGCCCGCCCCTACCCCAAGAAGATACTTTAGGTAGGGCGCGCTGCCCTCAGCGCGCCGTTTCAAATTAAGACATTACCCGCCAACGATTTGGGCATGCTTGGTGAAGACCTGTTGAAGCACCTGGGATGAGCGAGCATCAGCGAAGGTAGCGTCCCGCCTGGTCTCGATTGGTCTCGACCCAACTTCAGGTACAAAATAAATTTTAATAATGCGGAAAGGTCTTTACCGCCCGCCGGGCGATATCCGCCGCTGTGGCCTCGGTTAGGCTATTTCTTGGCATCGTGGCCACCGGCGGACTGAGCCAAAGGAGGGTGTGGGTGGTGCCGTTGCGGGCCGCGACGGAAATGGTAATGTATTCCGGGGACGCATTGTTGCCGCCGGCCGCGGTCGTGGCGGGCACCGGCGGCGCCCCCTGGCCGAGGCCGTATTCCCAAGTCACCGAGATCATGAAATCCGCCGAGGCCGCCGATTGGTACATGTAGCCCTTGGCTTCCAACTCGCTCTGTATCCCATGCAGGGCAGCCTGCGTGTAGGTGAGGTTGCCGGTCATTAAATTCGGGCTGTCGCCCATCGGCGTGGCGAGGCTGAAGGTCTTCATGCCGCCGAGCCGGGCCCCCGTGGTGTCGGGGTGATCCGTCGATGGGTCATTGAGGGAGGCACCGCAACCGGCGAGCGCCAGCACCCAGGGGAGCACCAGCCCAAGGAACAGGGGCGATAAGTTTTTTCTGGTCATAAAATCACCGTTTCCACCAAGGCATTTATTTGCGCTGCGGGAGGAAGCGACCGGGCCAATCAGCCCCACCGTAGCGGGTACTGCTGCGTTGGGCAATAGCGTAGCTGGTTTCCCCTTCAGGCCCAGTTCGAGCATCCCAGCCACACGGGACCAAGGCCGCTGCACCGGCTCAGGGAGGCTTGCACCCCTCATCTTGTTCAAGACCCCACCCCGCCGTTTTTCCACCCCGACCTTTTTGCGCTACTGTGCCTTGTTCGGCGCGTAGGGCGGGAAGGTTTGCACGGCGGTCCGCGCAAAATCCGCGGCCGTGCGCTCTGTCAAACTGCTGCGGGGTTGTGAGGCCACCGGCGGGCTCCGCCAGAGGAGGTTATGCGTGTTGGACTTCTGCGCCGCCACGGAAATGGAAATATTCTCCGCCACCACTGCTTTGCCGTCGGAACCCGTGGTCGGAGTCGCTGGCTGCGCTCCTTGGACGATGCCATATTCCCAAGTGACCGCGACCATGAAATCCGCCGAGGGTGCCGATTGGTACATGTAGCCCTTGGCTTCGAGCTCGCCTTGAATCGCATGCAAGGCGGCCTGGGTGTAGGTAAGGTTGCCGGTCATCAGATTCGGGCTGTCACCGGTC
Organism: uncultured Opitutales bacterium; assembly: GCA_964562015.1. Lineage (GTDB taxonomy): Bacteria > Verrucomicrobiota > Verrucomicrobiia > Opitutales > JABDGR01 > CAZLRH01. The sequence goes on along the minus strand of CAZLRH010000026.1, from coordinate 5,735 downwards.
GGGCTGACCAGGCTGAAGGTCTTCATGCCCACGAGACTGGCCCCCGTGGTGTCGGGGTGGCTCAGCGAGGCATCATTGTTCGAGGACTGGCAGCCGACGGCGGCCGCCAGCGTCAGGGCGGCAGCCAGCCCAAGCAGGCGGAGAGAGAGGTGCGTTTGTTTCATAAAATTGCTTTCCATGGTTGTTATTTAGGGTGCTGGCGGGTCTAGAGAGTTCGGCGAAAGGGCGGCGGCAGAAAGCGGGTAACGCTTCATTTGCAGTGGCGTAAGGTAAGCCAAAATTCCAAAGTCGTCATTGGGGTATAACCCGCACCTTGCCAGGTGCTTCGCACGCCTAGGTGAATTTCCCGCTTCAACCCGCATGCGGTGTCGGTTAGCCACGGCATTTCATTTTACACTTATCGCGCACATTTCGAGCTTTTGGAAGAAAGCCCCATCTAGGAGAGCGACCGGCCTTCAATCCATAGCTTTTATTCGCTCCGTCCAGTATTCCGGCTCGCGCCGACCACCGGCCAACGCCAGCACCCATAGAGCATCCCCCGCGAGAAATATAAGCCAGATAATACGGAAACGTACGGCGATTCACCCGGCGATAACCGCCTGCACGCAACCGTGGAACTACCGGATTCTGCGTGATTCAGCGGAGGTGCTCGTCAACTTCCTCCCAAAAGCGCCAGCCCAAGCCGCGTTGTTGCTCGTCGTAAAACGCCGCGGCCTGAACCAGTTCCGCCCGGGCTGGAGGTAAAAACTGAATTTTCATCAGCCAAACCTCGCCGCCATTTCTTTTTTGACGACTTCGCAGGGAATCCCAGTCGTCTGGCCCGCATCCACGGCTTTGACCCGCGCCCGGATTTCCTCGTCCCAATTTCGCTCCCGGGTGCTGAGGTCGCGCGGCCCATGGAACATACCGAGATAGGGTTTGGCCAAGGTGGCAAAATCGGGCTCGGGCACAGTCAATTCCCGCTCCAAGGCGCGCCGGGTAACGGCGGACAGGCTTACTCCGCGGCGACGGGCCGCCGTGCGCAATTTCCGGTTGATGGTCGCGGGCAATTTGACGGTGACCGAAGGCATGGCTCCTGCCGTAGTCTTACGACGCTGCGAGGTCAAGTCTGTCACCCTCGGGAAACACTTGTGCTCCGATGCGTGTCAACCTAGATGAATTTACCTAAAGCTCCACCACCACTGATCTCCATGAAACTCCGCTTTTTATCCCTCCTTCTCCTGGCCCTCGGGCTCAGCGCCACTGCGGCCCATGCCGCAACTTCCGCCTACGCTGGCAAGTATGCGCTCGTCGTCATGGGCACGAGCGGGCCAACGCAGAGCCGCGACGCGCTCTATGGCACCTGCACCGTCAGCAGTGCCGGCAGCGTGACGATCAACCTCACCAGGGAAGTGCGCGGCAGCACCACTGGCATTGGCCAGACCCAGGTTCTCCACGGCAGTGTTTCCACTACCGGCGTGCTCAATCTCACCGGCACCGATTCCATCATCAACGTGAAATTCACCAAGAGCGGCACCACCGTGACGGGCCTTCAGGGTACCTTCACCCCCAAGCCCGGCGGCGACAATTCCAACAGCGGCATTTTGCTGGGCTTGAAACAGCCATAAACGGGCGATGAAAATGGGAGCGCTGGACGTAAAAACTTGTCGTCGTTGCGAGATTTAATTAGTGAAGGTCAAGTCAACCCACACTTTCCTATGTGTAATCGTTTTGTCTTTGCGTTCTTGCTTGTCCTCGGCCTGAAGTTTGGCGCTTTCGCCGCTCACGCCGCAACTGCCGACTATGCAGGCACTTATTCTTGCGCCGTGGTGGGCACGGCCGGCAAGGTGAGCGACCGTTTCGCCTTTTATGGCAAGGTCATCGTGAAGACCAGCGGCACGCTGACCCTGACAATGAAAAAAGTAATCTCCGGCGCCACCAAGGACCCCGGCTTGGGCAAAACCATGGTCCAGTCGGGCCATGTTTCGTCATCGGGCGTTGTCACGATTTTAAGTAAAATGTCAGAAATTGACAACCTCAATTTCGTCAAGAGCGGTTCGACGGTCATCGGCTTGCAGGGCACCTTCAAGCCCGGCCCCGGTTCGGATGATTCGATCAGTGGCATCTTCATGGGCCTTGCGCAGAGCCTTTCCGCGCCGCAGTCGGGCAATATTTCTGATTACGCTGGCAATTATTCCTACCTCTTTTTAAGTACCTCCGGACCAACCGGCAGCCGGGATGCCATTTTTGGAACCGTCAAAGTGTCGGCCACCGGCACCATCACCCTGAGGGGCAAGGAGGCCGTCTCCGGCGACCACTCAGGAGGTACGGAGATTGACAAAATCGGGGTCCGAACGGCCAAAGTTTCAGCGGCGGGAGTGGCTACTCTCACGGGCAGCGCCTCTCACATCTTCAGCGTCCATTTCGTAAAGAGCGGTTCTGCTGTAGTCGGCCTACAAGGCACCTTTAAGCCCAAAGGCTCGATAAATTCTGACGACAGCGGCATCCTCATAGGCCTAAAGCAGCCGTAAACGCGTCTGTGCCATTGCCCGATAAGTGTCCCGGGGAAACTTGTCTCCGGTGCCGGAGTCTGATAGGTTGCATCCCTCAACCCATTCCTTCCCATGCGCACCCGTTTCCTGCCTTTCTTGTTAATCGCCTTGAGCCTCGGGCTCGGGGCTTCTGCGGCCCGCGCCGCCACCTCGCCTTACGCCGGCAAGTATTTCTTCGTCGTCATGAACACCGGCGGTTCCGCCAACAACCGTGACGCCTCCTCGGGCACTTGCACAGTCAGCAGTACCGGCAGTGTTTCCATCACGGTGACGCGGCAGGTCACCGGCAACACCAAGATCGATCCCATCGGCAAAACCCATACGCTGCACGGCAGTGTGTCGGCCGACGGCAAGCTTTCCCTCACTGATCTGCAGTCGGTGTTGAATGTCAAATTTATCACCAACGGCAGCATCGTCACCGGCCTGCAGGGCACGTTTTCGCCGAAACCGGGCAGCAGTAATTCGGACTCTGGCCTCGTCCTGGGGTTGAAACAATCTTAACCCGGAATTTCCGCCGCCGGCCGACCCTCTTCCTTTCCACCACCAGCCTTTCCTCTCCATATGAGCTCTCCGCTTCGTCTTCTCTGCTTTCTCGCCTTGAGCCTCGGGCTCGGAGCTTCCGCCGCCCACGCCGCCACGAATCCCTACGCCGGCACGTACACCATCGTGTACGTGGATCACAAAGCGAATGGCAACGGTGAGTACGGCACGTTCACTGTCTCGTCCACCGGGGCCATCACGGTCACGACCAAAATCTACGTCGGCGGCAGCTTCGGCCAGCAGCTCGTGCTCCACGGCACCGTTTCCCCGACGGGAGCGGTGTCCATTCCCTTCAAAAACAAGATCACCGTGAATTTTCTCCAGCAAAGCGGCATCGTGCTGGGTCTCACGGGGACGGTCGCACCCGGCGGCGTGTTTGTCGGCGTGCGCAAGCCGACGTAAGCGGAAAGGACCGAAGCCGCGAGGGCCGCCCGAGGGAAGCGGGCAGCGAAAACTTGAATTCGCGGCCTGGGCCTGCAATAATAGCCGCCTCGGCCCCTCCTTTCACCATGCGCACTATTCTTCCTTCACTCATCATCGCCTCCTTGAGCTTCGGGCTCGGGGCTCCCGCCGCCCACGCGGCCGCCAATCCTTTCGTCGGCTCATACACCATGGCCTACATGGACCATGACAAGCAGGGCCAGGGCCAGTATGGCACGATGGCCGTTTCAACCACCGGGTCGGTGACCATCACGCTCGTCACGTACGTCGGTAACGACTTGAACAAGCAATCGGTGCTCCACGGCACTGTTTCTTCTACGGGAGCGGTGAAGTTTCCGGGCGCCCAGGACTCGGTGGCGATTAAATTCCTCAAGCAAGGCAGCACCGTGCTGGGCTTCACCGGCTCAACCGGTAAGGGCGGCGTGATGGTCGGCGTGCGCAAGCCTTCGTGAGCAGCCCCAAGCTGAAGCGGGCGTGACGGTACCGCCTTGCCTCCCGGCGGTGCGCTTGGTAGTGGAGAAGCCTCAACTCTCCGTTCACCATGCGCAAATTCCTTTCTCGCGTTTTCCTCGTTCTGGGCTTTTTGCTTGGAACTTCCGCCGTGCACGCGGCCACCAATCCCTTCGCCGGGACCTATTCCTGGGCCTCCATGCACACCAGCGGCCCCGTCAAAACGCGCACCGCCAGCTATGGCACTTTCACGGTGGCGGCCACGGGCGCGCTCACGCTCAAGATCACGGAATATGTCGCGGGGGCTTCGTTGAGCAAAGAAGTTCCACGCACCGAAACGCACCACGGCACTGTCTCCACTGCCGGTGTCATCACCTTCACGCCGACCGGCAGTGCAAAATTCAACCTTAAATTCATCAGCAGCGGCCAAGCCGTCCTCGGCTTCCAGGGCACCTTTACGAACATGTCCGACGGCACGGCCGGCATCGTGGTCGCCTTGCGCCAACCGTGAGCACGGATTTGTCTATGCCGGCTAACTTTAACTCGACCATTACTATGCCATCTCCGCTTCGTCTGTTCTTCATTATCGTTGCGAGCCTCGCGCTCGGAACTTCCGCCGTGCACGCGGCCAGTCCTTTCGCCGGGACGTACACCGAGGCCTACATGGACCATCAGGCCGACGGCAAGGCCCAGTACGGCACCGTGGTGGTTTCCTCCACGGGTGCGATGACCATGACGTTGCAGACCTACGTCGGCAGCGGCTTTAACCAGCAGCAGGTCATCCACGGCACCGTTTCCTCCACCGGCGGGGTAAGCATCACCGTCCCGGGCGTCAGCGTGACCGTCAAATTCCTCAAGCAAGGCAGCACGGTCGTGGGCTTCACCGGCTCGACCTCCAAGGGCGGCGTGTTTGTCGGTGTGCGCAAGGCGTAGCAGGCCACCTCGCCAGCGCGACGTCCGATAGAATAATCGACCCCATCGCGGCCCCAAAAAAGGCCCTTGACCAAAGTAGTGAACAAATTAGCATTATAGGCTTGCCAAGCCTCGGGGCCTTTCCCAAGCTGCCTTTGTTGCCGCGGAAGACGCTCGCAAGATTGACCTTGGCACCGTCCGCGGGCACATCCTTTCAGCGTTTACCGCTTGCAAGTTGCTGTCGCCAACTTTTCATCAGGTCCAACTAAGCACTAAGTACCCGAACACTAAAACACTCCCTTCCCATGGCCGCCAAATCCTCCGCCACCGAATCCGCCGCCAAGCACACGCTCGCCAGTCGCGGCCCCATTGAGCTCGCGCTCTCCGCCATCAACAAACAGTTCGGCGACGGTACCATTATGCGCCTGGGCGACGCCACGAAGATGAAGGTGTCGACCATCTCGACCGGCTCGGTGGCCATTGACCTCGCCCTCGGTTGCGGCGGGCTGCCGCGCGGGCGCATCGTCGAACTTTTCGGCCCGGAGTCCTCGGGCAAAACCACGCTCTGCTTGAGCGTCATCGCCGAGGCCCAGCGCCAGGGCGGCAATGCGGTGTTCATCGACGTCGAGCACGCCCTCGACCCCAAGTACGCCAAGACCGTGGGCGTGGACCTCGGCAACCTCATGGTCTCCCAGCCGGAATCCGGCGAAGACGCCCTGAACATTGTCGAAACGCTGATCCGCTCCAATGCCATCGACGTCGTGGTGCTCGACTCCGTCGCCGCGCTCGTTTCCAAGGTCGAGCTGGAAGGCCAGATGGGCGACGCCACCGTCGGCCTCCAGGCCCGCATGATGAGCCAGG
>CAZLRH010000025.1:0-57553 GCA_964562015.1 uncultured Opitutales bacterium | reverse complement strand
AGGCCGTGCGATGAACCCCGTCCTTTGGGTCGTGGCGTGGTTTGTTCTCGGCGCGGCGGTCGGGACGGTCGTCCTCACGATCCCCTGCCTGATCTTCTACTTCATCATGACGCGGGGCCGAAGATGAAGTCCCCCCTCGCCGCCTACGAACTCCGCACCAAGCTCGGCGCCTGCCACGAAGAGGCGTTCCGCATCACCGTCCTCGAGCTGCTCGGGCAAATCGCTGCCGCCCTCGTGGCACTGAAGGAGTCGAAGAAGTAAATGCACAACAAGACCGGAACCAAGACGTACCTCGTTCACGTCAACGTCGTGCTTAGCGGCACGGTCGAAGTCCTGGCGGACGATGAGGATCACGCTCAGGAGTTCGTCGAAAGTCTCGCGATCGACGAACTACAAGACGAAGAGGGCGTATTCGTCTCTTTCGACATCTGTGGCGTCAAGGAGAGGAAGCCGTGACCAACGAACAACTTCTTCGGGGACTGCGTGTCGAGATCGCGGGCCTGCGCGACGACATCGACATGACCAAAAAGGAGCGCGAGCACTTCGCCCTCGCCATCCAGGCGCTCATCGCGATCGAGGCTTCGCCGCCACGGCCCGAACTCATTGCGGCCGACGTCCTCGACAGAATCGAAGGCAGATAATCATGTGGAGCAAGCCCCCCGTCGCCAAGTCCGCCGACTTCGTGCGCATCAAAAATCTGCCGATCCGCACCGACGAGACGTACCCGGCGGGCCTCGAGAAGACCATGACCGACCTTCTCAAGACGAAGGGGGCGCCGGCGTACGGGGAGCTCTACGTCCCGCACGGTAAGACCAAGGCGATCCCGTTCGGCCTCCGGCCGGTACAGGCCCGAGCGCTCTTCGACCTCGGCGAAGCGTACAAGGGCTTCTTCCCGATCCGCGTCGGCGGGGGCAAGTGTCTCGGCCGCGGCACACCCGTTCTCATGTTTGACGGCACGATCAAGCCCGCAGAAGAGGTGGCGGTCGGCGATCTCTTGATGGGGCCCGACAGTCGTCCGCGAACCGTCGTCAGTACCTGTACGGGGCGCGAGGAAATGTTTCGGATCACGCCGGTCAAAGGCGAGCCCTACGTCGTGAACGCGAGCCACATTCTGAGCCTGAAACAGACCCCGATGGGCGGCGGCGACCTGCCGTGTCAAGTCGGCGGGCGTGTGCGCAACCTGACGGTTCGAGAGTTCGTCGCTGAGAGCGAGTGGTTCCGTGACAACTGGAAGGGTTACCGCGTCGGCGTCGACTTCGCGCCGCAGCGAGCGATCGAGCCCTACATGCTCGGCGTGTGGCTCGGCGACGGGACCACGGCGACCCCCTCGATCACCTCGGCGGACATTGAGATCGTCGAGGAGATTGACGCTTTCGCGCGCCGCTGGGAGGTCGGCGTCCGCGTCCAGGACCTGCCGGGCAATGCCGCGAAGACGTATCACTTCAACACGGGGCGCACCGGCGGACACGGCCGCAACCCGGTCTCGAATTGGCTTGCGGCGCTCGGCGTAATCGGAAACAAGCACGTTCCTCAGGCGTACAAGTCGAACTCGCGGCACGTTCGGCTCGAGGTGCTAGCGGGGCTTCTCGACACGGACGGCAGCCTAGGTCACGGATTCGACTTCATAGCCAAGAACGAGCGTCTCGCAGACGATGTTTGCTTCCTGTCTCGGTCCCTCGGTTTCGCGGCGTACAAGTCTCCGTGTCAGAAAAGCTGTCAGACGGGCGCTGTAGGAACGTACTACCGCGTCAGCATCTCTGGGGACATCGCCGAGATCCCTTGCCGCATCTCCAGGAAGAAAGCCCCGAAGCGTCAACAGAAGAAGTCCGTGCTCGTCACGGGCCTGTCCGCAGAGTCGCTTGGCGAAGGGGACTACTTTGGTTTCGAGCTGGCCGGGCCGGACCGCCTTTTCCTGCTCGGGGACTTCACCGTTACGCACAACACCCTCGTCTCGTTCCTCGCCGCGCGGGTCGTCGGAGCAGCCCGCCCCGTCCTCGTCCTGCCCGCGAGCCTGATCGAGAAGACGGAGCGCGAGTGGGCAACCGATATGCGTTACTGGCGCGTCTCGAAGCAGCTCAGGTTCCTATCGTACGAAAAGCTCGGGCGCGTCTCCGGGGCGGACACTCTCGACGGTCAGCAGGGCGGCATCAACCCCGACATGATCATCGCGGACGAAGCCCACCGTCTCAAGAACCTCCGCGCCGCCGTCACCCGCCGCTTCTCGCGCTACATGGCGAAGAACCCCAAGACGATCTTCGTCCCGATGTCCGGCACGATCATGAAGTCGTCGATCAAGGACTTCGCGCACCTCCTCGAGTGGTCCCATCGCGACACCTCCCCGCTCCCGCTCTACAACCAGACCCTGCTCGAGTGGTCCGAGGCGCTCGACGAAAAGGTCAATCCCCTTTCGCGGCGCTCCCCCGGCGTGCTCCTCGACCTCATGCCCCACGCGCCCGAAGTCCCCCGCGGCGTCCCCGAGGTCATCACGGACCGGAACAAGGCCGTCGTCGTCCCGAGCACGGGCGTCGAGTTCTTCGTCCAGGACGACGAGGAGGTCCGCACCGCGCGCCGTCTTTTCTTCGCCCGCGCCAACGCCACGCAAGGCATCATCAGCGCCGACGCGAAGGACGACTACCAGGGCAGCCTCGAGATCGATGCCCTCGAGTACCCCGCCAATGCCGCGACCGAAGCGAACTTCGAGCTCCTCCGAAGCGAGTGGAAGCGCCCCGACGGCTGGACCCTGACCGAAGCCTTCCAGCTATGGGCGGTCGCCCGCATGATCGCCCTGGGCCTTCACTACGAGTGGCAACCGGGCGCCCCCGAGGGGTGGCTCGAGGCACGCAAGCAGTACGCGGCTCACGTGCGCGACCTCCTCGCCGACGGACTGACGTCGCAGATGGGCATCGACAGTGAGCTCCAGGTGACCAACGCCATCTCCGACGGCAAGCTCCCGGACCCCTACGGCCTACTCCCGGCGTGGCGCGCGGTCAAAGGCACGTTCACGGCCAACCCCGTCCCCGTCTGGCATGATCAGACCGCCCTCAACGTCTGCGCGGACTGGCTGAAAGGCCGTACAGAGGGCGTCGTCTGGATTGCCCACAATCACTTCGCACGGGAGCTGAGCAAACGGACAGGTGTGCCGTTCTTCGGCGCGAAGGGTCTCGACCCTCGAGGGAACTTCATCGAGGACCACGACGGCCCGGTCATCGCCTCGCTCGCGGCCAACAGCACGGGGCGCAACATCCAGTACAAGCACTCGTCCGGCCTCTACACGGCCCCGCCGGCCGACTCCGAGCGCTGGGAGCAGTCCCTGGGTCGCCTGCACCGAGAAGGCCAGCCCGCGGACAGCGTGAGCGTCCAGGTCCTGGTGGGCTGCAAAGAGCACCTCGACTCGATCCCCCGGGCGCTGGCCAGCTCGCAGGTCAAGACCGACATCCTCGGCGCCAGCCAGAAGATTATGCTGGCGGATATCCTTTGGCCGGATACACACGTCGCGCGCTCCGGCCGGCGCTGGGGGTGAAAAAGCTAAGCCTCCAGGTATTACGGAGGCTAATTAGACAGATGAAGCAGCTCTCTTTCAACACATGGCTCGCCGCGCAAAAGTCGCGTCCCGAGCTTGCAGCACTGGCCGGCGCGTGGGAAGGTCGTCGTGGACGGCTCACCCGCGAGTCCGTCGAGAAGCGCGCGCAGACCGAGTACAATTTCACCCCGGGCGCAGGATACGCCGCCTACGACCTCTTCACGTCCGAAACCTCGCCCGACATGGGCCTGAGCATCCCGGGCACGATCCGCCTGGGCAGCGAACTCCTCTCCCTCGACCCCACCCTCTAAATAACAGGATAATTCACATGGCCTTCTTTTCTGAGAAAATCGACAACAAGGACGCCTCCTCGAAGCTCCCGAACTTCCCCCCGAAGTTCGCTGGCGTGGTCGTCACCGACCGCGTCAAGGGAATCACCACGACCAAGCGCGAAGATGCGTTCGTCGTCGAGTTCACCGTCGAAAGCAGCAACATGCCCGAGACCGTCGCCCCCGGGACGCGCTACTCGTGGTTCCAGAAGATCATGCCGATGCAGGAAGACACCGCCTACGGCGCGATCCTCCAGTATTACTACGCCGCCCTCGCCCTCGACCCCGCGAAGGACAAGAAGACGATCGACGAGAAGATCAAGCCGAACCAGAGCAAGCTCCTGAACCTCGCGGTGTCGGATGCGAATCCGCTCGCGGGCCGTCGCGTGTTCCTCCAGACGACCACGAAGATCACGAAGGAGAAGCGCCAGGAGTTCACGCTCCACAACTTCACGATCGCCCCGCCCGCGGCTACGGTCGCGGCCTGATCACGTAGCTTAGCTTAGCTTGCTGCTCGCCCCGTCCTGCCGTTTCGCCCCAAAGCGCCGTGTAATCGGTGCGGTATGGGCGTGACGTCGGGGCGGGGCTTTCGGCGTTACGATGTACGGCGCAGGTTTCCCCCACAACTGGATGTCGACGCCGCACCCGACGCCGGAGCGCAAGCTCGTGATCGAGTCGACGCTCGTGTTCTGCCCCAAGTGCGGGTGCCATTACTTGGATATCTGCCCGACGCATTACGACTACGTCCCCGTGAAGGTAGGTAAGAAGTGACCACCGAACTCAACGAGTGCCCCAAGTGCGGCGCCCCGCTCCCGTGCGAGTACCACCCGCCGGAGCCGAAGCCTGAGCCGAAGCGTGTTTTCTTCGGCACGCAGGTCGCGGGCGTAGTCACGAAGGGCCTTCCCGACGGCACCGTAGAGATCACGCTGCCGGGCACCATCATCGAGTTCGACCACACCGTGACGTTCAGCCTCCTATGAGCCTCAAGAGTCTCCTCATCCACCTGGCCGACGCCTTCGACAATCACGTGCTCCACCACCGCTTCAACTGGGTGTGCGAGCGCATCATCCTGTCCGATTGGTTGCCCGAGAAGTGCGCGTGCCGCTACTGCGCGAGGTTCACCCGATGAGGCCCGACGACAAACGGCGCGGACCGAAGTTGAAAGACGCGCCTCTTGCGTGGTGCGCTAAGTGTCAGTCGCAGACACGGCGGGGGTCGCGCAACAGGTGCCTCCCTTGCGGGGTGAAGGCCACGACCGCGCGCATGCAGGATGCAGAATACCGCTTGCGGGACAACGTACGGCAACGCACGCGCAAGTACAAAATGACGGCGGAGCAGTACCTAGCCTTGTTCACCACGCAGGGCGGCCGGTGCGCAATCTGTCACATAGCGTTGTCCCGAACCGGGTCCGAGACGCACACCGATCACGACCGCGCATGTTGCCCCGGGCAAAGAACATGTGGCAAATGCGTGCGCGGCCTGCTCTGCCGTCGCTGCAATCTGAATCTCGGTATCCTTGAGAAGTGGGCGGGGCCGTACGCGGAAGCGATTGCGGCGCATCAGTCGCGGAGGGCATCGTGACGGTTGTCGCGATCGACTGCGAGTCCTGGTTGATCGAGCCCGGTCTTCTTGCGCCGCCTCTCGTCTGCTTGCAGTGGCAGCGACAAGGCGACGACCCGCAGCTCGTCACCCATCGCGAAGCGCGCCCAGTCATCGAAAAGCTACTTCGCGGTTCGGACGTGCTTGTCGGACACAACATCGCGTTTGACGCGGGGGTGCTCGGGGCGGCCTTCCCTGACCTGCTACCGCTCATCTTCGCCAAGTACGATCGGGACGAGATCTGCGACTCAATGATTCGCGAGCAGCTCGTGATGATCAGTCGCGGCCAGTTCCGATCTTACGAGGGACCCGACGGCGAATTGAAGGCCGTGAAATATTCGCTCGCCGATTGTGTGGCCCGGCACTTTGGCAGGCATCTTCAGAAAGAGGACACGTGGCGCCTCCGTTACCGTGAGCTGCACGACGTCGCGCTCGCCGACTGGCCCGAGGACGCCAAGCACTACGCGATCGAGGACGCGCGGGTAACGTTGGCGCTGTACGAGTCGCAGATCAACGTGGCGCACGCCGACGTGTTCCGTGACCAGTGGCGCCAAGCGAGGGCCGCCTTTGCGCTGCATTTGTCGAGCGCGTGGGGGATCTGCACGGACCCGGAGGCTGTCGACGCCTTGGAGGCCCGGCTCACCGCGGAGTTCGAGGAACTACAACGCGAACTTCAGAACGAGGGCCTGATTCGCGATAACGGCACCGCCGACACGAAGGCCGCGCAAGCTGCAATGACGCGCGCGTGTGAGGAGGAGGGGCTACCGATCGCGAAGACCAAGGGCGGCGCGGTCTCCCTTTCGTCCGAGGCGTGCGATCGGTTGGATGAAGACTCCGTCATAGGTCAATATTCTCGGTACCTCACCCTGCGCAAAACACTCGCGAACGATGTCAAGATGTTGCGATCCGGCTGCGAAGTACCGATCCAACCGCGCTACGGGCTCGCCGACACCGGCCGCACGACAGCCTCGAAGCCGGCCCTGCAGGCGATCAATCGTGGAGCTGGCATACGAGAGGCGTTTCGACCGCGCCCCGGCAACTGCTTCATCCAGGCCGACTTCGAGGGCCTCGAGCTCCACACCCTCGCGCAGTGGTGCATCACGAACATCGGCTACTCCAAGCTCGGCGAAGCGCTGAACGAGGGCAAGGACGTCCACCTCCTCACCGCCGCGACCCAGCTCGGCATGACCTACGAAGACGCTGAGGTCGAGAAGGGCAAGGGCAGCAAAGCGGTAAAGGAATACCGACAGCGCGCGAAGGCCATCAACTTCGGTCTGCCCGGCGGTCTCGGTGCCAAGGGTCTCGCTCGGTACGCCCGCGTTGCCTACCGGGTCAACATGTCCGAGCAGGAAGCCATGGCGGCGAAGCAAGCGTGGCTCGCGCTCTACCCGGAGATGAACGAGCACTTCCGGCTCGCGGCCTTGGCGACGAACAACTTCGCGAAGGTCGGGACCGAGACGCACATCTTCTCCGGCCGCGTGCGGGGCGGTGCTCGGTACTCGGCGCTCTGCAACGGTCGGTTCCAGGGGCTCGGGGCGGACGCGGCGAAGAACGCGCTATGGCTCGTGACCAAGGCTTGCTACGTCGACGTCAATTCACCCCTGTACGGCTGGCGCGTGGTCGCCTTCGTTCACGATGAGCTGATAGCCGAAGGCCCCATGGGCGACTGCGACGCGGCGGCGCGTGAGATGTCTCGGCTGATGTGCGAGGGCGCGAACGTCTTCGTCCACGACTGCCCCGTGGAAGCGCCCCCGGTCGCGATGATGCTCTGGTCGAAGGGCGCCTACGCCGTTACCGATGATCAGGGCCGGCTCGTACCTTGGGCGCCCGAGGCGCCGAAGAAGGCCGCCTAGTCAATTAGCTAATCGCCATAGTATATGAGCGATTGCAAAACCTGCGGCGACCCGGCCTTCCCCAACGATACGTACTGCTCGAAGTCATGTGCGGTCGAGGAGGACCTGCGGCTCGGCCGGCGCGGTCAAGAGATCCCGGTCGCGCTGGAGTGGCTGCCCGACCACGAGGTGCTCGACGACGCGGACGTGACCGAAGGCTGGTCGACGGCGCCCCCGCCGCCCAACGCCGGTTACTCGACGAGGCCCCCGCCCCCGTTCCACCACGTTCCTGCGCGCCCGTGGCCGAAGATGCAAGCGGTCTTTGCCGAGTACACTGAACACACCCCTACCCCGCCGGCGCTCCCGAAGACCGACTACGTCCTCCCGACCGACTCCGACGAGCGCAAGGAAATCCCGATCTTCAGCGGCGTGCTCAATTACTTCCCGCTCGCGATTGCCGCCGTCGCCCGAGTCAGCAAGAAGGGCAACGACAAGCACAACCCGGGTCAACCCCTGCACTGGGCCCGCGGCAAGTCGATGGATCATCCCGACTGCATCGCGCGGCACCTCATCGACATCGAGACGGTTCACCCCGTGTCGGGCGAGTACGAGGACGCGGCGGCGCTGGCCTGGCGGGCGCTCGCGAAGCTCCAGGAACTCGAAGAGAAGCGTTTGGGCAAACCCATGTCGCGCGGAAGCAAGGAGTCAGTCTGATGATCAAGTACTACAGAATCAAGGACGTCAACGAGTATTGGAATACCTTCGGGTGGACGAAAGACCGCCGTGATGCCGACGAGTTCGTGAGCCGCCACACGGCCTCGATCGTCCTGCGGGCGCTGAAGGGCAAAATCGCCTCGAGCAAGGTCAAGCTCGTCTCGTACACGGTGCCCGAGTGACCCCCGAAAACGCCGAGCTTTACCGCGAGTGGAAGTCGCTCGGGCTGCTCCACGTCCTCCGCGACGCTCCCGCGTATATGCGCACCGCTCGCCTGCAAGCAGGCAAGAACGACCTCGCGCTCCTGGCCGTTTCCGACACGGCGGGCGAGGTCACGTGGCGCTGGTACACGCGGATCGAGCTGCTCTGCGCGGTGATCGATCAGGCGCCCTGGGCAGAGAAGACTGTCGTGGGCCTCGGCGAAGAGCGGCCGGACCCGTCGAAGTTCCCGGTGCTCGTGACCCACCCCGGCGCAGGCCTGATGCTCGCGATCATCGACATGACTGACGCGAAAGAAAGCGTGGGCCTCAATTGAAGCTCGTCGCCCTCGAGTCCCCCTACGCCGCCCGCGCGCCACTCACCGTCGAGGACCACGTCGCCTACGCCCGGTTCGCGATGGGCGACTGCCTGGCCCGCGGGGAAGCACCCATCGCGAGTCATCTCCTCTACCCGCAAGTACTCGACGACCTGAGGCCCGAGGGGCGCGCCCTCGGCATCGAGGCCGGCCTCGCCTGGTCCGTGAAGGCGGACCTCGCGGTCTTCTACTGCGACCTCGGCGTGTCGGGGGGCATGTCTATCGCCCGGCAGAGATATCAGGACCTCGCGATCCCCTTCGTCAGCCGGAGCCTCTGGTCGTGGCTGACCTTGGACGAAATCCTTCACATCCTTCGGAGAAAGTCATGAGCCCCTTCGAGAAAGCGCTCGCGCTCGGGCAGCTCGGCGTGTGGCTCAGCGTCTTGTTCGTGACGCTCGAGATCCGGGCGCTCAGGGGGCGACGATGACCGCCCACGTCTTTCACGTCGCCGACTCCTTCAAGACGCTCCGGGAGATGGGCGCGGGCGAAGTCGACGTCCTCCTGACCGACCCGCCGTACTCGCCCCACGTTCACGCCAACCTCTGCTCCGGCTCGCTCGTCGGAACCAAGGCCGTCCCCAAGTACGAGCTCCCGTTCGCGCCGCTCCAAGGCTACGCCTGGCTCGAGGACGCCATTCGCATCACCAAGCGCTGGGTCGTCAGCTTCTCCGACCTCGAAGCCTTCGGCCTGATCAAGGGCGTCTGCCCCGACGAGTACGTGCGCGGGGGCGTTTGGGCGAAAAAGAACGCCATGGGCCAGCTCACGGCCGACCGCCCCGCGACCGCGTTCGAGGGGATTGCCATCCTTCACGGTCAGAAGGGCGAAAACCACCCTAAGAAGCGCTGGAACGGCAAGGGGTCGTACGGCCTCTGGTCGTGCAACGGCACAAGGGGAAAGAAGGGCAGGCACCCCAACGAGAAGCCCCTCGATCTATGTCTCAAGCTCGTGGCCTTGTTCAGTGATCGATCAGAAACGGTCTTTGACCCCTTCTGTGGAAGCGCGGCGATAGGCGAGGCGTGCCTCAAATTGGGGCGTAATTATGTGGGTCTCGATAATGATCCCGAGTGGGTCGAGAAAGCCCGCCAACGCCTCGCCCAACCGTTCGAGCCAATGACCGACGAGGTAGCGCTCGGACTCTGCAAGATGTGGGGCAAAGATGCTGACGCAGAGTGAAGAGCGAGAGCGACAGCGTGTGAAGGCCGTCGCTTGGTACGCCAAGCCGGAGAACCGCGTGAAGCGCCTCGCCTACATGAAGAAGCATCGCGAGGACAACATAGATCGGTACCGCGCGCGGCACCGTTTCTGGCGCTCAGGCTGGACGCAGGAGGCGTTCGACGCGGCGTGGTCGGCGCAGGAAGGGCGCTGCGCGATCTGCGGCGTCGCCATGCAGCCACTCGGGCGAACGGCCGATTCGGTCGCGGCAGATCACGACAACGCGACAAATCAGCCGCGCGGACTGCTCTGCCGAATCTGCAACACCCGTCTGGCGCACCTCGAAGACCGTCCGTGGCGAGCTGCGGCCGACGCCTACCTCGCAAAGCATTCGGCTAATCCGACACAAGTAGAGGTCCTATGAGCCCCGAAGATCGAACGTACTACAGCAACGTCAGACTGGCGGCCAAGGAAGCCGGTTGGACAAGCGTCGTCACCCTGAAGACGAAGTGCCCGAAGTGCGGCCTTCGCGAGATTCAGCTCAATCACGGTGTGAGTGCCTGCCCGGACGTTTTCCTCAGGAGGCCGTTGTGAAAAGCGGCGTTCGCGTTTGCATTCCAGACAGCCACGGCGAGCACATTGACCTCCCGGCGCGCGACGCTTTCCTCGCCGACCTGAAGACGCTCGACCCGACGGAGATCGTCATGCTCGGCGATCACCTCGACGCCGGCGGGACGTTCAGCACGCACCAGCGCTCCTACACGAATGAGATGGTCGAGTCCTACGCGGACGACTGCAAAGCCGCGAACGTCTTCCTCGACATGATCCAGCGCCGCGCCCCCCGCGCCCGCATCCACTACCTCGAAGGGAACCACGAGCAGCACGTCGAGCGCTTCGCGACTCGGAACTTCTTGAACCAGAAGGACGCCGTCGGCTTCCTCGACGCGATGGGTCCGCAGGCAGCCCTTCGCCTGAAGCAACGCGGGGTGACGTACTACCAGCGCAGCGCCCAGTACATGGGCCTCGCCATCCCCGGCGCGATCAAGCTCGGCAAGTGCTACT
This sequence comes from uncultured Opitutales bacterium, assembly GCA_964562015.1. Classification (GTDB taxonomy): domain Bacteria; phylum Verrucomicrobiota; class Verrucomicrobiia; order Opitutales; family JABDGR01; genus CAZLRH01. Next base: position 46,771 of record CAZLRH010000025.1, on the reverse strand, counting down.
TCGTCCACGGCATCGCGGCGAGCAAACACGCGACGTACACCCACTTGGTCCGATTCGGCGCGAACGTCGTCCACGGCCACACGCATCGGATGCAGGCCGCCAACGAGCGCACGGTCACGTCGGCGGGCTTCGGCGCCTGGTGCCCGGGGACGCTCGCGAAGCTGCAGCCGCTCTACGCGCACACCGCGCCGACGTCCTGGACGCACGGGTACGGGGTGCAGTTCGTCGCCGCCTCCGGTGCGTTCATTCACGTCAATGTGCCTATTCACAAGGGCAAGTCCTTGTTGCATGCGCTGAGGGCATCGTGATCCGCGCCGACTGGGACTCCTGGAAAGCGGCCCCGACGCCGGCCAAGCTCGCGGCGCTCGTCGCCGACAACGAGCCGCTCGTCGAGAAGATTGCCGCGTTCCTGATGGCGAAGATCGAGGGCGCGAGCGAGTCGATGCGCGATGACCTCCTGCAGGCCGGACGCATCGGCCTCCTGCGCGCCATCCGCACCTGGAACCCCAACGGGGCAAAGTTTTCCCCGTTCGCATGGGGCTGGGTCCGGCACGAGATGCAGACGGCGATGGCTCACGGGGCGTGCCCGGTCTCCTACCCGCGACGCCTCCTCTTCGCGACGAACGGCCAAGCGAAAGCCGCCTCGCATTATGCCCAGCACGGTGTCGACCCGGCGCCTGAAACAATCGGGATCACCAAGGGCCTGGCCGAGCGCGTGCAGAAGTCGCAGGCGCGTTTCGTACCCGTGAGCGCGGCGGAAAACATGGCAACGCAAGACGAAGAGATCGAAGCGGACATCGACCGGCAGCGGGACATGAAGTCGCTGAAGGCGTTCCTGGCGAAGCTGACCGAGGAAGAGCGCAAGCGATTTTGGACCGGCAAGGACGACAAGCTGACGGCGCGCGCGAAGGTGTTCGTCGGGGGGCGGCGGGTGAGCCGATGAGTCCCGCGGGGCGACGCTTCCTGGAGGGGGTCGAGTTCGACGCCGGGGGTTATTACCTGGACGACGACCTGAGCATCATGCGCGATCACGCAATCTGGCGTTACGGGCGGACGCTGCTCGATATGTCGCGGCTACCCGAGTGGCGCCGATGAGTCGGTTGGGTCGTCTCTATTGCATGTACGGAGACTTCTCGACGGGCTACCCGTTGGTGCACCCTATCGCCGCATACCGGCGCATGGAGGACGACCTCCACTACCAGTTCCGTCTGCTCATCCTCGCCCTGGAGGTTTGACGTGGGCCTGAAAGAAGAGCTGATCCTCTGCGACCGCGAGACGGTCAAGAACGGGTCCCTCAAGGACTTCATAAAGCTCGCCTGGCCCCAGGTCTTCCCGAGCAGTCCGTTCAGCGACAACTGGCACATTGGCCTCATCGCGGAGCACTACGAGGCGTGTTTCCGGGGGGAGATCCGCGAGCTCGTCGTCAACGTCCCGCCGGGCGGCTCGAAGAGCTCCACAACCTCCGTCCTCTTTCCCGCGTGGGGTTGGGCGAAGGCGCCGGGCCGGTCCTGGATCTTCGCGGCGTACGGCCAAAAGATCACGCGCCGCGACGCCGGCATGTGGCTCGCGCTCATCCAGTCCCCCTGGTTCCAGGCGCGTTGGGGCGAGGGCTTCAAGATCCCCTCGGTCCCCGCCATCGACCTGATCAAGAACGACAAGGGCGGCTTCCGTCTCGGCACGACCCCAGGCGGCGAGGTCACTGGCTTCCACGCCAACTACCAGGTCATCGACGACCCGAACAAGCCCGAGGAGCTCACACCGGTCGGACTCCAGAATACCAAGGACTGGATGAGCCGCACCATGGGCTCCCGCTGGCGACGGCCGCCGGAGGTGAATGCCCTCATTTGCATTATGCAAAGGCTCCACTGCGACGACCTCTCGAGCCTCCTCCTCGAGCGGGGCGCGGTGCACATCTGCCTACCCGCCAATTTCGACCCAGACCGCCGAACGGTGACGACCTGGGGCAAGGACCCTCGGACGACGCGCGGCGAGCTCCTGGACCCCGTCAGGCTCCCCCAGCACCTGATCGAGGAGATGAGCCGCAACCTCGGGGGCCTCAACGCCTCCGCGCAGCTCCAGCAGGACCCCGTCCCCGAGGGCGGCGCCGTCTTCAAGCGGGAGCACCTGCGCTTCTGGTCGACGAACCTCCAGACGGTCGTTGACGGCGTCAAATTCGCAGACGGCAAAAGTTATTTGTGCGTCGAGAAGCCGCCTCAATTTGACCAGCAAATATGCTCCTGGGATTGCGCCTTCAAGGACGAGAACGTCAACGATTTCGTGGCTGGGCAGTGCTGGGGCCGGTGTGGGGCGGACTTCTTTCTCCTCGACCAGATCCACGGTCATTTGAACTTTGGCGCAACGCAGCGTGCTGTAATTTTACTGGCATCGCGCCAACCGGGCGCTACAACGAAGCTCGTCGAGGATAAAGCAAACGGAACCGCGATAATAGAGACCCTAAATAAGACGGTGCCGGGCCTGGTCGCCGTCGACCCACGCGGGGGTAAATTGAGCCGGGCATCGGCCGCGTCGGGTTTCGCGGAGGCGGGGAACGTGTACCTGCCTGACCCCGGCATGCCGGGTTTCGAGTGGGTCGAGCGTCTGTTCATCCCGGAGTGGCTGGGTTTCCCCCGGTCCAAGAAGGATGATCAGGTCGACGCGGCGACGCAGGCACTGCTCTACCTACAGGAGCATACAAGCTGGATGCGATCGGCAATGAAAGAAGTGCGCAAAGCCCTTGGAACAGACTTCTAAAAAGTGCGCGCAGTGCGGAGAGAATAAGCCCCTTACCGCGTTCTATCCGTATCGGATCACGTCCGGAACGACCGGGAAGCTCTGCGAAGGTTACCGCTCCGTTTGCAGGGCCTGCGTCAGCCGTAATCAACACGCCGAGTATCGTAAGCCCGGCGGCGCGGACCTAAAACGTGGACAACGTCTTCAGCGCGTCTACGGCATCTCGATCGAGGATCGTCGTGCGATGTTCGCTGCGCAGGGCGGCCTCTGCAAGCTTTGCGGGGAAGCGATGTTGCTCGAGGGCACGCGCGGGGCTTCGGCGGCTGTCGATCACTGTCACAAGACTGACAACGTGCGCGGGCTTGTTCACTTCGACTGCAATCGAGGGCTCGGCTTCTTCAAGGACGACCCCGAGAAGCTCCGCAGGGCCGCCGCCTACATAGAGGCCGCCATGGCCGCGGTGCGCAAAGAGCTCAACGGCGTCACTTAGTCAAAAAGCTAATCACCACTAATTAGAACGGTAAATAGCCGGGTTCACCGCCGGCCAAGAGGCACCATGTTTACTGACGATATTACGTCTGAAATCCAAGATCTGTTCAACGACTTCCAGGGCCAGTTCGAGGACGACCTCAAAGCCGAGCTCACGCTGGGCACCGCCACGGGCCCGAACGCCGGCTTCCGCGCCTTCAATCCCAACCCGCCGAAGACCCCCGAGCGGCTCGCGCAGATCAGGAAGAGCGTCGCCACGATCGCCAACCGCGACATCCTCGAGCGCCTCCAGGCAGGCGAGCGTCCGAAGAAGTGGGGCAAGCGCTGGGTCGCCGCCGCGAACATGCTCGGCATCGACGTCCCCGCCCCCACGGGCAAGAACACGCGCAAGAGCTGGGTCGCCGCGACCGCCAACGCGCTCGTCACCTGCGGCGCCCCGGGAGGTGTTTCGTGATCCTCGAATACTGCCCCCAGTGCTGCCGGATGACCGAGACCCGCTCCGGCCACTGCCGCGATTGCGGGCGCGCGCGACAAGTCTTCTCCCTCCCGAAGTGGCCCCGCCCGTGGGCGCAAGTCGGCCGGACGCTGAGCTACATCGTCGCGGGCGCGCTCGCGGGGGCGTTCTTCGGCCCGTGCATCGGTTGCGCGGCGCCAATCGAACTCGACCATGGGCGCGCTCAGCCTACCGAGTACGAGGTGCACATATCACCGTCGTTCAGCGTCTCGAGCACCTTGAACGCCACGATCGCCGTCAACGACTGGGAGGAAACGACGGGCGTCATCTTGACGACATCGTTCGACGACGAGACCTGTCCGCCCGTGAGCGCGTGCTTTCACATCGCCCCGCAGGACCAGCCGATGACGTCGACGGACTGCAAAAACTCAGAGCCGGGCATCGTCGGATGCACGTACGATCATGGGCACGAGATAGCGGTGGCGTCATCGCTGGACGACGGGACGCAGCTCCACGTCATGCGGCACGAGATGGGTCACGCGCTCGGCCTGCACCACACCGTCGAGCTGGACTCGCTCATGTACTACTCGACCGCGGGCTCGCCGACGATCACGGGCATCGACGTGGCTCAGTACGACTGGCTCCGAGGCGGCCCCGCGGGCGGCTTCGAACTGGATACGGAGCACTGACATGCTCGACCTACACGAGGGTGTGCTGACGCTGTTTGCAGAAGCGTCGAGCATGCGAGGGCATACGGAGTGGGAGGACCTCGGGTCCAGCAGCGGCTTCCGGGTCGACGTCGCCTCGAAGATGGGCGGCATGCGCGGCGGGCGAGCGACGAGGGCGACGAGGGCGCCGAGGGTGAAGGTGCGGCGGTGCGTGATGTGCGGCCGGACGGACTACCAGCACGAGACGCTCGGCGGGTGCGGCCTCGGACCGGCGCCGACGCTCGTGCTGAAGGCGGTCGCGTGATGGGCTGCATATACTGCGAAGACACCGGCTTGGCCGCGTGCGACGAGTGCGGCGGCGAGGGCTGGATCTTCCGCATGGAAGACGACGGCCACGATTCCGAGTGGAAGTGCGACGAGTGCCTCGGCTCGGGCGTGCTCCGGTGCGACTGCCCGGCAGGTGAAATATGAACCCCCGGCGGCGACGCATCCGGCGGCTCGCGCGGAAGGCCCGGAAGTTCCTCGAGAGGTTCCGCCAGGTGTCGAAGCGCCTGCGCAAGCTGAAGACGTACGACGCGAAACACGTCACGGTGGGGGTGAACGGGGTCGCATTCACGTTCGATAACGTGGAGTACGTCGACGCATATTCGTTGGGGCGCATATATACACCGAGAAAAAACTCGATGTCGGCGTATTTCGGGCTTGACCAGGGCTAATTAGCTGTCAGAATACTCAAACAAGGAGACGATCATGCAAACAATGACGAATGGTAGCGGCCATAAGACCCACATCACGAATGCACAAGGAGTGCCCGTGCCCGACTTCGCGGACAGACTTCAGACGTATCTTACACGGGGCCAACGAGAAACCTTCGTCGTCCAAGAAGCTATCGGCCCGTACGAGGCGGAAACCCTCAAGAAGCTCAATACGGCAAACTTCCGAAAGGAGCGCAAGCAGCAAACAGCGATGTACGTGCGAGACATGCGCGCTGGCAACTGGACGCTATCCGACCCCATCTCGGTCAGTGCGGGGGGCGTCTTGATCAACGGCCAGCATCGACTGAGTGCGGTTATCAAAAGCGGAGTGACTATCCCTGTCATGCTCGCCTTTGGTATGCCTCTCGCCGCAGCCAAACACTTCGACCAGCCGCTCGTCCGGACGCAAGCACAAGTGCTGGACTTGCCGCCTAAGACGGTGGCGGTCGTTAGGGCTGTCGCCAGAATTCGGGACGGTCTGCCGGCGGCCTACAAGGGCATGACGGTCGACGAAGTCGGCGAGGCGGCGATGAACCTGAGCGCGGAGCTGTCGGCGCTGCAGACGTATTATCAGCAGGATTTTGCGGCCTGCATGTGGGGAGCGGTGGCCGCGGTCTTCTACAAGAACCCCGGGTCTGTCACCGATTTCGCACGCACGCTGATCGAAGGGGCGCAACCAGGTACTACGGCGCACACGCTTCGCGACTATCTCCTTCGCACCAAAGTCGTTAGCGGCGGCAATAGCGGCGGGCGAGAGAGCACCGTCGCAACCACGCAAAAGACGCTGTACGCCTTGCGCTCGCACCTGTCGGGCGGCCCGGCGATCACGAAGTTGCAATCGCGCGACGACACATCGATCGTCGTAGCGTGGGCAAATTCGGGTGTGAAGTAGGTCTACTTCGAGGTCGAAGGCGGACCCTTCGCATCCACCGCCTTCGACTTGATCTCCAGCTCCTGCTTCTTCGCGTCCTGGTCCGCCTGGAACTTCTCGGCTCCGCTCGGTGCCAGTTGTGCCGTCGCCAGCTTCGCGCGTCGGAGGTCGCCCTGGATCTCGGTGTCGAGGTGCAGGTCCCCGCTCCTGAAGCGGCTCATCGCGACTTCCTCGGGGAGCAGCGTCCCGTTCGCGATGTACTTGTCGTCGGCCTGGGCCATGTTCCAGCGGATCGTGCTTTGCTCAAGTTCGCTCGGCGCATAGAGCTTGTGCCACGTGAACTCCAGGCCACCGTCGGGCAGCTTGCCTTTGCACGGGGAGTCCTTCGCGGCGCAGATGAGCGAGTAGAGCCGCTCGAGTTTCGGCTGGACCTCGTTCACCTGGTCGCCGGCGATCATGTCGTAGAAGCGCCGGAAGTCCGCGTCGCCCGTCGCATTGAGTCCGCTCGGCTCGCGGCCGAAGAGGATCGCGACCGGCATCTCGGCGGCGGCGGCCATGCGGAGCATCATGTTCTCGAGGACGTCGTCCACTCCGGTCAGCGGCGTCGCGACCCGCTCGAAGGCTTCGTTCTCCGCGTCGAGCATGATCATGCGCGTCGTGCTTCGCTGCATGTCGACGAGCTGCATCCGGGTCTGAAGCGTCTTCTGGTCGTTAGAGATGAGCTGCGCCAGGCCGTTGATCTTCATCACCGCTTGCGACAGGTCGCTCATCAGGTTGGCGACGCTCTGGAAGCTCATATCGAACTGCCGCATCACGTCGTACGCCGATTGCAGCCGCGACAGGGTCCAGCCCGCGAGCCGCCGGCGCATGAAGAGGTCCACGGGCTCGCCGTCGAACCGAATGACCCGCGACTCGTGGACCAGGCTGTTGTCCTGGTTTCCGAACGGGTTGATGATGTTGTAGACCTCGACCTCGCCGTACTTCGGCCCGATCGTTTCGTAATACGACTGCGCAACGATGAAGCGCCGGTCGATCCACGTCAGGTACTTGAACGAGCGGATGTTCTCCTCGTTGACCGGCGTCGACATGTCCGCCCCGTCGTCGAGGCCCATGATCAGGAGTCCACCGCCGTACAGGCCGCCGAAGATGCACGCCTCCAGGAAGCGCGCCCTAATTTGCAGGGGCTTCGCGTAAAGTTCGACCGCCTTCGCGAGGTCCGCCTTGCCCGCTTGGTCTCCGGGGTTCGGGTCGACGCTGCCGGGCTTCGGGGGGTCGGCGATGGCGGTCGCTGCGGGGCCTGCGGGGCCGCTCTCGCCCTCGTCACTCACCGGTGCGGCCAGGGTCGGTCCTGCGTCGTCCGTGCGCGGCTTGGGGGCGCCAGGGGGCGGCGTACCACCAGGGGGCGGCGCGGCGGCGGGGGCCTTGGCGGCGGCGTCCGCGAGGGCGGCCTTCGGGTCGTCGGGACCGGGGGCGCCCGGGAAGGCGAGTATCCACCCGCGCCGAAACATCTCTTTCGCCTTGGCGCCGACGATGCGCTTCGCCAGGTCGTTGCCGTTCCAGAGCGCGCTCAGCTCCGCGTCCGGCAGGCGGTGCGGCTCGCGGAACTCCCCGTGCGTGACCTTGTCGCGGCCCGTGCCGTGGCCCGTGAGGGGGTTGACCCAGCCGCCTTGGTAGTGACCGCCACCGTTGCCGCCGATCAGGCCGTTGAGGAGGGAGTCGTTGCGGACGCCGGCGAAATAGCTGTCGGGGATGGCGCCGAGTTCGCGGAGGGATTGCGTCGACGGCGGCGCGACCGAGGGGGCCCATTGGAAGTCGCCGGCGGGCGGCCCGGGGGGCAATTGCGGGGCGGGGGCGGCGGGCGATTTACGAAACCAGGGGAGGCGCACCTCCTATTTTAGCCTGCGTCGGGGGCTAAAATCCCTCATGGCTGCTAGCAAGGTGAAGGCCCCCGTCCAGATGCGCGTCCCCTCGATGGCGGAAGTCCGCGCCCGGCGCATTCACGAGCTGCGCGCACGCACGGTGAACGGCATCGCGATGAGCTACCAGCAAATTGCCGCCATATGTGGCTGCTCAATTTCCACGGTGGCGAACGTCCTCACGGGCCGCACGCACGCGGACGTCACTGATGTCAACTTCTGACAAGGCGTCCCGCGAGGTCGTCGTCTGGCGGCCCCTGCACGAGCGGCCGGAGTTCAAGGCGAAAGAGGCTGAGAAGGCCCAGGTCGCCGCGGTGAAGACGGCGAAGAACGACGAGGCGCTGGCGAAGGCGCAGGCGAACGAGGAGTACCACCGGATGAACACGGCGGCGCGCAAGCTCGTCGTGACCCAGCTCGAGAAGCTCCTCGACCTCGCGCAGGACCCCGACTACGCGCACGCCCCCGGGCCCCTGGACATCAAGGACCTGATCAGGCTGGCGGCGATGGTGGCCAACGAGCACCGGCTCAACCACGGCCTGGCGACGGCGAACATCGCACACGCGGTCACGAGCAATGTGGACTTCAGCAAGTTCAGCCAGGCCGAGCGGGACTTGTGGCGGGAGCTGGCGGTAAAGGCCGGCGCCGAGGAGTAATTAGCTAATCGGCATATAGTAATGCCGTACGTAATTGCCTTCCCCGACACGATGACCGAGTACGACGCGACCGACAAGGCCGTCACGGCCATCAAGATGATTCAGCAGGCGCACCCGCGCACGATGGCGGTCTACCTGCTCACCAAGGTCTTCGACCAGCCGGTCGCGCCGCTCGTCGGTGGCCCGGCCCCGAAGAGGGTCGGATGAACCCCCTCGGACCCGAGTGCCAGGAAGAGCTCGACCTCCTGATGAAGGCCGCCCGCGCGCTGCCCCCGACGACCGAGCAGCAGAAGCGCGAGCAACGCTTCGACTTCGCCTACGGCAACCTCGCGTGCACGACGAACCACAAGCCGTCGCTCCGGGCTTTCGCGCAGCTCGCGATGAAGCAGGGCTGGACGTTCTTCGAGTTCTGCGACTGGGCGAAGGGGAAGGAGTGGTTCGAGCGATGATCCGCCGCGACATCCTCTCCCCCGACGGCTCGCTGTACCTCACGCGCTGGTACCTATGGGGCAAGCCGCAGCCGGCAGACGGCTCCTGGACGCGCACCGGGCCCGAGCTGTACCTGCACCGCATCGCGAAGAGCGACGACCCCACGCGCGGACTTCACAACCACCCGTGGCGCTGGGCGGTCTCGCTCATCCTCTGGGGCGGATACGTCGAGTGGTCGAACAGGCACGAACTCGGCCTCAAGTTGTTCGGCCCGCTCAGCATCAACGTCATTCGCGACACGGACTTTCACCGCATCGAGCTCGTCGACGGCCGCCCGTGCTGGACGCTGTTCCTCGTCGGGCCGCGGGTCAAGGGCTGGGGCTTTCTCAAGGATGGTTTCTTCAAAGCGAGGCGCCCGTGAGCATGGAAGAGCAAATCTGGTGGGGCATCATCTTCTTCGGGTTGTTCGGCCTCCTCGTCGCGATCGGGACCGAGCGATGACGCCCGCGCAGCACCTCGAGCACTGGGGCCGCCCCGTCTCCCTCCTCGCCATCGACCCAGGCAAAGCTACGGGCTGGGCCCTGTTCATCGAGGCAGGCGGCTGGCACCTGTCCGCGTGCGGCGTCGCCAAGCCCGATGATCATGCGTGGACGCCCCTCGCCGCGAGCAAGATCGATCGGGTCGTCATCGAGAACCCCCAGATCTACCCGAACAGCCCCGCGCGGCCGAACGACATCCTCACCCTCGCGCGCGTGGTCGGTCGGTACGAAGAGCGCTTTCAGGACGCGGCGTCCGTCACGCTCGTCACCCCGCACCAGTGGAAGGGCAGCGTCAAAGGCGACGTAATGACCAAGCGCATCGAGGCCGCCCTCACCCCGCACGAGGCGACGATCCTCTCGATGCGCAAGTACACCCATGATACGCTCGACGCCATTGGCTTGGCCAAGTGGGCCCTGAAGCAACTGTCGATTATGAGGGCGGCTTAGACGAGCGCTTGCGCCGGCGCCCCGACGAGCTGCCCGAGCCGCACGCCCACGCTGTTCAAAGCGAGGAGCTGCGACTGGCTCGTGTGCAGCCGCGGGCGCTGCGTCGCCGTCGTGCCGCCCGTGAGGCTACCGCTGCCCCAGTACCAGGTCACCGACCCGTCGGGCGAGTAAATCAACCGGGCGTTGTTCGCGCTCGCGGGGGCGACCGTGGCGTCGTTCGCGATGCCGACGATCAGGCCGTTGACGCTGGCGAGGTCCGTCGGCGCGAGTCCGCTCGTCCCGAGTGCCCCGAAGGCCGCGCCGGTGAGTGTCGCCGTGGCGGACCAGGTAATCCCGTCCGGCGAGGTGTAGAACGACAGGCCCGCCGTGTAGCTGAACGCCACGACGAAAAGGCCGAGCGCGCTGTTGTACGTCAGGCCGACCGGCGTCTTGTTCGTGAAGTTGACGATGCCGCTCGTGAACGTCTGGCTCGTCCAGGTCGTGCCGTTGGTGCTCGTGTAGTACGTCGGGTTCGCGCCGACGCCGATCGTCATGGGGATGGCGACGGCGATGGTGCTCGACGCCTTCAGGAGCCACTCCGGGGCCGTGACGCCGCTCACGCCGCCGGCGACCACGCTCGGAGTCGCCTCGGGGGTCGCGTAGTAATCGAGGAAGCCCGTGCTGCCCGTGCCGCCGACCGCGATGATCGGGACGCTGCCCAGGGTGGCGTGCTCGACGTGACGGCTCGTGCTGAGGTAGGTCGTGATGTTCGTCCAGGTCGCGCCCTGGTCGGCCGAGAACCAGTCTTTGAAGTTGGTCCCATCGTACGTGTACGCGTACCAGCGCGAGCCCGCCGGCGAGACGCCGAGCGCCACGATCGACGCGCCAGCGCCGCCGGGTCCCGAGAGGGCGCCGGAGATCCAGGTGTCGCCGCCGGTGTTGAACGCCAGAGCGGGGTTGGTCCCGCCGCCGAGCAGCCAGAGCCCGCGGAACTTGTCGTAGGCTGCCGACCGGACGGTCGTGAAGCCGCTGGGGGCCTGCTGGGGCTGGAGGTTGCTCGCCGCCGCAGCGAAGCCGCCGAGGATGCTGTCGCGTTGATTCAGGAGGTAATTGAGCTCTTCCGCCGTCGGCACCTGACCGGGCGTGAAGTAGTTGTAATTCGGATTGACCTTCAGGGGCTGGCCGCTCCAGGCGCTGCTACCGGCGGGGAAGTTCGTCGTGCTCGCCCAAGGGAAGTTTTGAATCGTCATGTGCTAGCCAAGCCTCCGAGCTGATCAAGTGCCGCGCCGCCGTAGGTGCTCGCGAAGCCCGCGCCCGTGACGCCGCCGTAGGACGAGCCCCAAATGATGTAAGGGCCCGTCGACGTCGAGTAGCGTATGTTCAACGCCGTACCGGCGCTGCGCGTCTGCGGGAGGTACGCCTGGAGCGCCGCGACGACCGACGCCGTGGTCCCGAGCGCGACGACTTCCGCTGCCGCCGGGGGCCACTCGAAGTATCCAGCGCCGGCGACGATCAGGGCGACGACCTGGACGATGTCCTCGGCGAGACCGTTCGAGCGGTTGACCCGGATTTGCAGCTTGATGACCGCGAGGTAGTCGGCGTCGCTGCGTCCGCCGCGCGGGGGAGCGCCGACGAGTGCGCCGAGCCGGTCGAGCACATCCCACGGGCCGCCGGCGAGGGGGTGGCTCGAGAGCTGGACCGCGTTGAGGACGGCGAAGACCTTGTTCTCGAGCGCCTGGACCGGGGTCACGAGCGCCTTCACCAGGCCCGACGTGACCGGGAGCTTGGCGTACCGGCTCGTGAGCAGAGCGGCCGCTTCGGCGACGTGGGCGGTGTCCTGGACCGGGAGCATCAGACGCCATTGACCAAGATGTTCGCGGTAGAGCAGGTCGCAATCTGCAGGCCGCTGATGGGCAGGTTCGCCGTGTTCGTCGGGCTGGCCACGAAGTCAAAAGCGAACGTGACGACGTCGGTGATGAACGGCGTGTACGCGGGGTTCGACGGCGTCGCGTCGAGGGCGGAGATGGGCTCGAGGGGCGACGCGGAAAACTTGCGGGCGATGATGCTGACACCGAGGCCGAGGTTATTGATGTACTGCGCGATGGCCTGTTTTACCGCGGTCGTTTGCGGCGTGGTCAGCGAGCTCGGAGTCGTCGTGCAAGAGACGAAGACGGGCTTCTGCGTCGCGCGGTCGAAGTTCACGGTGCGGGCGATGCCCTGGCTGTCGGTCGCCGTCCCGGACAGCGCGCCGAACGACTGGATGCCGGAGGGCTTGTTGTCCCAAATCGCTTGGGCGATGTCGTTCAGGCTGTCGGTCGGGCTGGCGCCATCCCAGATCACGATGCGGAAAGCCTTGCCGGGGAGGCCGGTGCTGTCCGTCACGAGCGAGGTATTCTCGAAACCGAAGACGCTGATGATCCCCTCGCTGACCTTGTCGACCGCCGAGACGATCGAGTCCAGCGTGCCCGAGCCCTCCCCGGCGAGCTGTATGAGGCGCTTCTGCCGGAGGGTCGTGTCGGTGTCGGCGTCGACGCCCGAGGAGGCCGCCGTCGCGTTGTTGACGCCGAGCAGGCCCACCGCCGGGGTGTTGATCACCGTGATGGTGTTGGCGTTGGCCACGAAGGCGCCGGGGTTCGAAGCGCGGCACAACCCGGTGTAAAAGCCGCTCGTCGTGCTCGTCACCGAGTTGAGCAGCACCCAGGTGTTCGCGGGTTGATTTACGACGGCGAACACGGTCCCGGCGCTGACCGTCGTGCTCGCGTTCATGTTGAGCTGGACGGTCACCGTGCCGTACGTGGCGACCTGCGGCAGCGTCCCCGAGAGGGCGGCGGCGTTCGCGAGTAGCGCCCCTTCGGCCGCGTTCGGGTTAATGGCGTTGTAGGCGGTCTGGATCGTACCGTCCAAACTTGCCAATTTGGCGGCAACAATCCCAATAATTTGGCCGAGCGGCTGATCAGGCGATAGGTCGAGCCCGGCGTCCACGTTCGCCAGGATCGCCGCATTTAGATCTTGAACGTATTCGTCCTCGGTCTCGGCACTATATCCCTGGGGCGTCAGACCTGCGACCATTTAGCCTCCAGTGCGGTAACAAGGGTTTTTAGCTCCTCGATCGTTGCATCACTTTTCAGGACGTTCGCTCGACGCGAGATGATCCAGACATTGCCCGGCACATAACCTTTGGTGTTATCGAGCCGATCGAGCGACGGCGATGTCGGGCGCGCGACCTTTTGACCTGTCTCGAAAGGCGTGCCGAAAACGGGGCAGCATTCAGGCATCTGCAGGTCTTCGATTGTCAGAGAGAACTGGAGTCCGTCACGTAGCGCCCTTCGTTTCGCCGCCTGCACCATCTGCCGCCGGGGGTCCGCAGCGTGCCGGGACTTGTTCTGCTCCAAAATCTTCTCGCGCAGTCTCGGGTACGTAGCGCGCTTGTAGGCCGCTTGATACTCTCGGTTTGCCGCGAGATCCTTATGGTAACGGACGCGGGCCGTAGCTCGTTTCTTTGCGCGCTGATCGGGGCGCTTCGCCGCCTCAGCGCGCCGGGCCTTCACCTCAGGGCGGTTCTGGTACCCGCGCATGTAGGCTTGCAGATACGCGCGTCGGGCCTCGGGGTCGGCATAGGGCATCACCATATGCGCGCTACCAATTTGCGGGCTCATTGGTCACCCGGCGAGGTAATGAGGAAGGGCTCACCCGGCCCGCCGACCAGGACCGCGCCGTCGTTGGTCGTGAGGGTGAAGGAGGACGCGAGGGTACGAGCGCGGGGGTTGTAGTCGAGCGCGGAATCTGTAATCGCGGCGACGCCCGGGGCCGACATGATGACCTGCTGGAACAGGTTGCCGATGAGGGACAGGTTGGGATTGCTCACGAAGACGTATTGGAAATACGGGACGCCCTGGCGCGTGTCGCGAAACCACTCACCCTTGAAAAGCGTGAATAGGTTCGAGAGCTTCCAGGCGGTGCACTGCGCGACGGACTTTTCGACGCGCAGGTTACCGGTCGAAAAGTCCAAATCGCCGTTGGGGAGCTGAGCGAAGGCGGACATTCCTCCGCTTATTTTAGCCTCGACGACCCGCCGATTTAGGTCACCCTTGAACGATGCGACTCATCCTTGCCGCCGCCCTGCTCACGACCTCCTGCGCCTCGGCGATGTCGCCTGATCAGGCGCCGCCCGAAATGTCACCGGACGCCGACGTCCCCGCGATGTCCCCGGACGCCGACACGACGCCGACACTCCCCGACGCCGCACCCACCGTCCCGGACCTGCCCGACGCCGCCCCTGACGCCGGCCAGGACGCGCCCGTCCCCGACGCCGCACCCGAGGCCGCCCCCTCGCCGCCGGACGCAGCCCCGAGCCACGCCAACGACCCCATCGTGTACCCGGACGCGGGCGACGCGGCGCCGCCGGCGGTATGCCAGTTCTACCCGCGCGACCCCTACCTCCCTGGCTGCAACCCCGGCTCGGTCGTGAGCTGCTACCCCCTGCCGGCGGACGCGGGGACGGTCGGGATACAAATCACCGGAAGGTTCCCCGACGCCGGCCCGACGGGTATGGGGGTGACGGAGATGATGACCTGCAACCTCGACGTGCGCTCGACGCTGCTCTGCTGCTTTTTCTGACCGCCGGCTGACTTCCGTCTGAGTGCCGCAACCGACGCCGCCAACCGCACGAAAGTAAAATAGTATTTTACATGCGCGTGGGGACTGAAAATCCCCGTGTCGGCGGTTCGATTCCGCCCCTGCGCACTGATTTCAAAGGGTTAGCGTTTGCACTGCTTGCAGTACGTGCGCTGTTTCCAGGGCTCCTGCCTGACTTTGGGCTGACTCGATCACCGCTGGCTGTCGGGGGAACTCTCTTCCGGCCCCTCGCTCATCGACCGAGCCAGCGCCGCCCCGATCTCCTGCGCGTCGAGCTTGCCGTAGACCTCGTCCAACATCTTGGTGCTCGAGTGCCCCATGAACGCCGCGACGACCCCGCGAGGCGCCCCCGCACTCAGCAGCCAGTGGGCCACCGACCGGCGCAGATCATTCGGCGAGATGGGCTTCAGCCCGAGGGTCTTGCACGCGCGGTGCAGAGCATGCCGGAGCGAGCCCGTGTCGACGGCGACCGCTGCCTCCGGGGCGACACTCTGAAAAGCGTGCCGCGCAAACGCCGCCGTGACGGACGTCAGCGGGACCTCGCGCGCCGCCGCCTTCGTCTTGGTCTCGCGCACGACAATCGTCCCCGACCCGCCCCGCAAGTCCTCGCCGCGCGCCCGCCACACCGCCGAGTCCCGCGCCGTCGTTGCGCAGACGAAGGCGACGTACTTCCCCGCGTGCGCCGGCAGGACCCCGATGAGCGACCACGCCTCGGCGATCGTCACGCGGCGCGTCCGCGGCTTGTACCCGGTCGCGTACCCGACGGGCATCACCTGCGAGACCTCCTTGTCGAACTCCCCCCTGCGCCGCGCCACCTTCAAGGCCATACGGAGCGCGGTCAGCTCCTTGGCCACGGTGTAACGGGCAGCGCCCTCGCCCCGGCGCACACGTATGTACTCATCGACGAGCGGCGCCGTGACTTGTGCAAGCGGCAGGCCCTTTCCTAGGACCCGCATGAGGTGCCGAAGTTTTTTCGTGTAGAAGAGGCGCGTCGCGGGGGAGCGGCCTTTTAGCTCGAGGTAATCGATCAGGTTGCGGCAGGCGTCGCCGACGAGGGTCGAGTCCGCGGCGCGATGGGTCGGGTCAGCAAGTCGTCGCTCGAGTTCGCGGGCGACGGCGTGCGCGCGCTTCTCGTCGGTTTCTTTCGTCGAGCGGCGGACGCGCTTGCCCTCGCGATCGACGAGGTGGACGTACCAGAAAGGAGAGTTTTCGGGACGGAAGAGCTGGTAGGGCGTTCGCATCCAGCCAAATAGGATTGAAACACGCCGTCGTCAATCCGTAGAAGCTTCCCGATACGGAAATGGGGCAGGCGACGCACCAGGTCATAGGCCGCGCTGAGCGAACACTTGAGGCATTCTTGCACTTCGCGCGGCGTGAGGAGGCCCATACATATTGACGGTTACAAAATAGCCCTTGGTTGAGTCGGGGGCGCGGCGGGGGCGGCCGGTTCTTACTTCCCCAAGTCCCCTGTCGCCACGCCGCGCCCGCTATTTCGCCTTGACCAAGGTGGCGCCGGTCGTCGCGGCCAGGGGCCAGTTCGCGAGCTTCCACGTGCTCAGCGCGGTGATGAAGGCCGCGAAACCGGTCTCCGGCCCGGCCGGCGTGTAGGTCGCGGTCACGACGTTGATGAAGCTGTCGATGAGGGTGCAGAGCGCCACCGCCGCCGTCGCCCCGACGCCGAGCTCAATGTCGCTCGCGGAGATGCGGATCTGCGCCTGTCCGCTGTCCTGACCGATGATCACCTCGTCGGTCCCGGGGTCGTGCAGCGCCTTCTTGTCCGGCGCGCAGCAAGGTATTGCAAAAGGGCTGTCGAGCGTGTGCTTGCCCGCGAAACCCGGCGGCTGCGGCGTCCCGTCCCCCGCGCGCCAGCGGTCGGTCGAGAGGTCGCTGAAGACGAGGAGCACGCTGTCCCCGACGGCGACCGGCACCCAGACCATGAAACCGCCGCCGCGCGCGAACCCGAGGGGCACGTTCGTGATCGACGGTGCGGGCTCTTCGTACCCGTTGCCGAACTCGTCGAAGACCACGTTCGAAACCGCGACCTGGACGTCGACCGTTTGCGCCGATGCGTTGACCGCGGTGACGGTCGCGGGGATGCACTTGCGCATCTCGTTCAAGAGAGCGTCGCGGTGGGCTCCAAGGATTTCTGCGTGGCTTCTGGGAAGGGGCATTGATCAGCTGTAGGGTAGGGCGGAAAACTCGATATCCCAGGCATCGCCGTAGGTGCTGCCGGTGTAGCGACACTTCTGCACGCGAAAGCCGCTCCCCTCGCCGACGAAGAGCGAGTCGATGACGACCAAGACGCCCGGAGCGAGGCCGGGGATCAGGCGCGTCTTGACGCTCACGACGCCCTGGCTGTCGACGCTCGGGGAGTCGAGCATGCCGGTGTTCTCCGAAATCTGAATCGCCTGCGTCGTCGACAGCACGCCCCCGACGTTGAGGAGCTGGAGCTGTCCGTCCTGGATGCTCCACTCGAGGCCCGCGCTCCGGCAGATGTCCGTCATGCGCTGGGCACCGTTGCCGAGGAGCGCGCTCCCGTTCACGCTCTGGATGCCCGTGCCGTACTTCGCTACCGCCGCTTCGAGGTTGCCGACGCCGACGCCGAGGACTTTAGACAGGGCGCGGAAAGCATCGACGAGTGATACTTTCGGTCCGAGCGTGCGGTAGATGTTCCCGCCCCCGTGGTCGTTCGGCTGGATCTTCTTCGTCTTACGTACCCCGGTCGGCCGCGCGACGCTGTCGGTGGACTCGATGTGCGTGACGTACGTCGCCGCCCCTTCACCGCTCGTCTCCGTCCAGGCCGCGCGTGCCTCGGCGAAGTAGAGCTGGCTGATGCCGCCCTTGTACCCGGCCTCGAGCTTGACCGTGATGTCGTGGTCGCCCGAGAGCGCCTGCCGGGTGTCCTCGGAGAAGTTGTAGACCTTGAGCTGCAAAGTGTTGGGCTCGGTCGGCTTCAAGCTCTTCTCGACGACGAAGTCGCAGTCGAGGCCGCTGACGTCCAGGCCGTGCGAGTTCTGGTCATTGAAGGCCGCGCTCGCGAGCAGCTTCGGGGAGTTGGGCACCCCGAGGACGAGGTTGAGCTGACGCCCGAAAAGCTGGGTCCCTTGCAGCGTCGCGAGGGCGTTCAGCGCGGAGGGGCCGAGCGCGGCCATTAGACTACGAAGCCGCTGAAGCGTTGGGGTTCGCCCGAGGCTTCGCCGCCGTTCGCGAAGAGGTCAGCCTCCGGGAGGTAGAGCAGCACGCAGCGGGAGGTCTCGCCGAGTTCCCCGAGCCCCGGCGGCGAGTCATCGTCCGAGCTCTGGGTCAGGACGTAAAGCTCCCCCGGGGGCGTGGGGCCGACGGAGGAGAGCAGCGGGACGTTGGTGACGAGCTTCAGACCCTGGACGTAGTTGAAGCTCTGGTCCGCCGAGTCGATGCTGAGGTAATAGACCTGCTCGCGCGCGTTGTACCGGAAGGTCAGGAAGTACGGCGTGCCGTCGAGGTTGGTGGTCTGCGTCCAGAAAGGGCGGACGGGGTCGGTGGGGATGACTTGAAGGGCCATGATCAACCGTTGACGAGCTTGTCGATGAGCTTGCTGAACACCCGGCGATGCAGGGCGGACTCCGTGTCGCCGGTCGCGGGCTTGGGGTCTTTCTTGCCGACGTCCGCGCTCGGCTTTGACGCCACGGCCTTGGGTTGCGGGGCGTCGACGACGAGCGAGCTGACGATGCGGATCTGCCGGAACTCGAGGGTGAAGTCCGCCCCCGTACCGGTCGCCGAGTCGCGATCCATCTCGATCGACTCGATGATCATGTTCTTGTACTGCGCGCGCGGGGTGTGCACGGTCAGGAGCATCGCCATGTTGCGAAGGGCGGTGAGCGTCTTGTACGTGGTGTCGACGTAATCGATCTCGCCCCCGTTCGGGACGGCTTGCACGGTGACGCTCAGGCTGGTCGGTTGCGAGGTCGGGCCCGGCGGGGTCGTGCTCGTCTGCGGCTGGACCGATGTCTGGACGATGCCACGGAGCGCCTGGATAATCGTGAAGACCTGGTCGGCCTGGGGGTACGGCGGGACCGCAGAATCCCCCGACGACGCGACGACGCCGGTCTTATCGAGCGGCAGCGTCACGATGGCTTGCTGGAAGTCGGGCGAGCCAATGGGCACCTGCGACATGTGCACCACGAGCTTCAGCTTGTCGACGTTCGGCCGCACGTGGTCCGCCACCGCGACGCCGGTCTCGACGGAGTGCTCGGTGATCACGGCCGTGCGCTCGTGATGCTCGGACTTGACCAGGTGAAAGTGTAGCTCCCCGAACAGGCCCGCAGAGTCCTTCACGGGGTCGCCCCACGCGAGGTACGAGGCGACGACGTTCTCGCGGCCGGCCGCCAGCATCGTCCCCATGTCAGGCCCCCGCCAGCGGCAAGAGGCCCGCGGTCACGGCGTCGTAGGTGTCGCGGTCGCGAGAGGCCGCGTCCTTCATGCCTTGCTTGGTCCCGTTGGCTGCTGCCGACCCGATGGTGGCGGGGTCCGCGCTGCCGGCGACGTGGAAGGTGTTCTCGATTTTGATCGTCATGTTCCCGGGGTTGAGCGGGTCGCTGCCGGAGGTCGTGCGCCGTCGGCCGTTGAGCGCGGCGCCGGGGTCGAGCTCGTCGGCGGTCGGAACCGTGCCCGTGCCGGGGACCGTGCCGCCGGGGGCGCGCGTGCCGGGTCGAGGGGCGCCGGTGTTGCCGAGGTCGTCCCATGCGGTCCCGAGGGCACCTGCTCGCGCGAGCCAGGCCGCGTGACCCTTGTCAAGCTCCGCTTTATCGTCCTCGATTTGCTTGTTGACCTGGTTGTAGCTGCCCTGCCCGAAGGACCAGGTGAACGCGATCTTCCCGTACTGGTAAATCTCCTTCAGGCCCTGCGCGACGGTGTCGAGCGTTTCGATGAGGGCGATGAGGGCGCGGCCGAGCGTGGGGATCGAGTTCCCGACCATGTCCTCGAAACCTTCGGCGACGCCCTTGGCCCCGTCCTTGGTCCCGAAGATGCTGGTCATCAATTGACCGAAGAGGTCGACGATCTGCTGCACGTCCGCCCGGAACTTCGCCCCGCCGTCGGGGCCGAGCATGTCGCCGATGACGGACGTCTTGCCGTTCATAAAGGCGTAGAAGTCGTCGAAGATCAGATAAAGCCCGAGCACCGCCAGCGCCATCGCCCCGAAGAGCAGGTAGACCGGGAGCATCTCGATGTTCAGCGCCGCCCAGATCACCGTGCCCGCCGCGATGGCGCCCATGAGAAAACGGAAGGCCGACGCGAAGGTCGTCGTGTGCTTCGCCGCGTCGATGAAGACCTTGATCACGCCCATGACGCGGTCGATGAGCCACGACAGCGCGGGCAGGAGCTCGGTCACGATGGCGACGCGGATCGACCGCCACCCCATCTTGAGGCGCCGGATGGCGTAGTCGATCTCGTGGGCCTGCTCGACGAAGGTCTTGTTGAAGCCCCCGCCGAGCTCGTCGACGTCCTTGAAGTACTTCCGCAGCTCCTTCGAGCCCTCCTGCAGCATCGGGAGCATCGACGAGCCGCCGCGGCCGAGCAGCCGCATCGCGATGGCCGTGCGCTCGGCCGCGGAGCCGGTCGAGTGGATCTTGTCGGCCACCTCGAACAGAAGCTCGTCGGTCGGCTTGATCTGCCCGTTCGCGTCCTTCACCGAGACGCCGAGCTGCGCGAAGACCTTCACCGCGCTCTTCGTGCCGAACGCCGCCTCGCCGATGGCCCGGTTGAAGAACCGGAGGCCGACGGCCGCCTGCTGCGCAGAGACCCCCATGACGTCCGCGACGTACTGGTACTTCTGCATCTCGTCGGTCGTGACCCCGAGACGCTCAGCGTTGTGCTTCAGTGCGTCGGCCATCTCGATCGTGTCGAGGATGAAGTCGGCGACCGCCTTCCCAACGAGGGCGACGCCGATGCGCTTCAGCATCTTCTCGAGGTCACCCGCCGAGTCTTTGGCCTTCTTGAGCTTGGCGTCGACCTCGTCGAGCTTGCCTTTGCCGTCGATCTCGATGCCGAAGCGAACTAGGATATCGCGCAATGCCATTTAGATACCCCCCGGCCGTTCAGCGCCGTCGAGGCTGACGTGCTTGCTCGTGAGCCGCGCGCTCGGCTTCATCGAGTCTATCGAGCAGATCATGGGCGTTGATGGCGTCTTCAAAGGTCCAGTCGTTCTGAACTTCGATTAGACTGCCCCATCCTTTAGCGACGAGGCGGAACCAGAACCACTCTTCGTTGAGGGGGTCGACTTCGCCATCGCCAGCGCGAGCATCTCCTTCAGCTCGCCGAGGTCCGCGCCCAACTCTCCGAAAAAACTTCCGAAGTTGGCGACCAGTCCTTCCTTCACCCAGAGCATCATGCTGCCGTACCGCCCGGCGAAGTGCTCGTCGAACTTGTCCTTGAGGAGGAACTCGATGTCCGCGTTGTCGAGCGGCGAGAAGCGCGTCGTCGACATGAGGGTGTCGCAGACGTAGTCGAGGTCTTCGTCCTTGAGCGCCGCGCAGAGCTTCGCCGCGGGCTCGCCGTCGTCCCCGCGGAACTCGTCGATGACCGGGCCCACCCCGCGCACGATGCGGGCCAGAAGCTTCTTGCCGAGCTTCGCGCCGAGCAGCTCGTACTTGTAGCGAAACCCGTTGATGTCCTTCTCGACGATTTCACGCATGGGAGTAGTCCTCTACCGATGCGGGTCTAGCTAAATAAGTCGCTGATCAGCTTCCCGCGTCGATGCGGACGAGGTTGTCGCACTCGAAAGTCCACTCGCGCATCGTGACCTTGTTGTCGAAGCTCACATCCGGCGGCTTCGCGATCCAGCAGTTGGCCGCGGTGAATTGGCAGACGCCGCTGACGCGGTCGCGCACCATCATGCTGCCGATGTCCGCGCCGTTCTTCGCGAGCAGGCCCGAGTTGCTGAGCGCCGTCAGGTAGGTGTTGCCGTCCGACGTCTGCATCAGCTTCAGCTTGATCGTCGCGTGCCGGTTGTTCGTGCGGCTGCGCGCGACCTGGCCGTCGGTCCCGACCACGGTCTCGTAGTCCGGCGCCGATTGCTCGATCGTCAAGAACTCGCCGTCCGCGTATCCCGACTGGATCAGGACGTTCGCGAGGACGACCGTAACTTGTGCGGCGTCATACCTCTTCAAAGACATTTACGTGGCCCTTTACGAGGACAGGACGCCGTTGAGCGTCGCTGAATTGATTGCGCCCGCGAGCGTGGCGCTGAAGTTCATGCCCGGGTAATTTCGGGCGGCCTTGTTGACCGAGCTCACCGTCGCGACCTTGGGGATCGTCACCGTGAAGGCCGGCACCGCGGCGAGGAAGCCGGAGTCGGTAAACGACTGGAGGACGCCGCTGATCACCGAGCGGTACATGTCCGCGCCGGCGTCGGTGAAGGGGACCTTGAGGGTGTTCGCCTGGAGCGCGAGCACGCCGACTTGCAGCGCGTTCGTGACGGCGTCGACGCCGCGGATGATGTCTGCCCACTCACCGTCCGGCGTCTTGCCGAATTGCGTGAGGTTGAGCCCGAAAAGCGTCGTGTAGACCGAGCCGTTCTTGCCTTCGACGGCGTGAACTTGCGCGTCCGTGAGAGCGTCGACGGGCACGCCCGCGAGGGTCTTGAACGCCCAGTTTTCGCTGCCCGGGTCGGTCGGGTAGAGGCGCCCCATCCAGCCGGCAGCGGCGTAGGAGAGGAGCTGGCCCTGGCTGAAGAGGCCGAAGCTGCGCTTGTGGGCGAGACCTTTTTCGGTCGAGAAGATGTCCGTCGTCGCGGAGGTCGCGCAGGCGGTGTCCGTCGAGTTCCAGCAGAATTGCTTCGTGGCGTTGCCCTCGACCCAGGCCGCCGCAGCGGTGATCTCGGCGGGGGACTGGCTGTCGAGCAGGAGGCCGTACCAGGCGCTGTCGGCCGCGAGGATGGCGGCGAGGTCCGTGGCGATGCCCGGGTCCGCCGTCGTGTCCGCGAAAGTCGTATGCACGTAGTCCGGCTGGACGTCGAGCAGCGAGCCCGCGACCATGGTCAGAGTCAGGATTGCGCCGGAGTGCGTCGCCGTGAGGCCGGTGATGGCGAGCGCCGTCACTGCCGTGTTGATCGTCGCAACGTCCGTCGCCGGCACGCCCGTGGAGGCAACCGAAACCGCGCGCCAGGTCCCGCCCGGAGTGCGGAGGTTGAACTTGTAGGTATCGAGCGCCGAGGCCGACGTGCAGGTCATCGTCAGCGTCTGCGTCATCGCGAGCGCGCGCCGGCCGATTTTGACGGCCGTAGGGGAGGGCTGCTGGGCGAAGACGTTCTGCGCCATCAGGTAGAGCGGGTCCGTCACCACGAAGCCGTCCGCGACCATGCCTGCGAGGGTCGTGTATTCGCGGCTGCGGTCCGTGTAGTGCGTGTGGTAACCCACGAGCATCGGCTCGCCGAAGCCAGCCCGCGTGGGGCCCGCCCCCGAAACGGAAATCGATACGGTCAGGACGTCGGCAATCGGCATCGTGCAGTAATTTTAGCCCCCGTCCAGTGGCCGGATTTCCAGGGCTAAAATTAGCCGTGCTTCGCTTCGACGAATTTCGCCTCGACGCGACGGGTATTCGCGACCTGCCGGACGGCTCAATACGAGTCGTTGGCCAGCTCACGCGCGCGGGCATCTTCACCTACTTCAACCCCGACGGGTCGCAGCGCCGTGAATACCGCCCCGCAGAAGAGGTGTTCAGTCCCTCCGCCCTCGAGAGCTTCGCCGGCGCGACGGTGACGGTGAACCACCCCCGTAGCGCAACCCGCCTCGTTAGCGCGAAGTCGTGGAAGGCCGAGGCAGTCGGGCACATGGGCGACAACGTCCGGCAAGATGGGGAGCTCGCGGTCGGGGACCTCTATATCCGCGACGCCGACACCGTCGCCGGGGTGAAGGCCGGCAAGTTCCGCAACATCTCCCTCGGCTACCAGGTCGCCTACGACCCGACGCCGGGAACGACCCCCACGGGCGAGCGTTACGACGGCGTGCAGCGGCGGATCAAGGGCAATCACGTGGCCCTGCTCCCCGCCGGAGTGGCCCCGCGCGGCGGCGAAAACTGCGTGCTCCGGCTCGACGCCGCGGGCGAGGAAATTGACCAGTCAATCGACACGCGCACGGACGTTGATCAGGTTGGGCTAAAATCTGGTCAGATGACCCCTGAACAGATTGCCGCCCTTCAAGCGGAACTCGCCAAGGCGCGCACGGACGCGGCGGAACTTCCCGCCCTCCGCGACGCCCTCAAGACGGCCCTCGCGCAGCCCGCAGCCCTCCCCCAGGAGCGAATTGATGCCCTGGTTGCCGAGCGCGCCGAAGTCCTCGCCCTCGCGGCGAAGCACGGCGTCTCGCCGAAGTCGGCTGACGGCAAGTCGCTGTCGGACCTCGCGATCAAGCGCGCGGTCGTCGCGAAGGTGACCCCCGCGGTCGCGTCGCGAGTCGACAGCTTCGGCGCCGAGACGGTGGACGCGCTTCTCGCCGTCGCCGCCGCCGCGCCGCACCCCAGCCTCGCCGCTGTCGTCGCCGTCGCTGCCGCCCCCGCGGTGGTCGCGACGAAGACGGACGACGCTCGCGCCGACGCAATCGACGTGAACGCAATCCCGACAATCGCCGAGCTCCAAGCAAAGGCGCACGCAGAACTCCGCAACGCCTGGAAGGGCAACTGAGATGGCGACGACGTACGGTCAGACCGCATACCAAATGTTCCCCGATGTTGCCCAGCCCGGGCAGCTCGCGGACCTCGCATACAACGAAATCGTCAGCTTCCCGGCTAGCGAAGTGATTCAGCCGGGCCGCGTGGTCTGCCTGAACGCGGACGGCCTCACCTGCCAGCAAGCGCAGGGGACGTCGTCGACGCTCGCCAAGGTGCTCGGCATCTCGGTGCTGCGGACGCGCGAAGGCGCTGGCGCGGTGGGCATCACGGCCTACGGCATCGGCGGCGTCGCTTACGCAGTCGGCGACATGGTCCCCGTGCTGATGCGCGGCCGGATTTACGCCGAGTGGGATCCGACGGGCACGCAGTCCGGCTGGGGCGCGTACACGATCAACGAGTCGTCCACGACCGCCACCAAGCGCGGGACGCTCACGAACGCGGCCGCCTCGACGACGACGGGTTCCGAAGTCGCCACCTCGATCACGGGAATCCGCGGTCGCCAAGCTCTCTCTAGCACGGGGAACCTCGTCCTCGTCGACGTCAACCTGCCCGGCTCGAACGGCTGATAGGGGCCGAAAAACATGGATCTCGCGACGATTGCCACCCAGCTCCCCGGCTTCTCGGGCCAGTCCTACGACCTGAAGGACTACATCAACCCGGAGCGCATCTACGCCGCCACCGGCGTCCGCGTCGACTCCGTCGATGCCACCTTCTTCCTCCGCGACCTGACTTCGGTCATGGCTCGGACCTACGACCGGAAATACCCGAACCTCGTCGCACGGCAGATGCTGTCGACCAGCTCGGCCGGCGTCGACCCCGCAGCCGAGAGCTACGTGTGGCGCACGTACGACCTGACGCAATCCGCCCAGGTCATCGACTCGTACGCGGCCGACCTCCCCGACGCGAACGTCAAGGCGAAGGAGTTCCAGAGCCGCGTCGTGTCGCTCGGTAGCTCGTTCCAGTACAACATCATGGATCTTCGCCGCGCCCGCATGGCCGGTGGGATTCCCCTCGAGACCCGCCAGGCGTTCGCCGCCCGCCGCGCCATCGAGAACGCCGTCGAGCAAATGGCCTTCTTCGGCCTGCAGCAATCGCCGGGTACCACGGGCAACGCGCTCCTCTCCGCGCCCACCGCGTACAACACGACCGACCCCGCGATGAGCGGCTTCACGAACTTCCCGGGCCTCACGGTCCAGACGACCACGAACACCTGGTACAACAACTCGTCGACCGCTCCGGCGATGTCCACGATCAGCGTCGCGACGCTCGTCGGTGACTGGAACGCGCTCTTCAACACGATTCGTCAGGGCTCCCTCGGCATCCACGTGCCGAACGCCGTGGCGATGCCGCTGTCGATGCACTCGGCCCTTCTCGGCGCGCCCCGCAGCACGGCGTTCACCGAGGACACGCTTCTCCAGTACCTCCTGAAGATGCGCCCGGAAATCAAGTCGGTGTACTTCACGCCGATGCTCGAGAACGCGGGCCTGAAGCAGGACGGCTCGACGCGCGGCCCCCGCATGATGATGTGGGAAAAGAACGACGAAAACGTCGAAATGGTCATTCCGCAAGAGTTCGAGCAGTTCCCCCCGCAGATGGTGAACATGGCCTTCAAGACGGCCTGCCACCTCCGCTTCGGCGGCCTGCGCGTCTCGTACCCCTTCGCCATCGCTGCCCTCGACGGCACCGCTGGTTGATCCGAACCCGGTTGATTTAGGAGCTAATTCACATGACGGTCACCTCTGGCTTCTCGCAGTACCTCGAGAACGCCGCGCTCAACTGGTTCCGCGGAACGACCTTCCCGGCGTGCCCCGCCACGGGCTATATCGCGCTCTTCACGACTGCGCCGGTCAACGGCTCGGACGCGAGTGCGGTCGAAGTCAGCGGCAGCTCGTACGCACGCAAGTCCTTCACGATCAACGGAACGAACTTCGCAGCCCCGAGCGGCGCCGCCCCGGCGACGTCGGTCAGCGGCGCGAACCAGGTCTTCGCGACCCCGTCGGGATCGTGGGGAACGGTCGTCGGCTGGGCGATTTACGACGCGGTCACGGCTGGCAACATGCTCGCCTACGGAGCCTTCACGGGCGTCGCTGTCGGCAACGGCGACACGGTCGAGTTCCTCTCGGGGAATATGACGCTTTCCGTCTCGTGAGCTGAGGTCCCATGGCCACCGACGCTTTCACTGGAACAGCTCTCGCCACCACGGCGGGCACGTCCGCGACGATTCTGCGCCAGGAGAAGCCGGGCACCGCGGTCTACGACCGGCGCGGCTTCTACATCCACTGCTCGGGCAACAAGGTCACCGTCACCAAGGCCACGGCCTTCGGCGGCACGCAGGCGGCGCTCAGCTTCCCCATCACGCGGGACGAGGCCCACTCCCTCGCGCTGCATCTTCTCGAACTCGCTCACTGAACCGGGGCACCGCCCAGGGGTAATTCCTATGCCCTCTATAGGTATGGGTACCGCGAACCCCGTCCGCGCTCAGAACCAGAAGTATTACGCGTCCCTCAGCCCGGAGGCGCGTGAGGCGTTGCTCGCGAAAACTCGCGAATACAAGCGCAAAAGCCGGGCTGCTATGTCGCCTGAAGATCGTGAGCTCGCACGCGCTGAGCAAAGGGCCCGCGACGCGGCACGACAGGGTCGACCCCGCACAAATATCACGCCGTCACGCGAGCAGCGACGGGCTTACAAGCTGTCCCGCAAATACAAGATGACGCAAGAGCAATACGACGTGTTGCTCGCCACGCAGGGCGGCGTCTGCGCCATCTGCGGGGAGCCTGAGACGGTAAAACAACGGGGCGTCACGCAACCTCTGGCGGTCGACCACGACCACGCCACGGAGAAGAACCGGGGGCTGTGCTGCTCGCGGTGCAATTGCGCGATCGGTCTCGTGCGTGAGAGCCCGTCAATTCTGCACGCCATCCTTGCCTACTTGGAGCGACACCGATGAGCGTGGGAATCACTGAGCTATTCGCAAATACTTACGCGACAACCCTCTCGGCGGCGATCACGTCGACGGGCGCCACTACCTGCTCGGTCACTTCGACCACGGGCGCGCCCTCGACGACGACCGGCAACTGGCGAATCCTCGTCGACACCGAGATCATGATCGTGACGGCAGTGTCGGGAACGACGCTGACGATTACTCGTGGGGCCGAAGGCACGACGGCGGCGACGCACCTGATCAGCGCGCCGGTCACGCACGTCCTCACGCGCGACGCAATCAAGGTCGGCCTTCAGCAAACCCGCCCGCGCGTCACGAACACGGCGAACGCGACGTACACGATCGACTCGACCGACAGCGTCAACAACGTTGCCATCTGGCACAATAAGAGCGGCCACGTCTCGTACGTCCTGCCTGCGCCGAGCGACGGGCGACACCTCGAGCTCCGCGACCAGACCGGCGCGATCCAGACGGCCACCAACTGGGTGAGCATCGTCCCCGCAGCGGGCGAAAAGATCAACGCCTCGACCGGCTTCGCCATGTCGGGCACGGCGTACCACTTCACGAACGGCTCGACAGCGGTCACTGCGACCTCGAGCAAGTTCACGAGCGAGCTCTACGTCGGGTGCTCTATCGCATCGAGCAACCAGGCCGGCGTCAACTACATCGTCAGCGCGATCGGGAGCGACCTGTCACTGACCCTCGCGACGAACTTCACCGGCACGACCACCACGACTGCGACGGCGACGCGCACGTCGCTCCTCTTCGCGGCGAACGGCAGCGTCCTCGAGATCGACTCCGACGGGACCGACTGGCTGATCACGGGTGACGGCACGCCGACGACGATTACGTACACGGCGGCCGGGACGTTCATCCCGCCGGCGGGTGTCTACACGCTGGACAGCATCGGGGGCTGGGGCGGCGGCGGGGGCGGCACCGGCGGAGGGGGCGGCGCGAGCGGCACGACTCTCGGGTCGGCTTTGGGCGGCGCTGGCGGCGGGGGCGCGGAAGAGAACACGGTCTTCACTGTGGCGGTCACTCCAAACACCGGATACGCGGTCGCGATCGGCGCGGGCGGGACGGGCGGCGCGGGCGGGCCCGGAGCATCGGCGGGCACCACGAGCCAGAACGGCGCGGCCAGCACGGTAGGCAGTCTTTGCCAATTTCTCGGCGGCTCAGGCGGTGGGCCATCCCGGACTTCTGTGACCGCAGAAACCGGCATCTTTTCAATGGGCGGGGCGCCCTGGAGCGCGTCCGCATCATCTGCCGTCGGGACCGCGAACGTCTACGCATCGAGCGCTCTGAGCCCGACCGACTCGGTTCTCGTCCTCGCGGGCCTCAATTGCCCCAGTACTACCTCCGCGCTCTCTTCTGGCGCCGGCGGCTCAGGGTATCCCGGCAACGGGGGAGACGGCGGTCGCGGCGTCACGACGAACGTCACTGCCGGCAGCGGGTCCGCGGGTAACCCCTGGACGGGGCGAGGCAACGCGGCTGGCGGCACGGGCGGCGGGGGCGGCGGCACGGCCTCCTCGACGAATGCCGGCGGCACGGGCGGGGGCGGGGGCGGGGGCGGCCCGGGCGGCCAGGGCGGTGGCGGGGGCGGTGGCGGGGGCGGCACTGCGACGGCGGTTCACGGCACGAACGGCGCCGCCGGAACCGGGGCAAATAACGGAGTCGCTGGCACGACTGGCGCGTCAAGCGTTGGGGGTGCGGGCGGCAATGGCGGCGCGGGCGCGGCCAACTCCGGCGCGGGCGGCGGCGGGGGCGGCGCCGGCGGGTCCGGCAACACCACGGGCGGCGCCGGTGGCACGGGCGGCAACGGCGGCTCTGGGCAAATCACGATTACTTATCGCCTCTGAGATGACCCTTGGCCTTCACCAGCCAACTAGGGGCCGCAGCCAGTCAGCCCGGTAATATCGAGCTCGGGTTCGTCCAAACCGGGGCCGTCGATTCCTTCACCAGCACCGCGTCGGTCACGACGACGGGCACCGTTGCGACCCTCACGGTCCTCGCATCGCTGAGCGGCACCGCGGCGGTCGACACGTCCGGCTCCGTCGCAACCCTCTCTGTCTTCCGGTCGCTCGGGACCACCAGCGCCCTCGTCACCACGACCGGCACGACGGCGACCCTGTCCGTCCTCGCGAGCTTCACGTCGACGGCCTCGGTCACGACCACCGGCACGGCCGCGACGTTGTCCGTGTTCCGCTCGCTGGGCACGACCAGCGCCCTCGTCACGACCACGGGCACCATCGCGTCCTTGACCGTCCTGGCGTCGCTGTCGGGCACCGCCTCGGTCACGACCGCCGGCACCGTCGCCTCGCTGACCGTCCTCGCCCCGCTCGCCGGGACGGCGCTCGTCACAACCACCGGCACGGTTGCCACGCTGACGGTCCTCGCCTCGCTGAACGTGACGGCGCTCGTCACGACCGCGGGGACGACCGCTACCCTCTCGGTCTTCCGTTCGCTCGGCACGACCAGCGCGCTCGTCACGACTGCCGGGACGGTCGCTACCCTTTCGGTCCTCGAGTCCTTCACCTCGACGGCGGCCGTCACGACCACGGGCACGGCCGCCTCGCTGACGGTCCTCGCCTCGCTGAATGCCATCGCCCTCGTCACGACCACGGGCACGGTCGCGACGCTGACGGACCACGGCAACAAATCGCTCATATCGACGGCCTCGGTCACGACCGCCGGCACGGTGGCGGCGCTGACGGCCGTCGTCCCGATGGGCCCCGCGGTCGCGCTGATCAGCTCCGCCGGCACGGCCGCCTCGCTGACGGTCCTGGCCAACCTCGCCGCGTCCGCCGCGGTCGACACCTCGGGCTCCCACGCGACGCTGACCGTCCACCACGTCCGCGCGCTCGTTTCGGCCGCCACGGTCGACACCTCCGGCACGCGCGCGGCGCTGCAGCTCGTCAACCCCCAAGTGAATCTGACGGGCGTCGCAGGCGTCGTGACCTCGGCCGACGCGGTGCTCTACAGGGTCAACGTCGGCGGCGAAATCGGGCCTATCCCTTTCGACCCCATTGGCACTGAGCAGCCGCTCACCCCTCCGGTCTACGTATATCTCGCAAATGCCGCGGTCCTGACCTCGACGCATATCGTGCAAACGGTCTCGCTCGTGGGTTTGGCGGCGATGGCGGCGACGCCGGCGGCGACCCCCTTCCTCTTCCAAATCCCAGGCTAAAATAGCCGGTGGCAACCTTGGCCTGTCCGACCTGCGGATCGACGGAGAAATACTCCGACGGTCGCTGCAAGCCTTGCCGGCGAGAGAAGAACCGCCAGTACATGGCCAAAAAACGGGCGGCTGACCCGGCGGCTTTCCTCGCGCTTAAGAGAGCTTACAACGCGGCCCGGCCCGCGGGAACGCACGCCGCGCATTCGCGTAAGAGCCGAACGGGCTGGACGTCCGAAGCTTTTGACGCCGCATGGCGGGCTCAAAATGGCGAGTGCGCCATATGCCAAAAAGCTTTGGTCAAAGGTGGGGCGGCCGGTGTTCACGCTGATCACCACGAGCCTAACGGGGTGAAGACGCCGCGCGACCTGCTTTGCGCTGGGTGCAATAAGGGTCTCGGGCATATCCGCACGGCCCCCGACCTTCGGGCCGCCGCGCGATATCTCGAAAAGTGGGGAGGGTAATAAAATCGCTACGTTAGCCATGTTCCGGGCTCAGGTCCCGGAGATGAACTCCGTGTCCGACGGTCTCGTCGGGATGATGCTGGGCGCAGCCGCCCTCGAGATCGACAATTCGGTCTGGGGCGCGTACGGCGTCGCCGGGGGCCAGATGACGAAGGCCGACCAGGGGCAGCTTTACCTCGCGGCGCACAAGCTCGCGTGCTCGCCGTGGGGCCAGAATGCCAAAATGGTTTCGGACAAGGGCGGCCGCAACGGGTACCAAAGGACCCAGTACGGCCAGGAGTTCGCGCTTTTGATGCGCGGGGTGACCTCCGGCTTTCGCGTAACCTGATCATGTCGTTGCGCATCATCGACGTCGACAAGGGCTACAAGAAGATCCGTGCGTTCGCTGGCGCGAGCGGCTCGGTCAAGGTCGGTGTGCCCGACACACCCCACCAGCCGAGCGGCATCCCGACGGACGAAATCGCGAAGAAGCACGAGTTCGGCGACGGCAACGTCCCGCAGCGGTCTTTCCTCCGCGCGTGGGTCGATGCGAACGAGTCGCGCATAACGAGCAAGGCACGCACCTCCTTGCTCTGGGCGCTCGAGACAGGGGCCCCGTTCAACGAGGCGCTCGGCCTGCTCGGGCAGTGGAGCGTCTGGGGCGTCCGTGCGTTCATCAACAAGAAGATCCCCCCGCCCCTCGCAAAGGCGACTTTGGCCCGCAAGAAGGGCGAGTTCCGCAAGATTCCGCTCATCGATACCGCGCAGCTCTGGAACTCGATTACCGCTGAGGTCGAGGGCAAGCAGGGACAAGTTGTCGTCACTGTCGACGCAAGTGCTGGCGAATTGGACGACACGGTGATCGTATGAAAAAACTCGGGACTCTTCAGATTTGCGGCCTCCCTTACGACGTCTTCGTCGGCAACTGGAAGGACGAGGTCGAGCTCAAGGATAACTACGGGCTTTGCGACAGCGGCAATCAAGTGATTTGGATTCGCGAGGGCCATAAACCCGAGCAATTCAAGAACACGCTCATCCACGAGATTCTGCACGCGCTGATCATCGAGTCGGGCGCTCGCCTCACGCTCGGGGAGAACGCCGCCGAGACCGAGGAAGCCCTCATCCAGATCCTGACCCCTCACCTCATCGCGGGCCTCGACTCGCTCGCTGCCTGGAAAAAGCCCCGTGCCGCCCGTCGTCGATAAAGTCGGCCTGCTCGGCGTGCTCGCGTCGCTGACGGACCTTTCCGCCGGCGCGTCGCAGTGGTCCCTCGACCCCGACTCGATGGTGGGCGACCAGGACCGCGCGAAGGTCGAGCTCACGATCTTCTCAATCACGGCCGTGGGCGTCGACGAGCACCGGCGCGTCCTATCCGACGGGACCGACGGATACCCCGCGGGCACCTGGTACGTCACCGAGATCGGCAACCGCGAGGTCATCGTCAACGTCCGGGCGAAGACCTACGACAAGAGCGTCGAGGCGGCCGAGCTCGTGGATCAGATCCGCACGCGCATCCGCGCCGATGCCGTCAACGCCCAGCTCGACGCGCTCGCCCTCGCCTTCCAGTGGGCGGGCCCGACGGTCATGCAGCGCGCCGTCGAGGACAACCGCGAGGTTTCGGTCGCGAGTGCGGACTTTCGTTTTGGGGCGATAGCAAGATGGGTCAGCGTCGTCGATCCAACCGGCGCAGGCTGGATACAAACCGTAAATTCCAATAACCAGATCCCCGGGGCCTATTCGTGACCCCGGAACTAAAAGGTAAGCCGCCTATTAGTATGGGTGAGCGATGTGCGTGTCCGTCCTGCGGAACCCTGAAGCGCGGCACCTCGAAACACGTGTTCTGCAACGCCTGCCGTCGTCTCCCTTCCGCCAGGTCGCGCGAGCGGATGCAAACACCGCACGAAGAGATCCTTCTGCAAAATGCCCGAGCGCGGTCGCGACGTGAGAAGTTGCCGTTTGACCTGTCTCTCGAGGACATAGAAATCCCGCGGGTTCGCCCTCTGTTGGGGATCGAGCTCGTTCGACCCCGTGATCGCACTCTCCCGCCCAATGCTCCGTCTATCGACAAAATAGTGCCCGAACGCGGGTACGTCAAAGGGAACGTGCGCGTAATTTCGTTTCGCGCCAACGCGATGAAACGGGACGCCTCCAAAGACGAAATCGCAGCGTTCTGCCGCAACATTGCGGCTTACCTCGGAGATTCCTGATGGCAACGCGCAACCCCTCGCAAGCTGGCCCCGTCACGCCGATGCGGCTTTCCACCGTCGTCGCCGGCCCTCCCGGCCCCAAAGGCGACCCCGGCCCCTCGGGCGGCGGCACCGGTCCGGCCGGCGGCTCGCTCGCAGGCAGCTACCCCAACCCGACGATCGCGGCGAGCGGGGCGACAGCGGGGACCTACGGCGACAGCACGCACGTCGCGCAGGTCACGGTCGCGGCGGACGGGCGCGTCACCGCCGCCTCGAGCGTCACGATCACCGGTGCTGCTCCGACGGGCGCGGCCGGCGGCTCCCTCGCGGGGACCTTCCCCAACCCGACGATTGCGGCGAGCGGCGTCACGGCGGCCACTTACGGGGACAGCACCCACGTCGCGCAGGTCGCGATCGGCGCCGACGGTCGGGTGACCTCCGCCTCGAGCGTCGCCATCTCGGGGGCGGGTGTTTCGCTTGGGACCTTCGCATCGCGCCCTGCGGCGGGGACGTCGGGGCGGCTCTATATCGCGAGCGACGCCGCGGTCGCCCTCTCAGTCGACAACGGTACCGCGTGGCAACCGCTCGTCGGCGGGTCGGTGGTTGGCGTCCAGCCACCGCTCGCGGCGACGTTCACCGCAGTCAACCAGGGGTCGACGACGCTGACTGACTCAAACGGCACGCTCCTCTACACGGGGGTGAACGACACGAGCTCCACGACTTTCCGTGGTTACGTGCAGTCGTGGCCGAGCGGCACAACGAACACGAACACGGTCGAGGGGTCTTTGGCGCACATCGCCCCTGCTGCGAGCGGCGCCTCGAACACCTTCCCGAGCTTTAGCATCGTGGCGCGCGAATCGGCGACCGGCAAGATGCTGATGGCTGAGATCATCGTCTCCACCGATGTCGCGACGTCAGGGTTTCCGAGCCCTTACTTCCTGGCCCTCTCGACCTGGACGAACAACACCACCAGAACCGTCATCAATTACCCGATCGTCGACACCGTGACGGGTTCGCCCGCGTTTATCCGTCTTCGGCGCGCCACGTCAGGGTCTACGTTCGTCGTGGAGGTGAGCCGCGACCGGCAGAACTGGGTCCAGGTAGGAAACAGCTTCACCACGACGACGGTGTTCACGACGGCCCCGGACCAGTACGGCATCGGCGGCTTCGGCAACCAATGCGCCTTCAAAGGCCAGTGCCTGCACCTCACGGCATCCTGATGCAAACCGCCCCGGACTTCGATTACGCCGCTTCGCCGCCTCCGTCCGGCGGGCTAAAATCATGGGTGCGAATCGAAGCGCCCACTCACGGAGTCGTATCCTCCCTGATCGCTTATTTCGCTATCCCTGACGGTTTTCTTTCCGAAGCAGGGAAAATGGTTCTCGCAGTAGTCACCGCCGCGATCTCGACGGTCGTCAGCACGCTCATTCAAGCCAAGTTGAAGAAGAAGCTCAACAAATGACGATCCCGGCAAAAGCCCCGAGCACCGTTGACGCATCCGTCACGAACTTCTACCCGGCGCGCGCCGTCGCCATCGACGCCTCGGCCGCGGACGTGGACCTCTCGATCCTCTTCACGGACGGCTTCGCGCGCAAGATTTACATCGGCGGCGCCGGCAACGTCGCCGCGACGCACCTCAAGGGCGGCTCAGTGACCTACACGGCCCCGCCGGTCGGCTCGTTCATCGTCGGCTGCTTCGTTTCCGTGCAGCACACCGGCACCACTGCGACGAACCTGATTGCAGAGGGCAACTGACGTGCTCACTAAGCTCCACTACGCGCTGATCACCTGCGGCGCTCTCGTCACCGCTGCCCAGGCCGCCGCGCTCGCCGATCCGGCCCACTTTGCCGCCTCCGCGCACGTCATTACGGCCGTCGCCGGGTCGCTCGCGACCTATTTCGGGCTGATTTCGGGGTCAATTGTCGCCCCCAAGGCCCCCGAAGCCCCCGTCGCGGCGGCAGTTCTCGCGGCCGAAAAAGCTCTCGTTCGACCCCCGGCGCCTCCCCCCGTCGGCCTTCCGTAACCCTCCAGGTGCCTAAAATGACCCGTTTTGCTCGTATTCTCGGTCTTTTCCTCATCCTCGGCGGCTGTTCTGTCGTCGGGTGCGGCGGTTCTAACGGCGCCCCTCCCGTCTCCCCGACGGCTGCGGCCCGCGGTGCTGTCGATGTCGCGAAGGACGCCTGGGTCGTTGCGGCGACGGCTTGCACGGACGCTGCCGAAGAGAGCGGCGACGACTTGATCCGGCAGAAGTGCGCGGACGTTCTCATTCCCGCACGGACGCTCATCATCGCGGCGGCGCAGGCTGTCGACACGCAGTGGTCCCCGAAGGCCGCGTGCGACCTCGCTCAGGGCGTCGCGCTCGTGGCGAAGTCACTCGAGGCCCTTCCGTTGAATTTCTCGGCGGATATCAAGACCGTCATCGACGACGCTGCGACGCTCGCGGTGGCTGCGGTGGGTTCTGCATCTTGCTCGGCGTCCGACGCCGGCGTTGGAGGTTGATCATGTCTTTCCAGACCGACGTGGACGCGGCTCTTTCGACCCTCCAGACGGCGACCGCCGCGCTGACCCCCGAGCTCCCCCCGCTTGCCATCGCGACCGGCGTGCTCGCGGTCCTCAAGGCCGCTTTCGACGCGCTCGAGACGGCCTTGAACGCCCCGGCGCAGCCGTCCGTCCCCGAGGCGACGCTCGTCCACCAGGCGACCGACGCGCTCGAGACGAAGCTCGAGACCCCCGTCCACGCCAAATGACCCCCGCGTGGCGGAAACGCCTCGACCGGCTCGTCCTCACGGCCCTGCTCGCGGGCTGGTACGTCAAATATTTGCTCTTCCCGCTCCCTCCGCGATGAACGTCATCATCGGCTTCTCGACGAGCGACGGCTGGGTTTCGCGGACCATTCGCTGGTTCACGAAGGCCACGGTCAGCCACACGTTCATCCTGCTCCAGGACCCGATCTCGCCCTTCAACCACGAGGTTTATGAGGCGGCTTGGTGCGGCTTTCGGATGTCGACGCTCCCCCGTCTCCAGGCGGAAGGCTCGCGCGTCGTCAATCTCGTCGCGGTCAACCTCGACTTCCCGAGCGCCCTGGGCATCTGCCGCTCGTGGCTCGAGACCCCCTACGACTACCTCGGCCTGCTCGGCGAGGCGTGGGTGCAGCTCGGGCGCCTCTTCGGCCGCCGGTGGCGGAACCCTTCCGCCGGCCCGCACCACCTCTTTTGCAGCGAAGCGGCCTGCCGGCTTTTACAAGCCCTCAAGTTCCCCGCCGTGGTGGGTTTGGACGCGAGGGCAACCTCTCCCGAGGATTTGCTCGAAGTGCTGACCCATGGGCGGTAAATGTAAATCGCCGGAAGCCCTCGCTCGCCGCCTCGAATATAATCGCGAGTGGCACAAGCGGAACAAGGCGCAGCAAAAAGATTACGCGCGCGACTATAATATCCGAACGCTAAAGGCGCGTCGATACAATATCTCGCTGGAGACTCTCGAGCGCATGTTCGCGGAGCAGGACGGCCGCTGCAAATTGTGCTCGAGGCCGCTGCGGTTGAATACGCCCGGCGGAAAAAAAGCTGACACCGCGTGCGTCGATCACGACCGTCGGTGTTGCGATCGTAACGGGTCCTGCGGGGCCTGCGTACGCGGCTTGTTGTGCTCGCCGTGCAACATGGCTCTCGGGTTGCTCAAAGACAACGTCGGGACGCTTCAAAAGGCCGTCGCCTATTTAGGTGCGCCGTGACCCCCGAGCCCGTCCGCTCGGCTTTTATTCGGTTCACCGACCCGCTCGAGGGGTATTGCCCTTTTCCGTACACGGACGACGTTGGTCTCGTGACCTGCGCTCGGGGCAAGCTCATCGACCCCGGTCCCCGGCGCATGACCCCCGATGCCCCCATCGGCGCGTCCACGCCGGCCTGGGCGCTCCCTTTGCCGTGGACCGTGGCGGGTGTGGCTGCGACCCCGGAAACCGTTTCTAACGCCTTCTGGGCGGTCAAGCGTGCCTGGCCCCGGGTGCAGTCCTTCGCGTGCGCGGGCCTGACTACAATTCGGCTCAGCCGCGACGCCGTTGATCAGCTCACCCTCGAGCAATTGGACGAAATGTGGGCGTCGGCATTGAAGTACTTTCCCGACCTCGGCGCCGCCCCTCCTCCGGCGCAGCTCGGCGTGCTCTCGATGTCGTGGGCGATGGGCGGGGCGTTCGAGGCCGGGTATCCGCACTTTGACGCGGCGGTCCTCGCGAAGAATTGGGCGCTCGCGGCCGCGCAGTGCTCGATGAATAAATCCCCCGTGCCGGTCGAGCGCAACCGACGCAACCGTCTGCTTTTCCTCGCGGCCGCCGCCGGCGCGCCTCTCACCCCCGACACCTGGAACTTAGTCCAGTAGTTCGGCCGTTCGCGGCTTGTGTCACGTGGACGGGCTCGGCAAGGGAACTTGCTATCAATATTTCTATTTGTCGAAATATTATTTTCTATTCCGGCCGCGGACTTAGGAAATACTTATTTCAAATTTCCCTCGAGTATTTTTCTTGATCACAGGCATGAGTCAGCGCCCGGTCGACCGCCCCCGACATGTGGGGCCCCATTGCCTAAAACCCGACATTGATGTGGATGTAGGCGCGCAGCGGCAATTACCTGTCGCACATTCGAGTCGCACATTCGAGCTCGATATGTGTGCCGCACGGCAATTACGTGTCGCATGCGCACCGCAATATCGGTGGGGGCGCATATACACCGAGAAAAAACTCGGTGTCGGCGCGGAGGCGAGAGCGAGCGCCCGGTGTTTAGGCCTCGGCGCGGGCGAAGGGGGCGGTATTAGGGCCGCCCTGCCCTGACGTTGACCTCAGAAGCCGTTTCGGGCGAGGTCAGCAATCTCGTGGCGCACGCCGCGGATCCGGTTCAGGTTGGCTTTGGTGGGGTTAGCGGGTTATCGCGGCGCGCGCAAGAACCGGCGCAATCGCCAGCTAGCCTCCAATGCTCCGAGGTCCGCTCGCGCTTGCGCGACCGCGAGCCGTTCACTGAACATAGAGGCGAATCGACGGATTACCTCACGCATGAACAGGCACTGCGGCATGCGCCTTGCAACGGGACACACGCTCCGCGCTGATCATGGCATCGGCCCACGATCGGGCGAACAGAACGATGCGCCGTCCGTCAACGAAGGTCACGGAGTAGAGCGAGG
The DNA here is from genome assembly GCA_964562015.1 of uncultured Opitutales bacterium. GTDB lineage: Bacteria > Verrucomicrobiota > Verrucomicrobiia > Opitutales > JABDGR01 > CAZLRH01. Next base: position 8,656 of record CAZLRH010000025.1, on the reverse strand, counting down.
TATTCATTTGCTGGCCGTGGGCGCGCTGGAGACGTGCTTCACGACCGGGGGCGCGCCGGTGAGGGGGCGCGGCGCGGCGCAGACAAGCTCGCCTTTCACGACCAAACAATCCTGGACCTCATTGGCCCGAGCGATGCCCGCGACCACGATCAGGTTAGCGACTATGAGAGCGGCGAGGATAATGCGGTTCATTGGAATATCTTTCGGGGTGGATATTGATTGCGGGGAGTATTTCTGGCCCGGTAACTAATAGAACGGCCGTCCGGGAGTATTCTTTAGGCCCGGGGGATTATTTCTGCGCCGGGAAATAATATTCCTTCGTGGCGCGGCGTTGATCACGGCCGGCCTGACGAATAACCGCGACGATTTCCGCTGCAGACATAACGGCGAGCGCGGGCACGGGGGTGATTCGAATTACTCGGGCCTTGTTCAGTGCGTCGTTCATCGTCCGTTGATTATGCGGCTAATTAGTTTCGGGTCAAGTCGGAGGGGCAATAAAAATACTCGGGCTCAATTGAAGTGCTTTGACTACCATGTGCGATAGAGCTAAGTGCGCGATGTCTCGTGAAACAGCGTTACGGGTGTTACGCCCGTTACGCCCGTTACTGCGATCTGCTACATAGCTCTGGGGGCCTACGTAGGTACGTATATCGTCTAATACCCCCCCCTCTACCCCGCCTAGATCATTCTAGATAGAGTAACAAGGAGTAACAGTAGTAACAAGCCTGCATGATCAAGGGCTTGGCACCGAAACGCCCCGCAGTGACGCCCTGTAACGCCGGCGTCAATACATTTGAGGCCACCTGAACAAGCTAAGCCAACCTGGCCTTGACCTTGCCTGACCCGTGGCAAGTAGGGCACGGCGCTTCGAACGTCTCGCCCGCGGGCGGCACCGACGTCAGCACGGGGGGCGCTTGCTCGGCGTACAAGGCACTGAGACGAGCTTGCGGCAGGTGCCCTGACGTCGCTGCCATCTCACCGGACGGCGTCTTAGTGCGCTGGCTGGGGGGGAGCTTCGCGCCCGGTCCTTTCGTGCGAGCCGAACCCCAAAGCCACGCGAATTCGTTCTGGTACGCCTCCCAGCGGGCGCCATGATCAGCGATTTCGGGTCGCCAGGCGCGCGGCATCTCGTCGGGGCCGTGCTTGTAGCGCACGTGAGACGAGAGACCCGTCAAGCCGTGCTTCAAGGTCTGGCGGCAGATGGGGCACTCCACGGTGGAGGACAGCTTATCGAGGGATTTATCGCGGCGCATGGGTTTCTCTTTCGGGAGCGCAAGGTAATAGAAGCGGACGATTGACGCAAGGCATAACGCTAGCGTAAGAAAAAAACGCCGGGGAGGGATTATTTGGCTGGAGTTATTTCGCCGTCGGCCGTACTAATTAGTATGCACCCGACGATGACCTCCGAGACGAGCGAGCGCACCACGATCCGCGTCCCCCCGCCGCCCGCGCCGAGTGAGAGCGCCCGGATGGCGAACCGGCTGCAGCAGCTCGCAGCGGACGTGCGCAACGGGACCGTGCCGGCCTGGCAAGTCGAGACGCTGCTCGCGCTATTCGGGCGGTAGCGGCTAAAATGGGGTGTGCTACCCCTATTCGGCGTTCCGTTCGATGTTCCCGATGTCCGGCAATACGATTTCGTGGTCTCGGCAGACTTCACGCCGCCGCAACGTGCCGCGCTGGAGCGGGCGCTAGAGGAGTGGCGCGCGGCGTTGCCAGAGGCGCGCCTGACCGTGCTCCCCAGCGGCGTGCCTTGCGACCCGATGACCGAGACCAGCGAACGTCACAAGCTCGTTTGCGTGGCCCCCGTGACACCCGACGAAATGATCGTCGCAGCGGACGCTAACCCCAACGTGATGGGCCTGACCCGTATCGCGAGGTACGATGCGCAAGCGCCGATACTTGTGACGATCAACGTCGACGTCTTGACGGACGCGCAACAGACCGCGTGCGAGGCTCACGAAATCGGGCATGCGATGGGTTTGGAGCACACCCACAAGCCGGGTACCCTCATGTACCCTTCGATGGATCGCGGCGCGACGGGACCGACACCCCGAGACGTCGCCGATTGGCGCGCGATCCGCCGATAGCTGAACATCCGTCCGAGAAAACGCGCGGGGCCCCTACCGCCCGGAGTCAATTCGCCGTACTAATTAGTATGGCAACGCAAACAACGGGTATGGGAATCGCAGCGCTCATCATCACGGCCTTCTACCTCGCGTCAGGCAAGCGGCCCGTGTCGTTCCGTTCGCTCGCGAGCGGCGACGAAATCCTCGCGCTCGACCTTCTGATCACCGGCGTCCAGGTGACGATGAGCCGCAAGGCACGGGACGGTGGACGCTGGAACGGTCGGCAGACGTACTTCCGCAGCGCGCTCCGCGAGTGTGCCCTCGGCTTGTTCGGCCGCGTGAATGGCGAGCAGGGCACGCGGCGCATCGTTGTCCGACTGGGAAGCCACGGCTGAGAACGTCATGCCCGACTACATCGAATTCGACTTTGACGGCAAAACCTACCTTGTGAGGGACGTATGACACCCCGACAGATGATCGACACGTTCACTGCAGCCTACATTGAAGCCGCCCTCTGGTCTACGCTTGACGAAAGCGATGACAGCGGTGGTGAGCCGCTTGACGCCAACTACTCGGGAGACGACCTTGCGCCCGAAACGCTCGCGAGCATGGTCGCAGACTGCGCACGCTTCCAAGAGGAGAACACGGATGACATTTGGGCCGAAGGTGCGTGCAAGTTCGCCAGCGACTACACGCCATCCGAGCGAGCGGGGCACGATTTCTGGCTCAATCGCAACGGACACGGTTGCGGATTCTGGGATGGCGACTGGAAAGAACCGCACGCAAGTCGACTCGATGCAGCCGCGCGCGCGTTCAAGCAGGTTGACCTCTACGTGGGAGACGACGGTCTGATTTACGCTTGCTGACATCTTGCCGTCGAGTCCCAACTCGACGGGAAGGTATCACCATGAATACTACATCTAACGATATCCCACTCGGTAGCGCTACAGGCTACTGCTACATCTATCAAGCGGCGCTCTATTGCGAGGCTTGCGGCGAGGCTATCCGCGCGCGGCTGGACCTCGGTCTTGACGGAGCGCCGCCGCTCGACCCTGACGACGAGACGTCTTACGACTCCGACGATTACCCCAAGGGCCCGCACGCGGTCGATGAGGCGGACTGCCCTCAGCACTGCGACGCTTGCCACGTCTTTCTCGAGAACGACTTGACCGACGAAGGCGCGGCGTACGTCGCAATGCAAGTGCTGCACGCTTGGGAGCGATGGGACCTTGAAGGAGTCGCTATCACCGAATGGGCGCCCTTCTACGGTGTCGATGCCCCTGCGTACATCGGCGTTGAAAAGCCTATGTCGCACGAGATACGGATCAATCTCGCCAACGCGCCGCAAGATGGCGAAGGGGGCGATTGCTTCGTGTTCGCGTTCGGTGCCTACGCCGACACGCTTGTCGCAGCGTGGGGACGCGGTATCGAGGATTGCCTCGAAGAAGCAGCCGGACGGCTCGCGGACAACGCCCCGGGGCACCTGTCGGACCTCGCGGAGACGTACAACGAGTATCACCTCGACGCGCGAGCCAAGGGCGCTACCGAGGAGCAAGAAGAAGAGTACGCGCGCGAGCAATCGGAAACGGATATGACCTATACCGACAGCGGCTACCTTCGCTCTTGGGAGTGGACGTACGTCCTAGAGAATCCCACGCAAGCCGAAATGCTCGCTTACCTGGGGGACAAGTGAGCGGCGCCAGGGCCGTGTACGAGGCCCTACGCAAGCTCGCCCGAGCACGCCGCGAACCCGGCGCGCACTGTATCTGCGTAGGCAAGCGCTCTGAGCTCACGGATGAAGACATGTCCGACTTGAGGATGGGGGCGGTCGCGCGCGACGCTACCGTCGACGTGGTCGGCTTGTGGGTCTGGCTGGACTACTCGGCGCCCACGTACGACTGGGGAGACGTTTACGCCGATCCGCCTGAAGGAGACTACCTCTAGCATGGGATACCTGATCGCGTTCCTGTTGGGGATACTCACGTCCTTCTGTCGCTACGGAAAGAGGCGCGGATGATTGTGCACCTTGTCGCCTTGTTCGCCTTGCTGGTAGGCTTGCCCTCGATGTTCGCCTCACTCGTCTGTCGCACGTTCGGTCTACGCTGCGAAGGTCACGGCTTTTGCGAAGGCTGCGGCGCGCGCACGTGGGGGTGCGATTGCGGGGCCCCATGAAGACGACAAGGGAAGCGTGGGAAGCGATGCGCGACGTGCTAGGCCCGCTGGAGTCACCCATGATAGTCGAGCGCTGGACGAAAGACGGAAGGCGCTTCTACCTCGACGGAGACGCGGCGGCGCTGTACAGGCATCGCCGTTGGCTGGTCGACGGAGGGGCGCGCGGCGAGACGGTCAACGCATTGCTAGACTGGGATATGCGGTTCGCTTCGGCGACAGGACGCACACTGCATCAGGTGTGGCGCCTCATGGTCGGTGCAGCCGAACCTGAGGTCAAGTAATCAAATGTAGGGAATAGTGTGAGGTGTGCGTGGGTGTGTGGGCAGGTGCGAGTGTGTGCGAGTCCCCCACCGGGAAATTTTATAAACCGAAACCGCGGCACTTTTTGCTATCCGGGTCCTTCCCGCGGCACTTTTTGGGTCCTTCCCGATCGGCTCACAAGGGGTAGGCCCGTATCGTCTTTTCGCCGTCGCGGACCACCGTCGAGCCGACCTTCAGGTAGCCGCGGAGGATGCGTTGCACGCGCGTCAGGTCCGCCGGTGTCTGCTTCGCTTCCTCGATGACGATGGCCTTCGTGAGCACTTCCTTCGATCGCAGGAACGTGTCCCCTCGGGCGCGGCACTTTTCGACGTAGGCGACGACACCGTCCGCCCACGGGTCGGTCGCGGTGTATGCCTGACGATGCGCGTCGGTGGCGGCACTTTCTTCGCGGCTGAAGAAGTGCGTGTCGCCCGCCGCCTCGAGCACGTTCGCGTAGGCCCAGAGCTGATCACGGTCGAACCCGTCGACGTCGATCTCCTTCTCGATGTGGATGATGTTGTAGCGCCGGTTGCCCGTGGGGTCTGTCATGATGTCGTCGTCGTTCGTGCTCCCGAAGATGACGCATTGCCTTTGACGGGTCTCGGTGGTTCGTCCGTACGGCGCGCGGTAGGTGTCGTCCTGCCTCGAGAGGAAGCCCTTTCGGACGTTCTCCTCTTTGCGGCTCATCGCGGCCGTCATCTCCGGCACTTCTACTCCCCACTTGCCTTTCAGCGCGTCGGCCGCGTCCTTGTTCCCGAGATCGCCTGGGAGCTGATCAAGGAAGAACTCGGCCGAGAAGAGCTTGCGAAGGAATTGGCTCTTCTTCAACCCCTGCAAGCCGTGGAGGATGAGCATCTCGTCCACCTTGCATCCCGGCTGTCGCACGCGACGGACGGCAGCGATGCACTGGCGCTTGAACATCTCGCTCTCGAGCGCGTTGCCACCCCAGAGCCGCGCCGCACTGTCGGCAAACCAGGCGCGCGCGTCGACGTCGGAAGGCTTCGGGAGCGCGTCGAGGTAATCGCGAATGGGGTGGAACTTCGCCTGCATCGCGGCGGCCGTGATCGTCCGGTGCAGCTTGTCGATCGTCGTGAAGCCGCGCGAGTTGCAGTTCAGCCAGAAGCCGATTTCCGTCAGATCGTTATCCGTCAGCCCGCGGGCCCCTTCCGCGTCGAGGCGCATCGGGGGGTTGAAGGCGTAGATGCGCTCGCGGAAGTCATCCCAGCGGAACACGCCGCACCAGGTCGGGGGCGCGCTCGGGCCGATGAACGCGCAGCCCAGCTCCCGGTCGTCGATGGCCGTCAGCTTCTGCGCGTGGTCGCCGCCGTGGAGGGCGACGCCGGAGTCGAACGTGTACTCGTGCTCGGGATTGCGAGGCGGGAGCCACTGGTCGGGCGTGACCGTGCGTATGGGGACCGGCACGATGGCGCTCGCGAACCCCTGCGGCGCGCAGCCCGTCGGTCCGGTGCCCTTCTCGGCGGCGTAGACGAGCTTGCGAAGCATCTCCTCGCGGGACCACGGGGGCTGGCACCGGGCGTTGTACGGCTCGAGGAGCTCTAGGGACGCCTCGTGCGGGAACTCGTACGTGCGCGCGAGCCGGAGGCACACCTTCAAAAGCTGCTGGTCGCCGCCCTGGCCCGAGATGCAGGGGGGCTCGGACTCGAGGAAGGCCATCGCTTTCTCCCCGCGCCACTGGAAGTCCGGGTGGTCCGGCGATATCGCGATGGCACTTTCCCCTGCCTGGGCCTCGTTCTCGCGCCTGATCATCGCCAGGAGCGCCTCGGGGGCCTCCGCGATCGGAACGTCGGCGTGGAGCCGATAGCCGGGCGTGCCTGGGCCGATCACGTAACCCCCCTCGCTCTTCACGTCGACGCCCGGGAGCATGGCGATACGCCCGCGCAGTCCCGCAGGGGGATAGGCGTAATACAGGTGGAACCCGTGCTTCGTCTGCACCGTGCGCGTGTCGGGGAGCCCCTCGGGGAAAGCTTCGGCGAGCGAGATCACGCCGTTGCGGTCTTCGCGGACGTCCAAGTCGACGACAAATATGCCGTTATTTTGCCCGCACGGAATCGCATGCCACACGCCGTCTTCGGGGGGACCGTCGATCCAGGTCGAGGGGTCACTCCAGCGAACGGCGGGCTTTTTGCTTTCGGGCACGACCGGGAAGTATTTCACATTTCTCCTTGCGCGTTCACTGAAACCCCGCCACGATATTCGCTCAATGTGCCGACTCGATGATTCTCGTATACCGCTACATGATATGACGGTTAGCGGTTTGACGAAGCGCATGGTCTTCTCGGCCAGTCGCATCGGGACCTGGATGGCGTGCCACCGGTCGGCGGGCTGGCGCTACTTCGCGGGCTACATCACGCCCCCGAGCGCGGCCAACAACCGCGGCACTTTCGTCCACGGCCTTCTCGAGGAGTGGCGCAAGGACCCCTCGACGATCGACTACTCGATCACCATGCCGGACGGGGCGAAGGAGTTCCCCGCTGGCAAGGTCGCGGGCGAGATCATGCTCCACTGGCCGCCGCACACCGAGGGGGAGCAAGTTGAGGGGCAATTTAGCCTGCAAGGTCGGCACGCTTGGATGGGCTACAAGGACTTGCAAGTGCCGCGGATGGTGGTCGATTACAAGACGACGTCCGACCTGAAGTACGCCAAGACCGCCGAGGACCTGCTCGTCGACCCGCAGGCCATCCTGTATGCGGAGGATTATTTTAGCCTGCACCCCGACGAGCATTCCGTCGCACTTCGGTGGATTTACGCGAACACCCGCCCGACGTACCGCAGCAAGCCGGTTGACGTGACGATGACTCGCGATCATGCTGCACTGGGTTTCGCGGCGCTCGAGAGCTACGCCGACGAGATGCAAGCCGCTGCCGATGCGTGCCCGCCGGCGTCCGACCCGGTCGCGGTGCACAAATACGTTTTGACCCTCGCGAAGAGTGAAGACCAGTGCGACGCCTATGGTGGGTGCCCGCACAAGGAACGATGTGGAATCCCGATGTTTCGGGACAAGAAGGAGCCGAAAACCGTGAACGTCCTCGACCGAATGCTCGCCATGAACCAGAATGAGGCCAAGATGTCGACCCCCGCCGCCGCCGCCGCGCCGCCCGCAGAAGACGCGCTCAGCATCATGATGGGCCTCCTCGACGGCCCCGCCCCGACCGCGCCCGTCGTCAACACACCGGGCAACGCCTGGATGCCGCCGAGCCCCCTCGAGTTCGCGCCGGCCGCAACGAACGTCGTGCAAGCCGTCGTCGCTTCCCTCGTCGAGCAAGGCGCGAAGGTCGACGACGCCGTCGGGATGGTGGCCGCTGCCGTCGCCGCCCCGCCGCCCGCCGCCATCAACCCGCCGAAGCGCCCGGGCCGCCCCGTCGGCAGCAAGAACAAGCCGAAAGACCTCCCGCCCGTGGCGCCCGCCGAAGCCGTGCTCGCGTCCCCCGGCCCGACCCTTGACCCCCGCGACTCCGAAGTCCCGCAGACGCCCGAGGTGCTCGCGACCCTGCCTTCCGCCATTGACGCGAAGAACGCCGACCCCGTCGCGCTCGCGCGGACGAAGCTGATCGACACCCTCGTCGTCGGTGCCACCGTGCAGGGGACGGACTTCGTGGATTTCGACCACATGGTCCAGGACGCCCGCGAAGCCCTCGGCGCCGATGCGTACTTCAACGGCTTCGGCTACAAGACGAACGGCAACATGTTCAACATGATCTGCAAGATGCTCGCGGCGAAGCCGGTCGAGACCCTCGTCGTGAAGAACCCCCTCGCGATCAACCCGCCCGAGATGCTCGGCTTCCTGCGCGCGAACGCGGGCGTCCTCGTGGAGGCCGTGCGATGACCCGCGAACCCGGCTTTTACTGGGTCCGTCGCGACGACGAGGTCGTCGTCGTCGCCGAGTGGTACACCCCGACGAACGCACCCGAGCGGGCACGTTTTCACTTCTGCGACGACGACCTCGTCGCCGGGGAAGAAGCGGTCACCGTGCTGTCCGAGCGCCTGACGCCGCCGGAGGCCGTGCGATGAACCCCGTCCTTTGGGTCGTGGCGTGGTTTGTTCTCGGCGCGAGGGTCCGCACGAAGACGCCGACCGAGCTGACGTTGTACGTGTACCCG
>CAZLRH010000024.1:0-59021 GCA_964562015.1 uncultured Opitutales bacterium | reverse complement strand
CCGGCCTCGCCTTGAACGCCCTGGCGGGGGCCGGCATCGGGTTGATGATTTTTCGGTCCACGGATGAACAATTGCGGGAATTGATTTTCTGGTCGCTGGGCAGTTTGCGACTCCGGGCGCTCTGGCCGGAAATCGGCGTGGCGGCGTTGCTGGCCCTGCCGGGAATGCTGATTTTGCCCTGGCTCGCCCGGCCTTTGAATGCCTTGCTCCTGGGCGAGGCCGAGGCTTTTCACCTCGGTGTGCCGGTGCAGCAAGTGAAACGCCTGCTCATTTTTTTATCCGCGCTGATGGTCGGGGCGACCGTGGCGGTGTGCGGCACCATCGGGTTTGTCGGCCTGATGGCGCCCCATCTGGCGCGGCTGTTGTTCGGGCCGGACCATCGCGTGCTTTTGCCGGCGTCGGCGCTCATCGGCGCGGCCCTGCTGCTCGCCGCGGACATCGCGGCACGCCTGGGTGGGACCGGTGGCGAGGAATTGCCCATCGGTGTGGTGACCGCGCTGGCCGGCGCGCCGATTTTTCTCGCGCTGCTCCTGCGCGCCCGCCGCACCGGCGGATTTTAAAACACCCATGCTCATCGCCCGCGAAGTCGGTTTTCATCGCGGCCCCCGCCAAGTCCTGGGCGGGGTGGGGGTGACGTTGACGCCGGGGCGGCTGACCGTCCTGCTCGGGCCCAACGGCGCGGGCAAATCCACTTTATTAAAATTGCTCGCGGGTGAATTGACGCCCGATGCGGGCGGGATCGAACTGGACGGGCGGCGGCTCGGGCGCTGGACTCCGGGCGATTTGGCCCGGCGGCGCGCGGTGCTCCCGCAGGAATCACGGCTGGCCTTCGCCTTTCCCGTGCGCGAAGTGGTGATGATGGGGCGGATGCCGCACGCGCGCGGGAGCGAATCGCCGCGGGACGAGGAAATTTGCACCCTCGCGTTGGCACGGACGGGCGCGGGCGATTTGGCCGACCGACTTTATCCCGCGCTTTCAGGCGGCGAGCAGCAACGCGTGCAACTCGCGCGCATCCTCGCCCAAGTCTGGGAAGCGCAGGAGGGCGCGGACCGCATTTTGTTGCTGGATGAACCGACGGCGAATCTCGACCTCGCGCACCAACATAGCACCCTGAGCCTCGCGCGCGAATGGGCCCGGGCCAGCGCGGCGGTGCTCGCGGTCCTGCACGATTTGAATCTGGCGCTGACTTACGCGGACGATGCCTGGATTCTGGCTCACGGCCAACTGGTCGCCTCCGGGCCAATTCAGGAAGTGCTCACGCCGGAACTCATTGAGCGCGTCTTTCACCTTCGCGCGGAATTCATCCCCGTCCGTGGCCGTGAACGGCCGGTGATTGTGACCAGGCCGCTTTAAGGCGTGCCTGCAAATACCGTCGCCAATTCATCAATTGTCATCGCCTGATCCTGCCGGGTGGAAAGGCGGCGGACTTTGAGCGTTCCCGCCGCAGGGCCGAAGCCGGTTACCGCGAGTTCGATGCCGGCGGCCTGGGCGGCCATCATCTGCTTGGGGAAATCTCGTTTTTCCAGCCCCGCCTCGACGGGGATGCCGCGGCTGCGCAGGGTTTCGGCCAACGCCAGCAAGTCCTTTTCGGATTGGCCGAAATTCGCCAGGTAAACGCGCGGGAACGTGCCGGCGGAGGCGGCCTGGTCCTTTTCCTGCAAAATAGTCAGGATGCGTTCGAAACCGAGCGAAATGCCCACGGCGGGGGTGTTCTTCGGGCCGCCGAGTTTTTCTATCAAGCCGTCATAACGACCGCCGCCGCCGATGGAAAAGGCGAAGTTTGCATCCTCGACGGCGATTTCAAAAACCGGCCCGGTGTAGTAGTCAAAGCCGCGCACGAGCAACGGATCGGCGGCGACGCTGGCGGAGGAATTGACTTCGCGCACCCGTTCGCACAGGGCGGTGATTTGGCCATGCAAGGTCGTGACTTCAGGGAGATTGAGGCGAGTGAGGTCGCGTTCTCCGGCGATGGTCTCGCGGAGAAAAGTTTGCAGGCGCGTCAAGGTTTCCGGTGCATGGCCGAGGCGTTCGATTTCCTGCCACACACTCTCGAAGGGTTGTTTGTCCAACTTGTCCAAGGCGACCGCGACCCCGGCGATTTTCTCCACCTCTACGCCCAGGCCGCCGAGCAAGGCGGGCAGCAGGCGTTTGTCGCTCACGCGGATTTTGAATTTGCCGACGTTTAATTCGCGCAGCACGCGGTCGGTGGCGAGGAGCAGTTCCACTTCATGCGCGCCGGCAGCGCCGCCGACAATGTCGATGTCGCACTGGTAAAATTCCCGAAAACGACCGCGTTGCGGGCGGTCGGCGCGCCAGACGGGGCCAATGTGGTAGCAGCGAAAAGGTTTGGGCAAATCGTTCCAATGATTGGCGGCGTAGCGCGCGAGCGGCACGGTGAGGTCGAACCGCAGGCCGAGGTCGGCGACATTTTTGGACTCCCACGAGCGGGCGAGATCGTCGCCGCGCTTGAGCACGCGGAACATCAGCTTCTCATTTTCTCCGCCGCCCTTGCCTTGCAGCACTTCGATGTTTTCGAGCACCGGCGTGTCCAGCGGCTGGAAGCCATAGAGCTGGTAGTGGCGTTCAATGAGGCGGATGAGTTTTTGGCGCAACCGCACGTCGCGGGGCAGCCAGTCTCTCATGCCCTTGGGCGGACCGAATTTGGTGTCGTCGCTCACGGTGAATTAAGCCCCGCGGCGCGAAACGAGCGCGCGGGGGCGAGCAATTAAGGGGACAAACATGCGCTGCTTTAAGCAGATGCGCCAACGCCGCTCAAGCGTTGAGTGGCGATGACCTCGCGGGCGCGGCCCGGGTTTACTTGCGTTTCCGCAGGGGTGCCGGCTCGGGCCGCAAAGCCGGCTTTTTCAGGGCCTTGGCTGCCTCCTTCGCGTCCTCGGCGGCCCAGCCGGCGGCCTGCTCGAGAAAGTACTCCTGCACCGAGAACAGTGGTTCCTTTTCGTCGCGGACCACGGGCAGGTACGCGCCGTTGGAATGGAGTTCTGTGGCGAAGGCGTTGTCGCGCAAATAGGCGGGCAGCACGTCATCCAGCAGGCGTTTGCGCAGGCGCACATCGTAAACCGGATAAACGACCTCGATGCGGCGGTAGAAATTGCGCGGCATCCAGTCCGCGCTGCCGAGGAAAAGTTCCGGTTGCGGGCCGCCGGCATTTTCAAAATAGTAGATGCGGCTGTGCTCGAGAAAGCGGCCGACAATGCTGGTCACGCGAATGTTTTCCGAGAGCCCCCGCAGGCCCGGCACCAGGCCGCAAATGCCGCGGACCACGAGGTGGATTTTCACCCCGGCCTGCGACGCGCGATACAGGTTGTCCATCGTTTCCTGGTCCACCACGCTGTTGATTTTCGCGACAATTTTCGCGGGTTTGCCGGCGAGCGCGTTGCTCGCCTCGCGCAAAATCTTTTCCTGCAACTGCGAATGCAAATTGAAAGGCGCGACCAGCAGTTGTTCGAATTTAGGTTTTAGCGCAAAGCCGGTGAGCGCGTTAAAGACGTCCGCGACTTCCTTGGTGAGGCGCGGGTCCGTGGTGAACATGCTGAAGTCGGTGTAAACGCGCGCGGTCTTCGGGTTGTAATTGCCCGTGCCCAGGTGGGCGTAACGGCGCAGGCTGCCTTTTTCCCGGCGCACGATGAGGCAGCATTTGCAGTGGGTCTTGAGGCCGACGAGGCCGTACACCACGTGCACGCCTTCCTCCTCGAGCTGGCGGGCCCAGTGGATGTTGTTCGCCTCGTCGAACCGCGCCTTCAATTCCACCAGCGCGGTGACTTGCTTGCCGTTGCGCGAGGCTTGGATGAGCGCGTCGACGACCGGCGAGTCCCCGCTCGTGCGGTACAAGGTTTGCTTGATGGCAAAGACCTGCGGATCGCGCCCGGCTTCGAGGATGAAATTCACCACCGGGTTGAAAGACTCGTAGGGGTGGTGCAGCAGCACATCGTGCTTGGCAATTTCGCTGAAAAATTTGCCGGGCTCGGCAAATTCCGGCGGCATGCGCGGTGGCGCGGGCGTGAAGAGCAGGTGCGGGCAGCCCTTGCCGACATCGTCGATCACGTCGAAAAACCGCATGAGATTCACCGGGCCGTTGACACGAAAAACATATTCCTCCGGCAGGTTGATGGCCTTGAGCAACTGCGCGAGCACGGCATCGTCCACATCGCCGCGAATTTCGAGGCGGGTGGCGGCGCCGCGGCGCAGGCGGTGCAGTTCCTCCTCGATTTTGACGATGAGGTTTTCGGCCTCCTCCTCGTCGATGTACAAGTCGCTGTTGCGGGTGATGCGGAAGGGCCACGCGCCGTTGAGCTTGTAGCCGGGAAACATGCCGTGCGCAAATTTCCGGATGATGCCGCTGAGAAAAACGTAGGTGTTTTTGTCGGCCGAGGCGGCGTCCACGCGCACCAGCCGGGGCAGCACCCGCGGCACCGGGACGATCGCCATCATTTTTTCCTTCCGCTCGGGGTTCGGGTTGTCGAGCGAGAGCAGGATGTAGAGCGCCTTGTTCGTCAGTTGCGGAAAGGGATGCGACGGGTCAATCGCCATTGGCGTGAGCACCGGATAAACGTGCTCATGGTAATAATTCTCGGTCCAATTTTGCTCGGATTTGGCCAGCTCGTCCTCGTCCTTGAAGGAAATGCCGTTTTCGTGCAAGGCCGGCTGAAGTTGCTCCTTCCAGCATTGATACTGGTCGGCCACCAGCGCGCCCGCGATGTAGTGAATGCGGCGCAGTAGCTCCTTCGGCCCGAGTCCGTCCATGCCCACTTCGACGACGCCGGAATCCACCTGCTGCGCCAGCCCGGCCACGCGAATTTCAAAAAACTCGTCGAGATTCGAACTGACGATGGCCAGAAAGCGGAGGCGCTCCAGCAGCGGCACGCGGGAATTTTGCGCGAGCTCGAGCACGCGGCGGTTGAAGGCGAGCCAGCTCAGTTCGCGATTGAAATAGGCGACCTTTTCAAGAGTCGGGACGGCGGGGCGTGACGCTTTGCGAGTCATGGAGGCGGCGTGGGAAAGTCGGCCAAGTTAGGCGGAACCGGCCCGCGCCGCAAGGAAATGCCGCCGTCAGGTTGTTACGAGTGCGCAACGGTGGGTGGCCGCTTCACCGGACCACGACGCTTTTGATATTCACAAATTCATTGATGCCAAACAGGCCCAGCTCGCGGCCAAAGCCTGACTGCTTGACGCCGCCGAAGGGCAGGCGCGGGTCGCTTTTCACGGCATCGTTGACCACGCAGGCGCCCGCCTCCAGTTCATCGCGTGCGATGCGCCGGCCGCGGGCGAGGTCGCGCGTGAACACGCCTGCGCCGAGGCCGTAATGGTGCTGGTTGGCGAGGGCCACGGCGTCCGCCTCATCGCGCGCTGAAATCACCGCCGCCACCGGGCCGAAAGTTTCTTCGTCAAACACCGCCATGCCGGGCCGCACGCCGGTGAGCACCGTGGGCGGATAGAAATTGCCCACGCCCGGCATCGGCGCGCCGCCGAGAAGCAATTTGGCGCCGGCGGCGATGCTCGCGTCCACCTGGCGCTGCAACTCGTTCCGACCCCGGGCGGAAGCGAGCGGGCCGAGTTTAGTGGCCGGATCGAGCGGGTCGCCCGGCATCCACTGGCGCATTTCCACCAACAGCTTTTCTTCGAAGGCGGGGCGTACACTTTCAATGACAATAAAACGTTTCGCGGCGATGCAGACCTGCCCGGCGTTGAGGCAACGGGCGGTGGCACAAACGCGCGCGGCGAGATCCAGGTCGGCGTCTTCGAGCACGAGGTACGGATCACTGCCGCCCAGTTCCATCACGGCTTTTTTCAACTCCTTGCCCGCGAGGGCGGCCAGTTGCGCGCCCGCCGCCGCGCTGCCGGTGAGGGTGACGCCGGCCACCTGCGGGTGTGCGAGCGCGGCCGCCGCGCCTTCCGGCCCGGTGAGCAGCACGCGAAAAATATCCTCGGGAAAACCGGCCTCGCGAAAAAGGGTTTCCAAGGCCAGCGCGCAGCGCGGGACATTGGAGGCGTGTTTGAGCACGAGGGCGTTGCCGGCCAGCAGGGTGGGCGTGCCGGCGCGAAATAACTGCCAGTACGGAAAATTCCACGGCATCACCGCCAGAATCACGCCGAGCGGTTGCAGCGTGACAAAACTTTCCCGCGCCTCGGTTTTGACCGGCTGGTCGGCCAGCATCGCCGGGCCGTGCTCGGCAAAATACTCGCACACCCACGCGCATTTCTCGGCCTCGGCACGGCCTTCGGTGACGGGTTTCCCCATCTCTTCGGCGGCGAGGCGCGCCAGGTGGTCGCGCCTTTCACGGAGGAGGGCCGCGAGGGTGTGAAACTTGCCGGCGCGTTCGGCCACCGGGACCCGGCGCCATTGCAAATGGGCGGCGTGCGCGGCTTCGATGGTTGCGCAAATTTCCGGGATGCTGTGCGGCGTAAACTCCGCCTGCACTTCACCCGTCGCGGGATTGACGGAGCGGAGCATGGCGAAAAATTATTTCTTGGCCGGCACGGATTCCGCCGCGCCGTTGAGCAGCATCGAAGGCAGCGAGGCATTGCCGCCGAGCACCAAGGTCGTGGGCGCCTTGCCGTCCCATTTTTCGACCAGGTTCAACAAAATGGTCTCGGGGGACTGGCGAATCGCCTCGCCGCGTACGACGAGCGCCTTGGCTTCCCCCTCGGCCCTAATCAAGGTGGTCGCGGCATCGATTTTGGCCTGGTCCTGGGCGTAAAGCGCCTGCGCGGCCTTCTGCTGCTGCACCATTTTGGCTTCGATGGCCTGCTCGAGTTCCGGCGAGAGGTCGATGTTGACGATCACCATGTCGTCAATCGTGGCGATATTGTAAGCCTCCATTTTCTTGCGCAAAATCTCCAGCGCCTGATTTTTGACCTGCTCGCGCTTTTGCACGATGGCCTCGGCGGTTTCCAGCGCGGTGACCTGCTTCAGGGCTTCCTGCGCATTGGGCTTGAGCAGCGACTCCAGAATGTCGCCCTGGTATTTCGTGAAGAGGGCGACGACCTGTTCGGGCTTGTTGCGGTAGATGACCGTCAAGTTGGCGTTGATCGTCTGCAAGTCGGAGGAAAAGCACGCGGTGTGAAAGTTGTACGACTGCGTCTGCACGTTGACGCGCTCGATGTGCGAGACGCCCGGCGCGAGGAAATAAAAGCCCGGCTCGAGCGGCTCGGGTGAGGCCTTGCCGAGGGAGATTTTTACGCCCATGTAGCCCGGCTGCACGGTGCGGTAACTGGAGCCCAGCGCGAGCAGCGCGAGGGCGCCGAGAATGACAATGACAATCAGGAATTGAAATGCTTTCATGGCGTTGCCTTGCGGCAGGGAATAGGGAGAGTTGACGTTTCTCATGGGAGAAAGAGAAGGGTGGACCCCAAAGTTGGCAGAGAAGCGCGGGGATGGGAAGGTTGCTTTCCAACTGTCTTTGTAACTGGAGAGCGGTTTTTGACTATCAATTATAACAGCCCGCCACGTTGTCTCCCGGATTTTACGCCCCCGCCATTGCGCGGCCCGCAAGCCAGCCGGTCGTCCACGCCGCCTGAAAGTTGAAGCCGCCGGTGATGGCATCGAGGTCGAGCACTTCGCCCGCGATATGCAGGCCGGGGCAGGTGCGGCTTTCCATCGTGCGAAAATCGATTTCCTTCAAGTGCACGCCACCGCACGTCACGAATTCCTCCTTGTTCATGCTCTTGGCGGAAACGTGATATTCCCCGGCGCACAATTCCCGCGCGAGCGCGAGCGCCTGCGGTTTGGACAATGTGTTCCAGGTGATGTCAGCGTTAATGTCCGCGGCAGCGACGAGGCGTTCCCATAACCGCTGCGGCAGGCCGAGGGGCGACCACAACGCGACGTGTTTGCGCGCAAAACGCATGCGCGCCTCCTGAAAAACGGCGGCCACCCGCTTGTGGTCGTGGTCGGCGAGCCATTGGAGCTGGAGATTGAATTTGTAGCCGCGCTCCTCCAGCAAGCGCGCGCCCCAGGCGGAGGTGCGCAAGATGCACGGGCCGCTCAGCCCCCAATGCGTGATGAGCAGCGGACCGACTTCATCCAGGGGCGTGCCGCCGACGCGCACTCGCGCCATGGGCACCGAAATTCCGGCCAAGCCGCGCAACCGGGCGTCTTCGACGTGAAAAGTAAACAGCGACGGCACCGGAGGCGCCACCGTGTGGCCAAGGGTTTCGGCGAGTCCGTGTCCGCGCAAGCCGCGCGTGCCCCCCGTGCAGAGCAGCAGGCGGTCGCAGTCCACATTGCCATCCTCCGTGAGCCACACGCGAAAACCGCCGTCGTCTTTTTTGCGAATTTCGGTCAGGCCGCAACCGGTGCGAACTTTGATTCCCAAACGCGCGGCCTCACCCATCAGGCAATCGACAATCGTCTGCGAATTATCCGTCACGGGAAACATGCGCCCGTCCTCTTCAGTCTTCAATTTCACGCCGTGAGCCTCGAACCACGCCACCGTGTCGCGCGGTTGAAAGCGGTGAAAAGGCCCGAGCAATTCGCGCGCACCGCGCGGGTAGTTTTTGACCAACTCCTCCGGCTCGAAACACGCGTGGGTGACGTTGCAGCGCCCGCCGCCGGAGATGCGCACCTTCGTCAACACCTCGGGCCCGCGCTCGTAGATATGGATGTCGGCGTCCGGACGCGCCTCCGCGCAGGCCAGCGCGGCAAAAAAGCCGGCTGCGCCGCCACCGGCGATGAGCACTCGGGGAGCTTCGGGCATGAGGAATCGTGGAGACTAGGGGGTCTCGTCTGCGAAAGCCAGCGTGGAGCGTTGAGGTCGATGGGTTGTTAATCGCGTCATAAGGTTCTTGAAAGAAGGGGAAGCGACGTATGAGCTTTACTCCTTGTCGCTCACAAAACCCATGGATGCCGAAACACAGTTGGCCGGGTTTATCGCCAAATTCACGCCGGAGGTGGCGGCGCTGGCGGAGGCGATTTTGGCCAAGCTGCGAAAGCGCTATCCCGCGGCGGTCCAGATGGTTTATGACAATTACAATTTCCTCGTCATCGGCTTTGGGCCCACGGAACGACCGTCGGAAGCCATCTTCTCCCTCGCGCTCTTTGCACGGGGCGCGACCTTGTGCTTTCTCCAGGCGGGCCCCAAGCTTCCCGACCCGCAAAAGCTTTTGCGCGGCACGGGTAAAAGGGTGCGAAACATTCGTCTGGAAAGTGCGGCGGCCCTCGATCGGCCCGCGGTGAAAGCGCTGATGAAGCAGGCCATCCACCTCGCGAAAATCCCGTTCGCATCGTCCCCTCAAGGCAAACTCATCATCAAATCCATTTCCGCGAAGCAGCGCCCGCGCAGGCCGGCTTAGAGGTGGGTCACCGGGTTAGCGGGCATTCCGCCGCGAAGAAATTGCGCAGACGTTGTTGTACTTTTTCGTCGAGGACGCCGGGGAAATAGAACCGTTTGGCGCGGTAGCGGATGGTTGCGTTCATCAAGCCGAGATCCCGGACAAACGCCGTAATGCGTCCCTGATAAGGAACCAATACTCCAGTTACCTCCACCGCGCCGGTGCGGGAAACCGTGATTTTAGCCTCGGGGAAAAGGTAGGCGAGCATGGCTTCGCGAGATGAGGGGCGAGGCTAGAATTCCATTCAGAATTTGACAATCGGAATTGGCGGATTCTGCGGCGACGCAAACTCGCTCAGGAAAAAGCCTCTGTTTGGCTGGGAGTAATTGGGCCCCATTCGCGCGCAAGCGACCTTGACAAGTCGACGCTGGGCCATTGCCGTGGTGGAAAGTGGAAACGCTTAACACCATGCATTTCGGACGCGGGCCGCAGATTCGGCGGTTTTGCCGTGGGAGTGCCGTGGTTTTGCTGGTTTCTTTGTTCGCGGCAAATTTGTGGGCCGCGGCGAATCCCTGGCGCGACAATCTCACGCGGGCCGACGTGGTCGCGGCGTTGGGTCCGCCGAAATCCACCGTGCAGGTGGGCGCGCGGGAGATGATGACTTATGACGGTGGCGTGATGATCGAGTTGCAGGGCGGCAAGGTTTCCAACATTAGCGGACATATTCCCGATGCACTGAAGCCGGGTGGGGGAACAGCACCGGCCACCTCCGTGGCGACAACCCCAGCGGTTGCGTCTACGCCGGTCGTCACTCCTGTTTCCGCGGCGCCAGCCACCCCTCCGCCCGCTGCTCCCGTGGCCGCCCCCGCGGCGTCAACCGCACCTAAGCCCGCCGTTGCGAATGTGCCCGCTCCCGCCGCTTCCGGCAAGGTCACCGCCGCCGACACTGGAGCCGGCGTAGGGGACGACGAACTCGTCAAGGAGGCCGGCGATCCCACCTCGTCGCCCGAGGCAAAGGCCGCCATCGCAAAATTGACGGGCGGGCAAATGGAGGTGAACAGCAGCGGACTGCCCACGATGCCGAGCAAGCCGGCCGTGCCTGAACCGCCGGCTTCAATGACGCAAATCCTGATTCGCTTCGCGGCCGGGTGGGGCATCAGCACCGTATTCATGATGGGCGTGCTCAAGCTCGCGTTCATGAAAAAGGATTTTCCCATCATCTGGCGCGACATTTTTATGGTGTCCGTGTTGACGGCGCTTTTTTACCAGACGCTGAACACCTTGCTGGCCGGCAATGAATTTTTCGCGCTGGCGCACATGCTCCAGGCGGACCAGATTCTGGCCGGCGTGCTGATGCTGGTGTTGATCCAGAAATTCACCGAGGTGAAACAGTTTCACACGGCGGCCGGCATCACCCTGGCGGCGATGATCGTCAACACGGCGCTCTATTTCGGCCTGCAAATTTTCGTGAGCTTCTAGGCAGGTGCGGCCTTTTGGGCATTTTCAAAAGAGCTGTGGCCCGGTCCAAGGCTTGGCCCGAGGTAGGGACAGTTCTCCGAGCCGTCCGCTCCCCTAATGTCGGACGCCTCGGAGAGGCGTCCCTACCACCAAGTCGGCCAGCTTCACTCCAGGATACGCTTAAATCTAAAAGGTTCTAGTTGGTCATCAAATAATAAATGATATTGATGATGAGCGGGTAGGCGCGGGGCTCGGAGAATTCCGCAAAGTAAGTCTGGTTCTCCCCCTCGCGTTCGAAGCCGTCGCCGTTGTCGGTGTTGAACAGCGCCAGGACCATGATGCGCTGCTTCGCGTCGAGCCAGGCGCGCACATGCATCTCGTCGGAGCCGGGGCCGCGGTAGGCCGAGGCCGCGGAGCGCGGATTGGCGGGATCGTAACCGCGCTCCCACAAATGAATGGAGGGCACCTGCAACTGGTTCATCGGGCCCTTGAGGTTGAAGACGCAGTGAAAAATCGGATGGTCCATGGCGAGGTCCTTCCAATGGCCTGCCGGCAGCACCCGTTGGATTTGGGACGCAAAATTTTCCCACTCCCGGTCGCCCCAAAAATCATCGACCAGCAAGACGCCGCCATTTTGCAGATACTTGCGCAGAGGGGCGATTTCCTCGTCGCGGAATTGCAGGCCGCCGGGTTTCGACATCCAAATTAGCGGATAGTTCGGCAAGGCCGGATCCGTCAGCTTGAGCACCCGGCCATCGGGATCGATGTGGAGCGAGGTGAGTTGATGCAGCCGGTACGAAAGGTTCAAATCCGCGTCAGGGTAGTCATTGACCCAACCGGCCCAGGAGGGCCGGCCCGGGAGCGAGTGAAAAATAATGCGGGCGAAAGTGAAGGTGTCGTCCTTGAAGGCGTCGGGGTTGGTCCATTCCGGCAGGTCCACACTGTGGCCGGCGGTTTCGCGGGCGGTGCGAACGGTGTTTTCGTCCACGAGATCGCCGCCTTCGGTGCGCACCAGCTGGCCCTCGTTGCCTCCGCCCTGGCCGCGCCCAAAACCCTGGCCAAACTGCGCCCAACAGGCACCCATCACGAGAATGCCCAGCCCCAACCAAAGAAAACGCCTGCACAGGGTTGACGCCGTCTGCATGGCAATGGGTCGATCCGACCCAGCCACGCTGAGACTTCAGCGAGGTGGATGCAATGCTCTTTGCGGCGTCCGATTTTAGCGTGCAGGAGAACAGCTCCGCATCAACTAAGGCTAGGCTTAACTTTATTCGGCGCGGTGGGCACGCTTGAAACCTCGAACGCTGCCAGGATTTTTTTCAAGTCCACGTTGTCCAGGATCAGCCGTTTGATGATGGGGATTTTGTCGGAGTCCTGCGGCTGGGTCTTGATGGTCATGTTCGAGATTTCCGAAGCGACGGCGTAGCTTTCATCGTCCGTGATGACTACCGGGATGTTGGTTTGATGGAGCAGTTCCAAAAGTTTGTGGTGCGGCATGATGTTGCGCGTGAGCACGATGCCGGAAACGACTTTTTTTCCGGTGAGGCCCGCCTGCGCGATGGCCGCGAGGAGGATGTCGTCGCGGTCGCCGGGCGTGAGGATGAGGGTGCCGGGCTGGAGATAATCCATCACGCCCTTGGCGGTCATTGCGCCGATGACAATGCGCGACACGCGCTCATTCATGCCGTGGGCGCGGCCATTGAGCCAGCGACCGTTGATTTCATCCACCACTTGGGAAAGGTTGGGCGCGGTCAGCGGCTTTTGCAGCGGAATCGTGCCGAGCAACGGCACGCCGAGGCGGGCGAGGGCCTTGCCCGTGTGCTCGTGCAGAATCGCCAATTTATCCGGCATGCACTTGTTCAAAATCGCGCCGATGACCTCGACGCCCACCTTGTCGAACAGCGCCTTGTTCAACGCGATTTCATCCACGGGCCGGCCGATGCCGCCTTCGGAAACGATGATTACTTTCGCATTGAGCAACTTCGCGGCGTGGGCGTTCGACATGTCGAACGTCGAGCCGACGCCCGCGTGGCCGCTGCCCTCGATGATGATGAAATCTTTTTGGTAAGAGGCGCGGTCAAAGGCCCGGCACATGCGGTCGGCCAGCAGCGGCAGATTGGTTTCCGGATTCAGCAAATAGCGGCGGGTGAACGAAGAGTCCACCGCCACCGGGCTCATGGCCTCGATGGGGACTTCGACGTTAAAAATGCTGTCCAGCAGCAGCGAGTCTTCATCAATTTTCGAGCCTTGGACTTCCACGAACCGCTGGCCGATGGGCTTGATGTAACCGACGCTGGGCGAGATTGAGCGCAACGCCGCGAAGAGCCCGAGACACACGGTCGTCTTGCCCTCATTCATGCGCGTGGCCGCCACGAAGATGCGCTTTGTGGTGACGTTGCGCGGCGCGACCAGCAATTCCGTGTCGCCGTCTTCGGCGAACGTGGACTGCGCGAGCAGCGGCAAACTGAGGTCTTCGGACATGGGAGAAAAGGAGGAAGGCGGACGGAGGCCGGATGAAAGGAAGAAGTTAAAATAAAGAAAGCAAAGTTCGGACCACGAAAGATCGTCCACTCTCAGAGTGGGCATCGGCGAAGTTTAGGGAAAACGAGTAGCCTTCTGGTTTCTGGCTTCGCGGCTAGTGTGGCGAACTTTTTCATCCTTCATCCCTTGGCCCTCATCCTTCTTTTTTCGGCTCGATGGCGTAGAGGAAGCGGCGATCCACCGCCTGGGCGGCCACCAGCACCGCGGTGCCGAATATATCGTGGGCGCTCGCGCTGCGGCTGATTTCCGCGGCCGGGCGGGACAAGCCGGTGATGACTTGCCCGTAGGTCCGCGCGCCGGTCACAATTTGCAACGCCTTGAGCGTGATGTTGCCGCTGTTCAAATCCGGAAACACGAGGACATTGGCGCGCCCGGCGACCGGGCCGCCGACGCCTTTTTGCTGGGCCGTGGCCGGGTCGAGCGCGGCGTCGAGCTGCAATTCGCCGTCGATTTCCGCGGGCAAACCCCAAGCGCGGGCCTTTTGCACGGCCAATTCCGTCGCCGCCTTGACTTTCACAATCACGGGATTTTTCGTCGACGCGGTCTTGGTCGTGTAGGCAAGCATCGCCACACGCGGGGTCTGGTCGGTCAAATGGTGCGCCAGTGCCGCAGTGGTCACGGCGATATCGGCCAACTGGTGTTCCGTGGGATTGGGCAGCACGCCGCAGTCCGCGAGAAAGAGGTGGCCGTTGATGCCGAGGTGCTTCTGGCTCGTCTCGACGATGATCATCGACGAGGCAGTGCCGACATTTTCCTGCAAGGTCAGCACTTGAAAGAGCGGGCGCAGGCCACTGGCCGCGGTGCTGGTGGCGCCGGCCACCACGGCATCCGCGCCGCTGGTGGCGAGCAGCATGGCGGCGAAATAATTATTGTTGGCCACGTAGTCGCGCACTTCGAGCTCGTTGAGGCCCTTGAAGCGGCGCAGGCCCTGGAATTTTTTGCAAAATTCATCGAATTCATCCGACCGTGCCGGCTCGATGATGCGCACGCCGTCCAGCCGCAAATCGAGACGGGCGGCATTTTCCTTGATGCGGATGCGGTCACCCAGCAGGATGGGCACGCCCAGCCGGCGCGTGGCAAACTGGCGGGCCGCCTGCAAGATGCGCGGGTCGGCTCCTTCCGGGAAAACCACGCGTTTCGGATGCCGGGTCAAACGCTCGGCGAGTGTTTCAATCAGGTCCATAATGACGAAAACGTGTACGATAACGAAGACCCCGCACCACGGGCAAGGGCATTTCTTGCCCTCGGCCGGCCGACGCCTGGTTTCGCCGTCCACGCCTTGCGGCGTTGCCGGCCGCCTGCTTTGGTAGCATACCCCAGGCCAGACCGCGGCATCCATGCCCAAGCACCTGCAAAACATTCTGGTCGTCTCCGCCTCGACATTCGGCTCGCGCGTGCTCGGGCTGCTGCGCGACAAGCTTTCGTACGCGTTTTTCGGCGTGCAGGCGATCAACTCGGCCTTCGTCTTCGCCTGGGGTCTGCCAAATTTGTTTCGCCGGTTGCTGGGCGAAGGCGCGCTCACGTCCTCGTTCATTCCCATCTTGAGCGAGGCGCTGGAGCGTGGCGGACGGCCCGAGGCGTTTAAATTTCTAAATCAGGTTTTGTCGCGGCTTTTCGTGGTGCTCGTCGGTGTCGTGATCGTAAGCATGGCGGCCCTTGCGGGGGCGGAAAAAATTTCCGGCCTCGAGGACCAATGGCGGCTGGGCTTTGAATTTGGAGTTATTTTGATGCCCTATGTGCTGCTGGTGTGCCTCGCGGCGGCGTTGCTGGCGGCGTTGAATGTGCTGGGACACTACACGGTGTCGGCCCTCTCGCAGGTGTGGCTGAATCTTTCGATGATTTTTTCGCTAGGGCTGTTTGGCTGGTATTTCGGGCGCACGGAAATGGAGCAGATGTATTGGCAGTGCGCGGGTGTGCTCGTGGGCGGCCTGTTGCAAGTCGGGCTGCCGGCCCGGCAACTCTATGGCGAGGGTTGGCGGCCGCACTGGGACTGGTCGTGGTCGCCGCGGCTGGGGCAAATGCTGGGCCTGCTCGCGCCCGGCGTCTTCGGCGCCTCCATCACCCAAATCAATGTGCTCGTCTCGGGCTGTTTCGCCCTGAGCTTGAATGAATCCGCGCGCACCGTGCTCTATGCCTCCTCGCGCTTGATGGAACTGCCGCTGGGCATGTTCACCATCGCCTTTGCCACCGTGTTGTTTCCGAAAATTGCGCTCTTGGCCGCGCAGGGCGACCGCGAAGGCATGGCGCAATCTTATGCCCAGGGCCTGCGGTTGATTTTTGCCATCACGGTGCCGGCTGCCCTCGGGCTCGTCATCCTGCGCGAACCGGTGGTGCGCGTGCTGTTTGAAGGCGGCAAATTCGACGCCGCCGCGGTGCGGGAAACCACGCCCGTGATTGCGCTCGGCGCGCTGGGCATTCCGTTTTTCTCCCTCGCGACTCTGGCCACCCGTGGTTTTCACTCGATGAAAGACACGCGCACGCCCGTCCGTGTCGCCGTCTGGACTTTTATTGTGAATCTGGCGCTGACGATTGCGTTAATGCGCCCGCTCGGCACGCCGGGTCTCGCGCTGGCGAATCTGGTCTCCTCGATTTTTCAAAGTCTGGCCTTGCAGCGCCTGCTGCTCCACAAAGACACGCCGCTGGCCCGGCCGGAGGTGGGGCGCGCGCTGGGCGTGATTGCCATGGGCGGGGTGGGTATGGGCCTCGTGACTGCCGCCGGTTGGTGGGGCCTGACAGTCGCGCTGGGCGATGTCACCAAGCTCGCTTCCTACCTGGCCGTGGCGCTGCTCATCCCGGTCGCGGTGTTGATTTATTTCCTCCTTCTGCGCCTGGGCAAATTTGAGGACTGGCCGGAACTGCAGGAAATGGTCGGCGAAGTTTTCCGCCGCGGCGAGCGGAGTTGACAAAATGTCCGCGTGGTGGGATAGTCCCACCATGGTGGTGACCATCGATGACAAGCGCCGTTTGACGGTGCCCATGGCCTTGGCGGTAACCCGGCCGGGAGAGCATTTTGAAGTGGATTTTGACGCCGAGGAAGACGCCTTCATTTTTCGGCGTATCGCGGTCAAGCCGGATTGGCTGCAAGTGCTCAAAGACTGCCCCGTTTCCATGGACGATCTGCCGCCGCGCCGGCGGGAGTTGCCCCGGCGGCGCAAGCTATGAGCTGGTTGCTCGACGCCGATGTGCTTAGCCAGCCGGCCAAACGCCGCGGGGATGCTCGCGTGGTAGCATGGCTCGAGGCGAATAAGAACGACTGCTACACGAGTGCCGTAGTGATTGCGCAGTTGGCCCACTGGGTGAGAACCAAGGAGGGAAAGCAGCGTGAAGCCCTGCAAGCGTGGCTCAGCCGGTTGATAGCGGCCATGCACGGACGAATTTTGGGATTTAATGTCGCGGTCGCCCACGTTTGGGCTGAACAGGAATGCGCCTTCGAAAAGGCCGGCCAGCGCATGCCTGTTGAAGATAGTTATATCGCCGCGACCGCGCGGCGCCACGGCCTCACCCTTGTCACTGGCAACGAAAAGGACTTTCAGCGACCAGGCTTGAAAGTTTTCAATCCTTTTAGAAACGACGCACCCGCCACCGCGCGCTAAAAATGCATCTTCTCGCCGGGCTTGAGTGAGAGGGCAAAGGCGACGAGCAGCTTGACGGTTTTCTCGATGTCCTCGAGATCGACGACTTCCGCGGGGGTGTGCATGTAACGCAAGGGCACGCCGATGAGGCCGGTGGCGACGCCGCCGCGGGCCATCTGGGTCGCGCGGGCGTCGGTGCCGGTGGGCAGCGGCTCGGTCTCAATTTGATACGGAATCTTTTGCGCGTCGGCCACCGCCACCAGCCGGTCGAACACGAGCGGGTTGATGTTCGGCCCGCGGGCGAGCACGGGGCCGCCGCCGAGTTTGAATTCGCCAAAGCGCTTGTGGTCGCTGTCCGGGGCGTCGGTGGCGTGGGTCACATCCACGGCGATGGCGACGTCGGGGTTGACCGCATAACTGGCAGTGATGGCGCCGCGCGTGCCGATTTCCTCCTGCGTGGTCGCCACGCTCACCACTTTGGCCCCCAGCTTTTTACGCTGTGACGCGAGGCGCAGCAACGTTTCGCAGACGACGTAGCAGCCGACTTTGTTGTCAAACGCCCGCGCCGCGCCGATGCTGCCGTGCAGCAATTCAAAACCCACGTCGTACACCACCGGGTCGCCGAGGCGCACGCGGGCCAGCGCTTCCTTTTTGTTCCGCGCACCTATATCGATCCAAATCTGGTGCACTTCCGGCAGGGCGTCGCGCTCCTTCTGATTCATCAAATGGATGGCGCGCTTGCCGGTGACGCCCTTGACCACGCCGTCTTGAGTAAGAACGGAAACCCGCCGGCCCGAAATCACGCCGCGGTCATGCCCACCGAGAGTGTCGAAATAAAGAAAGCCATCCTTGTCCACATACTTGATGATGAGCCCGAGTTCGTCCATGTGTCCCGCGAGCAGGAGGGTGGGGTCGCCTTTGGGATTTAGCGTGGCCAGGCGATTGCCCAGGGCATCGTGCTCGAAAACATCGGCCACGGGCTGCACATGCCGGTCCAGGACGGCCTGCGCCTCGAATTCAGCGCCCGTGGGCGAACGGGCTTCGAGCAATGCAACGAGAAAGGGCGGCGGCGTGTAGGGTTTGGACATGACAAGTATTAAAAAGATGTGAGGATAAATTAGCCAAGACAATAGGCGGTCATGCGGAGTTTACCAATCAGAAATCATGGCTTCTTTGGCTTTCATGAATTCGTCAAATCATTTACTAACGACACCACCTTGGAGCCGCCGGGCGAAAAGCTAAGTGACTGTTCGTTGGATAAAGAGTCAATCTCCAGCATGGCCAGTCCCAAGGCTCTTTCACGACTTTTGGCTCGGCTCCTTAATTCTCCTACTTTGGTTTGTCCCAGAAATAACGGCAGCTTTTCATTACCTGCGGTTGGCGTCGCGGAAATGTCCCATGCGATTTGCCACAAAGCACGGTTCGATTTTTCTTCCGCACGCAAACGCATGACGGCTTCTTTCCCTACATAGTTGTCTTTTTCAAATGATATCCCTTCGTGGTCGAGGCCGGTTTCGGATGGGAAATCGTCGGGTCCGGCGTCCAAAGGCACTGCGGCTATTCCTGCGATAATGCGGAGTGCCAGCAGTTCCTCGGCACCAACGGCCTCAGCGCCATTTTCACGCATGTAATCGACCAGCATCTCAAGGGAGGAAGACGTGCCCAACAAATCCCACGCATTAAATAGTACGGGCCGGCGCCCGAGCCATGATTCAACCTGGGCTGTTGGCGCGATTTCTTCCACAATTTCATGCAGAGGAGCCGAAGGCAGATTCGACCATAAATGGAGGAGTCCAAAATCGGACGATATATCGCGGAAGTTCACTGAAGTCGCCTGGGCGTGGGCCCGCAAATGCACCAGCAAATGGGCGGGCAGGCAATCATAGCTGATCAGTAAAAAATCCTCGACCGATTGTTGAAGGACAAAACTATCACCTTGGATTTTTCCGTTTTGATCCAACCAGAGCCCATAGGTAACTGGCTTCTCCACGCCAGGGTTATCCAAGTCGGAAGCGAAGTGGTTTTGTAAAAACTCAAGCGCGTTAGTTCCGCTGGCGCGCAAAACGGCGGCTGGACGCGTTAAATGATGGTAAAGGTTGAAGTCCGTCATGCGGGCTCCATGATGGTTGGCTACGCTTTGGATTCAATCAAACACGAACCACAACAGCTCTGCGTCAGTAATAGAAGTAATGGCCAATTTGGATTCACTCTCGACGGCCGCGGCATCGCCGGGCGCAAGTTTTTGGGCGCCCGGTTCCAGGCTCAATGTGCCGTCGACCACTTGCAGCCAGCCGCCTTGTTTGGCGGTGAGAGGCAACGGGAGATTTTTTCCAGCGGCCAGGCGGGAGGTGTAAATGCGGACGTCTTGGCGAATCTCCAGCGCGCCATCGGTAGCTTGGGGCGCAGCCAGCAGCTTTAAGCGATTGGCGCGGTCGGTTTCCTTAAAATCCAGTTCCTGATAATGCGGCGGGCCGCCAGGCGTGCGCGGCGTGATCCAGATTTGCAGCAGGTGAATCGGCGCGGTTTTCGAGGGATTGTATTCACTGTGGCGGATGCCGGTGCCGGCGCTCATCAACTGCACGCGTCCTGTTCCCACCCGCGCCTTGTGCCCCAGCGAGTCCTGATGCTCCAGTTCGCCCGCGGTGACGTACGAAAAAATCTCCATGTCGCGGTGCGGGTGGGGCGGAAAGCCGCCGCCGCCCGCGATGTTGTCGTCGTTGATGACCCGCAACTGCCGCCAGCCCATCTTGGCCGGATCATAAAATTCGCCGAAGGAAAAAGTGTGGCGCGAGTCGAGCCAGTCGATTTGAAAACGCCCGCGTTCGCGGCCCGGCCAAAGGGTGATCATGGCGGAAACGTACTCAATCCTTGCGCAAAAGCAAGCGGACGGCAGGGAGGCCCGTCTGCCGCCAACGGGTCTTTTTGCTTGCCGGGCGGGGCCCGTTCGCCGTAGAAAAACCGCTTGGCCCGCGCGCAAACCCGCGTCGTGGGGTGCAAGACGCCAGAGTAGCTCAGCGGTAGAGCAGAGGACTCATAAGCCTTTGGTCGGCGGTTCAATTCCGCCCTCTGGCACCACTCTCGAGGAGTTGGGGCCTGCGCCCCGGAACGCTGCGGCGCGAAAAAGTCCGCCTAAACCGCTTGTGATTTTAAAGGATTTATTGACCAAACCGGGTACGCGGTGGCGGGCGGACCGGGCGTCCCTAGAGCGGGCGGACGGCGGCGGCCTCTCGGACTGTCAAGCGCAAAGCAAGCACCGGGAAAAATAATTTGCGCAAATTCCCTCGAAAAAGTTGTTGCTTCCGCGAGGAGGATGCCTATCTAATGCCCCTCGTTATGGCCAAAAAAACTTCCAAAGCAAACTCGGCTTTTATGAAGCCAGTTACCCCGGACGAGAAACTTGCCGCAGTAGTGGGCTCGACCCCGCTTCCGCGTACCGAGCTCACCAAGAAATTGTGGGCTTATATTAAGAAAAATGGTCTTCAAGACAAGAAGAACAAGCGCAACATCAACGCCGACGCGGCTCTCAAGGCCGTGTTCAATGGCAAGGCGACCGTCAGCATGTTCGAGATGACCAAGCTGGTCTCGAACCACGTCAAGTAGACTGCGCCTTTGGTGGCCGCCACCGCTGGGTGGTTAGCGCCCGCTGCGTCAAGCGGCGGGCGCTTGTGTTTGCCCGCGCGGGGTGTCACCACCCCGCGCGGGTGAAATACGGGCTTTACAAGCCGCAGGGCTTGCACAATGGTGGCGACTCACCCCTTATTTATTTAGCAACATGGGCAATCTCAAGAAGAAGCGCCGGCTGAAGATGAACAAGCACAAGCGCCGCAAGCGCTCGAAGGCTAATCGCCACAAGAAGCGCTTGTGGGGTTAGACGGCCCGGCCCAGGGGCCGCCAGGGACATTCAGAATTACGGTTCAGTGCTTGGTCGTGCCCGCCGGATACGACTGGCTAAAGCCGATACGGCACGGAATCGTCGGTGCCACTATTTGTGGCGCGCTGCGTCCGCCATCTTCTGCGCTTGCAGCGAAAGCTCGGCGGCGAGAAACGCGTGCTCCTGCGTCATCGCGCGCTCCGTGCGGTTAAGTACATCGAGGATAAATTGTCCGAAGAAGGGAAAACCGACTTTCCCGCGGCAGTCCAGAACCTGCTCGCCGCTCTCATTGACGAGGTAAATCGTGTCCTGCCGGTCTGGCTGGCCGATTTCCATATATTTGCGGACTTCGAGCATGCCTTTGTCGCCCAGGACAAACAGTCGGCCGTCACCCCAGGCATGGGAGCCGGTGGGCGTGAACCAGTCGAGCCGGCAGTAGCACGAGGCGCCGGTATCGGTGGTGAGCGAAGCCTCGCCGAAATCCTCCAGGCCCGGCTGGTCGGGATTGGCAAAATTGTCCACGCGCGCAAAATTCACCGTCGCCGCGCGGGCGCCAGAGTAGGCGAGAAACTGCTCGAACTGGTGCGAGCCGATGTCCGTGATGATGCCGCCGTATTTTTGCTTGTCGAAAAACCAGGCCGGACGGCTGGCTTTCGACAGGCGGTGCGGCGCGAGCAAAAGCACCTGCAGCACGCGGCCGAGGGCGCCCTGTGCAATCAATTCGCCCGCGCGCCAGGCCGATTCCACATGCAATCGTTCACTGTAATACACCATGTACTTGCGGCCGGTGCGGCGGGTGGCCGCGCGCGCGGCGGCGAGTTGCTCGAGCGTGGTGAAGGGGCACTTGTCGGTGAAGTAATCCTTGCCGGCGTCAAGCACCCGCGCGCCGATGGCCCAGCGGTCACACGGCACCGCCGCAGCGGTGACCAAATGCACCGCGGGATCTTCGAGAATGCGCTCGAAGGCGTCCACGCGAATCGCCCCGGGAAATTTTTGCAGGGTTTGCGCGCAGCGTTCCGGCTGCGGATCGTAAACATATTTCAGCGTACCACCGGCTTCGGCGAGGCCGTTGATTTGCCCGTAAATGTGGCCGTGATCGAAGTAAGCCGCGGCGAAAATAAATTCACCGGGCCGGACGACGGGGCGGGGCAGCCCTGCGGGCGCAAAGTTGAATCCTTCTTGGGTGCTCATCGGGTAAATTTGCTTTGGGCGATTTTGGTTTGCAAGGCGGCGGCGTAGGCGGCGCCATCGAGCGGCAACTTTACTGTGCTGTTCGTGAAGGTCGAGTACAGCATCGCATTCGCGAACTCGATGGAGTGCAGGCCCTCCGCCGCCGGCGCGATGAGGGGCGCACCGTCCAGAATCGCGTCGGCAAAGTTTTGCAAAATCTCGGCATGTTGGCCTCCGGTGCCGGGAAAGGTCTCGTCCACCTGCGTCATCGGCGGCGCCTCGAAGCCTTCTGGATGGGTCGCGCTCCATTCCGACACCGGCACCGCTGTGCGCGTCCATTTCAGGTTCAAACCCTCGACGACGAGCTTGCCGCGCTCGGCGGCCACTTCGAGGCGATTGGTCCCCGGCGCCTCGCCCGTGGTGGTGATGAAAACCCCCTGCGTGCCGTTGGCGTATTCAAAAAATGCGGTCACGCTGTCCTCCACTTCGATGTCGTGAAATCGGCCGAATTGGCAGGAGGCGCGAATCGTCGCGGGCGCGCCAAACAGCCACCACCACAAGTCCAGTTGGTGCGGACTCTGATTGAGCAAAACGCCGCCGCCTTCGCCGCCCCACGTCGCCCGCCAGCCCCCCGAATTGTAGTAGGCCTGAGTGCGAAACCAATCCGTGATAATCCATGTGATGCGCCGGACTTCGCCGAGTTCGCCGGACTGGATGAGGTGCCGGAGTTTTTTGTAGCGCGGGTCGGTGCGCTGGTTGAACATCACCGCAAAGACCTGGTTGGTCTGGCGGTGGGCGGCAAGCAGGCCTTCCGCATCTGCCTTGTGGACGGAAATCGGCTTTTCCATCATCACATGCAGGCCCGCCCGAAGCGCGGCGATGCCGAGGGGCGTGTGGTCGAAATGCGGCGTGGCCACCAGCACGGCGTCCACCCGGCCGGAATTGAGCAGCGCCGCCGGGTCGGTGAAGGGCTGGGCGGTGGGAAAGGCCGTCAGTTTATCGGCGCGCGGATCGCACACGGCCGCGAGTTCGACGCGCGCCTCCTTGCCCTCCAAAATGTTTTTGGCGTGGACGGCCCCCATGTTGCCCATGCCGATGATGCCGAGACGAACAGATTTCATGCCGCAAATATTCCCGGCAGTTGAGGCGAACCCAGCGGGCTTTTCAAGCAGGCATTTTGACCAACCTAATTATTCCGCGAAAGGAAGATGCGCAGGATATACCAGAAGAGGAGCGCGACCGCCGCAAACAGCGAGAGCGAAGCGGCCACATATTGGTCGGTGCGGTACCGGAGCAGCACATTCGAGGTCGAATAAAGAATCGCCCCGCCGGCAAAGAGGGCCATCGCGCCGGCGAAAAGTGTCCCAAGATTAAAGCCGAAAAGAATCGCGCAAACAATCACTCCCATCGCGATCATGCCGGCCACTGCGAGCACCGGCCCCATGAAGGAAAAATCCTTGCGGGTGATAAAGACGGTGGCCGTCAAACCCGCAAACAACGCGAGGGTCGCCACGCCCGCGGCGCCGATGACTTGGGGCCCCGCAATCCGTTGGGCAACGTAGAGCAACGGCAGAAATATAACCGCTTCCGCCACCACATAGAGGGCCAGCCCGGCATATTGGAGGCCGAGCGATTTGGCCGAGACCGCCCAGGTGTTGGCCACCATCGATACCACCATGAACAAGCCCATGACCACCAGCCAGCCGTAGCCGCCGGTCATCAGGGAAATCATTTCCGGCGCGATCGGCAATTGCAGCAGCACATACTCCAGCGCGGCAAAGACCAGCAGCGCGCCGGCCAGATGAGCATACGTCCGGCGAATGAAGGTGGCGCGCTCGAGCGCGTCAGCCCGGGCGACGGTGTAAAGAGGAGTGTTGCGGTAGCTTTCCAACATGATGCCGGGGAGTCTCCTCGAAGGCGCGCCTTGTCGCAAGCGAAATTCAGTCTTTGCGACGTGCATATGGTCCGGATGTTTAGAGATTGAGCCGGCTCGTTCGGCAGCGTAACATGCAAAATAATGAAGGACACCCTTTCCCTCGCCCGTCTCCGCCGTGCTTGCGCTCCCCTGCGCAGCGGTCGTGGACCCGTTGCGTCGGCGATGGGACAGATGGGTTGGTGGCACGGCACTCCGGCCCGCCTTGAGCGATGGCGAATGAGTTGAGCGTTTCGCTAAACGCCCCATTCCCCTTCCTGCACCCGCGAGCCGGCTTCATCCCTGAAGCCGGCTCGCGCGTTTTTCGGCTCCGCCATTCATGCACCTTCAATTTTTCCGATAATGAACACTTTGCTTTCGTTTGCAGATTCTTCCGCCCGCCCGCCTCTATACAGCGAGGCGTTTCCCAGCGTGGCCTTTTTTTGCCGCACATTCGCCGAGTACGCCGCCTTTTTTAATCTGGATCCTGGCCGCATCCTGGCCGGCCGCCGGATTCTGGATTGTGGTGCCGGCTTCGCTTCCTTTGCCGTCGAAGCCCGCGCCTACGGGGCAGACGTAATCGCGGCCGACCCCATGTATGGCCGCACGACTGAGGCGCTCGCCGCCTTGGGCGCGGCCGAGATAACGCAAGTCATGCGCACCGCGCGCACCCACGCGGATAAATTCGCGTTCACCACCTTCCGCGATTTTGACGACGCCGAAAATTGCCGGCGCACGGCGCTGACGGGTTTTCTGTGCGACTACGCGGGCGGCTTTGCCGCGGGCCGTTATGTGCGCGCGGAGCTGCCTGCGCTGCCCTTCGCGGACGATACTTTTGATCTGGCCTTGAACAGCCATTTTCTTTTCCTCTATGCCACGCGCTTGGGGGAAACCTTTCTGGCCCAAGCCCTGCGTGAACTCGCCCGCGTTGCCCATGAGGTGCGCGTGTTTCCCCTGGTCGATTTGGACGGACGGGACTACGCCCAAGAGCCGGAGCATCTGCAACAACTGGCGGGATCAAGATTGCGGGCGGAAATTCTGCCAGTGCGCTATGAGTTCCTGAAGGGAGCAAAGTCCATGTTGCGTCTCACGCGAACTTGACGGGAACTCGAGCGCTCACGGGGCCAGACGCTCGATTTTCCATGCGCCGCCGTCTTGTTGGCGGTAGCGAAAACGATCGTGCAAACGGTTGGGCCGGCCCTGCCAGAATTCCCAGGTCTGCGGCACGACCCGAAAGCCGCCCCAAAACGGCGGCAGCGGCACTTTGCCGTCGGCAAATTTCTGCTTCATCTGGGCCAGCATTTCCTCCAGCAACGTGCGCGTGGTGATGACACTGCTCTGGCTCGACACCCACGCGCCCAACTGGCTGCCATGGGGGCGGCTCGCAAAATAGCGCACGGACTCCGCCAGCGAGACTCGCTCCACCGGCCCCTCCACGGAAACCTGGCGTTCCAACCCCAGCCAAGGAAAGAGCAATGCCGCAGCGGAATTGCCGGCAAGATCGCGGGCCTTGCGGCTCTCGTAATTCGTGTAAAAGACCAGGCCCTTTTCATCAAACGCCTTCAGCAACACCGTGCGCACGCTCGGCCGTCCATCCCCGCCCACGGTCGCGAGCGACATGGCATTGGGCTCGATCAAGCCCGCCGTCTCCGCCTCTTGGAACCAACGCCGAAATTGCTCGATGGGCGCGGCGGCCAGGTTCGTCAACTCCAGGCCCGCCTGGGTATAGTCGCGGCGATAATCAGCGAGATTCATAATAGCGTCCCTTGCAATAGCGGAGGGGGTTCGTTTTCCTAATAGTTGGCTACGGCCAGAACTGATTCCGGACGAAACGCGGCGACGCGCAACAGTACTTTGGCCGGACCCGTGGGTTTGCGCCGGCCTTGCTCCCAATTTTGTAGCGTGTC
This sequence comes from uncultured Opitutales bacterium, assembly GCA_964562015.1. GTDB lineage: Bacteria > Verrucomicrobiota > Verrucomicrobiia > Opitutales > JABDGR01 > CAZLRH01. Next base: position 33,302 of record CAZLRH010000024.1, on the reverse strand, counting down.
CTCGCTTATACCCATCAACAAGGCAAACTTGGACTGGGAAAGCCCTAATTTGGCGCGCACCCGGGTGACGTCCTGGCCGGACTTGATTTCAAAACGACGAGAGGGCGGGCTGATTCCGCGTTCAATGGCAGAAGCCTCGTGCACGCTCTGGAGCAGTTCGTCAAAGAGTTGCTTTTTCATGGATTAGAGTTCCAGGATTCGTTTGAGTTGTTTGGCTTGGGCCGGCGTAAGGTTATCTTGCTCGTTTTTGGCGTAGATTAACAAAAGCGAAATTCGGTCATGGGGAACCCACCAGTAGTAAATAATGCGCAGTCCGCCCCGTTTGCCGCGACCGGCGGCGGCCCAGCGAATCTTGCGCAAACCTCCTGTGCCAGGAATGATTTTCCCGGCGGACGGATGCCTGACCAGATGGTTTTGCAGTTCACGATAATGGTCGTCGTCGAGCAGGGCCAGCACCCGCCTGGTGAAGGTTGGTGTCTCAATGAGAACCATGGCCTGACCCTACGCCAGAGGCGTAGTAGGTGCAAGGCCAAATTAGTGCAAATGCTCATACCCATGCGCACCGGGTGCCAGGAGCAGGGCGCCCGTTAGGGCGTCGCGGAGTTGCCGGTCACCGTCAGGGGCCTGGCCGGTGGCATGTGTCGCATCGGTGGCAGCGATTATTTTGCCGATGCGTGTCAGCGGGGTTGGCCAATCCTTGCGCCATAGGTTTTCAAAAACGTCGGGTGCGCTCTGACTGTTTAGCGCAAACAGCAATTCGTAATCTTCGCCGTCTGTCAGCGCGTGGACCAGGGCGGAGCCTCCGTCGCGCTCGGCCAGGTGGCGGGCCTCGGCTGAAACGGGTAGGGCGGCGGTATCCAGGCTGGCGTTCGCCCCGGGGGGAAGGATATCCGGCAAATCTTTGGCGAGGCCGTCGGTGACATCAATCACCCCGCGCACGCCTTTTTGCCGGGCCAGCCATTGGCCCTCGGCGAGGCGCGGCGTAAACGTCAGGTGTCGCCCCAAAATACTTCCACCCAGTTCACCCGTGACGAAAAGTGTGTCGCCGATTTGCGCACCCGTGCGCTTGAGCACGCTGGGCCCGGGTATTCCCAACAGCGTGAGGTGCGCGGCGAAAACGCCGTCCGGCCCTTGTGCGACATCACCACCAACGAGATTCACCCCGTGTTGCCGGCAGCATTGGGCCACGCCGGCATAAAATTCCTGCAACCACGCCATAGACGTGTTGCGCGCGAGCAGGAGATTGATCAGCGCCGGCCCCGGCATCCCGCCCATGGCGGCAATGTCGCTGAGATTGCGCTTCACCAGCTTTGCGCCCACGGCGGCCGGTGCGGCGTCATCGTCAAAATGTCGCCCGTAAACGACGCCATCCGTGGTCGCGAGTAACGTCTCGGCCAGGCCCGTCTCCAGCACGGCGCAATCGTCGCCCATGCCCCAGGGCGGGGGCGGCGCGACATCCCCCAGCCACGCGCGGATGGCCAGCAACAATCGGCGTTCACCGAGGGCGGCGACGCTGGCGGCGGGCTCAGGCGTGAAAGGATTCATGGAGAGGTGCCGAATTACGCTAAGTAGGCCAGAGGAGCAGGATGGCGACGTTCAAGCCGTTGAAACAAGCGTGGAAAATCATCGGTGCGATGATACGCCCGGTGCGTTCGTAAGTACGAATCAAAAACGCGCCCACCAGCAGCAAGGGCAAAAATTGCAGCACACTCCCATGCACCAGCGCAAAGAGAAAACTGACCACCACCAGCGCACCCCGCCGCCCGAGGAAGCCTTTGACAAAGCGGTAGAGCGCGCCGCGAAATAACAATTCCTCATTCAGCGGCACCAGCGTCACCGCCATGAGCGCGAAGACGGTGACGAGCCACGGATTGCCACCCACTGCCAGCGCCTGCACGGGCGCCTGAATCGGAGTTTCAAAAGTGGGGTCGGAGATTTTCAGCCACTCCAGAAAGCCCTGCCACAGCAGGACGGTCAGGTAAATCAACGGCAGGCCGCGCAAAAAATCGGTAAAGCCCGCCCACACCGCCGGCCCCGTCCGCATGTAATCCGTGTCCAGCGGCGCGGGCGAACTCCCGCGCCCGAAACGCAAGAGACCCAGCTGCGTCAACACGAGGGGAACTTCAAAGGCCAGCATCGTCACCACTTGTTGCGGCAGCGAATCCTGGGGAAATTGGTGTGCCCAACCGGAGAACTCGAGTTGCGTCAGCGAGGTGACGAACACAATCACCCACGCCCACAAGCCGAAATTGATCCACGAAGTCCGCCACGGCGGCAAAAGGGGCAGCAGTGGCGGCACGTTTCGCTCGGGCCGGAGTGCCAGCCACAGCGCAACCACAAACAGGGCCGCTCCCAGAATTTCCAGGACCGGCCCGCCGGTGAAATCAACGGGATTCACGGAACGGCGCCTTGCTCATGCCCGAGGGGCGAATTTCCTGCCCGGGAGCCTTGGGCGAGGTGATTTTTTCGCCATCGAAGACTTGGTGGCCGGCGACAAAGGTGTGCTTCACGCGCCCGCGCAGCGGCTGACCGTGCCACGGCGAATTGCGCGAACGGCTGAAACTGTTGGCAGCCTCGGGCACCCAACGTTCGTCCGGGTCGAAGATGCAAATGTCGGCATCGGCGCCTTCGGACAGCGTGCCTTTGTCCAGTCGGACGATGGCGGCGGGCTTATGCGTCATGCGCGCGAGCAGGAAGGACAAATCGCACCGGCCGCTATGGTACAAGGCCTCGAGGCACACCGCCAGCGAGGTTTCCAAACCGATGATGCCAAACGGCGCATAGTCGAATTCCACATCTTTTTCGTAATCGGTGTGCGGGGCGTGGTCGGTGGCGATGATGTCGATGGTGCCGTCCAACAGGCCTTCGATGAGCGCCTGCCGGTCTTCTTCCGCGCGCAACGGCGGATTCATTTTGAAATTGGTATTGTAGTCGCGCAGGCACACATCGGTGAGCGCCAGATGATGCGGGGTGACTTCGGAGGTTATCTTGATGCCGCGCGGGCGGGCCCGCCGAATCACATCCACGGAATAAGCCGACGAAATATGCTGCAAGTGAATGTGCGCGCCGGTGTGCGCCGAGAGGATGACGTTGCGCGCCACGATGATGTCTTCCGCCGCGCTCGGCCAGCCGCGCAAGCCCAGCCGCAACGACCATTCGCCTTCGTGCATGACCGCGCCGTCCGTCAAATGGTCGTCCTGGCAATGGTCCATCACCACGAGATTGAACATCGCGGCGTATTCCACCGCGCGGCGCATGATTTCGTTGTTCTGCACGCAGGTGCCGTCGTCGGTGATGGCTTTCACGCCCGCGCGCGCGAGCGAGCCGATGGGCGCGAGCTTTTCCCCGGCGCGGCCAATCGTGATGCAACCGGTCGGGTGAATATTGACCACCGCCTTTTGCTGAATCACATCGTTGATGAGCTGGATCGTGCCGGCGTTGTCGCACGCCGGAACTGTATTCGGCATGCACACCATGGTCGTGATGCCGCCCGCCGCCGCCGCCCACGAACCGGTTTCAATATTTTCCTTATGCGTCTGGCCCGGCTCGCGCAAATGCACGTGCACGTCCACCAACCCGGGCGCAACCACCAACCCGCGGGCGTCCACCACGCGGGCATTCTTCCGCTGCGCGGCGGTGAGCGAGCCGGCGATTTTCTGGTCGGCGACGAAAAGGTCGGCCACTTCATCGCGGCCGTTGGCCGGATCGATGATGCGCCCGCCTTGGATGACGAGGGTGTCGCTCATGGTGCGGTGGAAAAGGTGGGGTTGGGCGCTGCGGGCGCGGCGGCGGCGCAGAGGTACAAGACCGCCATGCGCACGGCGATGCCGTTGGTCACCTGCTCGAGAATCACGCTGCGGCCCGAGTCCGCGAGTTCGCTGTCAATTTCCACCCCGCGGTTGATGGGCCCGGGGTGCATGATGATGGCGTTGGGCTTGAGCCAGGTCGCGCGCAGGCGATTGAGGCCGAACATGCTCGTGTATTCTCCGAGCGAGGGAAAGTGCGTGGAGGTCTGGCGTTCGTGCTGGATGCGCAGGAGCATGACGGCGTCGGCCTCGTGCAACGCTTCCTTTAAATCATGCGAAATGCGCACGCCGAACCGGGCAAACAACGGCGGCACCAGGGTCGCCGGGCCGGCCAGCGTCACTTCCGCGCCGAGCTTTTGCAGGCACCAGATGTTGGAGCGCGCCACACGGCTGAAGAGAATGTCGCCGAGGATGGTGACCTTCAGGCCCTTCAAATCGCGGCCAAATTTTTCGCGCAGGGTAAATGCGTCCAGCAAGGCTTGCGTCGGATGTTCATGCGCCCCGTCCCCGGCGTTAATGACCGGGATGTTGATCATCTTCGCCAGATAGTTGGCCGAGCCCGCGGCACTATGGCGCAAGACCAGCATGTCAGCATTGAGGGCCTGGATGTTCAGCGCGGTGTCGCGCAGCGTCTCGCCCTTGACGATGCTTGATGACGTACCGGCGATAGTGATCACGTCAGCACTCAGGCGCGAGGCGGCGATTTCAAAGGCCACCCGCGTGCGCGTGCTGGGCTCGAGGAAAAGGTTGACGATCGTCCGCCCGCGCAACGACGGCAGCTTCTTCACCGTCCGCCCCAGCGTGGCCTTGAACTGCTCGGCCGTGGTAAACACGCACTCGATTTCCTCGCGCGACAATTCCTCGATGCCGACGAGGTCCTTGCGCGTCCAATGCGCGACGGGAGAAAGGGCGGCGTTCATGATGACAAAAATGGGCGAGGAGTGTTCAGGGTGCAAGCACGCGCACGTTGTTGCGCAGGGGTTGGTCGAAATCGAGGCTCACTTCCACGCGGTGGCTGGGTTCAGTCTCAAGTGCGAGACCCACGTAGTCCGGCACGATGGGCAGTTTGCGTCCGCCGCGGTCACACAAAACCGCCAGTTCCACGCGGGCCGGGCGGCCTTGGTCGAAAAGCTCGTTCAACGCCGCCCGCACGGTGCGACCGGTGTGAAACACGTCGTCGGCGAGAATCACCGTGGCCTCATCCATCGCAAAGGGCAGGTCCGTCGCGGCCGTTAGCAGCGGAATGGGCTTGAGGCCGATGTCGTCGCGGTGAAAGGCCACGTTCACGGTGCCGAGCGGGAGGTCGCGGTAAATCCGCAACGTCAGCGCTTGTGCCAATTTGCGGGCGAAAACGATGCCACCGTTGGCGATGCCGACCACCGCGAGGTGCGCCGTTTCGCGATGCCGTGCCACGATTTGCTCGACCATCGTTTCCAAGGCCGCGGCCACCCGTTCGTGGCCGATGTTGGAGACTTCGCGCATGCCGAGAGGCGATGCTGGAAAGGTTTTTTCCCGGACGCAATCGCTAATCCAAGTCGGGTGGCGTCTCGGGCGTTGACCAGCGGTATAATATAATCAACACCAGCCACAACAGCGCGCCGACGAGCCCGGCCAAATCATTGGTCAACTGCACCGTCTGGGTCACAAAAATGGCCAGACTGTCGCTCGGGCACAAATAGCGCGGGTAGGGAAAATGGCCGGTGGCCGCCGCGCGCCAACCCAGGCCCCAGGCGAGGGCGGCGGTGCCGGCGATGACGACCAGCACGCCCCGCAGGGTGGCGCGTGGCGTCAGCACCGGACCGGGGCCCACGCGCCCTGCGCCATACAGCAAAATTCCCCACGCCACACCGAAGGCTCCGGCCAATAGACTGAAAGACAGGGCTTGTTCCCAGGCCTGCGCCCACGGAAAATACGCCGGGTGAAACATGAAGAAATGCTGCGGCGCAATCGCCGCGACCCATTGGTCGTTCGCGATACTGTACCCTGCCACCAGCAGCCCGGTGCCAACTACGATGCGGAAGAAGTCGCGGCGTTGCGCGGTCATGGTCAAGGGTCAGACTATTTTGAGCGAAGTTTAAAAATTACTCAATCCATCCTGCGAGGTCCTGGTCCGTGCGCAGGATGCGCGTGGTGCGATATTCGGGGGCGAGCAAGGCTTGGGTGGCCGGCTCAGCGAAACGGCGGCAGTGCAGCAGCACCTTCGCCCGGTGGCCGGGCGCGCGCACGAGCCGCCCCAGCGCCTGCGCGATTTTCAGCATCCCGGGCGCGAGATACACCCGGCGAAAAGATTCCTCCGCGCCCAGCTTTTCCTCCAGGCGGGCGCGGCGCGCCTCGTTCACCGCATTGGGCTCCGGTAGCGCCGGGCCGACAATCATCGCGCGTTCAACCGCCCCGCCGAGTTGGTCGACTCCTTCCGCAAAACTGCCGCCCAGTACGAAGAAAATGGCATGGGCGGTGAGCAAGGCCTCGTCAATAAACGTTCCCTGCTCGGCGAGGGTGGCGCCACGCGGTTGCATCGCCACGCGCGTCATCGGGTCAATCGTGCCCAGGTAGGCGCGCACGGCCTCGGCATAATCATACGAGGGGAAAAAGATGGCAATCGGCCGGCCTTGCCCGGCGGCGAAGTGTTGGATGGTTTCCGCAGTCATGGCATAAAAGCGCGGGCGTGCGCGCAGGCGCGTGTCCACGCGGGCATCCACGGCCACTGTGTAAGCGCCGTCGCGCCAGGGCGCAGCGGCCGAAATCCAGCGCACCTGCTCCGCGGTCAATCCGCAACTCGGCAGATACAATTCCGGCGGACCAAAGGTGGCCGAAGTCAGCACGCTTTGGCCAAATTCCTCCAGGGCTGTGGCAATGGCGGGCGCGGCATCGAGGCAGGTCAAGTTCAGCATTCCCGGCGCGGGCGACCACGGCAAAAGTTCCAGCGATTCATCCCGCAGCGTGGCGAGAATGTCAGTCGTGCTCCAGAGAAAATCACGGGCGGGTTCCGGCATGGTTTCCGGCAGCGGTGCCGCGCGCAATTCCGCCAAAATATTTTCCAGCAAATCCACCAGGCTGTAGGTGTTCGTCAAGTCGAGTTGCGCCGCCGGCCGTAACGGCGCGAGGAAATCGGCCAAATGCCCGACGGCGCGAGTGAGCGCGCCACGCGCCTGGTATTGCACGCAAGAATCGTACGCGACGCTGGCTTCTTCGGCCGTGAGAACATGCGAACGCGCGGCGGCGGCGCGGGCGGGGAGGTTGTGCGCCTCGTCAAGCACGAGCAGGGTCAGCGCCGGGTCGAAGCCCGCCTGGTTGAACAGCACGCTCCGGTGCGCCGGCGAAAAAATGTAATTGTAATCGCACACCCAGACCTCGGCGTAGGGCAGGGCGGCCCGTGTGATTTCGTACGGGCACACGCCAGTTTCGCCCCCAAGCCGGCGCGATTTCTCGAGCGGCAGCACGCCATCCTCAAAAAGATCCAGGACGCTCAAGCCCGACGCTTCCCAGCGTTCCGCGATGTTCGCGCGGCAATCGCCGCCCGGCTCGCAGATGTGTTTGTCGGTCGAAATGGCGTGCTCGCGGCGGCTGCGCAATTGAATGTGGCGCAATTCCGGTTCCTCGCCGAGCAAGGTGCGCAACTGCCGTGTCACCGGCGCCTGGCCCGTGCCCTTGCCGGTCAGGTAGAGCAACCGCTGACAATGGCCTTCGCGCAACCGTTCGAGCGCGTATTCGAGCAGCAGTCCCGTTTTCCCAAACCCGGTGGGTGCTTCGAAAATCACCACGCCTGCCTGGCCGCGGCTGTCGGCGAGCGCTGCGCGCGCCTCCGCCTGGCCGGGTCGCAGTTCGGCAAAGGCCCGCCGCTCGGTCAAGGCCGCGAGTCGCTGGCGGCTCGACCAGCGAAATTCCAAATAGGGCAGCAGCGTGTCGAGCTGGCGTTCCACCCAAAGGCCCGCCGCCGTGGCCTCCAGCGCCACGGTTTGGGTGACGCCGGCGGAGTAATCGACAAACACCAATTCCGCCGCCACTGGCCGGCCCGCCGCGAGCATGCCAAACGCCGGGTCCAATTCCGCCAGCCGCAAGTAAGCCGCGAGCTGCCTAAAATATTCGGGATATTCACGGCACAATTCCTCTTCACTTTTCGGTAATGTGGTGGAAACCGTCTTGATCTCACGTAGCACCAAACTTCCGTCGCGCACCACGGCCTGGTCGATGCGGCCCTGCAATTCCACTGTCCAGGCGCGATGCAGCAGGCGTCCGGAAATTGGAATTTCAAAATTCGCGTCGGGTGCGGCGGCGGCTGTTTGCTCCCGCAAGGTTTGATGCCAGGCAGTGCCCACGGCGGCCCGCCAGGCCCCGCTGCGCCCGCCGCCGATGTCCGCCGGGCCGGGTCGAAACGTCGCGAATTCCCCGACGTTCATCACGACGGCGCGCTGACCAGTCACGAAGCGCATGGAGTTTTCCTATTTCGTCGTACCGGCAGTGGAGGACGCCGCCGGCGTGGCCGCGGGCGGACTCGGGACCGCTGCCGTTGGCGGCACGGTCAGGACCAAGGAGCGCGCGCCGACCGGTTTGGCAAAAATCGCCGAGTTCGGCTGGGGGAAGAATTTCACGTCGGTGATTTCATCGCGCGCGACGACCGCATTGCTCAGCGCATATTCCCAGCCGGAGGGCAGCCAGATTTTTTCGATGTTTTTGTACCCGGTGAAATAGGTGTTGATCCAGGTCTTCTGATTGCCGATGGCGCTTTGGCGGCGGATGCGCAGCAGCAGGAAATTCTCCGGATTGAAGTAGTAAAATTCCGGCACCCCCGGCGCGGATCCCGGCCAAAACTTTAGCACCAGCGCCTCCGTCGTGCCGTATTTTTCCTTGCCGGCATATTGGTAGCGGTACCCCTTCGCCTCATAATCAACAAAGTCGGTGATGAAATTGGCGAGTTGCGTCAGGCCCGCCAGCACCGGCGGCGCAATGTCCCGCAACGTGGGCGGATTGGCCGAGGCATCGACGCTCCAGCCGTCCTTGCCCTCGACGACTTGGTGAATTTCGCGAAACTTCCCGTACTGTAATTGTTCCACGGTGTCGTAGCGCGCATAGCCGGGCGCGACCCAGAGCGTGAATTGCAGATAAGAGCCGTTTTTCGCCAGTGGCGTTTCGTTGCCGGTGGCCTTGAGCAGCACGATTTTTTTCAACGCCTCGGCGCCGCCTTCCACGGTGATGAAGTTTTGCAAAATTTTCTTCGCGATGTCGTCCGTGGCCTTGGGTGGGTTTTCCAAGTCGGAATTGGAGGCGTCCTCCGGCCCGGACGCGGCCGGGCCGGCGGGCGGCGCGGGAGTGGCGGCCGGGGTTGCCGCGGGGCTTGCCGCCGCGAAGATTGACGGGGGCGCGAGGACAAGCGCCAGCGCTAAACCGGACAAAATCAGCCAAGGGGAGATGCGACGCATGTCCGACTATGGCTCATTTGCGGCCAAGTTCCAAGTCGGTATGCTCGGCCAGCCAGCGCTCGCAGCCCACACGCAGGCGCGACACGCGGGCCAGGCTTTCCGCCGGCAAGTCCACGGTTTCCGCCACTGGCCGGCGCAAAAGACTTTGCGCCAATTCGCGGTCCTCCGCGGCGAGCGTGGGCAGCCATTGTTCGCGGGCCGGGTATCCCTCGGCCCGCGCCAGCAGGAAGAGGGCCTTGAAGCGCACAACTTCGGGCGGCGCGCCGGCTTCGAGCGCGCCGAGGGCCTGGCGGCACAGTTTGAACACTTCCTGGCAGGATTCAAAATGCACCGAATTGCGCATGATGAGCTTCGCGAGTCCGGCGGCGGCTTCAAGAGCTTCATAACTGCGCGCGAGCCCCGCGTGCCGCTGGAGAACTTTATACTCCTGGATGAAATACACCGAGCCGTGGGCCGCACCCGCTTTCGGTGAGTGGAGCAAAACCGCCGCGTGGTCAAACACATCGGGGCGGGCCGACCCGGCGGTTTGGCCTTTCGCGCGCGCGCCGGATTTTCCTCCTCGGGCCGGACGAAACATCGCCACCACCAGGCCCGGCGCCGGCGTGAGCAGCGTCAATCGCACATGATGTTCGCCCGCGTCCACGCGGTCGAGCACGAGCGCCTCCGCCTCAAGCACGGGTGTCATGGGCGCCGCTTAAACCCAGGGCCGCCAGAGTTCGAGCCGTTTTTTAATCAATTCGCGGTCGGCCTCGGCGATGGCCGCCAACGGCGGACGCACTGGACCGCCGGTTTGCCCGAGCAGGTCCATCATTACCTTCATCACGGAAACTTCATAACCCTTCCGGCGTCCGCGCAGCTCGTACAGCGGAATCACCAGGTCGTTCATCAGCGCCGTCAGTTCCGGCGACGAACCGGCCGAGGCCAGCTCGTGCAGGCGGAGCGAAAGTTTGGGCGCCACATTGGCGATGCTCGACGTGTAAGTGCGAAGGCCGAGCGAGTAATACGCAGGCACGGCATCGTCGCCCACGCCGCCAATCCAATGCAGGCGGTCGCCCACGCGCTGCTTGAGGATTTGCAGCCGGCGCGCGTCGCCCTGGCCGTCTTTCCAGGCGATGAGCGTCGGCATCTTCGCCAGCCGTTCGACCAGTGCGGGGCCGGGGTTGAACCAATCGCGCGAATAAATAATCATGCCTAGCGGGGTGGCATCCGCGATGCCGCGATAGTAGGCGAGCAGGCCGTCGTCGTCGGCATTGGGATAATAGGGCGGAAAAGCGAGGATGCCGTTGGCGCCGGCCGCGGCGGCCTGCCGGGCCTGTCCAGCGGCGAGGGGAGGATTGAAGCCGGCGGCGGCGAGCACGGGGCGGCTGCCCTTGACTTCTTCGACCACCGTCGTGACGACTGCCAGATGTTCGGCGGGCGACAGCGAATGAAATTCGCCGGTACCAGCCGCGGCCACCACCGCGCACACGGGATGACGCAACAGCGCCCGCAAATTTCGCCGCAAGCCTTCGAGGTCAAGCGAAAGGTCGGTATGAAACGGCGTGACGGGAAACGCAATCACGCCCTGAAGTTTTCCGCGCAGGGTATCGGGAGTCATGGTGGAGGAAATACCGGCGGGAGACCGGCGAATTGCTGGTAGCAATTCCCGGTGCGCTAGGCAAGTGCGCATCGACCCGGAGAAATCTCCAGCCCGGCGCGCTCAAGGTTTGACCAACGGCCCGTGCCTGCGCCAGAGTCGCCCGCAGTCACCCCCGCTTGCCCCTTTTCGCTTGAACGACGCCCTTCACCCCGCCGCCGCGTTGGACCGCGCGCGGCACAAAGCCTACTGGCGCCTGCTCCCGCTGGTGTTCGTCTGTTACCTCATCGCGTACATCGACCGCTCGAACGTTTCCATCGCGAAACTCACCATGAGTGTTTCGCTGCCGGAGTTCAATGAGGCGGTCATCGGCATCGGCTCGGGCATCTTTTATTTTGGTTACGGGCTGCTGGAAATTCCCGGCGCCGTGTTCGTCGAGCGCTGGAGCGCGCGCCAGTGGATTTGCCGCATCATGATCACCTGGGGCATCATCGCGGCGCTGACCTCGGCGGTGCGCACCCCCGAGCAGTTCTACATCGTGCGCTTTTTCCTCGGGCTGGCCGAGGCCGGATTTTTCCCCGGCGTCATTGTGTATTTGACGCACTGGTTTCCCCGCCGGGACCGCGCCCGGGCGCTGGCCTTTTTCGTCATCGCGCAGCCGGTGTCGCAAATCGTCAGCCTCAAAATCACCAACGCCATCATCAAAATCGGCACGACCGAGAAGATCAACGGCGCCCTGGTGCACCATGCCAAACTCTTCGGCCTCGAGGGCTGGCAATGGGTCTACATCTTTTGGGGCGTGCCCGCCGTCATCCTGGGCGTGGTGGTGTGGTTCACCCTCACGGATTGGCCACGGGACGCGAAGTGGCTGACGGTGGAGGAAAAGTCAGCCCTCGAGACGGAATTGCTCCGCGAAAAAAACCTGCATTCCCAGCCCAAGAATCGCAATTTGCTGACGGCCTTCAAGAATCCCAAAATCATCCTGCTGACGCTGGCCTATTTTTGCTCGGTGTCCGCCAGTCTCGGTCTCGAGCTGTTCATGCCGAGCATTTTGAAGGACTGGTACAAACTCGACATCAACAATGTCACCTGGCTGGTGATGCTTCCGCCCGCGCTGGGCCTGGCGGGGATGCTCTTTGTCGGCTGGAATTCCGACCGCACGAAGGAGCGCCGCCTGCATGTGATTTTGCCGGTGGCCATCAGCCTCGTGGCGTTGGCCCTGGCGCCGCGGACGCAGGGAACCGGCGCCCTCAATCTGTACCTGACCATGATTTGCTTCATGCTCGCGGCGGCCGGGCTGAAGGCGTACCAGCCGGCCTTTTGGTCCCTGCCGCACATGGTCCTGACCGAATCCGCCGCCGCGGGCGCCATCGGCTTGATTAATTCCTTCGGCAACCTCGGCGGCTTTTACGGACAGGCCATGCTCGGCAACGTCAAGGAGCTGACCGGCTCCTACGTCAACGGGCTTTATCTGCTGTGCGGCTCGCTGGCGATTTTCATCGTCATCATCCTCAGCCTGGGCCTGGGCCGCCGCGATAAAACGGCCTGAGCGTGGGCGGGATTTATTGCGTTTCCGCAGCGACCCATTTGACGCTGTGGTCGCCGGTGACTGCCACGGTTTCTGCGGGCGAATCGAGCCGGAAGAATGACCACGGCCCGGGAATGAACGGATATTTTTCAATCACCCGTTCATCGATCTCGATGCCGAGGCCCGGCCCCTTGGGCACGATGAGGTCTCCGTTTTCAATCTTCATCGGCGTGCGCAAAATTTCATCCGCCAGCGGGAACGGGTACATGCCCGGCCGGCCGGAGTTGGCGTAGCAGGGATACTCGAGCCATTCGACGACCTCGGCCGGCCAGCACACCGCCAGTTGCGCGGCGGCGAGAACTTCGAGCGCAGTGCCCCAACTGTGGAACGCAAAGCGCAGCTTGTGTTTCTGGACTCCCGCAAAAATCCGCTGGCCCAGGGCAAACCCGCCCTGGCAGCATACGTCCATCTGAATGTAATCGGCGGCCCCCGTTTCGATAAGGTCGCGGAAGCCGGCCTCGTCATGTTCGTGTTCGCCGGTGGCGATGGGCAGGTGGCGGGCCGCGCGAAGTTTGCGGTAGCCGTCGTGATCTTCCGGCGGCAACGGCTCTTCGAGCCAGGTGGGTTTATATTTCCCCATGGCCGCAGCGACTTCATTCACCGTCTCCCGCGAATAGCTCAAATCGCCCATGCGCCACCAAGAGTGCGCGTCAATCATCAGGCCAACGTTGGGTCCGACGGCCGCGCGCATCAGCTTCACCGTCTCGATGTCGCGTTCCGGCCCGAGCGCCGGGCGCATTTTGTACGCCGTAAAGCCCATGCCGGCGATGGCCGCCGCCTCGGCTGCATAGGCCGCGGGCGCCATATACATTCCGGCGCTGCCGTAAAGTTTCACGCGCTCACGCTTGCGTCCACCGATGATTTCCGAAAGCGCGCAGCCCTCCTGCCGCGCGGCGAGGTCCATGACCGCGATTTCCACGGCCCGGTACGTCTTTGTCAATTCGAGTTCGCCGACAAAATTAAAATCCTTCCACTGGCGCGGGTCGCGGCCCTTCAGAAAGGGCAAAATGTCGTGCTCAATCTCCCGCGCGGCGCGCTCATGGGCCGGGCCGGGCGCATAGCCAGTGAGGCCGTTGTCGGCCCGCACGCGGATGAGCATGGCATCGCGTTTGAGAATGGTGCGTTCGCCGCCGTGAAACGGCAGGCGCAACGGCTCCGGCAGTGCGCTGGAGAGCAGGATTCCTTCGACATGGGTGATTTTCATGAGGGCAAAAGTTCTTTGGCGGCGACCGCCGCGGCGTGAGGAGTGGGAACCACCGCGCCGCCGGAAATGATCATCTTCATACCGTCGCCGACCGACATTTCGAGTTCAATCACGTCCTGCGCCGGGCAGATGACCAAAAAACCGCTGGTGGGGTTGGGCGTCGTGGGGACGAACACATTGACCATGCCGGCACCCAGGCGCGCGCGCACTTCCCCGGCGGCAGTGGAGGTCAAAAAGCCCAGGGCATACGCACCCGGGCGCGGAAATTCCACCAGCACGACTTTTTGAAACACCGCCTTTTTCTGGCTGCGAAACGTATCCACGATTTGCTTCGTGCCGCGATAAACCAGGCTGAGGCCGGGCACGCGCAAGATCAACCCCTCCGCATGCACGAACAGCCACCGTCCAAACAAATACCGCGACGCAAAACCGAGCAATGTAATCAGCGCCATGACGATGAGCATCGAAATGAGGCTCACCAAGTAATTCGCGGCGTCCGGCAAGCGGTTCGTCAGCCAGCCGAAAAACACCTTGCCCGCCGGCGCGCCGATGTTATCCAGCAAAAAATTCAGGACGAGAATCGTCACCCCCAGCGGCGCGAGCAGGAACAGTCCCGTGAAAAACGCGTTGCGCAGCGCCACCAAAAAAGTCGGACGCGCTTGGTCGTCGGCGTGTTCGGGTGGCGCTGCGGGCATGGGGCGAGGTTGCCGCACGCAGCGGCGGTAAGCAAAGAAAATACCGTTCAGGCGAGGCGAAAATCCGGTTGCGCGCGCGCGCGCGCCACGGCCGCCAGCAGCCGCCGTTCCCCCCGGCGCATCGCCCGGCGGCCCGTTGCGGTGAGGTCGTCGAGCCCGGCCAGGTGCAGCCAGCCGTGCACGAGATACAGGCTCAATTCGCGCGCAAAGGGTTCGCGCCGGCTGACGGCCTCAATCGCCGCCCGATCCACCGAAACGCAGATTTCCCCTGCCAGCGCCTGCTCGTCCCCGGGAAAAGTGATCACGTCCGTCGGCGCCGGGTCGTTGAGAAATTTATCATGGAGGCGAGCCAGCGCGTCGTCGGTGAGAAAGGCGATGGACAATTCCCCGGCAGGCGGGCGCGGGCCCGGCTGGACTTCCAGCACGGCAAAAAACTTTTCCAATTTAGCCGGCGTATAACGCAGGCGCGGATGCAAACGGCACGCCGCCCAAGGCCGCGGGCCGGGCGCAATGGGTGCGCGGTCAGGCGGTCGCGGAACGCGTCGGCTCCGGCGCGGCGGGGACGGTTTTGCCCGGGGGGAGCGGGGCGGGGCTGGGCGCGGGCGACGTGGCATGGGCGGCGGGCGAAGCTTTGGGGGAGTCCGGATTCCCGGTGGATTCACTCTGGCTGCCCGGGTATTGCACGCGGGAGTGCAGCATGTTGAGCAGGGTGATGTTAAAGCTCTGTTTGATGCGAGTCAGTTCTTGAATCGTGATCGGGCTTTCATCGAACTGGTGGTCCTCGACGCGGTCATTGAACAGCGATTCAATTAATTCCTCGACCGACTGGGGCGTCACTTTGCGCAGCGAGCGCGAGGCGGCCTCGATGCAATCCGCCAGCGCAATGATGGCCGATTCCTTAAAATTCGGCTTCGGGCCGTCGTAACGGTAAAAGGACTCATCCAGGCCCGGCTCATCGCGGCCCGGCGCGGGTCCCTCGGGCATCGGCGAAGGCGTGGTGGGGCGGCTGGCGCGTGTTTTCGGAAACGGGTGCTGGGTGACGAGGCGCTGGTGTTGGGCCGCCTTGCGGTAAAAGAATTTGATGAGCGTCGTGCCGTGGTGTTGCGAAATCACATCCTGAATTACTTTGGGCAGCTTGTACTGCCGCGCGAGATCGAGGCCCTCCTTGACGTGGCTCTTGATGATCAGCGCGCTCATCGAGGGATTCATCTCCTCGTGCGGGTTAAAACCCTCGCGCTGGTTTTCATTAAAATACTCCGGCTTCGCCATTTTGCCGATGTCGTGGTACAGCGAACACGCGCGCGAGAGCAGGGCATTGGCCCCGATTTCCGCGGCCGCGCGCTCGGCCAGGTTCGCCACCATCAAGCTGTGGTGGTAACTGCCTGGCGCCGCCATTTGCAATTTGCGCAGCAGCGGGTGGTTGAAATCGGTCAGCTCCAGCAGCGTGATGTCCGTCGTAATTTTGAAGAGATTCTCAAACAGCGGCAGGAGGCCCAGTGCCGCCACCGCCGTAAGCAAACCCGTAAATGCCGCCGCAAACATCTGGCGGCTCACCGTTATGGCCGGCGTCAGGTCCAGGAAGCCGAGATACGCCGCGCACACCGCCGCCGCCAGTCCGCCCAGCAAGCCCGCGCGCACCAGGCGCGCGCGCACGCGCACGTCGCGGCAGAAATGGATGGCCACCAGCGACGCGAGAAAGTTGACGATGAAGACCTCGAGCGTGTCGCCCGTCATCATCGAGAACAACACGCTGATGAGCAGGGCCGCGAGCGCGGCGGGGGCGGCGCCAATCATCACCGCGATCATCAGGGGCGCCAGCATCGTCGGCGCAATCCAGTCCAGCACGTTCACCAGCCCTGGCCGCTGGGAGACCAGGTTGGATTCGCCGAACATCAGCACGAGCCGCAGCAGGCCGAGGTTGAGCAGCACCAGCACGGTCGCCAGCGCATAAAGTTTGGGCGATTGCTCCAATTGCTTAAGACCGCTTTTGACGAAAATCACCGCCGCCGCCAGCAGCAGCGTCACAAACAAAAACCGCTGCACCAGTCCGGCTGCCGGGTCGTTGTTTAAGTCGCCGCTTTGCGCCATAACCTGCTGGTAAGCCTCGAATCGTTCTTTCTGTTCCCCGGTCACCGGCATATCCGGATCCACGATTACGTCTCCGGCATGCATTTGGACAAGGACCGGTTTGACGCGGTTGGCCGCCGCGTCCCGGTCGCGCTTGGAACGCTCGTCGTCCTTGTGGATGTTGGGGGTCAGCGCCTGCTTTAAAACCCGGTAAATGGCGGCCTTGACCTCACCGCTCACTTCCAAGGGGGAAAGCTCGATGTTCAATTCGCGCAGGGCTTCCTCCTGCGAAACCAGGGCGAAGGCGCTCAGCCGGCCGGGGATGTCCAGGTTGTAGAGCACCCCATTGCTGCCGCTGGCTTGAAACCCGGGCTGGTTGGAGTCAAAAATTCCCCGTTTCAACAAGCCGGAAACGGCCATCAGGCCCTCCTTAAAAGCTTCGTTGCGTTGCGCGGTGGTGACATTTTCCGTCAGACTCACGATATCCCGCGGGTCGAGCGCCAATTGCTGGTCTTCCGAAAGGCCGTGAACAAGGTCATCCCGGGCGGTCTTCAATTCTTCCGCCGAAAGCGTTGGCGCCTCGAGCTTATATTGTTCCAAGCCCGTTTCCAGGGCCAGCACCGCCTTGCGGAGGCGGTCTTCCGGGCTGGTGTCGAGCTTGTAGGACGGCGCCACCTGGTCTTGGGCCACGGCCCGGGCATGACCGGTCTGCAACTGGCTGACATAGGAAAAATCCTTGTCGTTCACCACCCGCACCCGTACCCGCTCGCCGACTGCCAGTTCCTGCTTCCGTGAGCTTGCGCCCACAAAGCAAAGGAAGGTGACCACGCCGGCCACCGCCAGGAACAATCCCACGAGGAGCACCTGCCAGCCATTGAACCGCTGGGCCGCCGGCAACGGACCCTCGCCGCGCCGGCGTCGGCGCTGCTCCACAATCTGTTCCTTTTTGGACTTGGTTTGTGAAAAAAAGGACATCTGCGCCGCTTTCCTTGACCATTAGACGCCGGATGCGGCCCACCGTTCAGTGCGCCGCCCCCGACTCGTATACGCTTAATCGGCAATTATCTCACTTTCCGGCCTCTCCCGTCAATCTGTTAGTGGGAAATGGGACAGTTATCAGCGGTATTTTTACACCTTAAGATGATGACTATAAAAGAGTTGCGACAAAATGCATCTCCTAACCGCGGTACGTTGCCGAGTACGAGGACGGGAGGCATGCGTGGCTGAGTCAGGGCGGCGTTGCCCTTCCGCCTCAAATCTCTCTTGGTCGCGCAGGCCAACCCTGCGGCGGCGGGTTTCGATAGGATTGACCTGGCTCCAACCCGCGAGCAAAGGTAAGTCCGATGAAAGCCGCCAAAACCAAAAAGGAATTGTCACCCAAACAAGGCGAAGAACTGCTCGCGACGTTGCAGGCCCGCTTCGAGAAAAACCTGCACCGCCATCCCGGGCTTAACTGGGCCAAGGTGCAGGCGCGGCTCAAGGCTAATCCCGAAAAACTGTGGTCGCTCGGTGAAATGGAACGCACCGGGGGCGAGCCGGATGTCGTCGGCCAGGACCCGAAGACGGGCGAGTGTCTCTTCATGGATTGCTCGGCGCAAAGTCCGGAGGCGCGCGCCAATCTTTGTTACGACCGGGAGGCGTTGGACGGCCGGAAAAAATTTCCGCCGAAAGGCTGCGCCACGGAGCTGGCCGCGGCCATGGGCGTCGAGCTGATCGACGAGGAGCAATATCATGCGCTGCAGAAGCTCGGGGAGTTCGACACGAAGCGGTCGGGCTGGCTGAAGACTCCGGCGGAAGTCCGGAAGCTCGGCGGCGCGCTCTTCGGCGACCGGCGCTTTGATCGCGTGTTCATCTATCACAACGGCGCGGATTCCTACTACAGTGGCCGCGGCTTCCGCTGCTGGCTGAGGGTGTGAACGAATGATACTACTACTACTGATAGGAAGTTAGCGTATCAATTTCGCATTTATTTGTTGGGCTTTAGGCCAATCTTTTGCGTCGTTTGCGTTTTTTGTGGCAAAAATCCACCGCAGAATACGCAAAAAACACAAAAAAAGAACGGCCTGACACCAAATTGATACTCTATCAGCCCTTGACATACGTAGGTCGGCAATGTATAGTGGGCCTATGCTAAAACGAGAATTGGTGGCGGCTTCGGCGGAACCATTGATATTGTCCCTCCTCGCCCGGGGCGAAAGCTATGGGTACGCGATTATCCAGGACATCAAGACGCGCTCGGACAATCAAATGCAGTGGACGGACGGGATGCTCTACCCGGTGCTGCACCGGCTGGAGCACCGGGGACTGATCAAGGCGCGCTGGGGCGAAAGCGAAACCGGGCGCAAGCGGAAATATTACTCCTTGAAAAAAAACGGCCACGAGGCACTGGCGAAACACCAGGAGCAATGGTCACTGGTCAGCGCGGTGCTGGCCGGATTGCGCAAGGAGAACTATGTTTAACCTCGAACAAGCCATCGCCGAATGGCGGCAGAAGATGCTGGCCGCCGGGATTGAGACGCCGGTTCCGCTGGAGGAACTGGAGTTGCATTTGCGCGAGGAGATGGAAAGGCAACTGCGCGTAGGATGGGAGGCCGAAAAAGCGTTTGCCGTGGCGGCGCAAAGCATTGGCGATGGCAGGCCTTTGGAAGTGGAATTCAGAAAAGTTGGCGGCCTGAGTTTCAATCGTAAACGAATCTATGACCAAGCACTGGCGGCGTTCGCACTTTACGTTGTCTTCGTGGATGCGGCAGCGTACCTGGACGGCCAAATATTCGGCAGCCAAGCCGTTGGGTTTTGGTATGAAGGAATTTGTGCGTTAGTAGGGAGGCCAATCGACCTGCCGGTTTGGTGCGATTATGCTTCACTCCTGATTGACTGCGGCTACGTCGCTGCCAGCGCGACGATGGTTCTCGCCCGCCGCTCCCAACCAAAGTTTGTCGTCCAGCTGAGCCGCCGCCTTAATTGGGCGCTCCTGCCGGTACTGCCCTTGGGTCTGCTGATTGGCCTCTATGGCTTGTGGTGTGATGAGTTTGAGGCGGGTGGCACGAATCCGAAATCATGGCTGGGCAGATTATTTGCCTTCGTGATGACACCAATTACAGATCAAAGTACCAGTTTTTACAGCAGGCTGCTCGCGCTTCCCTTGCAGGTCATGTCGCTAATGGCCCTGCTCATTTTTAGTTTCTGGCAGTGTGCGCATGCGATGGACGTGCTGCAGTTCCTCCGCTTTTTTCCTCAATGGTTCGCCCGGTCGCCAGAAGATTTCGCCTGGTTTGTGTTTCTTTCAAGTGATTTCGCCGTGAATGTTTTGATGATTTGGTTCATGGCGAAAATATTTTTGGGCTTGCGGGCTCGCCCTCAGATTACCCTTTCCCATGTTTAACCTCGAACAAGCTATCGCCGACTGGCGGCAGAAAATGCTGGCGGCAGGGATTGAGACACCGGTTCCGCTCGAGGAACTGGAACTGCATTACTGATAGGAAGTTGCTTTTTTGGGGGAGGGGAATACAAGGGGTGGGGGATGGGTGGGGGTTAAACAAGGCAACTACCACGACAGGATCGAATGGACCGGTGACGGTACTTAAGAATGGTCAGGGTTCTACGTATACGATTTATACGAGAACAAGCACGGGCGCGAGTGGCGCACAGTATATCGGGCCAAACGGCCAGATGCTTAAATATAACTTGGGGCAATAAACATGAAACCTGACAATAATACTCCCCGAGACTCTGCGATTGCTAATGCACTTTCCTCAATAAATAAGGGAGCGCGCCTTCCCTGTAATGTCTTTACGCAGATGTGGGATGACTATCTGTTTTTTGAGTCTTACATGATGTTTGATAACAGCTTCATTGAAGCTAAAAACACGATATTGAGAGAAGAAGGATCTTCTGAGATTGCTCTGGTAAATCTTGGCAATGGGCCAAACACTTCCGATGTAAAGCAAAGCATTATTTTTTTGGAAAAGAATTTAATAACTTCAGAATACATTTCGATATTAAAGGGAGACGGTTCCCCTCTCAACTGGATATTCTTGATGGATCGTTACGTTTGTGCATCGGATAAGGGAAATTGGTGCATATACTGCGAAAAAGAGAACGATATTGCTGTTCTTGCTGTGCGAAATACCCTCCCGGAATCTATGATTTTGAAGCTTAGAGATTTGTTAAAGGCAGACTCAATAAAAACCATATGTGACTCAAAAATAAATCGTCCTTTTGACTTTGATAAACTAGTGCTCGACTGGAAAGCTACCTTGATCACCGATTACGGCCAAATGAAAAAAGTTTGAACCTACAACCCAACCAATAGTAGCCCCGCTCATGCCTACGACGCTTCGCCTGTTCCTCTTGCTGATGTTCGGAATGTTCGGACTTCAGCCGGTGAACTACGGCTACGATGCACCCACTACTCTTACTGATAGGAAATTGCTTTTTTGGGGAGGGGAATACAAGGGGTGGGGGATGGGTGGGGGTTAACCGGTGTAGTGACGTCTCTACAAGCTAGGACACGACGGCCCTTTAGCCCAGCCTCGGATAATCTAACTGACGCAGACCGTGCATTATGGCACGAGTTGCCAGGGCGTCAGAAGGCACGGACTGCGCTTAACTGGCGGCGAAGAAAGCTAAGCTAAGATTTAGATTAGTTTGAATATTCAGGATGTTTAGTGGTATCTGTCAGTTAGTTGCTAAGAAACAGTCCCCCTGTCGCGTCTAAGTTTCATGTGTCACGCAACTCCTTCCTGTTTTCTGGTTTGCCTGATGCTGGGGCCGCTCGCGGCGATTGCGGCTGAACCCGCGTCGGCGGCTTCCACGGAACAACCTTGGCCGCCGGACAAACATTTGCACCTACCGGTGAATGTCGTCGAAAGCTCACCGTTATTGAAGGCGAATCCGGACTTACCAATCATCACCATTGGCAGCCTGCCCACGGAAAAAATTGCCGACTACACGGCCACACCTGGCGATGTCCAAACGCGCAATTATTTGCAGTCAGTTATCGTTCACAACTCTATCGGCAATAACCTGCTTGATCCGATTGAAAGGAGAATTCCCTTTGCAGGGGCCTCGGCGAACTTGACTACTTTTGTCCTGTTCACAACGCCGTTGACGCCTAACCGGAGCGATTGGATCCCTACCGATATCTCGCTCTCGGGAAACACCATCATCCTGCAGATCAAAGCTTGGGATGAGCCCGCTTTTATGGCGCAAGCTGCCAGTCTTCCTCCGCAATATCGCCTTCTGCTTTCGCTGGGGAAATTGCCCGCTGGCAACTACACATTTGTCCTCGATTGTCAGCATTTCAAGCAGGATGACCCCAACGTCCTAAACTTGCCAGCGGGGCCCTTTCATTGGGCTGGCCGGAGCGAAACCGCCAGCGTGGCGTTTACTGTTGGGGTGCAAGCCAATGGCGCAGCGGTGACACTCGCGCACAGTTTCCTTAAGTCCACTCTTATGGAAGGGCCTAATCCCATGGGAGATGAAATTGAGCCCGATTGCTGGTTTATTCATCACGATTTAGTCCAGCCTGAACCACAAGTTTTGCAGGTTGGTTCGCTCAACGCATTAAACGCAATAAAATATGTACGCGATCTTTGGCAAAGCCAGGAACACAGCCGGTTCCCCCTTCCCAGTCTGGCCGCGACGCCAAACCCGTCGAAAGAGATTTACGCGGTGGTGGCAGGAGCCGCGCTGAATTCAGGAGAATGGATGACTCTCGAAAAAATCGAATATTATCCAGGTGGATGCCGGTTGGCCGTCGGCTTATGGCGGGATAATGAAGCCCGATCTAAAAATATCCTGAGCACTGCTTTTTTAGTTGTGCCTCTACGACTAACGGCGGACATGCACACGGTCATGCTCGTCTGGCACAATTACACTGCCCCATCTTCGCAAAATCCCTATGTCCTCACGGATAACGCCCAAGATTTACCCGTCTCAACCAGTGTACAAGTGACGTTTGCCAACGCACAAAATAACGCGGTGAAGGCTGATGTACCCGTTGTGCCATCTCCCGCGATGACCATGTCTGCGGACATATCGCCTGTGGCTGTTACACGGCCCATGGACTTGGGCGCGCCGTCGCCCGACACGGTCGCCTACACGATTAAGAATCTTGGCACCTTAGGCGGAAACTCCAGCGTGGCCCGCGCCATTAACGCCACGGGACAAGTAGTAGGTCAAGCGAGCGATGCGGCGGGTGAGTTGCACGCGTTTCTTTATAACGGAGACAAGATGCAAGACCTTGGAACGCTGCCAAATTATGCCTATGGCGATGCCAACGCAATCAATGCCGCAGGGCAGGTCGTTGGCTGGGTCGGAACCTCCCTGGAACACCGACGCGCCTATATTTACAGCGAAGGCCGGATGCAGGAGATCGGCACGCTCGGCGGAAATACGAGCGAGGCCTCTGCTATCAATGCCACCGGGGAGGTCGTCGGGGAAGCGCAAACGGCCAGCGGCCAGCGACACGCTTTTTTTTACAGTGGTGACCACATGCAAGATTTGGGCACCTTGGGTGGGGATCAGAGTGATGCCTACGGCTTGAATGATTCGCGGCAGGTCGTTGGGAGTTCTTTGATCGGCAAATCTGGTCCGGTTCCTTCTTTTAGGCAGGTGCCCTTTCTCTCTGATGCGGGCAAAATCGTTGCCCTTGACGCGTTAGGACATCAAATCAGCCAGGCCACGGCCATAAACTCGGCCGGGCAGATCGTCGGATTCATGGGCGACTTAACCCAATGGTCGTCTGACCATGCATTTCTTTATAGCGATGGAAAACTGCAAGATCTCGGCACGCTCGGTGGCAACGCATCCTTTAGCCAAGCGCGAGCCATTAATGCCCATGGACAAATTGTCGGGATGAGTGGAAGCCACCCGCTTGACAACAACAGCTTGGATGGAGCAAGGGCATTCCTTTACAGCGGTGGCCACATGCAAGACCTTCGGAAACTGGTCGGTGAGGCTAATCTGGCCGCGGCAGGCTTTAAAGCTCTTCTTCGGGCTACCGGCATTAATGACCGTGGCCAAATCGTGGGCACCGGGATTGATGGCAAAGGCAATGAAATCGCATTCTTATTGACACCAGTGGAGAAAAAATGACGCTCACGTCCCAAGAATCTTGTCAAAAAGTTCATCCTCTTTTTTCTGCTGGTCGTCCCAGTAGTCCTTTGATCGCTTGATCAAAGACTGGATCCGCTCCTTGATCGTCTTTACCTCTGGCATTTCTTCATTGCCTAAAGGAGAATGCTGCAATTCGGCTCCTGCTATTTCAAAGGGAGCAGGCTTTATGTATTGCTGTAAAATCATAGCAAGTTGCTTTTTTTGGGGGAGGGGAATACAAGCAACGGGGGATGGGTGGGGGTTAACCCGGGTGCCAAAATTTTTATAATTCCCTAAAATTTTAAACCATGAGTACGCACCCCTACCGTAGCCTATGGCGTTTGCTTTTGGTTCAGGTCGTGATCATGCTGGGGGTATTCGCGTTGGGCCGGTATTTCGGCCAGCGGTTGGCAACCGCGGGCGGTGTGCCGGACCAGAAAACGGCGCCGGCCCGGAAAATTCCCGACAAAAGCGTCTCCTTGCCCCTGCCAGGTGGCGAAGCCGCCGTCCGGGAGGCCCTCGCCCGACTGTTCACGCCGGGTAAAGGCAAGGTTGATCGGAACAGAATCTACGCCATCATCCAAAGCCTCGATGCCAAAGGCATCAAAGCCTTGCTGGACGATCCCGAGGCGAAGGCGTTCGTCGATCGCCCGGGCTTTTATATTCGAGAAAATTTACTCCGGTTTTGGGCTAAGCTGGATCCGGCGGCCGCGCTGGGTTGGGCCACCGGCCATGTGTTTCCCCAGAGGGAATACGCCATTGTCGCCCTCTACGGTATTTGGGCGTCAAGTGACCCTGATGCAGCCTTGGCCGCTTTGGATCAAGTTAAGGGCACCGTCCGCACCAGCGCGTTCGCTGCTGTCATTGCAAATTATTGTAAAAAAGACCCTGTAGCGGCCTTGGCTTTGTTGCAAAGTCTGCCTCCCCTCCAAACGCATGACCTTTATCCCCGCCTGTTTAAGGGTTGGGCCGCAAAAGATCCCGCCGCTGCCGCCGCCGCGGCCCTCAACCTGCCGCTTGGTCCCACCCGGAACGAGACTTTGAAAAGTACTGCCGCGGGTTGGATGACGAACGACCCCGCTGCCACCCTGGCCTGGGTCAATACCTGGACCGCGGGGGCGTTAAAAGACGGGGTGGTGGCCCAAGTGCTCACGACCATGAGCGACAAGGATGCTCCCGGAGTGGCGGCGTTGCTGGCTGATTATAAAATCCCACCCGGAGACACTCGCAATAACCTGCTTCGGACCCTGGCCGCCAAATTTGCCGAGCAGGACCCCGCCGGAGCGCTCGCGTGGGCGGACAAAAATCTGGTAGGCCAGGATTTTGTGAGCGCCACCGCGAATATCCTGCAGCAAATCAGCACCACCGACCCGGCCGCTGCCGTCGCCTATTTGGGCAATATTACGGACCCCGGCGTTCTGAAGTCTGCCTTGCCGGCTATTTCGAAGAATTGGGGGGCCGCGGATCCCGAGGCGGCCATCGCCTGGGCCCAGGGCTTGCCCGCCGACAATGCGGCCTTGCGCAAGGAGGCAATGACGGGCGTTTTTTCCCCTTGGGTTGATTCCGATCCCGTGGCCGCGGGAAAATATATTGCGCAAAACCTGGTGGGAGACCCTTCCTTCAGCAGTCTCATTGGCCAAGTGGCCACCAACTGGGCCCAGGCGGACCCGCAAGGGGCATTTACTTGGGCCGTGAGCCTGCCGGGAGGCGGCGACGGATACCGAAGCAACGCCATCAATACGTCTTTGAAGTCCCTGACTGATCTTGATCCGCAAGCCGCGATGCAAGCCGCCCTCACGCTCCCCGGCCAGACCCAACGCACGGCGTCACCACGGTCATTTCCGCCTGGGCCGACCAGAATCCGGTCCAAGCCGCCGCCGCTCTGCAAAATCTGCCGGCAGGCTCAAACTTGAACACGGCCACCGCCAATGTCGCCAAGAGCTGGCTGGTCCAGGACCCGAACGCGGCGTCGCAATGGATCAACACCCTGCCACCTAATGCAGCCCGGGATGCCGCCGTCACCCAAATCATCTCCACGGTGGGTGGAAGCGACCCGGCGGCCGCCTACAATTGGGCTCTCTCCATCGGCAACGAGACCAGCCGTAACACCCAAGTCGTCAAATTGGCCACGCAATGGTCCAATGTGAGCGCGAGCGCCGCCGCAGTCGCCGCGCAAAGTGCCTTGACTAATTTGCCGAATCTCACGGCCGCCCAGCAAACCTCCCTGCAAAAAGTGGTCAATAAAGCCGCCGGTCCATGATGGCTTACCCTCATTCCTTGTATTCCCCTCCCGCTTGAAAATGCCATTTCCCATCAGCAAGCCGCGCCTGGCGTTCCATGCTCCCGAGTGCTGAAACACTGTCGATGGGCGCAAGGCATCCAGTCCCCATCTGGCCCTAAACCTTTGGTAATCCCTAAAAATTATAAACCATGAGAGCGCGCCTGAATCGTGGCCGGTGGCGGTTGTTTCTGCTTCAGGCCGTTATCATGGTGGGGGTATTCGCTCTGGGCTGGCATTCCGCGCCGCAGAGGACACTCGCGGGAGGTTTGCTGGACAAAAAATCAGCGCCAGCCTCGAAAAATGCCGCCACCAGCGTCTCGTTGCCCCCGCCGCGCGGGGAGGCGGCGGTCCGGGAGGCCCTCGCCCAATTGTTCACGCCGGCCAAAGGCGCCATGGACATGGACAAAATCGGCACTTTCCTTCAAAGCCTCGATGCCGGAAGCATCCAGGCCTTGCTGGAGGATCCCGAGGCTGAGGCGTTGCTCAACCACCCTGGCCTTCACGTTAGAGTTAGTTTGCTCGGTAAATGGGCTTTTCTGGATCCGGTGGCCGCGCTGGGTTGGGCCACCGGCCATGCGTTCCCCGATAAGGCCTCAGGCGTGGTCGGGATCTACAAGAATTGGGCGTTTGACGACCCCGAGGGGGCCTTGGCCGCCTTGGATCAAGTTAAAGGCCCCGTCCGCACCAAGGCACTGGTGGAGATCATTAAAGAATATTTTAACAAGGACCCCGAAGCGGCCTTGGCGGTGCTGCAAGGCCTGCCTCCCGTCCAAACTTATGACCTTTATCCCGAAGCCTTTGGTATTTGGGCCGAAAATGATCTCGCCGACGCCGCCGCCGCGTCCTTCAACCTGCCGCCCGGCCCCGCACGGAACGCGACCTTGGAAGAGGTCGCCGCAACTTGGATAATGGAAGATCCCGCCTCCGCCCTGGCGTGGATCAATACCTGGACCGCGGGGGTGGCAAAAGACGAGATGTCGGCAAGAGCGCTCACGACCATGAGCGAACAGGACGCCCCTGGCGTGGCCGCTTTGCTGGCCAATTATAAAATCCCCTCGGGATACGATCGAGATAGTCTGCTCCGGACCTTGGCCACCCAGTTGGCCGAGCAGGACCCCGCCGGAGCACTGGTTTGGGCGGATAAAAACCTGGTGGGCCAGGATTTTGTGAATGCCGCCGCGAATATCCTGCAGCAAATCAGCAACACCGACCCGGTCGCCGCCGTCGCTTACTTAGGCAATATTACGGACCCCGAGGTGCTCAAATATGCTGTGCCCGCCATTTTGAAGAATTGGGGGGCCACGGATCCCGCGGCGGCCATCGCCTGGGCCCAGGGATTGCCCGCGGACAATGCGGCCTTGCGCAACACCGCGATGACTGGCGTTTTTTCCTCCTGGGTTGCTTCCGATCCCGTGGCTGCGGGAAAGTATATTGCGCAAAACCTGGCGGGAGACCCTTCCTTCAGCAGCCTCATTGGCCAAGTGGCCACCACCTGGGCCAAAGCTGACCCGCCGGGGGCATTCACCTGGGCCGTGAGCCTGCCGGGAGGCGGCGACGGATACCGGAGCAACGCCATCAATACGTCTTTGAAGGCCCTGACTGAGGTTGATCCACAAACCGCGATGCAAGCCGCCCTCACGCTCCCCGGCCAAACCCAACGCAACGGCGTCACCACGGTCATCTCGGCTTGGGCCGACCAGAATCCGGCCCAAGCCGCCGCCGCCTTGCAGAATCTGCCCGCGGGCTCAAACTTGGATACGGCCACCGCCAATGTCGCCAAGAGCTGGCTGGTCCAGGACCCGAACGCGGCGTCGCAATGGATCAACACCCTGCCACCTAATGCAGCCCGGGATGCCGCCGTCACCCAAATCATCTCCACGGTGGGTGGAAGCGACCCGGCGGCCGCCTACAATTGGGCTCTCTCCATCGGCAACGAGACCAGCCGTAACACCCAAGTCGTCAAATTGGCCACGCAATGGTCCAATGTGAGCGCGAGCGCCGCCGCAGTCGCCGCGCAAAGTGCCTTGACTAATTTGCCGAATCTCACGGCCGCCCAGCAAACCTCCCTGCAAAAAGTGGTCAATAAAGCCGCCGGTCAATGATGGCTTGCGTGTCCCTGCGTGCTGCCATGACCGCGCAACAGCCAACCGCTTCGCCTTTGGGCCGGTAGCACTCCATCTGGCCGTCGCTCGGTCCGAGGCAATGTGCGGCCATTAAATTTAGAAAATCATTAAAAAGTGTTACTTGCTAATAGAGAATTGCTTTTTTGGGGGAGGGGAATACAAAGGGTGGTGGTTAACCCGTGATAGCCACAGAGTGAGGCTGCAGGCCGAACAATTCATGCGGTTATTTCGCAAGGGCATTGCCTCGGGCCTGGGCAGCTCTGGCGGCAGCAGCGTCTCGATTGGCCTCCAACTGCGGGGCGCTAGTGATGGCGCGTTGCAGGCTGCTGCGCTGGGCTTGGGTGACTGGAGCGGAGGCGAGGGCCGCAGTTGCGGCTGTAGGATCGGTCGCTCCCCAGCCAATGAGAGCAAGCCGGAGGGCCATAAAACGATTTTCGTCCGTGCTGGCCGAGAGCGCGAGCGCATAAGCCTCGGTGGGGGCGCTTCTGGCCTGTGGGGGGATGGATTGCATCATCGCATGGTCCCGCTCGACGCCGACGGGAAGCGTGGCGACCCATTGCCCGGCGGCGATGGGGTCTTGCAGGGCCCAATTGTGTGCTATGTTTGTGGTGCCAAAGGTGCGCGAATTCCCCGCCGGGATCGTCATCATCGCTTGGGCCCCGGCCGCCATGTCCTTTCGACTCAGGTAAATGGCGATTTCGGTTTCCGCGGCGTTCGTCGAAGGCGTGCCCGCCGGAAGGTTTTTTTGGGCATAATTCCACGCGGCCCCGGCGTCCGTGCGCGAAAACCCAGCGGCGGCGACCGCTTGGGCATCGTCCCGCAGCGCGCCGATGGACAACGTCTCCGCCCAGGCGAGGGCGGCCTGGCTGTCTTGCTTGGCCCAGGCGTCGACAACCCCAAGGATAGCCGTGCCCGCTTTAGGGTCGGCAACCAAATTTTGCATGTAAGCCGCCGCCGCCGCGGGATCCTTGGCCGCAAACGTGCTTACAACATTCTTCATGGCCATCTGTTGCGTGGAAACGGAAACGTCCGGCGGGAGGTTTTGCGCCCAAGCCATGGCTGCCGCCATGTCCTGCTTGCCTAGAGAGGTTGCGACTTGAAGGATCAAATCATCTCGCCCCTCACTTGCAGCCAGCTGGTTGATATAGGTCGAGGTGACCGCGGGGTTCGTGTCGACCATCTGCCTCAGCAGGCTGGACATGGCGGAATCGTAAAGGGTTCCGGTCAGATTATTGCCCACCCAGTCCAAGGCAGCCGTGCCATCCGCTTTGGCCCAAGCAGTTAAGGTTCCCAAAACATATTTGTCCCGTGGGAGTCCTTCGGGTAACTGGCTAATATAAGTTAAGGCCTCACCCGGATGATCCTGGCCCATTTTATTCAGAATTTTTTGGACCGCCTGGTCGTGGGTGGTGCCCTCGGCATTTTGGTTCAGCCAGGCCAAGGTGGCCGCGGGGTCGGAATTGGCCCAGACCGACGCCAATGCGCTAATCAGGCGGTTGCGGGACTCCCCCGGCGCCATGCCTGCGATATAGTCAGCGGCCGCCTGACGGTCTTTCGTGATATAGGCCTGCAGGCTTTCGGCGACTGCTTGGTCACGCTCCACATTCAGCGACAGCGATTGGGCGGCCTGGAGGGCGGCCACAGGGTCGGCGGCCGCCCAACTCTTGAAAACGCTTTGGACCGCCGCGAGGTGTGCCGTCATGGCCGTGACCTCTTGCAGCGCGGCAAAGGCCGCAGCGGGATTTTGCGCACCCCACCTAAGAAAGAGCGTGGCGTAGGTAGCGGGATCTTGTTGGCCCGCCGGCAAACTCCGCAACACCGCCAGGGCCTGGGCTGGATCGCTATTGGCCCACGATCCGATGAGGACGTTGAGCACATTTTGGCGGGTGTTCCGATTATCAATTTGATCCAAGGCGGCGAAGGCAGCGGCGGGGTCCAGCCCCGTCCAGTGGTTGAAAACCAATTGCAGGAAATCCGTATTACCGGTGCCAGGCGGCAGACTCAGGGCAACCGCCACTGCGCCCGAGGGGTCTTTCCCCTCTGCCCAAGCGGTCAGCACCGCGTCCATCGCGGCAACGCGGAAAGTCACGCTATTTACGGCCTCGGCGGCAGCCAGGGCCCCCCTCGGGTCAAAACCCGCCCAAATGGCGAAGACACTGCTCATCAAAGCGGGATCACCATCACGAACGGAAGAAGCAGTCGCATAGGCGAGCGCGCCGGTCGGATCGGCCGCCGTCCAGCGGGCGAGCACCATATCATAGATCGTCTTGCGCAAATCGCGGTTGGGGCAACTGCGCGCCATATCCATCAAGTCGGCCAATTTCGCCAAAGGAGTTTCCTCAACCAATTTGGCGATGGCGAACAATCGCGCCGCCCCGGCGTCCTCTTTCATGATTTTACCCAAGGCACTCTGGGGATCCCAAGCCACGTTGTGGGGAACGGCAGAAGTGCCGCCCGGCGCAATGGTGGCAGGGCGCACATAGCCCTCCTTGGCCTTGGAAGAAAATGTTACTTTCGGTCCCGCCCGCAAACCCAGGAGCCACCCGACCGTAAAAAAACCGGTTAATGCCAAGGCTCGAATGACCCACCACCGCCAACCGGGCAATCGCGCCCGGCGAGCTGGATTCGCTGCGGAGGGAAATTGAGGTTTGGATGTCATAAAATGTATTTATACATACCCGTGCTAGGGTCCGACCCCACTTGGCCTCAAGCCTGCCTGAACGCCATTGCTACTTGGAGAGACGAGGGGAATATTGATTGGCTCCCGGGGAGTGAGGTCGTCATCGCGCGGCACACCCATGCCTACACGCAATGAGGTTGGGCTAAAACCAGGCATGGGCATCACGGTCACCGAAGAACTCGATTCAAAAATTATGCCCCCGGTCCTTTTCCCCAAGTCATAGGCCTGTTGCAGTTGATTGAAGCGGGCGGCGACAGCGTCATGAAATGAACCAGGTGGCGTCTTTTCAATAAATTCGGCCAAGGCCGCTGGATCCCGGTTCATCCATTCCGACGTAAATATGCTGGCAATATTGGTATAGCGGGTGCCAAGGGCGCCATCGGGCAAAGCGGCCACTGCCTGCGCCGCGGCGGCGGGATCCGTCCGCGCCCAAGTGGCGATGATGCCTGGGAAAGGGCTGAGGTAGCCGTCACTTTGGAGATGGCTGACGGCGTGGTCCCAAGCGACAGGAGCGTCCACCGCCGCCATGGTTTGCAGGGTGGTGCCAATGGCCCTTTCGCGGCTTGCCCCCGCAGGTAGAGACTCTGCCCAAGCGAGCGCAACCTGGCTGTTACTTTGAGCCAATGCCTGCACCACGCTTGTCACGAGTGGGTTGGAATCCGTGTCTGAAACATAATTTTGGGCAAAGGCGGCCGCACTGGCGGGATCCACATTGGCCCACGTTTTGATCACCCCGGCCAAAGCGGCATTTCGCGCCGAAGCAGAAACCACCTCACTGGGCAAGTTTTGCACCCAGGTGATTGCCTCCTGAATATCCTCCGTGGCCATGGAAACCGCAAGGCTCGCAATGGCTTTATCGCGTGTCTGACCCTCGGGCAGTTGGTTGACGTAGTCCATCGCCAACCGGGGATTTGCTTGAATCAAAAGGGGCAACACTGTGGCCACGGCCGTATCACGCGCAGAGTCGGTGAGGTTGTCATATACCCAGGCGATGGCCGTGGCCGGGTCTTGTTTCCCCCATAGGCCGAGGGAGGATTGCAAATATTTATCGCGAGCGGGGCCTGCGGGCAGTTGGATAATATAGGCGATGGCGGCAGTAGGATCACTGGTTGTCATCTTGCCCAGGATATCACCTACCGCTTGGTCACGCGCTGGGCCGACAATATTCTTATCCAGCCAAGCCAGCGCCGAGGCCGGATCAGCATCCGCCCAGAGGCCGGCGACCATCGTATTGACCAAACGATTGAGATCACCACTAGCTGGAAGGCTCGCCAGATATTCGCCCCCGGCTTGGGGATTCTGGAGAAAAACATTGGGAAGAGTCACATCAAGGGCTTTGGTGCGTTCCGGCCCGGGTGAGAACTCTTGTGCAGCTCGAAGCGCGGCCAACGGGTCAATTTCAGACCAGCCATTGAAAACACCCTCCGCCGCCGCCACGCGCGATTCCCCCGCTGGGAGAGCATGAAACTCCGCCAAAGCCGCGTCATGATCTTGCCGCGCCCAAGTCTGGAACACTTCCATAAAAACCTGGGGCGATTGCTGGCCGACGGGCAGGTCGCGCAATAAGCTCACGGCTTTGACCGGGTTGCTATAGGCCAAAATACCCAGAATTATGCCCTGCGCGTCTTGTCGCTGGTCTTCGTCGGTAATTTGGCCGAGGTTGGCAAAGGCGGCCAAGGGATCTACTTCCGCCCAGCGTTGAAAAAGCCACCTCGCCTCCTTGGGAATGGTGGCGTCGGGGGGAAGACTCTTAAAGGCCGCGAGCGCCTCCAGGGGAGAGTCTCCGCAGATCCAGTGGTTGAGCACTTTGGAAACGCCATCCTGACGGAAAGCGGCATGATCAAGTTTTAAAGCCGCAGCCAGCGCCGCGCGCGGGTCCTTTCTCGCCCACATGCCCAGGATGCTGGATATCTCGGTCAGTTCAGGCTTCCCTTTTTGCATCGCCGGCAAGGCATTGGCGAGCGCTCCCTCCGGATCTATGGCCACCCATTTCGCGTAGGCTAAGTCATCGACCAAGTGACGAAGGCTGTCATCCGGGCTGCTTTCGGCTTCAGCGATCAAAAGCGCCAATTCTGACACAGGTGTCGCCTCGACGAGTCGCGCAACCGCCAAGATTCGCTCACCGCCTGCATATTTTTTCAGGATGTTGGCCAAAGCGCCGCTTGGATTCCAGACGCGAGCTTGCGCAGCGCTTTTATTCGCGTCCAGATGAGCCCCGGTCATTACCTTTGCCGTAGCCACGGCCGTGATTTTTGCCTGATGAAGACCCAAGCCCCATCCAGCCGCAAATACTGCGCTTATCATCAAAACTCCAGCCACCCATAAAATAAGCCGACGCCGCCAACTTCGTCGGGGCGACTGGGGCTCACTGATGGAAATTTGCTTTTTGGGGGACGGGGAAGACAAGGGGTGGGGGTGCCGGAAATGATAATTGTTTAATGATAAATGATAAATGCCGGTGACGGACTTTTAGCGCTAAAGCAGAATGGCTGCAAGGGCCTAAATTTAAGTGCCGCGGAGGCGGGGAACAATCCTTATTCACGACGGTAATTAATACTCCGTCGGGCGGCCGGGGCCTCGTCAAAGACGAGGAGCAGGACATCTTCGCGGGGTTGGACTTTGGGGTGCCAAGCTGCGGTTGGGGATTGGCTTAGCCCCTCAGTTTGTGCCTCTGGTGCTTTTTGTGGATATGGAACGGGTTAACCCTAATCGCACGCGCAAACTCTAGAAAACGCGCACGAGGATTCCCTGCTTGCCAGGGTAAGGG
>CAZLRH010000023.1:0-60718 GCA_964562015.1 uncultured Opitutales bacterium | reverse complement strand
GAAGGCCAGATGGGCGACGCCACCGTCGGCCTCCAGGCCCGCATGATGAGCCAGGCCATGCGCCGCCTCACCGCTTGCATCAGCAAGAGCCAGTGCGTGTGCATTTTCACCAACCAGATTCGCGAGAAAATCGGCGTCATGTACGGCAATCCCGAAACCACGCCCGGTGGCCGCGCGCTGAAGTTCTTCTCCTCCGCCCGGCTCGACATCCGCCGCGTCGCGCAGATCAAGGACCCCACCGGGCGCGTCATCGGCAACCGCACGCGCGTGAAGGTCGTGAAAAACAAAGTCGCGCCCCCGTTCACCGAGTGCGAATTCGACATCATGTTCGACGAAGGCATCTCCCGCTCCGGTTCGCTGCTCGACCTCGGCCTGGAACACAAAATTTTGGAAAAGAAAGGCGCATGGATCGCCTATCAGGGCAACCTCATCGGCCAGGGCCGCGAAGCCGCCAAGAAATACCTCGACGAAAACCAGAAAGTCGCCGCCGAGGTCAAAGCCGCGATTCTCGAGAAAGTCCACGTCACCGCCGGGGCCGCCATCGCCGAAAGCACCGACAAGAAGGACGACGAGAAGGAGTAGGGCAGTGCCAGAATAAAAATCCGTCAGTTCCATTCGCAGTTTTCCCTCATGACGGAAGCTGTTTCAGCACCGCCCAAACCTTCGGTTTCCACGCGGAAGGTCACAATTTTCTGCGGCTTTCTTACTTCTTTGGGCTTGTTGGCAATTAACTTTTTCTATTTCTTCCCGCGAGATTTTTTACATGCGAGAACGGAATCTTTAGACTCCGAAATATCCTTATTCTTCTTGTTTGCGCTCCCGATTGCTTGTTGTTTCGTTCGCTCGGGCCGGCCCTTTGCACTTGGTATGCTACTTGGCGTAGTGCTTGGAATACCGCTATGCCTCGCTACTTGTGCCGTCGTCATCTGACGTAACGGACTTCCGCGGATGCCGCACTCCCTTGGCCGCAGCGGTCGCAATATTTGGATTCTCGGGATTGACCGTTACCTTGCGTGCTTGCGGCAAAACGACAAGGTCCATGTCCTCCATTGGGATCGCACCCAAAAGCACTTCATCGCCCATGACCACCGCACCCACCATGCAGCCGCGATTGTCAAATTTCACATGGATCGGGCCGACATAGGGGTAAACGGCCCGGCGCCCATCCGCGGTGATGACCTCTTTCTCGTAAATTTCCTCTAATTGCAACTGCTCCGCCACATGCTCAGGCACGCACAAAAATACCGAACCCGAATCCGCCAGCGCCTTGACCTTGAGCGGCTTCAGCTTGGGCAGTTTTGGATTCTCCAGCGTGATGTTAGCGTGGGCCAATCCCATTGACCTTACTTTGGCATGAGTACGCCCGGCTGGCAAGCGCTCCCGCATTCCCCTTTGCGTCTCCGTTGCCTTCTGTTCAAAATTTCTTCCGTTCTCCGCCTCCTTTCCTCCCTCCTCCTTCTGCCGTCATCCTTTTTCTTATGAATCCCTTCGCCACCCCCGCCTTCTGGCAGACCGCCGGCCTGTTGGTCTGCTCGAATCTTTTCATGACTTACGCCTGGTATGGGCATCTGAAAACGTTGCACGACAAACCCTGGCTCATCGCCGCGCTCGTGAGCTGGGGCATCGCGCTGTTCGAGTACTTGCTGCAGGTGCCGGCCAACCGCATCGGTAACGACGCCGGCCTCCAGCTCGGTCAGCTCAAAATTCTCCAGGAAGTCATCACGCTGTCGGTATTCGTGCCCTTTGCGATTTTCTACATGAACCAGCCGCTGAAACTCGACTATCTGTGGGCCGGCTTGTGCCTGATTGGTGCGGCCTACTTTATTTTCCGCTCGTGAAAAACTTGCTGCTGTTTCAATAGAGAATTTTTCGCTGCCAATTCCTCACGGCCAAAAACACGACCGCCAAGGAGCAGGAAATGATCAGCCCCAGTCCATCGTGGTCATCATAGGACAGCCTCAACATGCCACCCAGAGCCAGTAAGGCTGCGAGCGTTCCGATCACGGGTCTGCGGAAACCTTTGCGACTCTTTCCCGCCTGGTAAACCAGGCGCGCCAATCTCCATCCGACGTCTATCCAACTGGCCACCACGAGCCCCGCCAACAGCCAAAACCAAAGCCCTGACCGCCAATAAAGCACCGCCAGCAGCAACCAGGGTGAGGTGATAACGAGCGCCAGCAACGCGACCCGCACGCCCCGCGGCTGTGCGCTCCAACTCCAGCGGGAAAACGCCCCGGCTGGCTGACCGGCGGCCACCGCGCGAAAATCTGTCAACGTGAGCGCCCCGTAGACCAACGCGGGTATCCAGCAAAAGAGCAAAAAAAACACGGCACTCAAGACACTCAGAGTCACTAAGAGCGGCGCCAACGCCAGCATGGCCAAGGCGCGAAAAAATCCCATGTGGCGGTCATCCAGCAATTGCACGCAGCGGCGGGCGAGCCGCCGCGGCGCATAGAGAGCACGAAAAAAGGGATCGCCATAACGCAGCGCCTCCAAATAGGCCTGCCGGGTCGCCCGGTTGCGTGGGTCGGCCTGCAGCGAGCTCCGCAAATGCTGCAAGGCCGGCGGATAGTCCGCCTCCATGCGCAATAAATGCAGGCCGAGCTTGTAATGCAGCCCCGCATTCTCGGGCTCGAGCGCGAGGGCTTCCTCATACCGCAAGGTGATTTCGCGCAAGTCGGCTCCGGAGGCTCGGCCCGCGGCTTCCAGTTCCACCAGCTCACCGGTAATTTCCGCGTTGGTGGGCGCGAGTTGCTTCGCCTGCCGCAGGGACTGCAAGGCCTCCTTGCCGGCTTTCCGGCGCAACAGCAGCCGTGCCTGCAATCGATGCAACTCCGCCCAGTGGGGCGCCAATTCCAGGGCCGTGCGCAAATGCTGGTTGGCGGCACGTATTTTTTCGAGATTCAGCGCCGCGATGGCGCACAAGTAGTGCGCATCGGCATTTTGGGCTCCCAGTTGCACGCCCATCTGCGCCAGTTCCCAAGCCTGGGCATGGTTCTTCGTATTGATGCAGGCGCGGGTGGCCAACGCGTAGGCCGCCAGATTTTCCGGGTTGGCCGCCAGCAGGCTGGGCGTCAATTCCACGACCCGATCCCATCGCTTCTGCGTGGCCCACAGGCGTGCCGAAGCCAGAATGGCCGCTTGGGGCGAGCCGGGTTGCGGTACTTTCATGGGAAAATAATCTCGCTCAGCTTTTGTCCCGAAACAACTCGCGCTGGCCGGGCTCCGGTACCACCACCGGCGGGGGATGCAGGTGGCGCGGAGGGTGCGCAATGCGCGCGGCGACCGCCTCCTCGCGCTCCTTCACGATGCGCTCGCAAATCGCCAGCACGTGCATTTTCAGCCATTGCGCGGTGCTGCTCGCGGGCCGGTAATCCGCCGGGCCGTAGGCGTGGATGCGCCCGACCTGCAGGAGACCGTCGTTCTGCGCAAACTCTGCCGGGCTGGCCGGGTCGTACACGGCGTAGGCCTTGCCGCCGTTGCGCCGCACCACGGAAAACACCGGCACATCGCTCGGCCCGTCCGCCACATAAATCATGTTCTTGATCGGCACGCGCCGGTCCTCCGTCCGCACCACGGCATTTACGTCAATGGCCGGGTTCTTGTTCGAGCCCTTGTTGATTTCAAAGATGAAACGGGTTTTTATCGTATTGTCCACCATCACGCCGATTTGGGCGATCTCCCAGTCCTCGCCCTCGAGCGCCATCTCGTCCTGCCGCCCGAAATGCGGCGGCAGCGGGTTTTCAATGAATTCGCAGGCAAAAATGCCGTCCACCGCCGGCGCCACCGCGCTGCCGCGAATCATCTCCGCCAGGCCGGTGCTCACGATGTAGTGCTCGACGGCAATCTCGTGGCGGACGAACTCCGGGCGGCTGCGCGCCAGCGCCCGCAATTCCCCGAACAGCGCCGGCACGCCGGGGAACAGGCGCAATTTGCCGCCGAGCTGCCGCAGGAGCTTGTTATTCAACCCGCGCATCGACCCGTGGCGCACGTAACTTAGCAGGTGGTTCAAGTACGCGGTGTCGCTCGAAATGTGCGCGCCACGGCGGCTGTACACCTCGGGCAATTTGTTCACCTCGGCCCAAAACCGCCCGCCATCCACCCCAAAGTGCTCGAACAGCGGCGCCTGCATGTAGCCGGGAATCAGGGTCTTGTCGAAATCCCAGACGACCGCGACGATTTCGCGGCGGCTCAAAGTGCTTTCCGGTTCGGGCATGGCGGGGGGCGCGAAAATTCGCGCAGGAACCAGCTTATCGACGCCGTTCGTCCCTTAAAGCAAAAATAATCCGTCAGTCGGTCCCGGCCCAGCCCGTGCCCGGCTCATAATAGATGCAGTGGCCTGCAAAGGGTGCCCAGCGCTCGACGAAAACCTTCTGGCCGGGATTCTGTCCGTAGTGCCGCAGAACCAAAACTTCCTGCGAGGTGGCGAAGGTTTCGGCGAATATGATGCACACCAACGCCACCGTCACGACCCCGAGGTTGAAGGTCCGCCAGCGCCGGCCCAGCAGGATCAGCGCGGCAAATGGGAAGACCGCGACGAGAAAAATCAAAAATTCTCCCGCGAGGTTGTGGCCTAGTGACCCCAAGCCAAACGCCATTGTCCGCGCCAAGGTAACGAAATACATCCCCCACAGCGTCACCGCCACCAGGGCCGCGAGGCGCAATGGGCCCATCCGGCCCGGTTTGTTGTTAGAGGGAAATCCCATGGTGCGACAGAGACGAATACTACCGCCGCTGTCAGTTTGTGTCAATCGCACCGAGGCGTAGCCGGCCCCCTCCTGGCCGCCACCACGAACGCATTTAAGGCTAACTGCATTTTTCATTCTACATTCTCCCTTCTACCTTCTACATTCATCCCTTCCCATGGACGTTCCCCCCATTGAGTCCTTCCAAAAGCGCCTCGCCGAGCTCGACGCGCTCATGGCCGCGCCTGACTTTTATTCGGACCAGCGCCGCACCGCCGAAATCGGCCGCGAGCATCAAAAGCTCACCGAATTGCTCGATCTCCATGGCCAACTGACGCGCACCGCCGCCGCCCTCAAGGAAAACGAGGCCCTCGTCGCCGACCCCGCCTCCGATGCCGATCTCCGCACGCTGGCCGAAGAAGAGCTCACCACTTTGCGCGCCGATTTTCCCAAGTTGCGCGAAAAGGTGCTCCTCGCGATGCTCCCGCCCGACCCCGCGGATTCGCGCAACACCATCGTCGAAATCCGCGCCGGCGCGGGGGGCGACGAGGCTTCGCTCTTCGCCGCCGAACTCGGCCGCCTGTACACGCGCTATGCCGAATTGCACAACTGGACCGTCGAGCCGTTGAGTTCCAGCCCGTCCGAAGCCGGCGGCTTGAAGGAAATTATTTTTCTCATCAACGGCAACGACGTGTACCGCACGCTCAAATGGGAGAGCGGCGTGCACCGCGTGCAGCGCGTCCCCGTCACCGAGGCCAATGGCCGCATCCACACCTCGACCGTGACCGTCGCGGTGCTGCCCGAGGCCCAAGACGTCGATGTGCAAATCAATCCCGAAGATTTGGAAATCACCGTCGCGCGGGCATCCGGCCCCGGCGGCCAAGGCGTCAACACCACGGATTCCGCCGTGCAGATTCTCCACAAGCCGACCGGCACCATCGTCAAATGCTCCGACGAGCGCTCCCAGCTCAAGAACAAGGCCAAGGCGTTCAAGGTGCTGCGCGCGCGCCTGCTCGAACGCAAACAAGCCGATGAAAATCTGAAATACTCCGCGCAGCGCAAATCCCAAATTGGCACCGGTGACCGCTCCGAGCGCATTCGCACCTACAATTTTCCGCAATCGCGGGTGACGGATCACCGCATCGGTTTCACCGCCCACAATCTGCCCAACGTGATGGAGGGCGCGATTGACGACCTGCTCGCCGCGCTGGCGGAAGCGGAAAAAGTGGAAAAGCTGCAGGCGCTGGCGGAAAGAACCGAAACGAAGAGTTAAGAGTTTTGAACCACAGAGACACCGAGAGCACGGCGTGCTGTAGGGGGAAGAAAGGAAAGAAGAGGAAATTTTTCCACAGATTTCACCGATTAACACAGATCATGTAGAAAAATCTGCGTGCCTCTGCGCAATCTGCGGAAGATTTACTCCGCTTTTTCTTTTCCTCTCCTTCCGGCACTCTGTGCTCTCGGTGTCTCTGTGGTTCAAATTTTTTCTTCCTCACAAATCCTGCTCCACCGCCCGCATCCGGGCCGTCGCCTCGTGCAAGCCGC
The DNA here is from genome assembly GCA_964562015.1 of uncultured Opitutales bacterium. Taxonomy (GTDB): domain Bacteria; phylum Verrucomicrobiota; class Verrucomicrobiia; order Opitutales; family JABDGR01; genus CAZLRH01. Next base: position 54,488 of record CAZLRH010000023.1, on the reverse strand, counting down.
CGACACGGGCGCGCCTCACCCAGATTTCTTCGAAACGACCAATTAATGTTTTCAGCTCTCCTGCCAGCAGCCGCGTACTCTTGCCCGCTTTGGCCAGTCGCGCCCGTTTGATCGCCCAGGCGGCCATGTCCGCACCCAGGCGCAATTCGCTAAACACGAATGCTAATATTTGGGCGGCCCTCTTTTCCTCAGGAATCTTCCCTTGCACCTTCTGAGACAGTTCTGTTTGTACTTTAAGCAGGGCCTTCAGGATCTTTTTCAGTTCTGCGTCCGTGAGCGTCTTTAGTTCCTTTTTTAGTCCCGCTCGCGTCGCGAAAAACAGATCATAATGACGGCTGCGGTTGGGCTTCGGATGTTTTACGGCATTTTCCGCCCGCCCGAGTTCCAGCAAAATCTGGCCTAAATTCGAAGTGCGCCCCTCATTGAATATCGCGTCCACGGCTCGCGGCAAATCCGTCCGGCGCGTGCCTTTTTGATTCCACGCGAGACCCGCTGCGTAGGTGAGACCCAAATCCATGATTGGCCAAGGCTGGTGGTTGCCGCCATCGCCCCACGAGGTCAGCAAAAAACCCTCGGCGCCATTCGCCAAGCCGTGCTTCGCCGCACTTTCGAGGTTGGCGAGCATGTTGTCGGTGCGGCCCGTAAACGTATTCCACGCCGAGGTGCCCGGGCACACCCAGAATTTTCTTTTCGCCGCTGCCAGCTTCGCGCATTGCTCGGCAAACGGATGGTTCGCCTCGTAACCCCAGAGCAGCGCCGTGGCATCCGCGGGCACTTCTTTCACCAGTTCCGGTGACTCCAGCAAAATATCGCCCCAGAATAAAATTTCCTTTCCATGCTTCGCTGCCTGCTGGTGCAGCTTTTTAAGAAAATCGAGATAGACCCGGTGCTGGCCGAATTTCTTCACGAGCGGCTTGCTCCAGCCCAGGCCCAATTCCCACGGCTCATCGCCCCCGAGGTTGAAGCGCTTGGACTGGAACAGCGGCAAATACTCCGCCCACAATTTGTCCAGGAACTTCAGGCTTGCCGCATTGGGCCTCAGTGTCGTCCCATGCGTCATCTGGCCCTTGAGCGGATGGACAAAACCGTCCGGGCACTCCGCCAGATGTTTATACTCGGGATGCTTCAGCCACCGCTCGAAGTGGCCGAAGGAATTGAAGTTGGCCACCACCTCGATTCCAAATGCCTCTTGATAATATCGAATTTTCCCCATTTCTAACCGGGTATAAGGCGAAGCATCTCCCCAAACCACCGAGTGCCCCTTGAAAGCAAAAGTGTGCTCCGTGTATAGTTGCAGTTGGTTGTAATTAAGCTTGGCCAGCGCATCGAACAGGTTGTTCCAAGAACCGTAGGTGTCGGGAACCTTGCTCCGGCTGACATCCAGCATGAAGCCCCTAATGGGGAAGTCCGGCCAATCTTCAATAAAACCACAAGGCAACTCGTTTTTTCGATTAGCATTCAACTGTTGCAGGACACGAAACGCGTAAACTGCGCCGGGTGAACTGGAGGCCTCGATGCGCACGGACTGGGCGGTGATATGTAGGCGATAGCCTTCCGCCGGCAATTTTTCGTCCAGCACGATGCGCAACCAGGCTTTGTCCAAATCCTGGCCCATTGGAGACGGCTCCGGTCGAAACCCACGAGTACTGCTAAAAAAAGCATAGCTCCCACTCAGGGTCGGATTGGGCGGAAACACGCAGGACCAACTTAGCTTTGTCGGTATCTGAACCAGTTCACCGGTCCATTCTACCTTCTTCGGTGGCGGCCAGAGAAATATCTCCGGTGTTTCTTTTGCGGTCTTCATGACGATGAGCTTTTCATGATTCTGCAAATTTTGTTAATTCTGTCTAAAATATTCTGTTAAACTCATTTCTCCGCGCGCGCACCGGAAAACAAAAACTGCTGCGCGAGGCCCGCGAGCGGGCCGAAGTGGGTGCGCCCGAATTGCGCGACTTGCGCGGGCCGCCAGCCGTGCAGGCCGTAACGCTCTGCCATGGCCTTCAGAATCCAGGTGTCCACGGGAAAGGCCTCGTACTTCGCGGCGCCGAAAAGCAGCACGCAGTCCGCAATTTTCGGCCCGACGCCTGGCAGCGCCGTCAGCCGCGCATGCGCCTCGGCATAGGGCGCATGGGGAAGGCGTTTTTCCCAATCGCCTTCGCGGGCGAGGCGTCGCGCCGCGTCGTGGATAAAGCGCGCGCGGTAGCCGAGCCCGCAAGCGCGCAGGTCCGCCTCCGCAATTTCCGCCAGCCGGGGCCACATGGGCAAAGCGTTGACGCCTTCGGCGACGGGTTCGCCGAAACGCTCCGCCATTTTTTCGCACATTTGCGCAATGTGCGGAATGCGCTTGGCGCTGCTGCACATGAACGCCAGCAGGGTTTCGCCAAACGGCTGCCGCAGCAGCCGCAGGCCTGGGCGCGCGCGAATGCATTTTTCCAAAACCTCATCCGTGCGCCACGGCAGGCGGTCGGCCAGCATTACAAAGCTCACGTCCGCCGCAAAATATTCCTCGACCGCGGAAGCCAACCGGGCCGCGATTTTTTCCGGCGCGGACCATTCGATTTCTCCCGCCGCCGACAACCGCACGCGCGCCAGGCCGTTCGCCCAGACGCCCGTCCAAACTCCGGGTTGCGCCGGAACCCGCCGCCAGCGGAAGGCCTGCCCGCCCGACAATGTTTCCGACAAAACGTCGGCGCTCAGTTGCACCGGTTGTCGAAACGGCCGCCAGGGCGACCAGCCTGCACCACCTTGAATTTCACGTTTCAGCACACTCATGGGCCCCCTCGCGCGCGCGAAATTACACTGCTCATCGCGTCCCGCCGACGGGAAGTGCCGAGGGAGTTGGCGTCGGCGCCGAGGCAGCTTCCGGGGCTGGAGCCGGAGTGGTAGCCGCCGGAGTAGTTGCCGGGCTGGCCTCCGCGGTGGCCGACGCCGGCGGACCCGCGTCCGCAACTTTAGCTGCCGCGCCTACGGTGGGGGGCAAGCTCCAGAGGAAGCTTTGATGCTCGGCGAGTTCCTTGCCGTCGGCATCAAACAGAGTTATCTTGTAGGCGACGATGCTGAGGTCCGGACGCGGCCAATCGGAGCCGGTGAGGCCGAGCAAAAATTCCGGCCAGGTGCCGGTGGCGTCGGAAAAGACGAACTGCTGGGTGATCGGCGCCGGGGTGTCGCTGCGAATGTACTGGAGTTCGGCGCGAGTGCCCTTGGGCAGGACGGTGCCGGGATGCCAGTCCAGATCCACGATGAAATAATAGCCCGAACGGCTGTCGGATTTCGAGCGCTCGATGATGCGCCCGCCCTTGTTCTCGACGCCGTCGAAATACTCGCTGATACGCTTGAATTTCTCGCCGTCGATGTACCGCTGGGCGACGGCGTTGAAAGACACCGGGCCGGCGACGGGCGGCGCGGTGCCGGCGCTCGTGGGCCCCTTGGGCGCAGACCAGCAACCGCCGAGCGCGAGCAACAGGCCGGCCGCACCCGCGGTCCGCGCCAGCATCCGCCGCTGCCGGAGGTGGAACATGGTGGGGAAGGCGCGCCGCTCAGCTCTTGTCCTTCTTCGAACTCTTGGCGGTGCGGGCCTTGTGGGCGATCGCCGCTTTGCGTTTCTTGTAGGCAAGACGCCGGCGGCGCTTGATGACTTTGTTGTATTGCTGGCTCATGCGAGATAAAAAGCTCCACCACCCGTAACGCGCCGCCTGCGGTGGGTCAAGGGCAATGGCTCACCCCCAGCGTCAGGGGGCTGGCACCGATATTTGTCCTACGGCTGATACAGCCACCATTTCTTGCTCGTTTCCTGGAAGGCCGCGGCGTCCGCGTGCCATTTTTTGAAAAAGGCGTCGACGTCGATCCGCGCGCCCTTGTCGGTTATCTGGTCCCACCAGGCCGTGGATCCCACTTCTTTGCGAAAGATTTCCGCCTTCTTGGCTTGATCGTTGAATGGATTGCCCTTGGCCGACCAGACGGCCGCCAATTGCATCATCACAAATGCGACCTTCGTGGGCTCGACCGCATTCCAGTCGCGGATGCCGACATAGACGCCAGAGCGCTCTTTGCCAACGTCATCCTTGTATTTAATCACAGTAAAATCGAGCCCCGCCAGATTTTTGGCCTGCATCGCCGCCGCCAGTTGCGCCGCTGGCATACTGTGCTCCGGCACACCGTCGGCCGAAAAATTCAGGAGGCGAAACGGCTTGGGCGTACCGACGCCGTGGGAAAAGTTGCCGATTTCGCCGCCCAAGCCCACCAGCGCGTAGCCGAAAGCCGCTTCGACCGAAGGGATGTTGGGCGACGTCCCCACCCACTTCAGGCCGGTGTCTGGCCAGAGCATCGACCGCCGCCAGCCGCGCATCGGCACCACTATTAACTGCCCGCTCTTGCGCACGGCCTCGGACATCGGCTGTTTTTCATCGGGGCCCTTGAGCCAGCCGGGATTGTCCTTCGCCATTTTCGCGAGTTCGCCGATCGTCAACCCATGGACATACGGCACCGGGTACGCGCCCACGTAGCTCATCAGGCTGGGCTCGATGATGGGTCCGCCCACTTTCAAGCCCCCCAACGGGTTCGGGCGATCCAATACGACGACGGTTTTTCCCAACTCGAAGCAGGCCTCCATCGTGTAACGCAGGCAACTCACGAAAGTGTACGACCGCGTGCCGATGTCCTGCAAATCCACCACCATCACATCAATGTCCTTCAAAATTGCCGGGGTGGGCCGACGCTTGCCATCGCCATAAAGCGAATACACCGGCAAGCCCGTGCGCGGGTCTTTGGTGGAATCCACCCCCACCCCCGCAATTATGTTGGCGTTGATACCATGCTCCGGACCATAAAGCGCGACGAGCTTCACATTCGGCGCGCGCCGCAAAACGTCAATTGTGCTTACGCCGCGGCTGTTCACGCCGGCCTGATTGGTGAGCAGGCCCACGCGCTTGCCTTTTAGAATGTCGAAATTCTGCGCCTCGAGCACATCGATGCCGAGCGCCACCTTGGGCGCCGGGGTCGCCGCTGATGCCGCCGCCGGTGTGGCTCCGTGACACGACACCGCCACGAACGCCAGCGCCGCCAAGGCGAACAGCGGACGCACGACGCGCGCGAAAATCGGCGAAAACATGGGCGGGGTGACTGCGTTGGACAATGCGCTCCCGACTCTAGTTCCTCGCCTGCGCCAAGGCAATCCTTCCTGAGCGCTTGCGGGCCGTTTATAATTAAGGGCGTAATTTATTCTGTGCTATTTTGTCCGATATCGCTACGCTGAGACCCATGACTGCCGGTAGCAAAACCCCGGGTGCCCTCGTCGCGTTGCTGGCCATTGCGGCAGGGATCGCCCTTTCGCTTTACTTTGCCACTGCGGTACCGGAGGTCAGCCTGAAGCAGTCTATAGCCAAAGCCATTCCCACGAACGCTTCCGCAGCCGCGATTCCTGCTGGCGAGGCGAAAACTGTCACCGGACCGACCGCGCGTGTAGCTGCCCCCAACGCGCCCGCTGCCACCGCGCCCCAAGAAATCTCCCCGCAGCAATCTCTGAAAACGCTCATCCCCGAGCTCATTCGCGTGATGAATGATGGCGACGCCAAAAAAATGCTCGAGGTGTACACGGCTCCCGGCCTGGGGCCGATGCCTTTGTCACCAGATCTAGCGGCCCTGTTGCCAAGTTTTTCGCCTCCGCCGCCCGGCGACACACCACTGCCGAAGTTGACCGCAGAAGAAAAGGCCCAGCTCAAGGAAGAAACGGCCCAGATTCAGAAAGCCTTTGACGAACATCCCGACGCGCAGGCCCTGACCGCCGAGCAAATAAGTCAGCTCGGAATTAAGCCTCCGACTCCCGCACAACTGGCGGCGGCAAAACCGGGCGAATGGCTTCCGTCTGCGTGGTCGCAAAAAGTATTCGATCTTTCCATGGCGGAAACGATTAGGCCACAAATGAAGCCCATGGCCGAGATGTTGGCCTCCATCGGCGATGCCAGTCCCACGCTGAACGACGACGGCACCCAGGCCACTTATAAAGTCATTGTGCCTCCCGGCCTAGAGCCTCCGGGGCCCGAAGAAGCACCGGACACGCTTACCTTCATCAAGGTTAACGGCCTCTGGTACCTCGAAAACAGCCTGATCCCCGATGGGCCCACGTTGTCCGTCATAAAAACTGACGCGCCCTGACCCTTTTGATTTGCCCAGCCTTCATGCAACCATTCCACCACCCTTGCGGTCTCCCCTAACTTGAAAAAATTTCTCGCTCAGTTGTGCAGCGTCTTCCTTGTCCTGTTTATCGCGGATGCCGGACTTTCACTGCTGGATGACCTGCTTACGCTCTCGCTGGGCGTCACGGCCCTCGCGCCCCTGCGCGGCTTTATCGGCCTTTTGGTCATCCTGGGAGCGGTGCTGCTCTACGGGCTGACGGCCCTCACGCCGCTGGTTCCCAAACGCTGGATGCTACCGCTGATTCTTTTTCTACCGGCCGGAATGCTCGCGGGCGTCCCGTTTTCCATCTACTTTTTTAGCCAGGCGCAAATTTTTATCTGGGCGGTCTCCCTGCTGGAGCTGGCGCTCGGCCTGTGGGTGCTGCGAAGTGTGGTCGGACGGCTGGGCTGGCGCTGGCCGCTGGTGCGGGAAGAGCAACTGGGCGCGCGGGCCTTTAGTTTTGGGAATACGGCCGGCTTTATTCTCGCCAATGTCTTCGTGCTGTTTCCCGCCGTGCTGCTTTACCTCGCCGTGTGCGCCTCGCTAGCCGCGGATCATTTCACCGACGGCTTCATGGCCCTGCGGCCCGACGGCCTGATTTTGCGGGCCAAAAGTTACACGCGGCCCGATGGCAAAACCGTCGAGCTCATGCCCATGATGCATATGGGTGACGCCGGCTTTTACGAGCAAGTCACGAAATCCTTCCCGCCGGGCGCGGTGGTTTTGCTCGAGGGCGTGACCGATTCGAAACATCTTCTCCAACAGCACCTGAGCTACCAGCACGTAGCCAACGCGTTGGGCCTTTCCTCCCAAAAGGAGCAGTTTTCCCCCTCGACCGAGCATTCGCACCGCGCGGACGTGGACGTGGCGGATTTTTCACCCGGCACCATCGCCTTCCTGAACCTGACCGCACAATTGTACAGCGGCAACCTGACCGCGCCCCTTATCGTCGAGCTGATGCAAAAATCCGCGGACCCGCAGTTTGCCCAAAAGCTCTGGGACGACATTCTGGCGAAGCGCAACGCGCATCTCATCCAGGAAATCCGCGACGAGCTCCAGCGTTCCAACGCCCTCGCCGTGCCCTGGGGGGCGATGCACATGCCCGCGATGGCCGCAGAAATGGCGAAGGACGGTTTCGTGCTTTCGAAAACTGAGGAGTTTCCGGTCGTGAAATTTTCCACCCTGTGGAAAAACCTGACCACTCCGCGGCCGCCCGCTGCACCGTCGCCACCGGACCCGGCAACTCCGCCAGTCGCGCCGAATCCGGCATCCTCGCCGAATAGTTCGACCGCGCCTGCCGAACCCGCCGCCAAGCCTTGAGCGTGGCCGGAAGCAAATCCGTTGCCCCGCACTTTTCAACTCGTTTTATGGCCGCCCCCACCAATCATTTCACACCTGTCCTTATTATTGGCGTGCTGCTCTGGTCGGTGTACCGCCGCATTCGCCGCAATTTTGGTCGCCAGCCATTGCGCCCGGTGCGGGAAGGTATTTTGGTCACGGTGTTCGGCGCGCTCGCCCTCGTGATGACGTTCGCGGCGCTGTTGCAGGAAGTGCTCCCGGCCTATCTTTGCGGCGCGCTCGCGGGGGCGGTCCTCGGGGCGATTGGTCTGCGTCTGGCCAAAATCGAGACCACCCCGACCGGCAATTTCTATATACCCAACAAATTCTTGGGCACGGGCGTCACGCTCCTGGTCACGCTGCGCATCGCCTACCAACTTTACCTCCGCAGTGCCACGCCGGAAGCCGCGATCACACCCGCGCAAAACGCGCTGACCACGGGACTGTTTGGCGTACTGGCTTTTTATTATATTGTCTTTTTCACCGGCTTGCTCCTTCGTTGCCGTAAATTGCCCGGCCCGGCTGCGCCATCGTCCGCCGCGCCGCAAAATCCGCCCTCCTTCTCCCCATGAAATTTTCCCTCAAGTATTCCGTGGGCGGCCTCGTCCTTTTTCTAACCGGCATGGCCGCCAGTTATTGGATTTATCCCGGCCACCCCACGGCTTCGACGATCCAGGCCTTTCACCCGCCGGCGAAAAGCGCCACCAAAGGCGGCCCGGCCACATCCGCCGGAGTGGCGTGGGACCCCAAGGGCGCCTTGGCCGGCCTGTTGAAAAAATATCACGGCGGCGAGCGCCTCGCGGCCCTCGTCAAATTGGTCGAGGCCACGCCCGTGGCGGATCTCGCGAGCTTGCTGGATGAGGCGGCCAGTTGCCCGGAGTATGATATCCGCCAGCTTGTCACCGATTTGGTGAACTCCAAATGGGTGCAGTCCGACCCGGCGGCAGCGCTCGCCTACGCCTCGGCCAAGGCCTTGCACGGCGGGCAGGCGCAGGCGCTGAACAGCGTGTTTGTCGCCTGGGCCAGCCTTGACCCCCGCGCGGCCCTGGCCGCAGCGCTGAAATTCGACCGCGCTTCGTTTCGCATCGCCGCCGTGACCAAGGTGATGGCCACGTGGATTCAAGGCGACGGGGCGGCCGCCGCACTCGCGGCCGCCAAAGCCCTCCCGCCGAGCATTGCCGGGGACAATTTCTGGCGCGAATTCTTCGGCCGGTGGTCGGAAATCGCCCCGGCCTCCGCGCTCGCGGCGGTGGAGCAGATTGACAACGCCAAGCTGCGCCTGTCCGTGCGCGCCAGTGTGCTGGCCAATCTCGCGGCGAGCGATCCCGAGCAGGCCATGTCCGCCTTGCGCGGACTGCCGCCGGCCCAGCAATCGGCGCAACTTTACGCGGGCGTATTCTCCGCCTGGGCCCGGCAGGACCCGGGCGCCGCGCTCGCCGCCCTGCAACAAATGCCCGCCAATGCCGCCCGCACCGCCGCGACGCAAGCCGTGTTCAGCGGCTGGTCCGAGGTGGACCCCGCGGGCGCGCTCGCCTCCGCGCAATCCCTGCCCGCCGGCGTGGAACACGATCGCGCCCAGCAAGCCGCCCTCATGCATCTGGCGCAGCAAGACCCCACTGCGGCGGGCAATTTCATCGCCTCCCTTCCGGCCAGCGCCACCCGCAATAATCTCGTCGCCTCCGTTATCAGCAATTGGAGTGACACGGACCCCGTTTCGGCCCTCACCTGGCTGGACCAAAATGTCAAAGGTGCCGTCTTTGACAGCAACCTCCGCACCGTCCTGACCAAACTGGGTGACACCGACCCTGCCACCGCGCTTGACTACGTCTCTCACTTCCCGGCCGGGACGCGCCGCGAAAATGATTTCGGGATCGTGCTCAGCCAATATGCGAAGAGTGATCCGGCCTCCGCCATGGACTGGCTGAACAAGAGCCTCGCCGGTGGTGAACACGACACCGTGCTGACCACCGTGCTCGGCCAGCTCGCCTCCGCCGACCCGCAGGCGGCAGCCTCTTATTTCAACCAAATGGCCCCGAGCACCGCGCGCGACAACCTTACCGCCGTGCTGGCCTCCTCGCTCGCCGCGCAAGACACGCAAACGGCCCTCGCCTGGGTGCAAAATCTGCCCGCCGACGTGAGCGAGACCGTGCGCGCCAACGCCTTGCGCAATGTCATCACCGCCTGGGCCGCGCAGGATCCGGCCGGCGCCGCCAGTTACGCTCAAGGATTCGCTGATAACCCGGCCTTTGCCAACATGGCCAACAGCGTCGTCACCGCCTGGGCGCAAAATGACCCCGGCGCCGCGCTGGCGTGGGCCCAGGCGCTGCCCGAGGGCGCTGCCCGCACTGCTGCAGTGAATACGGCCATCGGCCGCCTGGCCGTCACCGATCCCGAGGCCGCCTGGGGCCAGGCCAGCGCGGAAAACGTCAACAACGGCCCCACGCTGCGCGCCATCATCAACGGCTGGGCCAATACCGATCCCGTCGCCGCCGCCCAAGCCGTGATGCAGATTACCATTCCCACCACGCGGGTGAATTCCATTGTCGATCTCGCCAACAAATGGGTCGAGCAGGACCCGCAGGGCCTCGCGGCGTGGATGCAGACCTTGCCCGACGGCGAGGAGCGGGATGCCGCCGTCGCGCGCTATGTGGCCTCCCAATCGGCTTACGACCCGGTGGCCGCCTACAATCTGGCCTCCAGCATCGGCAATGCGGGCCGCCGCAATAACCAAATCCGCAATAGCCTGCTGGACATGGCCAAGAAAGACAAACCCGGCGCGCTCGCCACCCTCGATACCGCGAACCTCACCGACGCCCAGAAAACCGTCATCCGCACCGCCATCAACAACAATGTGAACTCGGCCTCCAGTCTCCAAGGTGGCATACTCAACGCGAGCGGCCTGGGCGCCAGCGGCATAAGCATTACCACCATTGGCGGCGTCACCACCATCACCCACCCGGACGGCTCCACCTCCACGATCACAACGTCCACGCCGTAGTCAGAAAGTCCAGGCGAAGCGGCGGAGCGCTTGCGCAATGTCGCTTCAGGCCGCAACAGTCGGCGTCGCGACGAGGCGACGGCCGAGATTGTCCACCATCACGCCGAAGCCTTCTAGCGTGGGGACGCCCAGCAACGTCAAATCGCCCGGCTGGCCAAAGACCACCTCATCGATGGTTTCAAACTTTTCGGCACGCACGATCGCATAGCCGACATCGCGCGTGATATGCTGGCTGGTCGCAGTCACAAAGTTGCGTTTGCGCAAACGCACCACTCCGCCAGCCTCCAGGAAATCCGCCGGAAACCAGCTCAGCTCCGGCCCTGTGTCCACGAGCGCCTCAATCGGACCGCTAACCTGCGCGGTGTCGCGCGGGTTGCAAATCATGACGGCGGTGCGATAAATACTCATGGCGTGTAGGTTAGTCAGGACACTTGGAATCGGCAAGCGCGGAGCCAGTCGCTGCGCCCTGCCGCTTGGGTAGACGGGGAACTTCGGACTTCTGCATTCTGCCGTCCAACTTCTGCCTTTTACAGCAGCGGCCCGAGCAGGTGCGCGAAGTCCTCCATGAGGCGGCGGTTCGCGCCCGCGCCGGCGTGGCCGGAGGCCAGGTACGTCACGCAATCCGGCAGGAGCGCCTCCGTCCAGGCGGTCAATTCCCGGATGGGCTCCGCCGAATACAGGAACACGCCGATTTCAAAATTCACGAACAGGCTGCGCAAGTCCATGTTCGCCGAGCCCATCATCGCCACCTGGCCGTCGGCGAGCAGGAGTTTCGCGTGCAGCATTTTCTTTTGATAAAGCAGAATCTCGACGCCCGCCTCGTGCAGTTGACGCAAGTAGTGGTGCCGCGCGAAATCCACCAGCGGGTGGTTCGAGCGCTCGGGCACGATGAGCCGGATGCGTTTGCCCGCGTGTGCCTGCACGAGCATGGATTGGAACAAAACCTCGTCCGGAATGAAATACGGCGTGACGATGGTCAACTCCTCACGGCATTGCTGGACGAGAATGAGCAGGCGCTCCCAGAGCGGATCGCCCTCGACGTCGGGCCCGCTGGTCAGCACCTCGACCTCGTAGGGCCCGCGCGAGTGTGGGAGGTGCGCGAGCAACTCGCGAAAGAGTTGTGGGGAATCGCCCGACGCAAAGCACCAATCGCTCACAAACGCGCGGTTGAACGTCGCCACCACCGGCCCTTCGATCAGCGCGCTGAAATCCAGAAAGAGTTCGGGTGAATCTTTCGCGTCGATAAAGCGGTGGTCGATGTTCTGCCCGCCCACGAGGGCGCGCTCGCGGTCGAAAATCGCGAATTTCCGGTGATTGCGCAGGTTGGCCGAGGTCTTGGTTTCGAGCGGCAGTACCGGCATGAAGCGCGCGACGCGCCCGCCCGCGTGGCGCAGCGGATCCATGAAATGCCCGCCGGCGGTCAGGCTGCCGAGCGCATCCACCAGCACTTTGACCTCGAGGCCGGCCCGCGCTCGCTCGGTCAGGTCGGCCAAAATCTGGCGGGCCGGCTCGTCGCGGCCAAAGATATACGTCTGCACGTGAATCGATTTTTGCGCGCGGGCGATTTCGCGGCGCAAGGCCGCGTGCGCCGCCACGCCATCGCCCAGCAAGTGAAAGGCGTTGTAGGCAAACTTGCGCCGCGCGCCCACCCGCCCGACCGACCCCGGCCGCGGCGGTCCGTCGACCAGCAAGCCCGCCGCCAGTTGCGCGGCGTATTCATTCACCTGTATTTTCGCCCGCACCAGCCGGCGGCTCTTGCGCCCGCCAAAGAGAAAATACAAGGGCGCGCCCAGCCAAGGCACGAACAGCACCAACAGGCCCCAGGCAAACACGTTGCTGGGATTGCGCTTTTCCAAAATCAACCGGCCAAACACCAGGATCGCGAGCGCGAACCCGAGGAGCGTCCACGCGTGCTCCCACAAAAGTTCGAGGAGAAACTGCGCCAGCTCGTGCCAGTCCTGCAAATTTTCCGGGACGGGGCCGGGAATAAAAGTGTGCGTGAGCGCAGCGAGCAACATGGCGGGAAGGCGCGTCGACGCGCCCGCGCCGACGTCCATCCTTCATAACCGACGCGGGACAAACAGCAAGCGCGCGGAGCGCCGAGCACTATCTGCGTTTGGGTGGAGCGTGCGTTCCAGCTTATTAAATCGAGACAGCACAGGGAGCTGGTGCAGATCACGCCATTATTCGTTTGTCCCCGGCGTGCCGCCGCGTGATACTCGCACGCATGGAGGCCGCCCCGCCGAATTTGCCGCCGGTGCCGAAGATTTCCCCTTCCGCCCGTCTATCTTCTGGGCGGCCGCAGTCCCTGAATTGGCCGCTACTGGCGCTTTTGGTCTTTCTCGCCGGTTTGGTGCCTATCATTGTTGGCTTTTCCCTTTATTTCGAATTCTTGGGAGATGAATCAGCGCCCAACGATACCGACTTGCTGGCCCGCGCCGCACCGGTACCTGAGGAAGAAAACGGCCTCGTGCAATTGTGCACCCTCAATGGCACGCTGCTGGATTTTTCCGCCTTTGCCACACGGAGCTACAAGGAATCGGTCGACCTGGAGGCGATCCTCAATGGCGACGAACATGACGATGTCCTGGTGGACAGCTTCCTCTGGCAAGCCCGCCCCGCGCTTGCATCGCTGGATAACATCCTCGTCCTGCCGCATTTTGAAATCCCAAAAGTTCAGACCCTGAATAAGCAGCTGGCCGAAACGCCATACGCTGTCGATGTCCGGCAAGTGCTGGAACTTTCGGCCCTGCGTGCGCGACAAACCGGCGATTTCAACCTGGCGGTGACCGAGATCAAACGGCTGCGGCGGCTGGCCACCCGCTTCAGTGAGAATGAAACGGATTTGGTGAATCTCTTTACGGCCGGATCGCTCGATGAGCGCGCCGCTCGCGCCGCACGAGATCTGCTTAACGACCCGGCCAGCACGCCGGCCAGCCGCGCCGTTCTCGCCCAAGCCTGGGCCGTCCCCTTCTCCTGGACGACCGCGATGCAACGCGCCGACTGCGGTGAATATCGCCGGATGATTTACACTTTTGACCACTTGCCCGAGACGATCAGTGCCAACGCTCATTCCGGCGACACGCTTGAGCAAATACCCAAACCGCTGAAAGACTGGGGCCAGCGCATGATTTTGCAGCGGAATCGCACGCGGCGCGAAGTTGCCGCTGTGCTGCGACAAATCCAGGCGGCCTTGGACGGGCCTTATGGCAAAATCGATCCCTCGTTGACGAAGAGTCCCCACGATGCCCTGGCCGCTTTACCCACAAACTTTCCCTCCAATTTAGTCGGTGAGATTTTTGTGCAAATGACCACCGATATGCTGCGTCACGAAATTGCCTCCCCTTATTTGTACAGCACCCAGGACCGCCTCGTGCAAACGGCCCTCGCGGCACGGAATTATTACGACGGCAACCATGCCTTGCCGCAGACTCTCGCCGCGCTCGTGCCTGAATATCTTCCCGCGGTGCCACTCGATCCTTTTGACGGGCAGCCGCTGCGCTACAATCCGGCGCGCGGCCTGATTTATTCGGTCGGCACGGATTTGAAGGACAACGGCGGCAGCAAATCCGTGGACCTGCCGCACGAGGCGAAAGAGTACACCGATCCGCTGGCCGACAAACAGCAGCCCACGCTGGTGTTGCGCTTCCAAAATTCAGCCCCGGCGGCTACTCCTTGATGGTCATTGGTACTTACACTGTTTTTGATCATGAAACTTCCGCCGCGCCCGCCGCTTATCCAGGCCAATCCACGTCCTCCGCGCCGTCTTTGGCGCTGGGTGCGTCGAGGCGCCCTTGCCTGCGCCGTGCTGGCCGCCCTTTTGGCCGGGCCCTTTTGGTGGTTTTATTTACGGGATGAGCCGCCGCCCGACGATGCTGATCTACTGGCCCGCAACGCCGCGGTGCCGGACGGGCAGAATGGTTTTGTGCAAATTCAAAAACTGCCGCGCGCGTCTTTGGACCTCTACCGTTTTGCCCGGTCCCAGGGCATGGCGGAGGCCGAGTTGGATGATTTAATCACCAAGCAAAACCCAGGCGACGCGTTGGTGGATGCATATCTTGCCGAGACCCAGCCCATTCTGGCGCAGGCTGACACCATCGCGACGCTGCCGCATTTTGATTTTGCCGGTGAATTGGAGCTCCAAAACGCCGCGGCACCGCTTGAGCCGCTCTTGAATCTCGCAAAAACACTACAATTATCCTCCGCCCACGCGCGCCAGAAGGGCGATTGGGCCACCGCCGCGCGAGATGCCATCCGCTTGCACAACTGGGCGGGACTTATTGCTCGCGGCCAAGTTCCTGCGATTGTCTTGCTCACCGCGAGTGTAATTGACGGCTTTAGCGCCGAGGCCGGCAACGCGCTCAACGTGCCCGCGTTGCCGGCCGCAGAGCGCGACGCCGTGGCCAAAACTTGGTCCGTTCCCATTGATTGGATGGGCGGTCAGCAGCGCAGCCTGGCCTTGGAATACCAATTCTTCCGCCATTTGGAGGACGAACTTAAGCATGAAAGGAACCCCTTTCGCCTCCTGGGCATGAGCACGCCCGGGGAGCGCTTTGTCATTGATCCCGACAGCGATCCCGGAAGTCCGGGTCATCCCTGGCTGAGTTCGTTTATAGGCACCGAAATTTTTTCCTGGAGCCTGCAACTCAACACCACCCGCAGGGAAGCCGCCGAGTATGTCCGGAATTATCTGAGGGCCTTCACTCCAACTTTTTCTGCAAAGAATTTTCCCGCCAACCAGCGAGCATCCTCCAGCTACGATATTCAAAATGGCGCGAGCCCTTCCGTGCGCGAAATGCTCATCCCAAACTTCGGCGGCCGGATTGTGTTGGAGAATTTCATGCCCTCGGCCAATCCGGCGACGAACACTTCGCCCTATCTGGCCACCGCGTCTGACCGCCTCATCCAAACCTCGTTCGCCCTTCGCCACTATTACGACGACCACCGCACGCTGCCGTCAACTCTCGCCGCGCTCGTGCCTGAATATCTTCCCGCGGTGCCGGTCGATCCCTTTGACGGCCAGCCGCTGCGCTACGACCCGGCGCGCGGGCTGATTTATTCGGTCGGCACGGATTTAAAAGATAATGGCGGCAGCAAATCGGTGGACTTGCCGCACGAGGCGAAAGAGTACCCCGACCCGCTGACCGACCAGCATCAGCCCACTCTGGTGTTGCGCTTCCAAAATTCAGCCCCGGCGGCTACTCCTTGATGGCCAAGGCTTAGCCAATCTTTAGCATCACCCCCTCCTTTCCGGGCAGAGTTCACCCTTCCTTTTGGCAGCGAAAGTTTTACAATTTAGGGTTTAACAAACATCGGTCGGTCGCATCGAATTGAGCAGGCCGCGGTAACAAACGACCCCAAAATCTGTTTTCCTTGGTGACGGACGCCCACTCCCGCCGCCTTCCACTCCTTTCTCCACTGTGAAAATCTTTTTCAAATTCGCCTTGTTCATGCTGCCCGCTTTTGTGGGCGGCCTCCTCCTCGGTTACTGGTGGTTTGGCCAGCCGACCGACAGCAACCTCGCCAAGCTGACCCGCGAAGGGAAAATTATCCCCCAACCCCTGCCCAAACGCCCCGAGCCCACGGGCCCGCTGCCCGTCGCGCCGAAACTTTTGCCGTGGAACCCCGCCTCGCCCCTCGGCCTAGCCCTGGCCTCGCCGGTGGCGCTGGAGCGCACGAAGGCCGTCGACGAGCTCGTTGCGCAGACTCCGGTCGGCCAGCTCGCGGCGTTGCTGGATCAAGCCGCGTCGGCCCCGCGGGGCGGCGACCGCAACCTCGTCCGTTCGCGCGCGTACAGCAAGTGGGTGGCGTCCGACCCGGAAGCCGCCGTGACGCACGCCCGCGCCGCCGAGCAGCTCGCCGGCGAAAATGCCCTCCTCGGCACCGTCTTTACCGCCTGGGCCGAACGCAATCCCAAGCAGGCCTTGGCCGCCGCCGCACAACTGGATAGCGCCAACCGCCGCGTGCAGGCCTTTTCGAACGTTCTGCAAGTGTGGGCCGCGACTGCCCCCGCCGATGCCATCGCCGCCGCCCAAGCCATCCCCACCGCCGATTATCCCGAAGGCAACAACGGTTCGCTTTTCTCCGTGTGGGCCGGCCAAAATCCCGCCGACGCTTTCACCGGCGCGCTTTCGCTGACCCGCCCCGGACTCCACCGCGCCGCCGTCCAGGCGGTGTTGAATGAGTGGGCCCGCGTGGATCCCGAAGCCGCCTATGCGGCCATCGACCGCGAGCCCATGGCCTCGCTGCGCCGGCAATTCATTCAATCCGTGCTCGTCTCGCTGGCCCGCATCGACCCGAAGCTGGCGCTGGATAAACTGCAGGCACTCGCCGACAACGAAACGACCACCAACCTCTGGCAGTCCGTTTTCCAGGCTTGGGCCGAGCGCGATCCGCAAGCGGCCCTGGCCATCGCCAAAGCCATTCCGCAGGACAGCCACCGCCGTTCAGCCCTGCAAGGCGTGCTCAACATCTGGGCCCAATACGAGCCCACGCAGGCCGTCGCCGCGCTCAAGACGCTGGACGACGCGACCCGCCGGCAGTTGCTCACCAACATCACTCGCTTTCTGTCAGACTCCGACCCCGAGGGGGCCGTCAAGTTGCTGCGCGACAGCCATGTGCTCACCAATGACAACGGCCAGTACTCGCAGATTTTCAGCCGCTGGGCCACGCGCGATCCCGAGGCCGCCCTTGCGGCGGCCCTCAAGCTCCCGAAGTCGGTCGACCCCGAGGCGATTTGCAGCACAATTTTTTCCGCGTGGGCGCAGTTCGACCAGGAGGCGGCCACCGAGGCGATCCAAACGCTCAAGGACCTCCACTCGCAACAGGCCGCCGTGCGCGCCGTGGCGCAAAGCCTGTCGCAGTTCGACCCGCAGGGCGCTTTGGTGCTGCTCGATTCGTACAAGCTATCCAATATCAATAACGGCAATTATGTGTACGGCCAGATCGTGGCGAACTGGGCGCAGCGCGACCCGCAGGCGGCGCTCACGTACGCCCTGGGCATCGTCAACCGCAACACGCGCAACAGCACGCTGCAAAGTGTTTTCAACGTCCTCATGGCCGATGATCCGGCCTCGGCGTTCGACATGGTGGAGAAAATCACCGAACCGCAACTGCGCCGCCAGGTGGTGAATAATGCCATCAATACCCTCGCCCGCACCCAGCCGGAACGCGCCGTGGCTTTGCTGCAAAGCGGGAACGCCTACCTCACCCAGCCCAATCTCTTCAATCAAGTGTACAGCCAGTGGGCGCAAATTGATCCGAACGCCGCCCTGCAAAGCGCCCAGGAGCTGGGCAACATGAACCAGC
Source organism: uncultured Opitutales bacterium (assembly GCA_964562015.1). Taxonomy (GTDB): domain Bacteria; phylum Verrucomicrobiota; class Verrucomicrobiia; order Opitutales; family JABDGR01; genus CAZLRH01. The sequence goes on along the minus strand of CAZLRH010000023.1, from coordinate 36,673 downwards.
GCAACAACGCCCTGCGCGGCGTCTATGACCGCTGGGCCAATGTCGACCCCACCGCCGCCTTGGCCACGCTCGATCAAATTCCCAATGTCGTCCTCCGGCGCGATTTGCAAAACAACATCATTTCCAACATGGCCAACCGCGATCCGCAGGCCGCGTTGAGCTATGCGATGAGCCTGCCCGCGGGCCAGGCCGCCAATGCTCTCGGCAATGTTTACGCCAGTTGGGCCAATCAAGACCCGTCGGCCGCGTCCTCGGCCGCGATGGAGCTGCCCGTCGGCAGCGCGCGCAGCAGCGCCTTGCAGCAAATCGCCAGCAATTGGGCCAACCAGGATCCCACCGCTGCGCTGGCCTGGGCCGCCACCTTGCAGTCGCCCAGCGAGCGCATCAACGCCATGTCCAACGCCCTCGGCCCGCTGGCCAACCAGAATCCGCAGGCCGCCGTCGCTTACCTAGATGAATTGCCAGACAGCACCAAGCGCGACTCCGTGGTTTCGGCCATCGCCGCCAGTTGGGCGCAAACCGATCCGTCCGCGGCCCTCGCATGGATTGATTCCCAGGGCGGCGCCGCCGCCAACGAAGGCGCCGTCACCAATGCCTTGCGCGTCATGGGCCAGAATGACCCCGGCGGCGCGGCCACTTATATTGAAAAATTGGACAACGGCCCCGCGCGTACCACGGCCATCGGGCAGCTCGCCTCCACCTGGGCGAACCAGGATGTGAATGGCGCGTTGTCGTGGGTGCAATCGCTGCCCGACGACCCCGGCACCGCCGGCGCGGCCCGCCGCACCGCCATGCAAAACGTCCTCGGCGTCTGGGCGGACCAAGACCCCACCGCCGCCGCCGGTTTCGTGCAAAGCCTGACGCCCGACGACCCGACGTACAACAGCCTCGTCAACCGCGTCGCGGCCCGTTGGTCCACGGCGGACCCGCAAGGCGCGCTCGGGTGGGCCGAAAGCCTCCCCGAGGGCCAGGCGCGCACCGACGCCGTGCGCAATTCCGTCACCCAACTCGCGCGCGTGGACCCGCAGAGCGCCCTCAATTACGCGCTGGGCGTGACCGACCCCGCCATGCGGGAACAAACCATGGGCAGTGTCATTTCGTCTTACGCCAGCCAGGAACCCTCGGACGCCGCCAACTTGCTCGGCAATCTGCCCCCCGGCTCCGCGCTCAACAACGCCGTGCGCAGCATTGCCGACAACTGGATCGGGCAAGACCCGCTGGCGGCGTCGAACTGGATCAACACGCTCCCGGCGGGCGAGGCGCGCGACACCGCCGTCGGCAGCCTCATCAACACCGAAAGCCGCAACGACCCCGCGTCGGCCTACAATTGGGCCACCACCATTGGCAACGCGAACACGCGCACCAACCAACTCAACACCATTCTCACGAATTGGGCGCGAAAGGACCCCGACGCCGCGCTCGCCGCCGCCGAAGCCGCGCCGATGACCGACCAGCAACGTGCCGCGACCGTCAGCCGCCTCCAAGCCTCCATTCAGGCTGCCAGCGGCCTGCCGCCGCCGGCGCGTCCGGCCGCGCCGCAGGGCGCGGTAAATGTGCAAGGAGGCCCCGCCGCGGTCATGTACGACAACCAAGGCCGACAAATTAATATCAACAGCAACAACGGCCCCGCAGTGTACCGGAATTAATCGAAACAGTTCGCCGGTTATCAGCCGCTCCGGCACTATTCCCTTTGAGGCTGATTGGTTAAGCTGCTAACTTAGATAAGGGTCCTGATAACATGATCCCAGTTCGCTATATTCCGACGTTCAACGACTATTGGGCCCTAAATCGCCTTAATTTGCTAAAGCTCACTCGCGGCCTCCATTGGTTGGCCGCTTTGGTTTTCTGCGGTTACCTGGTTTCGCCGTTCGGGCTCCATTCTGGTGCCCAAACCTTGTCCGAGCGCTATTTGACCAACTCTGGTTTGCTGATTCTGCCTGGAATTGTGGTTATAATGTGGCTGACCACGTATTGGGGTGCAAAAGGACGCTGGACCGCGGCGGCGGAGTTAAGGGAAGAAAAGCTCTATGAAATTGATGACACCGGCATTCGCGTGAAAGGAGAAAGTTTTACGGGCTTTAATGAATGGCGCTTGATCAAAAATGCCGCCATCACGCCTAAGTTCGTGTATTTAATGACTGCTCAACGACAGTATTTTTATTTTCCCACTCAGGCCGTTCCCGACCTCTCTCAACTGAAATCGTTGCTCCAGCAAAAGGTGCCTGGATTTAAGTGATTACAGTGGTCGAAAAGGGGCAGAGGCCGAAAAGAAGCAGAGTAAAATCGCGAGCCGTCGGTTAGCCGGTTTTTCTTAAAGAAGGTAACGAAGTAAACTAAGGGGAGTCTTGGTTCTCTTCGTTGCCTTCTGTAAATATCCATCCGCATCTCGGCGGTTCTAAAGCGTGCGTTAAACCCCCGGTGCGTTTGCGCCACCCAGCCAGCGGCCAAACTTTTCTCCCAGGCGGGAGGCCAGCTTTTGTCGCAAGGGTTGCTCAAAGGCCTTGAGTATAAGCGCCGCTAAGCCGAGCACGCCGGCAAAATAGACGGCAAATAACAGCCACGGATGCGCCTGCCGCAATCCCCCATGAAAGAATTGTCCGTCCGCCGCCGAAAAATAGCGCGCAAGCGGCTCGTGAAAAATATAAAGGCCATAGCTGGCTTCACCCAGAAAGCAGGCGGCCGGATTGCCCAGCGCCGCCAGCCCCAGCCGTCCGGGATTCGCGAGGCCAAAGATGATAAGCAAAAAGGGCAGCGCAAAGAGGCCGGAAAGATGCTCATCCGCCGGCGTCAGCCAGCATCCGGCCAGCAGCAGGATGAGCCCGCCCACCACGGCCCCCTGCGAGGTGCGAATGGACCAGGGCCCGCGACGCGCATACCATTCGCCCGCGATATACCCCGCCACAAATTCCGGCGCTCGCGTCAGTGGACTGCGAAGTATAAATTCCGCGGCCCAGCGGCGGAGCTCGCCGGAACCAACCGCTCCGGCCTGCGCCCCACCCGCCCAGTGGACCGCCAGCCCATTGAGCAACCAGGTGACGCCTATCGCGGCCGCCAGCCCAATCGCCAAGGCCAACCCACTCTGCCGTTCGAGCCTCACCGCATACAACGGCAGCGTCAGATAAAAATAAAACTCGCAGGATAACGACCAGCCGGGGCCGTTCCAAATCTCCAGCCATTGCGGAAAAAATGATTGGGACAGTGTGACACTGGAAATCAGGCCCACCGCGGCTGTGCCCGCCGTTTGCCGCCCCAAATAGGTATCGAGCGCCACGATCGGAAGCATCAAGACCAGGCCGAGCGTGTAAACGGGATAGATGCGCGCCAGCCGTGCGCCCAGGAAATGTCCACGGTCCGCCGCCGACCGCATCCGGCCGTGGTAATTGCAGGCCAAAATGAAACCCGAAAGGCAAAAGAATCCGCTGACGGCCAGGTAACCCTGGCTCAAAAATCGCCAAACGGGCCATTGCTGCAACCCCGCCACCCAGCCCGCGGATACCGTCTGGTGATAAAATATCACCCACGGCGCCAGCCAAAAACGCACCCCCGTCAAGGCCTTGATCTCGCAACGGGTAGGCGTCGGCAAGGACATAAGCGCGGACGCCACCATGGGTCGTTTACGCCCGCCCTTCCAGCCCAAAGCGCCCGCTCCCCAAGCCCGCCCGCCCTTTCCCAGAAAAGCAGCTTCCTCCCGGTAGTATCAGCCATCATTAGAAGCATCGGTCGAAAGACGCTCGGCGGCTGCCAACCGGATCCACTTACAGAAGGCCACGAAGTAAACTAAGCGAGGTCTTCGTTCTCTTCGTTGCCTTCTGTTGCTATTTCTCCGGGCCCATGCGGTTCTGCGGCGGGCGTTAAATCTCCGGTGCGTTGCCGGCGCCGGCGGGCATCAATGCAAATAGTGGGTGATAACCCCATAGCCGGAACGCCCGGCTTGGCCTATGCTGGCGGGATGAAACACGGGCACTTCTACCAGAACCACGAGCAAAAGTTGATCGGGCCGGCCCATGTGGCCGCCGAGGGTGAACTAAATCATAACAAGATGGATTTTGGCACCGTGCCGTCCGAGGCCGAGGTGGCCACCCGCGCTTACTTCAGTTACGTGAACCAGGGCTCGCTGCCGGGCCATGCGCTCGAGCATTGGCTCGAGGCCGAAGCGCAATTGCATGAGGAGCGCAAGCTCACCCGCACCCACGGTTATCCACACGACAATTAAACCGGCCCGCGCCGCAAAATTTCAGGTCGGCCGCGCCGACCGCCGGAATTTCTGCCCATCCTCAAATTTGCCATCCGTTCCAACTTTACCACCCGTCTTTTCCCTCACCCAACCCAGTCAAAAATAACTATCATGTCCGCCACCATCACCGCCCCCGACCTCACCAAGCGAGCCCCGCACAGCCCGCGCGAACGCCTCGCCGGCTTCGCCATCGCCTGCCGCACGCTCGACAAATGCCGCGCCAGCGTGGCCGGCACCCTCGGCGAATACCACTTTGATTGCCCGCTGGACAACACGCTCTTCAGTTTTAAGGGCATCACCGGCAAGCAATTTCGGGACGCCGTCGAGCATGCCGACAACGATGCCGCCGTCGGCGTCTGGTTGCAGGCCAGCGGCACGCCGAAATCGCCCGCGGAAATCAAAACCTGGTCTGACGCCGCAGAGGCCGCCAGCATCAACGACCACCCGGAAAAGCGCGCCTATTTCGCGGAACAATGCAAAAAGCTCGGCCTGAATCCGGCCACGAGTTCCACGTTCGACTGGCTCGAGGCGGACGACCGCGCGACCTTTGGCTCCAGCACCAAGTAGGTTTTTTTGCGCCCAGCCATGGGCATCCCGCACCTGTCGCCTCAGGCCACCGCGCCCATCCTTTATGAAAACGCACATACATGAACCGGCCATCATCACCAACGACGCGGCCGCCCAGGCTTTTGGCACCCGGAAATTGGTGCGCGAGCGGGCCGTGGCCCTCGCCTTCAAGCAAGGCCGCACCGCGCTCTGCGTGACCAAATCCGATTGGGAACAGGCCAAGAAAGAATTGGAAGCGGAAACCGTTCCGACGGCCCCCTTGCAAATTTCCGTGGCGGAGTCCGAGCAATGGGATCCGATTCCCGGCTCCACCGGCCATAAAGTGCACGTCCAGTCCGGCGAGGACGAGGATGACGAAGGACGCAGCGACGTCGAGCGCCTCGTGATCGACGGCGTGCGGCAGGCCGGACGCGAACAAAGCGAGCAAGCCGACCGAGCCTTGGATTGAATTTCCTAAGGGTCGGGGGCCCTGGTGGGGTCAAACGAACGCCAAGATTAGGTAGCCAGACACGCCACGCTCCAAGAGGCGTGGCATTGTTTCGTAAATCTTCGAGGAAGGAAAGGGATGCGCGTCCACTCGGGCAAAGCCTGCCTCCAGCAGTAGTTTTTTGATTTCCTCCGGGTCGTAGCAGGTGAACAACATCGGATTGTCGGGCTGCCCGCCCCAATTCTCAATCACATACTCCCGCACCTTGCGCGAACGAAGCAGCCCCAGAAACAGCACGCCGTCCGGGCGCAGCAATTTTCGCAAGCCGGTCAGTGTTTTTGCGGCCAAGGCTCTCGGCAAATGGATGAAACTCGCGAACCCGTACACGCCGTCAAAGCTGGCCTCGGGGAAATCCGGCGCCGTCATGTCCATTTTGCGCGCGGTGACGGCAGGAAACCTAGCACCCACGATAGCCACAAATTCGTCACAAAAATCCGTGGCCGTCACTTTCAAACCGGCCTGGGCGAGAAAATGCGCGTCCACCCCGGGCCCGCAGCCAACTTCCAGCACCTCTGTGCCCTTGAGCGCTCCGGTAAAAAGCTCGCGGCAATGCTTTCGCATGCCTGGATCATCTTCGGCCGGCTCCGACCCTGCATATAAATGCGCAATCGCGGAGTAGGCGCGCTGGTTTTGCCGGTTGATGGAATTCTCCGCCATGCACTATCAACGTTGCCGCTCTCCGCAAAAAGGCAACTTCCGATCCGTGCGCCCACTGGCTTCCGTTCCGGTTTGCACTCCGCCCTTACGACTTCGGCGCGGCCGCCGCGACGGGTGCGCCATTCTTGGCGACCCAGGCGTCGTATTCCTTCCGCGGCATAAATTTCAGCGACGCGGAATTGATGCAGTAACGCATACCCGTCGGCGCGGGGCCGTCGTCAAATACATGCCCGAGATGCGCGCCATCCACCGTGCAATGCACCTCCGTGCGTGTCATGCCGAGGCTGTTGTCCACGGTGGCCTCGACGAAGGCGGGCTCGATGGGCTTGGTGAAGCTCGGCCAGCCGGTGCCGCTCTCAAATTTGTCGCGGCTGTCAAACAACGGCGTGTCGCTGCACACGGAGAAATAGACGCCGTCGTCGTGGTTGTTCCAGTACTGGTTTTGGAACGGCGGCTCGGTGCCTTGGTGGCGCGCGACGTTGTACTGCATCGGCGTGAGGACGCGCTTCCACTCCTCGTCCGGGCGCTGCAGTTTGAATTTCGCCATGTCGAGCACGACGTTGGACGGCAGGCCGCAGGCGGAAAGGTTGCCGTCGATTTTGCAATCGGCGGGGTTGGCGGAAGCGGCGGTTTTCATGTCGGTTTTGGCGCAGGCGCCCAAGGCCAGCGCGAGGAGGAGACCACTGGTGAACCATTTCATGCCTATTAGTCTAACGAATCGGGCGGCGGGTTCCATCCCTTATTTGTGTTTGGGCCACGAAGGGGTCAGGGGCCTTGCCTGCGGTTTCCGAGACTTGATTCTCCGGGCAAAGTGGCGCACTATGCCGCTCCCGCCGCGTTCGCGGCGCCTACCCCCGTTCCTTATGCGTTTCCCCATTTCCCCCGATGGGCGCGAGTTGGTTTCCGTTTACTCCCGCGCGATCACCGTCCGTTGTGCTTTGCTCGCGGGAGCATGGTTGGGCTGCACGGCGCCGGCCGATGCCGCCGAGGCCCAGACGAGTTTCAAATTCTTCTTCGGTTCCGGCGCCGTGCCGGCCGGTTACACGCAAGTGAAGCCCGATACCCTTTACACCAAGGAGCGCGGCTATGGCTTTGAGCCGGGCGCGAATCTTCAGGCGGTTAATCAAGGCGGAGAGAATCAGCTGCACGGCGGATTTGTCACCACGCTTGCGCCCGCCACTCCGCCGACGACGCCCGCGGCGGATGCTCCCGCCACCACCACCACGCCTCCGCCCGCGGCGGCTCCGGCTAATCCTCTTTTTAAATTCTCCACCGCCGTGCCCGAGGGCATCTACAAAGTCACTGTCACGCTCGGCGATCTCAAGGGCGAGACCACCACCACCGTCAAGGCCGAGGACCGGCGGCTGGAACTCGAGCGCTTGCACACCGACGCGGGTAAATTTGAAACCCGCACCTTTTTCGTCAGCGTGCGCAATCCTGTGCTGCCCGACGGCACCAAGCTCAAGCTCGACGTGCAGGAGGTCAACGCCGCCGGCGAAAATCTCAAGCAGAACTGGGACGACAAGCTTACCCTGCAATTCAGCGACGCCCGCCCCGCCCTCGCCGCGCTCGAAATTGAAAAAACCGACACCAGCCCCAAGGTGTTCATCATGGGCGACTCGACGGTCACCGACCAGGCCGGCGAGCCGTATGGCACCTGGGGCATGATGCTGGGGCGCTGGCTGAAGGCGCCCGTCGTCGTCGTTAATTACGCGGAATCCGGCGAGACCTTAAAAGCTTTCCGCCGCGAGCATCGCTTTGAAAAGCTGCTCGGCGAGCTCAAGCCGGGCGACTATGTCTTCATGCAATTTGGCCACAACGACCTGAACAAGACGGGCCACAACGCCATTTGGCCCGCCGACGACCACGAGGGCGACTGGCCCAACACTTACGCCGAGGCCAACACCGACTACAAACAGTTGCTCAAGGACTACGCCGCCGAAGTCAAACAGCACGGCGGCATTCCAGTCATCGTTTCGCCGATGACCAAAGTGCAGGGCAGCACGGGCGTGTTGAACGTCGCGGGCTTGGGCGATTATCCGAAGGCGGCGATGGCCGCCGCCCATGAAGCCGGAGTCGCCGGCATTGATCTGAATGCCATGACCATCGCGATTGACACCGCGCTGGGCCCCGACCTTGCCCGCCGCGCCTATACGCCGGAAGGCCTGCACCAAACCACTTACGGTGGTTACCTTTTTTCCCGCGCCATCGTCGAAGGCATCAAGCAGAACAAACTCGCCCTCGCCCAATATATCGTGGACGACGCGGGCACCTTCGACCCCACCCATCCCGCGCCGCTGCCGGATGATTTCAAGCTTCCGCTCGAGGCTCGCGCCGGCGGTGGACGTGGCGGGCGCGGAGGCTTCCCGGGTCGCGGCGGGGCTGGCCGCGGTGGCCCTCCAGCCGGCGTCCCCGGCGCTCCCACTTCACCCTCGCCCGTCGTTGCCCCAATGGCGACCACGCAACCATCCAGTACAAATTAGTATTTATAAACCTACTCCATGAACCACTCCCCGCTTTCCCGTTTCTGCAAACTTGCCGCGCTGGCCGGCCTCTTCGCCAGCTCCATGTCGATCGCCGCGGCCCAGGCCGCGACGCCCGCCGCCACGCCGCCGCCGCTGACGACCATCACGCCCGCCGACGGCAAGCCGCACAAGTTCGAGGCCCGCGACCACCAGTTTTTCATCGATGGCCAGCCGACGATGCTGCTCTCGGGTGAGATGCATTTCGGGCGTGTGCAGGCCGAGGATTGGGAGACGCGCATCAAGCAGGCGAAGGCCATGGGCCTGAACACCGTGTGCTTTTACCTGTTCTGGAATCAGGTCGAGGCGCGCGAGGGCAAATTCGATTTCACCGGCTCCAATGACGTGCGCCGCGTGCTGAAGTTGTGCCAGGAGAACGGCCTCTGGGTCATCCTGCGCCCCGGCCCGTATTGCTGCGCCGAGGTCGAGTACGGCGGCATCCCGTATTGGACGCTGAAGTCCCCCGACGTGAAAATCCGCACGGCCGACCCGACCTTCCTCAGTTGGTGCAAGCGCTACCTCGCGGAGGTTTACAAGCAAGTGGGCGACCTCGAAGTGGCCAAGGGCGGCCCGTTGCTCATGGTGCAAATCGACAATGAAATCGGCATCACCGATCCGCCGAACCCCGACTACATGGCCGCGCTGCAAAAGATTTTTGTGGATGTCGGCTTCAAGTGCCAGCTTTTCACGTGCGATCCCTCGCACGCGCCCGAGTGGACAAACCCGGCCTTCCGCCTGCCCGGCGTGCTCATGGCCCGCAACGGGCTCGCGAATGATTCGATGTACAATGTGAGCAAGGCCGCCATCGGAGACTACCCGGTGTTCGTGCCCGAAGTTTACACCTCGTGGTTCAGCGGCTGGAGCGAGCCCATCGCCACCAAAAACGGTTCCATTCCCGAAATCACCAAGTGGGTGGATTATCTGCTCAGCCACAGTTACTCGTTCAATCTCTACATGTTGTTCGGCGGCACGAATTACGGCTTCTACAACGGTAGCAATTTTTTCCTGCCCGTGCAGACGAGCTATGATTACGGCGCGCCCATCGACGAGGCCGGACGCCTCACGCCGAAGTTCACCGCGCTGCGCGACCAGCTCACCCAGCGGTTCAACCTCCACCTCCCCGCGCCCCCGGCGGACCCGTTGGTCATCACCCTGCCCGCCATCAAATTCACCGAAACGGAACCGCTGCTCGGCACCCTGCCCGCCCAGCCGACGAAGACCTCCGCCGCCCCCATCTCGATGGAAAACCTCGATCAGGATTACGGCTTTGTTCTCTACCGCAAAAAATTCGCCGACGGCTTGAAGGGCACGCTCGAACTCAAGAATGCGATGGATTACGCCATCGTCATGGTCAACGGCAAGACCGTCGGCCAGGCCTTTCGCGGTTTCGGACCCGACAGCGCGAAAATTGCCGTGAATGAATCCGGCCCCGTCACGCTCGACATTCTCGTTTACAGCCTCGGTCGCATCAGCGTCGTCACCAGCGACCGCACGCAGCAGTACGCGAGCAAGGGCCTCCTCGGCGGCGCCTCGCTCGACGGCACTGACCTCACCGGCTGGGACATGTATTCGCTCCCTTACGTCAATGTGAACAATTTCAAGGCCGCGCCCGCCACGACTGCCGGCCCGACTTTTTATCACGCGAAATTTAATGTGGATAAAGTTGGCGGCACCTTTCTGGACATGAGCAACTGGAGCTTCGGCGCGGTCTGGGTCAACGGCCACAACCTCGGGCGCTTCTGGGACCGCGGCGGGCTGCGTTCGCTCTTTGTGCCCAGCGCGTGGCTAAAGACCGGCGCCAATGACATCGTCGTGCTTGAGTTGAACAACGCTCCCGCCACGCCCGAAATCGCCGGCGTGGACCACATCGTGCAAACGAAAGCGGTTCCATTCGCCGTCAAACTCGACGCCGCACCGAAATGAGCGGCTACTGCGTAACGGGCGCCGCCGCGCCTCGCGCGGGCGTCGGCGAGCCGGGCTGCGTGGCGGACGCCGCGCCGGGCGGAACTCCCAGACCGCCGGGGCGCGAAGGGTCCAACTGCGGGTCGGGCGGCAATTTAAAATCCTCCAGCGCGTCCGGATGCGCGGGGTCGAACGGCTTCCAGTCGTCCACCACGTATTGCGCCAATGGCAATTTGTTATCGATGATGGCCTGCACGACGCACTTGGCCAGTTCGTAGCCGCCGTAAATGTTTTGGTGCGTGCCGTCCACAAAGGCCTTGGGCAATTTCTCGCGCCCGATGGCGGCGTAAAGCTTGCCGCTGATCGTGTTCAAATCGATGAACCACGTTTTCTGCTCCGTCGCCACTTCCCACATCGCCGTCGGATAACCGCCGAGCGTCTGGACGGGCTGGCCGGTGTCGTCGAGCGCGGCGCGGAGATTTTGCGAAGTCACCAGCACGGGAATCGCGCCGTGCGCGCGGGCGTCGGCCACGAATTGCTCGAAGTACTGCTTGAAGCGGTCGAGCGGCGTGACGCGGTCGTTGATGCCGAACTGAATGAAGATGTAATCGCCGGGATGCACTTCGCTGAGCAGTTTCGCCCACCGGTGCTCACTGATAAAACTCGCGGCGGATTCGCCGGACTCCGCGTAATTGGCGATGAGCACCGGGGCTTTGAACCAGCGCGGAAACATCATGCCCCACGTGCCCCACGGCTCCATCATCTGGTCCGTCATCGTCGAATCGCCGACGAGGTAAACGGTGATGGGCTTGTCGGCGTTGGTGATTTCAATCGCGTCGAGCGCCACTTTCGCGTCGCTGAATTCGAGCGTCAGTTTTTCGTCCCAATCCAACTCCAGGAACGTGCGCCGGGAGTTGATTTCATCCGCGGCGTCCCAGGACAAATAGAGAATGGGGTCGCGCTCGCGGGGCTTGAGCGAGACCGTGCCGCCGCCGGGAATTTGCGGCACGCGCACATGCACGAGAAACGTGTGCGTCTGCAGTTCGCCGCGCGCGGTGTGCGACGCCTCGAGCATCAACCGGCGCGTTTCGGTTTTGACCGTGGTGGTGGATTCTCCCGCCGGGTCGCCGAGCGTGACTTTTACCTGATAAGCGCCGGGCGCGAGCTTCACGGAGAAAAAAAGCGGCCGGCCTTTTACGCCCGTGACAAAACCCTTTTTTGCGGGGTCGCTGCCATCGCGCGCCACCAACTCCGCCTGCGTGCCGAGGTCAAAACCGTATCCTGTATCCGGCGAGTAAGCGTCGGTCGGTTTGATTTGGGTGAAGCCAGGCCGCGGCGCCGGACCAAAGGAAAATTTTAAATCGACTTTGGGCGCCTCGGGTTGGATCGGAAGGATGGGCGTGGCCGACGCTGTTGGAGTCGGGCTCGTCTGCGCCGAGAGTGATAAAGCCAGCAATGCTGCGCTGCACACAAAACTGAAAATGAAATGTTTTTTCATGGGGCGGGGGTTGCGACGCATCGTGCCACCGGTTTCACCCAGCGTCAATTTCCGAGCGCATCGTTAGCCCGCGAGGTCGACGAGGACGCCCGTGCGCGTGCCGTACAAAAAGGCCTCCACAGGTGCGGCGTAGACGCTGGCGAGCGCCCGCGCGTAAACCGCCACTTGCGCAGCGTAACGCCGGCGCAAGGCCGAGGCCGCATCGCCTTCGGTGTGGTCGGTTTTCCAGTCGATCACCAGCCATCGTTGGGTGGAAGAATTCCACGCCACAAAATCAATGCAACCGTCGTAGGCGTGGGCGGCGCCGGGCTCCGCCCACAGCATCGGCAGCTCCGTCGCCACTGCCCAGCCGGGCTCGGCCAGCCGCGCCGCCAACGGAGAGTCGCGCAGCCGCGCTGCCTCTGCGCGGGCCCGCACTGGATCGGGCGCGGAGTCGATTTGCTTTTCCCAATGTGCCTGCCACGCCGCCGGGCCGGATGTCCAGGGTGTGTGCTCCATCAATGCGTGCCACCAATTGCCATAATCGGTTACAGAGCCTGGAGGCGCCTGTTCCTCGGGAAAATCCGGCGGCGCTTGCAAATCCGGCTCTGACCGTTCGGCCGCAGGCGCGGCGCCGTGTTGGGCCAGCGTGCTGGGCCGCACACGGCGGATGAAGGTCCGCGCTCGCATGAGGCCGGGTTGAATGTTTTCCGCCTGCGGCGGCGAGGGCAAAAATGCGGCGGAATCCGCCGGCGTTGCGGTGGGTTTGCCGATCGGCGTTTTCGCCGCGGGAATGGTGCTCGGCAGACTCTCCCACCACGCCCGCGCCGCGCCGTCCGGTAGGACACCCAGGATGTCGGCCAGGGAATCGGCGTCTGTGTCCAAGGCGTCGGCGTCCACCAACACCAGCCTCCGGCGGGCCCGCGTCGCGGCAACGTACAGCAGGCGCTCGAACTCCGCGCGGCGGGCCGCGAGGGCGGCGGCTTTCGTCTCCGCCCGGTCGGCGGCCTGGGCCTTGTCGTACAGGCACTCCGGCGGCGCGCCGGGGCGGGCAGGCGGCAGCCAGCGCGGATAGTCCGGCGTTTCAAAGCCGGGCTTGCGCTCCAAGCCAAAGAGTATGACACTGTCCCATTCCAAACCTTTGGCCTTGTGGCAGGTGAGCAATTGAATTTCCCCGGCCCGCGCCACCGGCTCGACGGCCTCGGCGGGGCCCGTCCGCAGATGGCGGGCAAACGCAGCGGGCGCATCGCCCCGCGCGTCGGCCACGGCCGCCTGGTTGAGCAGCGCGGCGAGCGCGGCGGCATACGCCCCGGGGGCGGGCGCGCCCGGCAAGGCCGCGAGGCGTTCCGCGAGACGGCTCTCGGCCACGAGGTTCGCCACCCCGTCGCGCAAGGGCAGGCCCTGCGCCTCCCGCTGCCACTGGTGTAACTTCGTCAGCGCCCGCGCCACGGGTCCGGTGGCGCCCGCCGGCGGCGCATGGTAAATCGCCAGCGGATGCGTCGCCCCCGCGCGCAATGGTGTATTGGCCGGGCGGCACCAATGAAAAATTTCGTCGTCGGATATGCCAAAAATTTCGCGCAACACTCCGGCGATTTCAAACACGTCGCCCGGATCGGCCAGCACCGTCATCAACGCCCCCAGCCAGGCGCGCGCCGGGTCGGCGCCGGGGGCCTGGCTGCCGGTGTGCAATTGCGCGCGCAGGCCGGCTTCGCGCAATTTCACCGCCAATAAGCCGAGCCACGCGCGCCGCGGCGCCAGGATCGCGACCCGCGACCAGTCGTCCGCGCCCAAGCGCGCCGGGCCCAGTTCGGCGAGTTGTTGGGCCAGCGCGGTTGCTTCCGCACGGGTGCGCTCGTCGGCCTTTGCGTCCGCGGGAAAATCGGCGGGGCGTTCGATTTTTACTCGCCAGATGGCGCCTGCGCCCGCCTCCGGCCGCGCCGCGAGCGGCACAAAGTTCGCCTGGCTGCGGCGCCCGTTCAATAAAGGGGGAAACACGGTGTTGACGCCCGCGACAATTTTTTCGTCGCATCGCATGGTCACGGATAGAGTCAGGGCCTCCGCCGCGCCCTGCGCGCAAAACCGTTCGTGCAACTCCAGGTACGCGCCAACATCCGAGCGTTCGTAAATGGCCTGCTGGGGATCGCCCACCATGGAAAAACGTCCTGGCGCCGGCGGCGCGCCCGCACCTTCCGCCCACAAGCCGGGAGCATTCACCGGCTGGGCCACGCCAAGCAGCACCGCAAACTGCGCCGGATCGGTGTCCTGCGCTTCATCCAATAAAATGGAAAATTCCTCCGCGCGTATGCGCCGGGCCATCTCCGGCTCGCGCAGCAGCCCGCCGGCGAGCCGCACGAAATCATCATAGGCCAGGCGGCCTTGGGCGGCTTTGAATTGCGCAAAATCTTCGGCCAGCCCGGCGGCGGCGTGCGCGGCGGCTGCCGCCAGCCAGGCGCGCAAGGGCCGCAGCGCGTCATTCCACGCCGCCAAAAAATCCGTGCCGCCTAGCTTGGCCTCCGGGACGCCCAAGGCGCGGCCGGCGCCCGTGGCGGCCGCGGCCTTCCAACGCGCGAGCCGGGCCTGGGCCAGGGCCACGTTGGCTAATGTTTTCTGATTTTTTATCTTAGGATGATAGGCCAGCACGGAGTCGAGGTTGAGCGGCGGGCAGGCGCCGGGGGGCGGAGGCATCGGCAGCGACAGCGAGCGCGTGCGCGCGAGCGTCCAGAGGGCCGCGGCCTCGCCAAACGTCCGCCAGTCCATGCGGGCGGAGTCGGGCAAATGGAGGGCGGCATCCGGTGTGTCCCGCTGAAACGCCAGCCAGAGGGCCGTGTCGTCCTGCTCGACCGTGAAGCGCGTCGGCAGGCCCGCCAGCGGCCCGAAACGCCGCAGCAGCTCGAGACAAAAACTGTGAATGGTGCCGAAAAAGGCCTGGTTGAATCCGCCCATGGCCCGGGCGGGCAGACCCTCCTTGACCAAGGCCAGGCGGGCGCGATCGCGCATTTCGTCGGCGGCTTTGCGCGTGTAAGTCACCACCACGAGCTTCGGCAGTAATGGTCGCTGGCGGAGTTCGGTGCGGCGCAAATCATCCCGTGCCAGTTGCACCACGCGGGCGACGATGGCCGTGGTCTTCCCCACGCCGGCGGGGGCAATGACCGAGAAATTTCGTCCAGTTTCCCGGGCGAAGCGGTCGCGCATTTGTTGGTCGGCCAGGGGCATGATGAAATTTTCAGCGAAGCAAATACGGATGGGTGAGCGCCCATTTTTCGCGCAAAATTTCCGCCGGCACCGGCAGGGTCGCCAACGGATAATCGCCGGGCCGATCGTGCTCGTTGGCCAAATCACGGAACTCACCCCACCGGCCTGTGTCCGCGAAGGCCGCCAGCAGTTGCCAGACGCCCTTGAGCGCGGTGTGCTCGAGATCAGTGCCCGTGAGCTGCGCTTCCGCCGCGCCTTCGCGCGTCAACGTGGTCAGCGCGACTTCGGCCGCCCCGAGGGCGCGCAAGGCGAGTGCATAGAGCGCCAGTTGCAGGCCCTCGCCCCGGCCCAGCCGCTTGAGGCTCAACCCTTCATCACCGCCGGTCTTAAAATCTATCAACCAGGCCCGCGCCCCCGCGAGACCGCACGGCGCAAAAACGGCCGACTGACTCAGCAAAACCAGATCGAGTCGCCCACGCAAAGGCAACGTGGTCGCCAGTCCCGGCAAATTTCCGTTCAAGTTGGCCGGCAGCGGCGCTTCTGCGAGGGCCTGCGGCCAACCCTCTTGCGCGCTAAGCGCTTCGATCCAGTAGTCCGCCACCCGGCGCGCGGTCGTCCAAGCGTCGATCCACGATTCCGGCAAAGTTTTTCCGGCGGCGACAAAGGCCGTGGTCACGCGCTGCTGTACGGCCTCCGCGCGGTCGGTCGCGAGCCTGCGCCACAAAGCCCCTGCGGGAATCGGCAGCGATGAAGGGTTTTTTAGCCCTGCGCCGGCGTCGGGCAGCGCGCGCACAAACTCATGCGCCCAGACGCCCAGGCTGCGGGCGCGGGGGTCGTCGGTCGCCGGATCCCAGCGCGGCTCGACCCGCAAAAGACATTTGAACCACGCCGCCCCGGGCCGGCTGATCGCCGCTTCCCAGGCCTTGCACGATAAAAGCAGTGGCGCCGCAGGCCGCCGGGACAGGCAAAAAGAAAATTCGTCAAACGGCTGGTCCGCCTCGCGCCGGGCCGCAAAGGCCTGCGCGGGCGCGGCGATTTCCGTTGCGATGGACGAGGACGCTTCCTTCTCGATGGCGGAAAGTTGTCTTTGTGCAAGCCAGCGGCGGCTGCCCGCTGCCATTTCGTCGCCGTCTTTATCCGTCGGCAAGCGGCCGAGAACCTGGGCCGCCACCGACCAGAAATATTCCGACTGGCGCGCGGGCCGGCCATCCGCTGGATCCGCGCGACGGGTGGTCAGTGCCAAACCCGCCGTCGGCACGCTGAGCAAGCGCGCGAAGGCGGCGCGGGCCAGGCGGTGCCGCTCGGCCGCCGGCGGCAACAACCCGAAGCCCGGCACGACTACGGTGTGGCCTTCGCCCTGGGAGCCCTGGCGCAAGACGTGGTGATTAAGTTCCGCCAATTTCTCCTCATTCAACAGCGGCGAATCCTCGTCGTCGGCCGGCCATTCACCGTGCTGCAAGCCGCTCAGGATAAGATGCGTCCAGGGTTGCGCCGCCGCGCTGGCGGCATCCACGATTTGCAAGGGCGCAAAGGGTTCGCGGCCCAGCGCGGCCCGGGTGCGACCCGGCAGGCGGGAAACGGCGCGCACCCAGCGCAACAGCGCGGCCCGCGGCGGCGTGGCCAGCGCGCCCGGCACGATGAGCGCGCGTTCGGCCAACCCTTCGGGCGGGTCCGGCCAGCGCAATTTTTTCGCGACTGATAAAATAAGGGTTATCCATTCGTCCCACGAGGCAATTTCTGGCAGACGCGGCCAATCCGTGAAGAATTTGACCGCGGCGCTCTCCGGCGGCAGCCACGCCGCCAGCACCGCCGGGTCATCGCTGAGGGTCGCACCGGCGGCATCCTGCCAGTCGCGTTCTGCGTCTTCCATTTCGACAGTAGAAATCTGCTGATGGCGCCGGGCCGAGCGCGCCCATGCGAGCAAGTCCGCCAGGCGACCGCCGTCCTGCCAGTCGAGCCATGCTTCAAACATCGCTTGGGCTGACGTGAGGCCGGGCTGATGCCCCAAGGCATCGTGATGCGGGAGTTCCAGCGCCACCAGGCGCGCGGCCACTTCGCGGGCCAGCGGACTATTGATGGGCCCGACCACCAGACCCACGCGCACCGGTGTCGTCGCGGCGGCCTCCGCTAAAAAAGCGAGCGCCTGCGCGACGACCAAGTCCGCCTCCGCCTGCAAATCCTCGGCCAGCCACAGCGCGGGCGCCGGATGGTGCTCTATTACGTGTCCCCGGCTTGGCCTTCCTTTGCGCGCGGGCTTTTCTTTTTCCAAAAACGCGGCGGCGAGCGGCGCATAAGGCGAAAAAAGGTCGTCCGGCTCGAGCCATTCGGCGGCCACGCCCGCCTCTTCCCAGGTGTCCACCCACGCGGCGGCAGAAGTTTCGCCGGCCTCCGCCACATCAAAAACCATTTCGACTTCGGCGTAACTTTCACACGCGGCCTCGAGCATCGGCCGCAGCGCCCAGTCCCCCGGACCAAAGCCCGCCACCAGCATGCGCGAACCCAGCGAAGGGCCTTGGCCCGCGCGCACCGCCGCGTGCAAAAGCCGGTCGGCCTCGGCCGCCGTTACCCATCCCGCTTGTTTGCGCAAAACAGTGACGGCCGCCGCGAGTTCCCGCGCCGCCGGGTCCGCCAAAGCCTCGCCGCTCCAGCCCGCGCCATCGAGGGCGTCGAGCAAGGATTGAAACGGCGCAGGGTCGGTTCCGTACGCACGGGCCAGCGGATTGCCCGGCAGGCGGGCCGCAGCGGCCTCCAAGAGCAAATGCAAATCTTCGCGCAAGGCAATGCGCGGCGCCGGCCCGGGCAAATGACGCAACGCTTCCGCGCGCCACCGGCCCGGAGTGAACCAGGCCACTCCCATGACGGCGAGACCGGCTTCGACCGCCTGCGCCTTGAGCGCCGCAGCCCAAGCGGTGTTCGGCGTTAAAATCGCACGCGCCTCGCGCCAAGCCTGGCCGTGCGCGTGCAACCACGGCGCGGCCACCCCCGCCCACAACGCGGCGGGGTGATCGGTCACGCAGAGGCGGGCGAGCGGCATCACCCACCATGCTGTTCGCCTGAGGCCGAATGCCGATGCAAAAAATGAAACAAGGCCGAGGACGATTTTAGGATTTTTCCGCTACCGCCTGCAAAATCTCCAGCCCTTTTCTTTAAACAGATTTCATATCAGCCACACAACTCCAGATGATATGACGATAAAATTCATAGGCCGCATTGAAATTGCCTCAATGCGGCCTATGAATTTTTGATGAGTATTCTTTTTATAATCTTTGTCAAGGATAATATTTCCACCATCCACCATCCACCATCTAACTTCTGCTCTGTGCTCTTCAACTTTCCCTTTCACCATCCCGCCCAGGCATGTCCGGCGAGGCCGGCGACCGCGCCGAATGCCACCACCCAGCCCAATTCCCATTGGCCCCATTGCAAGGCCGCAAAGGCAAGCCCCGCGACCGCTGCCGCGAAATAGTCGAATCCGCCCGCGTTGGGCCACAAGGCATGCCAGGCAAACCAGACGCCGAGATTGAAAATCACGCCGACCACGGCAGCCGTGACCCCTGACAACGCCGCCTGCAAGGCCGGCCGCCGGCGCAAGCGTTCCACTTCCGGTGCGCCCAGAAAAATAAACAAAATCGAGGGCGCGAAGATCGCCCACACCGTCACTGCCGCGCCCAGCGTTCCCGCCACCCAAGGCGACAGTCGTCCCGGATTTTGCCATGCGCCCACAAAGCCGACGAATTCGAGCACAATAATCAGCGGCCCCGGCGTGGTTTCCGCCAGCGCCAGTCCGCTCATCATTTGCGGCAGCGTCAGCCAGCCAAAATGCGCGACCGCCTGCTGGGCCACATACGGCAGCACCGCATATGCGCCGCCAAACGTCACGAGGGCTGCCTGGCTGAAAAACACGCCCTCCTGCCACCACACTGACCGCCAGCCTAGGACCAACCCCGCTAACAAGAGCGGCGTCCACCACACACCCAGCCCCAAAATGAGCACACGGAAAAACCTGCCCGATCGCCGCGGCTCGGCCGCCCTGCTTTGGCGCGGCGTCGCCGTTTCCTCCGCTCGCTTGGAAATAAACCAGCGTGGACGCCACCGCCCGGCCAGCCACGACACCAGCGCCACCGTCGCGATGAGCAACGGAAATGGCGCGCCCAAAAATTGCAGCGCGAGAAAGGCCGCCACCGCCACGGTCCAATGAAATGCGGACCGCAGCACCCGCCGCCCGATGCGGAGCAGGGCCGCCGCCACGATGGCCAGCACGCATGCCTGCAAACCCCGAAAGACGGCGGCCAGCCAGGCCACCTGCCCATAGACCATGTACATCCAGCTCAAACCCCAGAGCAGCACCGCCGCCGGCAGCACAAACAACACTCCCGCCACCAGCGCGCCGCGCGCCCGGTGCAGCAGCCAGCCCAGATAAGTCGCCAGTTGCTGGGCCTCGGGGCCCGGCAGCAACATGCAAAAATTCAGCGCATCCAAAAAATGCGGCTCTTCCACCCAACGCCGTTTTTCCACCACCTCGCGATACATCAGGGCAATTTGTCCGGTCGGCCCACCGAAACTGATGAACCCGAGTTTTAGCCAAAAACGCACGGCCTCGCCGAACGCCGGTCGCGGCGCGGCGGCCTCCGTTTTGGGTTCCACGGCTGGCGGTGGCGAATTCACCGTCCTCCAACTAATCGGCCCGGCCACCCGCGCCAAGGCGCAAACCGCCAACCCAGGTTACATTTCGCGACTCACGCCGGCCCTGCGGCGGGATTTTAAGCATTGCGACCGGCCGGGCCCGCGTTAGGAACGCTTAGGCGCCGTGTACCAACTGAATTTCAGCGATCAAGCCATCGCGGAGTTGAAGAAACTCCCCAAGGCCGACCAGCTTGACTTGATGGAGAAGATCAGCGCCATCCGGGCCGAGGATCTCGTCAGTGGCGCGGAGGAGATGGGTCGTTTTACCCGCGCAGGCAAAACTTACCACCGTTTGCGCGCCGGCGAGTTCCGCCTTTATTTCGAGGTCACCTCGGACACGCTGTTCACACACTACATCCTGCATCAGCACTCTCTGGCGGATTTCGTCTTTCGCTTCAATCTGCCGATCACCGAAGAAACCCTGATCGAGCAGCACCAGTCGTTCTGGAAGTACCTGGAAAGCCTGAAAAAGTAAGCGCCTTGGGGTGTTTTTTGCCCTTTCCTACCGGCCCTTCGTGCACGATACTTAGGGCATCCGACGCTCCGTGGCGTCTTTCCTCCCGTGGCCGCCAAACCTGAGTTACCGACCGACAACGGCTTTCCCGAGCCGCCGCCCGGCGCGCCCAAATTCAAAAACGCGCAGGAGGCCGCCCGCATTTATTTCCTGCCGAACCTTTTTACCTCGGGCAACCTGTTCTTCGGCTTTGTCGCCATGATTTCCTGCATTCGCGCCCGGTACGGCGATGAGGCCCAGCAGGCGCAACTGTACACCCAAGCCGTTGAGTGCATTTTGTTGGCGGCGGTGTGCGATGCGTTGGACGGCCGGGTGGCCCGCTTGGGTGGCAAGGAATCCTTGTTTGGCAAGGAGTACGACTCCATCGCCGACACCGTTTCCTTCGGCGTCGCCCCGGCACTGATGGTGTTCTTCCTGATCCTGGGGCCGAATTCCAATGACACCTACCGGGAACTGTTTCGCAGTGTGGGCTGGCTCGTAGGCTTTATTTACCTCCTGTGCGTGGCGGTGCGGCTGGCCCGCTTCAATGTCCTGACCAATCCCCTCCTGCCCGGCGTGGGTGCGGATGCCTCCTCAAAGGACTTCATGGGTCTGCCGTCGCCCGCGGCGGCGGGCTTTGTGGCGTCGTTGGTCTTGGTTCTGCTCAAGCTCGAATTGCGGCAATGGGCCATTATGTTGGTGCCGCTGCTACTGCTCGTCGCCGTGCTGATGGTCAGCAACATTCCCTACCCGAGTTTTAAACATATCGGCTGGCAAACCCAGACGAAAGCCCAGCCGTTCATCTTGTTTGTGGTGATTGCCGCGATTGCGCTCACCTTGCGGGAATACTCGATCGCCATCTTTTTCCTGGGATATATATTCTATGGCTTGGGCCGTTATGGGCGGCGGGCCTGGCGCAAGCGTCATGAAAAACCCGGCACCATCATCCTCGACCACGAAATGGATGGCCCGGAAGACGAGGAGGACGCCTTTTAACCACCCAACGCGCGGTAACCATAAGCCTACGAACAACCTCCCAACAACCCGGCGGCATCCCGGCCCTTGTGCACATGTTGGCCCTTATGCGGATCGAAACGTCAAGTTCTTCACGGTGTGACCACTCTGCAAAATCTTGATGGCCCGCGCTTTTTGCAGTTGTCACCATGTGCACCGCCTATAATAAGAATAAGAGTTAATTTAAATTCTACCTATCTATACCAGTAGTCCGGTGGATTACCGGTATTCTTTTGTCCAAAAAGCGTCCGCCCCATGAAGTTCAAAATCAATCGCGACCATTTTGCCACGGGCCTCCAGCAAGTGCTCAATGTCGTGGGCACACGGGCCACGATGCCCATTCTCAGCAACGTCCTCCTGCAAGCCGAGGATGACGCCGTTTTTCTCACGACCACGAATCTCGACCTCGGCATCCGTTGCCGCATCAAGGCCGAGGTCGGCAGCCCCGGCGGCCTGACGCTCCCCGTGCGCAAACTGGCCGAAATCGTCAAGGCCCTGCCGAATTTGGAAGTTTCCGTGGAAAGCACGCCTTCCCACCAGGCGAAAATTACTTCCGGCGGTTCCCTCTTCCGCGTCATGGGGATCGGCAAGGAAGAATTTCCGCCCCTGCCGACGTTTACCGACAAGCATGCCTTCAACCTTCCGCAGGCCGATGTCGCGCGGATGCTCAAGAGCGTTTCCTACGCCCAATCCACGGACGAGAACCGGTACATTTTGAACGGCGTTTTCTTCAATTTCGCCGAGGGCAAGATGAGTTTGGTGGCGACCGACGGACGCCGCCTGGCGCTCGTGAGCCATGAGACGGAAGTGACCGACAGCAACGCCGGCAGCCTCATTTTGCCGGCCAAAACGGTGGCGGAATTGCAGCGCCTGCTGGGCCAAGGCGAATCCCTCAAGGTCACGTTCAACGACCGCCAAGCTGCGTTTGAAATTCAAATCGGCGAACAAGCCAGCGGCCACGGCCTGGTGGACAACATTTATCTCGTCTCGAAAATCGTCGAGGGCAACTATCCGAACTACCGCCAAGTCATCCCGAAGGAGACCGAGCATCGCGTGAAAATCGAACGCGAACTGCTCGCCGAATGCGTCCAGCGCGCGGCCCTCGTGACCAGCGACAAGAACAATTCCGTCCGCCTCAAGGTGACCAGCAATCTGCTCGAAATATCCGCGCAAAGCCCGGAATTTGGCGAGTCCCACGAAAGCATGGCCATCGCTTACGAGGGCGCCGAAGTGCAGATCGCATTCAATCCCGCGTTTCTGCTGGATCCGCTGCGCGCGTTGTCGCACGACGAAGTCTTTTTTGAATTCAAAGACGAACTCAGCCCGGGCATTTTCAAGACCTTGGACAGTTTCCTGTGCGTCATCATGCCCTTGCGGCTGAATTAATCGGCGTTGGTTGCGAAAACCTAGCGTAAGGGATAATATCGGAGAGCTCTCATGCCCCCGTTCGCCCTACTTTGCGGCCTGCTGGTCTTGGCCGTCGGCCTTTCCTACGCCCAGCAAATGCTGGCCTCGCCGGTGTTGAGCATTCTCAACCGCTGGGTCCGTTGGGGCCTGTTTTCGGTGGCGTTTGCGGAAGGCGCGGAGGGTTTGTTTGAAAGCGACCGCCCGACCTGGCTTTGGATCGCCACCGGCTTTTTGCTCTGGCCCTTGCTCGAGACGATGTACTCCTGGATCGCCATCAAGGACCTCAGCCTGAGCCACCGCCCGCTTTTCCCGCGGTACAGCGTCAACCGCGCCGGCGAAGCGTGGCCCAACCAGCACCGGTTTCTCGTATTACGCGCCTGGCTGCGGCAGGAAAAATTTCGCCATGTGCAATCGTTGACCGCGGATTTGCGCAATGGCGTGCTCTTGCGCGTGTCGGCCTTTCACGACCCCGACGAGCATATCCGCCTGCTGGTGATGTTTGTGCCGCAGCCCAGCGGCAACGTCGCCGTGTGCTACGTCTTTTCCTCGCAGACCAAGTCCGGCGCGCGCCTGGTGACGGACAACATTTACCTGCCCTTCGGCGGTTTTTATCCCGAAAACTGGGACGTCGAGCGCCGCCCTTGGACCCGCCTGCCCGAGACGCTCTTTCGCCACCATCTGCGCCGGCTCGCGGCCTGCCCGGAGTTGTTGGAGACGCTGGTGGACGAGCCCCTGCACGACCTTAACGCCCAGCAGCAGCAGCTCGAGCGCACCAATACCGACCTGGGTTTTCTGTTCCCGCGCAATTTGCAGGAGGAATACGGCAGCCTCACCTGGGAGGGCCGCTACCGCCACTGGAAAGAGGCGTGGTGGCTCAGTTATTTTGGGCGACCCGGTCGTTATTAGGCTAAGCGGGCCCATTTTGGGCGCGGCGGGAATTTGTCTATCTGCCCGTGACTCTGAAACTATCGGCGGCAAGTTCGGTTTTGACTTTCGCCGGCTTACAGTGTAACAACGAACCTCCCTTACGAATTATGCACAGCCCTGTCTCCCTCTCTCTTTCGACTTTCCGCCTGCGCACGCTGGCCGCTCTTGTTTCGGTGGCCCTCTTGGGCGCCGCCCAGCCGGCTTTGGGTGCCACTACCCTCGCCACGAGCTTGCAGGGCAATTACGCCTTGAACAAGGCCACGTTGACGATCAATCCCCTGATTTCGAATCAGAGCCTCCCCATTCCCTCCGGCCTCGGCACCACCACCATCGGTTCGGCCGGATTGGCCGGGGTCAAGGACTCCGTCATCCAGAAATTATTCAAGGACGCCGGTCTCGGTTCCGTGCTGAAATCCAAAGCCACGAAATCCACGGCGACTTCGCAAAAGGGCACCCTCTCGGGCGCCCTGAAAGCGGCCGGACACTCCGTGCAGTTGACCAACGGTTCGTACAATTCCATTTTGGGCAAGTCCGGCTGGACCATTTCTGGGGTGGGCAAGTACAAGTTGCCGCTGGGCATCTCCTACAGCATCGCTTTCACGTTGCTCTCGAAGAAGCAGTAACCTGCGGCAGGCGGTGCGGGTGAAATCCTTCGTCGTTCACCGCCATGAATTCCGCGCTTCCCGAGGAAGTCCTGTTGGAAATTCGCACCGCGCTGTTTCGCGGCGAGAAAATTCGCGCGATAAAGCTTTGCCGCACGGCGACCGGCCTCGGCCTCAAGGAAGCCAAGGAAATGGTGGAGGCACTTGAGGCCGAATTGCGCGCCCAGGAGCCGGAAAGTTTTATGGCCGGGCCCACCCCGCCGCGCCAAGGGTGCATCGGGATTCTGGTCGTCATCGCCTTTTTTATTATGCTGGCGGGATTACTGTGGGGCGTGATGGTCCGCCGGTAACAACCGGGCTGCGCGAAACTGGTTGCGCCGGGGCGGCAATCTCCTACGCTCATCTTCCCCGCGCTAGCCGATTTCGCAGGCGGGACGCGGTTTTTTCAACGCCAAACCACCTCTCGCCATGCAACTCGGAATGATCGGACTCGGTCGAATGGGCGCCAATATCGTGCGCCGCCTCATCAAACAGGGTCACACCTGCGTCGTTTTTGATACGCACAAGGACGCCGTGGATGCCCTCGCCAAGGATGGCGCCACGCCCGCCTACACGCTCGAGGAGTTCGTCAAGAAACTCGCGCCGCCCCGCGCCGCGTGGGTGATGATTCCCGCCGCGGCCACCGACAAGGTCATCGACCTGCTCACGCCGCTGCTGTCGGCCGGTGACACGATTATCGACGGCGGCAACTCCTACTTTCGCGATGACCGCCGCCGCGCGGCCGCCCTGAAACCCAAGGGCCTGCATTACATCGACTGCGGCACCTCCGGCGGCGTATGGGGCCTCGAGCGCGGTTACTGCCTGATGATCGGCGGTGAAAAGGAGCAAGTGCAGCGCCTCGATCCGATTTTCAAGGCCATCGCGCCCGGCCGCGCCTCCGCCCCGCGCACCCCCGGCCGCGACAAGGCCCCGCCCACCACGGCCGAGGACGGTTACCTCCACTGCGGCGGCGCCGGCGCCGGCCACTTCGTCAAAATGGTGCACAACGGCATCGAGTACGGCCTGATGGCGGCCTTCGCCGAAGGCTTCGATATTTTGAAGAACGCCAATCTCGATTCGCGCCCGCAAGTGGTGGACGCCGAAACCGCGCCGCGCATGAACAAGGACCTCGATTACACCATTCCCGTCGGCGAGGTTGCTGAATTGTGGCGCCGTGGCAGCGTGGTGGGTTCATGGCTGCTCGACCTCGCCGCGATTTCTCTCGCGGAGAATCCGGACCTGTCGAACTTCTCCGGGCGCGTCAGCGACTCCGGCGAAGGCCGCTGGACCATCATGGCGGCCATTGAGGAGGCCGTGCCCTGCGAGACCCTTACCGCCGCCCTCTACGCGCGCTTCCGTTCGCGCCAAGACCACACCTTCGCCGAAAAAATCTGCTCAGCCATGCGCTACCAGTTTGGCGGCCACCTCGAAAAATCCGCCGGACAATAGCCGCCATGAAAAAGAGAACCTCCGCCCCCCGCGTCACCGACCAAGACCTTGGCGAGCTTGAGGACAAAATCAGACTCGCCAAGCAGGAGCTTGCGCAAGCGCGCCGCCAGCGCACACCTGAGCCTGTGCGCAATTACACGTTGACCGATACCTTCGGCGCGCCCATCCGTCTCGCGCAACTCTTCGGCGCCAAAAACGAATTGCTGGTGATTCACAACATGGGCGTGAAGTGCTCGCACTGCACCCTGTGGGCCGATGGTTTCAACGGCGTACTCAAGCACCTCGAAAACCGCGTGGCCGTCGTGCTGGAATCGCCCGACGATCCGCGCGTGCAGCGCAAATTTGCGGCTGACCGCGGCTGGCTGTTCCGCATGGTCAGCTCGCGCGGCACGTCGTTGCGCAAAGACTTGGGTTACGCCGACGCCAAGAACAATCCCTGGCCGGGGCTTTCCGTGCTCACGCGCACGAAGGACGGCAAAATCACCCGCGTCTCCCACTCGGGTCTCGGGCCTGGCGACAACTTCTGCGTGGTCTGGGATATTTTCGACCTTCTGCCCAAGGGCTGGTCGGGCAATCCCGCGGACGACGGCGCGCAGATCGATTATTTTTATTCGAAAGTGCGCTAATCCCGCGGACGTGCCGTCATGAAATTCACCTATTACGGACACGCCTGTTTTGCCGTCGAAACCGGCGGCAAAACGCTATTGTTTGATCCGTTCATCAAGCCGAATGAATTGGCCCAGAGCGTAAACCTCGAAAAACTCCGTGCTGACTACATCCTGATTTCTCATGGGCACTTCGATCATATCAGCGATGCCGTCGAACTGGCCAAGCGCACGGGCGCGACGGTCATTTCCAACTGGGAAATCAACGCCTGGCTGGGGCAACAAGGCGTGTCCAAGGGCCACCCCATGAACCTGGGCGGCTCCTGGGCCTTTGATTTTGGCGGGGTCAAGATGGTGAATGCCGTCCACTCGAGCGGTCTGCCCGACGGCGCTTACGGCGGCAATCCCGCCGGCTTCGTCATCACGAATGCGGAGGGCTCGTTTTATTATTCCGGGGACACCGCGCTGTCGCTGGACATGCAGCTCATCGCCGAGGAATTCAAGCTGCGCTTCGCGATTTTGTCCATCGGCGACAATTTCACCATGGGGCCGGCCGATGCCTTGCGGGCCTCGCGTCTTTTGCGCTGCACGGACATCGTGGGCGTGCATTACGATACGTTCCCGTACATCAAAATCGACCACGCCGCAGCCCAAGGGCTTTTTGAAGTGGCCGGCGTGAAGCTGCATTTGCCCGCCATCGGCGCCTCGCTGGTATTTTAAACCGGGCGCAAGGATTATTGCGCCAGAATCTCGAGCAGCCGCGTCAGGAGCCGGTCCACGCGCTGCTGGTTGGTCTTCACCAGTTCCCGAAATTTTTCGTAATCGATGGCGCTGCCCTCGAGGCCGTTGGCGTAATTGTCCACCATGGCGAGGCTGTTATAGCGCAAGCCCAGCTCGACGCACAAGTCCGCCTCCGGCGCGAGCGTCATGCCCACAACATCGCCCCAGTGCTGGATGACGCGGATTTCCGCCTTGGTCTCAAACCGCGGTCCGCACATGTGGACGTAAACCTTTCCCGGCAGTACCTGGAATTCGGGCGCGAGTTTCGCGGTAAACATCGGCACGAGGTTGTTCGCGATGCCGGGTGCGCCGCCTTTTAATTCCGTGTCGAAATAGGTGACCGGCGCCTGCTGCATCGACACGTAATCCTGGCAGGACACGAGCGAACCCGGCGGCAGGCTGGCCTGGAGCGAGCCGACGGAATTGAACGCCACGATGTCCTGGAAGCCCAAGTCCGCCAGCGCGCGAAAATTGGCGCGATGGTTGAGGGCGTGCGGCGGCAGTTTTCCCTGTGGGCCGTGGCGGTTGAGCAACAGCAGGTCGCCCTTGGTTTTGTACGCGACTTCGCCGTAGGGAGTGGTGGCGCGGCCATCCGTCCAGGCGCTGAATAATTGCGAGTTGGCAATGCTGGTGCCGCTGACGAGGGCCGCTTTCATGCCGCCACTCAGGCGGCCCTTTTTCGCCGACACAATCCGAAAATCGCCGGCTTACTGGACGACGACGACGAATTTGTACACCTGCGGCACGCTCGGCGTGATCGAATTGGCATACATTAAGGCCACTTCCGCGAGGCCCGGTGCGGCGGCCACAAAATTCCAAGTTTGCGTGCTATAGGGGGTCGCGGCGGTCGGGCCGATGAATTTGCTGGCCGCCACTTTCAACACGAACGGGTTCGGGAGATTGGGCAAAAACCACCGGAAGTTCTGCGGTTCGTTCGATTTTAAAACGACCGTGATGCCGGTCTTGGGTTTGACCGTAATGGTCTTGCCGTTGTCGGCCTCGTGCAGCGTGGGCCCGGGCAGGGCGGCCTCCGTGAGCGTGGTTCGCGGCAGGCCGTTTAACCCGGCGGCCGGCTCTTCCTCAGAAACGCAGCCGCCCAGGAGAAACAGCAGGATGAGGCTAAGCGCCGCAATGTTCTTCATGGCGAAAAGGTCGTTCGATGATGAAGTAAAAATCTGGAGCGTGCCGGGGCTGAAACTACGCCGGGACTTCCCGGCTGCACTGCGGGCAGATCCCATAAAACTGCAATTCATGATCGATCTCGCGGAAGCCCGTGCGCCGACCCACTTCCCGCTCGATGCGCTCGACCGGGCATTCCATTTTCAGCAATTCCACATCGCCGCACTTCCGGCACACCACATAATCATGGTGGTGGTCCCGCCGCAGCGCATAATGGGCGGACCGCTCATGCAGCCCGATGCGCCGTACCAATCCTTTTTCCTCGAGGCGCTGCAACAGGCGGTACAAGGTGGCCGGGTCGCAGGCGCCCGCAATGCCCCGGGCGGCGAGGAGTTCCTGGGTGTTCACCGGCTCCGGGCGCATTTGCAACACGCGCAGGACGCGCTCGAGCAGCCGCGTGCGGCGCAAGCCCGCGGCCCGGCAGGCGGTCAGCAGTGCCGCCAGGCTGGCGCGCTCGCTGGCTTCGCCACTGCGAATTTCGGGCCCGTGGGCGCAACATTTCATGCCCGCCAGCTTAGCAGAATGCGCTGCGCCGCAAAGGGTAAATTCACCGGGCCCCGGCTTTCCTCCGCCCTTCGCCCCCGCTCAATTCGGCCACGGTTGCTTTTTCATCAGGTCCGGCGACGAGCACCATTCCTGCAGCAGTTGGCCGTCGCTCGTGTAAACGCGCAGCCAGATGCCCAGGAGGTCGTCGGCGTTGTTCCGCAGGCCGTTGTTGCCGTAATAATAATTCGCGTTGAGTGATTGCTGCTTCATCGGCACCATGACGCTGGTAAAGTCCGTGGAGCCGCGCACGGGCAGGTCTGGCACCAACTGGCGGCCAGGCGTCGGGATGACTTTGCCGTCGTGGGCCTGCGTCGACCCGGCGATGGAATCGAGCTTGAAAATGCGGTATTGCACGACGAGGTTGTGCAAATCGATGGAGGCCTTGTTGTCCAATTTCACTTTGTAGCCTTCCTGCCATTTTACCGAGGTGATGTCGGGCGTAGAGGACGTGGTCGGCAGGTCGCGAATGTCGGAGGCGATGATTTTGAAGACTCCATCATGCTGGATCGCATCCCGGAGGGCCCAGGCGCGGATGAATTCCTGGTCGGTTTTCGAAAATTTTGCGATGGGCCAATGAAACTGCCCGCCGTCATCCCGCTTCAAAAAAACTTCGGGCTCGAGCACGCTCTGCACCTTGGCCTTGATTTGCGCGCCTTCATCGTTGGTGAACGTGTGCAGCCCGTTGGCCGTTTCATTGCCCATGGTCACGGGGTAGGTCGGGGCCGCCGGACGTGCTGGGCCCGGGCGCGCACGCGGCGGCGGGGCGACAAAGGCGGGTGGAAGTGGCGGCGGAGGAGTGACAGGCGGAGGTTCCGCGGGTTCCGGAGGCGGAGCCGGCTGCACTGCCGCCGGTGGGGTGTCGGTCGCGGGCGGTGCCTCCGCGGCATGCGAATAGGCCGGACTCCCCCAAGCCGCCAGCAATCCGGCGAGCCACCAAATCTGGGCACTGCCACGGACCACGCCAAGGTTGCCTAACGGGCGGTCCGGATGGTGAAAAAAGACGCGCATGGGGTAACGCTAATCTATGAATGAGTAATACCCGTCATGGGTGGCGTGTCAATCCCTGCGGTGGTTTTGTGTGAGACCAACCCAACGGCAGCGGGCGCGGGCCACTCCACACTTGAAACCCAGGCCGGGTCTCCGTAGTTTCATCCTTCCCCACCCCCTTCGTCCGATGAATAATACCCCTTCCTTTGTCAGCCGCATTTTCCAGTCCGGCCTTTTGCTTTTGACGCTGGGCGTCGTCGCCGCCCGCGCGCAAACCGCGGCCCCCGCGACCACGACCCCAGCCCCGGCGGCTGATTCTGCGGTCAGCTTGCCGCAAATTCTCATCGCCGGCGATTCGACTTCCAATAACGGCGCCAATCTTGGCTGGGGCTCGCATCTCGCCAGCTTTTTCGATCCCACGAAAGTCAGCGTGGTCAACCTCGGTCGCGCCGGGCTGAGCGCGCGGACTTATACTACCGGCGGCAACTGGGCGCGCGTGGCCAGTCAAATTCACCCGGGCGATGTGGTCTTGATTCAATTTGGCCACAACGACATCAATATTCCTGGCGGGCCGGCCAAGGACACCGTCAAAAATCGCTCCTCCGTCGAGGGCATCGGCGAAGAAACCGTGGAAGTCACCGCCGCCAATGGCCGCACGGAAACGGTTTACACTTTCGGCCATTACCTGCGCCAGTTCATCGCCGACTCAAAAGCCAAGGGCGGCATCCCGGTGCTCTTTTCGCTCACTGTGCGCAACGAATGGACGGACGGCAAGGTAGAGCGCGGCTTCGGCAATTACGGTTTGTGGACCGCCCAGCAGGCCAAGGCCAGCGGAGTCGATTTTGTGGATTTTACCAACATCGTCGCCGACCAATACGACAAAATGGGCAAAGCAGCCGTCACGCCATGGTATCCGAAGGACACCACGCACTCGAGCCCCGAAGGCGCGGAATTCAACGCCCTCAACATCGTCGCCGGGCTCAAAACTCTCAAGAATGATCCGGTGGCCAACTGGTTTTCCGACAAGGGCAAAGCGGTGCCGCCCGCGACCATGTCGATGACTTTTGCCGATCCCAAAGCGCAAGAAAAGCCCCGGCCTTCGCTATTGCCGATGCCGGGTGCGACGGCATCCGCAGTGCCCGCAACGTCGGCGGCTCCGGCCTCCGCGACCCCGTCCGCCAAGTAGGCTCGGGTGCGGAGGGAATCTTTTGAGGCGAATGTTTTAACATGAAATACTCCACTCGTTGGCTGACCATTCTTCTGCTGGCGTTTGTTGGCTCGCTCGCTCGCGGCGCCGTTGAAATCCCCAAGGAAATTCCGTTGTGGCCCGAGGGAGTGCCGAACATCAAGGCCGACACTTCCAACGAAACGGTCCAGGGCACGACGTATACGCACACGCATCATCCGTTTTTGATGTATTATCCGGCCGCGCCCGGGAAGGCCAATGGCGCCTCCATCATCTTTGCGCCGGGCGGCGGTTATGTGCACGTCAATGTCGGCGGCGAGGGCTTCACCCAGTGGCTGCGCGACGCCGGCGTGGCGGTGTTCGTGCTGATTTATCGCAACACCGACTACGGCGAACCCGCGCCGTTGCAGGATGTCTTGCGCGCTTTCCGTATCGTGCGGATGAACGCCAAAGATTGGGGCCTCGATCCGAACCGCATCGGCGGCATCGGCAATTCCGCGGGCTCGCATGTCATTGCCAGCGCGGGCACGCTCTTTGACGATCCCGATGGCAAGACCGGCAACACGACCTTTGACAGCATCAGCGGCCGGCCCGATTTCATGATCCTGACTTTCCCGGTGCTGAGCATGACCGACCCGGTGGCGCACACCGCCTCGCGCACCGCGCTCATGGGCCGCAACCCTTCGCCCGAACTCGAGGCGCATTATTCTGTCGAGCAACACGTGACCCGCGACACCCCGCCGACCTTCCTCGTCCACACGATGAGCGACACGACCGTCAGCGAGGAAAACACGATTCAGTTTTACGAAGCGCTGCGCAAAGCCCATGTGCCGGCGGAAATGCATTTGTACGAGCTGGGCACGCACGGGTCGGGCCTGAGTCCCGCGTTCGGCACGACGAATGAATGGCCGCAACGCGCGGAAGAATGGCTGCAATTCAAAGGTTTTCTTGCGCCGGCGGACACGGTACCTGCGGCAAGCGCGCGTGGTGCCGGTGGCCGTGGGCGGCGCGGCGGGGCAGCCCCAGCGCCCGCGCCCGCGGAGACGGCAGCAGCTCCTCCGGCGAATTAACGCATATTAGTCAGAAAAAAATCTTAATCTTGAAACACGCTTTCCCAATGAAAACCCCCGCATTTTTATTTGCTCTGGTAACGACTGCTCTCTCCGCCGCCACCACGGACACGCCGGTTCCGGCGACCGCTCAGACAGCTGCGCCACAATCAGCCGCCACAAGCCCAGCTTCCTCCCCTACTTCCCCCGGCGCATCTTCAGCGCCCTTGCAAAATAAGCAAATCATCCACCTTTGGGACGGACCCGCGCCGGGTGCCGTGGGCGAAAGCCCCAAGGACATTCCGAATCTCACGGTTTTTCTTCCGCCCGACGGCCAGGCGAGCGGCGCGGCCATGGTGGTGTTTCCCGGCGGCGGGTATGTCAGCCTGTCCACCGTGAAGGAGGGCTCGGCCATCGCGCAATGGCTCGCGAGCAACGGCATCACCGCCTTTGTCGCGCAATACCGCCTCGGGCCGACTTACCATTATCCTGTGGAGTTTAACGATGGCGAACGCGCCGTCCGTTATGTGCGGGCACATGCGGCGGAATGGAAATTGGACCCGCAGCGCATCGGCGTCATCGGCTTTTCCGCCGGCGGCCACATGGCCAGCAGCCTCGCCACGCATTTCAGCGCCGGCGATCCCGCGGCCGCCGACCCCGTGGACCGCGTGTCCTCCCGGCCCGATTTGCACATCCTGCTCTATCCGGTGATCAATATGGACGACGATGCCATCGTGCACAAAGGCTCTCGCACCGCTTTCCTTGGCGCTACGCCGAATCCGGAGCTCATGACCCAATTCAGCAATGAAAAACAGGTGACGGCGAATACGCCCCCGGCCTATGTCGTGAGTTCATTCATCGACCGCACCGTGCCCATCGCCAACTCCGACAATTATGTGGCCGCATTGATCAAGAACAACGTTCCGGTCGTTTACCTGCGCGCCAATTATGGCAATCACGGCTTCGGCCTCACCGACGCCTGGAATGCTCAGTGCATCGCCTGGCTGCACGCGCAGAAGTTCTAAAAATCTGCGCGCTCCCGCGCCGGCTTTTGCTTGGCCATGGCCGGGATAATTTGCGATAGATGCGCGGCGATGACTGCAGAGCACCAGCGGATGGAGCCAACCAGGCCGGCACGCCGATTTTTCTTCTGGGGCTTGCTCGTGCTCTTGGGCTGTGCGGTGGCGGCGGCGCCCCGCTTCATGCTCTCCGCCTTTGCCGGCCATCGGGAGCAATTGGCGTCCTACGACGCGCAGTGCGCGCATATCGACGAAGCCTTCCATGCCGTCGCGCCGCGAGGAAATCTGCTCCTGCAATTCGCCGGTTGGGATGACACGCAGCCGGGCCAGCGGTTGCTCATGCTGATGTTTTATTTCCGCGGCGCTTCCCAGGCTTACCCGCGGCGCTTGTACGTGGCGGACTCCGCGACCGTGGAGCCGCCGCCCGACGGCGCTCCCCTGTTTCCGCCGTTCCAACCCACCGTGGAGTGGCTCAAGGCCCACGACGTCCAAGCCAAGCTGACCATCCAGCGCAGCGACGACGGCTCCATTCGCTTTGTCACTTCCGCCCCGTGAATTCGACCTCTGTTTCCGACCTCCTCTGGATGCTGGCCTACCTCGGGCTGCTGCTGGGGGCCGGTTATGCTCTGCTTTGCGTGTTAGGGGGGCCCGCGCGCCGGACGCCTGCGGAAATATTCGGACTGTCGATTTTAATGGGCTGCGGCGGCGTGCCGTTTCTCCATTTTTGGCTGTCGCTCGCGGGCGTGCAACCCAGCCGGATGCTTTTGAGCTTGCTGCTGTTCGTGGTGGTCGCGGGCGTGGCGTGGCTTGGACGCGCGCGGCGCTGGGTGAAGCCGGCGGAATTTTGGCCAAATTTGACGCGGGCTGATGCGCTGGGCCTGCCATCGCTTGTATTGTTGCTGTGGGCGGCGGGGCTAATTGCTTATAGCACGTTCACCTATCCCTTGGTGGAATGGGACGCTTTTGCCATTTGGGGCTTTAAGGCGAAAGTGCTTTATTCGGCTCCCCTGCCTGCGTTGCAAAACTATTTTCAGGATGCTTCGCTGGGTTTTTCACATTTGGATTACCCGCTGCTGGTGCCTTTTTTGACGGCGGGCGGTTATGCGGCGATGGGCGCGGTCAACGATACGCTCGGCAAGGCTCCCGGTTATTTTTTATTTCTGGGCTTGATTGTTTTTCTCTACGGCGCGGTGCGTTCGCGCTTGGGGCGGCCCGTGGCTCTGGCGCTGGTGGCGCTTTTTGCCAGTGCGCCGATTGTGGTGCGGTGGGCCAGCGTGGGCACGGCCGATTTGCCGCTCGCCGCCTTTTTTGCCGGCAGCGCCGTTTATGCGACACGGTGGTTGGCCGGGGGCGAAAAGTCGGACCTTCGTCTGGCGGCTTTTTTTGGCGCCGCCGGCGTTTTTACTAAAAATGAAGGACTACCCATGGCCGTGATTACGCTGGTGGTCGTGCTGGCTTTTGGCCGTGGACGGCGGAGGCCGGCAGGAAGTTTCCCGCAGGAATTGGCGCCGGCGCTAGCGGCTTTGGTCTGTCTGTTGCCTTGGGCCATTTTTCGCCACGGCCTTCCACACATTGACGAAAATTATCCCAGTCACCTGAACCCCACCACTGTGGCGGCGAACTGGCCGCGCTGGCGGTTGATTTTGGGTTATTTCTGCTACAACACCTTCGACCCTATTCCGTACTACTGTCTGTGGGTGCTGGCCTTGGGCGCTTTTTTGCTGGGGCAACTCCAGCGCGCGGGAGCGGCGCCGTGGATCCTGCTCGCTTTGCTGGCGGGCGTGGGCCTCGCGGACGGGCTCGCCTATTTGATCAGCCCCCAGCCGCTCGAACAACTCCTCCTCGTCACACTGGATCGGCTTTTGCTCCAAGTGCTGCCCGTGGCGGTCCTGCTCACGGCTTTCAGTCTCGCGCCGATTTTTCCAGTGGAGCTGCGACAGGACTAATCTCCAGCTTCTCGCAAAGCCGGACTGATTTTACGATGCGAAACCCGGCATTTGGGACTTAATACACTTCCGGCAAGAGGCAAGATTTTGGGTGGGCGGGGTCAAAGAGCACGTACACGGGCAATTTGGATTCCAGCCGTTCCCGCGCAAACGCGACGATGTCTGGTTGATAATACCGCGCCGTCAACGGCTCGCCCGAGAGGACCGCGTCGCACGCCAACGTTATTTTATAGACGGTCTTGTTGTTGATTTTGGTCAAAGTCCCCGCGACCGCAGTAATGGTCGCTTCGGCGGCGTGGCCGGATTCGAGCAGGCGCAGGGTCTTGCGCCGTGCGCGCCAGCACCAGAAACAAATCCCGCCACCCACCAACGGGAAGGCCAGGATGAAGACGCCGCCGGCGTCCGTCTGGCTCAGGCGCGCACCGGCGATACAGGCGAGAGTGGGCCGCTCGGGCCGGTAATGCACAGTGACCGCCTGGCCGGCTTTCCAGCGCGCGCCGGTCGTGTAGCATTCGCCCACCCCAGACTTTTGCCCAGGCGTGCTGTATTCAAAATCGTAATGAAAAACAGGGGTGCCGCGGTGCGATTTATTGCCGCCGACTGTCATCGAGGTTTGGTTTACGGAAACAATGCGGCCCGGCGCGGTAGCGGTGTCGTTGGCCCGCAATTGCCAGTCCGCGTAAAAATGCCACGGAAAAAACACCCAGGCGAAACTCAGTCCGGCGATGAAGAAAATGGCACCCAGGAAGGCAAGGGCGAGCGGATAAGCCTGCCGCAGTACGGCCTTGCGCACGCTGGTTGACACTCGGCGCGGTGGGATGGCCGCAAGCAACGCCGCCAGTTCGTCCCGGCCCTCGGGGGTGTCGCGCAGCGCCATGCCGTGAATTATCGGCGGTTTGATTCCGGCAAACAAGGCGAATGGGTGACGGCGAGCGCTACTGAACTACTGCGCAAAGGCGGCATTTTTTGCTTTCTGCTTTTCCCGGAGCCGCTTAATCTCAACGTTCTCCCGCTTTCCGCCCGTCTGGCGCGGGCCACTAGAGCACTAATCACTAGAACACTAAAACACTTTCCTCCCATGCCTACCGCCACCTCCGATATCGGCCTCGTCGGCCTCGCCGTCATGGGCCAGAACCTGGCCCTGAACATCGCCGACCACGGCTTCCGCATTTCCGTGTTCAACCGCACCGCGTCCAAGACGACGGAATTCGTCGCCAAGCACCCGAACACCCCGGGCGGGCTCGTCGGCTTTCCGGTGCTCAAGGATTTTGTGGCCTCGCTCAAGCGTCCGCGCAAAGTCGTCATCCTCGTCAAGGCCGGCTCCCCGACCGAGGCCGTGATTGACGAGCTGGCCGCGCTGTTTGAGCCAGGCGACATCATTATCGACGGCGGCAATGCGAATTGGAACGACACTATTGCCCGCGAAAAGCGCCTGCGCGCACAGGGCCTGCGGTTCATCGGCAGCGGTGTCTCCGGTGGCGAAGAAGGCGCGCGTTTCGGTCCCTCGCTGATGCCGGGTGGCGAAATGGACGCGTGGAAGGAACTGGAGCCGATTTGGAAGGCGGTCGCCGCGAAAGTGGATCCGAAAACCGGCAAGCCCCTCGAAGGTGCGGCACCCGGCAAGCCTGTGCAGGGCGGAATTCCCTGCACCGCTTACATCGGCGCGGATGGCGCGGGCCACTACGTGAAGATGGTGCACAACGGCATCGAGTACGGCGACATGC
>CAZLRH010000022.1:0-62533 GCA_964562015.1 uncultured Opitutales bacterium | reverse complement strand
CGACGTCGCCGTCCTGGAAGAGGTAGTCGCGGCCTTCGAGGCGGTATTTGCCGGCTTCCCGCGCGGCCGCATAGGAGCCCGCGGCGAGGAGGTCGTCGTACGACACGACTTCGGCTTTGATGAAGCCTTTTTCAAAATCGGTGTGAATGACGCCGGCGCATTGCGGCGCCGTCATGCCCTTGCGGAAGGTCCATGCCCGCACTTCCTTTTCGCCCGCGGTGAAATACGACGCCAGCCCGAGCAGCGAATACGCCGCGCGGATGAGTTGGGAGACGCCGCTGTCGGCCACACCGAGTTCGCGCAAATAGTCGGCGGCTTCCGCGGGGGCGAGGTCGCCCAATTCCTCCTCGATGCGCGCGCAGATGACGCAGATGCCCGCGCCGTGGTGGTCGGCCACGAATTGCCGCACGCGCTGCACATGCGGGTTTTTGCCGGGGTCGGCGATGTCGCTTTCCGCGACGTTGCAGGCGAAGAGTACGGGCTTCGCCGACAGCAGGCCGGCGTGTTGCAGGCGCGCAATTTCGTCCTCTTTGACTTCGAGCAAATTCGCCGGGCGGCCCGCGCCGAGATGCGCGACCACTTTCTCCAGCAGGGCGACTTGCCCGGCGGCATCCTTGTCGTGGCCCTTGGCCTTGGTGCGCGCTTTGTCGAGCTGGGACTGCGCGCTATCGAGGTCGGACAGCAGCAGTTCCGTGGAAATGGTTTCGATGTCGCGCAACGGGTCCACGCCGCCCATGGTGTGCACGACGTCCGGATCCTCAAAGCACCGCACGACGTGGACGACCGCCTGCACTTCGCGGATGTGCGCGAGGAATTTGTTGCCGAGACCCTCGCCCTTGCTCGCGCCAGCCACGAGGCCCGCGATGTCCACAAACTCCATGGCCGCCGGGATGATGACGCTGGTCTTGGCGATTTTCGCCAACGGCGCGAGCCGCGGGTCGGGCACTTCGACCGCACCGACATTTGGGTCAATCGTGCAAAAGGGATAATTCGCCGCTTCGGCCTTGCGCGAGCGCGTGAGGGCGTTGAAGAGCGTGCTTTTGCCCACATTGGGCAGTCCGACGATACCGGCTTGGAGCATGGGAAAAGAGGGGTCGCGCGAGGCGACCGGGAAAAGGTGAAACCGGCGAGAATGGCACAGCGGGGCGTTGTGCGCCAGCGGAAAGAGGGCGGCCCGGCCTGGCCTGCCGCCGGTTTTAAGGTTTGGTCGCAGCCGGCGCGGTGCCCTTGAACTCCGGCTTGCGGTTGAAAATCACCACGCCGCGCTTCGAGGGATCGAGGGGATTGTCGCCTAGTTGGTAGCCGACGACATAGTTCTTGGTGATGAAATCAAGCAGGCCTTTGCCGTGCTCCGGGGCGTCGCCAAAGATTAACGGATGCTGTGGATCGGGGCCGAATTCGCGCATGTCGCGGGTGAGCACGGCGATGCGGTCCGGCGGGGTGGATTCGAGGTTTTTCACGATTTCATCTTCGCGCCCATTGGCCAGGAGCGCCGGCACAAACATGTAATCCGGGATGGTGCTGGGCAGGCGCGTGAGGTAGTTCAGCATGGCGCCTTCCGGGAGGACCAGCAACGAGTGGGCGTCCTGGTCGGCGACGAGATGTTCGCGCGCCGATTCAATCAGAAGGCCTTCCGGATCAACTTTCTTGGTGTTGAACACATAGAACCAGTCGGCGCCTTCCCCGACTTTATCATCCATCAGTGAGTAAAGGAAGTGGGACAGGTAAATTATCTCGCCGGCGCCGACGATCAGGAAAACCAGAATAAAAGCCCGGTAAAAATTCCGCATCCCGGAGCCCAGGCCCACGGCCACGGGCACCGCGGCGAGCAGGGAAGCCACCACCACGACGGTGGCCAGGGCCGATTGGAAAAACCCGTAATGATAATACCTCGGGTTAAACGCCATGCGGGCCAGAAAGGCGCCACCCGCGCACCACAGCAGCGTGCGGGTTTCGGATTGGGTCCGGGTGGGGCGGCTCACCGGCGGGCCCACCATCTGGCCGATTTGCAGCGCCGCCGCCAGCACCAGCAACCCCGGCAAAACCACGGCGGTCTCTTTCCAGGGCACCACATACGAAACCAAAATGACGATGAGCGCCAAAAAGGCGACCCAGCCGAATTTTCGCCCCGGCTGTTCAAGTTTGCTGAAAATCAAGCCTCCGCCCAAAGCCAGCAACGCGGCCAGCGTGCCCCATTTGACCTCGCTCAAAAGGTTGCCCCAAAGATCGTCCGTGCCCAGCGCCATTTTCTGCATGGGTTGCGCGGACATGTTGGAGAAGGCGAATACGGCGAGCCAGGCGTTGTTGGCATAACGCAGGGAAGTCGCCAGCGGCAGCCCGCCGAACGCGGTAAACATGCCCACGGCCACGAGCATGGGCACGCATCCGCCGACAATGAAGGCCGCAGTCACCGCGAACCAGCGGGAGAGGCCGAGCGGGCTGGTGCGTGATTTCCAAAAGAGGAGAACCACGGCGCCAAGGGTGACGCCGGTGCCCGCAATCATGGCCTCGGGTTTGTTTAAAACCGTCAGCCCGGCCAGCACGCCCGCGGCGAAAAATCGCGCCGGGGTCGGCCGGCGCAAACAACTGCGAAACATCAATACCAGCATGAGCACGATAAAGACACCGTGCGTGACCTCGTGCGCGTAGGGCGTGACAAAGTTGTAGTTGCCGATGCCCAAAATGTGGGTGAACGAAAACACCGTGACGAACACCGCACTGGCGATAAACGCCTCGAAGCGGCCCCAGCCTTCGCGCACCAGATAATAGATGACGCCGAGAATCACCGCATAGAAGCAGAGATTCACCGCCACCAACGTGGTGAAGCCGACACCCAGCACGCGAAATACGAGGGCATTGAAATACTGCGAAAGCGGACCGTAGAGATGCTGCACGTCGCGATAAAGCATCGCGCCCTGGGATAGCCGCCAGGGGAGGTAAAGCTCGCGGCCGAAATCAATCACCGGGTCCGGCCAGCGCCGCCACGATTGGCCCAGCAGCATGAGCGCCAAAAGGGCGAGCACTCCGCCATTGACGGCGTCCTGGGCATTCCAAGGTGCTGAGGTCGAGCCATTCGCCACCGAAGTGGGGAGGGAGACTGGGGTCACCGGCGCAGCCGCGGGCACCGGGTCCGGCGCGGGGGGAGACGGTGCGCCACCGGCCTTGCGAGGGGGCGATTTGGCCATGTCGAGCGATTAACCGCTGGGGCGCAAGAGTCAATCCAACTTGCGGCGGGCGTGGCCGAAGGCAGCACGATTCCGGGCGTGCCGCACTGTTCCGTTGACAGGGGGGCGTTGGGGCCTATGAATCGCGTTTTTGGCGACACGATTATGAACACCGTCCTCATCACGGGCATCACGGGCTCCGGCGGCAGCTATCTGGCCGATTATATCGCGGAGAACCATCCGGGGGTCGCCATCCACGGGGTCACGCGCTGGCACAGCACGACGGCCCACCAGAATCTCGCGCACTCCGGGCGCAAGTCCACCTTGCACGAATGTGATTTGACGGATTTCAGCGCGGTGTTTCGGACGCTGCAAAAGGTGAAGCCGGACGGCATTTTTCACCTGGCTTCGCACGCGAATGTCCGCGCCTCCTTTGACAATCCCATTTCGGTCCTGCGCAACAATATCGAGGGCACGGCCAATCTTTTTGAGGCCATCCGTTGCGCCGGGATAGCGCCGCGCGTGCAATTGTGCAGCACGTCCGAGGTGTACGGGCAAGTCGACCCCAAGAACGTGCCGATCAAGGAGGATTGCCCGATCAATCCCGCCAGCCCCTACGCGGTTTCGAAAACTGCGCAAGACATGCTGGGCTACACGTATTTTAAGAGTTACGGCATGCCGATCATTCGCACGCGGATGTTTGCGTACCTGAACCCGCGCCGTACGGATTTGTTTGCGACCTCGTTTGCGCTGCAAGTCGCGCGCATCGAGGCCGGCCAGCAAAAGGAACTCCTGCACGGCAACCTCGATTCCACCCGCACCATCATTGATGTGCGCGACGCCATGGCCTCGTATTGGGACGCCATGGTCAAGGGCCGCCCCGGCGAGATTTACAATATCGGCGGGCCGACGGTCATCACCGTGGGCGAATTTTTAGACACGTTGAAATCGCTGGCGCGCTGTCCGATTCCCTCGCGCGTGGACCCGAACCTCCTGCGGCCCATGGATGTCACGCTGCAGATTCCCGATATTTCCAAGTTCGTGCGCGAAACCGGCTGGAAGCCAAAGTACACGTTTAGGGAAAGCGTGGATTTTCTGATGACGCACTGCCGCCAAGTCGTGGCGCGCTCGGCGTGAGGTAGAACTGGCCGATATTACTGAACTGAGCGGAAATTGCCCTTTCAGGGGGCAACGGGTTTGGGTTGACCAGGCTGCCGAACCCGTGTGTGTCCGCCGCCGTCGAATTCATTTATTCTCAAGGCTGATTGAGACGCTGGTCGTTTTCCTTAAGATTCTTAGAGAGATTCCTCTCTGGATCGAACTCCATATTTCGATCATTTGGAATCGGGTTTAGAAAATAGATAAAACCAACTGATGCGGTATTAGCATCATCTGGACCAATAAAAATTCCACCTTTAATTTTACCATAAAGCGCGCTAACGATCTTGCCATCTTTCAGAAGTGTTCGGACTCGAATGAAATAGGCTTGGTTCTCATTTGCAGTGTTTACACTTTGAGGCGGTTGATTGGGCGCCATATGAAATAGGTGTCGGGCCTCAAAATTCGATTGGTATCCATCTTCCGGAGCGAAGCGAGGCCAGATGAATTCGCTATTTGCGAATTCCTTGCGTAGCTCGGCATCTCTCAGGCCATCGCCAGGATTAGGAAATGAAATCTTCAAACGGACGTCATAATCTGTGTAGGATTTATAAGTACGATTTATAAGAGTGACAATAAAATCTGTAGTCAGTCCATTGCCATAGGGCGCAACCCAGTCTCCTACTTCGAGATCATATCCGCACGCAATGCTTTCGGATGGAATTTTTGCACCCATGATCCGTGCATGCATAGGTATTGGGCTGCCAATTTTGCGCAGGACGGTTGTATAAGTTTTGTCCCATGGAAGCCAATGGCCTCCAGCGAAGTCGTATAGCGTGGGAATATTCATACCGCTTTTGTAGTAATTGGCCTTGCTGAGGAGTTGTCCCGCCGGGACTCCATCATCAGAGTATCCCTCGGCGGTGAAATTGCCGTTAGCGTCCGTGGTTTGTTTAACCTCAACTTTTTGCCCAAAATCGACAGCACTCTTGTTAAATAGCGACACAGCATTCACGCCTTGAACAGGATGGCCCTCTTCATCGACCACATGCACGGTATAGCGCATTTTGGGCATGCTTTCAGCGATGGCCGCCACGGCAGCAATGGTGACAAACACGCCGAGGGAAATTATGGTCATGCGAGTTTTCATTTTGCTGATACGAAATGGCTTTTGGGAGGACGGGAGAATAAGGGGATGAGATTAATTAGTATATCCCATTTATTAACATCTGCGCTATGTGGCAACGCTTTCGGTGATTTGCCTGGCTTTGGCGGCGGCGCGGGCTTCCTCGGTTTGCAGGCGCAGTTGCCCGCACGCGGCGGCGATGTCGTGGCCTTTTTCCCGCCGGAGCGTGGCGGAGACGCCCGCGCGCCGGAGGATTTCCGCAAACGCTTCCTGTTTTTCCAGCGCGGGCCGTTTCCAGGGCAGGCCCTCGACGGTGTTGTAGGGAATGAGGTTCACATGCGCATGGAGGTCGGCGGCAATGCGGGCGAGGGCGCGGGCCTGCTCGGGCATGTCGTTCACGTCGGCGATGAGGATGAATTCCAGCGTCACCATGCGGCCGTGGGTTTGGGAAAATTCCGCGATGGCCGGCAGCAGTTCCGCGAGCGGGTACTTGCGGTTGATGGGCATGATCTGGCCGCGCACCTCGTCGGTTGCCCCGTGCAGGCTGATGGCCAGGCGAAAGCTGAAGGGCTCGGCAGCGAGTTGGCGGATTTGCGGCGCGAGGCCCGACGTGGAAATCGTCACACGCCGTGCGCCGAAGTGCAGGCCCCATTCCGCGTTCACGATGGTCAATGCGCGCAGAAGATTATCGTAATTGGCCAGGGGCTCGCCCATGCCCATGACCACGATGTTGTCGAACGACGCGAGGTCTTCGCGGGCGCGCGGGGTGCGCGGGTCTTCCTGGCGGCAAACGTGCAAAAGCTGCGCGACGATTTCGCCGGCCTCGAGGTCGCGCTTCCAGCCCGCGAGCCCGGAGGCGCAGAAACGGCAGCCGTAGGCGCAACCCACCTGGGTGGAAATGCAAATTGTTTTGCGCGAACGGTTGGTGCCCACGCCCTCCATCGGCGCGCGAATGACAACGGTTTCAATCAGGGCCTTGTCGTGCAACTCGAGCAGTAATTTGTCGGTGACATCCGAGGAGGTTTTCGTGAGCACATAACGCGCGGGCTCGATCTCAAATGTCTCCGCGAGCCACGCGCGCAAGCGGGCGGGGAGATTGGACATTTTCGCCGGGTCGGTGACGCGCTTTTTGTAAATCCATTCGAGGATTTGTTGCGCGCGAAACGCCGGCTGGTCGATGGCCGCCAGGCGCTCCGTGAGCGACTGGAGCGTCTCGCCCAGCAAAAGGGGCCGGCGGGGAGTGGGCTGCATGGGCGAAGATACCATCGGTCGGCGCTCAATTCAACGTCTCGGTGCGCAGGAGATTACTATAGCGGACGCCCAGCGGGGCGGCGGGATCGGGCGTGGCCGTTTCGTAA
The DNA here is from genome assembly GCA_964562015.1 of uncultured Opitutales bacterium. Lineage (GTDB taxonomy): Bacteria > Verrucomicrobiota > Verrucomicrobiia > Opitutales > JABDGR01 > CAZLRH01. The sequence continues at coordinate 55,787 of CAZLRH010000022.1, read as the reverse complement.
AAAAACACGCGCAGGCGATTCCAGTCGCGATCTTTTTCCGTGTGATGGTCGGTGAGCACTTTCAGGATCGCGGCCTGGTCGGCGGGGTCGGTAATGCCCGCGACCGAGAGATCGATATTGCCCAGCGTGGGCGCGACGGCGGTGTAGGAATAGGCCCCGGCGGCGGTGTGGCTCAGCACGCCGTGGTTTTCATCCAACTGGGCGACGATGCCTTCAGCCTGCTGGAATTTCATGCCGCTGGTGACGGACGCGCAGGAGGAGAGGAGAAATGCAGAAGTCAAAAGGCAGAAGGCAGAAGTCTGGAAGAAAGAGGCAACCGAGGGAGGTCTGGATTTCCGGCAGGGCCGTTCACAGTTTGATGGATTCATGGCGGAGTAATTTTTTAAATTCGGTTAATTCTGTCCAAAAACTCAGAATTGGAAACTTCAGCGTTCGAGGTGGTATTTGGTGAGTTCGCCGATGAGGTACTCCTGGGCCTCGCGCACGGTGTCGCAAATGCGAAAGAGCGAAAGGTCCTCCTCGTTGATCACGCCCCAGTCGTAAAAGTGCTCCCAGTTGATGAGCGGTTTCCAAAACTCCGAGCCGAAGAGCACCACCGGCACGTACTTGCGCGTCTTGCGGGTCTGGATGAGCGTCAGCACCTCGAAGAGTTCGTCCATCGTGCCAAAGCCGCCGGGGAAAACGATGAGCGCCTTGGCCAAATAAAAGAGCCAGTATTTGCGCACGAAGAAATAGTGGAATTCAAACGTCAACTCCGGCGTGCAATAGGGATTCATGCTCTGTTCGGCGGGCAGACTGATGCCTAGCCCGAGGGTGGGGCCGCCGGCCTCCTTGGCGCCGCGATTGGCGGCCTCCATGATGCCCGGGCCGCCGCCGGTGCAGATGGGGAAACGCTGGCGCGGGTCGAAAAGGGACTGGGACCACTGCGTCAGGCCGTGGGCCAGTTCGCGGGCCTTTTCGTAATAGGGCGCGGTCATCAAATTTTTCTTGGCGACGTCGAGACGCAGCTTCTGTTCGCGCGTCATCGTATGACCCTGGCGGATTTCCGCTTGGATTTCGTCGAGTTCCTTTTGCGCGATCTCAAGCGGGCGCACGCGGGCCGAGCCGAAAAAGACGAGCGTGTTCTCGATGTGATATTTGCGCAGCCGCACCTCGGGCTCCGTCATTTCGCACTGCACGCGGATGAGCCGGGCGTCGGAGCTTTTGAGGAATTCCGGATTGTTGTAAGCCTTGAGCGGGCCGTGGTGGTCGATGAGACCGACGCGCGGCGGGGGATTGGTTTCGGTGGACATGGGGGCGGGAGAGGGGAATGGAAAATTCAAAATTGAAAATTGAAAATTCAAAAGGAAGAAGGGAAATTTGCCCGACACTATTAACGGGGGTGGAAGGAGTTGCCGAGCTTGGCGGGAAGCTTGGGCGGTGTCCATCTTGGGGTTTGCGTAAAAATATTGAGCCCGGTGGAGTTGTGGTTAGGTTCGCGGGGATGCGGCATGGGCATAAACACCTTGGCAGAGAAGGCACAAGCGGCCAGTCGTGTATGGCCGGCATTTTTATGGGATTGGTGCTCGCCGGGTGTGCCAGTCCACCTGAGCCGGGGGCCCAGGCAGGGACCGCTCCGCCGGTGGTTGCCGCAACCGTGACCGCTCCGCCCATCGCGGTGGCCGAAGCGAATGGATCAGCGGCGGCGGCTGATTTAGTCAAGGACGGCCTTGATAAACATGCACAAGGTGATCGCGAGGGGGCGCTGGCCGACTTCAATCAGGCCGTCGCCTTGGACCCGAAAAACGCCGCAGCTTGGGTAGGGCGTGCACGGGAGAATACGCTTAAAAAAGATTATACGACCATGGTGGCGGATTGCACCACCGCCATTGCCTTGGAGCCAAACAATGCCGATGCCTATTATTTCCGGGCCTGGGCTCTCGGCCGGAATCGTGACTATAAAGGCGCTTTGGCCGATTTTGATCGCACCATTTTACTCACCCCACTTCGGTCCGACGCCTTCTACGGCCGTGGGCTTGTGGAACACGCGCTGGGTGATAATGACGCGGCCATTGCCGATTACACCCGCGCCTTCAGCCTCGACTCTTCCCGGCTGGAGAACCTGAACCAGCGCGGCTTGAGCAAATATGAAAAAAAGGATTTCGCGGGCGCTATGGAGGATTTTAGCAGGTATATTAAAACGGATCAAAATCATGCCTCAGTTTACGACAGCCGGGGCTTGGCTCGGGCGGCTACCGGGGACCAGATCGGTGCGCTGGCAGATTTTACCCAGGCCACCGCGTTAGATTCGCAATACGCTGATGCCTATCTGCATCGAGCCATGTTGCGGGATGCACTGAATAATTTCACCGGGGCCATTGCTGATGCGACCAAGCTGGTGGCATTGAGGCCCGAGCTTCCCGTTGGTTACTACCTCCGCGGGGTGACGCGGCGGAAGCAAAACGATTTCAACGGCGCCCTCGCGGACTTCTCCAAGGTCATCGAGTTGGCCCCGGCATTTGCCTTGGCCTACGAAGGACGCGGAGACGTCAAGGGGATGGGCGGCGACCTGCCCGGAGCCTTGGCCGATTATGACAAGTCCTTGTCCCTTGACCCCAGCAGGGGCGACATTTTTTTTGAACGAGGCAGAATCAAGCGCGGGCTCGGCGACCAGCCGGGCGCCGCCGCCGACTTTGAGCAGGCCGCCAGCCTCAGCCTGAGTCCGGCCGCCGCCGCATTCTATCATGGTAATGCCAGGCAAGCCCGCCAGGATTTTGCCGGCGCGGTGGCCGACTACGACAAATCCCTCGGCCTGAAGCCAGACTACCTCGTTTATTTTGAGCGGGCCGAGTGCAAGTACCGTTTGCGCGATTATGTGGGCGCGGTGGACGATTACAGCAAGGCCATCGCCTTGCGCCCCGCTTTTTATTCCGTCACCTATATCACGGCCCTGGAAAGACGGGCCATGATTCGCTACGATACCGGCGATCCGGCGTCCGCCCTCGAGGATCTCAACCAAATCATCGCGGTGAATCCGAAAGACGCCTACGCCTATTTTCTTCGCGGCACGATTGCGGAAGATCGCAATGACTGGGACAAAGCGGTCCCCGATTTTGACAAAACTATTGCCTTGAACCCGGCGGAAGCGAAGGCCTATTCCAGGCGCGGCATTTCAGAGCAAGGAAAGGGACAGCGCGAAGCGGCCATGGCAGACTATAATAAGGCGCTCGAGCTGAACGCTGGCATCCAGGCCAGCAGTGAGGCGCTGGCCAACCGTGGCACGCTAAAAGTCGAATTGCTCGACCTTGATGGAGCCCTGGCTGATTACAATCGGGCCATCGAAATGGATCCGAGCTACGCCGGAGCATATTATTTTCGGTCGCAGGCCCGGCGGCTCAAGGGAGATGACGATGGCGCGAATGCGGACCAGAAAAAGTATGTGGAACTCAACATGGTTCACATCAACTGATGCTGGCGCCATCCCATTTAGTCAGCAATTCTCTCAACGCCGCCGCGGTGCGGCCGGTCGCGCCTTGGCTGGCGGCGTGCCAAGTGCGGCCAGCGTGGCCCATGCGGACCCGGCTGGCTGGGTCATGGAGCAGGCCGAGCAAGTTGGCTTTGGCGTCCGCGACGTCCTGCACCCGGCGGGCCGCGCCCGTTTCCACCAATTGGCGGGCGATGTCCTTAAAATTGCTCATGCGCGGACCAAATATCAGCGGCAGGCCCAGCGCCGCGGCTTCGATGGGTGTCTGGCCGCCGTCGTGGGGCGGGAGACTTTTGCCAATGAACGCAAGGTCGGCGGCCTGCGACAGTCGCGCTAGTTCGCCGGTGGTGTCGCCGAGATAAATTTTGACGGGCTGCGGCGCCTGCGCCGATTGCGAGCGTACGTGAAAGGGGAGCGGTTGTTTTTCCAGCCAGGCGATGAGTTCGCGGCGGCGCTCGGCATGGCGCGGCACAAGCAAGAGGCGCGCATCGAGCCCGGCGGCGAGCGCTTCATTAAGGGCCTCGAGCAAAACCGCTTCTTCCCCCGGCCAGGTCGAGGAGCCGAGGAGAACGAGGGGAAGCGGGGAACCGTGAGCAGGAAGCGGGGAGGAGAAGTTTGAAGTTGGAAGTTGGAATTTAGAATCCTGAACGGTGGATTCGCCTTTCAACGCATCACCTGGATTCCTAAGTGGCATTGGCGATTGGGCCGCCGGATTTTGAATTTTGAATTTTGAATCTTGAATAGTGGTCTCCACTCCGAATCCCAACTCTTCCCGCAACGCCGCGCGTTCCGCCGCAGTCAACGCCGGCCCGACTTTCACATCGAGTTTGAGGCTGCCGGTGAGAATGGTGTGCGCGGGGTCAGCGCCGAGCGCAACAAAGCGTTCGTGGTCGGACGGCGTGGCGCACAACACCAACTGCACCTGCCGCAGAATCCACCGCGCGACGCCGGAAGCTTGCTGGTAGCGCTCAAAAGAGCGGTTCGACATGCGGGCATTAATCAGCGCCACCGGCACACCTCGTGCGCGGGCCTGATGGAGATGTTCGGGCCACAGCTCGCCTTCCATCAGCACCGCGAGGTCGGGTTCGAGCCGCCGCCACGCGCTCCGGCTGAACGGCCAGAAATCGAGCGGGAAGATGCCGACCTTGAGCACGTCACGGGCGTATTTTTCGCGAATGATTTGGTAGGCCGTGCTCGTGGTCGTGGTCAGGATGATTTCGAGGTTGGGTTGTTCGCGCAGCCGGGCCAGCAACGGGCCGAGCGCCTGCGCCTCGCCCACGCTGACCGCCTGGATCCAGAGGCGCTTGACCCCGGGCGCTTTCGGGGGCGGACGATCCACCAGGCCGAACCGGTGGTGAAAGTCATGCCGGTAGCCGCCGCGCCGCCACATGCGCCAAAGGTGATAAGGCAGGGAACAAATCACCGCCGGCAGGAACAATATGCGGTACACCCAGATCATAGTTGCGTAATACGGCCTACCGGGAAGGATTGCCCTGCCGGTGGAAAACCTGTAAAGCAACGGCATTTCCCCCAAAACGCAATCCCGCGCATGAATTCACGTTCCCGTCTCCCGGCCTTCACCGTGGCCCTCGCCTTAGTCCTGCCGTTTGTAGTCCCGGCCTTTGCCGCCGTCTCGACTCCGCCCACGGTCACGCCGCGTCCCTGGCCGCAGGCGGGCAGCGACCTCAAGCCTGATCCGGCGGCGGTTTTCGGCGTATTACCCAACGGTTTTCGCTACGTCATCTTGCCGAACAAGGAGCCGCCCGGCCGCGTGAGCCTGCGCTTGGTCGTCAAAGCCGGGTCGCTCATGGAGGCCGAAAACCAGCAGGGTCTCGCGCACTTTTTGGAACACATGGCCTTCAACGGCTCCGATCACTTTCCGGCGGGTCAGTTGGTGACCTATTTCCAGCGGCTGGGCATGGGCTTCGGCGGCGACACCAACGCCCACACCAGTTACGACGAGACGGTTTATGAGCTGGATGTCCCCGAGACCTCGGAGAAGTTTTTTGACGACAGCCTGCAATTGATGCGTGACTACGCGGGCGGTTTGCTGCTGTCCCAGGCTGAGATTGACCGCGAGCGGGGCGTCATCCTTTCGGAAAAGCGCGACCGCGACAACGTCGGCTACCGCACCTTCGTCGCAAGCTGGAATTTTTATTTTCCGGACGGCCTCATTGCCCGCCGCCATCCCATTGGCGACGAGACCATTATCAAGGAATCGCAGCGCGACCGTTTCGCGAGTTTTTATCAGGAATGGTACACGCCCGACCGTCTGACGCTGGTGGCCGTGGGTGACGTGAAACCCGCCGAGTTGGAGGCGCAGATCAAGAAGTACTTTGAGAGCCTGCCGGCGCGCGCCGCGGCTCCCGATCCCGATTTAGGGAAATATAGTTCGCCCGGGTTTGCCGCGAAATACCACCGCGACCCCGAGGCCACGGCCACGGAAATTACCCTCGTCACCATCTCGCCCTTCGCTCGCGGGCCGGACAGCGCCGCCCGCCGCGCCAACCAGCTTTTGCTCGACTGCTCGGAGTTCATCATTTCGCGCCGCCTCGAGCGCATCGCCCGCCAACCCGATGCCCCGATTTCCAAGGGCGACGCGTTTGATTTCACCTTTCTTGATAAGGTGGATGTGTCCGGCATCGAAACCGTCTGCCAGCCCGCGAAATGGCAAGCCGCGCTCAACGTGACCGAGCAGGAGCTTCGCCGCGCCCTGCAATATGGCTTTACCGAGGCCGAAGTGGACGAAGCGCGCGCGAATTCGCTCAATGCGCTGGTGGATGCCGCCCATGCCGCGCCCACCCGCAAGAGCCGCGCGCTGGCCAACGCCCTGGCCGAAAGCTTTGGCGAGAACGAGATTTTCACCCATCCGGACGATGACCTCGCGCGGACGCGTCCACTGTTGGAGAAGATGACCGCGGCGCAGTTGCTCGAGGCGTTTCGCGCGGCATGGAGCCGTTCGGGCGTGCGCCTGTTCGTCAGCGGCAGCCAGGAAATTACCGACGCCGACGCTACCCTCGCCGCCGCGTTCCAGAAAAGCGCCGCGGTCGCGGTGGAGAAACCGGCGGCGGAAAGCTCGACGGCATTTGGTTACACCTCCACGGGTGAGCCCGGTAAAGTCGTGGAGCGCAAGGAATTCCCGGACCTTGGCATCGTGCAATTACGTTTTGCCAACAACGTGCGCGTGAACCTCAAGCACACGGATTTCGAGGCCGACAAAGTGCGCGTGAAGGTGGACTTTGGCGGGGGCAAACTGGAAATGCCGGCGGACCAGCCGGGTCTGCCGTTCGTGGCCGGCGCGGTCTTTACCGAAGGCGGCCTCGGCAAGCACAGCGCCGAAGAACTGCAGCGCATCCTCGCGGGCAAGACCGTGAGCACGGGCTTTGGCGTGGACCAGGACTTTTTCACTTTCGTGGGTTTGACCAACGGACGGGATTTGCGCCTCGAACTCGACTTGCTGCGCGCGTACCTAACCGACCCCGGCTACCGGCCCGAGGCGCTGGACCGCGCGCGGCGCGAATTTCCCGAATTCTTCAACGACCTGCGCCAAAACGTCGAAGCCGTGCTCGACAACGAAGTCGCCCGCTTCCTGGCCAGCGGCGATACGCGCTTTGGTTTTCCGACGCAGGCGCAGGCGGAAAGCGTGACGCTCGATGGCGTGCGCGCCTGGCTCGCGCCCGCCTTGAAAGATGAATACATGGAGGTTTCCCTCGTCGGCGATTTCGACCCGGCGGCAGCCGAGGCTGCGCTGGCCGCGACTTTTGGCACGCTCCCGACGCGCGCGGAGAAACGGCCCGATTACGCCTCGGCGCTGAAAGTGAAATTTCCGACTGACGCCGCAGGCACGTCGAAAACCTTCACCGCCGAGAGTGTCATTCCGAAGGCAACGTCGACGGTGTATTGGCCCACGGCGGACATGACGGACATTGAACGCGCCCGGCGGTTGAATGTGCTGGCCCAGGTGTTTGCCGACCGCCTGCGGGTGCAGGTGCGCGAAGAGTTGGGCGAAGCCTACAGCCCCGAGGCCGCGAACAGTTCGAGTGACGTGTTTCCGCAATACGGGTACACCTTTGCGCTCTGCATGATTGCGCCCAACCAGGCGGCCGGCCTAGTGGACAAGATGCGCGAAATTGGCGCGGGCATCGCCACCGGCGGGGTCAGCCAGGACGAGTTTGACCGCGCGGTCATTCCGCTGCGCAAGTCGCTCGTTGAATACCGGCGCAACAATACCTACTGGCTGTCACGCGTGCTGTCGGGTTCGCAAGCTTTTCCGCGCCAGCTCGAGTGGGCGCGCACGCTGCCCACGGCGTACGACGCCATGACGCCGGCGGAACTCAGCGCGCTGGCCAAGGAATATCTCGGCGCGGACCACGCCGTGCGTGTGCTCGTGCTCCCGGTTGCGCCGGCCGCGCCCGCGGCAGCCACCCCGGCGAAGCCTTAGATTTGACCGCCGCTAGGGCTTTCGCGCACGCTGCACGCATAATTTTTCGACGTTTCGCGACGCATTCGTGGTTTGAAAATCGGGCTATAAACTCTAAAATTCGCCATGAAAATCGCGATCGTGGGTGCGGGGGCGGTGGGCGGATACTACGGGGCGCGCCTCGCCCGCGCCGGGGAAGAGGTGCATTTTATATTGCGTTCGGATTGGGCGCTCGTCCGCGCGCGCGGCTGGAAAATCACCGACCACGAGGGCTTGTGGCGGCAGCATCACCCGGAGCGGGTGCACAAGCGGTCCGAAACGGTCGGGGCCTGCGAGCTCGTCATCATCGCGGCGAAGGCCACGGCGAATCCGGAGCTCCCTCCGCTGGTCAAACCGCTGCTGGGTGCGAAGACGATGGTGCTCTCTTTGCAAAACGGCCTGGGCAACGTCGAATTCCACGCGGCGTATTGCGGGGCGGCCCGGATGCTCGGCGGGCTGGCCTTCGTGTGCATCAACCGCGTCGGACCCGGAGTGATTGAAAAATATATTCCGGGCAGCATCCGCCTCGGCGAATTTACCGGTGCGGCCCGCGAACGCACCCGGGCCCTGGCGGCGCTTTTCCGGCGCGCCGGGGTGGATTGCCAGGCGGTGGAATCGCTCACCAATGCGCTCTGGCGCAAGTTGGTCTGGAATGTGCCCTTCAACGGCCTCGCCATTGCCGCCGGGGGCGTGACGACGGATGTCATTCTGGGCCGCCCGGAATTGCTGGAGCGGGTGCGGGCCCTCATGCGGGACGTGCAAGCGGGCGCCGCGACCCAGGGGGTGAAAATTCCCGACGCCTTTTTGCAGAAGCAAATCGAAGTCACGCAGCCCATGGGTCCGTACCAGCCGTCGAGCCTGATTGATTTTCAAGGCGGGCGCGAAGTCGAGGTCGAGGCGATTTGGGGCGAGCCCCTGCGCCGGGCCCAGGCCGGCGGAGCGCCGGTGCCGCACCTGGCGGCGTTGTATGCGGAAGTGCGCGCGTTGGTGGAAGCGCGGCGGAGTTGAGTTCCCTTTACGGCACGCGTTGCAAATCGGCGGTTTCGTACACAAACTGCGGCGGCTTCGAATTCGACAGGCACTCGTACCCGCGAATGGAAATGCGGGTGCCCGTGGGCGAAAGCTGGAGCGATTCCACCATCCAATAGTCCGTGCTCTGGCGGCCTGGATCGAGGGTGAACCAGACCAGGCTGTCGCCGCGCACGCGGGCCGAATAGTTTTCGCCGCGGTCGGAGACCGCCACAATTTGCCCTTTGTCCACTTTGTAAACGGCGCTTTCGTTGATGGTTTTGCCGTCGCGTTGATACGTGGTGGTGCGTTTCAGCACCTTCTGGCCGTCGGGGCGGGTCTCCATCGCATAGGTCACCTCGATGTTCAGCGTGAGTGTGCCGCCGCGCGGCGCGAGCATCGCATAATCACCCCGCCAGGTGCCGACATACGCCGCGAGAATCGCCTGCAATTGCTCCGGGGTGCGCACTTCCGGCGGGGGCGCCGGCTGCAAGTTGACGGAAATATTGCCACCGCCTTTGACGGAGGCGGCGGGCGGAGCGGTTTGGGCGGACACGGACGCGCACAGTGACACCCAAAACAATCCACGGACGAAATATCGATGCATGACCGCACGATGATGGATTCCCGCCGCGCTGGCAAGCGGCGCATTTTCAGCTTTGCGAAAAGGACGAAGGACCGCGAAGATGGCGCTCCCGCCATGACTGACACCGACACGCCCATCCAGGCCCTGAAGGACCGGGTGCTGGAATTCGCCCGCGCCCGCGACTGGCAGCAGTTTCACAGCCCGAAGAATCTCGCCATGGCCCTCGCGGCCGAGGCCGCGGAATTGACGGAGCATTTTTTGTGGACCGAGTCGGCGGCGTCGCACGACCGCGCCGCCGAGGCCGGCCGCCGCGAGCGCATCGCCGAGGAATTGGCCGACGTTATTATCTATGCGTTGGAGTTTGCCAACGTCACGGGGCTGGACCTGACCACGGCGGTGCTGGCCAAGTTGCAGCGCAACGCGGAAAAATATCCGGTGGAGAAGGCGCGGGGCCGCAGCGACAAGTACACCGAGCTATAAACCGGGGCGCGCATTATACTAGCCAAGACCCGCGCCATGGCGTAAATTTGGCCCACTATGATTGGCTGGATTTTATTGGGTGTCCTCGTGGTGGCTGCGCTTTACGCGGTGGCCACTTACAACGGCCTGGTGGCCCTGCGCAACCGCTTTAAAAACGCCTTCGCGCAAATCGACGTGCAGTTGAAGCGCCGGTACGACTTGATTCCGAATCTGGTCGAAACCGCGAAGGGCTATATGAAACACGAGCGCGAGACGCTCGAGGCCGTGGTGGCCGCGCGCGGCGCGGCGGTGGTGGCCGGGCAAAAGGCCGCCGCCGATCCTGCGGCCGCCGGCGCAGTGAAATCCCTCGCCGGAGCGGAAACGCAACTGGCCGGCGCGATGACGCGATTCATGGCGGTCGTCGAATCCTATCCCGATTTGAAGGCGAACCAGAACATGATGCAACTGACCGAGGAGCTGACCTCGACGGAGAACAAGGTTTCCTTCGCCCGCCAGGCGTACAACGATTCCGTGATGCAGTACAACACGTCGCGCGAGCAATTCCCCGGCGTGATCGTCGCGAACCTCTTCGGCTTTGTGCCGGCGGAATTGTTTGAAATTCAGAACGCGCAGGAGCGCGAGGCCCCGCAGGTGAAGTTCACCTGAGCCCATGGACTTTTTCGCCGCCCAGGATCGTGCTCGCGGGCGCACCCGGCTGCTCGTGCTTTATTTTGTGCTGGGGGTGGCCGGGCTCATCGTGGCCCTGTACGCGGTCGTCATGGTGGGCTTCGGTTTTGTCGGCGCCCGGGCCCACGCACGCACGCCATATTCTGATTCTCGCTATGGGGGAGTCGAGAGTCCGGTGCCGACGGAACTCTGGTGGCGGCCCGGCGTATTTTCCCTCGTTTCGCTGGCGACGCTCGCGGTGGTCGGCGGCGCCTGCGCGGTGAAAGTCGCGCAACTCCACGGAGGCGGTGGCGCGGTGGCGGACAGCCTCGGCGCGGTACCCGTCGCGCGCGAAACGAAGGACTTGGGCGAGCGGCGGTTGTTGAATATCATCGAAGAAATGGCGTTGGCTGCGGGCGTGCCCGTGCCGGCGGTTTATATTATCGAGGAGGACGCCATCAACGCCTGCGCCGCGGGTTTTCGCCCTGAGAATGCCGCCGTCATCGTCACGCGCGGCAGCCTGAAATATCTGACGCGCGACGAATTGCAGGGCGTCATCGGCCACGAATTCAGCCACATTCTCAATGGCGACATGCGCCTCAACCTCCAGCTTATCGGCGCAGTTTTTGGGCTGATGGTGCTGACGATTATTGGGCGCGAGTTGCTTTATGCCACGTCGGGGCCGGGCAATTTTCGCTCGCGGTCCAGCAATGACAAAGGCGACGGGCGCGGAGCTTTGCTCGCCCTCGGTCTCGCGCTGCTGGTGCTCGGCTGGCTCGGCGTACTGTTCGGACGATTGATTCAAGCGGCGGTGTCGCGCCAGCGCGAATGCCTGGCTGATGCCTCGGCGGTGCAGTTCACGCGCAATCCGGATGGCTTGGCGGGCGCGCTGAAGAAAATCGGCGGGCTTGAAGCGGGCTCGCAAATCCACCACGCGCATGTCGAGGAAACCGCCCACTTGTTTTTTGCGCCGGCGCTGAATTCGATTTTCGCCACGCATCCGCCGTTGCCCGAGCGCATTCTCGCGCTGGAGCCCGGCTGGGACGGAAAGTTTATTGAGCCTAAGGACGAGTCGGACGCACTAGCCGCGGGCGCGGTGGGTTCGCGCGCTGGCGTTTTGCCGAAGGGTGGACCACCGCCTTTGCCGTCCGTCGTGCGCCTGGCGTCCGTGATGGCCAGCGCCGCGCAAGTCGGAGCCGATTCGCTGGCGAATGTCCGCGCCTGGCGCAACCAGTTGCCGACCCCGGTGGTGGAGGCGTTGCAGGCACCGCGCGGTTGCCGGGCCGTAGCCTTGGCGCTGGCCCTGGATGAGGATCCGGCCAAGGCTGAGGCGCAACTGGAACATTTGCGCGGCGCCAGCGAGCCCGCCGTGGATTTGACCGCGCAACTGGCGGCGCCGGTGCGGGCCGTGCCCCGCGGCCGCCGGTTGCTTTTGCTCGAGCTGGCCCTTGCCGGCCTGGCGCAGATTTCGCCTCCGGAGCGCGCGAGCTTGCGGCAGCGCTTGCAGGAACTGGTGGATTTTGACCACGAGGAAACGCTTTACGAATTTGCCCTGCTGCGCGTCGCGGAGTGCCGCCTCGACCCGAAGCCGCCACGGCTTGGCCCGCCCGATGCGGAGAACTACGCGCCGGCGATCGCCACGCTGCTTTCTGAATTCGCCCATTTGGGCGCGAAGGATGCGGAGGCAGCCACCGCGGCGTTCAAACTCGGTCTTTCAGCCCTGCCGTCGCTTGGCGGGCAACTCACGCTTGCGCCCGCAACTGATGGGGCGCTGGACCGCGTGGCGGCGGCGTGCACGGCCTTGGAGCCCGCGCCGTTCTGGCTGAAAAAGCAGGTGTTGATGGCGGCGGCCAATGTCGCGCAGCACGACAACGTGGTCGAGCCCGAGGAAGCCGAACTTTTGCGCGCCTTGGGCGCATCCCTCGGCTGCCCGTTACCAGTGGCCTAAACAAAGCCTCGGATTAATTTCCTCGCCGCGACCGGCTTGGCCGGGGCACCGTCTTTTCGCTGGCCTAGCTCTTGGCGTTCTGGCGCATCTGGTCCACCAACGTCACGTAAAAACCGACGTACGCCATCCAGAAAACGCCGCTCAGGCAGGACGACGTAAAGGCCGAGATGTACCATTTCCAGTTGGCCGGCACATCCGGCGCGTGGTTATGGGCGACCTGCATCATGAAGATGAAAAAGACCACCGTCAGCAGCACGGCGATGACGTGCGCGGTCGGGCTCATCAATTTGCGGTTGTCCTGGTCGGAGGGACTGGATTCGTGGCTCATGGGACGGGAATGGAGCAAATTCAGTGCCGCTTGGGCTGTCAAGCCGGGAACCGGCGGGCGGGCGACGGATTTACATTGCGCGCGGGCGGGCGGCCCGGCAATGTGGCGCGTTCCAACCCTTCCTTTACACCATGAGTGGTCGCATCCAGAGTTTTAAGAAAGCCCGCCGCACGCCGCACGCGAAGCGCGCCGGCGCCAAGTTGAATCCGCACCGCCAGCGCGCGCTGGCGGACCGCCGCCGCCGGGTGGCGGCGCGCGCCTTCAAGCTGGCCGAACAGGCCCGCAAGGCCGCCATTCCCGCGGGCGCTTAGGCCCCAGGGTCACCCGGGCGCGCCTGTGCGCCGGTGCGAGATGCCTTTTTGAGTTCAATGTCAGCCACCCGATAAGGTGGTTTCTCCGTTCCCATGGCTGCCGCACTTCCGCCGTCCGATGTTCCCGCCGCCTCTGCCCGGCCGGTGCTCCTGACCTGCGCCCAGCCCACCGGGGCGCTCCACTTGGGTAATTATCTGGGCGCGGTGCTGAATTGGAGCCGGATGCAGGAGGGTTTCGAGTGTTATTTTGGCGTGGTGGACATGCACGCCATCACCGCCGCTTACGAACCGGCGAAAGTGCGCGCGGCCTCGCTGGAATTGGTGGCTTGGTACCTCGCTTGCGGCCTCGACCCGGCCAAGGTCAGCATTTTCATCCAGTCGCACATTGTCGGCCACGCCGAACTGGCCTGGGTGTTGGGCTGCATTTGCCCGCTGGGCCAGCTCGAGCGCATGACGCAATTCAAGGACAAGTCCGCGAAGCAGGAGAGCATCGGCGGCGGCCTGCTGTTTTACCCCGTGCTCATGGCGGCGGACATCCTGCTCTACAATGCCGACGCCGTGCCCGTGGGTGAGGACCAGAAGCAGCATCTCGAACTCACGCGCGATTTGGCGGAAAAATTCAACCGCGTTTATTCGCCGACCTTCAAGGTGCCCGCGCCGTACATTCCCAAGACCGGCGCGCGCATCGCCTCATTGTCGAATCCGGAAAAAAAGATGTCGAAGTCAGACGAGGATCCGGCGGGCACGCTTTATCTGCTCGATCCGCCGGCGGTGTTGAAGAAAAAAATCATGTCGGCGGTGACGGATTCCGGCAGCGAGGTCGCGGCCCGCGACGACAAGCCGGGGATCGTCAACCTGCTCAATATTTTCAGTGCAGTCACGGGCCGCGCGGTGCCGGCGCTCGAGGCGGAATTCGCCGGGCAGGGTTACGGGGCGTTCAAAGCCGCGGTGGCCGATGCGGTGATCGCCGCGCTCGAACCCGTGCAGAAAAAATATGCGGAACTGATGGGCAACAAGGACTATCTGCTGCAAGTCATCCGCACCGGCGACGACGCCGCGCAAAAGACCGCCTATAAGATGTTGTCCAAGGTGTACCGCAAGGTAGGTTTCCTGGAGCGCCCGCGGTGAGGAAGTGGAGGGGAAAAATCTCAACCGCGAAGAGCACGAAGTGCGCGAAGAAAACGAATGTGAAGTGACGGCAAAAATCCTTCGCTGGACCTTGAGTCATTTCTCCTTCGTGCGCTTCATATCCTTCGTGGTTAAAAATCTTCGGCCTTTCTCTGTGTTCTCCGTGCCTCTGTGGTTCAATCTTTTTTCCTCCCTTGAACTTCCCCGTGCCGGAAACAACTCACGAGATGGTCATTGATGAGGCCGCAGGCTTGCAGATGCGCATACATCACCGTGCTGCCGACGAATTTGAAGCCGCGGCGCTTGAGGTCCGCGCTGAGGGCGTCCGACTCCTTGGAGGTCGGCGGAATTTGTTTTAATTCCTTCCAGCGGTTGACGATGGGACGGCCACCCACGAAACCCCAGATGTATTTATCAAACGTGCCAAATTCCTTTTGCACATCGAGAAAAAGGCGCGCATTGCTGACGGCAGCCTGCACCTTGAGCCGGTTGCGCACGATGCCGGGGTCGAGCAAGAGTTTGGCGAGTCTGGCGTCCGTGAAACGCGCCACTTTTTGCGGATCGAAATCGGCAAACGCTTTGCGGTAGCCGTCGCGCTTCCGCAGAATAATCGCCCAGCTCAAGCCCGCCTGCGCGCCTTCGAGGAGGAGGAATTCGAAATGCCGGCGGTCATCGTGCACGGGCACGCCCCATTCCTCGTCGTGGTAACGGGTGTATTGCGCGAAGCCGAGGCTCCAGGGGCAGCGGAATTTTTCTTTCATGTGCCGCAAAATCAGACCGCCGTCGCATACGCCAGCGTGCCGCCGAGATGGCCGGCCTCGATCGTCCCGAGCAGGTCGGTGTAATATTCCTCCACATAATCCACCAGTTCCGGCGTGAACTCCTTTTCGAGAACCTTGCGGCGCGTGGCGATTTTTTTCAAGAAGGCCTTGTACCAGCGTTTGAAATCCGGCGTGAGGTCGTGCGCGGAATCGAGGCGCCAGTCGGCGCCGCCGAGGTCGGCCTTCAATTTGGGCGGTTCCACGGGTTTCCAGTAGTGAAAACGCGTGGAGCCGGGCGGGGAGTCGCGAAAATGCCCGTCGGCATCCGTGTAATCAAACAGAGCAAAACGCGCGCCGCGGCGGGCCAGCGCACGGAGAGCGCGCAGGGAGGTGGGCTGGTCCGGAAAGGCGTAAAAAGAGGTGAAGAGATAAACAACGTCGAAGCCGGCGGGTTGCTGGTGCGCGAGTTTCAACGGCACGGCCAGCACATCGCTGGCGACGAGCCGCAATTCGGGGTAGGTGATTTGGGCGGTCGCAATCGATTGCACGTCGATGTCAAAACCGGTGACCTGGCCCCAGCCGTGGCGTTGCACATAGGCCGCCGTGCCGGCGCGCCCGCAGCCGGCGTCGAGGACGGCCTGCTCGGGCGCATGGGGCAGTCCGGCCCAAACCATTTCAATGGCTTCCTCCTCGCCGGGATGGGCGTAGTCGCCGCCGCGAATGGCCGCGAGCAGCGCCTTGCCGAGGGGGGAATTCATGCGCAGGACGGACATGGGGAGAGGGGGATGCAAAAGGAAAAAGGAAAATATAAATGAAGTCGGCGGCGAAAAGCCTGCAGGCGACGGTGGCGAGGCGGCGGGTAGGCAGTGCAGCGAGGGCGGCGAGCCAGGTGCAGCAAGGAGTGTAGCGCAACGAGGCGGGCGCGGAAAGCAAAAGAAATCAAGACGGGAAAAGCGGGGCTTGACAGTCAAGCTTTGTTATGCAAAGTATAGCGCCATGCACCCCGTTTACGTAGCCTCCCAGCCCAGTTTCGCCCAGGCCATGTTTCCCGCTGCCGGAGAGGACGTGCGGTTTGCGCAGGCTTCGACAGCCAGGTTCGACGGCTTGGCTTTCCCCGCCGCGCTGCTGCGTCCGCTGGAGGTTCTCTTTGCCCCGACACCAGTGGCCCGCGAAAATTTTCTGGCGGGGCTGCGCGGCGAACGGTTGCTGGGGGCGCGCATTTTGACAGCGGAGGGGCCGCGGAGTTTGCCACTGGCATGGGTCGGGATGGGCTTGCTGGCCGGGGCCGGATCGGTGTTTCGCGAACTGCGGGGTGGCTGCTGGGTGCGCGGGTTTCCGGCCGTGGGCCGGGGTCGCGAGCTATTGCAGGCCGGCGGTATGGGCGATGCGGCGGCGCTTGCGGCGGTCTTGCGCTGTCTCGGCGCGCCGAGTGTGGTCGGGCCGGTTTTGTATTTTAATTTCCACTACGACGAGCCAGCCGCGGGCTGCGAGCGCGTCTATCTGCTCGATGCCCAGGAGCTTTGCCTCCATGCGCTGGCCCTGCCGCCGGGTGCGGCCGGACGGCGGTTGCGCGCTTGCGCCTGAGCCTATTTCCAGCTAGACAATGACTTCCGCCGTTTTATGAAGACACCCCTGCACGAAGCCCTGCGCCAGGTGCGCCAGTTGCAACAGGCGATTCTGGAAAAGCAGCGCTTCAAGGGTTACTCCGGCCGCGCGCGGGCGCTTTCGGGTTGTGTGGCGCTGGGGGCGGCGTTGCTGCTGGATTCGCCGCTCGTGCCGCCGACGGTGGAGGCGCATCTGCTGACGTGGGCGGTGGTCTTTGCGCTTGGACTGGCGCTCAATTACGGCGCGCTGGTGTACTGGTTCTGGCACGACCCCGAAGTCGGCCGCGACCCGCGCCGTCTCTGGCCCGCGCTTGAAGTGGTGCCAAGTTTGCTGGTCGGCGGAGTGCTCACCCTCGCGCTGGTGGACCGGCAGCAATACAATTTGCTTTTCGGTCTGTGGATGGTCGTGTTCGGCCTGACGAATTTCCCCTCGCGCCAGGTGTTGCCGCGGGGGTTGCCCTGGGTGGGCATGTATTACATCGCCTTTGGCGCGGCATGCCTGCTGCTGTGGCCAACGCTTTCGTTCCTGCAAGACTCGCTGGTGATGGGCGGCGTGTTTTTCGTTGGTGAATTTTTTGGCGGACTTATTTTGCATTTCGACGAAAAGCCCATGCCCAGCCTGCGGACCTTCTTCGGCCTGCCCGCGGCGCCGCCCACGGGGGGCGATGAAGCCAACTTTTGAGCCCGCAGGATTCCTCATGTCCACTTCCGCCGACAATCCTTTCGCCGCGTTGCAGCGCGTCTTTCACGAACCCAACCGGCTCGCCATTGCCTCGGCTCTGGCCGCGGCGGTGGACGGCGTGACGTTTAGCGAACTCAAGGAACAGTGCGATCTGACCGACGGCAACCTGAACCGCCATCTCAAGGCGCTCGAGGACGAGAACCTGATTGCGCAACGCCGGGAAACCGGCAGCGGGCGCCCGCGCACGACCGTGAGTTTCACGCCCAGCGGACGGAAACGTTTCGTCAAATATTTGGAAACGCTCGAAGAAGTGCTCGCGCACGCCGCGGCGGCGGTCGGCGCAGACAACGCGGCCAGGAAAGCGGCCGGCGGTGCGGCCGGGTTGCGCCCGGCGCGGGCGTAGTTTGCGAGTTCCAGTCGGCGCGCTGAGGGCAGCGCGCCCTACCGGCGAAGGCAGGCACGGATCAGTTCGTGGCAAGACTGGTTCGTAGCAAGACCGGTTCACGGCCACGGTCTGCTTAGGGTGGGGCGCGGTGCCCTCACCGCGACGCTCAGTTGGTATGAGCAAGACCGACATAACATGGCATTCTCCCGGTGGTGCGCGCGCCAGCGCCAGCGGTTGACGGTTCCCTGGCGCTGTCTCATTTTGGGTGGAGCGAGCACTCCGCGCACGCTTTCACTTCTTGGGTAGACGCGCGCGGGGCGCGCGTTCCACCTATTTAAACTGAGGCCGCACCGGTTCCCTTTCCGCGTTGACGGCGGGGCCGGGGTTGCGCATTTTAACCGCTCGCTCGAATGGGGGAGTAGCTCAGTTGGTTAGAGCGCCTGCTTCACACGCAGGAGGTCCAGGGTTCGAGTCCCTGCTCTCCCACCATTTAAGCCCCTGATAAGCAAGGGGTTAAGTTTTCCGCGAAGTTAGGTTGCCAGTTGACGTGGCAACCTAAGTATGAAAAACACAAACTTCGTCGTCACCCGGTATGAGAATCGGAACGGGGTTAGTTCGTGGCGGGTTTCCGGCTTTCTGCACGGAATTCGCATCCGCAAGAACTTCAAAACCCGCGAAGAAGCCGCCGCCGAAAAGGCCGCGTTGGAAGTGAAGGAATTGCAAGCCGCGTCCGGCTTGCGTGCCGTAACCACGTTTCTTAGCGATGCACAGTTGCGCGAGGCTGAGGCGAGTTATCAACGCCTCCTCGGACAGCCGCGATCCCTGGCCTGCTATCTCGACTATGCGCTCGCCAATTACCGCCCGCCGGAACGGGATGTGTCGTTGGATGAGGCCATGACTCAATACCTTACGGCCAAACGCGCAGAGTGCGCGAGGTCACTGGTGTCCGACCTTCATTGCCGGACAATCAAATGGGAACTGGCGAAATTCAAGAAATGGTTTCCAACACACACAATGGCGCAATTCTCCGCTGCCGCGCTTTTGCCCTACTTGGAACGCGGTTCGCCCTGTTTGAAAACCTACAACAATCGGCGCGGCTTTCTCTCGACCTTCTTTAAGTTCGCGTTTCAGAAGGATTGGGTAACGGCCAACCCGGTTGAAAAAACGCCGCATCATCGCATCAACCATCGGCGCGGGTCGGCGGTCACGATTACAGCGGAACAGGCGGGCAAGCTGATGGCGCATGTGGAATTATTCAAGGGCGGGGCGCTGGTGCCTTACTTCGCCCTCTGCCTCTTTGCCGGGATTCGTCCGAATGTGAAGTTTGGAGAGATCAAAAAACTCCGGCCTGAGCATGTGCGGCTCGACACGGGCACGATTCATATTGAACCGGAAGTTTCCAAAGTGCGCATGAAACGCCTGGTCACGATTCAGCCGAATCTGGCCGTATGGTTGCGGGCTTACCCGCTGGATAAATTCCCCATCATCCCGACGAACATGCCAAAGATGCGGGCCAAGGTGTTTGATGCGTTCGGCCTCTCGCATGATGTCCTTCGACACACGTTCATTTCGATGTTCGTGGCAAAATTCCGCTCAATGGGAGAAGCAGCACTGCAAGCGGGGAATTCTGAAAGCATCATCCGCAAGCACTACCTCGACCTAAAGAGCAAGGAAGAGGCTGAGCAATTCTTCGGCATCGTGCCGCAGAGTGGCGAAAATACGATTGCATTCCCGATAGCGGTTTAGAAGCGGTTGACCTCCGGGCAAGGGTATGAATACGCAACTCACATCCCCTGTTTTCACGAACCAACTCACCGATGTCGTTGGGCTTCGTCTCTGCGGCATCTTCCCGACGGGCAATGAACCATCTATCCGCACTCTCCGGGAGTGGACAAGGCTTCGGCGCATCCCGTTTCACAAGGTCGGGCATTTCATCTATTACGATGCCACTGAGGTCGGCGTGCATATTCGCACCAAATTGAAGGTGCCGCCGCGCGGGTGAAAAATTCGCCCCACTCCTCGCAAATGACGCCGCGCTGGTTCTGCCAGCGCGGCGTCTTGTTTTCCGGGTGGGGAGAAAAACGCAACAGTGCTGCGTTTTTCTAATTAGGACAACCGCCCACCTGTGGAGCTGTGGACGTATTTTTAAGGTGTGGTTCGAGCTAAAATGCCCACGTAACCAAGTTCCACCTATGAAAAACACCAATGATGATTCGTTCTTCACTGAACCAACCAGCCCGGAGCAACAGGCCCGCGAAATCACCGTCGAGGCGATGGCGCAACTGCTGATCTGGGTTTCCAGCGTCCCGAGCCTCGAAGATCGCGGCCTGCGGGCGACTGTCGTGCTGTTCTGCGTGCGGCCTGATTTAATCGACGGGGCAACCCTCGAACAGATCGGCCAATCGTCGGGGCGGACCAAACAACACGTCTATAACCTCGTGCGGAGCTTTCGCCGGGCCACCGGCTTCAAGCCATGAATGCCGCACCCATCACCGCTGCCAGCGCCGAAGGCGAGATCAACCGGCTTCATGATGAAGTCGTGCGGCTCGCCGCCGAATCCAAGCAATCACTGCTCGGAGCGCTGGCGGCGGCCTGGCAGGCGGGCCGCCTGCTCGTGGAGGAAAAGGAGCGCGTGCGCCGGGCCATGGGCCGGGGTGCATGGCAGCTTTGGGTCGAGCAGCGTTTTCACGGCTCGATCCGCACGGCCCAGAATTACATGCGCCTGGCCCAATCCTTTGAGGACGTTTCGGCCTTGCAAGGTCTGAGCCTGCGGCAGATTTATTTCCGGCTGGAAATCCCGACGGAACCCAAGTCCCGGCTGGAAGCCGCGAAGTCAAAACCGCTGCCAGCGCGTATTCTCCTGGCGGGCAAGCTACTCGAAGAGCTTCGTCCCTGCTTAGACGCCAAGTATGCGACAGCTGAACAATGGGAGTTCTGGCGTCGCGACCTGCGGCCTTTGTATGACCAGCTTCGTCGTCTATTCGAGACCGCCCCAGCGCAATCGTCCCGAAAAAAAGCTGAATCATCCAAGTAAAGGCAGACTGCCGGTGCTAAACTTGCCATTGATGAAAGCCATCGTGAATCGCTCGAAAGGTGACGAATTGCTTTTGCGCCGACTGGCGGAAAGCACCAATGAATCTGCCACGCTGGCAATGCTAGTCCAGCTTTGCCGGGAATCACCGGAGCTGCGGCACTGGCTGTGGGAAGATTTTGGCAAGGATGCCAAGGCCAGAGCCTATCTCGCCAAAGTTGTGGGCAATCCTACTGCGGCGCCCATTCGCAGATTTATCGAACTAACCGGTGACGCCGAATCCTGGTTGGAAGAACGTCAGCACTTGCGCGAGCTTATGCCCGCTGGGCTCTACGGCGGTCTCAAGTGGGATGAAGTCATGCGGCTAATTCGGCATTTCCAAGCAGGTACAATTGACCTCGGCGTCTTCCTCCTCGCCCAAAATTGGCGAAAAAACGGAAAGGCGACGCCCCTCCTTAGATGGGCAGGACTTGAATTTCTTGATTTAGTCTTCCCGTCAGGTCGTCGTCGTCTGCTCATACATCTCGAAAGGGCACTGGCCTTTCTCAACGGTTATGAGAATCGAGCCAATCGCCGTGCCATGCTCGGTCCTACCGACCGCTGGAAAATACACGCCTTGTTTTACATGCTGCGCCATCCCGCCCCCTCGTATCGGATTCGCGACCTCTGCGGTCACGTCGCTTCGGTGGGTTTTAAGGTATCGGCCAGGGAGGTGCGCAGGTTCTGTATTCGGCATGGTATCCGTCGCGACATGCGTGCCGGCCGCCCGGTCAGATTGCCCGAAAGCAAAGGCAAGGCCCGCTACTCGAATCCCACCGGAACACGGGTAAGCAAAAAAGGGGCGTGCCGTGCATAGACAACCAACGATTTCTCCACCAACCCTCCTTAACCGCGCCTTTTCCCGCCGCAGTCAAGGTGGAGAGCGAAGCGGACCTTGACGGCGGCGATACAATTGAGGCGCGAGGGTGGTGGTTGATGAAAATTCACGTACCTTGCGGTGAAGGCCCCAGATATTTCTCGCGGATAACGGAGCAAATGAACTTTTCAAGTTCAAACTTAGTCTTTTTTACGAGCTGCGGCTCAATACAATCGAGAAACGCCGTCAAGTCCTCACAAAGTAATCGCAATTTTCCAAGTGCGATTGCGTACAGCATTTCAATCAGTGCCTCTGCTCGCGGGCTCTCTGGCTTCTGGAATATCGCAATCAGTACGTCACCCATAAGTTTGCTCATGCTTCTGTCCATCCGAAAGTTAAGTTCGCTCCCGGTCGCTGCCCTGAGAAATGCTGCCTGTATAATCCCGTCACTAAAACGATAAAAAAGCCTCGGGGAGATCACCGTACGCTTATGGGGATGTTGCTCTAATCGGCCTGCTCCATCCTTATGCGTTCGCAAATTGTGAAGCACAGCCGTAGCGGCCAAGAATATATCCGCCTGACTGAAGCAAAGGTTAGAGGCCAGTCCTTCCGTAAAAACTGAATTTGGCCGCAGAGATAAGGGTCGTAAATGACCACCTGTGAGAAAAGCATTATCTATGAATCCTGGCCCGCCATCTGGAGATTGTAATTGCGCTATACGTGATTCAACTTTCTTCCGTACGGACTTCAGTGGCTTCTGGCGTTTTATCGCCTTTAGTTGCTCTACCCAAAATCTTAATTCCTCATCCCAGGAGGTCAATTCCCCTCGGAAAACACGCGGAAGTTCGATTGTCTCTGCAATGTGCAGCGGATATGGCACTCCTGACTGAGAATAGCAAATATTGTTCTTAAATTCCCGAAAATCCTTGCTTGATGGCGATACTACCAAGCCGACGACGAAACTAATTGCGTGATTCTTTTGGCAGTGACGAAGTATTTGCGTAATGTCGAGAAGGCGGGTGTCATCGGTGAGGGCTGAACAGATAACGCAACAACTCGCCTGCGCATCTGCATCAACTTCAAATCCGACACCATTTTGGCCTGCGTATTTTCCTGCAAAAACCTGTTGAATGTTCTGGCTGTGTCCTCGTTGTGTTTCGACCAGTTTCTTTAATTTGCGAACGATCGATTTGGAGCCGGAATCCTCAAATGAAATGACCGTTTTTAACGTCACTGGAACCGAAGTTCTTAGGATTCGATTGATTTTGGAGGTAAATTGAGTGTCGGCGCGAAGGGCCTCGGACAAATCAATTGCCACCGGATGCCTTGGCGGGCTGGTCATGTCAATTTCGAGCGGGTCAGGCGAATAGCAGCGAATTAAACGACGCCCAATAAAAGAATGCTTAAAAGAATTCCACCATTCGGGAATGTCGTCTGTCGTCACTTGAACTGCCTCCACGACCGGGTTCTCTGGAAGAAACGCTTCTGCCAAGATGTGAACGGGTAAGGAGTGAACTGGAAACTGGCCTCTGTCGCCACTCTTCGTCAAAACTGCGGGTAAAAATCCGTTCAAATTGCTCTTTGTCCGAGTGAGATTACAAAGAATCTTGCCGCACGGCAATTCCTCACCCAGATAGTAAAGTGTACAAAGGCGATTCGAATCTATTCGGTATTTATTGACAATGTCCTGCAACATCCCTCCGCCGCTGGAAGCAGAGATCAATACGAGTGATCCGTCTTTATCGGGAAAGGTATTCTCGTTCAACCCTTTGTATGATTCGAAACTCTGAATAGTAGGGTAAATGCGTTCAGCGTCTGGAGCCAAACGATTTCTAAGAAGCACCAGTGCATATGCAACCGAGTTGATTGTTGAACTGTCGGTGTAAATATGCCTAACATTTTTGGCGAGGAATGGAAGGAGCCACACGGCAAGCAAATCAATTTCTACGCCGTTTATAAGAACTGTGCCGCTCCGCATAAAACGGTTTGTATGTTTAAGCGATGGCTTGACATAATGATGCGATTCGGAAGCTTCTAGCATCCCATGATGCTCGCGGAAGATAAAATCTGCGCTGTTGTGTTTTATGGTTTCACAGAATTCATTGTCAGCTAAAACCTCATGTCCGTAGGATTGGCCGATCAGTTCGGAAATTGTTCCGTCAAAGCGAACGACTAAAATACGCCGACGTCGTCCTCCGCCTCCATTCGTTTGCCTAATACGCGTGGAAATTCGAGAATCCGCAAGAGCCTTGCGCAAAATGTCTTCACTTCCCGCTAGACTGATAAATGTAACGTCATCAGAAATTGGATGCCGTGAATAGTGAGCGTCAATTGCTAGATAGCAATCGGCAGGGCTCAACCCGTTTTTCCCAAAAAAGAATACCGAATGGCGTCGTGGGTGCGCCTTTGACGGAGTTGCAATAAAATCAAAACTGAAAGCTGCTTTCATTTGAGAATGTCCTCCACAGGAACAATAAATGTAAAAAATGTCCCAACTGCTTTCGCCTGCGGCTTTGGGCGAGTATTTCGAGAATGCCAATCATTCAAGAATAAGTGTTTTCGCATTCCCGTCTGTCTCTTCGCCAATTCTTCATTTTCCAATAGGGCCAGTTCTTCGAGATTTAGTGGATTGGCTATAAAATCGCGGTATAAATTAAGCCGTTTTGCTCGATAGCGTAAAAATCCGTGACTGGCGTTGAGGAGCTTCATCGTTTCATAGAGGCCCTTGCCTTCCGAGGATTTTGCGCTCCGTCCGCTCGCCAAGAGGAGGCAATCTGTCGTTGCCTTATATTCCGCCCTCAAAGGTTTTGGTTCTTTGCCGAGATAATGGGTTGCAAGTGTCGGTCCATTATCAAAAATTGTAAGTTCTAAGAATGCGGTCCTTTCATAGCCTTCTTCATTACAAAAATGCCGCAAATACAATGACAAGGGATTGTCTGTACCGACCTGAACGTGGAACGGTCTTTCGCCAATTGATTCACGAAAATGGAAATGAGCTAAGATTCCTCGTATGGACTTTTCGTATGGATAGGCGCCCCAGCGGTCAGCGTTTTCGAAAATTTCGTATGTAAATTGAGAAACTTGCTCCAGGAAATTTGCGTGGAGATTAAGGCTGGCGCGGGCAAGTTTAGCAACGCGCTTTGGCAACCGTGCAAATGTCGTCTCTAGAAGCGTCTTAAATGCCTCCTTCATTGTCAAATAGTTGGGATTGCGCCGAATATATACCTTTGCGTAGGGATTCAGTACGCTGCCATCCTGGTCCATTAAATTGTCGATGGCTAAGAATGTTCGAGTTCCTTTAGAAATCGGCTGATTGAGTTCAAAAATTCTACTGGATAAGAATGCATCCTCAACAACTTCGGGTGACAGGTCATTTAGGCGAGTGTCAAGAAATCGCCTTTGTGGAGATAGGCCAAATCGCCTAGCGAGAAGGCCGAGTAAAAAGCCATGTTCTTCGCTAAAAAGCTTTCTCAGCTGAATTAGGGCTGAAGAATTTGAAGTTTCTGGAGGAATGTGGGTTACGACGGGAGCCTCTGGGCACCATGTAGCCCAAGTGAATAGAAATTGAAGAAAATCGCCCTTTCCGCAGAGCCGATATTCATCTAAATCGCTAGGTATTTGAATGGCACACCGAGGAGCATATTGCCCGAGGTCGGAAAATAATCCGGCTACGGTGCCTATGTTTTGCTTCCGTGGAATACGAAGAATATGCATGGCTCAACGAATTGGCGGGATTTGGAGCCATTAACGGTGCGGATAGCTATTTCTTCGACTTTGCCGAATTGAAACGAAGCAAGGCCTCCTGGGCAAACGAAATTGGCGAAATGCCAAATGACGATTACTGCATATTGGCCGGGTCGTTGCGGGCCATCCGCCCTACAACCTCCCGGCCTCGCGGAAGCTGAAGTAGCCCCGACCATTTGGGTCATCTTCCTGGTTTCCGATAATGACGTGGTCTAACAGTTCAATCTCTATTATGTTGGCGGCTTCGTGTAGCTGCCGGGTTACGGCAATGTCCGCCGCGCTCGGCGAGGGGTCGCCGCTGGGATGGTTGTGGATACACACGATGGCCGTGGCCGATGCCAGTACCGCGATTCTAAATACTTCGCGTGGGTGGGCCAAAGTGGCCGTCGCTGTTCCCATCGTAATCCGGTTTCGGCAAAGAGGCCGATACTTTCGATTGAGGCACACTACGTAGAAGCTTTCCTGCAAAGGCGAGTCGTCAAAGGCGCCTAGCATATATTCGACAATCTCCGCTGGCGTGTTCAAGGCCACCTGGTGACCGGAACGCACGAGCGTATAGTGGATACTTGCTTCATAGACTTTCATGGTTTTCGCGAAATCGCGTCCGCCCTGGCTCCGGCAATGCGCCGAGTCGTCCATGCGGCCCGATCTCGCGCCCCGCAGTCACGCCGAGGCAAAGCGCAACCGGGCGACTGACCGGTTGCGCGTGGTGGAGGCGACGAAGGAGCACTACCTTGCCCGGCGTGATAAAATGGGCGACAGAGGGCAGGCAGTCATTCGACGAATAGGAGAATCTTCGCGCGTTGTCGGGAAAGGCCAATTTGGCACAGCAATAGGCCCACGGGGAGTCTTGGGCTGAGATTGGCGGCACGGCGCGGGCCGGAGCCGGAGCGGCCAGCCTGCGTGCCGGCCAGCGGAGGCGAAAGGCGGCGACGTGACGCCTGCCCAAGTCTTCCCGTGGGTGCCTCATGTAACCGCCGATGACACGAGGGCGCGCCGAATAAGCGAAGCGCGGCGCGTTGTCGTGGTGGTCGGAATCCGGCGCAACTGCGCCACCGCGCCAAGCCGAAAAGCCGATGGTTGCCAGCCGGTATGGAGGCGCAGGTTGACGGCCCAGCATGGGTGATGACGAACGCCACTTATGCAACGGTGAACCTTACGTTTCAACGTAAGGGGAAGGGCGTCCTGCATCAAAAAAACGCGACTGCGTTTTCATAAGTGAATCCGCGAAGTCGGCCATTTTTACCATGCTGAGTCCCAAAGCACAGTTGAATTTGCGTCATGCGCGGGAATACTTCCGCGAGCATTTGAGCGTGGGCGATTACTATGCCGAGGGTCAGAAGGTGACGGGTGAATGGTTTGGCGAAGCTGCCGAAAAACTGGGTCTAAAGGGTCGGGTTGGTGAGAAAGAATTCCTGGCGTTGTGCGAGGGGCTGAATCCGGTCACGGGTCAAAAATTGACCCAGCGGAAGAATTCAAAGCGGCGAGAAGCGGGCAAAACTGTCGCCAATCGGCGGGTGTTTTATGACTTCACGATTAGCCCGCCAAAGTCGGTTTCGGTGGTCGCACTGATGCAGGATGACCGCATTTTGGAACTGCACAGTCAGGCGGTGAAACTGGTGATGGGCGAGCTGGAAAAGTTCGCCGAAACCCGGGTTCGGAAGTCGGGACAAAATGGCGAGCGGGTGACGGGGAATGTGGTGGGCGCGGCCTTCCGGCACGACACCAGCCGGGAACTCGATCCGCATCTGCATACCCATTGCGTGGTTTTCAACGCCACGTTTGACCCGGTGGAAAATCGGTGGAAGGCACTGGCCGCGTCAGGGATGTACCGCGCGCAAAAGTTTGTCGAAAACTGCTATTACCATGAACTGGCAAAAGGCCTTCGGATACTCGGGTATGAAATCGAGGGCAATGCACGTGACTTTGAAATCAAGAACGTTCCTGCCAGCGTCATCGCTCAATTTTCCAAACGGCATCAGCAAATTGACCAAGAAACCCAAAAACGCATCCAACGCGAAGGATTGCCCGACAACGTCAAGGACGTGCGCGAACAGATTGCCCGCAAAGAGCGGAAACGGAAGATAAAGGACTCGACGGCTGAACAATTGCGACCCCTATGGACGGCTCAACTGACAAAAACCGATCAAGACGCCTTGGATGCCCTTCGGGCGGCGTCGCCGCAAACCGCGGTTAAAGCCGATGTCGGAAGCTTGGTCGCATGGGCGGATGAGCATCTTTTTGAACGGCGCTCTGTGGTGAATGACTATGAATTGATGGCGGCGGCGCTGGTGCATGGCCGGGGGCAAGATTTTGACCTGACGGCCTTGCGCGAGGCCATTGAAAAACGGGCCTATCTCCGCGAAGAGGGCACGCACAAACTCACTTCGCGCGAAGTCCTGCGCTGCGAACTTGGCATCGTCGTCGCCGCCCATGATGGGCGTGGTCAGTGTTCCTCCCTCAATGCCGATTTCCAACCGGTCTCGGGCCTTTCAGCGGAACAAACAGCGGCGGTGAAGCAGATTCTTGAAAGCCGGGACTTTATCACGCTGTTTCGGGGTGGCGCGGGCACCGGGAAGAGTTTCACCCTTCGCGAAGTTACGCGGGGGATTCAAGCTGCCGGTCGTCCGGTCGTGGTGCTGGCTCCGCAACGGCAGCAAGTAGCTGATTTGCGTAGCGATGGTATGGATGCTCATACGCTTGCGCACTGCCTCCAAACGAAAACACTGCCCGCGCGGGCGGTCGTGCTTGTGGATGAGGCCGGGCAGATTGGGGGGAAGCAATTGAGCGCGTTGGTTTCCTTGGTGAAAGCATATAATGGCCGATTGATTTTGTCCGGTGACACCCGGCAGCATGGGGCCGTTCAGGCTTCGGATGCGCTCCGTGCGATTGAGGAATTCAGCGGATTAAAAGCGGCGGTGCTGCGGGAGATTCGGCGGCAAAACCCTGACATGGCAAAATCGGCGAAGGAACGGGCATTCGTGGCGGGATACCGCCAGGCGGTCAAACTGGCGTCGTTCGGGCAAATCGCTGAATCTTTCGATAGTCTCGACCGCCTCGGGTGCGTCCGCGAAGTTGGGATTGAAACCCGTCGTGAAACGCTGGCGCGGGAATACGTCGCCAGCATTGACCGCCATGAACGCGCCCTGGTCGTGGGCCAAACATGGAATGAGGTCAATGCCGTGAATGATGCCATCCGTGGAGAACTCCAATCGAAGGGTCGTGTCGGCTCCGGTGTTGCACTAAAAACCTACCAAGCCGTTGACCTAACTGAGGCGCAGAAACACGATTCGCAGTGCTACCAGGCGGGACAATTCGCTTACTTGCTGCAACGGTATGGCCGTTTCAAGAAAGGCGACCTTTGCCCGATTGCTGGAACGAATGTGCGTGGCGTCGTGCTCGTCAAAGATGGGCGGCGATCCACGCTGAGTTACCGCTATGCCAATCGGCTCGCGGTCGCGGTTGAACGGGAACTGTACGTGGCATCGGGTGACCGCCTGCAATTGAAATTCAATGGAGAATCCAAAGAAGGCCATGCCATTGCCAACGGTGAACTCGTGACGGTATGCCGGGTAGGCAAGAACGGCGCACTCGTGGTCAAGGATGACGCCGGGGTGCGCAAAACTCTAACCCCGGCCCAAAGGCTGTTTAACCACGGTTATGCGGTCACGTCCTATGCCTCGCAAGGGAAGACGGTGGACACGGTTCTCATTGCGGATGCGGGCAACCGCATGGCGACGAATTCCAATCAATGGTATGTCGCCATCTCGCGGGGGCGGAAACGGGTCGTCGTTTTCACTGAGGACAAAGCCGAAATGCGGGCCAGCATCGAACAAAGCGGTGAACGTGGTTTAGCCTTGGAAATGAAATTCGACGCCCTGCCTTCGCCGCCATCACTCGGCCTGCGCTCCCGGCTCCCGGAATGGTCGCGCCGGGCAATGGCCGCAACTGAACGGGTGAGGCTGCATGAGTCGGTGATGCGGTTGACGCCTCGCTCTACGGTGAGACCAAAAATTTTCCCATGAGCACTCTCCAAGAAGCCATCCAACAAAAGCGTGCATCGGAGCCTCCGCCGTCCCGTTCGTGCGGGTCGGCAAAGGAACCGGGGCGGGCGTTGCAAATTCATTCATGGCATGGTGAAAAATGGGTGCTGCCGTGGTCGCATTTCGGGTCTGCATGGCATCACGGCACCGGAAAGGACGAGGAATTGGTGCTGTTGTTTGCCAGCCATGAAGTCGTTTTGCATGGCGTCCGGCTGGGTCTGCTTCTGTCGGAAATCGCCAGCTTGAATCTTGAATATCTGCGCGATATGCCGCCCGATTTCCGGGGAAAGGCGGATGAAAATGAGCCGTATATCGGTCGTATAGATGTGCGCTGCTTGTCGGATTTTCCTGCTCACGATATAAAGACTCCGGCGTGACAAAACGCAATGTCAGCGGAAAATCGGTAGTGGGTCAGTTTGAATTTACAAATGAGAACCATAGCATAGTATGGGGCCATGACCACACCCCCCGCCGATGAAAAAGCGCTCATAGAGCCTCAGGGTAGGCGTGAAAAAAGAAAAGTAGACGAACTAATGAAAAAATTCCGGGGATGGGAGTGTTCGGGACAATCCACAAATCCGACTGACATAGAAATAGAGGCGGCGGTAGAGCGAACTAGGGCCGGTGAATCGCAACGTTTGCCATTTAATAGCCCGCAATTCCATGCTGAAATTGCCAGGCTTCAATTTAAGGATTTCCAGTCGGCTTACAGTTGGGGTATGCGTTACCACGCTGACCGAATTGCCTACTTTGTTGTGAATGAACGGGAGAATTGTCCCATCGAAATAATGGCGAATGAAGATATGAGGGAGGGACAGCACCGATTAAGAGCCGCTAAATTCATGAAGAAAGAAGAGGTAGCGGTGCTGGTTGTCCAAGAATAGAACATAAATCCCTTTTATGCCGCGCGGCGTTCCTCAATTTCGAGCAAGTCCACCATTTCGGAAATCTCCCAAACGTGGTCACTTAGCCCGGCTTCCATGGCCGGGGTCACGCGCAAGGTCTGGTGAACGCGGCAGAAGTTGTGAAACATCATCGTAATGGCGAAGGCGTGCTCGTGGTTCTCGACCTTCTTGGAAAAGGCATTCGTCAGGCGGGTGAACCGGCGATTCTGCATCCTGATGTTCAAATTCTGGCGTTCGGCGAACGACGTTGAGGTGTGCTTAAAATCAGGGTTGCCGGTGATAACGGCCTTCTTAGCACCCATGCACTGCGCGGGGCTGTAGCGAGTCTCCGGCCCCTGCTCCCCTTTGCCGTAAATCTTCTGGAGCATGGCATAGTCAATCTCTGTGCCGAAAGCATCCTCCACCGCCGTCAGGTAGGCTTTGTGTCCGTCTGTGGTCAACTGTACGCAGTTGGCGAGCCGTCCCGCCAGATCGTGCATAAAATGGTAAGCCGCGACTGCATCCCGACCGCCCATAAACCAACAGGGCATGAGTTTCGTATCAGCATCCAAGGCAGTCCAAGTCCAGATTGAGCCTAAGCCTTTGGCGCGTTGCTCGGGGGTGGCGTTCTTGTCCTTGACCCCTGCGAACGAGAAAAGCTCGTCGCACTGGAGGCGCTTGCATTTCAGGTTGCGAAACGTCCGGTCTTGGAACGCCGACACTGCCGCTCCCAATTCGCAAACTAGTTTCGTCACGGTGTTCTTGCTGAACCCGGTCAGGCGCACGGTGGCGCGGACGGAATTGCCCTCGCAAAGCAGGGCGATAATGCGCGTGCGGTCAGCGTTGGGTAGCTTGTTCATGGTGTCAAAATGAACTATTATGCTTGCATCGTCAATGATTATCTTAAAAATAGTACTTGAATCCGTAACTTTTAAGGGTAATGTGACCTATAAATGAATCCGTCAAACCTTTTCGGAGTCAATCCAGAACACGAGCCAAAGCTTCGGCTGGCGATAGCTAAGGCGTTCCCCATTGGGCTTTACCGCTCCTTTGTCCAAGAAGCGCCAAGAATCTGCCAAGAGGCATTCACCTCAACAATGAATGACCCGCTGCACGGCCCCGACCAGGCGCAGGATGCGTGGACCTATAAAAGGCGCGGATATATGGAGCACCTAATGGTCCGTCTGGCACAGGCCCACAAAATGCCTTACGAAATTAAACGCACTTCTGGAAGCCATAGCTACGCGGTGGTCAGAGGGGAGAATTTTTCGATCATTCAGGCGCATGAGTCACTTTACGAACCATTCTTACGCGAGACCAGCTTTCGGACGAAGGGAGCGATTTTGAATAAATACCGAGTGCAGCAAGTTTTTGCAGGAGATGATTTTTCCATGTTGGAGGACGGGACGATTTTCGGCCATCTCACCTACGCAAACGCGCCCCACCAATGGCTGCCTGAAAAATTCAGGTTTGTAATTGAAATGCAAGTTCCCGAAAAGTGGGAAAATGAGCGAATTGAATTTGACCTTTCGGAAATTTATTCCGCATATCCCGCCGACATACTTGCGGGCGAGGACGATTTGCCGCTCGAACTGAATCAAAAAGCTAAAGAATTTCTCAAGAAAAGGAACCGTGCCCAAGACTAGTACCCCCGGATTTCACCCCCACCGCCTCCAGCAGGCGCTGGATGCTTACGGACTTACCGGCGTCGCTTTTTCAAGCATGACCGGTATTTCAGGTTCTTCATTGTCGGATTACAGAAACGGGAATGGGACACCATCCATCGAGCATTTTGATAAAATCGTTGACGCGCTTAAATTTCCGCGAAGCTTTTTTCTGACAGAACCCACTTCGACACTAAATGGCCTTGCATGGTTTCGCTCTATGTCCACGGCAACGCAAGGCACTAGAAAAAAACTGTACGCTCGACTAGAATGGCTTGATGAAATTACCCAATATATTTCCGCATGGGTAACCTTCCCTAGGGTCAATTTGCCGCATAATTTAGAATTCCCTACTGAAATTGAGCAAATTGATAGTGCTTTTATTGAGAAAACAGCAACCGTGCTTCGTGAGCACTGGAATTTTTCCGGGCTTCCCATTCCCAATCTTGTCCGTGCCTTAGAAAGGAATGGATTCGTTGTGGCCAGCGGCTTGCAGGAAATTGACAAACTAGATGGGCTTTCCTTTTTTTCACAGGAAACGAAACCATATATATTTCTATTAGAGGGGAAAGGTTCTGCTGTTCGTTCCCGATTCAATGCCGCTCACGAGCTTGGTCATTTTGTTCTCCACCAAAAAATCGACATCCGCGCAACAAAAGACCCCTTGAAAAATAAGCTACTTGAATCACAGGCGCATTGCTTTGCGGCGGCATTCCTCCTTCCACAAGAGGGATTTCTTGCGGATGTTCTAGCCCCCACGCTTGATTCCTTTTATTCCCTAAAATCGAAGTGGAACGTAGCTATATCGTGTATGATAATGCGCTGCTTTAGTCTTGATATTATCAATGACGAACAAAAGACTACTTTATTTAAGAATTTATCTCGCCGGGGCTGGAAAATAAAAGAGCCCTTGGATGACAAAATTCCGCAAGAGAAGCCCGTCCTTCTTTCACAAGCAATTCAACTTCTCGTTGATCAAAATGTTAAGTCCAAAGAGGAGATTTGCCACGACCTTCCTCTGCCAGTTCGGGAATTAGTAAAGATATGCTCCCTGCCAGAATACTATTTTGAGGATGAAAATAGAATTATAGAATTGAAGCTGCCGAAGGAATCCAGCCAAGACGGCTATAAGGGAGACGCTGAAATTGTTAAATTTTCTAGCGCATAGAACCACCCCACCGAGCTTTGGCTGCCTTCTTAGCGATGGCCTTGCGCTTGGCTGGGGACAGATTCCCGGCTCTGATCTGACCGCCCTTGACTGCGCTGGCCTTCTTCTCGGGCATGGGCGCAGCGTACCCCGTCACTCGCTGCATGGAGTCAAAGGCCACCTGAAAGAAGTCGCGCTTGGGCATAGCGGCAAGGTAACGCACCTACTCACACATTCCAGCCCAAAGGCGGGATTGTAAATTCAAACTGACCCACTACCGGAAAATCGTTTTTGGGATGGTTGTTGAGGCTGATAAAGGTAGGATAGCAATCTGTCTATCGACTTATGAGCCACGACGACCATGACCATAAACACGGCGATTGCTGTGACCATGACCAAGAGTCGGGCCATGAGCATCCTCACAAAGAGGAGCATGAGGGCGGGCATGACCACGACCACGGCGCTTGCGGTTGTGAACACGAGCACAGTACATCCGCCACTGCGAGCTTGGCGGCTTCGGGGGTGCTTATCGGTAGTGGACTTCTTTTGCGGTGGTTGCACGTCGTCCCGGATGTGGTTGCCACGGGTATTTTTGTCACGGCGATAGTCGCGGGCGGGTGGATGCTGCTGCCTTCGGCGTGGGCGTCCCTGCGTCGGCTGCGGCCTGACATTAACCTGCTTATGGCGATAGCCGTCTTGGGTGCATCTGTCATCGGCGAATGGGCTGAGGCTGCATCGGTGGTGTTTCTTTTTGGTGTAGCCGAATGGCTGGAAGGTTGGGCTGATCGGCGGGCACACCGCGCCACGGAAGCCATGCTTGCGCTCACTCCTGAAACAGCGCGGGTGCGCCAAAGCGACGGCAACTTTGTCGAACGTCCGGTTGGTGAAGTGCCAATCAATGCGACAATTGCCGTGCAATCGGGCCAGCGCATTCCGTTGGATGGCAAAGTTACCTCGGGCCAGTCGGCGGTAAATCAGGCTCCGATCACCGGAGAATCGATGCCAGTGGGGAAAAAGCCAGGGGACGATGTCTTTGCCGGGACTATCAATGGCGAAGGTTCGCTGGAATTGTCGGTCACGAAAGCGGCGGCAAATACCGTCCTCGCACGCATTGTTCAATTAGTCGAAGAAGCCCAGGCAGCAAAAGCCCCCACTCAACGCTATGTTGACGTATTTGCCCGTTATTACACTCCCACCGTCACCGTTCTGGCGCTGCTCGTTTTCCTCACGCCTCCGCTATTCTTCGGCGGCGCATGGATGGTCTGGCTTTACCGGGCTTGTGTGCTGCTGATAATCGCTTGTCCCTGCGCTCTTGTGATTTCAACGCCGGTAAGCATTGTGGCTGGCCTCACCGCCCTAACCCGGCGCGGCGTGCTTGTGAAAGGCGGGGCACATTTGGAAGCTCTCGCCCGGCTCAAGGCGCTTGCAATGGACAAGACCGGCACGATTACCGAAGGCAAACCGCGTGTCCTTGGTGTCACGCCTTGGGGGAATACATCGGTGAACGAAGTCGTGCGTATTGCCGCCGCCATTGAGGATCATTCTCCCCATCCCTTGGCCCGGTCGGTCGTTATGTATGCCCGCGAACAACACGTCACTTTCACGCGGGCAGAGTCGTATCAAACCCGTTCGGGCCGGGGTGCCGAGGGGGTGGTGGACGGGCATCCCTATTTTGTCGGCAATCATCGTTTCACGCATGAACTCGGCGTCTGTTCGCCGGAATTGGAAGCCCGGCTTGGGGAAATCGAAGGACGGGGCGAATCGGTCGTCGTTGTCGGCCATCGTCCTCACGATGGCTGCGCGGGTGGTGTGCTGGGCGTGCTCGCCGATGGTGATACCGTGCGCCCCAATGCCGCCTCGGCCATTGCTGCCATACGCGCTGCCGGGGTGAAATGGATTGTCATGCTGAGCGGTGACAATCAGCGCACGGTAGATAGCATTGCCAGGCAAGCCGGTGTTGACGAAGCGCGAGGCGACCTGCTGCCTGCCGATAAAGTTGCCGCCGTGCAAAAGCTTCGCGATGCCTACGGAACCGTTGGCATGGTGGGTGACGGCGTGAACGATGCCCCGGCTATGGCTACGGCCAATCTTGGCATTGCGATGGGCGTGGTTGGCACTGACGCCGCCATCGAGACGGCGGATATTGCCTTAATGGAGGACGATCTGAGTAAAATCTCCCTGGCAGTGCGAATGGGGAGACGAACCTTGGGCATTATCCGATTCAACATAGCCTTTGCCTTGGGCCTCAAGGCAGTCTTTCTCACTTTGGCCGTAACGGGTCATACAAGCCTATGGCTCGCCATCATGGCAGATACTGGCGCAACCCTGCTTGTCGTCGCTAATGCCTTGCGGCTATTGCGAATTCGCCCCTCTGCATCGGTCAGTCAGGCATAGGGCGGTTCGCCGGTGCGGGCGCGCAAACGTCCTGAAAAATGGCGCGTTCGTCCAAGCCGGAAAGCCGGGGGTGGGTTATGGTAACGACAAGGTTCCGTTCGCCCAAACGGCGGGCGGGTCGCCGTTCATCGCCATGTCGGCCTATTTTTTCCTTTCTTTCGGGAGCACGCTTGTTGCCCTGGCACTCTGGACACAAACGGGGATCAGCCGGGCTGTCCCCTTGGCGTTTGGGCTGCTCGCCCTTTGGCAGCTTCGCTGCGCAACGGAACGGCGCTCACGGTTGCCAATCCTCTTGAGGCTGGGCGGCTTTTCATGGGATGTCCATAGCTTTTGCCGGGGTTGGCTGATTACGGGTCAGGTGGGCACCGGCAAGACGGCGGCGGCGATAAACACTATGCTTTGGCAGGTATCGAAAAACTGCCCCACCTGGGGCGGCGTCTGCGTGGATGATAAGGGACTCTATTGGGAAACGCTTTCGGCCATGCTGGGGCACTTGGGGCGGGCATCGGACCTGATTCTGTTGCAAGTGCGTCCGGAGAATGCCGGTGGCGATTGGAAGCCCGTGCATCGGTTCAATTTTTTGGACAATCCCCATCTGCCGGATTCGGCCAAAGCCAAGATTGTCTGTGACGTGGCGGCGGCAATGGGTCAGCGCACGGAGCAAAGTTTTTTCCGTATGCAGGCACAGGTGCAAATGGAATTTGCCTTCAAGGCTCTGCGCGTCGCCGAATTGCCCGTCACGTTGTCGAACACTTACGATTTCCTGACTTCGGAAACGCAGCTCGAAGAAATTCTGGAAATGATCGCCGCCAAAGAGACGCCAGAAGGACAGGCGCTTGTTGACCATTTCCGGGTCAACCTCTTGGCCCAACCCGCAGAGCAATTGGGCGGCGTCAAAACCACGGTGGCAAATTACCTCAAGCATTTTACAGAAACAGACATTTCCGATGTGTTTTGCCCGGCAAAATCGAGTTTCAATTTCGATGACATTGACCGGGGCAAGATAATCTGTGTTTCCCTTCCGCAGCGATTTTCGGTGGAACGGCGTTATATCAATACGCTGCTCAAGCTGACGTTTTACGCCCATGCGCTGCGGCGTTTCGACCGGCCCGCTGCCGCCCGCGCGAAGGACAACCTGATCATCCTCTGGGCGGATGAGGCGCAAAAGATTGTCACGGCAAGCGAGGACGGCATGAGTGATTACAACGTGGTGGATGTGCTGCGCGAGGCTCGCGCCACGGTCGTCGCGGCAACGCAGTCTTACGCCTCACTGATTCCTCCAATGGGTGATGATCGAAAAGCCAAGGTCTTTATCGCCAATATGGCGAATAGGGTCACGTTCTGCGCGGCGGATGAGGACTCGGCGAAAATCGCCGCGGACACGTTGGGAAAGCGCAAATATCGGCGGCGAACCATCGGCTATTCGCTCGGGCGGCGGTCAACCTCCTTCACGGAAGAGGATAGATACTATCTTGAACCCCATGAACTGCGCCGCCTGCGGAAATTTCAAGCCGTGGTGCAGCACTGCGATTTTGGATTTCGTAAAGTGATGATTCCGGCGCTTGGCCCTGATGGCCGGGTGCCGCCCTGGTATCGCTAACCCCTAAACGTCATGTCCTCCCTTGCCGCCACCATTCCGTTCCCGTCTGCGCCTGCCCAAACGGCACGGCTGCGCGGGCTGCATTCTCATTTGGAAGCGAACATTCGCGGCCAGCCGCACGTCATGGAGCGGGTCACGTCCGTGTTGACGCGGGGCGAACTCGGGTTGGCGCATCCTGGGCGGCCCAAAGGTTCGTTCCTGTTTGTCGGGCCTACGGGCGTGGGCAAAACGGAACTCACGATTGTATTTACGTCCTACCTTTTCGACGGCCAAAAGCCCATTCGATTCGACATGTCGGAATACCAGAACCAAACCTCGGTGGAAAAACTCATCGGGCATGAGTCGAATGAAACGGGACTCCTTGGCCGGGCGCTTGGCGACGCGATG
This sequence comes from uncultured Opitutales bacterium, assembly GCA_964562015.1. GTDB lineage: Bacteria > Verrucomicrobiota > Verrucomicrobiia > Opitutales > JABDGR01 > CAZLRH01. The sequence continues at coordinate 18,249 of CAZLRH010000022.1, read as the reverse complement.
GAAGGCACCTTGCTTTTCGATGAAATCGAAAAGGCCCATCCCCTCGTGCTGGATTTATTTCTGCAAATACTGGACGATGCGAGCATCACCTTTGCCACTGGGGAACGAAAGAATCTCTCGCGGTTCTATGTGGTTTTCACCAGCAACATCGGTTCCTCTGAGGTTATGCGCATGAAATCTGCGCCAATGGCAACAGTAGAGCGGACTGTCCTTTCCCGCGTCGGCCAGCAGCTTCGTCCTGAACTCGTTGGGCGCATAACTGAAAAGCTGGTGTTTGCCCGGCTGGGATTCGATACGCAGCGTGAGATTTGCGAACTTATGATTGAACGCGAGCGTATCCGCCTTGGGGGTCTTGGCTTCGCCTTGGAAACCAACGGCGAAGTCGTGGAATTCCTGATTCGGCGCGGATTCCACAAGAATCTCGGGGCGCGGCCCATGCGTGCCACGGTCGAGCGGCATTTGCAGGATGCCATTGCCGAGGGGATGTTGTCCTCTGGCTCGGGCTCCGGTCGGGTGGTGGTGGATACACGCAACGAACGCCTTGTCCTCCAAGCCGGGTTTGTCCGGTAGGTGACGGCGATTGAATTGGAAGGGAAGCGCGTGTGCGAGAAATTCGCGCGTTAGAGACAGGAATAAGAGCCTTGGGGTTCGCGGGGCGCTCCATTTTATCAATAATTTAACAAGGAATTCACCGGATTCGCCGTTCGATTTTTTCTCCATATTTTGCGGAATATCTTTCGCGGTGATTGGCTCTTATCAATCCTCGTAAGATTTTCTATTCGCTATGATCGCGGTTTGCATAGATTTCGGTGCTGGGGGAGCGTCGGGGGCAAGTAATCTTGCCAGCCCGCGATTCACTGCGACTGAGCAACCCTATGGCGCGTGGCTCTGCCAGGGGGAAGAAGTCAGCGTTTATTACGCCCGCCTGAAACCTCATGTTTGGCCGGAACATCATCATCAGCAAGCCGAGCTATTTTTCACGCTGGGTGCGGCAGAGGTGGCGGTGACATGGCGGACTCCGGCGGGACTTTTGAAAAAGCAATTGGTCACGGCGGACCAGTTTTGTCTTATACCGCCCAATGTGCCGCACGCTTGCGACTGGAAGCAAGAGGGGGATGTCGTGGTTGTTTATCTTGAACAAGGTCTGCTCAAAGAAGAGGTGCATCGTTCGCTGTCCAAGGTCTTGGTCGGCAATTTTCGTCCCTTGCTCCGGCTGGATGTGTGCTTGCGGTCGTTGCAAAATATCTTCCGCGAATTGTGCCACAAGGCAAAAAGGCCGTCGCCCAGTTTCATCGAAGGAATCGGGACGGCCCTGGCCTCGCGCACGCTGGAACAGCATTTTGAAATCAACCGCCGTGATGTAAAGACATTGCCCGGCCTGCCAGAGCGTGCGTTGGAACAGGTCATGGAATATATTCGCGGCCATTTGCACGAAACTATTACGGTGACGGATCTGGCCCGGCACGCCGCATTGAGCAGGCATCATTTCGCCCGTTTGTTGAAATCCTCCACCGGCTCGTCACCCCTGCAATTTCTGCTAAAATGCCGGGTGGAAAAGGCTTTGGAACTTTTGCGGACTGGAAAATTCCGCGTCGGTGAAGCCGCCTGCGAAGTGGGATTTTGCGATCAAAGCCATCTCGACCGCCAGTGCCGGAAGTTTTTCGGTTTCCCGCCTAGAACCATGATGAATGCGCCCGCGTCCAATTCGTCCTTAAAAATAGCGGGAACGTCCAAGATTGTCGGCGGGATGTAGGGTATGTTCACGGCAGATTCAGAGTGAGTAGCGCGAACGTCGCGCGATTCTTCATCTGAAATTCCCGGAGCATATCCAATGAAAACTCTCACGCAAAATATTCTGCGAATTGTCGTCGGGTTGATGGTGTTTCAACCCTTCTCCAGCCAAGCCGGAGTCTTGCCAACCCCGGTGCTCGCGCAAGTCCCTGGTTCCCTCAAATCCTCCATGCAACTCGGATTGGGGGTGATGTTCCTCTTCGGGTTTCTGTGGGGAGTCGTCAAAATCTGGTCGGGGGCGGATCGAATGTCCAAGGGCGATGCCGACGGCAAGATGGGCATTGTGGCCGGCATTATCATCGCGGGCGCTGCTGCGGTCATGGGCGCCCTGTTCTCCATCTTCGGCCTGGGCGACGGCGTTCTCACTCCGCAATTCTAACCCCAAATGAGCGAATTGCGCATAACGGACACGAATAGCGCAAACGACAGCAAAGGGCGCGCGTTCGGGTTGGAGGGCAATGATTTCATCTATGTCCTGGCAGCCTTTGTGGCGGCGCTCGGCTTGTACCTCCTCCTGAACCTGCTCTTTGGTGTCGGCAAAATGGCCGCTTTCGCACTTGTCCTGCCCTTCCTGCTCGGCCCGCTCGGATGGGTGATGCTGTTGCGGCACAACAAACCAGAAGGTTACGCGGCAGATTGGTTCGACCAAAAATTCAACGGCGAGGGCTGGTCCTTCGTTGTCAAAACGCAACCCAAAATTCCCCACCCCCATGAACGGCACTCCTAATGGCTACTTCGCAGACGGGCTGATTCTTTTCGGCTCGCTGGAAAAGGGCGGCAGCGCGGCCAAAGGCTACGTTCTGCAACCGCCCGATTTACGTGGCGGCAGCGTCGCCAATCTGAATGCCTACCAGGACAAGATTCGTAGCTTGCTGGCAAACGTGTCGGCGGGAATGCGGGTGCAACTCCAATGGACGTGCAATTGCGATTACAAGAAGGAGTTGACCCGTTATTTCCGGGAAACGGAAAAAGTGGTGCATCCGCATATCAAACGGGCGCGGACAGAACGGTTTCAAGGGTATTGGGACAGGATGCACCGCCGCGAGCTGCGCCGGGAAAATCTGGTGCTCTTCGTGAGCACCGCGATAACGAGTTATTCGGGCAATTTGAAAACCCATGACGGGCTGCGCCGCTATTATGAAAAAATGCTCGGGCAACTCCGGGGCCAATTCGACGAATTGACGGATACCCTGCGGAGCATTTTTGGGAGTGATACGCCGGTCACACCAATGGGCGATACGGAACACTATGTTTACTGCAAGAAATTCCTCAATCCGTCGCTGGCGGATCGTTTCGACGTGGATTTTGAGGCGCAATTCAATCCGGCTCTCTCCATTCAGGAAAACTGCTGGAATTCCGACGGCGTGAGCCTGCCGAAAATTGGGTTCTACCTCGATGGGTTTCATCATACCATTTACACGCTCAAGCGCTGGCCCAGCCGGACTTACCCAGGCATCATTCATCGTCTGACGGGGTTGCCGTTCCTTGATTATCAAATCACGGTCAATATCGAACCACTGCCCGCGAAGCGCGAGGTGGATAAAGAGGAAAAGGCCATCGAACGGCTCCGCGGCGAATATGCCGATTCCGAACGGCACTCGCTGCTCGTCGCCATTGGGAAGAAGGAAAAGAAAATCGAATCCCTTTCCACCGGCTTCACCAATGCGTTTGAGGTCACTTACATTCTCCGGGTCTGGGACGAAAACGAAGCGGCTTTAAGCGCAAAATGCGCCGCGATCAAGAACGCGGTCAACACGATGGGCGGCGCACAGTATTACGAGTGTGCGCTTCCCTCCACTGCAAAGAAGCTCTTTTTCTCCTCCTGGCCCGGCTGGACGGGTTCCGACTATCGGCATCGGGACCTCTACGCTGAGGATGCCTATTTGGCGGACATGCTGCCGTTCTCGGCGACGTTCACCGGGCATCTGGACGAAGCGGAAGCGATTTATGACGGGTCGCAAAACAATCTCGTCGGCCTCCGCACTTTTCTTGGCACGCCTCCAACCCCACAGCATACGGTTCTCATTGGCGCAACGGGCGCGGGCAAATCCGTTCACATGCGGGATTTTCTGGAGCAAACCGCCGCCTATTACCATTACACTGTTTTGATTGAGGAAGGGTTATCCTATGAGGCGTTCACGCGGGCCTTGGGTGAACGGCCTATTATCCTTCACCCGGATGGGGATTTGACCATCAACTATTTTGATACGAGTGGACTTCCGCTCGGTCAGTTGCAACTCGCCACCGCCGTCGCGCTGGTTGCCCGGATGATCGGTGAAGCACCCGATGTGGAAGCGCAACAAATCCGGCAGGCGCTTTTGGCCCAATACATTTCGCAGCTCTACGAAGACACCTTTGAGGAATGGGCCAAACGGCATCGGGAACTCATTCCCGGCATTGAGCGCATGGCCTGTGCCACGCACCGCTGGAAACTGGAAAAGATGGGGCTGGGCGTGACTGAGTTGGAAGCATTTGCGGAACTGCGCGACCGCCAAAAGGCTAATGACGATGAGGCCTTGCATTTCATCGCCGCGATTACCGAGGCTGAGATCACCAAGTTTCTCAAATTGCCGCAAACGGAACGCTCCGTGATGGCAATGGCCCATGCCCATTACGGGCGTGAAGACTTTCCGGTTCACGCGAGCCTCGTGGAACTAATGCAATTCTCCCGCTTCCCGGAGCATAAGAAGGAGGAAATTGACCATTTGGCTACGCTGCTGGCTGCCTGGACGGCGCATGGGCATTATGGCCGGTTGTTTGACGGCCCTACCAACGTTTCGTTGACGGGCCGGATTGCCCATTTTGAACTCGGCTATATCCCGGAACAGGCCACGGAATTAAAAACCGCCGCTGGTCTGCTCGTCAGTGGTTTCGCCCGGCAGCATATCATCAGCCTGCCTCGGGCACTGTGGAAACGGGTCGTCTATGAGGAATTGGCGCGGTTTCTCGACGTGCCGGGCGGCGAGAAAATTGTCGCCGAATCTTACGCGCAATTGCGCAAGTTCAATTGCTGGACGGCTTCAATAGTCCAGCAATACAGCAAGTTCAAGGACACGCGCATTCGCCCGGTGGTCATTGGCAACAGCAAGCAATTCTTCCTGATGCGGCAATTCGACCGGGCGGATGTGGAAGACATCGCCAAGGCGATCAACCTGCCGGAGGCCGTCTGCGGCTCCATTCAAAACTACCCCATGCCGGAGCAACAGCCGGAAGGCCGCAAGTTCTCAAGCATCTGTTTTTTCAGTCCCGTCACTGACCCGCCGCTGTGCGGCACGGTGCGAAACGTTCAATCGGTCAAGGAGGCATCCCATGAAAAACTCGCTGTCTAAATTTCTCTGGCTGCTGGTGCTGCCGCTACTGGCCATTACGGGCTGCGCCTCGGGCGTCGGCGGCATGGCTTCGGACCTCGCCCTGGCGGGCGGCGGTGGCGCGGTCGGATATGAAGTGTCCGGCAAGAAAATCGGCGGGGCCGCCATTGGTGCCGGCGTTGGCTACCTCGGTTCTAAAATCGCGCAATCGCAATTTGAGCAGGCCACGAAAGATGCCGAAAAGGCAGGATTTGACCGCGCCATGAACCAAACGGTGAAGCAGCAATACTGGATTATGCAAAATCAGCAAAAGACGCCCTTGGCGGAAAATGAGCGCAACCCCCGGCTTGTGCCGGTCGTATTTCCCGAAACCAACATCAACGGAGTCGTGCAAAATTCCCATGTGGAATACCTCCCCATCGACCAATGAAAACCTACCTCTACATTCTGTTCTTCCTGCCGGTGGCCGCGTTTGGCCAATACCCGGTATTCGACGCCTCCAACTATGCGGCCAGTCAGGTCGCGCATAGCCAGGACATCGCCAAGTGGGTTGAAAGCATCGGCAAACTGAAAACGCAAATCGACCAATTGAACCAGCAAATCAATATCCAAAGCGATATTCGGAAGTGGGAAGGAAACCCGGTGGAAGCCGGTGCCAAGATTTTGCTCGGCGGCATGGGGCGGCAAGATTTGGTGCAGGAATACGGTCAGGCCAAAATCAATATCCTTGGGCTGGTGGACAGCCTCGGCTCGCTGAACCATACCGTGCAGGGAAATTATCGCACGATTTCCAGCGTTGACCTCAACGGTAACGCCTTCGGGCGCGATCCCATTACCTACCGGCGTTATTCCGTTTTGGAAGCATTGCAGGCCAATACAGACCAGGTCACGGATGAGACGAAAACGCGCGAGGTTGCGCTGCAAAACGACGTTGCCGACACGCTCGTTCAACTGAAAAGCGCGTCAACTGAAGCTGAGGCGCAAAAGCTTACGGCGAAACTGACGGCGCTGAACGGGCAGCTTGGACAAGTGGACGCCGCGCGAAGGCGGCAAGTGGATGAGGTGACGTTACAAAAAACGGCGAACGACTCCCGCAAGGAAGAGGAAGTCCAGGCGGCGGCAGAACTGGAAATGCACGACGACTATTTGGCGAATCAGCGGGTCTCGGCCTACATGAAAACCGTCAAGGTGCGGACAAAGCCGCCCGCAAATTGAACACTTTTTCACCCTAAACCATTCACTGGCTCCGACTATGGAAATCTACCTACCAACGCTGGAAGAAAAAATGACGGCTCTCGTGGTCGCCTTCCGCTTCGTCGTCTTTGCAATAATGGTGGCGGGCTTGATTGGTTATGCCGCGAGCGGACGGGTGCAAGGGGCCGGGTTCTTCGGGCCGCTGTTCCGGGCCATTCTTATTGTGACGGTCATCGCCTATCAGGATGTTTGGTTCCCGAAAACGGAAGATGCCTTTTTGTCGGTCGCTGAATACGTCAACCCCGGTTACAATGAGCATCCCACGTCGGCAGCGGACACCATTCGTGAATCCACCACGTCGAATCCCGAGGGTCAGGATTGGTCGTGGAGGCGGCTCAATCAGTCCATTTACCAGGCGGTCACGAATGCGCTGGCGAATGTGTTTATCTACGTTGGCACGCTGATCACGGTGCCGATGTTGATTCTGCAATACATTCTGCGCTGGCTGCTCTACATGCTGACGCCGTTTGCCCTGGCTATGTTCATGGTGCCGGGATTTAGCGGCATCGCGATTCGGTTTTTTCAACAACTCTTAGCAATTCTCGCGTGGCCGGTGGGATTCGCCATCACCAATCTGGTGGCGCTCGCCGTGTGGACGGATTTTCGCAATGCGGTGGGAGCCAACCCGCAAACCGTGGGGGATGCGCTTTATTCTCCCTTGATGACCTTCATGGGCGGTCTTCTCGCCACGATCATGATTATCGTGGGAATGGTCTCTACCCCCATAGTTATGCAGAAACTTTTCGGGCAAGGAAACGCCTTTTCCGGGGCCTCGGGCAACCCCGCCAGCATGGTTAGAGGCGGTGCCAGTGCGATTTACGGCCTTGGTGACCGGCTCGTGAGAGGGCGTTCAGCCCCGTTCGCGCCGGTCGCGGCCTCGGCTTCTGCCCCGACGCAACCTCCGCCGCCAATGGGCGCGGAACCCCAACCCGGAATCTAAGGAAAGAACTTTTATGGACACTCCAACTACCACCCCCGCCTTGCGCGAAACCCCGGTTGACCAAACCCGCCGCCTGCCGGCGGCGCAACGCGCGGGGTTTTCGCCAGTGCGTTTGTTCGCAGACAACGCCTTTGCCGCGCGACTCTGGTTCCTCGTCACCTGCGGAGCCCTGGCGTTCTGCGTGATTCAACCTTACCTCATTATCAGCGCCTATCGGGCGCGGGAAAGAGTTGTCGTGCTCGATGGCGCGGGGACTTTTTCGGTGTCGCCGCTGCTCGGCTTTGAAGAAGCCAAGGATTTGCAAGAATCAATGGCACTTTGGGCAACGGTGGCGCTTTTTGAACGCAATCCCAAGGGTTTCGATTACCCGGATATGCTGGAACGGCTGTATCTCGCCAATGCCTATCAAAAAGCGCAAACCGACCGCGACAAATCGCACGCGGAATTTGAGGTCAAAAACATCCATCAAAAACCGGAAGTCTTCAAAATAGACATCCTGCGGACCCGCGACAACCAAGTGCTCGTCAAAGTGGAAGGGCAGCTTATCCGCACCGGCATCTTTGCCGGGCAGTCGTTCGCGGAGTCCCCCAAATTCACCCTTACCCTCACCCTGGTAAGGAATCCCGACATGCTGGCTAACAAGCGTTACCCCCTCGGCGTATGGAACTTCGACTATACATTAAATTAGCGGCGTTGTTTATTCCGCTGCTGGCGTGCGCGGCGTCCGGCCCGCAACCGCTCTCGACCAACGTGGTCAAACAGTTCCCGTTGGATGAACGCACGGTTTACGAGATTCCCATTGGGCGCGAGGTGCCAACCACGCTCATGTTTCCCTCGGCGATTTCCGCCATAGAGGGCGCAAACGTCTCGAACAATCCTGAAACCCCAGCTCCGGTGCTGCTTTCCTATTCGCCGGGACAGTATTTTTTCAGCGTGCGGGCGCTGACTGCGGGGGCCAAAGGCGCGGTGAATGTGGTGTGGCGCAATCGCACGTTCGTGATCCATTTTCAAGAAAGCAAGGATGCCTACGGTTCGGTGACGTTTTACGAGGGCGATTTCTCTGGTCGCGGCCAAGCTGCGCAAAAGCGGGTCACTCCCGAAGTGCTGCTCGCCTTGTTGGATCGCGCGAAAAGCTATCGCCTGATTGAAACGCAGTATCCCGAGGCGGTGCAACAAATCGAGCACGCGGAACCGGGGAGCATTTCCTATTACAAGGATTTTCAGGTGACGGTGGAACAGGTCTTCCGTTTCGATCCCGAGGATACGCTGGTTTTCAAGGTGCGCTTTGAAAACAAGGGCAGCACGCCGGTTTATTACCAGCCCCAGCGCCTGGCCGTCCGGGTCGGCCAAAATGTCTATTACCCCTCCATCGTTGACGCCTCGGGCATCATTCCGCCCAAAGCCGTAACGACGGCTTTTTTCGCCATCACCGGCAGCCCCACAGGTGGGCGGGCCAATCTGAGCATCAAGAATAACTTCAACATTATCGTCACGCGGGTCGAGCGTGACGCCAAACTCATCGTGCCTCAATAGCCATGAATGCCCTCGCATTTCTTAAGTCGCCCAAAGGCAACGTCGCGCTCTTCCTCGGCTTCATCGCCGTGGGCGGGTTTCTCCTTTACCAAAGCAATGCGCGGGCCAAGGCGCAAACTGCGCAAATGACCAAAGTGGCGGGGAATGACCTGGGGGAGCCGCCCTCGTCCATCATTCGCACCTCCGCGCCGTTCAAGCCGCCGTCCTCGGCGTCCGCAGCTACGCCCTTGGATGTGGACTCTCCGCGCCCTTCGGCGGCGAATGGGAAAACGACGCCAAGTGCGCCAAAATCCAACGTATTACCGATTTCTCTCTTCACAGTGAGCAAGTCGGCACAAGACACGGCGGAACTGTCCAAGACTTATGCTCCCTTTGGTCGGCTGATTCCCTGTGAAACGGTTATCACCTTGGAATCGTCAAAACTCGACACCCCGGTTATTGGCCTCGTCACTGAGGATGTCTGGAACAACGGGCGGCTTATCATCCCGGCGGGCGCCGAGGTGCATGGGCGGGCCTCGCTGGACCGTTCGCGCGACCGCATAGCGGCCTCCGGGAAATGGGTCATCGTCTGGCGGGACCGCACCGATTTGAACGGCACGGAATTGGTCGTGACGGGTATCGCGCTGAATCGCGAAAAAGACGAAACGAAGGACGAATTCGGCATGGGTGACGGTTCGGCGGGCCTCTCTGGCGACATCATCCGCACGGATGATTGGGAGGAAATCAAACTCTTCGCCGCTACGTTTCTGTCGGGAATGGCGAGTGGATTTCAACAACTACAAACGCAAACCACCGCGCTCGGCATCGCGCAGATTTCTTCCGGATCGGCCCGTAATGCCTCACTGCAAGGCACGGCTGACATCCTGAACCTGTATGCAAAGCAGATTCAAGAGGCTATCCAGCGTGACGGCGTTTTCGTCCGGGTGCCGACCGGCAAACAATTTTATCTCTACGTGACCCAAACGCTGGATCAGGCGCAAGGCACGCGGGGCAATACCAAAAACGAAGAAATCTGGAGGAAGGACAATGAAAAATAAAATCATCATCCTGTTGGCTCTGGCATTTGCCCTGGCCGGTTGTGAAACGCCCGGAAAAACATCGGGCAAGCCCCCGCCACCCTTGGTCATTCCGCCCGCGCCGGTCGCGGGCACGCAACTCGACCAAAAAAATATGGAGAATGTGCGCGTTGGGGAATCGCTTAAAGCCTATCCGGTCGGGCGCTTGGTTGACCCGAATAATCCGAATTTGATGGATGAGGCGCATACGATTTACCGCCGCGAATCGGGGCCGTCCTGGAACCTCAACCCCAATGCTCCAACTGTCGTGCCGCTCGGCCCGGTGCTCGCGGTGGCGGACCCGGCCAAGGTGCCCAATCCGCTATCGGCGGAATTGGAGCAAAAAATCGCGGAGCAAAACCAGCTCATGTCCTCGCTAATCGAGCAAAACGAGGCGTTGGCCGCGCAAATCAAAAAACTGACGAAAGATTTGGCGGATGTTCGGGCCAAGCAAGGGCCTGTCACCCAGGAAGGAGGAAAATGAGCGTGGAACTGCAAGCATTGCCCAAAGTGGACAGCCTCTCGGTCGTCCTCCCGTTGCGTTTGACGGAAAAATTTGAACGAGCGGATCGCCAATTGCGTGAGCTATACGGCGAAAGTCCCGGCGTGGCGACTTTGGTGCGGGTGTGGCTCGCGTGCGCGTCGGCCTCTAGTATCCGACGGGAATTTGAATTAGCCGTCTTGGACATCGAAGGGAGTAACCTTAAACCGAATGAGGAGGGAGATCTCGATGAAGACTGCCTTTAACTTTGGGCGACGTTCGCCCGATCAAGGTCAACTGCCATTGGCGACCAGCCGCCTTGGCCAAAAAATGGCTGGGGAAAAACAGGAGGCATTATGCCAACGTTAAAACAATCAGTCGCCGAAAAAAAGGCGCAGGAACCCGCGCTGCGTCGCAATCCTGAAATCGATGCCAAGTTGGATCGGTTCATGCAGGAGAACTCGAAGTTGCGCGAGTTTTACCAGGGCCTCAGCAAGGAGGACCTGATTCGCAAGCTGATGCTCGCGAAGATGCAACGCAGTGAATACACCAACGGCCGCAATCAGGAGATTCGGTCTTGGGTGGAAGAGCACCCCGAGATCAAGGCAAAGATCGAGGAGCGCATCCGCAACGTCCCGCAGGCGGGCCGTGAACGCGCGTTCTTGAACGCCGCAAAAACGGAAGCCATGAACCTGACGGTGCGCGCCAATGGTAACGGCGTCCGCCCGTAACTGCGTCTGCTCTGGGGGCGGCGGCTGCTTCGTAGTGGCCGCCGCCCTTTTGTGGTGATTTGTGACTGTTAATCGAACTAATCTAGGCGAACTTCTTGCGCTTGGCTCCAGTCGATACTCATTTCAAGAATCCTTTGGTTCTCGCGAATATGCAGCGAAGGGTCCTCGATTTGATGTAAAATCGCATCAGCGATGTTCTCGGGCGAAAGTATCTCCGCCCAATGAGGCTTCTTAATTGACCCCTTGGGCGTAACTTTAAAATGGCTTTTCCATTTAACGATGTCGCCATCGCGGAGGAAAAAGTAAAGCGTTTCTTGACGAGTGGACGGTTTAGATTGAGCAACAAACCCTTGCTCGCAAGCTTGCTCGCCCTGAAGTGTGATTGTGGCCGATTGATAATTAGGGTCGGAAATCAATGGAATCTCTTGCATGTCCGCGAGCTCGCACCATGCCTGTCCAAAAAATGCGGAATTACCAACACAAAGCTTGATGGATAACTCGTCAAAGTCGGGCCGCGTTCCGTGGGGGAAAGCCCGCAGCGTACGAAGTAGAGCCCAGCCGAAAGGATTAAGTGCAACGTAGGATACCACTTTGAATGAGCAATTCAATTCTACTGTAGGTGGAGTTGCCATTGGCGGATTTGTTAAATTGGAAGAATGTCTTTTGTTTGCAGGAAAGTGCCGTGCTGTACTGCCAATTCGCGAATTCTTCGATACACAAATACGGCTTCGTTTGTACCTAGTTTGGATGATGGAACCTTCACTGAGCCTGAATCAAATGAGCGGGAGCTACCTAAGATAATGAGCAATCGCTTTGCCCTTGAAATGGCGACATTGATACGCCGAAAATCACTAACAAATTCGCCCGTGAGTGGGTGGTCTGTTCGGGTTAAGCTAACGATTACAACGTCCCGTTCGCTACCTTGAAACTGATCCACGGTATTGACGTTCTTATTCTCGACAAAATCAACGAGCTTGGGCATTCGCGATAATCGCAATTGACGCTCCAATTCTTGGATTTGTGCCCGGTAAAAACTGATTACGGCAACGGAGAGTCGAGCCTCTAACAAATCGCCGATGAGTCGGGCGCAAATTCTTGCTTCGGTCATGTTCAGGCGTGATGTACCAACGCGCTCATCGCCAACTGACGCCCCAAATTCGTCTTTAGCAGAATCGATCCACACCAGATGTTTTCCGGGAACTAGCCAGGGGCGACCGTCAGGGCGTATAAGTTTAACACTATGTACTCGTTCTGCGGAGCGTTTCTTCTCGCCGTCCCCCGCCGCTAATGGCTGGTCAGCGTAGAAAAGATTTACGGCGTGCATAATGTCTGGATGCATTCGGTATTGTTCATCTAATCCACAACGAATGCTGGGGTCGCATTGCTGATAGTAAGATTCAAATAGGGAGGTAGTAACCATTTCGCGAAAACTCACTAAATCGTCGCTCGTTAGGACTTTATTCTCCACGGCTTCCGGGAAGGTCGAATCCTTGAAGACAGGTGGTAATTGTCGGTGGTCGCCTACTAGCAGCGTGCGGCGTCCCATCAAGGCAGGCAACAAGACTTCGGGCGGGGTCGCTTTGCTTACTTCGTCCACGATGGTAAGGTCAAACCGAGGGTCAAAACGAATTCTGCTTCGGAATTCAGGCTTGCCGGTTTCAAGGCAAGTTGCGCCAATGACATTTGCTAGCTTTAGGTATTGTTGCTCAAAGGAATTTGAGAGCCCTTTTGTGTTAACTGTCCGAAGATGGTTAGACCATTCCCCCTTAAGTTCCTTCCAGCGGCTATCGGTCTCGCTTTTAATCTTGGACTTACATTCGTGGGCAATAGCACCAAACCAACGTTTTATCCACACTTTGGCATCTATTGCCAAACTCTCTTTCTTTTTGCTGGTGCTTACTCTTGCGGGGCGGATGTGAGACAAGTTTGGGAGTCGTTCTAGGGCCTGGTCCACTGCAAGATTTGCCTGAGATGAGATAAGGACCCGCCGATTTTGACGGCAATATTGAGAAGCAATTTCAGCGATCACTGTAGTCTTTCCTGTGCCCGGCGGTCCCCACAGTAGGAGTAGGTCTTCAAGTGCTAGAGCTTTTGAGACGCAAGCATGCTGTTTGGAGTTAAGTTGGCCGTCCGGTATCCAGTTTGATTCTGGCGGCTCCGGGCAGGGGAGCGCCTTTTTGATGTCAAAAATCCAATCTCGAAGGCTTGGATTTAGCCCTCGGTGCTCGGCAAGGCGTTGTAGGCCATTCTGCTGAATGTCCACAGCCGATAATTCGCCCTCCATCACCACGCGTAAGATACCGGTTTTAGGAATTGGGTCTTGGTTGGTGAACTCGTCAAACAGAGAATCAGCAGCAAGAGAGATTTGTAGTTTTTCGGGAGTGCCCTTAGGATCTCCAAAGTTGCGCAAGTGGTAATTGCCACGCCCGCGTATTGATTCTTGGCGGTCGGGATTCTCAATGCGCTTAAACTCGCCTTGAAATCCTCTTTTGACAGGGGCGTCCGCTGTGGAGCAAACTCTGAGTGATTCATTCACAAATCGCAATTTTAACTTTTCGCGAACACCGGGTTCTTTCAAAAGAAATTCAATCTGGTTGCCCCGATCCGATTTTTTCCATTCAGTATAAGGGTATTCTTCATTTGCTTTTTCTTCCGCTAGCTTCTGACGCCAATCGAGGTACTTACTCCATTGGTTAAGCGGCAGGGAAAGGTCGCTTCCCGTTTCCGGTAAATTTTTGAGGAAAGAGAGTGCTTCGGAGTCTGATATCGTTCCGGTGTAACGGCTCGGCAAGGCAATTGTACCTTCAAATACTCGTTCAATATCGGCATTGATTTCTCCGGCCATCAATGCCGGTCTATGAACAAACAAATTGCTTGTAAGAGAATCGAGACGGCAAACAAGAGCGAGGCTGCCCGGCTGTCCAGCGGTGGCTAGAATGTCCGGGTCTGGCCTGAGAATAAATTCTGCTGTTTGCTGACCAACATAGACCCATCGCCGCAGTATCACTATTTTGCCGGGTGAGCAGAAAAAATGCTGGATGTATTCGAGTGCCAATTTCGCAGTTTCACTCCGTCCTTTTGGAAGGGCGGACAATCCATCGGCATCTGAGCCTTGGACTACGAGTTGAGCAAAGCCTCTTGGTTGCCTCTCAATTGCCTCGCAGTTGATAATTAGTTGCATGTCGGTCTGCAAAATCCGAACTGAAATTGCAACCGATGGCAAGTGGGTTTAGCGCATAAGAGTTACGGAGGAGCTAGCCTTTCTTACTAAAGGGCTCGGTAAGGAGACGGCGGCTTTTCTTTTGGCAATGTAAATATTGTTGCTGTAGGTCTGGGGGCGCAGAAGGCAAAGCGCGTTTTGCCCAAGGGCTTAATGATAATTGTGTGACGCCTGTTCCGGCATTCTGTCACTTGGCATGGCTGAAATCTTCTCGGCCATGACGTGATCACTCCTAGTTCGTTCTTTGGGCAGGGCAGCTTGAATCGCCGATGCAACAAAAACTGCCTTTAGGTTAAGGCATTGGCAAAGTGGTATCTGAAAATCGAAGACCTTAAAACCGGTATATTACCAAACTTTCGGGATTGCGGGACATTTGCGGCAATTGTTGAATGCCAACCGATTATGACGGCGACAATTAAAGACGTTCATGCATGGCTTGAATGGCGATTTGCGGAATATAGCACTGAACTTGAGCCTGTGCGGGGATCTTACGGTTTGGTCTGGTTCCTGACCGCCAAGAATGCAAACACACATCCAATGAATTTCGCGGTAAAGACACTTGATCCAGAACATCTCGGTGATGTCGGCAGGGCCATTGACCTTAAGCATCTTCGACGGGAATTTCGCATGTGGCTCGCTCTGCCTCCGACGTGGAACGTTGTTCCTGCTCTGGGCTTCGACGAAGCCATCCTGCCACTAAACAATGCGGGTGCAACATGCCGTTTGCCTGTAATGCGGATGCCGCGCCTCACAGGGTCACTGGATTCTTGGGTGGGAAATGAAAGTCTTAGTGTGGAGGATCGGCTTGTGGCACTGGCGCAAGCATTCAATGGCTTGATCTTTCTTTACGAGCATGGATTTGAGGGACACGGCGACCTAAAGCCCAGCAATATTCTTTTTACTGATTTGCGCGAACGGTATGAACTACGAGATAAGGGTTCTTGGCCCAGTAAGGAACACCCATGGCAGATTCGAGTCGCAGATCTTGGCTGGGCAGATGCATGGGTCGATCTCGGATTCACAACTAAAGCGCTTCGCCGCTATCTTGGGCCAGAACGTCTTGGCCCCGCTGGCCGTGTGGTTCCTCAAAAAAGCGACATTTTCTCCATGGGCGTGATTGCTTCGGAAATTCTTCAAGGCCGGCACCCGGCACCGAACGTTAAAAAGGTCGAGCAGTCGGAAGGAAAATATTTTAGGTGGGCCGACCAAGGCGAGCGCATCTTGGATGGCATTTCTTCCTCACGGCTTCGTAACCTAATAAAGCGTTCCTTGGTTTCGGAACCAGAGGGGCGTCCGTCACCTCAAGAATGCCTCTCTGTGATATGCGAAGAGCTTCGTTTAGCCTATGGACACGAGATTGAGCAAACACTTGGTTTATGGCGAGCTAGCGCAACAGGTGATTCAATCTCTGATGACGAGCACGTCGCTTGGGCTGCACGCCAAACGCTCGTCCTTGGCCTAACGGAAGTTCACCGATCTATCGAGAATCTTGAGCGTCGCTTGGCGCTTGTCGAAGCCCGTGATATTGGAACGTGCGAAAGCTGGGCTGCTCTCGCCGGAAGCCTTTTGATGCTTCTTGAAAAGGAATATCCTGACTCTCCTAAGATTGGGCAACTACATGATAAGGCAGTTGAGCACCTGCACTTAGTACTTGGCCCAGCTAACCGCGCTACACTTGAATCCGTTGCTCCGCGAGATGGTGTGGCGGCATTCGAGAGGCTGGGAAGTGTAGTTTGTAAGATGGCGGGGATTGCTGGCGTCAAATATGACGTGGTCGGGATTGGCCGCGTCGTTTTGGGCTCCTTGGCTAAATCGGCGTGGGCCTTCACACTAGCAGCAGAAGCGCGGTCGGAGTTTCAGACTGCTGAAGTTGTCGAGCAACACTTGGCAGAATCCATTAAGTATGCCCCAGATGAGGTCGTTCCATATTATTTTCGGGCGTTTTGGGCACATAATCGGTGGTTTATGGAAACTGCTTCAACTGAGGCTGAAGTGCCGCGTCCGCCTGCGAGTGAATTGGCCCGTTGGATAAATGACCTTGAAATAGCATGTCGACTCTCACCGGGTTGGTGCCTTCCTCAAGATTTCCTAAAGTCGATCCGTTCGCACCAAACGTAGCAGTTTTCATTGATGGGTTTCCAAGTCCATAATTTTGCTGTCACACATTCGATTCGGGAGTGGCAAGTACAATTCAATGAAAGTCATGCGATGGCTGCTCGGGTAAACCGTCACTGGGCAACGCTGAAATGTTTTCGGCCATGACGTGAATCACGCCCTGTTCGTTTTGCAAACGGCCGGCGATGATGAGGGCGGGCACAAGATTGATAATCAATCGCGCCTGTTCAAATAAGACTGGCCGCACGATAGCGTTGGCATGGCCGGTTTCATCCTCCACGGTGATGAAGCAAAAACCTTTGGCGGTACCTGGTCGCTGGCGTGTTATGACGGCTCCGCCAATTTTGACTCGGCTGCCGGGCGGTAGATTTTTCAAGTCGGCGGCTGTGGATAGACCATCCAAGCGGGGGCGGAGTAACTTCATCGGATGCGCTCCCGTCGTGAGTTCGGTAGTCGCGTAGTCGGCTTGCAACCGCTCCAAAAGGGACATGCGCTCAAGCGGGGAAAGCTGCTGCTCCTCTTCGGTCGCGGCTTGTTGGAAAAGCTCGTCCTCGGGGTGCATGGATTCGACATGCCAAAGCGCGGCGCGGCGATGTCCGGCCAGCGCATTCAATGCGCCCGATGCGGCAAGCACTCGCCGCTCTGCGGGACTAAAGGTTGTGCGCTGCAAAAAGTCGGCAAGCGAAAGAAAGGGCCGGTCGCTGCGTGCCGCTAATAATTTCTGCCGGGACCCGGCCTTCACGCCCTTTAATGAAATGAATCCGAGTCGGATAACGTCGTCACTTTCGACCTGGCATTTCTCGGCGGAAAGTTGAACGCAAACCGGCAAGACGCGAATGCCACGTCTGCGGGCGTCCTGCACCAAGGATGCGGGCGAGTAAAAACCCATCGGCTGATTATTGAGCAACGCGGCATAGAAGGCCGTGGGGCGATGCACCTTTAGCCAAGCTGAGGCGTAGGCAATCAAAGCAAACGAAATGGCGTGGCTTTCCGGGAAACCATAGAGGGCAAACGAGGCAAGCGATTTCAGAATGTATTCAATGGCCTGGTCGTTCACGTTGTTTTGCTTCAAGGCCGTGCCAAGCTTCGCCTTTACACGGTCAAGGCGCTCCTGCGAGCGGGTGAAACCAATGGCCCGCCGCAATTCGTCGGCCTCGGCGGCGCTAAACCCTCCAAGCTCCATCGCCAGCCGCAAGATTTGTTCCTGAAACAAAACGACTCCAAGAGTGCGTTCAAGGATGGGTTTGGCTCGCTCGTCGGGGTAGGTGACAGTTTCCTCGCCGGAACGCCGCCGCAAATAGGGATTTACGGCGTCGCCTTGAATGGGGCCGGGCCGGATGATCGCCACTTCAACCGCGAGGTCGTAAAAATTCTGCGGTTTCATGCGCGGCAGGGTGGAAATCTGAGCGCGGCTTTCGATTTGGAAAAGGCCGATGGTGTCGGCCTCTTGAATCAGTTTGAACGTGGCCGGGTCGTCTTTCGGGATTGTCGCCAAGTCCACCGGCTGGCCCCGCTGGGCGCAGATTTCCAAGGAGTCTTGCAATGCGGCCATCATGCCAAGTCCGAGCAAGTCCACTTTAACGATGCCCATATCCTCGCAATCGTTTTTATCCCATTGCAAAAGGGACCGGCCCGGCATCCGGGCGTTTTCCAAGGGCACGTATTGGTCAAG
This sequence comes from uncultured Opitutales bacterium, assembly GCA_964562015.1. Taxonomy (GTDB): domain Bacteria; phylum Verrucomicrobiota; class Verrucomicrobiia; order Opitutales; family JABDGR01; genus CAZLRH01. Next base: position 149 of record CAZLRH010000022.1, on the reverse strand, counting down.
GGTGCCCGCGCTTAAAACCATGCCGCCTGAGTGTTGACCCAGGTGGCGCGGTAGGCCATAAACTTGTTGGCAGGTATCTAGCAACGCCGGGAGCTGCGGGTAGTCTTGGGTAATGCCCGCCGCCCGCAACTGCTCCTTTAATTTCATTG
>CAZLRH010000021.1:0-64288 GCA_964562015.1 uncultured Opitutales bacterium | reverse complement strand
GCAACTTCGCCGCCGCCGCCGGAGCCGCCGGGGCCGGAGCCGCCGGGGCGTCGGCCGCGCGGGCCGTCGGGCTGGCCGACAGCGCGAGGGCCATCAGGCCAAGATAGCCGATTGCCGCGGCCGTCCGGGCAGTGCGCTGAAGGGATTGAAAGCGGACGTGAGACACGTGCGCAGGCGCGCCGGGAGCTGCCGCCGTCGGGCCGGTCATCGCAGTCGAGGGCGATGCAAGGGTGGAGAAGAGTGAAGCCATGGTTTTGATAGGTTATGTATTGAACCTACGGGGCTATTAGCATCTTGAACGCCATGGAGCGTTAACGTGCCGTATAAATCGGGATGCAAATAAATAAAATAGCGTTAATAAGCCCTTTTTCCGGTTTAACGCCAAACGGCTTGCTGCCTCAGCTTGACTACTCGCCTGCGGAAGGGAATACCGCCGGGTACATTTCCACCCGGCTTCGGCAAAGGCCAACCGGCAGTCATCCTGCGGAGTTAAAAGGAAGCTTCCTCGGCGGCGACTTGTTTCATGTTTGCAACGCCGGAGACGCTCTCCGTGGAGAAATCCTTCACCTGCCAGAGTTGGAAGAACGGGACGGCATCCGCCCGCTGGGCTTTGACGTGCTCAAAGGCCGCCCCGTTGACATCCACGAGCACAAAAGGCGCGCGCAGATCCTCGTTCTCGTAGCTGACCTCGACATGGTCCAGCGAGAGGTGGTTCACATGGCGGGCAAATAGACCGTAGGACGGCATGGTGCCGAACATGCTGGGTTCGGGGTAGATATTTTCCCGCTCGGGCGGATCCATGTCGGCCTGTTCCTTGGTGCCGCCGCCGCGATAGACAATGCGTATATTGCTCAGGCGCACGTCCTCAATCGGATGGTCGGGCACGCCGCTGATGATGCAGCCGAGGCTGGGGCTGGAATTGGAGACGACGATATTGCTGATGTTTACGCGGCGAATGCTGCCCACCGGCACGCCTTCCGGCCCGCGCATCCGGCTGCCCAGGCGGATGAAAATCGGCGCGCTCACGATGTCGCGCATGGTGATATTGTCGATGGACACATCCTCGATGAGCCCGCCATCGACACTCTCGAGCGCGAGGCCCTGGCAATGCACGAAGACGCAGTTGGAGATGGCGATGTTTTTAAACCCGCCATTGGATTCCGTGCCGAATTTGATGCGGCCCGTCGCGCCCCGCCCGGTGGCCAGGTAAGTGCCGTCGAGAAAGCTGCCCACGTCAAAGCCGCTGACCTGGCAGTTCGTGATGGTGATGTTCTCGCACGCGCGCGCGAAGCCGAGGCCGAAGGAGCTCTTCAGCACAATCGCGTCGTCCGCCGGGGAATTGACGCTGCAATTGGACACATGCACATTGCGGCAGCAATCGATGTCAAAGCCGTCGCGGTTGGTGTCCACCTTGATGTTATCGAGGGTGAAATTGTCCACGCCGGTGGCGAGCAGCGCAAACCATCCGCATTGCCGCATGGTGAAATCGCGCAGGGTGACGTTGCGGCAATTCTTGAGGGAGATGGCCTTGTTGCCCTGGCCCGCCCGTTCGCCGCCGTTGCGCAGGAGGCCTGGCCCGTAAATCTGGCCCGGCCCGAGAATGGAAATGTTCTGGATGCCGTCGCCCCAAATCAGGCTGTTGTGCCAGTGGGTGTGTCCGAAGTCCTGATAATTGGCCGCATCCGGGTTGGGCTCGGCAGGGTCGTAACCGGGGTCGCCAGCATTTTCGGGCGCGGGCGCGGCTTGGAGAATGCAGCCCTGGTCGAGGTACAGCGCGATGTTGCTGGCCAGGTGAATGGAATGGCTCAGGAACGTGCCCGAGGGGAAATAGACCGTGCCACCCCCGGCGGCCGTGGCCGCGGCGATGGCCTTGTTGATGGCGTCAGTATCGAGCGTCTGGCCGTCGCCGGTGGCGCCATAGGCCTTGATGTCAAAGCCACGCGGCGGAGGCTCCGCGGCGGCGAGGTGCAGGGTGAGCGCGAGAATTGCGACAAGGGTGAAGAATAGACGTGAGGGCATGGGGCGCTGAGTTTACGAGCTAAGCGAAAAAAGAATAGCTCGGCGACTTTAGCGCGCAACACCGCATTTTTTCTCGGCCGTCATGCTAGTGCGCTCATGAGTCTGTGCACGGATCTTATCCAGCACTTTAATTGTGCAACACCTTACGTCGTGGCTGGAACCGGCGCCGCCGGTTCTGCCGCCGCGGGCGCGCCGGGCGCCGGCTTGCCCTTCTTGCCTTTCCCGCTGCCTTTGGGCGGGCGCGGTGGGAAATCAAACCCGATCTGGCCCTTGTCCTTCAAAATAAGGAAGGCGTCGAAGAACCGGTTCGTGCGCTTGGACTTAAAGCCCTTGATCAAATCAGTCTTTTTGTTATCGATCAGTTTTTTAAACTGATCGGGTCCGATGGTTGCGCCCAGCAGGGTGCGCGACAGGCGGAAAGTGCATTTCGCCTCCGGGCCGCGGCTGTAATTTTCGCAAACATAGCCACTCGGCGTCTCATGCACCGGCGCGCCGTCCACGGGGCATTGCGCGACGATGGGGAATTGGGTCAAATCCGCCGGCACGCCGCCGTCGCCTTCGCCGCTGTTTTCAAAGACAAACTTGACCTTGTTTTCCTCGTCGAGGCGCAGAATCGCGGAGAACGGGCGGCCTTTCTTCGAGCGGAATCCGTCCAGCGGCCCGATTTGCTTCTTGGCGATGATCTCGCGCACTTCGCTTTCGGCAATCTTGCGGTTGGCGATAACTTTGTAAACGGCCATCACCCCGTCCTGGGAGCGGTAGGCGCGCAAGGTTTCCACCAGCGGCTTCTGGTCCGTGGGGGCAATAATGTCGGTGACGCGCGACGGGGCGTCGGTCTCGTTAAAGTTGCGGGTGCGCTCGACAATTTTCTTGGTGAGGTCCGTGATGCCGCCCATGAACTTCTCGCGCGTGAGTTTGCCTTCCTCGAGTTTGCGCAGACGGTATTCCCATTCGCCGGTGAGGCTCGGGCTGGTGAGTTCCTCAATTTTCACGGCCTTGAGAAATTCCATCAAACTCTCGGCCTTGGGCGTCGGCATCAATTCCCGCTGGGCGCGCTCGAGGTAGCGCAGGGCGATCAGATGCTCGATGATGGAGGCGCGCGTCGCGGGCGTGCCGAGTCCCTTTTCCTTCATCGCGTCGGCCAAGTCTTCGTCCTCGCACAATTTGCCCGCGCCTTCCATGGCGGCGAGCAGGGTGGCTTCCGAATAGCGTGGCGGCGGCTTGGTGACTTCGGCGGAAAGAGTGACTTCGTTCACTTTGGCGTACGGCGGCTTGCCATCGGCGGCGGCCAGCGGCGTGAGGCTGTCTTCGGTCACGACTTCCTTGCCGTACACGGCGAGCCAGCCCGGGGTCACGAGCACCCGGCCTTCGGTCTTGAACACGTGCCCCGCGGCCGTCGACAGCCGCGTGGTCACGTCGAACTCCGCCACCGGATGAAAGATGGCGATGAACCGGCGCGCAATCATGTCAAAGATTTTCTCCTCATCCGGCGAGAGCTTGGTCGGGGGCTCGTCGGTCGGGATGATGGCAAAGTGGTCCGAAACCTCGGCGTTATTAAAAATGCGCTTGGTGGCGGGATTGACCCACCGGTGCTCGAGCACGCGGGCGGCATGTTGGGCGTAGTCGCCGCTCAAATGCTGCAAGGCGCGCTGGGCGGTCGAGGCATAGTCTTCCGGCAGGGCCTTGGAATCCGTGCGCGGGTAGGTGATGGCCTTGTGTTTTTCGTAAAGGGACTGGGCGATGCTCAGCGTCTTGCCCGCGGGCAGGCCGAAACGGCTGTTGGCCTCGCGCTGCAAGGTGGTCAAATCATAGAGCCGGGGCGCGATTTGCGTGGTGCGCTTTTTTTCCTCGGTCACTTCCGCGCGGCCCGCGGCGGCGGCCTCGGCGCGCACTTTCTCCGCCAGCGCCTGGTCCCACACGCGCTCGATGCGGTCATGTTCGTCGTCTTCCTTGCGCTTGAAATTCGCCCGCTGGTACACGCCTTCGTATTCGCCGCTGGCCACGCCAAAACGGCCGACCACGCGCCAATAGTTGCGCGGCACGAACGCGCGAATCTCGTACTCGCGCTCCACGACCATTGAAAGGGTGGGGGTTTGCACGCGGCCCACGGTGGCGACATTGCCGGCGCGGCGGCCGTACATGCGCGTGGTCAGCACGCGCGTGCCATTGATGCCGATGAGCCAGTCCGACTCCGACCGGCAGCGTGCGGCCTCCTGCAGCGGAAGCATGACGGCAGCGGCCCGCGGATGCTTAAACGCGTCGCGAATCGCTTCTTTCGTCATCGACGACCACCACAAGCGCTGAAACGGCTTCTTCGAGCCGACCAGTTGGTAGATATAGGAAAAAATCAATTCGCCCTCGCGGCCCGCGTCGCAGGCATTGAGGATATCCGAAACGTCCGCGCGCTTGAGCAGCTTTTTCAAAAGCTGGAAACGCTCCTCGGACTTCGCGATGGGCTTGAGCTGAAATTTCTCCGGGATGATCGGCAGGCTCTTGATGGACCAGAACTTCAACTTCGGATCGATGTCCTCGGGCATGAACAACTCCACCAAGTGGCCGACGGCGGACGACAGCACGTACTCGTCGCTTTCAAAGTAATCACCCTGCTTCTTGAATCCACCCAGGGCTTTCGCAATGTCCGCGGCGACACTGGGCTTTTCGGCAATGATCAAAGTCTTGGCCATGAACCGGGAGAAGGTTTTTGCGGAGAAGAGGTAGGCTTACGCCCGCTCCGGGGAGGGGAGCGGACCGGCGCCGCACAACTCGGGAACCATTGCGGCGCTAAAAAACATTATGCACCGGGGGAGCATTCCGGTGCAGTGGGAATGATAAATCAGGTCTTCGGCAGCTCCGCAAGCAAAGAATCGAGCTGGCCGAGGAGCTGGGTGATGGTCGCCTCGGTTTCGTCGCCCATGTTCGAGATGCGGAACGTCTTGCCCTTGAGCTTGCCGTAACCGGTGTCAATGACGCAATGATACTTGCTCTTAAGGCCCTTGTTGAGGGCGTCGAGGTCGACATTGCGGGTGTTGACGATGCAGGAAAGCGACTTCGAGGCGTAGGCCTTTTCCGGGAGGAGTTTAAAACCCTGGCGCTCCATCCAGGCGTGCACCAGCGCGTTGGTGCGGGCGTGGCGGGCGAAGCGGTTGTCCAGGCCCTCGGCCTTGATCTCGTCCACCTTGGCGCGCAGGCCGTTGAGCAGCGCGATGCAGGGCGTGCTGGGGGTCATGCCTTTTTCGTGGTTGGCGTGAAACTCCAGGAAATCGAAATAATACCCGCGGCCCGGGACGGCGGCGGCCCGCTGGCGGGCGCGCTCGGACACCGCAAACAGCGACAGGCCTGGCGGCAGCGACAGCGCCTTTTGCGAGCCCGACAGCAGCACGTCGATGCCGAGCTCGTCTTTCTTGATCGGCACCACGGTGAAGGAGCTGACCGAGTCCACCACCGAAATGACGTCGGGGAATTCGCGCACCACGGCCATGATTTCGGCCAGCGCGCTCATCGTGCCGGTCGAGGTTTCATTATGGATGACGGTAATGCAGTCGTACTGGCCGGTGGCGAGTTCGCGGCGGACGGCGGCCGGGTCCACCGGCTTGCCCCAGTCGAATTGCAGGGCGGTGGCTTCCTTGCCGCACCGCTTGGCCACGTCGTACCACTTGTCGGAAAACGCGCCGTTCATGCAGTTCAGCACACGCTTGGCGACGAGGTTGCGGATGGCGCCCTCCATGACGCCCCAAGAGCTGCTGGTGCTCAGGTAAACCGGGTCGCGCGTATACATCAGCGCCTGCAAATCGGGCTGCAGGCCCTGGTAAAGGGCGACGAAATCCTTGCTGCGGTGGCCGACCATCGGCGTGGACATCGCCGCAAACATGGCGGGTGAAACCTCGGTGGGGCCGGGAATGAATAGTTTGTAGCTCACGGTGTTGATGGGGCAACATGCGCTTGCGCTGCCGCATGTCAAGGTTGCGAATTGGGCCGGCGCGGCCGGTTTCCATACTTCAAGCTTGCATCATTCCCGCCGCCAGCCTGTCTGCATGGGGTAGCATGTCCCGGAAAACACGCCTGTGGGTGCTCCTGTTCCCGTTGATCTTCTTCATGGTCAACCGGACGTGGATGTATTGCGTGCTCAATCATCCTGACGCCGGGATGTACACCGGCTACTTTTTGCACCCGGACCTCTTATACGACCGGTTTCCCGACGCTTATTTTGGTTCGCGGGTGCTGCACATTTTCTGGGGCTGGCTGGCGTTTCGCTGGATGCCGCTGGAAGCAGCCTTGCTGCTTTACAAGGGCGGGCTTTTTTATGCCGGGTACTTGTTTCTGTGTGGCGCGCTCTTCAAGTTGTTTCGCAATGAGCGCGCGGCTTTTCTGGGCGCGGCCCTGGGCCTGACTCACGGCCTGGCCATTTTTACGCTGAGCTGGAATTACGTCGGCTCGACTTGCCTGGTGCTGCTGTTGGGCAATCTTTGGGCGCTGGGGCACATGCGCGACACCAAGCGCCTGTGGGCCTGGCAAATGGCCGCGGGCGCATTTTATGTCGGCGCGATTTGCACCTACCTGCTTTTGCCCATTCTGGCTCCGGCGGTGTTTGCGCTGTTTGCCTACTGCTTGCCGCGGTGGACCTGGCGGGAATTGTGCAAAGGCGTCGGTTGGGCGGCCGTGGGCGGTGCGGCGGTCGTGTTTGTGCAGGGGCTGATGTCGTTGATGCTGGGAGGACCATTTTTATTTTTCCTCGATCAGGTCAACAAGGCGCAAAGCTTTGCCGGCGAGGACTGGTTTATTCCGTTCGAGTACTGGTGGCGGACCGCCGTCTGGCTGCCGTATTTCGGCCTGGTGCTGGTGCTTGGGCTGCTGGCTTTCTGGCGCGGGGGGCGTTTTGCGGTGGTGGAAAATGAGGAACGCGTGATGCGCCGGGGTGCCTGGCTGGCGGGCCCCTTGCCGTTTGTGTCGGCGGCCTTTTGGGTGAGCTTTATTTTATTCCTGGTCTTCGATGCCGGCGGCATCTGGCCGATGTTACAGAATAATTTCCTCAGTTGCTTTTTGCTGCCGCTGGCCTTCCTGGTCATGGGCGGCTGGCTGGCGTGGCTGATGCAGGAGCTGTCGCCGGGCCGGCAATGGCTGGTGGTGGTGGTCGGGTTGCTGGCGATTTTGGTGGTCTACACCCAGGGCGGCACCGATTGGCTGAAGAATTGGGGCCAGACGCCGGCGCTCGTTTTTCTCATCCCGATTTTTCTCGCGGCTCTGGCCGCCGGACGGCCGCGCCCGGCGTGGCTGGCCGCGCTCGTGTTTGCCGGCTCGCTGGCCGGGCTCGATCTTTACCTGGCCACGCCCCAGCACTTGTCGGACAAGTTGCTGAACCGGTATGTGGCGCAAAATCGGGCGCTGTACAGCGCCGCCCAATGGATCGAACCCTGGGATCGCGCGGGCCAGGTGTGGTTCTGGGACAATCCCGACCGGCCCGATGGTAGCTTCCATCGCATGATTAATTACATGTATTTGTGGGGCAAGAGCACCTACAGCGAGCATTTTCCCGGCGAAGTCGGCGGCGTGGTGCACAGCCATGAAACATTTGACGCGCGCAAGGTGAAGCTCGCCCCCGGCATGAGGGTGGTTTTGTTTGATCCCACCGCAGACGAGCTGGCCGCGGCCCAGGCCGCCGTGGGCGCGGACAGTTTGCAGCTTCGTCCGCTGGCCAAAATGACCACGCCCGCTGGCGGTGCGATTCCCGAGTTTAACGTGCAGCTCTGGCAAGTGGCCCCGCTGGGCACGCCGCGGGGCGTTGCGGTGGATTTGGCTGGAGCCAAGCTCGCCGACAGTGTCCGGGCTGGGCCTGCGGCTGAAGGCAAGTTGTACCATTATCCGGCGGGGCTGACTGGGGCCGCCGTTGGTTATCCGCTGCCGGCCAGCACCGTGGCGGACAGCCGCCTTTGCCATGTGTTGATCGGCGGCAATGCCCACACATTAATTATGCGCCTCACCGACGGAAAGCACCGCATCCTGGCGGAAACCGTGGTCGATGCCGGCCAGGCCATCCGCGATTGGTGGCTGAACGTGCCCCCGGGCTCCCAGCCAACGTTTTTGGAAATCGCGCCGCGCGAGTCCGGCTGGGACGCCAGCTTTACGGTGAAGTCGGTGGAGTTTTGAGTGGAATGGTGGTGTTGATTATTTACCGCCGAGGCCGCTGAGCTCGCCGAGGCAAAGCGGGAGAGATCTTGCGCACATCTAACGTATGGAATGGGAAAGCGCTGGTTGCGGGGCTCTCACCCCCTATGGCCGACCTGGGTAAGACTCTTAATTCTACCTTCTGCATTCTCCCTTCTACCGGTAGGGTTTCACCTAGTGGCCGACCCCCGCCTGGTGCAGTATAGTAGTGGCAGTTAACCTACCTACTTGGAGGCACCTATGCCACTTACCACTGTCGTCATCACCCTCATCGTCATCGGAGTTCTGCTCTGGTTGATCAATTCCTACATCCCCATGGATGGAAAGATTAAGCAGATCCTCAACATCGTCGTTGTCATCGTGACGGTATTGTGGCTCCTGAACGTCTTCGGCGTCATCAATCACGGCAATATCCAGGTGCCGGTGATCAAGACCACGAATTAGGCCGGAAAATTTCGGCGTAGGCCCTGCGGCGGCGAAGCACCCTAGAAGAGCGGTGTCAGGGTTACTTGGTAGTTTTGCGAACCGCTGCTAAGCGAGAAGTTGATTTTCTTTCCTTGCAGCCGGGCTTCGAGGTCCATGCGGCCATGGACCACCATGCCGGTCTCCGTGATATGCGGGGTGTCGATATCGATTTGAGACATCCCATCGGTGCCCATCGAGCCGGTCATAAAATGAGCCTGCCCGTCTGGCGTGGTCAACTGGACCGGAACCGTGGCCGACAGCGGAATCGTGCCGAAGTCCAGGATTTTTTCGCCATTCGGACCGTCCGAAAATAAAATTGCCTCATAAACTTTGGGCGCCGAGGGTGGCTGGTCCCTTGGCGCGGACGCCGGACTTGGTACGGGCTCCGGCATCGCATCGGGCTGCTGATTTCTGGATTTTGCCAACGGAGCAGATCTTTCCGGCGTTGGCTCATTTTTCGCCGCCGTCGGCATCACCCGCGGGCTCTGTGGCGCCGGCCGATAAGCCATCGCGATGAGCACCACCGCCACCAATGCCATCACTGGCCACAGAAATTGTCTGAAGTTCATGGCGTGAATCTAAATTTTGGCCACCTCTCAGCGAATGGTGCCGCGGGCTTTACGCGTAACTTCCGCCCTGCACGACACCGAGTTCGCGGCGGCGGCGGGTGCGGTCGGCGGCGGCGGTGCGTTCGTAGCCGCTGCGGCGATGTTCGCGCAGCGGATCGGCGGGGAGCTTGTTGGCCTTGCGCCAGGAAAGCAGCGCCGGAGACACATCGGTGAAGAACGCCTTCTTTAGTTCTAGTTCCGCCGAAACCACGTCGTGTTTCGCTTGGAAGCGGCGCAGGGCGTCGTGGTCCACCAGCGCGGCTTTCGCAAAAAGCTCCTGCGCCATGACGACGGTCTGGATGGTCGCTTCGATTTTCGGCTTCTCGTTGTGCGACTGATCAATCATGTACGCAATCTTGGGCTGCTTCCCGCGGTCGGCGGCGAAGAAATGAATTTCGTGGAAGATGCGAAAGACTTGGTAGGGGTCGATGGAGCCGAGTGTGAGGTCGTCATCGGCGTAACGGCGGTCATTGAAGTGGAAGCCGCCGAGCATGTCTTCATCGAGGAGAAAGGCGACGATTTGCTCGATGTTCTGGGCATTGTAGTGATGGCCGGTATCGACCAGCACCTTGGCGCGCGGGCCGGCTTTTTTGGAGAGGATAAACGACATGCCCCAATCCGCGACGTCCGTGTGATAAAACGCGGGCTCGAAGGGCTTGTACTCGACGAGCATCGTTTGATTGGGTGCGAGCTTCTTGTGGCAGGCCTTGAGGCATTCCTCAAAACGCCCCTTGCGCGCGCGGATGCTGTCCTGGCCGGGATAATTCGTGCCGTCCGCAAACCACAGCGAAAGATACTCGCTGCCGACCGCGCGGCCAATGGCGATGGAATCGAAGCAGTGGTCCAGCGCATGCTGGCGCACAGACGCGTCGGCATGACCGAAGGAGCCCCACTTGTAGCACTGGTCCTGAAAAAGATTCGGGTTGATGGAGCCGATGCGCACGCCGCTTTTGCGCGCGAGCTTGGCGACCGCGCGCGGATCTTCATCCTTCTTAAAATCCCACAACACGTGGACCGCCACGGTCGGGCAGCACCCGGTGAGGCGGTGCACTTGGCCGGCGTCGGCCAGTTTGTCGCCGAGGTCGATGGCGGACGCGGCCTGGAAAAACTTGCCAAAGCGCGTGCCGGTGTCGGCGTAACCCCAACTCGGGGTTTCGATGGCAAAGGAGTCGAGCGCGGCGACCGCGCGGTTAAGGAGGGAACGATTCATGGAGAATGGTGAAATGAAAAAGAGTTTAACCGCAGATTACGCCGATTTACGCCGATTAAATCCAGATTGAAAAAATATTATCTTCAACAGGACTTCAGTCCTTTTGGATGAATCTGCGCAAATCTGCGTCATCTGCGGTTTCCTCTTTAATCCAGATGAAACACTTCCGGCAAGCCCAGCGCGACGGGGCTGGAGTCGGGGTTGGAGGGCATGAGGTCGCCCATGTGCTTCCACCATTTTTGGCAGACGGGCGTTTGCGCGATGGCGTTCCACCGGGCTTCGTCCTCGATTTCCGCATAGGCGAAAAGCTGGCGGGTTTCCGGATGGAGAAAAATCGAGTAATTGTGCACGCCGTGGGCGCGCAGCACCGCGGCCAACTCGTCCCAAATGGGCTGGTGGCGGCGGGCGTACTCGGCTTCGTGGCCGGGATGCACGGACATGACGAACGCTTTGCGAATCATGGCGAGGCGACAGGGGAGGCGAGATGCAGCAGGAAAAGGAAAAGGCCGATGACGCCGCCGGAAATGGCGCAGCAGGTGAGAAAACCCACGGCGTCCGTCTTGTCCCATTTCAGGAATTCCCAATGGGTGCCGGGCAAAAGTTTCAGATGGTCAAAACGGCTTGGGTTGAGGCGCGTTTCCTCGAGCGCGGCGGCCTCGAGTTCCGCCGTCGGCTGCACGGGCGTTTTCATCTTCCCGTAGAACGCATCCACGCGGGCTTTTTCCGTGGGCTTGGTCACGTAACTGAACGAGATCAGCAGTGCGAACGGCAGCAGGCCGTCCACAAAAAATTTCGTCGTCTCGCGCTGGACTGTGGTCAAATCCGCCGGCTTCAAGCCCACATGGCTGAGCAGCCAGCATTCGAAATTAAACCGCCCCAGCCCGCGCAAGGGGCTTTGGGGATCGTCGGTTTTTTCATGCACGATCTTTTCAAAATAAACGGGCGCGGATGGTTGGTTATTGTCGGAAATTGTCAGCGAGGGTCGCAGCGCGAAGAAGTTAAGATCCTGCGCCAAACGCGGAATGACGAGATTGGTGGCGATAGTGATCGTGACCGCAAGCCAGATGGCGGTGCGGGTCAGCCGCCGCCAAGTGTACAGCAGCATCACGGCCGCGCCGAAGGGGATGTTGACCTCCACGATCAATTTCACGCCGTCTTCCAAGCCGCTGATCAAGCTCGGCGCGATCACGCCGGTGGCGAGCACGGCCACGATGGCCCAGCGCGCAGCGAGGACGGCCTGCGCCTCCGGGGCGTCGGGATAAATGTGACGGTAAATGTTGCGGACAAACAGCGAGGAAATCGCCACGGCCTTTGCCGCCATGATGGACATCGTGCCCGCCAGCACGCCCGCCAGCATCAGGCCGATGAGCCCCGGCGGCAGGAGCTGGTTGGACATCTTGCCCCACGCGGAATCCGGGTCGGACAAAATATCCGGCCCCATGAACAGCGCGCAGGCGATTAGGCCCACGAAGGCCCAGACAATAATCAGCAGCCGCTTGGCATAGGTGCCGGAAACGCCGCCGAACCGCGCGGCATACTCATTCGTGGCGGAACCCAGGATGCCCATGTTGGCGCTCAAGCCGAGAATTTGCACGAGGCTCGCCCAGGTGTACGCGAGAATATACCAGAACCCATACTGATTGCTGCCCGCCCCGCCGATGAGTTGAAATTTAATATGCGGCACCTTTTCCGCCAGTGCATGCCAGCCGCCAATTGCGTTCAGCCCCACCGGCACCAGCATGACGGAGAAAATGACGATGAGAAAGCCCTGCAAGGCATCGTTAAACGCCGCGGCCTTCAATCCGCCCACCACCATGTAAGTCCCAATGACAATGGTGAAAATAATATAGAACGACCAGCGGGCGATGTCCGAGCCCAGCCATGAGATGTAGCTGTGCAATTCGTTGCGCGCCTTCTGGTCACGCAATTCCGTGAGATGGCTTTTGAGGTCTGCGGGCAAGGTGCCGGCGGTCGATTGTTTTTCCAGCAGTTGCAATTCATTGTAGCCATTGACGGACGCCTTCTCGCTGGCCGTCCATTCCGTCTCGGGCTTCACCACCACGGACGAGGTGATTTTGTAGGCCGTGAGATTGCCGACGCCGAGCAGGATGACCGCGACGCCCATTTGAAAGGCCGCGTAGTACCAGGCCAAACCGCGGCTGTTGAAGCGCTCCTCAAACAAATCGGCGACCGTGGTCACCCGCACGCGACGAAACCACACATAGACAAACCAGTAAAACGGATTCAGGAAAATCGTCTGGAAGTTGGTCCAGGTACCCGCCACGCCCTTATTATAGACGAGGCTGGCGGTGCTGACCGCGCCCTGCGGCTCAGTGGCGTTGCCGAAATTCAGGAAAAACTGGTAAATCTTGCCGAGTTTGCGGCCCGCCAGGAAAAACCCCTCCTCGCTCTTCGTGCTTTTCGAGGCCAGCTTGCCCAGAAAGAGCACCAGCCCGATGTAAACGACGATAACGGCAATATCAATAAAATGGATTCCGCTCATGGAGGGGAGATGGGAGGCGACCGGCGAGGGTCGGGGGTAAACAGCGCAACCAAGGGTGGGTGGGTGGCGATTTTTTAGGGGCGGGGATGAACGCGGGAGCGTCGTGCGGGACGCAGGGATGGGCAAGCCGCGCCGGGCAAAGGGTTAGCTACGCCGTAAACGCTGCAAAAGTCTATCCCAAAAATCGGCCGTCGCGGGCTGGCGTTTTGGCCGGGAGTAGTACGGCTGGCCGCCGCCACCGGGGATTGAGATTGACCGAAGCGACCCCTCGCTGCCATGGTGGCCGTTGCGTCGCTCCTGTAGTTCAATGGATAGAATACTGGCCTCCGAAGCCGTAGATCTGGGTTCAAGTCCCAGCGGGAGCACCCCTTGTCTGGCTTTGTAATTTCCTGAATTGAAGTGGGTTAGGTGAAGGAACGCCGCCATGGCTGAAATTCCAGGTGGAGGATATTCCCCATGAATTTTTTCTCGAAAGCGTCGATAGAGGCTGGATAAACCAATACCCCTGTTGGAACCTTCGCTCGAAACGCCGCCGCATATTCCCACGAAAGCCCGGGCCAAAACCGGTGGTTTTCGGGCGGCGATGGCTTCCCGGCTCGCCGGTCCGACCCGGGATTGGTCTTTGGCCCCGCGCCGCAGCGGCGTGGCGGTGGGCATACTTACGTTTGTAGTGTCGTGCCTGAGTTTGGGGGCGCTGTATTGGCTGGGGCGGAATGCCTTGCAGGAAAACGTCCGCGATGAGTTGCGCCAACTGGCCCTGGCCGCCTCTTGTGTGGTGGACATGACGGCCCACGAAGAATTGGTGAACAAGACCCAGATGGGTTCACCCGAGCACTTGAAGGCCCTGGCCCCGCTGGTGGCCTTTCACAAATACTTTCCCGAAATCAAATACCTCTACACCGTGCGGGTGCGGGAGGGGAAACAATCGTTCGTCCTCGACACGTGGTTTGACCCGGCCATCGCCGCGCGCGGCACCGGCACGCTTTCCCCCATCGGCGAAGCCTACCAATCCGATTCTACCGATGAGGACCGCCTGACACTCGAGGCCATCAGCCGCGGCGAGACCTATGCCTCGGACAAAGTTTTCACCGATGCCTACGGCGCATTCATCAGCGGCTCGGCGCCCTTGCGCGACGCCTCCGGCAAAGTGGTGGGCTACGTGGGCATGGACCTCACGATGGACGATTTCTACCACGACATGCGGCCCATCCAAATGGCGTTGCTGGCGGGCTTGCTGGTGGCGGGTACGCTTAGCCTGGCGACGGGCGCCGGCGTCTCCACGTTTTTGCGGCAGCGCCAGCAGACGCGGGAAGTTGCCAGCGCCCAACAAGCCCTCATGGCGCGCGTGCTGGAAAGCTTGAACGATGGCATCATCGTCCTGCGCGCTGTGCGCGATCCGCAGACCCGCGAGGCCCGCGAATTCAAAGTGGTGCAGACCAACTCCGCCGCCGAACGCCTCACTGGCCTGATGGCCACGCGCTTGCTGGGCCGCCCGCTGCGGGAAGCCGTGCCCGGCTTGGGTGGCACGGAGTTGGATGAGGCTTTTTCCCGCGTGATGCGCACCGGCCAGGTTTACCAAGGTTCGCGCGCGTTTGCGCGGGCGGGGTGGAACGGCTGGCTGCACCTGACCATCGTGCGCGTGGACGAACGCCTCGTGCTCGCCCTTTCCGACATCAGCGCCAGCAAGCGCCACGAGCAGGAATTGGAACAGGATCGTGCCGCCGCGGAGGCCGCGGAACGCTCGACCAGCCTTTTCCTCGCCAACCTCAGCCATGAGATTCGCACGCCGCTGAACGCCGTCATGGGCATGTCACACTTGCTGCAAGGCACCCAGCTCAGCCCCGAACAGGCCGAATATCTCACTGCCATCCACGAGAGCAGCGACGCCCTGCTCACCGTCATCAACGACGTGCTTGATTATTCGAAAATCCAGGCCGGCGGCGTGACGGTCGATAAATCCCTGTTCGACACCCGTAATTTTCTCAATCGGTTAAAAGACCAATTCGGCGGCCTGGCGCGCTGCAAGGGCCTCTCCTTTGCCCTCGAAGTGGCCCCGGACGTGCCGCGCCAGGTGAAGACGGACCCGGCGCGCCTGCGCCAGGTGCTCATGAACATTCTGGCGAACGCGCTCAAATTCACGGAGCGCGGCCACGTGACGTTGCACGCCGTGGTGGAGTCCGGCGGGCGCGGCTGGCGCATCGAAGTGTCCGACACCGGCGTGGGCATCCCGTTGGAGTTGCAGGGCGAAATCTTCCGCCCCTTTACGCAAGGCGACCCCACGGCCACCCGCCGCTTTGGCGGCACGGGGTTGGGCCTCGCCATCTCGGCGCGCTTGACGGAACTGCTCGGCGGGCGCATCGAGGTCGCCAGCCAACCCGGCCTCGGCAGCACGTTTACGGTGTGCCTGCCGTTGTAGATGGCTGATACGACTACTGACTGAAACTGATAGGAAGTTGCGTTTTACGGGGAGGGGAATACAAGGGGTGGGGGTTAACCAATTCCCCTTCCTCGTCAAAGCAGGCCACGCCTCCGCCGTGCGGGCCATTGTTGATGCCGGAGAAACGCATGCGCAATCTTTCAAATTGAAACCTACAGTAGGTCGCCGAGTCGACTGAAATGCATGGTCCGCCCGGTTCGGTGAGACGAATTTTCCGGCAACCTATAAATGGTTCTTAAATCTCGCCATGACTTGGCCTGCTTTTTTGGCTATAATAACCGGCAATAGATTGAGGTGTTAATGGCTCAGGGATATGTTTAATTTCCCGATTGAGTGTATTTGCCCGAAAGAAAATGGGCTTTAATGGTTCCGAATCGAGGCTGCTTAGGATTTGTGCCGACAAATTCTCCTGCCGCAAATTCGAGCCAAGCATTCGAGCTAAATAGAATTTAGTATTCACGTCCATCTGATTGGCATTGATCTCCTCTACTAGCCATTCATCAGAAACGCTATTTTGGATCTGCCAATATGCCTGTTCTGCCAGGTTGTCATCTTCAGAGCCTAGCAAGGCGATCCACATGTCTCTTCCGCGTATCCCATAAACACACAATAGAAGTGCCAGAACGGCAATTGCAACCAAGACGACTCTGAGGTATCGCAAATTATTTTTGACTCCAACGCGTTTCATAAAAAAGCTACCCAGGAAGCATAGCAGGCAAACCGCAATTAGCCACTTCATGCGAAAGAGATACACTAACCAATCAATGGTGTCGTTTGGTAGCAGCATTTACAGGTTAGATTATCGATTATATGCTAAGGGAAACTATGGCGGGCAATCGCAACGTTGGCACTCATAAGTTAGAAACTTATATTACTGAAAGGAAGTTGCTTTTTGCGGAAGGATAATAAAAGCGTCGGGGACGGGCTGGAGCTAACCGGACGACAGATCGTGCGCCAATCCCGCGGCCAATTTTTTGCGCACGCGCAGGAGGTCAACCGGTTTTGCGAAATAGGTTGGCCGTTACGGCCCGACAGCAGGCCCACCAGAGGTCCCGCGCGGTCCCCGTAGAGACTGGACAAATTCGGCGGCGGTAGATAAAGTTCCGATAGGGGTGGAAGTCGGAAACGGACTCGCAGATGGAACGGGATAAAAGAGATCGGCATCACCATTGTCTGCCTTGAGCCAAATGACATAGCGTGCCTGGGATGCACCGCGTCCCACGAGAATACTATAAACCAATAGCCGGACTTCATAGGAACCCTTCTGTAATTGGTCAAGGGAGGCCAATTGGTCGACGGCCTGGGGGACTTCGGGCAAAGGCTTGAACGACACACCCCCGGCATGCGCCGATCCGGTAGCCGCATTCGTCCCCACTTCAACCCTCGAGATGGGTGTTCCATCGTCCGTTACATAATAATAAAACATGCCAGCTTCAGCAGCTCCTTCGAGATGTCCATCCCGGACCGTCGCCTTTGCATTATTTGGCAGGTTATAAAGGGGAATGGGCGTGCCTGCTTCTAGGTGGCTTGCGCCGGGCGAAATAAGGCGTTTCACACTTGCCACGGCAATATCGGCCCCATTTTTGGGTCCGGACGGAAAAATTAAGGGCCCATGACGGATGGGGTTTGTCGCTTGGTCGTCAGTCGGCGCCCTGACAATATTCGGAGTTGGGGGCTGCGCCAGGCGCCGCACTGCGGGTGGCCGAGTGACCGAACCCGACTGAGGGGTGGTCGCGGCAGCTTGGGCAACGAGCACGTCCCGTTGGGCGGGTCCGGCGGAAGTGGCTAATGCGCTTGGGTCTGGCGTTGCGCTGCGGGAGTTGACTCGCGCCGGTGAGTAGGCCGTCCTTGTCAAATCCTTCATGGGCCTCGGCCACCACCACCAAATCGCGCCGCCAAGCAACGCAGCGGTAATCAAAAAAATCAACTGGCGGGAGGCTTTCATGGCGAAAAAAGTGAAGGCTGGCAGTTTGCCTTCCCCGAAATGCGGCAGTCAAACTGATAGAAAGTTGCTTTTTGGGAGAGGGGAATACTAGGGGTGGGGAACGTGAAGCTTAACTTGGCAAGAGACGTAATCGGCACGGTCGCCTTTGGCACACCTTCGGTGCCTTAAACAATAAGATTGTCGGATAATGGGAAAAAACCTTCACTTTTGCCATGAAAAACCATATATGGTTTGTTATCGTGCTAGTTACCACCCTCGCGGTAGGGGCAGCTTGGTGGTGGCATCAACCGCCTCCTTCGGCAAAAGTTGACCAAGAGGCCTTGAAGCGTACGGAGACGCCGGCCGTCCCAACGTCCACCTTGGTTGCCATAACGCCGGGGCCTGCGTCCTCAATTGCCGACCCATCATCCGCAACCTCGCTCCAATCGCCCCTCGCCGAAGCCGCCGACACCGCCAGTGCGTCGTCGTCGGCGAAGACGGCAAGGACTCTTGCCGCTCCACCTCCTGCCGCAACACTCCAATCGCCGCTTGTCCGGGTGGACAGCCCCGCAAGTACGGCGTCAAGTTCGATGTCCGATGCCTCAGCTGTGGCGACACCCGGCACGGCTTTCCAGCCTGTTTCCGGCCCTGCGAATGTGATTCAACTCATTGGCACTGCGTTGAAGAAACCATCCGCCAATCTGCTTAAGACTGTGCCTGAATTAGCCAATTTGGCAACTTTGCAGGTGCTGCCTCAGCCCTGGCCAGTCTACGGATTGACTGCCGACGCGATTGCCAACGGTGGAGGCTTGGAGACTGCGAATTTTTCCGGGTTTCGATACTTGGTGGCAGCCTCTGGCAAGCCCGTCGTTTACGCCGACGTGCGGGCGGACGTCAGTGGCGCCGTCAAAATAAATGGCCTCTTTACCGACGTTTCCGGAATTACTTCCGCCAACCTCGGCCTCCAGCAATTGGCGACCGACGCGCGAGTGCGCACAGGCACGTATGAGCCGCGACTTTTAAGCTTCCAAGCCCTTCACATCCTGGTGCTCTGGCTCAAGTCCAACGGCCCTGGCTCTGATCTGATTTACACCTTCAAGAATCCGCCCAAGGACCTGGAGACGGAAAAATTGTATACGGCAGCAGAGTTTTTGAACGCGGTCCGGCCCTTGGCAAAAGATGTCATCGCTACCTACGGACCTCCCACCGCTCCCGCCGCGCGAGTGCCCTAAAAGCACTAAGATTGCCGGGAGATGGCAACCTACACTTTACTGCCAAATAAATGATGTACATCTGGGGCAGGCGTCATTTCCTGAAAGAATATAACTGAAGTCGCTTTTTCGAAGGAGGAAATTCTAAGGGGTGGGACTGATTGGAGCTAACCGGACGACAGATCGCACCCAAATCCCGAGGTCAATTTTTTGCGCGCGCGCAGGAGGTCGAAACTATAACTTGTTGCCAATACGACAAAAGAAATCGGCGCGAGCAGGTTAAATTTTTGGCTGACGGGGTCGGACGTGTTTTCGAAGTGGTTCGCCCACACGAAGCCAGCAATATTCAGCCAGAGGAGGGACCAGAGCAATAGAACCATGCGCCGGGACATCACCTGGCGCGACCGCCGGAGGAGGACGCGGCAGGCGCGATAAAGCAAAATGACGCCTAGCACCAGAGTAAGCCCCGCCGCCGGTCCCACCGGCTTGGTATAGATAACCGTGGACACATTGCAAAGAGCCCAAATCGTCCCCAGACAAATCTGGTACGTGGCTAGCGAGAACACATTCTTGAAGTCATCCTTGGTCAGGTGCTGGCGGCCAAAACGGCGGGCGGCGGCAGCCGCATCGCCGAGGTCCGCCAGTGCCGCGGCCTGCGCCTCCGCACCGGAGGCACCGTTTACCTGATGCGCTTGCACGGCCTCGGCGTAATGCGCCTCAATTTCCGGCCGGACGCGTGCTTGGGCCGCCGGCACCAGATCCCGAGTGGCCAAGTCAAGCCATGTGGAAAGACTGCGCGGCTTTTCCACGCCGTTACCGGGTATGAATGGGCGCTGATTCATGTGGCCTCCTGGAGCAGCCCGGTGATGACCCCGGAAAATTGTTGCCATTCCTGGCGCTCGCGCACGAGGGCCTTTTTGCCCTTTTCGGTGAGCTTGTAGTAGCGGCACTCGCGACCGTTTTCCTCGCGAGTGGAGGAAGTGATGAGCTTTTTCGCCTCCAGCCCGTGGAGGGCCGGGTAAAGCGTACCCTCCTTGAAATCCAACAGGCCCTTGGACTTTTGCTTGATCTCCTGCGCAATGCGATAGCCGTGATTGGGCCCCCGGCAAAGGTTCTGCAAGATGAGGGTGGGAAGACTGCCCTTGAGGTGCATGGGCGCAGCATGCATCGAAAGCCAATGCATTGACAAGAAGAATCTTGCGGAAAGGAAGTTGTTTTTTAAGGGACAGGTGGCGGCGTTTATCCCACTCGACCAACCGGTCTTTCCTATGCTAGGGAAACTCCTGTCATGCGTTACCCCTTCTCCCTCATCCCGTCTTTCGCCCTGTGTTGCGCCGTGCTGGCCGGTTGCAACAGCCCTTCCGCCACTGCGCCCGGAACGGTCGCTTCCACGCAGGCCCCGATTGGCACACCTGCTGCGGCCACGCCCGCTCCCAAATCCTCGGCACCCGCAAACCTTAACGGCCCGGTCGCTTCCGCCGCTCCGGTTGCTTCCACCCCCACTGCGTCGCCCGCCCGCGCTTCCCTCAGTCCCAACCCCGCCGCACTTCCACCGCTTACCATCCATCTCGCGGGTGATTCCACGGTGAGCAACTATGCCTCCACCACGGTCCAGGAAGGCTGGGGCATGGAACTCGCGCAGTTCTTCAACGACAAGGTTTCGGTGAACAACCAGGCGCAAGGCGGCGCCAACGTCCAATCGTTCAAGGCCAGCGCCAACTGGACCCGCATCCTCGCGGCCCTGAAACCCGGTGATTATGTCCTGATCCAGTTCGGCGCCAATGACTCGGGCACGGCCCACGGGCCCGTCCGCCCACCAGACTTTATCGCCACCCTCGGTCTGATGGCCGACGAAATTCGCGCCAAGGGCGCCACGCCCATCTTTGTGACGCCGTCGGCCTTTTTTGATTGGACGGCGGATGGCCAAGAAAACAATGCCCGCCTCGCGCCGTACGCGGCGGCCTGCTACACGGCCGGCACCGCGCAGGACGCGATGGTCGTCGATCTCAATGCCCGCGGCGTCGAATGGCTGAACTCCCTCGGCAAAACTGCGGCCGCTCCGTACTACCTGCCCAATTCGCAAGGCGTGCCCGACAAGGCCCACTTCGTCAAAGCCGGCGCCACGCAAATGGCCCAAATGGTCGCCCAGGAAATCCGCCGCATCCATAGCCCGCTTGCGGCGTATCTTAAGTAAGGCCAGCACGGAACTGAAGAGAACTGTATTTTTTAAGAGACGAAAAGACAGGGGCGGGGCGAACGGTGGTTTTCCCATCAGGTTGATTTTGTTCACGAGGGGCGCGCGGGCTTTAGGCTTGCGGTGCGGGCGAGAACCCCGCCAGTGTGCTATTTTGGAACATGCTCACTCGGTTGGAAATGCTCTCGCCACAAAAATGCTCTATTTGCCTTATGTTTTCGTCTTCCACAGTCACTCCGAGAAAAAAATACCAGCCCTTTACCTGCTGAAAGCCAGCGTGCTAAAATGGGCTGGCTGGCGCGGTGTGTTCTTGTTTCTGGCCTGTATAGGGCTATGGCCGGCGGTGTCGGCGCAGGAGTGGACGGGCGCCACGAGCAGTAATTGGGATACCGCCGCCAATTGGAGTCCGGCCACGGTGCCTTTTAACACTTTCGCCCTTTTCGAGCTCTCGGCCGCGAATAGAACCATTAGCGTAGGGACGGAGACGATTTCGGGAATGCGGTTCAATGATGTAGTCAGCTATACGCTCAACGGCGGTTCGCTGACCCTCGGCAATTTTCCCACCATTCAGCTGTCTGGAGGAACGGTCACGGACACCATCAATTCAGCCATCATTCTTACCGCCGACCTCAGCATCACGGCCACGAGTGTCGGCAACGTAGCGTTGAACTTGGCCGGGACCTTCACCGCCAACAACCACTCCCTCAGCTATTCGGGGGGCTTCGGGACGGGCACGGTGACGCTCGCCGGCAATTTTAGCGGCACGGGCAATATCACCATGACGAATTCCACCGGCGTAATGGTCCTCAGCGGTACCAACACCCATTCCGGTGGCACGATCCTCAATGGCGGGGTGCTCAAGTTGCAATCCGCGTCGCCCGTCGGAACCGGTTTGTTGAATCTGAACTCAGGCTCGCTGGACAACACCACGGGAGCGACGCTCACTTTGCCAAACAATACCCAGCAGTGGTCAATCTTTACTTTTCTCGGCAGCAACGACCTTAATCTAGGCAACGGTGCCATCGCACTCACCAACACCAATAGCGCGGTCACCATCAATGCCGGCACCCTCACTGCGGATGGCGTCATCTCGGGGGTGTCGAAAAACCTGACGAAGGCCGGCGCCGGCAACCTGGTGCTCGGCGGGGCGAGCACCTACAACGGCACCACGACGGTGACGGGCGGGACGCTCCAGCTCAATTTTTCCTCCGCTTCCGCGCCCGCCAGCAACATTCTGGCCAGCGCCTCGAACCTCACCCTGAGCGCGGGCACCACGCTCCTCGTCACGGGCAAAGCCGGCGCCACGAACACCCAGACCTTCAATTCGACCACGTTAAGTGGCGGCAACAGCAAGATAACCACCGCCCAAAATGGCGCGACCAGCCTCACCCTTTCCCTCGGCGCACTGAACCGAGCCGCGGGTGCAACCGCGGATTTGACGCTGCCCACCACCGGGAGCGTCACGACTTCCACATCCACACTTACGGGCAATGTCCTGGTGAGCGGGTCCTCCGCCTATATGACGGTTAATGGCGTGGATTGGGCCACCGTGGCCTCCGGCAGCATCGTGGCCACCACTTACGACGGCACCAGTGATATTGCGACCTGGCCCGGGGTGAATGTTGCCCTGGCCACCGACCCCAGCGGCCCGGTTTCGAGTTTGAGCCTCAACACGCTGAAATTGAGCGGCAGTTCGGCGGTGACCATTGCGAGCGCGAACACCATCACGGTGGCGGCCGGAGGAATTCTGCTCACCGGCACCGGCAGCAATTCCATCAACGGCGGTCAGCTCATGGGGCCGGCGTCCGGCGGCTTGACGATTATCCAGAACAATACCACCAACCCGCTGGTGGTTGGCTCGAGCATCATAGACAACGGTTCCGCCACGCCGTTGGTGAAATCGGGGCCAGGCGTGTTGCGCCTCGATGGCGCAAATACTTTCAGTGGAAACACCACGGTTAATGCCGGGACGCTTCTCCTGAACAACAGCCTGGCCCTGCAAAACAGCCTGGTGACGGTGGCTGCGGGCGCGGCGCTGGCGTACGGTGCGCCGTCCGACTACACGATCGGCGGGCTTTCGGGCGCGGCCGGGTTTGCGCTGCCCACGGGCACGTTGACGCTGAACCCCGGCACGGGGGCCAATCTCACTTACTCCGGCAATTTGAGCGGCAGTGGCGGCGTGGCCAAAAGCGGGGTGGGGACGCAACGTCTGAGCGGATTGAACGCGTTCACCGGCCCGTTGCTGGTGAACGGCGGCAACCTCACACTGGACAACAGCCTGCCCGCCTCCGCCGTCACCCTGAACTCCGGGACCCTCGCCCTCCTCAACGGGAGTAGCACGAGCGGCACCACGTTGACCATCAACGGCGGCAATCTCAATAACGCTAAGGCGGCCAGCGTCGCAGTCGCGCTCAGCTCCCAAACTTGGGCGGGCAGTTTCACGGTGGCCAACCCCACCTCTACCCGCGCCCTATCCGTCTCCGGCCCCGTGGCCTTGGCGGCGAATGTGACCGTGACGGTCAGCGTCGGTACCTTTAACGTCACCAGCGCCATCAGCGGCGCCCAATCCCTCACCAAGGTCGGGAGCGGCAGCCTGAACCTCAATGCGCACAACACCTATAGCGGCGGCACGACGCTGTCGGCCGGAACTTTGAATTTAATATTCGCCGACTCGCTCGGGTCCGGACCCCTCACGCTGAACGCGGGCATTCTTAACAATTCGAGCGGCAGCGCGCTCGCCCTCGCCTCCAATCCGCCCCAAACTTGGGGCGGCACCATTACCATTCCGTCCACGTCCGCCGCCTTGGATCTCGGCACGGGCGCCGTGACCTTGACGGGCAGCCAGTCCGTGAATGTCTCCGGCACCACGCTCACGGTCGGGGGCGTCATCAGCGGCGCGGGCTTCAGCCTGACCAAAACCGGTCCGGGCGCGCTGGTGCTCAATGGTGCGAACACGCTGAGTGGCAACCTGAACTTTACCTCGGGTAACTTGACGCTGGGCAACGCATTGGCCGCCCAAAACGCGGTATTTAATCATACCAGCACGGGTACACTGACCCTGCCGGCGACGGCGTCCACTTTCGGGGGACTGGCCGGCTCACAAAACATCACCCTCGCGGGCGGCTATGCGCTGACGCTCAATCCGGGGGCGGGCATCTCCGCGATTTATTCCGGCAACCTTTCCGGCGCCTCCGCCACGGTGGCCGTGGGCGGTGCCGGGACCCAAATATTTTCCGGCGCCCAAACCTACACGGGGGCCACGACCGTCACGAGCGGAACGCTGCTGGTCAACGGCAGTCTGGCCGCGGCCAGCGCGGTGACCGTCGGCAATGGCGCAATTTTGGGCGGCAGCGGCAACGTCGGCAACGTGAGCCTGGCCCTCGGTGGATCGCTCCTGCCGGGTAATGGCGGCACGGGCAACCTCACGCTCGGCAGCCTGGCGTGGAATGGTACGACGGATGCGACACCGACGCTGCTGACGACTTTAAGCAACGGAGGCAACACGTCCACCCGCGCGGAAATTCTCGGGGCTTTGACCAAGGGCGCGGGCAACACGTTCGTTTTTGATTTTCAGGGCACGGGCTATTACGACGGCGTAACCGCCACCACTTACACGCTGATGGATTTCGGCTCGAATGTCGGCTTTACGGTGAGCGACTTTTCCTATGTGAACCTGCTCGGCGGTTTATACGGCAATTTCGTGCTCAACGCCGGAACTTTGCAATTCAGCGCGATTCCCGAGCCGCCGGTCGGGACGCTCGCACTGGGGCTCGCGGCGCTGGGGCTGGTGTTCGCGCGGCGGAAACGCGCGAGCTAGGGCGGGGGGCTGTTCGTCACCCTGGAAATCCGCCGTATCTAAAGCCCCCTCGCGGCATAGATAAGCGAACTTCGCGTTCGATTGCAGAAAAGTTTCAAAAAAGACCGGGACGCCTATTTTGCCTTAAACATTTTCATGCGAAGGAAATCTTGGTAGTGTATCAGTTTGAAAACCGCGGCGCAAAATCCGCCTAGCCTTCCGGCCCGCTTTGGGCTATCCTGCGCCATGGCCAAACCAGACACTTTTCAGACCGCCCGCAACATTATCCAGCACGTCACGGGTGAAGATTTGAGCCGCGACGGGCATCAGATTTTCAAGCTCTCGCGCGGCAAAGACCCCAACGCCGTTGCCCTGGGCCGCAAGGGCGGACTGGTCGGCGGCCCGGCCCGCGCGGTCAGCACTACCCCCGAGGAACGCAAGGAATGGGGTAAGCTGGGCGCGGAGAAGCGGTGGGCGAAGAAATAGGGGTTATCTCTGGAAATAGGTTCTGACGAACCACGCGGCGAAGATTGCAGCGGCGATTCCCGCAATCCATCCAAGAATCCGTTTATGATTCGCGGACCAAATCCCGCGAATCGTCGTTTCGGCCTCAAAATCAGAAACGTAACGCAAGCCTGCGGCGGACACTTGGA
The DNA here is from genome assembly GCA_964562015.1 of uncultured Opitutales bacterium. GTDB lineage: Bacteria > Verrucomicrobiota > Verrucomicrobiia > Opitutales > JABDGR01 > CAZLRH01. Next base: position 39,109 of record CAZLRH010000021.1, on the reverse strand, counting down.
CATTGCCAAAATTTGTAGGCTCTCCCATTGGCCCCGAGCGGAATGCGGCTGAAAAAAGACCTTCATCCATCATTGCTTTAAGACATAGCATTTCTGGATGACTTAGGCCCGATATGGAGAGCGGTGCAGTTGACGCCATAAACGCTTTAAGGCGCGCAACTTTCCACTTTCTGTCATAGACTGGCATGGTCAAAATCCCAATAGATTTTAAGTATCCGTTCCTTTCTGGCGTCATTACCGGACTGGCTTTTTGGGGTGCCTTGCAATTCATTACTGATGGATATGGATGCTTGGTCAAGCTCGGGGTTCTGGGTTAGGTGTCTAACTCATTGAAAAACAACGTTATTTAAACGTTGATTTATAGTTGACCGCTCAACCATTCCGCCCTACTGTGAGGGCATGAATAAGTTACCCATTGAGCGCCGCGCCCAAATCCTCGCCTGTCTCGTAGAAGGCAACTCCATGCGCGCGACCGCCCGGCTCTGCGGCATTTCGATAAACACCGTGGTCAAGATGGTCTGTGACGCGGGCGAAGCCTGCACCCGCTACATGGACAAAGCCTTTCGCAATCTGTCCTGCGAACGCCTGCAAGCGGACGAAGTTTGGAGTTTCATCGGAGCCAAGGAAAAGAACGCCACGCCCGAAAATCGCACGGCCAAAGGCCATGGCGATTGCTGGACATGGACAGCCATTGATGCCGATACCAAGCTAATCCCGGCGTGGTATGTCGGCACGCGCGATGCGATGGCCGCGTATCGGTTTATGAACGACCTAGCCTCACGCCTGAGCAACCGCGTGCAACTCACCACGGACGGACACCGCGCCTATCTGCAAGCCGTGGAAGATGCCTTTGGCGACGGGATTGATTATGCGATGCTGGTCAAGATTTACGGCCCCTCGGCAGAAGGCGCGAGCGTCCGCTACAGCCCGGCCCCCTGCACTGGGGCGAGCAAGAATGTCGTTTGCGGCCAGCCCGAAAAGGAGCACGTCAGCACGTCCTTTGTCGAACGCGCCAACCTCACAATCCGCATGGGCAACCGCCGCTTTACGCGCCTGACGAATGCCTTCTCCAAAAAACTTACGAATCACAAGCACTCCGTCGCCCTCACGCTCATGCACTACAATTTCTGCCGCATTCATTCCTCCCTGCGCTGCACCCCGGCCATGGAAGCGGGCATTTCCGCTAAGGTCTGGGAGCTTTCGGATATTGTTGCCCTCATTGACCAGATGGAGATGGAGAAAGCGGCGTAATGGATTACCCATGGCTCGAATTCGGGAAGGATTATCTAGACTGGAAGCAGTTTGAATCCGGGCTTCCCGGCGCACTCACTCCCGAAGAGTCGAGCCGCCACTTCGCTAATTTTGTGGCTGCGCGTTATCCCGACGGCCCCTTGCGCGATACACGAGGGGATATCTTGAGTCGCGCCATAAATGCCATCCAGTCCGCAAAGCTCGATCTAGGTCGCGACGACCTTCTAAGCCAGCCCAATGCAAGCGGAGAAAGGTCGCTGCAAAACGGAGTTTTGAACGCGGCTTACGAGTTGATAGTAATTCAAGGAGTTGCGCACCCCAGCGGAAGCCAAATCGTAAAGGGAGCCACGCGCCTAAGGTTTGAATCAGTCGATAACTCAGACGATAGGGGGAGTCGCTTCGCCCCTTAGGATAGCACAATGCCGCAATCGCCGGAATCGTCCGACGAAGATTTAGGGCCACAAAAGCCATAAACGGTGTATTAGGCAGTTCCTTCATAAACCCCCGTCCGGCTCAAACTGATACACTACCGAAATCTTGAGCACATCGACTTATCCAGTCATTATCAACAGGATTTTTAATTGTTAGGGCCTTATCCAGATCTTCCTCGCTTAGAGCATTTTGTTTTCCGAGACTGATAAATATTCTTGCATCTGGATTAGAGCCAAATACAAAACGATTCAAAAGGTAATCTTTGGTATCTTCTGTAATTTCTATCAAATTGTTATCCAGAAGAAAGCATAGGGCTGAATTTCGTTCCCAAGCGTGATCGGCATGTGAGTTCCAGTAATCGTTACTCGTAATTAACCCCGGATTGGCTTTAAATTGGGCGATGATTGGGGTAATTATTTCCGCTTCTTGTCGTTCCTGTTTTTGGCCGGCTTTAATCTCTAAATACGCTGGGATAATGTAGGATCCCGCGAAAACCAGAAAGATAAGTGAGGCGATTCCCGGAAGCAGTGCGAAAGCTGCTCGGTCTTCGCGACGCACCACGGATATTATGGTTGCTACGCAGGATAAAATGGCGCCCAGGAAGATGCCCAACACAGCCGGTGCGATGAAACGCATTCCAAGCCAATCGTCTTGATTGAATGGAGCAATGAAGGCAAAAAACAAGCCAATCCCTATGGTGAAAATTGGGAGTAAGATGGCTGATAGCCACCATTTACCTTTTACTCCATTTCCCATTTGCAGAAATTATCGTTCTATGGCTTCTTGCTAAAAACCGCAAAATGAAGAATGAGAGAGGGCGCGGAAATGTTTGTATAAAAATATCATCAATGGAATAAATATGTTTTTATTATGGCGAGGCAATCTGGTTAATATTTTTATATTAATGTAAATTAGGAAAAGAGGTAAATATCTATTTCACAAAGCCAAAAGAATCCGCAATCGGTCTTCGACCTCGGCCATCGTCGTCTCAGAAATCACGCCCCAACGATGTTCCAGCCGGCCCTTGCTAACCGAGCGCAAGGCTTCACACATGATGGCCGAAGGCGCTTTCAGGCCGCCCTCCGGGGCCTGCACAACTAAATGCCAGGGGATGGGACGCAGATTTGCGGTTAGTGGAATCACGACCACCAAGTCAGCCCCGCTGCGATTGAATTCCGCCACCGAAACGACGAGCACCGGCCGTCTTCCCGCTTGTTCGCGTCCTTTGATGGGATCGAGATCTGCGAGCCAGACTTCACCGCGTTGCGGATGCATGAGTGAGCAATAAAGACGGTTCAGCGGCCTTTGAGGCCATCACCCAAAGTGGTCTCCCAGGTGGACATTTCCGCTACATGTTTGGTCCAGGCGCGCGCGTCGTTGCGCAAAGCCTCATAAGCCAAACCCGCCTCCTCCAAAAACTTTTGCCGACGATAGGTTTCGAGGGCTTGGTCGAGCACCTCGGACATGCTCGCCTCCTGGCTGGTGGCGAGCTGGCGCAACAGGGCATGGCCCTTGGTCGAAATACGTACGGTGGTCGCGGGCACGATGCCATCATGCTTGTTAACTACAGTTTTGTCAACAAATCTGACTACAAATATGTCACCTTACTGCGCATTCGTCTTGATCGTCGTCGTCGCAGCCGCGAGGCCTGCGGAAGTGGCCGTGAGTGTCACTGTTCCGGCCTGGCCGGGTTGGCCGCGAACAATGACCAGAGCGAGGCCGTTAAATGCCTTGCTGTCCTTGGTGCCTTGCATGGGCGCGAGGCTGGTGGCGTCGCCGTTGTCCACGGCCACGATTTCCCCCGGACCGGAGATTTCGTAGTGCAGGGCGTTGTCGGCAACGGGCACCGTGAGTCCGTCCTTATCCTTGACGGCGACGGTGACGAAGGAGAGGTCCTGGCCGTCGGCCGCGATGGTCGAGTGGTCGGGCGTGAGGGTGACAGCCGTGGCCGGGCCGGTGGTCTTGACGGTGTCTTCCGCCCACTTCTGGCCGTTCTTGTAAGCGACCACTTTCAGTTCGCCGGGTTGGTAAACCACGTCGTCCCAGCGGATACGATACGCGGGGGCGCCGGTGTCTGGGTCGATTTTCTTTTTGCGGCCGAGGGAAACGCCGTTGAGAAAAAGTTCCGCTTCATCTCCTGAAGTGTAGACGTGCACCGGGGTGATCTGGCCGACGCGGTCGGGCCAGTTCCAATGTGGGAGGATATGGGCCATCGGCAATTCGGGCCGCCAATGCGCCTGATAAATGTAGAAGCGGTCCTTTTTAAAACCGTCGAGGTCCACGATGCCGAAATAAGAGCTGCGCGATTGGTCCACGCCGCCGCGAGTGTTGTTGGTGGGCTCGCCGAGGTAGTCGAAGCCCGTCCACACAAATTCGCCGGACATGAAGGGATACTTGTCCTGCGAGGCGAATTCGGCGTCCGGCGGCGTGGCCCACGAAGGCGCGTAAAGGTCATACGAACTCATCTGGTGGTCGGGCGTGCCGCCGCCTGATTTGTTGTTGCTGACGGGAAAAACGTAAACGCCGCGCGAGCTGATGGTCGAGGCCGTCTCGGTGGCAATCGTGTTCGCGTCAGGGTTGGCTGTGTGATAAATGGAATAGCGCGACTGGGTGGCGGAGTCGGGCTTGTAATTGAAACCGTAAATGTACTCGTTCGCGGGCAAGCCGGTGAAGCCCGCGTTGTTGTTGGCCGTCGTGGTGAAGCGGGTCGGGTCTTCCTCGTGCACGATGCGCGTCAGCTCCAGCGCGATTTGATTGCCGATGGCGGAGCCCTGGTCGGGAATTTCGTTGCCCACGCTCCAAAGGATGACGGACGGGTGATTGCGGTCGCGGCGCACGAGCATGCGCGCATCTTTTTCGTGCCAGTCAGCGAACAGCAGGTGGTAATCGTTGGCCACTTTTTGGCGGTCCCAGCAGTCGAACGTCTCGTCCATCACGAGCATGCCCATGCGGTCGCAGAGGTCGAGCAGTTCGGGCGCGGGCGGATTGTGCGAGGTGCGGATGGCGTTACAACCCATCTCCTGCAAAATCTCGATCTGGCGTTGCAGCGCGCGGTAATTGACCGCCGTGCCCAACGGCCCGAGGTCGTGGTGGTCGCACACGCCGAAAATTTTCACATGCTCGCCATTGAGAAAAAAGCCCTCGTTCGGATCGAATTTAATCGTGCGAATGCCGAAGGTCGATTCCGTCGCATCCACCGCCTGACCATTTTGCAGGACAGTGGTGACTGCGCTGTAAAGGTTCGGCGTTTTCAGGCCCCAGAGCTTCGGGCTCGCGACATTCAGGGAAATTTCCGTCTGCTGATGGGCGCCCGCCGCGAGACTAAGCGCGCTGGAAGAGGCGGTGGCCACCGGTGCGCCGACCCGCTGGCCATTGGTATTAAGCGCGAAAATCTGAGTGGTTACAGTCACATTGGCCACGTCCGCGGATGAATGGTTGTCCACGCCGATTTTCAAGTCCACCGTCGCCTTGTCCGCCGTGATTTCCGGCGTCGTGATGTAAGTGCCCCAATGCGCCAGGTGCACGGGGTTGGTGTACTCCAGCCAGGTGTTGCGATAGATGCCGCCGCCCGGGTACCAGCGGGAGGAATTCGGCGGATCAAACAGCCGGATGGCGATGACATTATTTTCGCCGACTTTGATGAACGGCGTCAAATCGACTCGGAACGAAGCATAGCCATACGGCCAGCCGCCGGCGTAGTGCCCATTCACCCAAATGTTCGCGTAGGCCATCGCGCCGTCCATATCGAGGAACACCAGTTTCCCGGCAGCCGCGGCGGGCACGGCGAAATTCTTGCGATACCAGCCCACGCCCGCCCACGGCAGACGCCCGGTGGTGCCGGGGAGATTCATGCTGAAATTGCCCTCGATGCCCCAGTCATGCGGGAGATTGAGCTGCCGCCAGGCACTGTCATTGAAATCCGGCCGGGTGTACGAAATGTCGCTGCCAAAGGTGCTGGCCGGATCGGCGCGGACGACGAGGCCTCCTCCCGTGGTGCTGGCCATCAGCAAGTCCCGCATTTGCGGATAGCTCATTCTGGCGAAGTAACTTTCGGGATCGGTGGCGTCATTGTGGCCGGCCGGGTTCACCGGGTCGTCCTCGATGTAGCGCCAATTGGCGTTGAACGAAGCGCGCTGGCGGTCGCCGGGTACGGGCGCATTGGCGAGCGGCTGGGCGGAAAGCGCGGGCGCCAGCAGCAGGCTGACGAAGGCGGCAAGCAGTAAGCGGGAGAGGGAGGGCATGGGCGGAAGAATTGAATGAATAATGGAAAGGGTGAATTTAAAAACGAATCAACGTCGTCTGCGTCTTGAAGCGAAAGATGGTGAGGGAGGCAGGGGGAAAGGTGCGCGCGAGGCTCGGGCTCGCGAGCGCCACCGTTTCCTCGACGGGCGCCACCTTGGTCGGGTTGTCGAACGTGTTTTCGTCGTTCGGGCTGGCCGAGGTCAGGACGGTCGCCTTGGCCGTGGCAATCATGGTGTCCCATGTGCCGATATTAAGTTGGAGCTTGGTCGCGATGGGTTGCGTGGTGGGGTTGACGACGTCCACAATGATCTCGCCGGTTTTCTTGTCGAGACCCGCGACGGCAAACAGGTCTGGCTTGGCCTGATCCATCGTCACCGGCAAAATCACGTCGGGCCGGTTCTTGGCGAACATCGCCTGGACATAGTAGGAGGGCGAGCCGTACGCATGGCTGTTGTCGAACCAGATGAGGTCGGGCGTCCACTGTGTCGAGCCGGCCTTGGCGAAGAGCGGCGCGTAGGAGGCCATGTCCACGATGTCGCTGTTGCGCACGAGGCCGGTCATGAAGGCGGCTTCGGCGATGGCGGCGCGGAGGTTGTTGCGCTTGGCCGTGCCGTCGTGCACCGCAAATTCGCCGGAGAAAATGTGCGGACCCGACCGGTTCTGGTTGTCGTACATCGGAGCATGGTCGAGGAACCATTGCGGGGGACGGTAGTAATGCTCATCCACGATGTCGGCCGGCGTGCCGTTCTTAAATTTACTCCAAGCCAGATCGTAGCGGGCCTTATCTCCCGCATCGACGCCCGGGCCCGCGCCGGTGACGAGCTTGAGGTCCGGGTATTTCGCCTTCAACGCGGTGTAAAAAGCCATGTAGCGCGGAAAATAATCCTCGCCCCACTGCTCGTTGCCGATGCCGAGCATCTTGACGTTGAACGGCGCGGGGTGGCCGAGTTTCGCCCGCAACGCGCCCCATTTCGAGGTCACCGGGCCATTCGCGAACTCGACCAGATCCAGCGCGTCCTGCACGTACGGCCCCAGTTGGTCGAGCGGCACGAGCTGGGCGTCCTGAAACTGGCAGGACATGCCGCAATTGAGGATCGGGAGCGGCTCCGCCCCGATGTCCTCGCAGAGTTGGAAATACTCATAGAATCCCAGCCCGTAGGTTTGGTAATACTCCGGCGCGAGGGCGTTTTTGATCGTGACCATCCAGCGGTTCCAGTTTTCCTTGCGCTCGGACACGTCGCCGACGGTTTCCTTCCAGCGGTAGGAATTCGCGAGGTCCTTGCCCTCGACAATGCACCCGCCGGGGAAGCGCATGAACGCGGGATGCAGATCCGCCAGCATTTGCACGAGGTCCGCGCGCAGGCCGTGGTTCTTAAAGGTGGTGTTGGGCAGCAGGGAAACCATGTCGAGGTCCACCGTCCCGGCGGCGGTGGCGCGGACGGCCAGCCGGGCATGGTCGGTCGTGGCGCTCGGGGTGATTTCGCCTTTGAGCAGTTGCCAATCGGCGGTCAAACCGCCCAGACGGCAACTGCCGAGAACCTGGCCGGTATCGCCCTGCAATTCCGCGACGAGGTTACCGCCATAGGGAGCGGAGGCGCGGGCGCGCACGGAGAACGTGTATTTCTCACCCTGCTTGACCGCCATGTCGCCAGTGCCAGCCGGGCTCGTGGGGGTATTCGCCGGCGGTGTGCCCAGGCCCCAACCGGTGTTGACCACGCCGAAGCCATTGGCCCCCGGATTCGTTATAGTCAGCCGGAGGTAATGCGGATTATTTTCATTCAGCGGCGCAACGCTGCCAAGGGCGAGATTGCCCGCGGCCCCGGCGACCGCGAGCGGCGACCAGGCATAAAGCGCGTCTTTGTGCTCAAACGAGCGGTTTTGCACCAACTCAGGATAGAGACCGCCGTCCGCCCCATAATTGATGTCCTCAAAGAAAACGCCATGCAACGTCGGGCTGACCGCATGGCCGGGATGCCCGACCTCCACCGTGATTTGCGTCACCGGCGGCGGCGCGGACGGAGCGTCGGCGGCGCGAAGCTGGGAAAATAGGGAAGGCAGGAGTAACAGAGCGAGCGGGTGAAAGCGGTAGTTCATGGCGTGGGAGAATGGAAAGGATGAGGGATGAAGGATGAGTCCCTTTATGGCGTGGCGGCAGGCGGGGTGGCAACTGGCGCGGTCGCAGGCACAACCTCCGCAATGGGCGTTGCTGAGGCCGAGGGCGCGGCTGCATTTGCGGTTTTCGCTGCGAGGGTCGCGGGCAGCGGCACGACGTTCGGCCAGCCGTCTTTGTTCCAGGCGAGGGGGAGCACGGCGAGTTTCGAGGTGCCGCGCGCGGTGCCGCCGTCGTAAAAATGGCAACTCAACCAGAATTGATCCTCCACTTTGATGATGCCGGCGTGGCCGGGGCCAATGAATTTGCCGCGGGTTTCGAGAAACAGCGTGCCGCCTTCGTGCGCGAGGTCCTTGCCGGCCATATCCAGGTACGGGCCGGTAATGGTTTTGGAGCGACCGACGCGTATGTTGTACGTGCTGTTCAGGCCCGCGCAGCATTTGCCCCAATTGACGAAAAGGTAATAGTAGCCGTCGTGGAAATAAATATAGGCGGCCTCAATGGAGCTGTTATGCGCCAGCTCGGTGATGGGGGAGTCCGGCGCGAGGCGCTGGCCGGTGGCCGGGTCGAGTTGAATGAGTTTGATGCCTTCCCAAAAGGAGCCGAACACGAGCCAGAGCTTGCTGTCCGCCTCCTGCACCACGGCCGGATCGATGGCGTTGTAATTGTTCACCCCTTGCTGGGTTTTGACGACCAGGCCCTGGTCGGTCCATTTGTAGTTCGGGTCGTTCGAGTCGAGCGTGGGGTTGGTGGCGAGGCCGATGCCGGAGGTCCGGGAACCAAAAGTGGATACGGCGTAGTAAAGCAAATAGCGGTCCTTAAGGTGAAAAACATCCGGTGCCCAGAAGTTGAGGCCACGGTTGCCGGGCACGACGTCCGCAATCCAGGCCGGACGCTCGCTAAACACGGGCGGCCCGTTTTGCCAGGTGATGAGGTCTTTTGAGAAATGCGAAGGGAGGCCGTTGCCGGTATTGAAGGACCAATACGTGTCCTTGTCCTTCACGATGGTCGAGGGGTCGTGCACGCCCACGCCGACACTGAAGGCATAGAGGTCGAGGTCCGCCACTGGCAGCAGGTTCGGTGCGGCGGGCGCGCTCTCGACCGGCGTTACGGGAGTGGCCGGCGGGGCCGTTTGCGCCATCAAAAGGACCGCGCCCGCGACACCGAGCAAGGGCGTCAGCCAGGAGGACTTTGAAAATCGTGGGCCGGAATTCATTGTCGTGGAAGTAGAATGATTTCCGGGCTAAATGGCATCCGCACAATTTGCTGGCGTCGCTACTCAGGGTTTCGGTGCGTCCCATTCGAGGACAAATAGCGCGATGGTATCGCGCGGGAGTGTGACGGGAATTGTGCCCGCGCCTCGGGCCACCGCCAGGGTGGGCGGGCCGGCAAATTTCTGCAACTGCCCGGCGGCTTCAAGCTGGGTGAACTGCTCCGGCGTGGGTGCGGCGGGCGAGCCCATTTTTTGCCAAGCGGTGAAGGAGTTGCTGTGGTCGTGGTCGATGCGGTACTGCGTCAGTCGCGCCGACGAAAGATTGGCCGGCAGCCCCGTCAGGGAAACCGTGATATTCGCGTCCGGGCCGGGCACGTCATCGTCGTGATAATGGCAGACGAGCACGCAGAGCTTGCCCGGCATAAGGGTGGCCATCGTCGAAACATCCGCGTCGCCACGCACGCCCGCGCGCATGATGTTGTCGAGCGGCACGGCCGCGGAGCTGACGGCGGAAATCCGCTGGCCGTCGAGGTAACGCAACATGCGGAAAATATTCATCACGGGCAGGTCGATGCCGTTCGTGGCCAGCGTGCGTTGGCCGGCGAAAAACGGAAAGTCGTCAAACTCGAAGGCCCAGGTCAGCGCGCCTTCGAGGTTCACCCCGTGGCGGTCGGCGAGTTCGAGCTCCCGCGTGATGCAGGCCGCCGTATAAGCCGGGTAAAGGGTCGTATTGCGATAACCCAGTTGCGGGCCCTGGCAGGCGGCGCAACCGTCCGGATCAGATTCGCCGATGACGATGGGCAGATTCTTCGTCTGCGGATACGAGGCGACGATGGTGAAGCCGTCGTTGATGGCGCGCAGTTGGTTGGAAATGCCCAGGCGGACAAACCCGGGGTTGCCCTGCACAAAACCAGGCGAGCCCTTCGCGTGAAACGAAATAAAATTCAGGGGAGTGCCCACCTGGCCGGTGGCGTAGTTCGTGCCCGTGAGACAGTGCTCGATGAAATTGCGCGTCCACTGGCCGCCCGCGCCCGCGGCGTCGGCGCCGCCCACGATGGCCTTGGGAATGGCCTTGCGCACCCCGGCAAAGGCATAGTCGTTCAGCTTTTGATAATCATTGGCCGAACCGCGCCAGTACGCGGGGCCGGTGGGCGCGACTGCGGGATCCGCCGGGCTGCCGGCGTTGGATTCGTTCCACGTTTCCCAGTACCATTTTTCCACTTCGGCCATGCCATAGCGCTCCACGCAGTGCTTCGCCCATTGATAAACCAATTCGCCCCATTTCGCATAATCCTTCGGCGGATAAGACCAACCGGTGTAAATGGCGCTATACGGCTGGCTCGGGTCCCAATGATGCTGGTACGGATCGGGATGCGTGGACATGTCTTTCGGCATGAAGCCGAGCTGTACGTAGGGGCGGACATTGTGCTTGAGGTAGGTGTCGAAAATATGATCCACGATGGTCCAGTCGTACACCGGTTTCCCGTCGGCATCTTCATGGTACATGTTGGTCGAACCCCATTTGAGGCCGGGCGTGCCGTCGCCGGTCGTCATGAGATTGTGGGTGCGGAAATACACCTGCGGCGGCGACAACTCGCCCAATTCCTTGATCAGCTTTTCGCCATTTTTCATCGTGGCGTAATTCGGCTCGTCCGCCCCGAAGAAACGCCAGACCGGTTTCCACGGCCCGAGGGCTTTCGCGGCGTCCACCTGGATCGTCACCGGGAAAGGCGCGGCCGGCGCAGCCTCGGCCACGGGCGTCGCAGCCGGAGTGGTCGGCGGCGTCGCGCTTTGCGCCGCCAGATAGGTAGCAACGCCCATGGCCAGCACGGCGAGGAACGTCGCTGGATTCAAAATCCAACGAAAAGGAGATGGCATAGGGGTAGCGGTTGAAACTGCGAAAATTACTTCTTCGCCGAGTCCGCGGCCTTGGCCACTTCCACCGCAAACACGTGATCCGGCCCGAACATGTTCGAGCGGAAAATCACCCATTTCTTGTCCGGAGAAATGAAAGCATTCGGTTCCAGCCCGCCGAGGCCGGTCACGTAATTGTGCTTCGACATGTTGACCAGCTTCTCGCGCGAAAGCGTGCCGTCCGGCTGCACGCGGAAAAGGTTGATCCACTCGCCGTTCTGTGCAAAAGCCACCTGCGTGGGGTCGCCGCCGTCGCTGCTGAACATCGTATTGTCGCGGGACACGTTGTAGTGCACACCCCAGGCGTCGCGGTCCACATGGTAGCGGATTTCCTTGCCGGTCTCGATGTTCTTGCCCGCGATCCAGAATTCCTTGCTGCGCGGCGTTTGCAGGTCGAACCAGACGGTTTTGCCGTCGTAGCTCCAGAATTCATGGCCCGCGATTTCCATGTCCATCGTGCGCGGGTGCTGGAGCGTCATGCCCGAGCCATCGGTGTGGATGGTCCAGATCCGGTCCACTTCGTGCCAGGTGCCTTCGTGGCAATAGAGGAGCATCGTCGGGTCCGTCGGGGAAAACTGCTCGTGGTTGAGCGAACCGTATTGGTAACCGGTGGTGACCGATTGGCCTGTCTTCACATTCGTGAACACGAAAGCCATGGAGGACGGATTCACCGCGCGGCCGGCGAGGCCGTTTTCCTTGGCGGCGGCGTATTCCTCATCCGGCGTGAGCGGGATGCCCGCGGCAATCTTGTCGCCGAACATGCGGATGTGCTGGTCAATCGGGTCGCGGTGCGGCGGCGCCGGCGTCTTGCCCGTCGGGTCGGTGGCGGCGATGGCGTTGACGATAATCGTCCCGTCGTTGTTGATGACATTCACGCGCCCGTCGTAAACCTTGGTGACGGCGTGGGTGTCGAAATTCACCGAGTAAAACGAACCGCCGCTGGAGAAGTAAACTTCCCGCGTGGTCCACGACGCCGCATTGAGGCTGACGGCGCCTTCCACGAGCTTGTCCAGCTTCGGCGTACCATTGCCGAGCGTGGTGAGGTCCACCGAGGTCAGACCCGTGGGGGTGGAAAACACCATCTTGTCACCCTGGGGTGTGAACGGGTTGTAGTGGAAATATAGGCTATCTGAGCCAGGTTCGTCGGAAATGCGAATGATGCGGTGGCCGGTGTCGGGATCGATCCACTCGCGCGGCGGCGGCGGGGCATTCGGATCGATGGGCGCAGCCGCAGCCCCGCCACGACGACCTCCGCCACCCGCGCCACCACGGCGGCCACCACCACCACCGCCGGCTTGGTCGGCTCCGGGAGCAGTCGCGGTGCCGGTAGCTGTCGTGGCGGACGCTGGGGCAGTCGGCACGGCGGCGGGAGCCGGGGCGTCAGCGGCAAACGCCGTCGCCGAGGCCATCAGGGAGACGAGAAACAAGAGGAGGGATTTTTTCATGGGGTTGGCCGAAATTGAATCGATTTCACCCCCCGCCGCCAAGCAAAACATGGGGGTAGGCGCTTGGCTGAAAAGGATGGGTAAACTTCCGTACTACCAAGCGTCAAAATCGTCTTGTAGACCAGCTTTTTACCTCAGCGCCTATTCGCTATGATAGCAACGAAGTTGACGACCGACCTAGTTGCTTCTCCGCATAGCATTGCGTCACGAAGTGACGCGGTTCGACGGTGTTGCAATTCGTTGGCGAGCCTAAGCGACGTCTTAAGGTGAGAACGAATTGTCTCGTTTGAACTTCCGGCTAATTCGAAGGCAATAAATGCCTCGATCATGCGAAATCCGTCGGTTGCGCTCGGAGCGATACCATCGGTTGAAACGTGCTTCGAAGGGTCAAAAACCGCTTCTCCCAGCGAAATCAATGCCTCTCTACAGCGTAAGCCGATAGCCTGAAATGCTTCTTCAGTGGTCGAAGTTTCAAGTTGTTGACGGATACCATCAAGATTTCTGTCGACACGTGTCCAGCCAGTAGGTTCTTGCGCCGGAATTGATATGATTCCTGCTGCGCGGCGTGCCAGTGTGTCCAATGTCGGTTGAAATAACTGACTCAAATATTGTCGCCGCGAGCTATAAGTAGGCAATTCACCGCTGCTCCATTTAGCATACCAACCCCAAAGATCTGAATAGCAGTTTGGGTCTGAAACAGTGATGGACTGTAAGAGGAAATTGATACGCTGGCGACGCTCGACATATTCTGGGTTAGCGGCTTCGATGCGTGGACCGCCGGTAGAAACTGCGATCATCATCAGTTTTTCAGCGGTAAGCAATTTAATGCATTCTGCTTCAATCATATATAATCAGGAACTGCTGATAACATTATTTGCGGAAAGGACTTTGTTAAGTTCGCTTTCAACCAATTCCGAAACCCCAGCGCATTTAAGCAACGCCTTAGTGATACTCTGAAGAAGGGCATCTGCGATATCAAATGCTTTCCGCATTTCATCGAGTGCATTCACCATTTTTTCACGGCCCTCAATATTGTGCATTTCAAAGGCATTTTCGCGAAAAAAATGATGGGTCAGATAGTTTCGTCTTTCTAGTGCATATTCAATCGCCTTAATGCCGGAGTCACCAAAGTCGACGATTTTTTTAACTAGTCGCAGATTTCGTCCGAGAGTCTCTTTGTCAACTGTTTCACCGATTGTGCGCAGCATTTCTTCATTCGGGACTTTTTTACTAATTGCCAGGTAAGCGATAAGCATGTTGCCAACTTCCATTTCTAGGCACTGAGCTCGATACGCCGTAAATCCAAAATGTGCATAAATATTTTTTGCTTCTTCTGTAGAAATGCTCATGGGCTTAGTAAGGAGGAGAGGGCAAAAATTAGAATGTTTAGCGTTCCTCTCAAGGGTTGATGACCGCCGGAATGTCGTGCTTAACATCTGCCTGCCCGGCCTTCGCAATCTCCACCGCGAACACATGCGACCCGTGGGCCGCGCCGAGCATGTTTGACCGGAAGACGATCCATTTCATGTCGGGCGTAAAACTGACGTTCGGTTCCAATGTGTAATCGTGCTTCGCGAGGCTGGCGAGGCGCTCGGCCTTGAACTGGTCCACTTTCACTTTCTCGCCGCCGACTTCCAGGGTCGTTTCCTGGCTGGCGTCCGGGGTGAAGAGGTAAATCCATTGGCCGTTGTTGCCGCGCGCGACGCTGGTGGGGCCGCCGCCGTCCCCGGCGAAAAACTTGCCGTCCGGCGAAATGTTGTAATGCACCGACCACTCGTTGATCGGCAGCGAGTAGCGCGTGCGCTGGCCGGTCGCCAAATCCTCGCCCGCGACCCAAAAGACCTGGCTCTTGGGCGTCTGCAAATCGTACCACGCGCTTTTGCCGTCCGCCGCCCAAAATTCGTGGCCCGCGATTTCCATGGGCATCGTGCGCGAGTGCAGCAGCTTGGGCTCGCCGCCGTTGACGTGGATTTGCCAGATGCGGTCCACCTGGTCCCACGGGCCTTCGTGGCAATACATGAGCAAGGTCGGGTCCGTCGGCGAAAACTGGACGTGATTCAGCCAATCGTGGTCGGCGTGAAAAAACTTTTTTACTTCTCCGGTTTTGAGGTCCACCGTGTAGAGCACCATCGGCACGAGCGCGCGCAGGCGCTGCGGCAAGGCCTGGTTGCCGGCCCAGTCGGGGCCGATGGCGCCCATCGGGCCGGGCTCGGCGTTGCCCGCGCCCGCGAGCAGGGTTTCGTCGGCATTGACCGTAAAGCCCGCGCCCCAGCGCAGTTCCTCCGGCAAAGTGCCGATTTTGCGCGACACGCCGGTGTCGAGATTCGTCGCCATGATGTCCGCGCCGCGCAGATAAAAGGCGGTCGACGTTTTTTTGCCGACGACGATGTGCGAGAGGCGCGTGTCGGCGGGCGTGGTGTCGTGCTGGTCCATGCGGGCGGAGGGCACGTTGCCGAGGGTGACTTTTTTAATCTCGTGCGTCTGAAGATTGATGGTGGCAATGCCGTCGGGCGTAGTCACCACGAGCTTTTTTCCGTCCGGGGTGTACGGATTCTGGTGGAAATAAAGACTCTGGGTGTTGTCCTCCTCCGAAAGCCGCACAATGCGGTGGCCGGTGTCGGGGTCGATCCAGTCTTTGGGCA
Source organism: uncultured Opitutales bacterium (assembly GCA_964562015.1). Classification (GTDB taxonomy): domain Bacteria; phylum Verrucomicrobiota; class Verrucomicrobiia; order Opitutales; family JABDGR01; genus CAZLRH01. Next base: position 23,860 of record CAZLRH010000021.1, on the reverse strand, counting down.
AGGCGTCAGGCTGCGCGGTCGCGGTGATGGTGGCAGGCGGAGTTGCCGCAACGGGAGCCGGTGGCGAGGCCGGAGTCTCAGCCCCGGGCAGACCGGCGGCTGCGACGGCGAAATATAAAATGAAAATGCGCAGTTTTTGCATGCAGGGAAAAGGCTTTGGTTCAATTTGAGCCGCTTGCGGCGCTGACGGCATTGCTATTAAGCGCATTGCGAATGAGTGAGCGTTGTTGGTCGGTGATGGGCGCCGCTTCCAGGGCGGCTTTCGCGGCCACCGGGTCCAGTTGAGCCCAGGGGACGATGCTATTGCGCACTTGATTGTACCGGCGCAGATCGTTGCCGATGGTCAGGGCCATGGCATAGCTGCCGGGCGGATCAAGGTAGGCTTCAGACGAAAGATAACGGGCGACGGCGGCATCGCGTTCCTCGCCGGGCGGAATGGTTTGCATCCACTCGGAAACGGCTTTGGGGTCTTGCTGCACCCAGTTGTCCGTCAGGGCCACAATGGCGTTCACCCGTGTGCTGGGATTATCCAGCGCCAGGGCGGCGGCGGCGGCGCTGGCCGGGTCAGTGAGGCTCCACGCGGCAATGATGGCGCGTTGCGTGAGGCTCGTGTTGTTATTCTGCGGCAGATTGAAGGAGTACTCCAAGGCGGAGGGCCCGTCAAATTTCGCCAGGCTGCCCAAGGCGCTGGCCAGCGCGCCGTTGCGGGCCGCGCCCGTCGGCAAGGCTTCGGCCCAGGCGAGCGCCGCTTTCGTGTCGTTTTGCGCGAGCGCCCGAGCGACTGCACCAAACGTATTCGTGAGGGTGGGGTTGTCCGCCAGGTTTTGCAGGTAATCCGCGGCGGCCGCCGGGTCGGCATTCGCCCAGGCGCCCAGGGCATTTTGCAAGGCTTTGTTGCGCACGACTTCAGGGGTGTCGGCCGGCAGATTCTGCACGAAATCGAGGGCGGCCTTGGTGTCCTGCGTCGCTAGCGAGAACGCGATAGTCGCGGCGATATTGTCGCGCGCGGCGCCAGGTGGCATCTGGTTGTAGTAGGCGGCGACGGCGGCGGGGTCGGTCGCAGTGAGCTGATTCACGACGTTGGCCAGCACGGCGTCATGTTCCTTGCCGGTCAGATTGTTGTTCAGCCAGGTGATGGTGGAGGCGGGATCGGTTTTTGCGTACTCACCCAGAACGACACCGAAATAACTTTGACGATTGCTGTCATTGGGCAACTGCGCGACGAAGGCGAGGGCCGTGGCAGAGTCGGCGGCGCTCAATTTGGCCAGAAAAGGCCCCATGCCTTTGTTGTCATACCCGGCCTCCTTGCTATTTGCTTTGAGCCAGGCCAAGGCGCCGACCGGGTCGGTGTCACTCCAGCTATTGAGAAAGGAGCCGATGAGCGTGTTGCGGTAGGCACCTGCGGGAATGCTGAGCAAAAAATCGCTGGCTGCAGCCGGCTCGCGGGTGGCCAGCACATTCAGAACGTCCTCCTGCACGCTTTGCCGCTCGGCGCTCATGGGCAGAGTTTGCAGGGCCGCGAGCGCCCCGGCCGGATCCAATTGCGTCCACGCGTCGAATACGCTCAAGGTGGCGCCGGTGCGGGCGGGACCAAGCGGAAAGCTGCCCAATGCGGCGAAGGCGGCCGCGGGATCCTGGCTGGCCCACGGGGTAAACACATTGCGGAAAAGCATGGCCGTTTGCTGTCCAACCGGCAGTTCTCGCATCATTTTAACGGCGAGGGCCGGGTCGCTCGCGGCCATGTTGGCCAGCGTCGTGTTTGCAAGAATGGCGCGCAGACGGGCGTTGTTGATTTGGCCCAAGGCCGCGTAGGCTGCTTCCGCATCGGCCTGCGACCAGCGGTCAAAAATCTGGCGCAGGGCGTTGTCACTTGCCTGGCCGGCCGGCAGATTTTGCGCGGCCGCGATAGCTCCGCCGGGATCTCCACTCTGCGCCCAAGTCGCGAGTACTTCGCCGAGCGCCGTGTTGCGCAACGATAGGCGGTCTAAAGTGGAGGCGGCTGCAAAGGCCGCGCGTGGGTCCGCTCCTGCCCAAGTGTCAAATGCGGTAATTAATAGCGGGCTGGATTTTGACGACTGGAGCACTTTGGCATAGGCAAAAGCGACTGCGGCCCGGGGATCGGCTTGCACCCATTTGGACATCGCCAGGTCGGACACCAGTTGGCGAACCTCGGCTTGGGGACAACCGGCCGCGTCGTTCAACAAGCGAGCCAAGTCCGAAACTGGTGTGGCCTCGACCAACTGGCAAAGGGCCTGAAGACGCGGGCCCCCGTGAGTACTTTTGATAATTTCCGCGAGCGAGCCCTTCGGGTTCCAAGCGGCGTTTTGTGGGGCGGCCTTCGCGTTGCCAGTGGCGCGCTCGCCACTGGCCACAATGGAAATATGACGCGATGGGGACGAAAGTTGTGGCAGCACCCAGCGATCAATCGTCACGCCGGCTAGAAAAGCGGCCAGTGCCCAGGCCATGGTCTTGCCAACGGGTTTCATGGGGTATCCGCGGCTCATTATGAGGCAGCGACCCCGAGGCGCACGCTAAAAATAGCGTACGTTCGAACCTTCTGAGACAGCCCCGCCGGCCTACGACGCCTTGATCAAATCCAACTGGCCGTTGCTGTCGCCGATTTTTTCGGTCTTTACCCCGGCGGTCGCGAGCATGGAGCGGTACAGGTTGGTCAGCGGCACATGGCCGCCGGTGTACAAGTGCTGGCCGGAGGTAAACGCCCCGCCCGCGCGGCCCGCGAGGACGATGGGGTTGTTTTCCGGCGTGTGCGTGTTGGGTTCGCCCAAGCCGCCGCCGTAAACGATGGCGCAATTGTCCAGCAGGGTGCCGTCGCCTTCCTTGACGGCCTTCAGCTTGTCCAGGAAGTAGGCGAAATTTTCAACGTGATAGCGGTTGATAACGGCCATCTTCGCGCGCTGGACCGGGTTGTTGCGGTGGTGCGAGATGTCGTGGTGGCCCTCGAAGATGCCCGTCTGCGGGTAGGGTCGGTTGCTGCCGTCATGGCCGACGATGAAGGTCGAGATGCGGGTGGCGTCGGTTTGGAAGGCGAGGGTCATGATGTCGTACATCAGGCGCATGTGGCCTTCGAAATTCGGGTCGGAGTCCAGGCCGTGCGGGCGCATTTCGGGCGGGAGCTCGAGCTTGAATTTCTCGCTGGCGGCGATGCGTTTTTCGAGGTCGCGGACGGCGGAAAGGTATTCATCGAGCTTGCGCTGGTCGCTGTCGCCGAGGTTGGCATTGAGGCGCTTGCTGTCGTCGAGCACATAGTCGAGCACGCTCTTGTTGTAGAGGCGGCGCTTGGCCATGGCTTCCGCGGTCTGCGCGGCGTCGCCGCTGCCGAAGAGGCGCTCAAACGCGGCTTTCGGGTCGACCTCCGGGTTCACCGGCATGGTGGGGGACTTCCACGAAATGTTAAATTGATACGCACAACTATAGCCGGAATCGCAGGTGTCATTGCGCTGGCCGGCGTCGCAGCTCAGTTCCATGGATGGAATCTTCGTCTGGTCGCTGAGGGCTTCCGCGGCGATCTGGTCGGCCGAGATGCCGTTGCGGATGTCCGCGCCCGCGGTCTTGCGGGGGTGCACACCGGTGAGGTAGGCCGCCGAGGCGCGCGCGTGGCCGCCGCCGCCATCGCCGAATTCATTGGCCATGTTGTTGTCGAGGCCGGAGATGACGGTGATGTCGCTCTTATGCGACTGCAACGGTTGGAGAATCTTGGAAAGTTCGTAATCGCGGCCCGTGGTCGCGGGGATCCAGTCGGGCATGTTGGCGCCGTTGGGAATGTAGATCCAGGCCAGGCGCTTGGGGAAGCCCGCGGCGGTCGTGGCGGCGTCGGCGGTGGTCGCACCCATCAGACGCAGGGAGGGCAGCATGCTCTCCAAAACCGGCAGGGCCATGACAGTGCCCAAGCCGCGCAAAAAGGTCCGACGAGGTATTGACGGGAATTTGCTCATAAAAAAGGGGAGGGAAACAGGCGGGTGGCGATAGAAGCCCGCAGCGTCACGGTATAGCCGGTGGACGGGTTCCGCAAGTAATAAATGAGAGCCGGCTCGGGCTGGGAAATTCCCGGCCTAGCCCCGGCCTTTCAAGGCCCACCCGAGCCAGAGCAGGCCCGCCGCCGAAATCCAACTGCCCGCCACCCGGAAAACGATGCGGGTCCAGGCTGGACGCAGGGAAATGACCAGAGATGAAAAAAGCGCCACCAGCACGAACAAAACCGCCCCCACGCCCACGAACTCGAGCGCGCCATTGCCAGGGGTGGCGCCTTCGGCCAGCATGCCGAGCGCGTCCAGATAGCCGTGCACCATCCCCAGCAGGCCCGCCAGCAGGCCAATAACCAGCGGCGGGAGATTCAAATCAGCAGCAATGAGCACGCCGGGAATCATGAAAGTCGCCGCCACGATGCCGGAGAGCACGGGCCGCGAGAGTTCCGGCGCCGGGGTCAGGGATAGGCCGATCAAACCGCCCAGCACCCAGGCCACCGGGAGCGCAAAAAGGGCTTTGCGGCCCGAACCCGGCCCGCGCAGGCCCGCCAACAGCGCTAGGGCCACCGCCGGCACCACATCCTCGAGGCTGGTGCAGAAGTGGCCGACGCCATCATAAACCGGCCCCAACCCGGTCGTGACGAGATGCGCCTCCGCCGTCGCCGGCGCAATCAGGAGAATCGCGCCTGCGGCCAGGGCGGCAAGGAGGTGTCGGGGGGATTTATGCATGACGGCGAACCTGCATCGCTCAGCTCAATTCGGTCGCAACTTAGGGCTGCCGTCGAGCTGCGGAAAGACGACCCAGCTTTCGTCCCCGGCCCGCAACACTCCGTCGTGAAAAAATACCGGGATTTCCTGATTGTCCGGGCGGTAGTAAGTGAGCCCAAGCGGAGCAGGCACCGTCACGGGCACGGGCCGGGCAAAGTCCCGCGGCACGCTCACGGGTGGCTTTTGCCCCTGGGTGAATAATTGAAACATATTGACTGGGGACGAATACGAAATGGGAGGCCATACGACGCTATATACGCCCCCAAAGGGGATGTTGTTACCTTCTTCTGATGAAAGGGATGCAACCGTCGGCCCCGCCGACCCCGGCGGTTTGGGTTGCATCGCCGCCGCCTTGGGGGCCGCCTTTTCGGTGGGCTCCGGATGCAAGGCATCCCACATAAAATAGACTCCGCCCAGTGCGATGCCCACGCCGCACAGGCGCAGGAGCACCTGCCCGGCGGGCCAGCGATGGATCAACCCGAGCGAAATGCCGCAGGCGTGGAGGGTACCGGTGGCAATGACAAATCCGATGCTGTAGTACAGGCCGCTTTCGCCCGGAGGCAATTCGCTGCCATGGGCGTAACCGTGGCACAGGCCGAAAAAGCCGACCATCACCACGGCGAGGGTGTAGCCGAGGTTTTTGCCCTTGCGCGCCGCCGTGGCGGGCTCGTCCCTCGAGAAAAGCCACGCGGCCAGGCGGTTGGGATGCACGTCTCCGAGCACCATCAAGCCGAGCAAAATTCCCGAGAGCGCGATGCCGATTTCCACCGAGTGCTCGCCGCCGGGCATCGGCACGCCGAGCAAGCCGAGAAACCCACCGAATGCCATCACCATCGGAAACACCACCGGCAAAAGCCAAATCGCCGGGCGCCCGATTTGCGCGCCCCAAATGCCCACCGCCACCATCGCGATAATGTGGTCCCAGCCCGACCACGGATGCAGGAAGCCGCTTTCAAATCCGCCGGTTTCGCCGCTCAAAATATGGGCGTGGGCGGAGGAGGCGGAAAACAGAAGTGCGAGGGCGCACCACGAAGCCAGCGTCTTGGGGCGGAGGGTTTTCATGGAAAAGGAGGGTGCAAAAAGCAGAAGCCGCTTAATTTAACCCCGCAAACATAATCCAGATGCGCTGAATCGTCCAGTACGCGCCGAGGCTGCCGACGGTGTAGGTGGGCAGCGCGGCCGCCCAGCGGGTCCAGCGGATTTCCAGCACGCGGAAAGATTGCTCCAGCAGCAGGATGACGATGACAAAAAAGAGCTGGCCCATCTCCACCCCGATGTTGAAGCAGAGCAGGGCGAGCGGGATTTCCTGGTGCGACAGGCCTAGCGCCGTCAGTCCACTGGCGAAGCCGAAGCCGTGTAGCAATCCAAACAAGAACGCCACGACCCACGGGTGCCGGATGGTCAGGCTCGTTTCGCCGCGCTGCACGCGCACGATTTCCGGCCCGAGGAAAAGAATGGAGAGCGCGATGGCGGCGTTGAGCGGGAGGGTCGGCGCGCTGGCGTAGCCCAGTGTCGCGATGGCCAGCGTGATGCTGTGCGCGAGCGTGAACGACGTGATGGTCTTCACCAGCATCCAGCGGTCGCGCACGATGAGCAGCAGCCCGAGCACGAAGAGCAAATGGTCCACGCCCATCAAAATATGGTCCACCCCTTGGCGGATGAACGAGCCGGCCTTCTGCCAGTTGGATTGCTGCGCCGGAATCGTGATCGAAGGCATGGCCGGCGTGAGCCGCACAATTTCGGTCGTGCCATCGGGCAAAATCACCCGCACCAGAACGTCGGCCACCGCCGCCGCGGCCCCTGCGACGGCGAACGGCCGCCCGGCAAGGCCGCCCGCCAGGGAGAGCGTGTAACGTTCGATGTAAGCACCGGGCGTTTTGACGAGCAACGGTTCCGACGTGATTTTTGTTCCCGCCGGAAAAACCGGGACAATGCCCTGCCTCAGATCCTCCCGCGCCGGCAATTTCCACAGGACGTTGTAGGTGTCCGGTCCGGTCTGATGCAGTTCGAGGTAGACGGGCTGGACTTCGTGGGCGGAAGCAGCGTGGAAAAAGGATAAACTATAAACGATTAACGATAATTTAAAGAGGCGGCGTATGAACGTAGAAGGAAAAATGGAAAATGGAAAACGGAAAACGGAAAAGTCCTCCGGCGCCGGGCTACTGGAAGTGGGCAATTTCATGGCTTGGCGGCAGGGTTGACGGCAGGAGAGGCGGGAGGGGCTGGCGCGCCAGCATCCTTGGCGGACGGAGACGGTGCAGGCTTTTCAATGACGATGGAGTAGTGGGCCCGGCGTTTGGCGTAGTCGGCGTCATCGGCTTGCTGCCGGCGTTCGTTGAGCCATGCGGCCCGCGCTTGCTCGGCCAATTGTGTGAATTCCGGCAGCTTGCCGTCGGGGCCGAGAAACGGCTTCGGGTTCTTGGCGATAAAAGCCTTCAACTCGTCGTCGGTGGGCGTGAGATTCTCCACCGAATCCTCGGATAGAAATTCCATGCGGCGGCGCAACTGGCGGCGAACGAGCGGGTCGTCGGTGTCCAACCCGAGCGCGCGCGCCTCGCGATTCAACACTTCCTCGCGCACGAAGTCCTCGATGAGCATATCCATTTCCGCCGGCGTCGGGTCACGCCCGGCGCTGCGGTTGAAGCTGACCTGGAGATTGCTGATGACGGCTGGCGTGATAATGATGCGATTAGCGCCGGCGGGAGTGGCGGCCGGCGTGCCGACCACGTAGGAAAGTCCAAACAAGGCCGCGCCCAGCAGGAGAAAATGCACCAACGGCTCGCGGAGAAGGGCTTTCATTATAGCATTCTTACGAAATTACACTGGCGTACTCTCGTCGAAACTCATCGTAGATTATGCGCAGTACCTTTTGTCGATCTTCGATGTCCTCAAATTGCTGTGCAAGCTTCAATAGCTCGGGTTTGGTGATTGACTGAATTTTCATGTTGATTAAATAATCTCTAAAATCCTTTCGAATATCATCAATAATAATAATGACCTTTCCATCATCCAGTCGCTGCTTGTCGAAATTCGACTGTAATTCGTTCGCAATTGACTCGCAGATTTTTTGGTTTACCACGCGAAGTTTCTTAATTTGATAGACCACGCCAAAGTTGGTGGAAATATCGACGCCTTTGTCGTGGGCGGATGTTCGGCTATCCCTGTAAATTTTGCAGGCAAACTTTTCCAAGTGGACGCGAAGCACGGCAAAGCAAATAAATTCGAAATTTGCCGGATTGGTCTCGATGTTTATTTCAAGCAACTGGACAAAGGATTTTGATGCTTGAGAAACCATCATTCGATATGCCTCATCAGCTAGTTTCGGAATAATTCCGAGTTTGCCATCTACATAGTCTCGAATTTGAGCTGGGATCCATTTAATCAGGGTTTCGGCGAAAGTTGTGTACGGCGAAAGAAGTTCATAACCACTGTCGAGTAGGCGAAGAACCTTGTATTTTGGGAGCGTTCTACGTGAGTATGCGTCCTCCCATTTGGCTCCTACATGGAGGCTATGCCGCATAAATTTCTGCAAAAAGCGGGCACCCTCGGTGTGGGATGCTTTTACTTCTTTTTCGGTAAGGAGGTTTTTTCCGGTTGCTCGGAATGATAGAAGCAAGCCAAGGGTTAGGGTTGGAGCAATGACTTTTGTTTTGGACCTTGCCAACATTAACTGGATCTCTCGTTGGCAATCGGTCAACGACTTTAATCTACCTTTGGATTTATTCAAACGACTCATCGAAGATCAGAATGGAAGGCCGAAATCAAGATGACGTACAACTCTCGTCACCGGGATCACAATTTCTCTTGGAATTTGAACGACTATCGTTTTACCGGTACACCATTTGGTTGGATACGAGGTCGATGAGTGGCCCATGCACGTCAATTTGTATTCGGAAGCTGGGCCGTCAACCCTGGAACAGGGAAATAGTGCTCATTTAAGCACTCACTGGAAATTTTACCGCGCCGCGACTTTGTCCGGCGTCGCGGCCGGGTTGGCGCGGCGCATTTGGAAGGGCACGCTGTCCACCACCGCCATCACGAGCGTGGAAAACTTGTCGTCCTTGGTTTCCAGCGTGTGCACGATTTGGTCGGTGGCGGCGCGGTCGTAATACTCCAGCCCGCGGCCGAGCGCGTAGGTGAGCATCTTTTCCGCGAGACAACGCAGGTAGTCCTCGCGCTTGCTCTGCGAGAGGATCTGCACGAGCTCCTCCGCCCCCTTGAAACTTTCGCCGGAGATGAGTTTGCCCGAGGCGTCAATCGCCGCGTCGGATTCCGTGTCCCGCCAGGCGCCCACACCGTTGAAATTCTCCAGGCCGAACCCGATGGGATCCATGCGCGCGTGGCAGCCGGCGCAACTGGGATTGTCGCGGTGCTGCTCCATTTGCTGGCGAAGCGTGCCGGTGAGCTGGTGCTGGTCGTCCACGAGCGCGGGGACGTTGGGCGGCGGCGGGGGCGGGGGCAGGCCGAGGAGATTGTCGAGCACCCATTTGCCGCGCTTCACCGGCGAGGTGCGCGTGGGGTTCGAAGTCAGCACGAGGATGCTGCCCTGGGTGATGATGCCCCGGCGGCCGGAATCCTTGAGCGAAACTTTGCGGAACTCGTCGCCCGTCACGCCTTCCATTTCATAATATTTCGCCAGTTCTTCGTTCACAAACGTGTAATCCGCGTTGATGAAATCCATGACGCTGCGGTCCTGATTGATGATGTAGGCGCAGAATTCCTCCGTCTCCTTTTGCATTTCGGCGCGGATGGCGGGGTTGAAATCCGGGAAGAGCTTTTTGTCCGGCTCGACCGACTGGAGTCCGCGGAATTGCAGCCACTGGCCGGCGAAATCGTCCACCAGCGAGCGGGCTTTGGGCGAAGTAAGCATCCGGTGCACCTGCGCGGAGAGATTCTTGCGCAATTGCCCGTGTTCGGCGAGGTCGAGCAATTCGTCGTCAGGCGTGCTGCTCCACAGGAAATACGAGAGCCGCGTGGCGAGGGTGAATTCATCGATGGGCACAATTTCCACCGGCGCATTCTTGGCGGCGGGCGTAGCCGCCCCCGCCACTTGGGCGACAATGCGCTGCGGCACGCCGGCGGCCGGGGGCCGGGCGGTGGATGAGGTGGACGTTTCGATGGCGGGCGGTTGTTCGCCGCGGAACAGGAAATGGGGCGAAACCAGCACGGCCTTCATCGCCAGTTTGACACCGGCGTTAAAACTGTCGCCATTTTGGCGGGCGAGGTTGTAGAGCGACATCAGGCGGTCGAGTTCCGCGGGCTGCACGGGGCGGCGCCACGCGCGCCGGGCGAAATCCGCCAGGATGCCGCGGGCCTGTTCCGCGGGGGATTGATAATTCGCCGGTGGCGGCACCCCAGCGAGGGCGCGCAAGCCGTCCGTGAAATTATCCTGGGTGTTGCGTGGGACGTGTTTGTCAAACAACTCCAGCAACGGCGCGGGCATCGGCGGGACGGGAAGCGGTTCGTTCAGGCCGACCACCTCGAGCGCCTGCACGTTGACGTGCCGGTCAATGAAATTGGGGTTGGTCTGCTCGTCGTCGTGGAAATAATTGACGAGCGCGGTCGAGAAGCGTTTTTCGCCGGCGGTCAGGTGCACGGGGAGTTCGTAAACCTGCGGCTCGGAATGCAAAAGTGAAACCGAAAACAGCCGCTGCCCGGCGATGGGCGTCCACTCGGCCGGCGCGAGCACGTCGAACGTCGTCAGTGGTTTGCCGTCGACACGGAATTGCAATTTGGCCCATTCCGGCCCCGCCTGCTGGGCGTAAGCGTAGGCGCGCAACAGGTAATCCCCGTCCTTGGGCACGGTGAATTTGATGCCAGCTTCGCCATCTTTTTCCAGCCAGCGTCCGCCGTCGGCCGAGGGTTTTACATTGCCTGAAATCTCCAATTGGGCGGCGGGGTAACGCGTGGAGGCACTGGGCAAGGGGCCTTCAACCTCGAGGAATTTCACAAAACCGATGCCCCATTGCTGAATGCCGAGGCGGCCATTGGTCATATTAAGATCGTTGGTGCCGCTGCGCAGGCGGCGCAAGGCCACCTGCAGGCGCTGATGTCCGGCGGGCAAGCCCAGGCGGGCCTCGTAGACTTGCGGATGGTCGGCGTCCGTGGTGATGGGAATGTCTTTGATTACAGTCGTGCCAGCCACGACGGAAAGAATCGGCTGGGGCACCACTTCACCTTCGGCGGGCTGTAACGGTACGCTGCTGCCTTGGCCCACCAAGCGTCCGCCCGTGAGATTGCCGTAGGCTTGGAAGCGAAAGAGATAATCGCCCGCGACCGGTGCATTATAATCAATCGAGACGCCGTCTTCTTCGAGGCTGATTAAATAAATCCAGCCGTCACCGCGGTCGCCAATTGCGTTGAAGCCGATGGTGGCAAGGGTAGCGGGCAGGTGAAGGGTCTGGCTGTTGATGGGGTCAGTGACAATGGCCTGGTCGAGGATTTTGTTGGCGGCGTTAAGATACTTTTCCAGCAAGATGGGCGGGAGGGAAAGCACGTCGCCGATGTTGTCAAAACCATAGCCGGAATCGTCCACCGGAAAATCCTGCGCCGGTTGAAAGTCCACGCCGATGAGGTCGCGGATGGTATGGTTGTACTCGGCCCGGTTGAGACGGCGGTACGTGACGTGGCCGGGATCGGGATGGGCGGGATCGTATTTGTAGAGCTCCTTTTCCACCCAGTCTGTGAGCAAGTCGCGCACTTCCTGCGACGGCTGGTTCTTGGCTTCCTCGGGCGGCATTTCCCGGGTGCGCACGTAGCGCAGCAGCGTTTCCCAGACCTTGCGGTTTTCCTGGATGGCGGAGGCGTCCTTGACGGTGTCCAACGTGAGGCCGCCCTTGTGCTGGCCATTGCCATGGCACTCGTAGCAATAGGTGGCGAGCAGCGGCTGGATGTCCTTCTCGTAAGTCAGCGCAGACACCGGCGCGGGCGGCACCACCGCGGCGGCTTTGGCGGTTTCCGTGGCGGCGGGCTCACCATCGGCCTTCAGGACGAGTGTGCCGACCACCGCGACGGCGGCCAAGGAAAGGTAACTGCGGGTGCGCGGTGACATGGGGTAGGGAAGTGTTTCAGGATTCTAGGAATTGGCGCGCGGGGCTCAACGCGGGACCACGGCTTTTCCGCCGAGATTCCGACTCGGGTTCCTAGGGTTAGAGTAACAGCACCGTGGAATTATTCAAGGGGCGAACTACTTCGCCTTGGCCAGAAAACCGCGGTCATTCAGCCAGCCGACAAACAAGTTGGGCCAGCCCGCCACGGAATAAGACCAGGGGCGCACGCCGAAGCCGTGTCCGCCATCGCCAAAAACGTGCATTTCGACGGGCACTTGGGCGCGTTTGAGGTCGAGGTAAAAGGTCGCGTAAAGTTCGGAAATATTGGGCCGGTCGTTGGCCGCGCAAACCAGGAAAGTTGGCGGCATGTTGGCCGGCGGCACCCAGGTGGCGGTGGCCCAGCCGCGCGTTCCGCTGGAATAACCGAAGGCGGCAAAATTGGGATGGGCGTCGAGACGGTCCAGCGGGTCGGTCGCTTCAGGATTGCCCTTGTCGTCGGCGTCCAGCAGTTCGCCGAGCACGCCGCCGCCGGCGGAGAAACCAATCATGCCGATGTGTTGCGGGTCGAGGCCCCATTCCGGGGCGCGACTGCGCACGAGGCGCATGGCCCGCTGAGCATCGGCCAGCGCGTGGACATTGGTCTGATAGGGCTGCGGAGCATTCGCCGGGTAGGCCTGGTCGCGGGCGAGTCGGTATTTTAATACAAACGCGGCAATACCGTGATCGGCGAGCCATTGGCCGAGGTCATAGCCTTCGCGCCCAATGGTGTGAAACATGAAACCGCCCCCCGGCGCGATAATCACCGCGCAACCCGTCGCCTTGTCCTTGGCGGGCAGATAAGGCGTGATGGTCGGATTGTTGACGTTGAAGAGGACCGGGAAAACGATGTCGATTTCCTGCCGCCAGGAAATTTGCTCCGGCTCGTCTTTGCGGGACTCAAACCCCGGCGCGCCATTAACCCACAGCGGAATGGACGCGGGGTGGGCGGGCTCGGCCGGATCGGTGGTCGGGATGGGCGGACCATTGGGCACCGTATTCGCGGGCAAGACCGGCACGACGCGCGCCGGCGGCAGGGCCGTGGATTGGGCGCTCCACAGCGAAGCAGGCGCCAGCGCCGCGCAGCCCAGGAGCGCGCGCAGGAGAGAGGAGGTCGAGGAGTACATTCGCGTGAGGGTGTGGAGGTTAAGGCGTCGCCGCTTTTTGATTCGTGAGAAAACCGCGGTCACCCAGCCAGCCGGTGAAAATTGTCGGCCACATCGACACCGACAACGACCACGGGCGCACGCCAAAACCGTGGCCGCCCATGTCGAATATCATCAGTTCGACTGGCACGCGGGCGCGTTTGAGCGCGAGGTAAAGCGTGGGCAGGCCCTCGGCCACGCCCGGGCTGTCATTCGACGCGCACAGGAGGAAAGTCGGCGGGAAATTGGCCGGCGGGGTCCAGTCCGCTGCGCGCCAGGATTGCGGCAAGCCGGGATAGGTGAACGAAACGAAATCCGGGTGCGCGTCCACTTTGTCGATGGGATCCTTGGCGTCGGGATTGCCTTGATTGTCCGCGCCGACCAGTTCGGCGGCGACTTGGCCGCCCGCTGAGAAACCGATAAAACCAATGTGGTCGGGGTTGATATTCCATTCCGCAGCGCGGCTGCGAATCACGCGCACGGCCCGCTGGGCGTCCAGTTTCGCCTCCACATCGGTGCGGTAAGGCGTGGCGCGGGGCGGCACGGCGATATCACGCGCGAGCCGGTATTTTAAGACGAACGCCGCAATTCCGTGGTCCGCGAGCCATTGGCCCAAGTCGTAACCTTCGCGGCCGATGGTGTGAAACATGTGCCCGCCGCCCGGAGCGATAATGACCGCGCAACCGGTCGCTTTGTCTTTGGCCGGGAGAAACGGCGTGATGGTCGGGTTGTTGATGTTGAAAATAATCGGGAAGACGATGTCGGCTTCCTGGCGGTAGGAGATTTGCTCCGGCACATCCTTGAGCGATTCAAAGCCGGGCGCGCCGTTGGCCCAGAGCGGAATCGACGCCGGGTGCGGCGGCTCGGCGGGATCCGCGGTCGGAATGGGCGGGCCATTGCGCACCGTGTTGGAAGCCGCCACGGGCACGACTTGCGGCGGGGGCAAAGCAGCCTGGGCAATGAGGGAAAACGCCGACGCCAACAACGTGACGGCGGCCAGCAAGCGAGGGGGGGTGTTCATAGGGGTGGGGAAAGGTTAGGGGACAACGTCGTGGGGATAAATACTAAAACGAAAGACCTGCCATTCGGTGCGCCTCACTTCACCAATGAGGTTTGCGCCAGGTGGTAAGTGCCAGACAGCGGCAGTGAACGGGACGAACCGCCGACGAGAACCTTGAAATCACCCGCTTCCGCGAGCCAGCCTTGCTGGTCGGGGTGTTCCGCGTCGGGCTTGAAAAAGGCCAACGAGCGCTGGTTGAGGGGTAGCGTGACGGTCTGTTTTTCGCCGGGCTGGAGGAAGACTTTCTTAAAGCCCTTCAGTTCTTTGTCCGGGCGTTCGAGCGAGGACTCCACATCCTTCACGTAAAGCTGGGAGACTTCAGCCCCGGCGCGCGCGCCGGTGTTTTGCACGTCGTACTGCACTTTGACGATAGTGTCCTTCGGGTCGGTGGCCGCCGGCGGCACGAGCTTGAGATTCGAATACGCAAAGGTCGTGTACGAGAGCCCGTAACCAAATGGGAACTGCGGAGCGGGGGCGTCCTTCTTCGAATCGAAATAGCGATAGCCGACAAAAATGCCGTCCGTGTAGGGCTCGGTGCCCGCGTTTTGCGTCACGTAAAGGTTCTGCGCGTGGATCGGCGAATCCGCGAGTTGTTTGGGGAACGTGCACGGGAGTTTGCCCGAGGGGTTGACCTTGCCGAAGAGAATATTGGCCACCGCTTCACCGGCCTGGGTGCCGCCGTACCACGCAAACAAGACCGCCGGGGCTTTGTCCAGCCACGGCATTTCCAACGGCGAACCCGCGACCAGCACCACAACGGTGCGCGGATTGGCATCAATCACCGCTTGAATCAAAGCATCCTGGCCGCCGGGCAGTTTCATGTCCGGCCGGTCGCCGCCTTCGGTGTCAAAATTCTTGTTCAATCCGCCGACAAAAATGGCGACATCGGCCGCCTTGGCACCCGCGACAGCTTCGTCGGCGAGTTGCTGCGCGTTGGGCGGAGGAGTCGCCGGAGCCGCCGTTGCTCCCGGAGCGCCGCGCCGACCACCGCGGCCACCGCCGCCCTTGGTTGGCGTGGTGTAGCCTTGGTAAAACGTCACTTCCACTTTGTCTCCGAGCAATTGCTTGATGGCCGCCAGCGGCGCGATTTCATTCGGCGTCTTGAGGCCGGAACTCTGGCCGCCAGCGGCCTGCAAATGGACGGCATTGTCACCGATGACCGCGACTTTGGTGATTTTCGAGGCATCCAGCGGCAGGGCGTTGTTCTTGTTTTGCAAGAGCACGAGGCCCGCCTCGGAAACTTGCCGGTCGGTTTCAAGGTGCGCGGGCGTGAGGATGGAGCCGGTCTTGCGGTCCGGGTCGAGCACCTTGGTGGAAATCATCACACGCAAATTGCGGGTGGCCTTGTCGTCCAGCGAGGGCGGGGCGGGCTGGCCCGCGGCGGCCAATTTCGCGCGGTCGGCGTCGGTGACGGGATAGGTTCCGTTCAGCAAACCTTCGAGGTAGCGCGGCCCGAGAATATAATTGGTGCCCTGCACATTCATCTCGAGGTCCAGGCCCAGCGCGGAACCGGGCACGGTGTGCGCGGCGCCCCAGTCGCTGATGACGATGCCCTTAAAACCCCATTCGCCCTTGAGCACTTTGTTTAAAAGATAGTCGTTCTCCGCCGCCCAATCGCCCCGCACTTTGTTATACGAAGCCATGACCGCCCATACTTTGGCCTCCTTGACGGCGGCCTCAAAGGCCGGCAGGTAGATTTCGCGCAAGGCCCGCTCGTCCACCTCCACGTTGATGCTGTTGCGCGCCGCTTCCTGATTGTTCAGGGCAAAGTGCTTCACGCACGAGGCAATGTCCTCGGACTGTTCACCCTCGATGTAGCCGACGGCCATGCGGGAGGCGAGGTACGGATCTTCGCCATAATACTCAAAATTCCGGCCATTGAGCGGGGTGCGCATGATGTTCACGCCGGGCCCGAGCATGATGTCCTTTTTGCGGGCGAGGGCTTCCTCCGCGATGGCCTGGCCCACGCGAAAGGCCAGGGCCGGGTCCCACGTGGCGGCGATCCCGATGCCGCAGGGAAACGCGGTCGAGCTGTCGCCCACGGCATTGCCATCGCCGCCACCGCGGCCGGTTTCGGCACGCACGCCCATCGGGCCGTCGTCAAGCCAGCGCACCGGCACGCTCAAATCCGGATAACCGGAAGTGCTGAACATGCTGTTGGGATTGCCATGCACGAGTGCGGCTTTCTGCTCCGTCGTCAACCGTCCCAGCAAGTCCTGGACGCGGGCCTCCACCGGCTTGGTCGCATCCAAATAAAGCGGCTTGGGAACGTCGGCGGCTGGAGGAGTCGCGGTCTGCGCTTGGGCGGTGGAAAAAGCAGCCGCGAACGCAGCCAGCAGGACAGCGGGGGTAATCTTCATGGGGTAAAAGAGGGGAACCGGGGAGCGGGAAAGGCCTAGGATAGAGGACTTTTCAAAGCGGGGTCAATGGTGGGGATGTAGTGGTATTGGTATGAGGTATAGCTTGAAGGACCCAGGCGTAATTTTGTAGCGCGGTGCTTTAGCCCGCGCAGTGGATTAATCGAATACAAAGGAGCGCGGGCTAAAGCACCGCGCTACAATAAAACAATCCATATAACAAAAGCCAAAATCCTCCCTCCCTCAGCTCCTAATTATTCCGGTACGGCTGCTTGTTTGTGAACAGGTCGATGCGTTTCTGGATGCCGCTGATCTTGTCGGTCACGTTGCCTGCTTGCGCGAGTTGCAGGGCTTTCTTGGCATTTTCCAGGGCACCTGTGAAATTACCGCTTTCCGCGAAGGCGCAGGCCAGCACGTCATACGTTTCGACGCGATTGTGCTCATCCAGCAATTGGGCGCGCTTCGCGTAGATCAGCGCCTTATTGCCGTCGCGCACGGCCGGGTCGCTCACCGTCCCGAGAATCCACGCCAGGTTGGTCAAGGCGTCCAGGTTATTGGACTGGAGGTCATCGACGACCTTTTTGTACGTGGCGACCGCCTCGTTAAAGTGGCCCGTCCGGGCCTCGGCGTCCGCGATGTCGGTCAGCACCTTCGCTTGAAATTCCGGCGGCAGGAGCGTCAGGGCAAACTTGGCGGTCTCGGCGTGGGCGTCAAGCAGGCCCAACTGATGACCCAACTCGAGCATGTTGAAGAGCTGTTCGTTGGTCAGCCGGCGCAGGGCGTGTTCACCTGGTGGGACATAAGTGGCGGGGTCTACGGGCTTTTCGCCGGGCAGCGGCGCCGGGGCCAGGCTGCGGTCGTCTGCCAGCCTGAAGGCCTCCTGAATTTGCTCCAGGACTTTGGGTGTATCCCCGACGTAGGTGAAGACGGAG
The DNA here is from genome assembly GCA_964562015.1 of uncultured Opitutales bacterium. Taxonomy (GTDB): domain Bacteria; phylum Verrucomicrobiota; class Verrucomicrobiia; order Opitutales; family JABDGR01; genus CAZLRH01. The sequence continues at coordinate 6,530 of CAZLRH010000021.1, read as the reverse complement.
GCCAAGTCGATGTGGTCCTCGAGGCTGAGCTTGGCGGCCTTGTCGTAATTCGCGCGGATGGATTCGACGATGCGGTTGACGTCATCTTTCTTGCCCAAGGCCTGGCGGATGCGGCCCTCGGCGATGAGCGCGGGGAGGTAGGTGGGATTCTGCTGGAAGGCGGCGGCGAGCTGGCCCTCGGCGGCTTCGGGTTTATTTGAGGCCCACAGGAAATTGGCGATGCGCACGAGGGCATCCGTCGTGCTGTCGTTGGGCACCACTTCGAGCAGCAACACGAACTGGTTCTTGAGGTTCGGATTGTTGGGCGGCAGATTGTAGGGCACAGGCCGCAGCCACGGCGGCAGGTTGCCGGTGGTGAGAATTTTGAGAATGAAGGCGTCACTCGGCACTTCGTCGTTCAAGCGCAGCCCGCGGGAGAGCTTCGAGTATTCCTGGGCAAAGGCGTCCCACGAATAGATGGCGAGGTGCGTCACTCCATACTTGTCGACGAGCTTTTTCGCGGTTTCCTGGGAGTCGGCACTGTAAATCGCGGCGGCGTGCTTCAGGCCGTCGATATTTTCCCAGTACAAAGTCCCGAGGCCCTTGAAGCCGCCGAAGTACATCATCCACGTCGTCGTGGTCGGGCCGCTGACAATCACACCCGGCTCCTTGCCGAGGCGTTGGCGCAGGCGCTGGGAAGCGTCGCGCGTGACGACCTGTGTCAAGTCCAGTTCCGACACCGGCATGACGAAATTGAAATTCACCCATTGCTTGGTCGAGAAGAGCGTGAAGGCCGGGTAAATGGGGATGAGGAAAATGAGGAAAAAGATGCCGTAGGTGGGTAATTTGAATGCGAAACCGTTGCGGCCCAGTGGGAGGCGCACCGGCACCGGCGTGCCGATGCCAATGCCCACGCCGGTCAAAGTCAACGAGAGGAGGGCCAATAGCTTCAGGCCGGTCTGGATGGCATGCGAACGGTCCGTGAGGTAAGTAATCTTGGTCTGCGCGGCTTCACGCACGGCGGCGTCGACGGTCGCCGCATCCGGATTTTTCGGGTCGCCGAGGGCCGCCTGCAAGTAACTTAACGCAGAGCCGATATTGGCCTGCCATTTCCAGACGGCGTAGGTGGCGCCCCAGAGCACGAGCACAGCCCCGAGCGTGGCGAGAGAGATTTTATTGCGGTCCTTCGTCGCCGGAAAACCCGCGTCGCCCGCAAATGGGATCAGGGCAAAAGCCAGCGCCGCATCGAGCCAGATGGCCCAGCGCAAATCGAGCCCTAGCCAGAGGCCGCCAAAGACCACGGCCAAAAGCACCGCGCCGAGCGCCGCCCGCGTGCGGTCGCCGACCAGAGGAATTTGCTCCGTGCTAAACAGGCTGGCGCCCAGCAGGAGGGCCAGCAGGCCGCCGGTAAACACGAACGCCACCGACAAGCCAAACGAGGTGCACGCGCCCCAGAAAAGCAGCGGCGCGACCACCACCGCGCCCAAGGCCAGGACGAGATCCGGGCGCACGCTTTCGTTTTCCGCATAGGCCGGAGCATTGGGCCCGGCCAGCGTAAATACGCCCCCCAGGCACAGCGCGAAACACGTCCACACGATGACTTCCACGTTCTCGGTGAAATTGAACCAGACGACCGCTATCGCAAACGAGACGAGCAGCGCCGCCAACAGCGTGCCGGTGATGTTTTGCAGCGCGCCTTGGCGCTTGGCGAGCTCGGGCGGCAGGGAATTCGAGAAGCCCAGGAACCACGCCACGATGGCCAGCACGGCGATCCAGACGGCCCAGATGGTCAGCGAGGTTTTGACATCCTCCTGGTACCAAACCACGGCGATGCTGACGACGAAGAGAAGCAACAATCCGCCAATGCCCACGATGTCAGCGCAAACCTTCGGGCGTTCGGCATCCGCCCCGCGGCGCGGGCTCGCAATGGTAACCGCGCCGATGAGGCCGACCAGCGTGGAGAGAAAAATCGCGCAGTCCACCCCCAGCCAGCGGATTTGCTTAAAGGCCAGGGCCAGCATCACTGCGGCGGGAAACACCGCCAGCACCAGCAACCCGCGCAGCGGCCGCAACAGGCTGTTCATGAAAATGAGCGTCGCCACCGGCGCGAGCACCATGGGCAGCATGCTGATGCCGCCGATGATTTCCGTCACCGACAAATAACTCATCTGCCGGAACAGCGAGCGGAACTCGAGGATGTAATCGGTGTGCAGCGACCACAGGAAATAATCGGGAATGACAAACACTTTCAGCCCAAAAATCAGGATGGCCAGGGGAAGCAGGGCGATGGCGGCCAGGTCGGCGCCCATCCAGTACAACTGGCTTTGGCGGGCGGCCCGTTGCTCCGGCGTGGGACCGGAGGACACGCGGGTTTTCTTTTTCGCCGGGGTCGCCACCTCGGCGGCGACCGCCGCCGGCACCGGGATTTCATCGAGCACGAGTTGCGAAAACCGGCAGAGCAAATCGCCCGCGCCCAGCCAGGCGAGGGCGAACAGGGGATGGTTGATTTCCAGCCGCCAGGTGAAATTCGAGGGGAAATATTCCAGCAGGTAAAAGAAGAGGCTGGAGGCGCAACCGGCGATGCCCCAGAGCCGCCAGAGTTTTGGCTCGAAACGCCAGGGATCCTTGGACGATTTGCTTTTCGCAAAAACGAGGCCGTTCAGGACCACCGCGAGGCCGATGCCGAACATCGTGGGAATTTCGGTGGCCGCACTGACCCACAATCCGGCGCCGCCAAAAAAGGCCGAAACGATGAACCAGCGGCCCGCGGTTCGCCTGTCCCCCAGCCAGCCAAAGAGCGCGGCCTCCGCAGCTTTAAGTTGGGTGACTTCAGCGCCCGGCGTGCGGATCCAGCCTGCGCCACCCGCCAAAAGAAATAGGACAGTCATCAAGCCGCTCGAGGCGGCGAGCCCGTGGTGGTCGTAATAACCGGTGATCGAAAACTCGTAATACGGGTAAATCGCGACGAAGCCCAAGGCCAGCAGCGACGCCGCCAGCGAGCCAAAGCGCCACGCCATCAACGGCACCAGCGTCACCATCACGACCGCGAGGCACAGCGTGTTCACCCAGGGCGAAACCTGCTCGATCACCAGCGGAAACGGCAGTTTCGCGATGGCGGAACAGTCGAAACCGGGAATCAATTCACCGAGGAAGTGCGCGAAGGACGGATGGTCCACGCCAATGTGCGCCAAGCCTTGGCTGATCCAGGCCACGCCCACCAGCCACCAGTGCAAAAACCCGCTCCAATGGATGTCGCGGCCTTCGGGCGGATTGTCGTAAGGCACATGGCGCACGCGCCAGTCGTGCTCATAGAGCATTTCATCCGTCTGCATCATCCAGTGATAACCGTCCGTGCCGATGGCCGGCATCACGAGGTTATGCTGGTTGCCAAACCAGCCCGAAGGGTAGGCGGGATCCACCGTCGGCGGGATGCCTTGGCCAATGCGCGACGACGTGACCAGGTTGATGCCACGCATGCGCACCCGGCTGTCTTCCACCAGGTAGATGAGGGCGAGAATCAGCGCCACCATCCAAAGGGAGCGGCGGAAGTGATAACCAAGGTTCATGCGCCAGAGGACAACAGGATTCGATGAAGGGTTGGGGGACAGACGCCGGCTTGGAAGGGGCCAAAGCGGCCAATTCAGTCAAGCACGACAGGGCCGGGAAAAAAAGGAAGTGGTGGCGTTGATCGGCGTGGGCCGCGGTCTCGCCAAAGGCGAAAGGCGACCGGGACGCTAAACAACGCCACCACTTTAGGGAAGCTCGGAAAAACTATTTCTGCTTCCGCAACCGGAATATCCAGTTGCGCTTACTTGGAGGTGGACGCGGCCGGGGCGGCGGCGCCACCAGCGCGGGTCGCCGGAGTCGTGCCAGCCGGGCGGGCCGGGGTCGAGCCGGCGCCAGGGAGGGTCAACGGAGGCGTGGCTGCGGCAGCCGGGGTGGTCGTCTGCGGAGCGGGGACATCGACATTGATGGCCGCGATGACGTCCTTGGTGATTTCCCAGGACGGATCCCAGTAGAGGAAGTTGTTCTTGGTGACGACGGCGCCGACTTTGCGCTTCTGGGCGATTTCCTTGGCCTTGTCGCTGATCTTGGTGATGAGCTTGGCGAGGTAATCCTGGCGCTTGGCGTTCAAGTCGCCTTCCATGGAGGTCTTGAGGTTGTCGGTCATCGCCTTCTTGGAATTGAAGTCATCGACCGCCGACTTGACGGCCGCGGTCATCCGTTCGCGTTCATCCTTGGGGGTCGCGTCAGTGGCCTTGTTCAACGCGTCGTTGAGCTGATTGGCCTGAGTATAGGCGGACTGCAGTTCCTGCAGTTGCGATTGATAACTCTGGATGGCCGATTGATAGCGCTCGGTGAAGAGCATATCATAAGTCTTGGCTTCGTTGCTGCCGGCGAGGACTTCGCCGATGTCAACGACCAGGAAAGGCGGCGGGGCGTCGGCCGCATGGACCAACTGGCCGGCAGCCAGCGAGAATGCACAAATGGAGAGGAGAGCGAACTTGTTCATGTTTGGGTTGTTAGGATGGGAGATGAGGTTGAGCGGAAGGGTAGACTAAATACGAAATTGCCCATGAGTTACAAGGAGAAAATCCCGGCCGAGCCCCGCCAATCCCTTCACCGCCGCGCGAAAAGCGCCCAGGAATAGCGAGCAGGCGCCTTACAATTTCCGCGGCCAATAAACGTGCTTCATTTTGCGCAAATTACCTCTGTGGTATGGAACCTGCTTAAAGCAAAGCTGTTTCCTATCCTGCCTGCCATCAACGCTTTTTAAACAATATTCAACATGCCCAAACTGGCGAAGCCGAATTCCTTCGGCCTGGTGTTTTTTTTCGCAAAAGCCGCCGCCGCGGCGGGAAGTTTTTTGCGCTCGAATGGAACAACGACGTGGCTTTATTCACCCACTTGTAAAACTTTCATCATGCCCGCGGGCTTGCATTCACGGGTGCGCCGTTCTAAGCTCCCGATCAATCCAACTTTCTTGCGGCACAGCGTCGGTCACGCCGGCCCCTTTCGGGTCCAGCGCTGATTTTCCAGGATCGCCGCTTCTTGCCTAAGTCTCTCAATCCGAGGAGTTTAACTTTGAATCGATTTGTTTCCAAACGTCGTTTAGCCTATGTGGTGACTTACGCGGCGGCGCTGGCCTCGACGGCCACGGTGCCATGGGCTCTGCTCTCGTGGCGGCATGTGCTGGTAAATTGGGGCACGGATTTCGACTGGCTGGCCCGCTTGTTGTTTGTCCTTCTGGCCGTGTTCACCGTGGGCTTGCTGTACTTGGGCGTGCGCCACATTGAAGAGCGGGGCCTCTACCTTTTTCGGGATGAGGCGGTGACGATCAATCTGACTGCACTCCTGCTGGTGCCGGCGGTGCTCGCCGGTGCGGTTTATTTTACTTTCATGGGTTTTGCCATCGGCCTTCCTGGTTATATCTTGCACGGGCTGGGCGCGCTGGTGGTCTCACTTTTTATTTGCACGCAATTACTCAAATTGCACGACCTGCCCGCGCGGCCCAAGCTGGAGGAGAAAAAGCGCGCGCGCGACGACCCGTTTTTTATCCTCTGCGCGGTGGTGTTTGCGCCGACCCTGGGCCTGAGCGGCATGTTGACGGCGGTTTATTTCGGCCTCGATCAATACGGTGTGATATTGCCCTGGGCGGTCGGCGTGGCGCTGGCGATCTTCACCGTCTCCGTGCTGCGCACCCTGGTGGTGTCACGCGTGCCCGTGCCCGCGGCCCCGGCCAAGGCGGTGCTTAAGGAATTTCGTCCCGCTCTCGCGCCGTCACCTCCGCCGGCCGCAGGGCTGACCATGCCCAGAATGGCGGAGGAGCCGCGTGCCGTTAAGTCACCGAGTCACACGCCGCCGTTGTTTCCTGTGGGGCGCTAAGGCCTGGGTCGCCGGCGGGGAAATGCGGAGAGCGAGGGATTCGGCTTGCGGGCGGGGTGCCGATTCCCTGAACGTCGGGTCCGCGGGCCGCCGGCCTGCGTCCTGATGGTCGCCTCGTATCAACGAAAACGCGCGTGGGGCTTGCCCCTCTTGGCGGCGCTCGTGCTGGGGCTGGCGCTGCTCTCGGCTTCCTTCGGCACGAACGAATCGTTGCGCGCGCCGCAAGTGCTCCGCGTGCTCGGCCAGGAGTTGGGATTGATCCGCGGTCCGGTCAATCCCGACCATGAAACCATCGTGCTGCTATTGCGGCTGCCGCGGGTGGCTTTGGGACTTTTAGCCGGCGCGGCTTTGGCCATGGCCGGCGCGGCCTTGCAGGGGCTGTTTCGCAATCCACTGGCGGACCCTGCGCTGATTGGCGTCTCGAGTGGCGCCGCGGTTGGCGCGGTCGCGATGATTGTGCTGGGTGGCGCGGCGGTGAGCGAGGCGCCCGCGGGCTGGGCCGCCTTTGCGCTGCCTGTCGCGGCGCTGGCCGGTGGATTGATTATTACTGTCATTATTTATCAATTGGCCAAGGTGGAGGGCCGCACGCACCTGACGTTGATGCTACTGACCGGCCTCGCCTTGAACGCCCTGGCGGGGGCCGGCATCGGGTTGATGATTTTTCG
>CAZLRH010000020.1:0-65481 GCA_964562015.1 uncultured Opitutales bacterium | reverse complement strand
AAGCCCATGCCGGTGTTGTCGCCGGAAAACGGCTGGGTGGAATTGCCGTCGGTGTAAATGAAATCGGGATCGTATTTCTCCAACACATCCATGATGCGCAGCGCCCACCAGGTGGCGTACCAGCGTCCATATGCTTGATGGTTGGTGTAGATGCCGGTGGGCGGGCCGGAGCCGGTGCGATCATAGGCATTATAGATGCCGGCGTATTCGCGCATATTGACAGTGTAGAGCAGCCGCGGATCAAAACCTTCCCACCACTTGCCCACGCCGTCGGCCAGCGTCAGGCGCGCGCCATCGTAGGGCACACCGAGTTTGCCCTGGGCGTCGGTGTGGTCGGCGGCGAAGGCGGACTGATACCAGAACCAGCCGTAATCATGGTGAAACGTGACGCCAAAGTGCAGGCCCTGGGCGCGCACGGCCTTTTGCCACGCGCCCAAAATATCGCGTTTCGGGCCCAAGTTGACGGAGTTCCACGGCTGGTATTTCGAGTTCCAGTTGTCGAACTGGTCGTGATGCACGCCCTGGATGATGAGAAAGCGAGCCCCGGCATCGCGATAGAGTTGCACCAGCGCCGCCGGATCCAGCGCGCTGGGATTCCAAGTGTGCAGCACATCCATGTAGCCGGTTTCCGACGGATGCCCGAAGTCGCGGAGGTGATTACGATACGCCGGCGTGCCCTCCTGATATAGGCGGCGGGCATACCAATCACCGCTTTGACCGGCAGCCTGCGGACCAAAGTGCACCCAGATGCCGAACTTCGCCTCGCGCAACCAGGCGATGTCTTTCGCCGGGTAGTGGTGCGCGATGGAATCCCAAGTCGGTTCAAACACGCCCTGGTCGATGGGGAAATCCATCTTCGCCTCGGGATAATTGGCCGGGTCGCCGAGCGGAACGGAGCCGAGCGGCAGCGGCGCGGGAATCGCCGGGATGGCGGGCAGCGGCGGAATCGGCGGCAGTTGCGGGAGGGTCGAGGCGGTCACCGGCGCGGGCGCGGGGGACGAGGCCACCGCCGCGTTGGCGGGAGAAAAGAAACGCGGTGCGGCCAAACTGGCGGCCGTGGCGAGCGCGGATTTTTGGATAAATTTGCGGCGCGTGAGGGGCATGGGGTAACAAATTAAATTCCGCGGGCCCGGCAAAGTCAACGACGGGACAGGAAGGCCACGGCATGGTGTTTTAGAATAGGCAGGTTTTCATTAAAAACGCTATATCCGCCTAAAATCATGAAGGACGCCTCGGAGGGGCGTCCCAGCCCCGTGAGAAAATATCTACGGACGCTTTGCCGGCGTGGCAGAAAGCGGCGCAACCACGGGTGTATTCACCACCTGAACGAGCGCCACGCGAAAGCCAAAGCTGTTACCGACAAAGTTGGGATCGAAATCGCGGTATGCGGAACGGCAATAGAGTTCCGTATAATACCAACTGCCGCCGCGCAGGACATGACTCTTGCCGGTGGCCGGGCCGGTCCAGTCCTGCACCGCGCCGCCGGGATATTTGCCGTACCAGTCGAGACACCACTGATAAACATTGCCGGACATGTCGTAGAGGCCCCAGTTGTTCGGCAATTTGGTGGCGACCGGATGGGTCTTGCCCTCGCTGTTGTCGCCGTACCAGGACATTTCCGCCGGGTCGCCGGCAAAGGCGTCAGTGGTGCCCGCACGGCAGGCGTACTCCCATTGCGCCTCAGTCGGCAGCGTGAAGGCATAGCCAGCGGGCAAATTGCCGGCGGCGCGTTCGCGGTCAGTGAGCTTCCGGCAAAAGGCCAGGGCGTCGGCAAAAGAAACGCTCTCGACGGGCGCATTGGGGCCGGCGGTTTTGAAATCGCTCGGATTCGTTCCCATCACGGCCTGATACTGGCCCTGGGTGACATCGGTGGCGCCGAGGAGGAAATCCCTGGTCAACGTCACTTGGGTGGCCGGGCCCTCGTCGTCGCCGCGGTCGGGTTCATCCTCGGCGCTGCCCATCGTGAAATGACCGGCGGGGATTGCGACGAGTTTGAGGCCGAGGTCGGCGGCAAGTTTGGCGCGAAAATCAGCCAGGGCGGCTGCGCGGGCTTCCGCCTGTTTTTGCGCCTCCACAATTTGCTCGCGATTGATCGCGACCACGGGGCGGCGCACGGGTGGTGGTGGCGGGGCCGCGGGCGGTTTGTTCGTGGAAGCTGGAGCAGGCATCTGGGCTATTGACGCCGTCGACACCTTAACCAGGGCAAGGCGAAAACCGATGAAGCGACCAATGTAACCCGGATACCGCTTGCGATAGGCAGAACGCACGGCAGTCGGAACATCGTCCCAGCAGCCACCGCGCGCCAGATAGCCGTTACCCAAGCGTGTTTTGTTGCTGTAGTTGGGAATCGGGCCCACGGGATTGGTCACATTTCCGCCGGCATAATTTAATGGGCTATCGGCGCACCACTCTTCCACGTTGCCGTAAATATCGTAGAGACCCCAGGCATTCGGCTGCTTTAAGCCGACCGGATGGGTGGTCTTGTTGCTGTTCTTGGAATACCAAGCCATTGCGTCCAAGTCTCCGCTGTTGGCTCCGGTGGTGCCCGCGCGGCACGCGTACTCCCACTGCGCTTCCGTGGGCAGGGCAAAGGCATAGCCATCGGGCAAATATCCGGCGGCCTGCTCGCGCTCAGTCAATTTTTGACAGAACATTTTCGCACTTTGCACCGACAGGCGCTCCACCGGGGCATCCAGACCGGCCGCCTTGAAGTCGCTCGGGTTGTTGCCCATCACGGCCTCATACTGACGCTGCGTCACTTCAGTGGCACCCAGGAGAAAATCGTCAGTGAGGGTCACGCGCGTCTGCGGGCCTTCGTCATCGCGGCGGCCCGGTTCATCCGCCGGACTACCCATCAAAAACGTGCCGGCGGGAATGGCCACCAGCTTGATGCCGGTATTGGCCGCGAGTTGCGCACGAAAGGGGGCCAACGTCGCGAAACGGGCCTCAGCCTGTTTTTGCTCCGCCACGATTTGCTCGTGGCTGGCAGGGGACGCGGACAGCACCGCGCCCGGCACCACTGTCGATGAAGCATTCTGGGCCGCGACTATCACCCCTCCAACAGAGAATAAGGCCGCGGCTACCAGGCAAACGCGGCTAAAGGGCGGAAAGATCATGGCGAAGGACGGATAAAAAACGGCAAAATGGGAATTAACTTTAAACGCCAAAGGGGGACATCGCCGACCATCAACTGGAGTAAACGCTATTAACCCCGCTGCCAACTCAATCGTTGCGTCAATTTAGGCCCTTTCACCGGGCGGGCCGAACAGGAGCAGACCGAGAGGCGACCGCGAGGCTGGCGCGAGCTACCCTCAAATCCGAATTAATCCGGGAAAAATAACGCCGTTGGCACTCCACGTGCTAACGGTGGCAATCTATCTGCCAATAAAGTTTATATTTAATTTCCTAATTTTTGCGACACCGCTTGACAAACCCGGCCAAGTCGCTGACTAGGGAGCTCAGACAGCGTCGCTGCCTTCCGGTGGGCCCTGTTTCCTTTTATGACAAACCTCCGCCATTCTTCATGGTTTTTCCACCGGGCCCGCGCCGCACTCACCGTGCTGGCGTCCTTTGGCGCCCTTTTCAGCGCGGGCCTTTGCCACGGGCAAATTCTTTTTTACTCCTCCAATGGCGGCGGCACGATTGACGAAGTGAGCACGCTCGGCGTGGTCACGACGTTTGCCACCGGCTTGCAGCACCCGGGCGGCGTCGTCTTCGGCACCAGCGGCAATCTCTATGTGACGCAGGCGTTGTCGGGCAGCCTCCAAAGCGTTATTTCCCAGGTGACGCCCGATGGTGTGGTGCACCCCTTCGCCACCGGCTTGCAAACGCCGCTGGGGCTGACCTTCGATTCCGGCGGAAATATCATTGTCGCGGACTACGGTCTCCTGCGGTTGTCGACGGTGACGTCCGCGGGCGTCGTCTCCAGCTTTGCGTCCACCAACAGCCCCTTCAGCGTGGCGCTGGCCACGAGCGGAAATCTTTTTGTGGCCAACCGCGATAACAACACGGTGGTGCAGGTGACGCCCACCGGCACGGTGTTGCCCTTTGCGTCAGGTTTTAACAATCCGAATGACTTGGCCTTCGACAGCAGCGGCAATCTTTTCGTGTCGAATTTCGCCAACAGCACCATCTCGATGGTGACACCCGGCGGCATCGTCAGCACGTTTGTGAGCAGCAGCCCGGATGTGAACGCGCCCGTGGGCCTGGCCTTTGACCTCAGCGGCAATTTGTATATAGCCAATCAGGGGCTAAATTCGATTGCGCGCGTGACGCCGGGCGGCACGGTCAGCACGTTTGTGGCCGGGCTTACCCACACGCCGCAATACCTGGCCTTTCAACCCGTGCCCGAGCCGTCGACGACGGCTTTGGTGGCCGGCTTGGGTGCGCTGGTTTCCGTGGCGTGGATGCGCCGTCGTCGGCGGAGCCAGCAGGTTGATGTCCTGGTCGTGCCTCTTCCGCCTGACTTGAGCCATTAAAAGTCAGCCAGCAGGCGATCGCTGCCGCGAAGCCGGCCGCATGGCTCAGCGGCACCGCGCGCACGGGGAGGGAGTCGAAGCGCGTGAAAAAATTATGGCCCGTGATAAATTCCACGCCGATTTTCAGCGCAACCAGGGCCAGCAACATGAGCCAAAGATTCCGCTGCGCGTGCGCGCGGCGCCATTCGCTTAGGCAAGCGAAGACCACCGCGGCGGTGGCCAGCCCGGAGAGTCCGCCATAGCGCACGAGCGCGGGTTCGCCAAGCAACAGGACGAGGCTCACCAGCGGCGGCGCCCAAAACCAGAGCCAACGCCCACCGCGAAAATCTGCCCGTTCCACCCAGGTGCCCACGAACGCCACGACGAGCAAATCCCAGCCGAGATGACTGGCAGAAAAGTGCACCAGATGTCCGGTCCACAAGCGCCAAATTTCGCCGCGCGAAAGGCCCGCGCGGTCATAGGCCAGCGCCGCGGCCCAGCCCGGGACACCCGTCACCAGCAGTGCCAGCGCCACGACCAGGGCCGTCACCCAGGGAAAGGGACAGGACGGTGATTGTCCCTCCGAAGGGTTGAATATTTTTGCGCGCATGGTTAAATTCGTTTGACCAACCGTGCCAAGGCCAGGCCAGCGAGCGCGAGGGCAAATTCACCGTCCAACGCTCCGGCCCCAGTATAGCCGGGCTGGCGTTCAATTTGATAATCGGTCGGCGAGTCCTTCACGCGGGCTTTGAAGTTGTCCAGTTCGGTCTTGAGGTTGGCGATCAATTGCGCGGTGGCTGCGTCAAAGCCCTTCCGGCTGTCCGCCTGCAATTGCTCGGTGACATTGACGAGGGTGGCGCTCGCCTTGACCTGGCTGGCGCCGGGCGCGCGAAAGAGCAATTTTTGGCTTTTAATGTCATAGACCACGGCCTCCATGAGCGTTTGCGTGTCGTTCTTTTCGCCCTGCACCACGTAAGCGCCGACAATCGTCCAATATGCCAGCGACCAGAAACCCTCATTGGTGAACTGAGTCTGGTCGTAGGCGACCAGCGCGATGACATCCACACCGAACATCCTTTTCACCTGGTCCAGATTTTCAAAACCGCCGCCGGGCCGCAGGTAGGTCGTGGGAATGATCTCGATGGTCTTCACGTACGGGAGGGCGCGAAACTCGGCGGCGACACGCTCGAGCAGGGCGGTCTTGGCCGATTCGGTGAGCGGGGCGACGCGGTTGCCCCCAGCGCCACGAGCCGGCGGCACAAAGGCGATGCCCACGCGCAACGGCAGGCTCAAAACTGGCACCGCGGGAGCATCGGTGTGCTGGGTGTCGCGCGGGTAGAGGAAATCCACCACGCTGGTCGCCTGCGTGTGGGTTTGATTGCTCCAACCGACACAGCCACCCAGCAGTGAGGTCGCCAGGACGATGAATAGTATTGAATAACATTTTTTTATATAAAAGGCCGGACGGCGATTGAGCGGCGTGCGGCTCCGGGCCACTTCAGAGGGGAAAGCTTGGGTCATGGATTTTTGCATTTACCCAGCCTTAACATTCGCTATGCCAGCCTAAATCGCCATTGCTTAAAGCATTGCTGGATAATGTTTTAAACAATGGTCTACAGATTGGGCGTGCACGCGTGCCGACAAAAAATGCCCAGGCTGCGACATTCTATGCCTGACAGAACATGGCGACCCCCTTTCGAATCCGGGGCGAAAACCGTTGTCAGGTTTGCGCCCGGTCTGGTAGCACCGGGGATGCCCATGTTGCTTGGCCTCGATGTCGGTTCGTCGTCGGTGAATGCCGGTTTGCTGCGCGGCACCCGCGTGCTGGCGGAATCCCCGCGCGTGTTTTTTCCCACGCGGTGCGAAGGCCCGCACGTCGAGGTGGACCCGCCGACTTTGCTCAAGGCCATTCGCCAGTCGATTGCGGGACTCGGACCGCAGGCGAAAAAAGTGGATGCCCTCGTGGTCGCCGGCATGGCCCCGGCCTGGGTGGCGATGGACAAGGACGGCGCGGCCCTCACGCCGATTGTCACCCACCAGGACCGGCGCAGCGTGGCCGAAGCGCGCGACTTGGAAGAGCGGCTGGGCCAGCAGCGCCACCTCGAGCTCTGCGGTTCGCGGCCTTTTCCGGGCGGCATCAGTTCAACGACGTGGGCGTGGTACAAGCGCCACGAACCAGGGCGATTGAAACGCGCGGACCTCGTCGGGCACCTTAATACTTTTTTGCATCGGCAAATGACCGGCGCGCGATTGACGGACCCGTCGAATGCGTCGTTCACGGGACTTTATGCGTCGCTCACGCTCGCGGGTTGGAGCCCGGAATTGTGCGCGAACCTGGGCGTAAAATCGTCGTTGCTGCCGGAAGTCATCGAGAGCGACCGCATCGGCGGCGTCCTCACCGCAGAGGCGGCGCGGCGTTTCGGGCTGCGCGCGGGCACACCGATGTTGGCCGGCTTGATGGATGGCAGCGCGGGGATGCTGCTGGCTGGCGCGAAAGTCGGCCAGCTTTTCAACGTGGTGGGTTCGACGGACGTGCTGGCCTTGTGCACGGACAAACCGCGACCGCATCCGCAATTGCTCACGCGCGCGCTCGGCTTCGGCCAGCGGTGGCTGCAAGTGAGCACGCTCGCCGCGGTGGCGTCGGCGCTCTATTGGGCCCGCGCGCAATTTTTCCCGGACGTACCCATCAAGCAATTCCCCGCGCTGTTGCACCGCTTGAGCCGCAATGGAGCCAAGGAAGCGGGGACGGTGCGGTTCGACCCTTATCTGGCCGGCGACCGCATGAGCATCGAGCAACGCCAGGGTGCTTTTTCCGGCCTCACGCTGGCCACGACGCGTACGCAAATGCTGGCGTCCGTCATCGAAGCCCTGACCCGCGCCAGTGCGGAACGATTGCCACTTTTGGAAGGAACGGGCACGAAGATTTTACGCACGGTGGCGATTTCCGGCGGCTCGGATCGCCTCGACCAACTCATGCACCGCGACTGGCCGGGCCGCTGGCGTTATCGCGCGGTGACGGATGCGACCTTGCGGGGCTTGGGGACCATTACGCCGCGGAGCTAAATATTTCTTTACGCCGGCACGGCCTGCATCACCACCGGCAAAACGGCCTCCAAATCCAAACGGCTGAAATCTCCGCCGGGGGCGCGGACGACAAAATGTTTCGGCGCGGACAACGGATAGGGGCCGAAGCGATCGGGGCTGGTCGGCCCGAACAACGCAACCACCGGGCGGCCCAGCGCGGCGGCGAGATGCATCGGGCCGCTGTCGTTGCAAATCACCAGCCGCGCTGACGCCAACAAGGCCGGCAGCGTAACCAAGGGCGTTTGTCCCACCAAATTCCAGAACCGGCCGGCGGGCCACGATGGGTCGGGCGCGGGCCCATGACGCCCAGCCCAGGCGATGGGCAGGTTCGGCCGCTGTTCGAGCAGCTTCGCGGTCAACGCGGGAAAACCGCCCCACTCTTTCTCGGCACGGCGGCTGTCGGGAAACAGCACGACGGGGCGGCTGGCCAGCAAGCCGGGCGGAAAGGCGGAAACTTCGGGCGGGCGAAATACCAGCGGGCTGCGGTCGAGCCGGGGTTCCAGCCCGAGCAAGGGCAGGAATTGCAGGAGAATTTCCAGCGCGTGGGAATTTTCGCCGGTGGGCGGAAACGCGGCGTGGCGGCGGCACAACCAGCGGGCGCCCTCGCGGGCGTCGGGCCGGCGGGCCTTGCGGCGGGCGCGGCTGGCGGCGAGCAGGACGGCGCTGCGCGCCAGCCCCTGGAAATCGAGCGCCCAGTCGTACGACGTTTCGCGCACGTGCCCAACCAAATCCAAAAACGCACGCACACTCCCCTGCCGGTCGAATTCGTACACCCGGGAAATTCCGGCGCACTGGCGCACCAGCGGCGCGAACATTTTGGCCGCCACCCAATCCACCTCCACCGCGGGCCATTGCGTCCGCAAGGATTGGGCAACTTGCAGGCCGTGGATGATGTCACCCAGCGAAGAAGGCTTGATTATCAGGACGCGGGGCATTTCTTCAGTAGTGCGCGCAGCGTGTTTGGCGGTTATAAAGCTGGCTGAACGATGACGTGAATGTGCGACAAATCCAGCGTTTTTTTGTGCTGCAATTTATTTTAATGGTGATGGGGCGCCTGCTGGCGGCCCTGCCGGAACCCGCGCTCGAGGCGGTGTGCCGCGGTCTGGGCTGGTTGCTGGCCACGCTGCCGGGCCGCCGCCGCCGCACCGTAGAGTCCAACCTCCACCACGCGTTCCCGGAAAAAGACGCAGCCTGGCGGCGCGAGGTGGCGCTGGAAGCGGCGTGCCGGACCATCGAGACGGGATTTTTCGCGCTCATCTCGCCGTTGTGGAATAAGAAGCAGATGATGGACCGGTTCAAACTGGATCCGTTGTTGCAGCAATTGGTCACTGAATTCCAGCATGGGCCGCAACCGCTAGTCGTGATGACGCCGCATTTTTCCCTGATGGAGGCGACGGTCGTGCTGCCTTCGCTCGTGAGCGGGCCCCTGCCCGACCTCGCCGCCATTTACCGGCCCTTCGACGCGCCCGGCCTGGAAGCCTGGGTCAAGCGCACGCGGGAACGCTGGGGCTTGCGGCTGCTCTCGCGCAAGGACGGCCATTTCGAGGCGGTGGACGTCTTGCGCCGCAAGGGTGCCGTCGTCGTGCTGTTCGACCAAAACGCGGGTGACCGTGGCGCGCTCACGCTGTTCATGGACCGCGTGTGCTCGACCAGCGAGCTCGCGGGTTTTCTCGCGGAGAAATGCAAGGCCCGCGTCGGCATCATTTATTCCGAGCGCACGGGCTTCATGCGTTCGTGCCTGCGTGGCGAGTATCTTTTTGACGCCGGCCCGAATGCGAACGAAACACTTTTCGCGGCCAACCGCTGGCTGGAAAAGAAACTCCTCGCCGGCGGCGAGCCCTGCCGCGACTGGCTGTGGCTGCACGCGCGCTGGCGACATCAGGATCAAGTAAAACGCCGTTTTCGCCTGCAGTCGAAACACAATCTGTTGCCCGAGCAATTGGCGTGGCTGAAAAAAAACGCACTGCCGCGCCGCACCCGTTTCTGGGTGCGAATGCCGAATTGGCTGGGCGACGTCATCATGGCGTTGCCGCTGTTGCGCGCGTTGCGCCAATCGCGGCCGGACGCGGAGATTACCCTGCTCGCACAACCGGTGTTTGCCCCACTGCTGGCCCGGCTGGGCGTGGGCGACCGCATCGTGGCGCTGCCGCCGCGCGGCGAGGGCTATTTTAAATTCTTTCGCGAATTGCGCGGAGAGTATCCCGACACGCACATCTTGCTCACGAATTCCTGGCGCGGCGATTATGAGGCCAAACTCGCCGGCGCGCCGCAACGCTTTGGAATGCGCCGGCCCGGCCAGTGGCGGCCCTGGCTCACCCATGCGTGGATCGCCCCCGGCGAAGCCGACGAGGCGCGCGAACACCAGCTCCAGTCCTGGCTCAAGTTTTTCCAGCACTTCGGGCTGGAAGGAGAATTGGACCTGGTGCCCTTCGCGTGGCCCGGGGAGCTTCACCCCGCCTTGGCGCAGCCGAAAACCGGGCCCGTGCTCGGATTCATTTGCGGCACCGAGAATTTTCCGGAAAAGCGCTGGCCGGTGGAGCGCTGGCGCGAATTAATTGCTGGAGCACTGGGGCGGCGGCTGGAGACGCGTTTCGAGCTGTTCGGCACTGCGCGCGATGCGGAAATCACCACGGCGGTGGCCGCCGGCCAGCCCGCCGGGCATGTTTTTAACCACGCCGGAAAGACCAATTTGATGGAATTTGCCGAAGCGTTGCGCCGCTGCGATGTCGTGGTGTGCAATGATACTGGAGGCATGCACCTCGCCAATGCCCTGGGCGTGCCGGTGGTGGCGGTGTACGGGCCGACCAACCCCGTGCGCACCGGCCCGGTTTTTGCCGCGCCGAAAATTTTGCTCCAACCCAATGACTGCCCGCCCACCGGTGGCGCGAAACTCGCGGATCTGCCCGCGGCCAAAGTTTTGGCCGCGCTCGCGCCGTGGCTGCTCGCGGAGCGGGTTTGACCTCGGCCCCGCAATGCCGCAGTTTGCCCTTTCTCTTCGCATGGCCGCCACCGCCGAAACTACTCCCCGCCCCTGCCCGCTTTGCGGCACGGACAATGGCGCGCAACCGCCCGTGCCGTACAGCCGCGTGCCCTGGGTGTTGAAGACCTGCCGGAGCTGCGGGTTCACTTACCTGGAAAATCCGCCGGCCTACGCGGCGCTCGAGGAGGATTTTGCCTGGGAAAAAACTTCCGCTGAAGAAGAGGCCCGGCGGCTGGCCGAGCGGCCCTTGAGCAAGCGGCTGAGTCACGGCTTCCGGCGGTTTCGCCAAAAGGTACTCAAGCGCGACAAGCTGATGACTTTGCTGCGCCAACATTTGCCGCGCGGGCGCGTGCTCGACATTGGCTGCGGGGGCGGCGGCGTGCTGGCGCGCCTGCCGGCGGACCGTTACGAACCGCACGGCATCGAAATTTCCAAAGTGCTCGCGGCCAGGGCGAACGCCCTCGCGCAGACTCGCGGCGGGCGCGTCGTGCAGGCAAGCGCAGTGGACGGCGTGAAAGCGTTTGCCCCCGGTTCGCTCGACGGGGCCTTGCTGAGCGCGTTCTTGGAACACGAGGCGCAACCGGCGCTGCTCTTGCGCGGGCTGCGGCGGGCGCTGCGCGACGGTGGTCGAGTCATCATCAAGGTACCCAATTACGCGAGCGTGAATCGGACGGTGCGCGGCGCGCGCTGGTGCGGTTTTCGTTTTCCCGACCACGTGAATTATTTCACGCCCGCGAGCCTCACGCGCCTGGCGCGGGAAACCGGATTTCGCGTCGCGCAGTGCGGATTCGGTGACCGCTGGCCCTTCTCGGATAATCTCTGGATGGTGCTCGAGGCCGCACCGGCCGAAGCTGAAAAATCCGCCTGAGTTTTGCGTCTCCTTATGCCTGCTCCCGCCGTCATTCACTGTCTGGGCGACAGCCACGTGTGCTTCTTTTCGGGGCAGGATCGGATTTTCGTGGCCGGTTCGGAGGCGAGCAACGCCCTGCCCTTTTTTCGCGCGCTGCATCTGGGTCCGTCGCTGGCGTACAATTTAATCAAGCCGGATTCGAGCACGCGTGGGCGGGAGAAATTATTCGAAGCGTTGGAGCAAAAAGTGCCCACGGGCGGATACGTGCTTTTGTCTTATGGCGAAATTGACTGCCGGGCGCACCTGCTCAAGCACGCCGAGGAAACACAGCGGCCCCTGGCAGAGGTGGTCGGCGACTGCGTCGAACGGTATTTCCGGGTGATTGAGGAAGTGCGCGGGCGGGGTTATGAGCTGGTGGTCTACAATGCCCCGCCGTCGGGCCGCCGTCCGAACAAGAGCAATTTTCCCAGTCACGGCACCTGCCTCGAGCGCAATGCGGTCACACGTCTTTATAATACCGCCCTGGCGGGCCGATGCGCAGCGGCGAAGATAAAGTTTTTGGGCACCTTTGCGGATTTGGTGCCGGCGTCAGGCTGGTCGCGGGAATATTATTTTTGGGACCACATCCATGTCGGTCAGCGGGCCATGCCGGTGACGCTGCGGCGGCTGGGCGAACTCTTTCCCGGGGCGGATTTCACGCCGCCGGTGGCCTGGCGGCGCGCGGTGTTTTGGTCGCGCCTATTGCCGCGGAAGCGGGTGCGGTTGGACGAGGCAGTAGGTCCGGTTTTGAAATCCTCCAACAACCACGGATAACACGGATGGCACGGATAAGAATGATGAAATTATCAGTCTTCTGCAGAAGGATATCCGTGTTATCCGTGCCGTCCGTGGTTTGGTTTTAAAACGAAGCCTGGCGAAAGGGCGGCGAAAGGCACAATTTAGGGTTTTGCAGCGGACGGAAAAATCGTTAGATGAGATGCTGGAATGAGTTACCTGCGGCGCAAGCTTTCCAACCTGGGCGAATACGCCCACCCCGTCCATCTGCGGGCGCTCCTGCGCGGAGCCTCGCGTGATGAGCGCCGGGCCATCCGGCGCAACCTGCGTCCCCAGCCGCTGGCGCACGCCGCCAAGCAGCAAGTCATCCGCGACTACGCGCGCAAACACCACCCGCGGGTGTTCATCGAAACGGGCACCTTTCGCGGCGACATGGTGCACGCGATGCTGAAGGAATTTGCGGCGCTGCACACGATTGAGCTGGCGGCCGACCTGGCCGAAGCCGCTCGCGCGCGTTTTCGCGAGCACAAACACGTCACCATTCATCACGGGGACAGCGCGGATGTATTGCCGCGCTTGCTCACCGCCATCCAGGAACCCTGTCTGTTTTGGCTCGACGGCCATTCCTCCGGCCACGACACCGCCAAGGGCGCAAAGAACACGCCCATTCTGGCGGAACTGCTGTGCATTCGTCACCATGCTATCGCGGGCCACGTGATTTTAATCGATGACGCGCGTGAATTCGGGCGCGGCAAACACTACCCGAGCCTGCAAAAAGTGCGCGAGGCCATTGGCCCGCGTTACGCCGTGTTCGAGGTGGCCGGCGACATCATCCGCATCACGGCTTAAATTCGCCTCCGCTTTTTCTCTCGCATGTTTGCCATTTTGAAACGCTTTCGTCCGTACTTGATGCTGCTGCGGCCGTACCTGCCGCAAGCCATCATGTCGGTGGTGTGCGGGTTGCTGGCGGGGGCCGCGACCGGGCTCGGCTTTCCGATGCTGATGTACAAAGTGCTGCCGCAATTTTTTCGCGGCCACGACTTGCAAGCGCCGGAATTGAGCACGGCGCGGTTGATTTTCCTGTGCTCGTTGTTCTTCTGGACTTCGCTCATCCGCGGCGGCAGCGGCTTTGCCCAGCAATATTTCACCGGCTTTTGCGGACAAAAAATCCTGGAGCGCATCCGCGTGCAGATTTTCGACAAACTGCAAAGTCTGCACCTGGCGTTTTTCCACCAGCGCCCGCCGGGCGACCTCATTTCGCGCGCCATGACGGACACCATCGTGCTGCAAATGAGCACGATTGAAATCGCCATCGACGGCATCCGGCAGCCGTTCACGCTGGTGAGCGCCGTCATCGCGCTGATTGTGCTCTGCATCCGCTCCCATGATGCCGTTTTCATCTTAATTTTCTTTCTCGCCGTGCCGGCGATTGCACTGCCTCTGCGGGCGCTCGCGCGGCGCTTGCGCAAGAAGGCCGGCGCGCTGCAAAACCAACTCGGCGGCCTGACCCAGAACCTCAGCCAGAATCTGGCGGCCACGAAGGAAATCCGCACGTTTTGCCTCGAACAGCGCGAACACGACCGGTTCGAGGCGGCGGTGCGCCAAACCTCGCGCGGTTTTTTGAAGGTGGTTAAGTACAACCTGTTCGTCTCCCCGGTGATTGAAGCCATCGCGAGCCTGGGCATTGGGTTGGCGCTGGCGTACGCGTACAAGGCGTTCATCCCCTGGGAAACGATTCTCGCGCTCGGCACCGCTTTTTACGCGTGCTACGATCCGGTGAAGCGCCTCGGCATGTTGAACTCGAAGATGCAGCAGGGCATCGCCGCGCTCGACCGCATTGAATCCTTGTTGAATGAGCCGGTGGCCATTCTGGACCCGGAGAAGCCGGTGGACCTCGGCCGGCTCGACGGGCGCATTGTGTTTGAAAACGTGTGCTTCGCCTACCAGCAGGAGGACGTGCTGCACGACGTGAATCTCAAACTAGCCGCGCACGAGACGTATGCCATCGTCGGTCCGAGCGGCGCGGGCAAGACGACGTTCGTCAGCCTGCTGCCGCGCTTTTACGACCCCACCGCGGGACGGGTGCTGATTGACGGCCACGATTTGCGGACGATGCGGCTCGCGGACTTGCGGCGAAACATCGCGCTGGTGTCGCAGGACCCGGTGTTGTTCAACGACACCGTTTACCAAAATATTCTCGTCGGCAAACTCAACGCCACGCGCGAGGAAGTGCTGGCCGCGGCGAAGAAGGCCTACGCGCACGAATTTATCGAGGGCCTCGAAGGGGGTTACGAGGCCATGGTGGGCACGCAGGGCGCGGGGCTTTCCGGCGGGCAAAAGCAGCGCATCGCCATCGCGCGGGCCTTTCTCAAGGACGCGCCGATTTTGATTCTCGACGAGGCCACGTCCGCCCTCGACGCGCAGAGCGAGCGAATGATTCAACTGGCGCTGGCTGAATTGATGACGGGCCGCACGGTGCTCATCATCGCGCACCGCTTCAGTTCCATCCGGCACGCGAAACACATCCTGGTGTTCGAGCGCGGGCGAGTGGTGGAGCGCGGCTCGCACGAGGAACTGGCGCAACGCGGCGGCGTGTACACCGACCTTTATTCCGCGCAGGGAACCTGAGCGGCCGACGCGCGCCATGCTGTTCAACACGTACGCCTTCCTGCTGTTGTTTCTGCCGGTGACGCTGGCGGGCTGGTTTGCCTTCGGTAAATGGGCGGGCCTGCGTGCGGCACAAGTGTGGCTGGCCGCCGCCTCGTTGTTTTTTTACGCGTGGTGGAATCCTTGGTATCTCGGCCTCATTGTATTTTCGATGGTGGGCAATTTCGGGTGGGGCCGGGCGCTGGCAGCGCGCGCGGCGGCAAACCAGCCGCGCGGGCTGCTCTTCGGCCTCGGCGTCACGGCGAATCTCCTCGCGCTCGGCTATTACAAGTACGCGAATTTTTTCGTTAATAATATCAACGTGCTGTTTCACGCGGGTTGGACGCTGGAGAAAGTCATCCTGCCGCTCGCCATCTCGTTTTTCACCTTCCAGCAAATCGCCTACCTGGCGGACTGCACGCGCGGCCTCGCCAAGGAGGCGAGCTTCCCGACCTATGCGCTGTTCGTGACTTTTTTCCCGCACCTCATCGCCGGCCCCATCGTGCACCACCAGGAGATGATGCCGCAATTCGCCCGGCCGGACGTGACCCGCCTGCGCTGGGACAATCTCGCCCTCGGGGCGACGCTCTTCACCTTCGGGCTGGCAAAAAAGGTTTTGCTGGCCGACCCACTCGGCGCGCAGGCCGGTCCGGTATTTCACGCCGCCGCCGCGGGCGGCAATCTGACGATGGGCGCGGCCTGGGCGGGGGCCCTCGCCTACCCGCTGCAAATTTATTTCGATTTCTCCGGCTACACGGATATGGCGCTCGGGCTGGGCCGCCTGTTCAACATCGTGTTACCGCAGAATTTCAATTCGCCGTACCAGGCTGTGAACCTCGTGGAATTCTGGCGGCGCTGGCACATGACCCTTTCGCGTTTTCTGCGCGACTATCTCTATATCCCCCTCGGAGGCAACCGGCATGGGAGGCTGCGGCAACGGCTGAACCTGGTGATCACGATGTTTCTCGGCGGCCTCTGGCACGGCGCGGGCTGGACGTTCATCGCGTGGGGTCTGTTGCACGGCGTGGGCCTCGTCCTCAATCACGCGTGGCTGGAATCGAAAACGAAACTGCGGGCGCTAGGGGTCGTCCCGAAATTCCTGCGACTGACGGCGGCGCACGCGCTCACGTTTTCCGTTATCACGCTGGCGTGGGTTTTATTTCGCGCGGACAGTTTCTCGGCGGCGGTGCGCCTGTATGAAAGCCTCGGGGGCGGTGGAGTGGCGGGTGGAGGCGCCTCGCTGAGCGCGCCCGGGAGTGGTTGGTGGGCCTGGCTGGTCATTTTGTATTTATGGAATTGGTTTGCGCCCAACTCGCAGGATGTGCTCTCGCGCTGGCAGCCTGCGCTCGGCGTTAATGAAACCTCCCGCCATGCCGGGCTGCTGGGTGGAAGATTGCTCTGGCAGCCGGCGGCGCTCTGGGCGGTGTTGACGGGCGTCATTTTTGCCGTCTGCTTTCTCTCGCTTTCCAACGCCAGCGAATTCCTATACTACAAGTTCTAGCCGATGCCACCCGCCGCGCCCATGAGCCAGCGTTACCTCGCGACCACCGCCGCCGTGGCCGCCGGCTTGATTGCGCTCGCCGCCGCGCTGAATTTCTTCGTGGATCCGTTCGATTATTTTGGCCGCAACACCCTGGGCATTTATATTTCCGCCGAACGCGAAGCGAAGCTGACCGGCCTGCGCCAGCATCCGCAAGACGCCGTACTCCTCGGCACCAGCAAGGCCGCGATGGTCGATGCCTCGCTGCTGCGCGGGCCGGCCAAATTCTACAATGCGGGCCTCGGCGGCGCGACCCCGGAGGAAGTGACGGCGCTGGTGCGGCACGTTTCCCCCACTGCACCGCTCGTGGTGGTCGCGCTCGATTTCTTCCAATACAGCGACCGCCTGCCCATCGTGTCGTCGCCGTTTCCGCCGCAGACCTGGCAGGACTCGTTCAATTATCTCTTTAACCTCCAGGGCGTCGGCTACGCGTGGCAAACCATGCTCGGCGCCTGGCGCGGCCGTCCGCCGACGTTGCAAAAGGACGGTTCCTTCAATGCCGTGCTCTGGCGGGAGCATCATGACGTCGCGGACCCGGCGGCCCTCGCGGCGTTGCTGGCCAATCAGGAAACGCAATGGCGTGAATTTCATTTTTCACCCGACCGCGTGAACGAACTCGTGCTACTTCGCAGCGCCCTTGAAAATCGGGGCAGCCCGTACGCGGTGGTCATCAATCCTCTGCAAGTGGAAGATCTGCGGCGGTTACGCCACGCGGGGATGGGCCCGGCGCTCGAGGATTGGCGCGCGCGGGTGCGGATGGTTTTCCCGGAAGCGGTGGATTTGCTGGATTCATCGTACAGCGACGCGAAGAATTTCTTCAAACTGGATCCCGTGCATTTTTATCCCGAAGTGGGCGCGGCGATGCTCAATGAAAAGGTGCTGCCCCACCCCGTAAATCCCGCTAAAACCGTCTCGCCGCCTCCGGCTTGAATTGATGAATCCCGCCGCGCAATTATTCTGGTATCGTGTCCTGACCGCGCTCACGCCGCGGAGTTCGCCTGCGCACGGGAAATGGCGCGACAAAAAGCACCGCCTGCGCGCGCTGTTGGCGCGCCGCGAGCGGGCGGCCTTTTGGGACCGGCGCATCGCCGCTGTGCTCGCGTGCTCCGATACGGCGTCATTGCCGCGCGTCTCAAATGCGGGTGAAGTCATCGGGCGCGACCAAGTGATGCACAATGGCGTGAAAGTGGCGCTGGGAACTTATTACACGCCGCATATGCGCCGGTTGCTCGCGGCGAGTGGAGGCGTCCACGAACCGCAGGAAGAACGCGTGTTTGCGGCAGTGCTGCCACACCTGCCCGCCGGCGCGGTGATGCTGGAATTGGGCGCCTACTGGGCGTTTTACTCGCTGTGGTTTCAACAGGCGGTCAGCCAGGCGCGCAACATTCTCGTTGAACCCGACGGCGCGAACCTGAACGCGGGCCGGTTGAATTTCGCGTTAAACCAACGTACCGGGGAATTTTTCCAGGGCGGCGTCGGCGAGCGTTACTCCACCCATCCCTACGACGCCCCCACCGTTTCGGTGGACTGGCTGGCGGAAAAATTCCAACTCGAGCGCGTGCATCTGTTGCACAGCGACATCCAGGGCTTCGAGCTGGCCATGCTGCGCGGTGCGGACCGGATGCTGCGCGAGCGCCGCGTGGATTATATTTTTATTTCCACCCATGGCGAGGCGCTGCACCGGCAGTGCCGCCAGGAGCTCGTCGCGCGCGATTACCATATCTTTGCCGAGCACACGCTGGCGGAATCGTACTCGGTGGACGGCCTGCTCGCCGCCCGGCGGCGCGAGTTGCCCGGCGTGGACCACACGCCCATTTCGAAAAAAAAGTGAGTGACGCTTCCTATCGCGAAATTTTTCTTGGCGGCGCCCCCAAATCGGGCACGACGCTGCTCTTGGCATTGCTCGAGGCGCACCCCGACTTGCTGGTGCTGCCCGAGGAAACGGCGTTGTTCAATCGCGCCATTCTCCGTGTTGGGGCCACCGACACCCGGGCGCTCGCGCGTTGTCTTTTGCAGGAAACCGAGGTGAAACGGTTGAGCGAACGCGGCGCGCCGCCCGCGCATCCGGGAGAGGCGGAAAACCAGGTGGACTATGCTTCGTTTAATTACCCGGCTTTCGAGCAAAACTTTTTGGGGCGGGTGGAAGCCAACTTATCCGGCGGTCCCCGCCATGTCTTGCAGAGCCTGTTTCGCGCCTACGCGGAAACGGTCGTGCCACCGCGCCCGGCTGCGCGCGCCCTCGTGGAAAAAACTCCCGCCAACGATTATTTCGCGCCATGGCTATTTAAATATTTTCCCGCCGCCAAGCTCGTGCAAGTCGTGCGCGATCCGCGCGCGGTGTATGCTTCGCGCCGCCGCCGCCTGCTCAACCGCGACCGCCGGCACACCAAGGCCTTTCGCCTCGTCAACGAGTGGAACCGGAGCGTATGGCAGCGTTTCGCCCAAAAGCCGCACCCGGAGCGGTTTTTGTCCGTACGCTATGAAGACCTCGTCACCGACCCGCGCGCCGTGGTCGGGCAGGTCTGCGCCTTTATCGGCGTAGACGCGGGCGCGCTTAGTTTCAAACCCACGCGTGGCGGCCAGGCGTGGGCGGGCAATTCGAGCTATGGGGAAAATTTCAGCGACGTCAGCCGGGAATCGCTGGACCGCTGGAAACACGAGCTCAGCGCCGCCGAAGTGGCCTGGATTGAGTACCATTGCCAGGCGGGCATGCGGGAATGCGGTTATGAAATCGCGACGGATTTATCCTCGCCCGCGAAAAATCTCCAGGCGTGGCTGCACCGCGTGCCGCACGAATCGTGGCCGGGGTATTTCAAGGCGCGGCGCGGCTCGCTTTGCTGGCATTTGTTTCCACACTACGTAATGCGTCCGCACTAAACTTTTATCGCCGTGCACGTCCTTCTCTTTGGCAACTGCATCACCGCGGCCTGCTCGGCCCGGCGGGACAATGCGCGCTACGACGCCCCGGCCGGGCGAAAAAAAGTTTTGCTGCTCGCCCAATACATGGCGGCGCTGGGGCACACGGTGGAAATCGTTTCGCCCTCCTATGCGAAGAAGCGCGACGACGAATGGCGCGAGGAAATCCGGCCCGGCTTGACCGTGCGGCACGCACCGACCTTTGCCGTGGCCGGGGTGGCGCCACGCCGGCAGCAGCGCGCGGCCGATTATTTTTGCAAGATGGTGCAAGCACACGCCGGCCGCCCGGACGTGCTCGTCGTCAGCTACAATTATCATGAAGAATACGCGGCGGCGCTGCTGGCCGCGCACGCGGCGGGCATGAAAACGCTGCTCGAACTGGAAGACGGCCTCTACCTCGATGACGAATGGAAATCGCCCGCGCGCCGCGCACTCGAACGCTCCGCCTACGCGTCCGCCTCCGGTTGCCTCGTGGTGAATGCCGGGCTGGCGGAGCGCGTGCGCGAAGTCTTGGGCAAAGCCGTACCGCACCTGGTTGTGCCTGGGCTGCCGGACCTGTGCCAGCTCGGCGAACCGTGCGAAGACGAGCAGCCCGGCGACCGGCGATTGCTGTTTGCCGGAAATTTTGGACGCGAACAGGGTTTTGGACAACTGCGCCAATGGATTGAACATCTGCCTGACGAAATGGAATTGGACCTCACCGGCAGCGCCGGGCCGGAGGAGGTGCAGGAACTGCAGCAATTGATTTCTCGCCGACACAACATCCGCTACCACGGCTTCGTGACCGAGGGGAAATTAGCGGAGTTGCGTGAAGCCGCCGACGCCTGCCTGCTCTTGCACAATCCCGCTTCACCTTATCATCGCACGCAGTTTCCCTCAAAATTTTTTGATTATCTCTCGGCCAACAAACGCGTCGTGAGCGCGGCGGATGCGCGGCTGGAGCTTTTTCGCGGCCTGCCGCATTTATTCATCGTGGAGAATTTCCCGGCCGGCCTGACGGCCTTGCGCGAGCGGTTGCAAAAGACGCGACCACCGTCGCCCGACGCCATATTGCAACTGGGCGAAAGCCTGCGCCGGAACCTGGGCGAGTTTATGAAGACAATTTAATTTGCGGGGCAGTTTGGCGCGTGTTCGCCGGTGGTTCGCTCGGCACTTGATGACAAAAGATTAATCTGCGGACGCACCTAACGGCGCGGACGGGTGTGCTAAGGTGGCGGCACGAAACCGTCACCCCTCGGGGTGGTTTGTACGGTCAACTTTCCACCCATGAAAATCTCCCTTTTAAAATCCTCCGGCTATTTCGCCTTCTGCGCCGCGGTCGCGGGCATGTCCTTTTGGTACGGGCGCCACAGCGCGGCGGCCGATGCGCTGGCCTCGCCGCTCAATCGGCTCGCCGCCAATGGCCCTAAAAAACGCGAGGACGCGTCGTTTCTTAACGCCAGTGGCAATCTCGATCTCGCCGCGCTTTTGCATGCGAAGGGCAAGCCCAACGCCGCGCTGCTCGAAGTCTGGGCCGCGGGCCTTTCGCCGAAGGAATGCATGGCCAATTTGGAGCAGCTAAAAACCGCGCCGCCAAGCGCCATGCGGGATGCGTTGATGGCCGCGCTCATCGGCTCATGGGCGAAGCAGGATCCGTCCGGTTTTCTCGCGGGCTCCGGCACGATTAGTAGTCCGCAGATGCGCGAGTCCGGCATCAACGCCGCGCTCAAATCGCTGGCGACGACCGACCCGAAGGCCGCGTTGCTCTGGTTCAAGGAAAATCCCGGCAACGGCTCCACCGCCAGCGAGCAGCAACGCTTCGCCTCCATTATCGCCGGTTATGCGAGCGTGGATGCGCAAGGGGCGTTTGACACCGTGAATGCGCTCGCGCTCGACACCGCGGCCGACCGCGCGCTCAAAACTCTCGCGCTCAACGCCCTGACCACCAGCCTCGCCGATGCCGGCCGTTATGCGGAAGCAGTCGGATTTCTCACGCAACTGACGGATAATAATCTGCGCAACCAGGCGCTCGGTGGTTTGCTCGCCCGCTGGGGCCAGGATGCGCCGCAGGACGCGCTCGCGTGGCTCGCCACCGTGGATGATCCCTATCTTAAAAATACCTTTGGCCCGCAAGTGACCGCCGCCTGGGCGGCGACCGATCCACAGGCGGCTTCCGCCTGGGCGCTCAAGCAAGCGATGGATCCCAAAAATGCCGGCGATGCCAACAGCCTGAACCTGCTCGCCAGCGCCATCCGCAGTTGGGCGCGTTTCGACATGGACGGCACCGGTGAATACCTCAACGCCCTTCCCGCTTCACCGGAAAAAGACCGCGCCCTGGTGACTTTCGCGCTCAGCGCGGGCCAGCAAGATCCCGTCAGCGCTCTGCAGTGGGCCGCCACCGTGCAGGACGAGGGTGTCCGCCAGCGGCTGGCAATGACCGCGGCCCTGCAATGGGCCCAGACGGATCAAACCGCTTTTAATGATTTTATCACTTCCACTACTTTACTCACCGACGACCAAAAGCAGCAGGTGCAGCAGGCGGCGGACTTTGCCGCGAATTTCGGGGGCGGTCCCGGTGGTCCGGGCGGACCGGGTGGCTTTGGCGGGGCTCCCGGCGGCGGTCCTGGAGGATTTGGCGGCGGGCCGGGCGGTCCCGGTGGCGGCCCCGGTGGACGCGGCGGACCCGGAGGCGGCAGCGTCGTGGGCGCGGTGTCTGCACTGGCCAACAGTACCGGCAACGCGGCCAACACCGACGCCGCGCAAAGTCAGGTGGAAAGCATGGTCGTCAACGGCACCGGCTCGCTCATCGGTGGCGGTCCCGGCGGTGGCCGCGGAGGTCGCGGCGGCAATGGCGGTGGCGGAGGGGGCGGTGGCGGCGGCTAAAATGGAGCGGTGAATTATGGACGACCCAGACCCCATTTCACGCGAGCGTTGAAAATCACATCCCGGAAATAAAAAAAACTGCGCGCGCGCTGCGTGGAGGAAAAGATTTTCTCGAACTGCGGGCGCAGGCGCTCCGGATCATAAAATTCGTTCGGCACGTTTTGATGAAAGTACGGCTCGCGGGCCAGGGCCAGGTAGCGGGCATCGTCGCGGTCCAGCGTAATGATTTGCTCGATGGCCGACTCATCGGACATTTCCTCGGTGACTTGCAGAAAACTGCGAGGGTTGAATTCCTCGCCGATGCGCGGGCTGCCCCAATAAACCGGCAGGCTGCGGGCCTGCATCGCATGGACAATTTTCTCCGAAACGTAGCCGGGCGAGGAGGCGTTCTCGAAGCAGACATGGAATTTGTAGTCGCGCAGAAAGGCCACCTTGTCGCGCACCGGTCCGCCGATATTGTTCAGGAAGCGGCCACCCGAATCCACGGGCTTGTAGCGGGAAAGTTTTTCAAAGAAACGCAAGCGGCGGGACGTGCGCTTCGTGTTGCGGTTCCCGATGACCACCGCGCAAAATTTGGTCTTCGTGGCCAGAAGATGCTCCGCTTCATCCGCCTGTTTGACCAGCAACTCCGGCGCACCACAAAAAACATAATACGGCAGGCGGATATTGCGCGGGTCGTCGAGATAACGGTAGGAAAAGGCGTAATCGCAGTAGCGAAAATTGGGCACGCGGTTTTCCAGCGGCACGTAGATTTTTATGCAATCGTACCCGCGGTGTGTGCGGGCCCGGTCGTCGCCGAAAAAAAGATAATCGGGCCGGTCGGAGAATTGCACGTCGTACCACCGCCGCAGGGCGCGGATGAGGAAATTGTCCTCCTTGTTGAAGAACCCCCAGAAATCGACGAAGTTGACACGAATGGTTTTCATGCGACCCCGGCCAGTGCGGCCGCGTAAGCAGTGAGCAAATCGCCAGTGGCCACGCCGGTGAGCCCGGCGGGCGACGGCTGGCCCAGCACGCTGCGATGGGTCAGGCCCGTGGGTTGCCATTCCACGCGCCCAGCATAATCGCGGAACCACGAGACCGTCGGCGTACCGGTCATCAGCGCCACGTGGAGTGCGCCGGAATCGCCACCGAGATGCACGCGCGCGCGGCGGACGAGGGCGGCAAATTCCACCAGATTCAAATCGCCAGCAAATACCCGCCACGGTTCGAATTTCAAAAGCCGACGCAATTCGGCGAGTTTCTCCCTTTCGCGCGCCGAGGGAGAAGTCGAAAGCACGAGGGCAAGGTCGGGCCGGGCCGCCGCCGCGGCGTTGAGAAACTCGGCGAGTTGCGCGAGGGGCAATTCCTTTTCGTCCTGCGTCGCAAAGGGACTCACATGCGCAAAGGCCCGCTGGTCACCCAGCAGGCCGTCGAGTTTCTTTTCCGTCTCGCGCTTGATTTCGATGGGGAAAACCGGACCGCTGGCCGGCAGCGGAAAACCGGCGGCGCCGAGCGCATCCCACCGCTGGCGGAAAACCGGCTGGCGTCCATGCGGTACGTCCACCGTGTGGGTGAAACAATGCGGCCAGAACCAGGCTGTTTTCGGCGGCAAGCGACCCAGACGCAATGGGGCGCCGGTGGCCCACGTCAACAGGCTTGAACGATCGGAACCATTGAGATTGATCACGGCGTCAAATTTTTCGCCATGCAACTTGCGCACGCGGCCAATGTCCTCATACCAGCGCGGCCCTTGCGGGAAACGGGGATAGCCGCGCACGCCATCGAGCCAGGGGCAGACTTCGAGAATGCTCTTAATATGCTCGGCCACGAGGACTTCGATCCGCGCGCCGGGTTTCGCCTGACGGATGACATGCAGCGCGGGGATGAGATGGATGGTATCACCCAAAAAACCCAAATCCACCACGAGCAGCCGGGGGGATTCCGGAAGCAGGGCGTAGAATTCACGGCCGGGGCGAGGCATGGAGGATATGCAGAAGTTAAAAGGCAGAATGCAAAAGTCGGAAACGGAAAGAACGCAGGAGGAAGATTCTCGGCGAAATGAAATGGAAATTATAGGAAGGGAATGGCCGTTTTTCTGCATTTTTCGTTTTTCATTCAGCCTTCTTCATTTTGCGTTCTGCCTTCGCTTCGCCTGCCAGGCGCGTTTGATTTGGCGGAAGGGCAGGCCGAGATAATATTTGCGCAGGAGGCGCCAGCGCTCCCCGGGCGGAGATTGCGCCGGATGGCCGCGCGGCACGTACCAGGAATTAAAGCCCGTACGCCGCAGCAGCCGGTAGCCGAATCCGAGCAGATGATGGTGCTTTTCGAGATTGTTCACCTTGTCCTCGATCAAAATGAGCTCGGGACGCCAGCGCGGGAGATCGAAACCGCGCAGCACATCGAGTTCCGTGCCTTCGACATCAATAGACACGAGATCCACGCGCGCGGGCGGCGCCTGCTGAAGCAAATCGTCGAGCGTGACGATGGGCACGGTTTCTTCGCCGACGTACCGCACGCCCTGATCATCGACGTGGGGCTGGAGCGTGCCCATGAGCGTGCTCTGCGCGAGGTGAAATTTTCCGGTGCCGCGTTGCTCCGGCCCGGCGCAGGCCGCGCGCACGACACGGGAGCAAGGCCTTTCCACGGCGAGCCTTTGATAAAGCGTCTCGAGCGGTTCCACGAGCAGGCCCGTCCAGCCCAGTTGTTCCAGAAACCACGTCTGGGAGAGCAGGCGCGGGTCGTTGGCACCGACCTCGACAAAATACCCGTCGGCCCGCCGGCCGAAGAAGTCGAGAATGGCCTGTTTTTCTAATTGTTCGGGATCCGCGGTGGGCATGAAAGGAGGGCCGGTGAGCCCAGCGGGGTCTGGGCTTGGAATGTGCCCGCATTTTCACCATGTTCTCGGGGCGGTGTCCAAGACAAAAATCCTCGTGCTGGTTTTCAAGTACCTCGGCGACGTGGCGGTGGCGGTGCCCGCGATGCGGGCGTTGCGCGCGCATTGGCCGCAGGCGGAGCTGCATGCCCTGGTCGCGGAAGAGGCTGCGCCCATTCTGCGCGGCCTCCCGTGGCTGGATAGAGTCTGGGCGCTCCCGCGCACGCGGGGCAAGGCGCGCCTGGGCACGAGCTGGCCTGTCATCCGCGCCCTGCAAAAGGAAAAATTCACCCGCAGCGTGGACTTTGTCGGCAACGATCGCGGGGCCATTTTGAGCCGGCTCATCGGCGCAAAAGAAAGGCTTGGGGTGCGTCCGCAAAAGGGTTTTCTCGTGCGGCGGCTGGCGTACACGCAATGTGTTGAGGAAGCCGATCCCACCCGCCACGAAATCGTGCGCGACTTGCAGGTGTTGAGCGCGTGGGACGTGCCGTTTCCGACGGAACCGCGCCTCGAAACGCGCGCCGACCCGAAGCTTGCCGACGAGGCGGCCAAGCTTTTGCCCGGCCGGCCCGTGCTTTTTCATCTCTCCACCAGCCAGGCGAAAAAGGAATGGCCCGTCGCGCATTGGGCGGAACTCTACCGGCGCGCGCAGGCCGCGAAAATCGCCGTGGTTTTTTCCGCCGGGCCCACCGCGCGCGAACAAGCCCTGCTGGAAGAATTGCGGAAAACGCTGCCAGGGGCTCCGATTCTGCCCGCCACGGCCAGCCTCGATCTGTTCCTCGCCGTGCTGGCGCGCGCGCATGTTTTTGTCTCGCCGGACACCGCCCCGCTGCATCTCGCCGCCGGCCTCGGCGTGCCGACCATCGGGTTGTTTGGGCCGACCGCGGCGTCGCGCTGGGCCCCGTTGGGCGAAAAACATCAGGCGGTGCAAGGCGGCCTGTGCCCGTGCAGCGGGCATTGGCACCAGTGCCGCGCGGCGCAGCCGTGCATCGCCGCGATCAAGCCCGGCGCGGTGTGGGCTTGCCTCCTGCAAGCCCTCGGTCAAAACGCGTAAAGCCTCCATGAGCGCCGCCGTCGAAAAACTTCCGCTGAGCCTCGTGCTGATTGCGCGCAACGAGGCCGCCAACCTTCCGCGCTGCCTGGACAGTGCTGCGCCACTGGCGGGCGAAATTGTGGTGGTCATCAATGACTGCACGGACAACACCGCCGCTCTCGCAAAAAGTTACGGCGCAAAAGTTTTTGAACACGCGTGGCTGGGCCACCGCGACCAGAAAAATATCGCGCTCGGTTACGCCACCCAACCCTGGGTGCTGTGCATCGATGCCGACGAGGAAGTCTCCCCAACGCTGGCCGCGAGCATTCATAACTTTATTCGCCGAAACGATCCGCAGTACGCGGGCGCCTATTTCGCGCGCAAGGTCTGGTTTCTCGGGCGCTGGATTACCCACGGCGATTGGTACCCCGACCACAGCCTGCGCCTCATTCGGCGCGGAAAGGGCAAATGGGCGGGCAGCCGCGAGCATGACAAAATGGAATTGGACGGCGCCGCCGCGAAACTTGTGGGGGATTTGCACCACTACACCTGCCCCAGCCTGCGCGAGCATCTGGCGAAGGTCGGTTATTTCGGCGACATTTTCCTGAAACGCCAACTGGAGCGCGGCGCGCAATGGTCGTCGGTGAACGCGCTCTTCCGCGCGAAATGGCGGTTCTTCCGCGCCTACATTTTGCGACGCGGTTTTCTCGACGGCTTCCCCGGCCTCTACATCGCTTTTTACACCAGCTTCGCGACCTTTTACCGCTACGCGTTGCTGTTTGAACACGACATGAAAGATAAAATGCCCAGCGAAACACAGTAGTTGAAATCGGATATCAAGTTTTTAAGAGTTTTTGGACAGAATTTACAAAATTCCTAAGAATTAAGAGAAATTTTCGGACTAACTTCATTCTGCAAATTCTGTTAATTCTGTCTCTCCTCAGTTTTCATGCGTCTTTCGCTCATCGTCAGCACTTATAATAATCCGGCGCCGCTCGATGCGATTTTCGCCCGGCTGGCGGGGGACGGCACAGCGCGGCCCGATGAAGTCATTGTCGCGGACGACGGCTCCGGTCCGGCGACGCGCGCGGTGGTCGAGAAGTGGATGAAGGAAGGCCCACTGACCGTCAAACATGCCTGGCATGAGGACAAAGGCTTTCGCAAGACGCGCATCTTGAATGCCGCCGTCGCGGTGGCGACAGGCGATTACGTGGTGTTTCTCGATGGGGATTGCCTGCCGGCCCGGCGCTTCACCCAGGATCACCTCGCCCTCGCCGAGCGCGGAACTTTTGTGCAGGGTCGCCGCGCGTTTGTGGATGAAACGAAGGTGGCTGACCTGTTGGCGGGCCGCACCACATTGCCGCACTTGGCGCTCACTGGCAAACTGCACGGGATGTTGAAAGGCATTCGCTGGCCGGTGCCCGTCATCCGGCGCAACCAGGCGCAACGCGGGCTCATTGGCTGCAATCTCGGCATCTGGCGTGACGACCTGGTGGCGGTCAACGGCTTCGATGAGGCCTTCGAGGGCTGGGGCATCGGCGAAGACAGCGATTTGGGCACGCGGCTGTATCATCTCGGACGTCAGCGCAAATTCGTGTACGGGCGCGCGCTGGTCTTTCATCTCAACCATCCGCAGCTCAACAAGGACCATGTGCCCGACAGCCTGCGCCGGTTGCAGGAAACCATTTTAACCAAAAAAGTCCGTTGCGAAAACGGGCTGAATTTGCATTTATCGTCCGTCAAAAAAACGTGAGCCTCGCTGAACTTGATTTCGCCCGCGTGCAGGCGGTGAGCTTCGACGTTGGCGGAACGCTGCTGACGCCCCACCCCAGCGTCGGCGCGGTGTATGCGGAAATACTGCTGCGCCATCAAGTCGAGCTCGCGCCGAGTGTCATTGAAACTCGTTTTCGCCAGGCCTTCAGCCTGCTGCGCGCGCATCCGCGGGCCGTCATCAATGAAGCCACGGAACTGGCTTTCTGGCGCGAGATGGCCCTGCGCAGCGTCTCGCCTGAATGCCCCGC
Source organism: uncultured Opitutales bacterium (assembly GCA_964562015.1). Classification (GTDB taxonomy): domain Bacteria; phylum Verrucomicrobiota; class Verrucomicrobiia; order Opitutales; family JABDGR01; genus CAZLRH01. Next base: position 37,464 of record CAZLRH010000020.1, on the reverse strand, counting down.
AGCCCTTTTCCCCAACTTTTTCGCCGAACTCTGGGCCGAATTCGCCCAAGCCCGACGCTGGCGGCCATTGCCCGGCGCGGGAGAATTGATCGGCAACCTCGGTGGAAGGACGGCCGCCGTCTTCTCGAATTGGGACGCGCGGCTGCATCGAGTCTTGGCCGAACTCGGCTGGGCCCGGCATTTTCGCGGGGTGTTTGTCTCCAGTGAAATCGGCGCGGAAAAGCCGGACCCGCGCGCTTTCCGGGCGGTGGAAAAGGCGCTGAATCTTTCGCCGAAAAATATTTTACACGTCGGCGACAGCCTGGAACAGGACTATCTCGCCGCGCAGGCCGCCGGCTGGCAGGCGGTCCTCGTCGCCCCCGGCCCGCCCGCGCCCCTGCCGTCGGCCGCCTACGTCACGCGGCTTGACGACCTGCTGCCGTCACTGGCCTAATGGGCGGGTGGAATTCTCGCGCGAGACCAACAACCTCATCGCCGGCCTGCGCGGCCTGCCGGCGGACCGCAGCCGCTCGCGCGTGCGCCCGGCCTTTGCGTTGGGCAATCTCATCGAGTTATTGGAGGAGCACTACAAAATCGGCCAGGAACGCGTGGAGGACACCATTGCGCGCAATTGGAAAGACATCGTGGGCGAGCACGCCGCGCACCGCAGCCGCCCGCAAGTGGTCATCGGCGGCGGGGCCGTCCTTCTAATACAAGTGGCCAACCCGATGTTGCGCCAGGAACTGACCTTTAAAGAGAAGGAAATCCTCGCGCGCATCCACCAGTTGCCCGGCGGGCAAGTCATTCAGGCCCTGAATTGGCGGGCGGGGTAGGCGGGAAATTCCGCTTGCGTCGGCCCGAACGATGGGGTTGAATCGCCGCTTGCGTTAGAGCCGGACAGCCGTTCTGCGGTCTGGTCGGCTCCGCGGCCCGCCAAATCGGGTCCTTTTCAGGTTCTCTGCCCGAAAAGCTCCGGATTTGGCGACAACGGCGGTTCCGGCGCGTAGCTGGGGCTGCGGTTCCGATGGTTCGGAGCCCGTTGGTCGTGCGTCGGCGAAAACCAAAACCATGCCCGAAGTCGTTAACAAAGAAGAAATTATCACTAACTTCCGCACCCACGAGCAAGACACTGGCTCGTGCGAAGTGCAGATCGCGCTATTGTCGGCGCGCATTGCCCATTTGACCGGGCACCTGCGCGACCATCGCAAGGACTTTCACAGCCGCCGCGGCCTTTTGACCATGACCAGCCGGCGCCGCAAGCTGTTGAACTACCTCAAAAAGCACCAATTGGACAAATACAACGAAGTGCTCCAGAAGTTGAACTTGCGCAAGTAGCCGCCTCCCCCACCCGGGCCTCGCGCCCGCGTTTGCCCACCGTGCCCGCAGGCTGCCTGCCGTTGCCCCCGCCCCGCCGCGAGAACCTCCGGTTCCCGCCCCGGTCCGCGTGCGCCCAGCCGGCCCGCCTCCAACCGGCGGCCAACCAATCTCACTAAATAACATAGAATACTAAGCGCACCGATGTGCGCCTCCTCATCATGAAACAACAATACTCGGTCGAGGTCGAAGGCCTCGGCATCACCATCGCGTCCGGGAGCATCGCCCGGCAGGCCAATGGGGCCGTCACCATCCAAAAAGGCGAGACGACCGTGTTCGTCGCCGCCACCGTCGCCAACAGCCTGCGCAGCCCCGACCAGGACTTCTTCCCGCTCACGGTGGACTACCGCGACAAGTTCGCGGCGGCCGGCCGGTTCCCCGGCGGCTACTTCAAGCGCGAAGGCCGGCCCACGGAAAAGGAAGTCCTGACTTCCCGCCTGTGCGACCGCCCCCTGCGCCCGCTCTTCCCCCAGGGCTTTCTCAATGAAGTGCAGGTGCTCGGCTACCTGTTCTCCACCGATTTGATGAACGAGCCCGACGTGCTCATGGTCAACGGCGCCTCCGCCGCGGTTTATCTGTCCGACATTCCGTGGAACGGCCCCATCGGGTGCGTCCGCGTCGGCGAAATCAACGGCCAGTTTGTGCTGAACCCGACCAACGAGGAAGTCTTCGAATCCCGCCTCGACCTCGTGTACGTCGGCAATGAAAACGACATGATGATGATCGAAGGCAGCGCGGACCAGATGCCCGAGGCGCGTTTTTGCGAGGCGCTCGAATTCGCCCACGCCGCCGTCCAGAAAATCATCGCGGCCCAGAAGAAGCTCCGCGAAATGGGCGCCGGCAAGCCCAAGCGCGAGTTCGCCCTGCAAAAGCCCGACCCGAAAATCGTGGACCTGTGCGTCAAGCTCATGGGCAGCCGTCTGTCCGCCGCCGTGTTCCAGGACAAGAAGCAGGACCGCGAAAACGCCGTGTCCGCCCTGAAGGAAGAAGCCGCGGCCGCCGTGAAGAAGGAAATCGGCGAGGAGAAGTTCGACAAGGCCCAGATTCGCCTGGCCTTCGAAGTCCTCCAGGAAAAACTCTACCGCGAAAACATCCTCAATTCCGGCAAGCGCGTGGATGGCCGCGGGCCCACGGACTTGCGCGCGATTTCGTGCCAGGTGGGCGTGCTGCCCCGTGTGCACGGTTCCGCGATTTTCCAGCGCGGCGAAACGCAGGGCCTCGTCATCACGACGCTCGGCACCAGCAAGGACGCCCAGGAGATGGACGGCGTCACGGGCGGCGCCCGCTCGAAGTCCTTCATCCTGCACTACAACTTCCCGCCGTTCTCGGTGGGTGAGACGGGCCGCACCGGCACGCCGGGACGCCGCGAAATCGGCCACGGCGCGCTCGCGGAGCGTTCGCTCCTGCCCGTCATTCCGCCGGAGGACGAGTTCCCCTACTCTGTGCGCCTGGTCTCCGAGATTATGGAGTCCAACGGTTCCACCTCGATGGCTTCGGTATGCGGCGGCTGCCTCGCCCTCATGGACGCCGGCGTGCCCATCATCTCCCCGGTGTCCGGCATTTCCGTCGGCCTCGTGTCGAAGGAAGTGAACGGCAAGATCACCGACTACCGCATTCTCACCGACATCATCGGCGCCGAGGACCATTTCGGCGACATGGACTTCAAGATCTGCGGCACCAAGGAAGGCATCACGGGCTTCCAGCTCGACCTTAAGATCCACGGCCTGCCGCTGAGCATCGCCAAGGAAGCCATCGCCCAGAACAAAATCGCCCGCGACAAAATTCTGGAAATCATGATCGGCACGCAGGACGGCCCGCGCAAGGAATTGCGCGAACACGCCCCGCGCATCGAGAGCGTGATGATCGACCCGGAGAAGATCGGCATGCTGATCGGCCCCGGCGGCAAGAACATCAAGCGCATCGTCGAAGTTTCCGGCGCGCAAATCGACATCGCCGACGACAACTCGGGTCGCGTGAACATCTTCTCGAACAACCAGGCCTCGCTGCAACGCGCGCGCCAGGAAATCGAGGCCGTCACCGGCGACATCGAAGTCGGCAAGACTTACAAAGGCATCGTCCGCTCGATCAAGGAATTCGGCGTGTTCGTCGAATGCCTGCCGGGCCGCGACGGCCTCGTGCACATCTCCGAGCTCGCCGAATTCCGCGTCAATCGCGCGGAAGACGTGTGCAAGCTCGGCGACGAAATGCTCGTCAAATGCATCGGAGTGGACGACAAGGGCAAGGTGCGCCTGTCGCGCCGCGCCGCCATCTGCGAGCAAAAGGGCATTCCCTACACTCCGACCGAAAAACCGTCCTTTGGTGGACGCGGTGGTGACCGTGGACCGGACCGTGGCGGTGATCGCGGCGGTTTCCGCGGCGACCGTGGACCGGACCGCGGCGGAGATCGTGGTGGCTTCCGTGGTGACCGCGGTGGAGATCGCGGCGGCGACCGGGGCGGCTATCGCGGCGACCGCGGGCCGGACCGCGGTGGTGATCGTGGACCCGACCGGGGTGGAGATCGGGGCGGTCAGCAAGGCCACGGCGGCCATGAAGCCCAGGCCCCCGCGCAGGATCGCGCCCCCGAAGGTGCGCCGACGGATGGCACGGCCTAGAGTTACACGGAGCTAAGCACTTCGCGGCCAAGACAACGCCCGCCGGCAAAACCGGCGGGCGTTTTTGTTGGCTAAATCTAGGGCTATGTTTTGAAACTCAAATAAGATCGGCGCGGTGAGGGCACCGGGCCCTACCCAAATCACAGTTCATTGGTAGGGCGCGCTGCCCTCAGCGGGCCGTCGGAGTTTGGCTTTCAAACGCACCCTCGTGCTGGCCATTTTCCAAGTTAGACTTGTGCCTAACCATTTGCAGCACACTCTACCTGTCGTGGCCAAGATACACCCTGAACAGCGCCTGACGCTTGCCTTTGTGCTGCTTGCGGCTCTCGCGATGAACGGTTGCACGAACAATTCAGCGACGACGCAAGAAACTGGAGCAATCTATTGGAAAATCGACAACCTCGCCTCCGTCGGTGGGCAGAAGCCGGAGGTGTTGGGTGCGCCGCAGGAGGAAAATGTCGGTAGTGGAAAAGCGCTGGTCTTCAATGGCTCGAGTGATGGGTTGATTCTTCCGGTCAATCCCCTCGCCGGGTGGACGCAGTTCACCATTGAGGTTTTGTTCAATCCGGCGGCCGACGGCGCGGAGGCGCAGCGGTTTTTTCATATCGAGGACACAGCGGAACGACGGGCGTTGCTCGAAATCCGATTGACGAAGGACGCGCAATGGAGCCTCGACACTTTTCTCCTCGATGGCCCGGGCAACCTGACCCTCAACGACCCGGCGCAACTGCATCCCGCCGGCCAATGGCATTGGGTGGCGTTGCGCTATGACGGCCAGAAAATGACGAGCTTCGTCAACGGCGTGCAGCAACTCGAAGGCAGCGTGGCCTTCGGACCCATGACCGCCGGCCAAACCTCGATTGGCGTGCGGCTGAACAAGGTGTACTGGTTCAAGGGCGCGATCCGCGAAGTGCGCCTTACGCCGGGGGCACTGCCGGCGGCGCAATTGCAGAAGCCGGCGGCGAAAAATAATTAGCGAGCCGGGAGTACGCTGGGATTCGTCGGTTACAATTGCTACTAAAGCGTGCCGCACAGTCACGCCCTCGGCATTTTTGTTTCGCGATAGTCTCGGCGTTTTGTCGCGAAGGTGACGGGACTGTCCTGAAACTGTGACATCGCTCCGCTACGATGGAAAACGAGGCCGGCATAACTCAGCCTGTTTCAGCTTTGTTCAACCTTTGCGCTTCGCTTCCCTTCATGAACCATAAATCCTTCGCGCTCCTTATGCTCACTGGCCTGGCCGCCGCGCAACCGTTATGCGCGAGCACACCGATTGTCATTTCCAGTTTCCTGACCAATCCCGCCGGCACGGACACCCCTTTTGAGTACGTGCAACTGGTGGCCACCCAGTCGATCGATTTTTCCGTCACCAGCTTCAGTGTGATTTGGACCAATGAAGGCTCGGGTTCGACGACGACCAACGGCTGGGTGACCGGCGGCACGACGACTTACGGGTTCAACCTCACGAGCGGCTCGGTCACCGCGGGCCAGACTTTTTATGTTGGCGGCACCGGCAAGCTTATCAACGGGAGCGGTTCCACGGACATTTCCAGCGCCACCTGGATTCGCAACATCAACACCAATACGACCGGCGGCGACGGAGGTCTCGGCAGTTCCAGCACGGACACCTTGGGCAATGGCGGCAGCCACGCGGACGGCATTGCCGTATTTAATACTACCATTGCATCCGTAACCTCTTCGACGATTCCCGAAGACGCCCTTTTTTGGGGCGGCGCAGCTGGCACCGCGCACCCGGGTTCGGGCGGATTCAAGATGCCGACCAATGATCGCTATTCCTCCACTGGAGTTTTTGGCGATGTGGGCAATGCCTTCCTGTTCTCGGATCCGGGTGGTTCGCAACTGACCAGCCTGACCGGTACGTTTGATACGGGTTCCAACTCCTGGACCACGGCGCGCACCAGTGCGCTCGTGACCCTTACGGCCTCGTCGCCCTTGAGCACCATTGCCAGCCAGATCACGGTGGTGCCGGAGCCTTCGACGTATGCGATGCTCTTCGGCGCGGGTGCGCTAGCGTGGTCTGCATGGCGGCGGTCGCGGAAGCATGCCGCTGTCTAAACCCTAATTCTCTTCGTTCCCTCCCCTTTCAGCGCTCATGAAAAATCTCCTCCTCGTCTCCCTCGCCCTGCTCTTACCCGCTTCCCTCTCCGCCCAACTCCGCATCACCGAGGTCTATTTTAATCCGGACGGGAGCGACACTGACACCGAATGGGTGGAGATTCAAAACACTTCGGGGAGCCCGCTCAATCTCGGCAACTATAGCGTGGCGTGGAACAGCAGCACGGATAGCACGGGCTGGAACGCCGCGCGGTCGTTCGGCTTGACCGGCACGCTCGCCCCCGGGGCCTATGCGGTGGTGGGCGGCACCTTGTCCCGGCCCCGCAACGGCAACCCACCATCGAGACGGGTAGCGCGCTTTTCAGCGGCGTCCTGGCCAATGACAATTCCAACGGACGCGACATGGGCATTGCAGTCTTCGACACCAGCGGTGGCGCCATCAACAACAATGCCGTCAACGCCGCGCGGCTGGATTCGGTGTTCTACGGCTCGGGTACGCCTTCGGCCCAGCAGGCCTACAACCAAGCCAATGTGAATGGCGCCAACATCGCGCTCAATTTTAATAACAGTGTGGACGCCGAGGGGTTTCAACTCACGAGTCACGGAACGTATATTGAGTCGCCGCGCGGTGGGACCCCGGATTGGGGATTGACTGAGAATACCGGCGGCAACGCGGCGTTTATCAGTCGTTGGACGACCACGCCCATTACCCTCGCGACAAATTCCTACGCCGCGAATTTGGGGATGATTGACAGCAACGGCGCCACCATGACCAGCGAGTGGTCCACGCTCGCCTTCAATGCCAGCGGCCATCTCATCACTACTTCCGACAATGGCGCGATGATCGAAATGACCACCGCCGGGGTGTTTGTGCGCGGGGCCGCCCCGGGCGAGGACAGCCTCAACCTCAATGCGCCGAACATCACCGTCCAAGGCAACGGCACGGGCACCGGCTACAATCGCGGGAACCTCGAGCAGGATTTTGAGGGCGCCACCGTGCGCGGTAACGATGGCACAGGCAGCGCCAACTCCATTTACACGTTGAACGAGCGCGGCACCCGTGCGCCGGGCGACCCCACTCCCATCGGTAATTACGGCGCCTCGCTGTACCGCATGGACCCGATTACCTTCACTGTGCAGCAAACTTTTCAGTTCACCGACAGCGACATGTTTCACCTGGACGGCGAGCGCAATTTCAACCTCGAGGGGCTGACGTACAAGGACACCCTGTCGGGCAATGCGCAGTTCTTCGTCGCCAGTGAAATGAACCGTTCCATCTATTTGTACACGCTGGACGAGGGCCTCAGTTCCCTGACCCGCGATCCGACATACACCCTGAATCTGGGCGGGCTTTACAACGAGAATCCCAAAGACCTCTACTGGGACAACAGCAACAGCGAGTTGTATGTCATGAACCTCAGCGGCGATTTGCTGCAATTCCACTGGAGTGGCTCCAGTTGGAATCTGGATGCGACCTACCGCGTGCCGTCCACCTTCCGCGAATTGGGCTTGGAGGGCATGACGATCGCCGCGGATGGAACCCTTTATCTGGCCCAGGACGGCGGGAATGTTTATCAGTTCGCCACCGTGCCCGAGCCCTCAACGTGGGCCTTGCTGGCCGGCAGCGGGGCGCTGCTGTGGGCGCTGCGGCGGCGGAAATAGCGAAGCGCAGAAATGGCTTGGAGAGAAATCTCGCGCAGCGTACTCGGATTCTCTTACAGAAGGTAACAAAGCCAACAAAGTTTCTAGTAGTGTCCTAATTTCACCAGAAACAAGACGGCGGGCTGAGGGCAGCCCGCCCTACCCCTGGCAAATGCTTTAGGTAGGGCGCGCTGCCCTCAGCGCGCCGTTTCAAATTTGGACATTACCAAGTTTTCACCTTTGTTTGCTTCGTTACCTTCTGTAAAACTTATTCAGAGTTCTCCACGTCAACCCGCAAGACAGCATTCCTCTCGGACGAAAAGACTTTCCCATCCCGCCCCCCGCCTAACCCTTGGCGTTCGAGAGCTTTTTGATGATTTCGATGATGGGCAGGAACAGCGCGATGACGATGGTGCCGACGACCACGGCCAGGAACACAATCATCACCGGTTCGATGATAGAGGTGAGGCCGGCGACGGCGTTGTCCAAGTCTTCGTCGTAGTTGTCGGCGATGCGGTTCAACATTTCCGGGAGTTCGCCCGTTTCCTCGCCGACGTCGATCATGGAGGTCACCATCGTGGGAAATACTTTTTGCTGCTCGAGCGGGGCGGCCAGCGGTTCGCCGTCGCGCACGCGGTCGTGCACCCGCTCGAGGGCCTTGGCGATGACGCTGTTTTCAATGATGTCACGCGTGATGGTGAGCGCCTGCAGAATCGGCACACCGGAGGACATCAGGGTGCCGAAGGTGCGGGTGAAGCGGGCGATGTTGGCCTTGCGTGAAAAGTCGCCGACTTTCGGCGTCTTGAGGATGACGCGGTCGAGAATTTGCTTGCCGATCTTGGTGCGCACGATGAACCGGATGCCGAAGAAACCGAAGAAAACAATCGCCACCGTGGCGATGATGTTGTGCTGCATGAACTGGCTGATGTTGATGACGACCTGGGTCAGGCCGGGCAGCTTCGCGCCCTTGAGCATGTCGTTGAAGATTTTCTGAAAGCTCGGCACCACCAGAATCATCAACAAGGCGACGATGACGACGGCCACGGTGACGACCACGGCGGGATACACCATCGCGGACTTGATTTTCTTGTTCGTCTTGACGGACTTTTCCATGAACCGCGCGAGACGGGACAAGACGACCTCGAGCACGCCGCCAGCCTCGCCGGCCTTCACCATGTTGATGAACAGACGGTCAAAAATCTTGGGGTAGCGCTGGAGACCGTCGGAAAAATTGTTACCCGAGCGGACATTTTCCACGAGACCCAGCACGACTTCCTTGAACCGGGCATTCTTTTCCTGGCGGGCCATGACTTCGAGACTGCGCAGCAACGGCAGGCCGGCTTGCAGGAGGGTCGCCATCTGGCGGGTGAACACCGCGAGGGCTTCCGTGCCGATGACTTTGCCGATGCCGAGGCCTTTGCCGCCTTTTTTGCCTTTGCCGGCGCCGGGCGCCGTCAGGCCAGTCACCATCAGGCCCTGGGTGGACAGCTTGTGGGTCGCCTCGGATTCGGAGTTGGCGTCAATCTTGCCGGATTTCTGGCGGCCGGAGGAATCAATGGCGGTGTAACGATAATTAGGCATGGAAGGTAAGGGTAATCAGGGGTGAGCCACGGGCCGGCAGGGAGTGGGATGGGTTTCCTCTATCACTTCGCGGGGCAAATTTCCTGTCTAAAAATCGGGGATCGGCGGGCGCCGCGGGGCTAGGTGTACTTGAGCACTTCCTCGATGGTGGTCAGGCCGTCGAAGATGGCGCGCAAGCCGTCGCTCCGGAGGGTGCGCATGCCCTGCTCGATGGCCTTTTGCTTGATGACGAGCGTGGGCGATTTTTTGCCGATGAGGTCGCGCAACTGGTCGGTCATGGTCAGCAGCTCGAACAAGCCCTGGCGGCCGCGGTAACCGGTTTGCGAGCATTCGGGGCAGCCCTTGCCGAAGAAAAAGCGCTTGTCGGCGATTTCCAACACGTCCACGCCGAGAGCCTCAATCATCTCGTGGTTGGGCTCGTAGGAGGACTTGCAGCTCTTGCAGACGCGACGCACCAACCGCTGGCCGAGCACGCCTTCCAGCGAGGCGGCGATGAGGAAGGCCTCTAGGCCCATGTCGATGAGGCGGGTGACGGCGCCGGGGGCGTCATTGGTGTGCAAGGTCGCCAGCACGACGTGGCCGGTGAGGGAGGCCTGCACGGCGATCTGGGCCGTTTCCAAGTCGCGCACCTCGCCCACCATGATCTTGTCGGGGTCCTGCCGCAAAAAGGAACGCAGGCACTTCGCGAAGTCGAGGCCGACATTGTGGTTCACGGACACCTGCATGATGCCGTCAATTTCGTATTCCACCGGGTCCTCGGCCGTGAGGATTTTCAGGTCGATGGTGTTGACCTCGCGCAACGCGCTGTAAAGGGTGGTCGTCTTGCCGCAACCCGTGGGGCCGGTGAAGATGATGATGCCGTTGGGGAGATTCACCATGGCCCGGATGCCGGACTTGACCTCGTTGGGCATCGAGAGATTTTCCAAGTCGAGATTCACGACGGACTTGTCCAGGATGCGCAACACCACGCTTTCGCCGAACTGGGTGGGCAGCGTGGAAACGCGCAAGTCCACCGGACGGCCCGCGATGGTCATCTTGATGCGACCGTCCTGGGGCACGCGGCGTTCGGCGATATTCAAATTGGCGAGCACCTTGGCGCGGGCGATGACGGGGAGCGCGAGGTTCTTCGGGGGCGGCGCCATTTCATACAGGGCGCCGTCAATGCGGTAGCGGATGCGGAACATTTCCTCGAACGGCTCGAAGTGCACGTCGGAGGCCTTGTCGCGAATGGCTTGCTGGAGGACGAGGTTGACGAAACGAATGATGGGCGTTTCGTTCGCCATGCTCATGATTTCCGAGTCCTTAAGCGAAGCTTCGGAGCCCTCGTTGATGTGCGAGCCGCGAATCTCCGAGAGCAAATCGTCCATCGAGGAGGAATCGTCCGCCCCGTAAGTGTTGGTGATCAGCGTGTCAATGAAATCGGGATCAGTGACCGCGACATGGATGTCACGGTTGAGCGAAAAGGTGAGGTCGTCGATGACGCTGTTGTTGAACGGGTCCTTGGCCAGCAGGTGCAGGGAATTCTCCTCGGCCCGGAAGGGCACGACGGCATACATGCGCGCGACGGAGGGCTTGAGGAGGCGGGTGACTTCGGCGTCGAGCACGGCGGGCGGCGCGGTCACCAATTCATACTGCAAATATTCCGCCACCATCTTGAGGAATTCCGCGCGCTCGATGATGCCCTGGTCCATCAGGCAGTCGGCAATGCTCTTGCCGGTCTGCTGGTTGGTCTCCGTGAGCAATTCCAACTGGGCCTGGGTAAACTGCCCACTCTTGGTGAGCATCTCAAATACGGTGTTGTTATGGTCCTCGAACATGGGGAAAAGGGGCGGGGGCGGGGCGGAAAGGGAGAAGATACAGACTCACCGGAGCGAATTCAAGCTTTGGCGGCAGGTGGCGGGGGTGACATTTCCTTGGTCTTGCGGCGCATCTCGTCGGGGCTCTGCGCCTTGTCGATGGCGGACTCGGCGGTAATTAAACCGCGCGCATAAAGGCTCATCAGGTGGGCATCGAGGGTGATCATGCCGAGGGCGGCGCCCGTCTGGATGTCCGAGGTGATGCGGTAAGTCTTGTTGTCGCGGATGAGGGCGGAAATGGAGTCCGTGGTCACCATGATTTCATAGCCCGCGATGCGACCGCCGCCGATCTTGCGGCACAAGACCTGGGAAATCACGGCCACAATGGACGAGGCCAACTGCATGCGAATCTGGTCCTTCGTGCTGGCCGGAAAAGCGTCGACGATGCGGTCCACCGTGCGGGCCGCGCCGGTGGTGTGCAGGGTGCCGAACACCAGGTGCCCGGTTTCCGCCGCACTGACCGCGGCCTCAATGGTTTCCAAATCGCGCATTTCCCCGACGAGGATGATGTCGGGGTCCTGGCGCAACGCGCCGCGAATGGCCTGGGAAAAGCTCGGCACGTCGATGCCGACTTCGCGCTGGGTGACGATGCACTTTTTATGCGGGTGGTAATACTCGATCGGATCCTCGATGGTGATGATGTGCCCCTCGGTGGTCTCGTTGATCCAGTTGATCATTGAGGCCAGCGTGGTGGACTTGCCGGAACCGGTCGGGCCGGTGACGAGGATGAGGCCGCGCGGGCGGGTGAGCAAATTCTTGATGATGTCCGGCAGGCCGATTTCCCTCATGCCGAACATCTTGTGCGGAATGATACGCAGTACCATGCCAATGCTGCCCTTGGCCTTGAGTACGGAGACGCGGAAACGGGCGCGGTCGGAAAAGGCGAAGGCGAAGTCCGCCCCGCCCGACTGCTTGACCTTCTGCTGCTGGTGGTCGGCGGCAATGGAGCGCATCAACTGCTCGGTGTCCTCGGGCGTGAGCTTGGGCCCGTCCACCGGCACCATCCCGCCGCTGACGCGCAACGTCGGGGCCTGGCCGACCTGGAGGTGGAGATCCGAGGCGCCCTCGTCCACCATCAGGTTCAACAAATCGTTCATTTCGTAGCTCATGGCCGGGGCGACGGAATGAAAAGTTTAGACGACCGTGGCATACACCACTTCCTCGATGGTGGTCATGCCGGCGGTGATTTTGCGCAAGCCGTCCTCGCGCATGGTCCGCATGCCCAACTCGCGGGATTTGTTGCGCAGATCCACCAACGTCCGGTTGTCGTAGATCATGGTCTGCAATTCCTCGTTGATGAGGACCATTTCAAACACACCCATGCGGCCGCGGTAGCCGACGCCGCTGCAGCGTGTGCAGCCTTCGCCCTTCATGAAGGTGGCGGACGCGATTTGCGCCTCCGTCAGGCCGATGCTCATCAATTCCTTGAGTTCGGGCGTGTAGGGCTTTTTGCACTGGCTGCAAATGCGGCGCACGAGGCGCTGGGCGAGCGCGGCGCGCAAGGAAGCGGAAACCAGGAACGGCTTCACTCCGATGTCCACCAAGCGCGTGACGGCGCTGGGGGCGTCGTTCGTGTGCAGCGTGGAGAACACCATGTGACCGGTGAGCGAGGCGTTGATCGCGATTTCCGCCGTCTCCAAGTCGCGAATTTCCCCGATCATGATGATGTTCGGGGCTTGCCGCAGCATCGCGCGCAAGGCGCGGGAGAAGGTCATGTCCACGTCCTTGCGCACTTGCACCTGATTGATGCCGCTGAGCTGGTACTCGACCGGGTCTTCAACGGTGATGATCTTCCGGTCGGGCTGGTTGATGTAATTCAACGCGCAATAAAGGGTCGTGGACTTGCCGGAACCGGTCGGGCCGGTGACGAGGAAGATGCCGTCCGCCATGCCGACGATTTTTTCAAAGACCACCTGGTCGTCGGACAAGAAGCCCAATTCCGGCAAGCCGAGGCGCAGGCCTTCCTTGTCCAGAATACGCATGACGATACTTTCGCCGTAAACCGTCGGCAGAATCGAGACGCGCAAGTCGATGTCCTTGGCGCCGACGTTGGCCTGGATGCGTCCGTCCTGCGGGATGCGCTTTTCGGCCAAACTTACGTTGGCCATAAGCTTCAGGCGGGAAATGATCGGGGGCTGCAGGCGCTTGGGCGGGCTTTCCACCTCGAGCAAAACACCGTCAATGCGATACCGCACGCGGAAGCGCTTTTCCAACGGTTCGAGGTGAATGTCCGAAGCGCGGCGCTTGACGGCCTCGCTGATGAGCATTTGCACGTAGCGGATGATGGGCGCGTCATTTTCCTTGAGCGCCTTGGCCTTGGCGGCCTTGTCCGCATCGCTGCTTTTGAAGTCCTCGGCTGAAAAAAGGTCTCCGTACGCGCCGGCAGCCTCATCGCCGCCCTCGTAGTTGTCATTGATGGCATCCTCAATGGACTTCGGCGTCGCGAGCAGGGTGTTGACCGTGAAGCCGAGCATCTTGCTCAAGCTGTCCACGATATCCACATTGAACGGGTCGGCAATGGCGACCATGATCATCTTGACCTTGGGGTCGGCCTCGAGCGGGATGACTTTGTAGCGCACCGCGTTTTCGCGATTGATGAGCGCCAGCGCCTCCGCCGACGGGCGGACTTCGGCCATCATGGCCACTTCCATGTTGAACTCCTGGGCCAGCACGTTGGTCACCGCTTCCGGGGTCACCGTCTGCGCCTTGAACAATATATCCAGCACGGCGCTGTCCACCTGGTCACCCGGCGTCTCGGGGCTGACTTGGCTGCGCGCAGCCTCGACCGCATCGGCAGTCACGAGGCCCTTGTCGAGGATGAGTTGGATTACGAAATCGTCGGCTGAGGTCACGCCTTTTACTCCGCGGGAACGGGCTTTGGGGATTAAGGGAAGAGGGGATCAGCGACTGAGACTCATCAGAAATTCCGCGTTAGATTTGGTTTTCTTCACGCGCTGTATGAGCATTTCCATCGCTTCGGTTGAAGGTACACCTTTCATGGCGCGACGCAACGAATAAATTTTTTGCAGTTCGTCCGGGTGATAAAGCAGCTCTTCCTTGCGCGTGCCGCTCTTTTCAAAACTCATGGACGGGAAGATGCGCTTGTCGGACAAGGCGCGGTCGAGGTCGAGCTCCATGTTGCCGGTGCCCTTGAATTCCTCGAAAATGACCTCGTCCATTTTGCTGCCGGTCTCAATCAACGCCGTGCCCAGGATGGTCAGCGAACCGCCGCCCTCGATGTTGCGGGCCGAGCCGAAAAAGCGCTTCGGCTTCTGCAACGCGCTGGCCTCGACGCCGCCCGACAGAATTTTGCCGCTGCTGGGCATGAGCGTGTTGTACGCGCGCGCCAGGCGGGTGATGGAGTCAAGCAAAATGACCACGTGCCGGCCGTACTCAATCATGCGCCGGGCTTTTTCGATGACCATTTCCGCGGCGTGCACATGGCTCTCGGCGGGTTCGTCAAACGTCGAGGATATGACCTCGGCGCCTTGCACGGTGCGCCGGAAATCCGTCACTTCTTCCGGGCGCTCATCCACCAGCAGGATGATCATGTGGATGTCGGGACGGTTGGCGCGGATGGAGTTGGCGATGCCCTGCATGAGGACGGTCTTGCCTGTGCGCGGCGGGGCCACAATCAGCCCGCGCTGGCCCAAGCCGATCGGTGTGAGCAAGTCCACCACGCGCATGGAATTATTGTCCCATTTTGCGTCCGGACCGGTTTCGAGCAGGAAACGCTCCGTCGGGTAATACGGCACCAATTCCGTGAAGGGAATGATTTGCGCCACGTCTTCGGGCGGACGGCCATTGACCGTAATAATCTTGAGCGCAAACGGACAGCTTTCGTTGTCGCGCGGCGCGTGGGCCCAGACTTCCACTTCGTGACCGCGGCGCAGGCCCCAGCGGTCCATAAGGCGTTGCGGCACGAAGCAACTGTGCGCGCGGATGCGGAAATTATCCGGCGTGTACACGAGAATGCCGTGGTTTTCCTCCAGCAATTCCAAAACGCCCGTCAGACGCACTGGGCGCTCGTGGGCGCGGGCGTCGCGCATCAAATCGCGCACCAGGTGGCGGCGAATGGGTACCGGCGGCACCGCAATGCCGGCGCCGCGGGCCTCCGCCTCCAACTCGCGCAGGCCTAGCGTGTAGAGGCGGTTGAAATCCAATCCTTCGTCGGTGTGCTTAAAGACTTCCTCGGTCATGCGCTCCATGTCCTCAAGGCGCGACAGGGCTTCCCAAAAGGGTAGCTCGCCCAGATTCAAATTGCCGGTGTCGGCATCGGTGGCCACGGGCGGACCTTGCCAGGGCCGGGGCTTGTTGGCGGCGAAGGGTGGCTTGAACGGCGGACGATTGGCGCCCCCACCCTGCGGCGGGTACGGCTTGTTGAACTTCCCTTTTTTGAAATCGCGATCGCGGTTGAAGCGGTCGTTGTTGTTGCGCCAGGGCTTGTTCTCCCACGGACGCTGTTGAGGGCCGCGATTTTGATTAAAGTTTCCGCGATCCGGCGGACCGCCCCGCTGCGGCACCGGGCCGTTCGGACCCGGCGCGCCGCCGTTGTCTTGCCCGGCAGGCGCTGCGCTGCCCTCGGACGGGGGTGGCTCGGAACTCGGCGCAGGTTCATTCGATTCGCGCTGGTCCTGCAATTCGGGCTCGCGGTCGCGTCCGCGCGGTTGGTCGCGCAAATCGTCGTCCGACGTGCTGAAAGTCATGGGCACCTGCTCGCCCGGCGAGTCGGCCTTCGGCTCGGGCGCCGGCGGAGCCTCCGGGGCGGCGGCGCGGCTGGGGCGGCGGCCACGGCCACGGGCCGCAGTGGGTGCCGGGGCCTCGGTCGTGGTTGGCTCCGACCAATCATTGGCGGCGGGGGCGGTCAGCTTGGGGCGGCGGCCGCGGCGTTTGGGAGCCGCCGAATCGGCGGTGGATTTGTCCTTGTCACTCATGCGTGGGAAGAAAAATGAAGGGAAAGAGAGGGAACGGATTTTTGACAGAATTAACCGAATTTATGGAATTAAAGATGCGCAAACTCCGCTCAAATGGTTTCGATAAATTCGGTTAATTTTGTTAATTCTGTCCAAAAATCTTTTCCGGAAAATCGGCGAGAATGGAGTGACCGCGTCCCGAGCGGGAGCGGATTAAATACCAACGGGAAAAGGTCCATTCACAGGGAGGGGCGGCGGAAGCGGGCGGCGAGCCATTCGACCTGGCGGCGCAGAAAACCGGGGCTTCCATCGTTGCTCACCACCAAATCGGCCCGCGCGGCTTTGTCTTGCAGCGGCCACTGTCGCGCCTGCCGGGCGGCCATTTCAGTCGGAGACAACCCCCGCTGAGCCAGGCGCTGGGCCTGCGTGGCGGGGCTTGCCCATACACAAAGGGTGAAATCGAAGCCAGACGCAAGGTTTTTTTCAAAGAGCAGGGGAATCTCGACCAGCCAGTCCTGCTCCGGTGCCGCGGCCAGTGCCGCCTGCCAGCGCACCCGCACCTTCGGATGCAGCAGATTTTCGAGCCATTCCAATTCCGCGGGATCGGCGAAAACAATCTCCGCGACCTTGCGGCGGTCGATGGAGGCGCGGAATTGCGGAGTACTGATTTCTGACTGCTGATTTCCAGTTTCTGCCCTCTGGCTTTTATCTTCTACCTTCCACCTTCCACCTTCTTGTTTAACGTCTTCTCCCCACCGCGCGAGCGCCGCCTCCTGCACCTCCGCGTCCTGCTCCCATAATTCGCGCACGAGGTAGTCAGATTCCAGCACGGCAAAGCCCGCCTCGCGAAAAAACGACGCGACGGTGCTTTTCCCGCAACCCATACCGCCGGTAAGGCCCAAGCGGAGGCCTCGGGCGCAAGGGTTTAATTGGGTGCCAATCGTAGTCATTTCCTCAAAAACGCAAACAGACTTTCAAAAGCCGCCCATTTGGGCTTAGCGCTCGCAATTAGAATATTTCAAATAGGATAGCCACAAAATGCACAAAAAGCGCCTAGCTGCCAAGGTTTTGTGCTTCTTGTGCTTTTTGTGGTTAACCACTCCGGTATGTCCGCAAAATCTACCGTTTTCACGCCCTACCAGTGCGGGCGCGATACTGCGCCTCGTACGGCGGGCAGGTGGCGCGGAGAATCTCGCTCAGGGTGGCGCAGGGCAATTGGCCGGGGGCCATGCTCTTGCCCAAAAATCCGTACGCCAGCAGCGAACCCGCCGCGGGTAAATACGCGCGGAGCGAAATTCCGCCCGCGCCCATGCCGAGCACCGCGAGTTTTACCTTCGGGCGCGCGTGAAGGAGCCCCGTCAAGACGGCGTGGTCGGCCAGTTCGTTGACCATGGTGGCCAGCTTTACGACGGCGGCGCCGTCGCGCACGGCTTTGTCCACCACTTTAAGTAATTGGGGCAGGGTCGGCGTTTGCTTGAAATCGTGATAGGAAATAATGGCCTGCTTTTTCCCTTTCCGCGCGAGCGCGGCCACTGCGCGGGCCAGCTTGCTGTCGTCCTCGATGTCCACGTAAGTGACCACCGCGAGCGCCTGGCAAAAGGTTTCAAGGCGCGCCACGTCGCCCTTCGTCCACTGATTGCCTTCACGCAGGGTGACGATGACCGGCGTGCCCGAGCGTTCCAATTTGGCGCAGAGTTCGAGTGCCTTTGTGTGTTCGCCTTCAGGCAACGCATCCAGCCGCGCCTCGATGCAGTCCGCCACGCGTTTGCGCAAGGGCTGCCGTACTACGGCAGCCAGCATGGCGAGGGAACTGACGGTCCCGACGATTTGCGGGACTTGGGTGAAGCGTTTCATGGCGAAATGAATATAAATTTAATGCAAAAAATAATTCTAACCCTGGATGACACGGATGTGATTATTTGCCAGTTGGCGGCTGAGAAATAACTCCCCTTTAAATTTTTGACCACAAAAAGCACAAGAGGCACAGTCAATCAATGTTTTGTGCCTTTTGTGCTTTTTGTGGTTATTTTCTTTCTATGACACCAAGTGGCAGGTAACAATTCGTTCTTTTGAGGTAGGGACGTTTCTCCGAAAGCCCGATAGCCATCGGGACGGACGCCTCGGAGAGGCGTCCCTACCCCTCCAAACTGTTCCACTATCCTAAGGGAACTTCTTCGGGCAAGCACTTAGTCTCGCCTACCACGAAAGCGAATGATGTTCGGTGCCTTCATCTTCTCATCATAATAGCAATCCACTGCTTCTTTCACATTGGCGCGCAGTTCTTCCACAGTCTCGCCCTGGGTGTGGATACCGACACCCAGCGCCGAGGCGGTGTAGCCTCCATCCACCTCGTCTTCTCGCACCTCAAAAATGATTTCACTCATGGTGAAAAACTACACCTTTGATTCATGATCGGCCAGTCCGATTCGCCCTCCCTTGGGTGGGGCGCATTCACGGCGTCTCAAAACTGGCCTTGGCCGCGCCGGTGTTGCCGGCTTCGTCGGTCACTTCAAACACCACGCTATGCGGGCCGGATTTCAACCGTTCGAGGCGGAGGCGGAAGGTCAGTTCCTGGCGGTCAAACAATCCGCCCTCGGGCAACGCGGGCTTCGGCGGCTGGCCGTCGAGCGTGTATTGGGCCTTGTCGAGCACGCTGGCGCTGTCCTTGGCCCGGAAATTCAGCGTGAAACTGGCGGCGTCGCCCGACTGCGAAGTCAGCGTCACCTCCGGCGGCGAATTATCAATCAGGAACGGCGCGCTGACGCGGTCGCCCTCGCGGGCCTCGCCGGGCAGGTTGTCGAGCTTGTCGCTCGCGGTGATGCGGACCTCGTAGTAACCGTCGGCAAAGCCGCGCGTGGAAAAGGAGTAAATCGGATTCTCCAAATCGTTCGCGAGCGTGATCCATTTGTCCTCGCCCACCGTGCGCAACTGCACGCTGAAACGCAGGGTGTCGCCATTCGGGTCGCTGGCGCGCCAGGCCACTGCCAGCGAGCCAGCATCGCCGGTCAGGCGCACTTGCGGGCGCGCAGGCAGGGGCGAAAGGGTCGAAGTCGCATCACCGTCGGCAATCTGGCTCAAGCTCAGCGAGGGCCGCGAGGCCGGCGACGGCGTAATTTCCACGCCCACCGGGGCCACGCCCACGCGCGAAACCACCGGCGCCGCGTTGAAATGCTGGTAAAAAATTTCGAGGCTGCGCACACCCACAGCGGGATTGTCGAGCGTGGCGCGGAATTGAAAATAGCGGGCCGCCGGACTGGCGATGCGAGCCTCGTCATCGACCGCCTTCCAGGTGCTCCAAGTGGAGTCGGGCTTCGGCGTGTTGCCGGTGCGCGTTTCCCATTTCGCGCCGGCCAGGGGACTGCCGGGCTGCGGCGGTTGAGCCAGCACACGCAAGGTGCCCCAGCGTGAAATCTGGGTCGAATCAAAAGCCTCGCAGGTGTACGTGCCCTTGGCGGCGGGCTTTGCGCCCAGCCGGAAAATTTGCGCCGGGTTGCTGCTGAAAATAAGTGTGCGCGTCGGGTCCGCCGGGTCGGGCAGCAGGGTGGAAATCTCGCTGCTGTCCTTGGCCTGCTGGAGCAATTCCCAGTCCTGCGGGTTGGCGGCGGAGAACAGGCGTGCCTGCTGGTCGCTGCCGAGCAGCCAGTGTCCGTCCGGCAAGGCCCGGAAACAGAAAATGCCCACGCGGCTGAGGCTCCACACGGGTTCGACAAACCCGTCCGGCGAAATCCGCAGCAACTGCGAGCGCTGGCTCCCCGAACTGCTGCTTGAGGAACTGATGCTCGGCGCGCCGCTCGGGCTCACCGTGATGGTGGTGGTGCCACTGACCGAAGTGGGGCCGTCATCATTCAAGTCCGAACTCGACGACGAGGAGGAAGAACTGCTGGAGCTCGACGGAGTCGGGCGCGGGGGCGTGAGGCTCGTAGAACCGCTGCGATTGAAGGTGGAAAAATAAACCGCGCCGCCGGGCGCCGCATAAATGCCCGTGATTTCGTCCGTGTTCGGGTTCGCCAGCACGACACTCTGGTCACGGCTGGTGATACGATAAATCAAAGCCTTCGGACCCGAGCCAGCGAGCAGGCGGCCTTCATTATCGAAAGCGAGCGTGGTGATGTGTGTGCGATCCGACTCGAACCACACCTCCGCGGGCTGGCCCGGCCGGTAATCGACCGGCAGGCGGTAAATGCGGCCTTTCGCGCCGGTGGCCACGTAAAGGCGGCCTTCCTTGTCCAGCGCGAGGTCCCAGATGTAGGTGTCGGGCGGATCAAAATAAATCTCGGGCCGGCCGCCGGGCGCGAGCCGGTACACGCGGCCATCGGGCGACGTGCCGATGTAGAGATTGCCCTTCGCATCGAGCGCGAGCGCGCGGGTCAGCACTTCCTCGGGCTGAAACACCAACTCGCTTTTGCCGTCGGGCGTGACCTTGAAAACCTTGCCGTTGTTGCCCGTGCCGACATACAGGTTGCCGTCCTTGTCCGCCACGGCTTTCCAAATGACCGAGGCGTCGAGTTTGGCCACGCGTTCGAGGGCGGGCGCAAGTTTCATCCCGCCGTCGGCAGGGAGGGCCACGTTTTCAAACTGTCCGTCCTGATAATCCTCGTATGTGTTTTGCACGGCACCCTGCGTGGTGACGGCGCGCACGGGGCTCGCCGCCAGTAGCGCCAGCAAAGAAACGATCAGCGAAAATTTTGGGGAAGAATGCATCGGAAATTATTGCGCCTCAGGGGCGAACCGTGATGGGCAGCGTGTAACGGCCGCTGTATTCGCCATCGACCGGCACGGAGGTTTCCCACACCGTAGTGCGGTCCATGGTTCCCGCCGTCGTGATGTTGCGCGGCGATTTGTAGAGCGCCTCGACGGAAGGCGGCAGGCCCGGCAGGCTCGCGCCGTCCAACCGCAGGCCGGGGGCGTTGCGGAGTAATTTCACGTAGAGCGCGCCGCGGCTGTGTTCCTGGCGCAGGTAGCTCACGATATCGGCCAGGCTGGTGAAATCGCCGCGCGTCGTGCCTCGATCCAGCGCGTCTGCAGCTGTGGCGTCGCCTAGAAAAAGGGAAAGCGTTTCCCCGGCGGCACTGGCCGGGATGGGAACCTCAAGGGTGTGTTGGGTCGAGATGTTGAGGTAATTCGCAAATACGAGCGTGACGTGCAAAATGTCGCCCGCGCGCACGGGGCCGTTTTCAACGCGCACTTCCTCGAGGGTGCTCAGCAGCCATTTGTCACTGAGGCGCACCTCGAAATCCACCGCGCGCACATGCGGCGTCGCAAACGGGTTGTCCAGCAATTGCGTGTATTGGCGGAGAAAGCCAAGGGCCACGTCGGTCGCCCCGCCCTGCCCGCTCGCCACTTGGTTGATTTTCACTGGCGGAAAGCCCTCGATGTCGAGCGTGGCCGAGACGAAAAAAGTCTGCTGCTGCTCGGAAAGGATGGACGAGCTGAGTGATTCGAGCAGACCGGTTGCGCCGAGCAGCGGCGTCATTTCGCGGTTCTGCCACAATTGGCCTTGGAAATTGCGCACCTTGCCGTCCGCTCCGGTAACGCGGGTGTGAAAGGAAGTCATCGGCGGAATCTCGCCCAGCTTGCCGGAAATTCCCGTCAAGCGATCCTGCGAAATCGTCCCGACCACGGGGCCCGTGTTCGCGAGTTTGAAAGACGAATCCAGGCTGCGCACCACCGTGATGACTTCCGCGGTCGTCATCGGCAAATCCACCGGGCCGAAACCGAACATCGGATGCCCGAACGCGAGGAGCCGGTCGCCGTCGCGCCACGTGAGCGTGCCCACGCCGCTGATGGCGAAATCGCCCGTGAGCAGCGAAACACCGATGGCGCTGCCGGGCTCGAGCGAGGCCGCCGTCGGCCCACCCGTCGTCGAGGATCCGCCCGGCACCTGCATGACTTGCAAGCCGCGCTTTTCATATTCTCCGCGCAGCGCCGCGAGCGTGTGAGTCGAAATTCCGCTGGCGAACAAAGGCGTGGGCAGAGGCTTCATCGCCGCCGCGAGATCCTGGCCGCCGAGCCGTTCCGCCCCCTGAGTGATGTGCCAGCCGCCGAGGCCCGACATCGTGGGAACCATGCCCCGCGGCGGCAAATTGTCCTCGGCCAGGGAGGCATTATCCTTGTCACTAGACGCCGTGACGCGCATCGGCGCGGGCCGGCCCGGCAAGGGCAGCGACGCGGGCGCGTCAAATACTTCCAGCATTTCCTGGATGGGCGTGACGCCAATGATGGCCTGGTCTTTGGACTGCGTGAAGCCGTACGCATACGCGCCCACCAGCTTACCGTCTATATATACTGGGCTGCCACTCATGCCCTGCACGGGGCCGTTCTCAATCTGGCTCGGGTCGGTCGCCTGGCAAATGATGATGGAAAGTTTCGGCGCGTTGAAATTCTCCATCACGCCGAGCACTTCGAGTTGAAACGTCTGCACGGTGCTGCCCTGCACCACCGTGCGCCATTCGCCTTTCATGCCCGGCTTGACGTCGCTCAAGGCCATCATGCCCGGCGGCAAGACCGGCGGAGCGTCGGCCCCTACGGCTGTCGTGGCCGCCAGCCGCAACCCCGCTGCCAGCAGCAGGATGGACAAATAACGCAGGTGGCGCATGGCTTCGGGGAGGAAACGGAAAGGTGACGCCCGCCGCCTAAAAACGCGAGCATTAATGAGACCCCGCTAGCGCCACACCAAATGAAGTCTCCTGTTGCAATTTGATTTTTGCCGGCCCTAACATGGAGCAATTGATTAAATCATGGGCGGTGGAAAATTACTGATTATTTATCTCATCCAAGCGGCGTTCGCCCTTTGGTGCCTGGTCATTTTGGCTGGCTGGTGCCTGATCCTCTTTGGCCTTATCCGCAAGTCCAAGCTATGGATGATTCTGGGCTCTTTGCCTTCGCTAGCATCATTCGTGCTCATTGCATTTTATATAAACGCAATGCGGCCCTCGGCCTTGTTTAAAGCGGAATTCGGCCTATCCCCCTCGACGGAGTTTTCTCAATTACGCGGCTCTTATCGGCCGGGCTGGGATGGAGAAAAGACTTTTTTAGCCTTTGAAGCACCCTTAGCCTTCCGAGATAAGCTGCTCGCCGAGGGTTACACTGAAATTTCTGCAACCGAAGTCGAATCCATCCGTCAAATTGCGCCAGGCTGGTGGTCTCAAGACGCCAACGTACCGGCTCGCGCCTTCCAAAAATTCACCTTTGATCATGACAGCCACACTGGCTCAAATAAATATTTAATTCTTCCCAATAAGTCATCCAGCATTTTCTATTTTGACTCCACCTTTGACTAAGGACTCTGACGCCGAAGGGTCAGGCGACTTCCTCGCTACCTTCGCCACGGAAACTGCGTGGCCCCGAGGCCGGTTTCCTCTCCGCGGGCAAACACCCGCACCGCCGCCCAGCTCAATAAACAGGTTGCGGCCACGAGCACCAACACATCCAACCACAGCGGGAAAAAGGCGGAAGTCTGTCCGAGCAGGGCTTGGCGCATGAGGTCCACGCCGTAGGCCACGGGGTCGAGATGTGCCAATTTTTTCATCCAGGCCGGCGCGCGATCGAGCGGAAACATGGCGCCCGAGAGGAAGAACATTGGCAGCAGCACCGCGTTGGTCATGATGGGAAACACCGTGGTCGAGCGAAAACGCGAGGCGAGTGCCACGCCGATGGCGGAAAAAGTCATGGCCACCAGCGCCATGGCCACCACGGTTTCCAGCACGGAGAAAAAGCTGAGCGACACGCCCGCCAGCGGCGCAAACAACAGGAGAATCAATCCTTGCACCATCGCCTGCATCGCCCCGGAAATAACCTTCCCCACCCCGATGGCCGTGCGCGACACCGGCGACACCAGCACGGCCTTGAAAAATCCAACCTGCCGGTCGAACACGATGACAATGGCAGCAAAAGTCGCCGTGAAAAGCATGGCCAAACAAACGACGCCGGGAAAAATAAAGCTGCGGTAAAATGCTCCGCCTTGCACCGAACTCGCCCCGATGCCGCCGCCGAGCACGAACAGGTAGAGCAACGGTTGGAGCAAACCCGCAAACAGTCGCACCCGGTCCAGCCAGAACCGTTTCATATCCAAAAAGATGATGGCCAATAATCCGTTCATGAATCGCCTCCTCCGTTGCGCCCGGAACCGGCCTCCTCTACGAGACCGCGCCCGGTGAGTTTGAGAAACACATCTTCAAGGCTCGGCTCGTGCACTTCGACGCGCACAACCTTCACCGGCAAATCGCGCAGGAGCACGGGCACCACGCCGGCCGGGTCGTTTTGTTCGAGCATGATGCCGTTGCCGCCGGGCAGCGGCGCGTAACCCTTGTCCGCCAGCCACGCGCTCGCCTGCGCGTCGTCCACGGTTTGCAAGCGAATGATGCCGCCGCCGAGGCGGGCTTTCAGCGCGCGCGGGGTGTCGAGCGCCACAATTTTCCCTTGGGCAATCAGCGCGATGCGGTCGGCCACTTCGGCTTCCTCCATGTAGTGCGTGGCAAAGACCACGGAGCGGCCCGCGTTGAGCAGGCCGCGCACGTGTTTCCAAAAACTGCGGCGCGCATCGACGTCCAGCCCCAGCGTCGCTTCATCAAGAAATAATACCCGCGGATCGGTGACCAGCGCGCGCGCGAGCTCGACCCGCCGGCGCTGCCCGCCCGACAATTTTTCCGCCGGCCGATCCGCGGCCTCGGCCAGATTTAAATCTCCGAGCAATTTTTCCGCGCGCGCATTGACCTCGCCGGATTTCAAACCATACAAGCGGCCCATGAGGCGCAGGTTGTCGCGCACGGTGAGACGCTGCTCGATGGCGGGCTCCTGAAAGACGATGCCGATGTCGCGCCGCACGGCGTCGCGCTCGATCGTCACATCGCGGCCATGCACGAGGGCGCGGCCGGCCGTCGGCGCGCGCAAGGTGGCGAGGATGGAAAAAAGCGTGGTCTTGCCCGCGCCATTGGGGCCCAGCAAAGCGAACATCTCGCCGGTCTTGATCGTCAGGTCAATGCCGCGCAACGCCTCGACTTGGTCATAATTTTTGACGAGGCCCTCGACCTGCACTGCGGGCGAATCAGCGTGCATAAAAGGAGCCTCGCATCGCTAACCCAAACGCCCGCCCGCGCAAGATTATTCGGGCGAAAGCCAATGGCGGCGGCGGAACTCGCACCCAGCGCAGGTGTCCAATTAAGATTACAGTTTATTCATAATACGCGCGCTCCGCTCGCGGGAAATTCGCCCATCCGCTTTCCGGCGTTTTTCCGCCGCTTGGTTTGCAACTTACGCAGGCCCCGCGTGTTTCCACTGACAATCACGGATATTCCACCGCACCCCAGTGCGGCCAACTCAATCACCCACAAATTCTTATCGCCATGAACACTCGCACTCTTTCCCGCCGCCTGCGGTCCCCGCGCGGCTTCACCCTCACCGAGATTCTCATCGCCATCGCGCTCATCGTCGCCGTGGTGACGCTCTCGGTCACCAACTTGATCGCCGTATCCAATGGCGGCAATCAGGACATCGTGAAATCCTTTATCAGCGACACGATGCAAACGCCGCTGCTCAATTATCGCAACAACACCGGCAGCTTCCCCTCGACCGATGAAGGCCTGAAGGCCCTCATTACCCAACCCATGAGCAAGATGGGCTGGAAAGGCCCGTACGTCACCACCAAGGATGTGCCGAAAGACCCGTGGGGCGTCGAGTACCGCTACCGTTTCCCCGGCGTGAAGAATCCCGACGGATATGATTTGTGGTCCCTCGGGCCCGACAAAATCGAAGGCACGGCGGACGACATTGGCAACTGGTAAACGCCTGCCCTACTCTCCCACTACCGTCGCTTTTCCAGGTCCTCCCGGACGACGACCGCGCGCCCCACTCAAATAAAGATTGTTTTCCCCCACACTAACCAATTTAGTTTTACCCATGAATCACTCCTCCCTCACCCCTCGTCGGAGCGCTGCGCGCGTCCGGCACGCCGCTAGCGGTTTTACCCTGACGGAAATTCTGATCGCCATCGCGCTGATCGTGGCCGTCGTCGCCTTGGCCGTCGCCAACTTGGGCACCATCCTGACGGGCGGCCAGACGGACGTGGCCAAAAGCTTCGTCACCTCGGTCATCGACACGCCGCTGATGGCGTACCGCACGACCACCGGCACTTTTCCGACCACGGAGCAGGGCCTGAAGGCCCTCATCGTCGCCCCCGAGGGCGTCAGCGGCTGGCGCGGGCCCTACCTGCAACAGACCGAAGTACCGAAGGATCCCTGGGGTACGGAATATCATTACGCCTATCCGGGCACCCATCGCTCCGGCAGCTATGATGCCTGGTCCGCCGGACCCAACAAAATTGACGGCGATGCCGACGATATCACCAACTGGACTCCGTGATTGAATCCCCTTCCAGCCGGCCGGTTTTTTCCGGCCCGTGTTTAGCCCGTTCGCGGGCCCACGCCCGCGCCCTCGTGCGCGGGCGCGTGGTTTCCGGCTTCGGCGCGCGGGCGTTCACCCTCACGGAAATCCTCATCGCCATCTGCCTGATCCTGCTGGTCACCGGCCTAGTGGTGACGAATTTCGTGGGGATTTCGGGCGGAATAGACAAGTTTCCCATCCAAGTGGTGTTGCGCGATGCCATCCGCGAGGCCCGGTTTCAATCCCTCACCTCCAAACGCAGCACCAATCTCGCGTTCGACAAGGAAAGGTCGGTCTTCGTGATCACCGACTTGATGACGGGCTCCACCCTCGCCGAAATCCCCACCAAGCTCGATCCCGACCTCGATAAAGTGGAAATCACCTTCACGCCGATTTTGCCGCTTACCGACCTCACCTCGGACATCCACGGGGACCCCCAATTCTCCAAGAATGACCAGGACCATCTCGTCTTTCACTCTACGGGCACCTCGACGCCCGTCCGCATCACCCTCAAAGTCGGTGTGCAAGCCGACCAGGAAATCTTTCTGGACGCCTTTTCGGAGGGCGAGCCCCCGAAGGAAAGCTCCCTGATTCTTTAATGCCCTGGCCCCTTTTCGTCCTGTGAAACGCCGCCGCCGCCAATCCGCCTTTACCCTGCCCGAGACGCTGGTCGCGCTCGCGTTGTTTGTGCTGGCCATCGGCGGCCTGGCCCAGGCGGCCAACAACGCCTTGCGCACGCTGGAAATCATGGACGTCAAGGAAGGCCGCGAACAGGAATTCGCCTTTGTCCGCCGCGCCTTGCTGGCCCAAAGCGCCACGACGGATATCGACACCTTTACCCAAGGTGGCACCATGCAGACGAAAACAGGCGAAGCCCAGTGGACCGCCGCCGTCGAACCGACCACCACCGCCGACCTGTTCAAGGTAACCATGGGCATTGAGCTGCCCAGCGACGGCGCCGTCGAGGAGGAAAAGCAAAGCAACATCTATTATCTGCTGCGCCCGTCCTGGTCGGTGGCGGACGACCGCTCTACCATTTTACAGGACCGCAAAGAAGCCCTTGCCAAGGTCCGGACCACCCAAGTCTGGCCGTAACCCCGATGCGCCGCCCTTCCCCTCATTTCTCGCGCCCCCGTGCGTTCGCCGCCGGTCCGTCGGGCCGGTCCGGCTTTACGCTGGTGGAAATTCTCCTCGCCATCAGCCTTTCGACGTTGGTGATCATTGGCGGCGCGGTGTTTGTCTTTTCCGCCTTCGGCCTGCTGACGCAAACGCAAAACGACCCGGGCCTGAATCACCACAAGCTCGGCGTGGTCGCGATGGTCAATTACTTCTTTTCCCAGGCGACCACCCCGCCGACCAACACCACCACGGGCGGAGGTTTGCTCGGCGGCGGCAACATCGGTCTCCCCAGCGCGACGGCGGGCAATACCACCGGCGGCAACACGACGGGTGGAAACACCTCCGGCGGTAATACAACGGGCAATTCCACCATCGGCGGCGCGACCCTCGGCGGACGCCCGGCCAACGCCCAAAACAAAACGAAAAACATCATCTGGGGCTGGCCGCCGACGGTTGACGCGGCCACCGACCCGTACCTGACGTTTCGCGTGGATGACGATAATCCCCTGCTCGTGTGGGAAAACGGCCCGCGCCCTCCGTCCACGGCCTGGCTTTACTTCAAGCCCGGCGAAGGACTGTCCATCATCTGGCAGACGGACACCCAAAAGCAGCTCGACCCGACCGCCCTGCAGCGCACCGTCCTTTCGTCCCTGGTCACGAAAATGGCCTATCATTATTACGATTCGCTCTCCAACACCTGGTCCGAGACTGATACCCCGCTCAAAGACCCGACGACGGGCACCTACAACCTGCCGGAGTACATTGAGCTGACCTTTAACATGGAGGGCAAATCGGAAACCATGTCGATTTCCATTCCGCCCAGCCAGACGACCGTCCCCATTTATTAAAAAACTGTCATTATTCTCTCCCTTACTTTTCGCGAAAACCGGGGTTTCTACCCTTGGCCGCACGCTCCCGCGGCTTGCCCTCCCCGTTTTGCTTAAATAAAATTGGACTCTCCCGCCATGTCACCCCGTCCCCCTTTTCTCGCTCGCTGGATGCGACCGCGCGCGATGCGCCGGCCCAAGGGGGCGATTTTGATCATCGTCCTGGGGCTGGTGATGCTTTTGTCGATTGTCATCACGGTGTTTCTGGACCTCACGCGCAAGGAAGTCCTCATCCGCGGCCAGTACGTCGCCCGCGAACCGCTGCGCCTGGCCGCCTATTCCGCCCTGGAAACCACGCTCGGCGTTTTGAACGAATATGCGACGCTCGACTACGGCTTGTATGGCCCGAGCCAGGGCTGGGGCACCGATCCGCTCCTGCAGGCCCCCAGCTTCGTGCCCCCGGCCGGCATGGACATCAAGGTCACCATCAAGGACGAGAACAGCCACCTTTCCCTGATCACCATCACCGACGATGAATTGCGCGGTGTCCTTCAAGTTTGCGGCGTGGACTCCACCGACACCGGCGAGTTGATTGACACCTTCCGCGACTGGACGGACGCCGACGACAACGCGCGCGTGCTCGGCGCGGAAAAGGATTACTATCAGTTGCTCGGCGGCGACACCGCCCCAATCCCGCCCAACCGGCCCATCAAATCCTACGACGAATTTCGCTATATCAAGGCTTGGGACAAACTTTTTTGGGATGAAACCGGCCAGCCGACCCCTGCATACGCCACCTTCCGCAAGATGGTGACCCTGCTCGACAATGGCGGCACCGTGAATTTGAACACCGCGCCGGATGAACTCATCCAGGTTTACGGCAATCTCAACCAAATCAATCAAGACACCCTGCTCGCCTACCGCGTGGGCACTGACGGCATCAACGGCACCGCGGACGACTTGCTGATCCGCAATAGCGACGAAATGACGGCCGCGGGCGTCATCAGCACCGGCGCGACCAACCTCGGCGGCAATGGCACCACCGGTGACACCTCGGGCAATACCACGGGTGGTGGCAATACGACAGGCACGGGCGGCAATGCCGGAGGTCAGGGCGGTGGCAACGCTGGCGGCCAAGGTGGTGGTAACGCTGGCGGTGGCGGCCGTGGTGGCAACGGTGGCGGCGGTGGTGGGGGCAATGGCGGGGGCGGTGGTGGCTTTGGCGGTGGCGGCGGTGGCTTTGGCGGTGGCGGTGGCGGCGGTGGTGGTGGCGGCC
Source organism: uncultured Opitutales bacterium (assembly GCA_964562015.1). Classification (GTDB taxonomy): domain Bacteria; phylum Verrucomicrobiota; class Verrucomicrobiia; order Opitutales; family JABDGR01; genus CAZLRH01. The sequence continues at coordinate 7,833 of CAZLRH010000020.1, read as the reverse complement.
GGGGCGGCCAAGGCGGTGGAGGTCCAGGCGGTGGCGGTCCAGGCGGCGGCCCGACCGGCAATCCCGGAGGCCGCGGCGGCTTTGGCGGCGGCGGCGGAGCAGCCATTATTCCTCGTTTTTACATTGAACCGGCCAGTGCCGTGGTTTCGGCCAAGACTAATACAGTCTACATGCAGCCCGAGGCGGCGATCGTTTCTGCACCGTCCTCCACGACCAGCACCACGACGCGCATCCCCATGCAACGTGGCGGCGGCGCAGGTGGTGCCGGCGGCGCAGGCGGCGCGGGCGGAGCTGGTGGAGCAGGTGGTGCTGGCGGCGCCGGTGGCGGAGGCGTGGGCGGTGGTGGCGGAGGTGGCATCGGCGGCGGTGGCGGAGGCTTTGGCGGTGGTGGTGGTGGCTTCGGCGGCGCAGGCGGTGGCGGAGGTGGTGGCCGCGGAGGTGCCGGAGGAGGCGGTGGCTTCGGCGGCGGCGGCGGCTTTGGCGGTGGTGGCGGTGGTGGTGGCCGTCGTGGTGGTGGTGGCGGTGGTGGCTTTGGTGGTGCCGGTGGTGGTGGTGGTGGCGGTGGTTTTGGTGGTGGCGGCGGTGGCGCAGCCGGCGGTGGCGGCGGTGGTGGACGTCGCGGTGGTGGCGGCGGCAACGCGGGCGGCGGACGTGGCGGCATTGGCGCGGGCGCAGGCGGCGCTGGCACTCCTGCTAACGGCGGCTTGGGTGGCGCGGCTGGTGGCGGCGGCCTCGGCACCGGCACGGCCGCGCGCATTGGCTTTCAGGCTAAACTCCTAAAAATTGACGTCGATGCCTCTTGGGGTGACGCGCATTTCCTGCTCAGTGCGCTGGTGCAAGCGCGCAAAGCTGGCACGGGGGTGCCCTTGGGCACCAGTGCGACCGGCAGCGCCAGCCCCACTGGCACCGCGGGCGGCACGGGCAACACCACGATTCCCACTTCCACTTCCACCCAATACCCCTTTCAAATTATCGCCATCGGCGAAAATACCACTTACGAATGATCGTGTTTTTTCGCCCAACCCGCGCAATTCCCCCGCTGTCGTGCAACTTTCCCGCCGTCGGCGGGTTTGGCCTCCCCGATGACTTTTTACGCCGCTCCGCTTGTTTAGTGAAATAGGATTGTCAGCCCACCTTTATTCGCCTGATATTCTCTTTTCCCCGTGTCCAACGACCCCATCACTGATATCACCGCTCCGGCGGCCTCGGAAAATCTGGCCCCTCCGCCACCGGTGCTGTTCATCCCGACGCCTTTCCTTTTCGTGCAAGTGGAGACACTGCCCGAAGGTATGCAGGCGAACGAACTGCAAGGCTTCGCGGAGGTGACGATGGAAGGCTTGTCGCCGATACCCCTGGAGCAACTGGCCTGGGGTTATTTGCGCGAGGAAAATTCACCGCAAATTATTTTGTATGCCGCGGCGCACGAGCGCCTGGCGGCGGAAAAGCTGGATCCGGATCCGTCGTACCTCCATGTGCTGCCGTCGTTTTATGCGGCGGCGCCTGCGGATGGCGCGCCAAAGTGGGTGTTTATTTGGGACGGCTTGGGCGTGGCGGCCGTGCATTATCCGGCGGGGCAGACGACACCCGACCGCATCGAAGTCGAAGGCCTTACCGAAAGCACGCCCGCCGCGGCGTTTGCGGCCCGGGAAAATCTCATCAAGCGCCTGTTCCCGAATGCGCGGGCCGAAGCGGCCGACGGCCTGCTTGCCCACCCCGAAGCCAAAGTCGGCGCCCGCGACCGCCTGACCATCAGCTACGATTTTTACACCGATGCCGCCGCCGCGCCCACGCGCCAAAACGGCAAAGCCCCCGCGTCGCCCGCCGCCCTTTGGACGGCCGACATGCGCGACAACCAGTTCCGCACGACGGAGCAGACCCGCCGGCGCTCGTTGCGCCTGACCAGCCTCGGCCTGAAAGCGGCTGGCGCGGCCGCGGCGATTCTCTTCATCCTGCAATTGGGCTGGGTCGTGGGCAATATTTACGTCAAACACGGGCAGGGCAAATTCCGCGACCAGGCCAAGGCGGTCGAGGATGTGGACAACAATCTGAAGCTGCTGGATAAAATCAAATCCTTCACGGCCAACCCCCTGCGCCCGTTCGAGGCCATCGGCGCCATCAACGCCAACCGCCCGCCGAAGATTGTGTTTTCCAATATCAATCTCAAGGACGGCAACATTTTCTCCGCCGACGCCAGCTCGCCTGATCCGTCCCTGACCGACGAGTACATGAAGGACTTGCAGACGACGAAGCTGGGGGCGGGCAACATTTCCAATACGCAACTGCGCAACGGGAAGCAGACGTTTAAGCTCAATTTCAAGTTCAACCGCGACATGGCGATGGAAGATGTGCCCAAGCCGCCACCGCCGCCGCCCCCGCCGGAACCGGAAGCGCCCGCCCAGCCGGAATTGCCGGGCCCCGCGGACGACGCCACGGCGGGTAATTTTGGTCCCGGTGGCCCGGGCGGTCCGGGCGGACCCGGTCCGGGAAATTTTCAAGGTGGCGGGCCTAATGGCTTTGGCGGTCGCGGCGGTCCCCCGCCCACCGACTTCGTTCAAGGCGTCGACCCGAATGCGGCGGCGGCCGCACCCGCTGCGCCGCCTCCTCCCGCCGCGCCTTCCGGCCCGGCGGTTTACCGCTCGGCGCCCGTCGTGGCGGCCCCTGATCCTGCGGCTGCTGATGCGGCCGCCGGACAATAATCCCCTCTCTCATTTTTCACCGCTGCCGTCACCCCTCTCATGTCTTTCTTGAATTCCATCAAAAGTTGGTACGAAGCCGCCCCGCTCCGCCAGCGGACCATGCTGGTGGGCACCGCGTGGGTCATCGTGGTGATTTGGCTTAGCGTGGTGGGCCGCCAGTTCAAAACGCTCCGCACCGACCTCAGCAATTCCAAGATCGCCCTGGCCGCCCAGCAGGCGAAGCTCGACATCGCGGCCAGCACCCAAAGCGGCCTGGAAAAGGAATTGCGCGATTTCAGCCCGGCCAAGACCTACAATTCGAACAAGCTGACGACCACGGTCAACACCTTCGCCACCGAAGCCGAAATCGTGCCCCAGTTGCAGCAGTTGCGCGGCAACGGCAATGACAAGCTGTTCAACGTGAACAGCGTGGATGTCCGGTTTCAGCGCGTCAAACTGCTGCCCCTGATCAAATTCTCCCACAGCATCGGGGAATTGAGCCCCTACCTCAAGTTTGAGGATTTCACGCTGACGCCCGACCGGGTCAACCCTTTCCTCGTCAATGCCACGATGAAAATCAGTTCGCTGGAACTTAAAACGACCGACGTTAAATCCGCCGTGGCCGCGGCGGCCGGTCACTAAATTCAACTGCAACGGTCACGCCTTACCCCGGTTTAATCCCTTACTCCTTTACCTACATGTCCATGTCCCCGATCTCCCCTGTCCTGGCGCTGCGCCGGGTTTCAAAATTTGCCGCGCTCGCCTTGGTGCTGGTGCTGGCCGCAAGTTCAACGGCCCATGGCCAAGGCGGTGGTGGCGGCGGCGGTGGACGTCGCGGCGGTCGCGGGGCCGTTCCCCAGCCTGCCGCAGTGCCGACCGACCCGAATGCGCCGGCCGCCGCGGGAGCAGCTCCTGCGGGCGGTGGTGGTGGCTTTGGCGGCGGTGGATTTGGTGGCGGTGGCGGCGGTGGACGTCGCGGCCGCGGGGGCAATAATAACGTGGCTCCGGGTACGCCCACCACCTTGCCTCCGGGTGCAACCGTTTATCCGGCGCCCGATGCCGCAGCGGTAACGGCGGGCACGCCCTTGGTCGCTCCGGCGGCAGCTGCTGGCTCAACCGATGCTGCCGCAACGGGTATCGCCACCCCGGCGGCCGATCCTGGCGCCGCAGTCGTGGCTCCGGGCGCAGCGGCTGGCCCCGGCCCGAATGTGGCGGGTGCGATTGCCGGGGCTCCTGATGCCGCGGCAGTGGCGGCAGTTCCAGCCACGGGTCCGGATACGACGCACGATTTTCTCGCCGACGGCGTGACCCCGAATCCCGATTTCCCGGTGGCGTTTGTGCTGGTGGACTTCACCGCCTCGGATGCGTTTCACTGGATTGAGCGCAATACCGGCAAGATCATTTTGCAGGACGCCAACGTCCCCGCCTCGCGGCTGAATTTCTCGACTGGCTCGGATGCCACGGGCGGCGTGCGCAAACTCCCGCGCTCCGAGGTTCTCCAAGGTTTGGAAACCCTGCTGACGATGAATAAAATCATCCTCCTGCCGATGGATGATCACTTTATCCGCGCCGTTCCCGGCACCAACACCCTGAATGGCAACAGCACGGCGCTGGCCACCAACGCCACCCTCCAGGAGCCCGCCAATCAGAACGTGTACGGCATGTTCTTCCATATCGAGCACATGACCGCGGACGATGCGGCGACGATTTTGACGCCGTTTGTCAGCCCCTTGGCGGCGCTGATTGTTTTCCAGCGCTCCAACGACCTGTTCATCACGGATACGCAGATGAATTTGAACCGCGCCAGCACCATCTTGAAGCGGGCCGATGTGCCGGCCGAAGTGCTGGAAGACTTCCTCTTTGTGCAACTGAAAAACGCGAAAGCCTCGGACGTCCTCACGCATTTGCAGGCGCTTACCACCAACGCGGGTGGTCGCGGCGGCCCGACCGCTCCGTTGCTGAAGTATGTTTCGACCGCGAGCTTTATCGAAGATGACCGCACGAACCAGATTCTTGTCATCACCCCGAAGGGCAATAGCGGCATGATCAAGGATTTGATTGATAAGATGGACATCGACGTGGATCCGCTCACGCGCTCCGAAGTATTTTCCATCAAGCAGGCCGACGCCACTCCCTTGGCGACCATCCTGCGCCAGGTCGTGACCGGCCAGCAGCAGACTGCGACCACCGGAGGTGCTGGCGCCACGGGCGCGCGCGGCGGCCGCGGTGGCGCGGCGGCGGGCGGCGTGGCGGGCGGCGGCGGCGGTGTGTTCCCCGGTGCCGGCGGCGGCGCGGTTTTCGTGCCCCCGACCGTGGCGGCCATCACCACTTCGGCCACGGAGTCGGCGCGCGACCAGCAATTCAGCCCGTACGTCACCATCGTGCCGGATGACCGCAGCAATTCCATCGTCGTTTACGGCACGCCGTCCGACATCAAGCAAATCGGCTCGCTGATCGACAAAATTGACACCGTGCTGGCGCAAGTCCGCATCGAGGTCGTCATTACCGAAGTCACCCTTTCCTCCGGTCAGGTCAGCGGTCTGTCCAGCTTTGGCTTGGATTATCACTTCGCGGCGGGCAACGGCACGACCACCGCCGGCGGCGTTGGCGGCCCGCATGATGTCAATTTCACGACCGGTGTAGGAGCCCCGCCCAACGCCACGGCTCCCGCTTTCACGCTGCAAGGCTCCATCACGAATTTCGGCTTGGACGCCGTGTTCAATGTTGCTTCGTCAAATAGCAAAGTCCGGGTGCTGTCCGCGCCTGCGATTACCACCACCCACAACCGCCAGGCCACCATCTCAGTGACCGAGAACCGGCCGATTCTGTCCAGCACCACGACGGGCACGATCAACCCGGCAGCCGTGGGCAACAATGTCACCAGCACGATTACCTACCAGTCCATTGGTATTACTCTAATTGTGACCCCGATGGTCGGGGCCAACGGCGTGATCCAGATGAATATTTCGCAAACGGCGCAAAACATTGTCTCGGAGCAATCCATCAATGGAGTGGATCAGCCCATCATCGGCAGTCGCGTGGCGACCACCTTTGTCAGCGTGCATGACGGTGACGTGCTGGTGCTGGGCGGACTGCAGACCACTGAGCACCACAAGACCAACAGCAAGGTCTTCCTGCTGGGTGACATTCCGTTGATTGGCGAACTGTTCCGGCCGGTTTTGGAATCGGACCAGGTAACCGAACTCATCCTTTTCGTCAAACCCACCGTGGTGGGCGGGGCGAACAGCGCCGATGTCATCGCGAAGGAAACTGCCACGCATTCGCTTGCCAGCAAGTCCGTGGTCGATTACCTTCAAAACGGCTACGTCGTCGCACCGCCGGAGCTGGACACATCTTTGTCGAAACAATCTGCCACCCCCGCGGGTTTACCCCATCATTAAGATGAAAACCGTCACCTCATTTCCCCTCCTGTCTGCTCGCCGCCTCGCCGTCTTTTCGGCCTTGGGTGTGTTGGTTGGTGCCGCTCCTGTCCATGCGCAAGCGCAGCCCCCGACCGGGTCGGCAACTTTGGTGGCGGATGACCCCGGTTCCCCGTTTGTGCCGGAGGGTTTTAAGGAGCCCACGGCGGTGGTGCCCGTGACCCGCGGGCCGAATGTGCCACAGACCCCGCTGACGCTGCAGTTTCGCGGTTTTACCCAGGAAGGGCCGTTTATTGAGTTCAATTTTTTCGACACCCGGGCCCGCAAGAGCTACTGGGTGCGTCCGGGCGACACTTCCCAGCCCATCAGCATTGAGAATTATGCGAGCATGGCCTCCACGGGCAATATCTCCGTGCGGGTCAATGGCCGCGTGCAGGAGGTTCCGATGGCCACGCCCGATCCCCGTCCCTTGGCGGGCGGAGGCGGGCCGGTCGGCGCCGGTGGCGGTGCCAGCGCCCCGCAAGTCATTTTGAGCACTGGTGCAACCGGCGGTCGTCGCGGTGGTGGTGGTGGCGGCTTTGGTGGTGGTGGTCCCGGCGGCGGTGGCGGTGCCGGAGGCTTTGGTGGTGGCGCTGCCGGTGTACCCATCAATGCGCAAAACGCCAATGGTGGTGGTGGCCGTCGCGGTGGTGGCGGTGGTGGCAACGCTGGTGCGGGCGGCGGTGGCGGCAACGCTGGCGCGGGCGGCGGCGCAGGCGCTGGGGCTGGTGCTGGCGGCGGTGGTGGCGGTCGCCGCGGTGGTGGTGGCGGTGGCGCAGGCGGCGGAGCCGGCGGCGGCTTTGGTGCCGGTGGTGCTGCAGCTGGTGGGGCGGTCGGCGGCGGTACAACCGGTTTCGGCGCTGCTCAAGGTGGTGCAACTGGCGGCTACACGGGTGGCGGCGGTTACACGGGTGGCGGTGCCTATGCCCAACCGGCAACCGGTGGCGGCATCGGCGGTGGTGGCATCGGTACGACCGGCCTCGGTGGTGGCGCCACGCGCAATCGCATCGTGCAACCCACGGGCGGCTAAGTTGCAGCCGTACCCAAGAACATTTTTTCAGTCGAGTCGAGCCGCCCGCCCAGTGGGACGGCCCTAATCCTTCATTTTACCATCCTCTTTTCCCCATGGTCGCACCTGCCTCCCACGCCCTGACCGACTGGTTGTCGCGTCTCGATGACGAACAGCAAAATGCCCTGCGCGAGACCCCGCTCGCGGAACGCTCGCGCCGCGTGGCGGAGTTTACCAGCACTTCGCCCGGCGAGGTGTTAAACCGCCTCGGGAGTTTGAGCCACCTGCCGGTGCTGGACAAATTTGAAGTCGCGCCGGACCCGACCAAGACTGTGCCGCTGCGCCTGATTCACGAGTACCAGTGCCTGCCGATCAAGGCGGAAAACGCGCCGCTGGATGAAATTTCGCTCGTCACCGTCTGGCCGCCTGAGCCGCATTGGGATGCCTGGGTGCGCGCGGTTTGCGGCAAGCGCCCGCGCTGGCACCTCGGCTCGCCGGAATACATTTCCAAGACCATCACGCAGAGCTTCGGCGTGGGTTCGGGCAGCCTGGACGAGTCGAACCTCGAAGGCATGGCCGACCAGGAGGAAGAAGAGGAAGAGGACGAAAATGCGGCCATCATTCGCTTCGTCAACGATGTCATCGGCCAGGCCGTCAAGGACCGTTCGACGGACATTCACTTTGAGCCGGGCAAGGACGTGCTGGTCATCCGTTACCGCATTGACGGCAA
>CAZLRH010000019.1:0-68069 GCA_964562015.1 uncultured Opitutales bacterium | reverse complement strand
GTCGGCACGATGCTCGGCGGCATCTGGGCCGACCAAAGCTGGGGCCGCTTCTGGGGCTGGGACCCGAAGGAAAACGGCGCGCTGCTCATCGTCCTCTGGTGCGCGATTTTCCTGCATGCGCGCTGGGGCAAGCTCGTCACCGAACGCACGCAAATGGCCCTCGCCGTTGGCGGCAATATCGTGACCGCGTGGTCCGGCCTCGGCGTGAATCTCCTCGGCGTGGGTCTGCACAGTTACGGCTTCATGGCCGGCACGTTTGTCGGGCTGATGATCTTCTGGGCCTCCCAGCTCGCCATCATGGCGCTGGCCTTCGTGCCGCCCGCCGCGCTCCGCCGCCGGATGGTTCTCGCCCCGGCCCACGCGTGAAGCCGGAAACCAAAAACCAGAAAGAGGAACCGCAGATGGCGCAGATTTTCGCCGATTAAAAAACTACGCGACCACTCCTCCCGTCTTTCCCATCTGCCCCTCATTCGCATCTGCGTTTATCTGCGTAATCTGCGGTTAAGTATTCCTCTTTTTCCCTTCGCGCCTTTGCGGTAAATCAAATCCTCATGAAACGCCTTTTCGTCCTTTCTGCCGTTTTGGTTTTGCTCTTTTTGTCCGCCTGCGCGGAGAAACCCGTGACCAACCCCAATCCCGCCGGGGTCGGCGCAGGCATGGGCGGCGGCACCGGTGCCGGCGGTGCTCCAGGGGCGGGCCCGATCCTCACGCCCGTCAACGGGCGGATGTAGCCGTTCGCGTCCAAGACGGAAGTAAGCCATTCAAGGCGAAAGTAGGTCACTCAAGGTGAAGCTATGGTGCTCACGGTGAAGGTTTGTGCCTATGGCGGAGGTTCGGTGATCAAGGCGGAACGCGCGCTCCGCCGCGCGTTTGCCATTTGGGTAGGGCGGGGCGTCCCCGACCCGCCTAGCTCCGCCTTGATCCAATTTGCTCCGCATTTTTTCCGCCAAGGAATATTCCGAGCCACCTTGCCCTTCGGCGGCGGGTTACACCCCATCGCCAAAGCACCGCGCATGGCGTATTGTAGCCCATCAGCGAGGGCGAATCCTTCACCCTCGACTACAACTACGTCATGCATCTCTTATTCTCACCCGTTCTCGCCAGTGCCATCTGGATCGGCGGCGGCTCCGTCGGCCTCCTCCTCGTCATCATTATTGTCGTCCTTTTGGTGCGCCGCTAAGCGCGGCAACGTCGGCTGGGGCGCCCTGAGGGCGAACGCCTTCACGCTCCGCCGCAGGCTTGACCGCTCGCCGCCCGGTGCGCGATACTGGCCGGCTTATGTCCGACGCTCCCACCCCTGCTGCAACGCCTTCTCCGGCGCCCGCCGCGCTTGTGCCGGTGACGATGGATGCCCTCGTCGCCTTGTGCAAACGCCGTGGTTTTGTCTATTCCTCGTCTGAAATTTACGGGGGTCTCGCTGGCTTTTTTGACTACGGTCCCCTCGGCGCTGAATTGCGCCGCAACATCCGCAACGCGTGGTGGGAGGACATGGTCCACCGCCGCGACGATGTCGTGGGTATCGACTGCTCCATCATTTCACACCCCAAGGTTTGGGAGGCCTCCGGCCATATCCAGGGGTTCAGCGACCCGATGGTGGATTGCAAGGAATCCAAGCAGCGTTTCCGTGCCGACCAGTTGTATTTCGCGGCGGTGATCGTCGCCGGGGAAAAAATCGGCTACGTCTCCGTTCTGGAGGATGCGGCCATGCAGGCCGAGGCCGACGGCAAGGCCCTGGACATGAAGCGCAAGCTCGCGAAACAGGGCGCGCTCGAGCCCGTCGTCCTGCGCGATTACACCGAGGCCAAGCCCGAGGAATACGACCTCATCCCCTCGCCCGCCACCGGCAAGCCAGGCTCCCTCACGCCCCCGCGCGCGTTTAATTTGATGTTTCAGACGCACGTCGGCGCGATGACCGACGAGAGTTCCGTCGCCTACCTGCGCCCCGAGACCGCGCAGGGCATGTTCTTCAATTTCAAAAACGTGGTAGACACCACGCGCGTGAAGCTGCCCTTCGGCATCGCGCAAATCGGCCGCTCCTTCCGCAACGAAATCACCCCGCGCAACTTCATCTTCCGCTCGCGCGAATTCGAACAGATGGAGATGGAGTACTTCATCCATCCCGACGCCGACTGGCAGAAGGAGCACCGCGCGTGGATCGACTGGTGCAAAAACTGGCTCATCTCCATCGGCCTGCCCGCCTCGCACCTTTCCGAATACGACCACCCGAAGGAGAAACTCGCGTTTTACTCGCGCGGCACGACAGACATCATGTTCAATTACCCCTTCGGTGTGCAGGAGCTCTGGGGCATCGCCGCCCGCGGCGACTACGACCTCAAGCAGCACGTGAAATTCTCCGGCAAGGCCCTCGAATTTTTCGATGAGGCCAACAAATCCAAAGTCGTCCCGCACGTCATCGAGCCCGCGGTTGGCGTGGACCGCATCCTGCTCGCCGTCCTCTGCGCGGCCTACTACGAAGACGTGATCGAAGGCGAAAAGCGCACCGTCCTGCGCCTGCACCCGCGCCTCGCGCCGTACAAGGTCGGTATTTTCCCACTCGTCAAAAACAAGCCCGAGCTGCTGGCCCGCGCCGAAGCCCTCTGCGCCCGCCTCAAGCGCCGCTGGAATGTGTTCTGGGACGTTTCCGGTGCCATCGGCCGCCGCTACCGCCGGATGGACGAAATCGGCACGCCCTTCTGCGTCACCGTGGATTTCGACACCATCGAAAAGGACGGCACCGTCACCCTCCGCGACCGCGACACCACCCAGCAAGTCCGCCTCAGCGAGGACGCCCTGGTCGCGGAATTGTCGAAGCGGATTGACGGGGTGTAAAAAGCGCCACCATGAGTGCTGCTCCAAAAGAAGCCTGGTGGACCCCAAAGCAGGTCGCCCTGGTGGAAGACATTTCGCCCCTTTGGCAAAAGCAAATCTTTCTACCTGCTGATGCAGTGAAGGAACTTAGGAACGGGGTAACTCTGTTGCGAAAAATCAAGCCGGGCGAGCAGTTACCGCCGATGAGTAGCATCCTTCCAAAGGGCTGGGACCACGCGCATTGCTCGTTGTGTTGGAAAAAGATTTCCGCGCTACCTGAGACTGAGCACAGCGGCTACACGGATCAAGAAAGGTGGTTGTGTGAGACCTGCTACGAAATGTACTTGGCCCCAAGGCAAAATCCGGTTGAGCCTTGACGGAAACCCAGCTTTCTGGTTTGCTGGTTTCCCATGAAAACCACCTTGGAACTTCCCGACGCCCTGTACCGCGAGATCAAAATCCGCGCGGCGCGCGACGGCGTGAAAATCAAGGACCTGGTGGCCAAGGGACTCACCGCTGTTTTACACGAAGACCCACCCAAGCCTCCGCGCCGAAAAAAATCCCCCTTCCCGATTTTCAAAGGCCCTCTTGGCCCTTTGCTCCAGGGCAAAGATTTGCGAAGTTTGAGTTTCCTCGACGATCTTGATGACCTCGAAAGCTACCAACGCTCTCTTCGACGTTAATGTGTGGCTGGCCTTGTCCGCTGACAACCACCATCATTATCACGCGGCCCATACGGCATTTACCGACTTACCCGCACCGGTTTTCTGTCGGTTCACGCAAGCAGGCTTTCTCCGGCTGTTGACCAACTCGCATGCGATGGGCCGGAATACCTGCACGCCAGCACAAGCCTGGTCCTTGTATGAAAAGATTTTTCAGAGCCTCGGCGCCTCCTTCCGGGATGAACCCTCCGGCCTTGATCGCCAGTGGCAGACTTTTATGACGAATTCGGAAAGGACTTCCGGATCGGCCTGGAACGACGCTTACTTGGCGGCCTTTGCCTTCCGGGCAGGAATTCCCTTGGTCACCTTCGACCAAGGTTTCAGGAAATTCCACGGCTTGGATTGCCGTGTGCTCTAAAAGCGCAAGTCCAAGCTTTTCTTCCCGGCGGCATTGGCTAGCGTGGCGGCATGGCCACGGCGCTTTATCTTCTCCTCGGCATGGCCGTCGGCGCCGTCATCGCCGCGCTCGTGCTGCGCGGGCGCGCCGCGGCCGAACTCGCCACCTTGCGCGAGCGCGCCGCGAATCTGGAAAAACGCGCGGACGACACCGAGGGTGAATTGCAAAAACAACGCGAGGCCACCCAAGCCGCCTCGACGCGAGTGGCCGGCCTGGAGGCGGAATTAAAAAAGGAGCGTGAGGCCGCCGCGGAAAAAATGGCGCTGCTCGCCGCCGCGGAGAAAAATCTGCGCGAGGCCTTCGATTCGCTCTCCGCCAAGGCCCTGAGTGCGAACAACCAGCAGTTTTTGCAACTGGCCCAGGCCACGCTCGAAAAATTTCAGGAGAGCGCGCGCGGCGATCTCGACAAACGCCAGCAGGCCATCAACCAACTGGTCAAGCCCGTCTCTGAAACCCTGGGCAAATTCGACACGAAACTGCGCGAACTCGAAACTCTCCGCGAGGGCGCTTACCAGGCCATCCGCACCCAGCTCACCGGCCTCGCCGAAACCCAGGACAAGTTGCGCTCCGAGACTGGCAACCTCGTCAAGGCCCTGCGCGCGCCGCAGGTCCGTGGCCGTTGGGGCGAAATCCAGCTCAAGCGCGTCGTGGAAATCGCGGGCATGATGGAGCATTGCGATTTTCTCGAGCAGCAAACCGCCACCACCGACACCGGCCGCCTGCGCCCCGACCTCATCGTCAAACTGCCCGGCGGCAAGAATGTCGTTGTGGATGCCAAAGCCCCGCTGGCCGCCTACCTCGAATCGCTGGAAGCGCCCGACGAGGCCAGCCGCACGGAAAAACTGCGCACGCACGCGCGGCAAATTCGCGACCACCTCCGCGCGCTCGGCCAGAAATCCTACTGGGAGCAATTCAACCCCACGCCGGAATTCGTCGTGCTCTTCCTCCCCGGCGAAACTTTTTTCAGCGCGGCGCTCGAACAAGATCCGGCGCTCATCGAAGAAGGCGTCACGCAGCGCGTCATCCTGGCGACGCCGACCACGCTTATCGCGCTGCTCAAGGCCGTTTCCTACGGCTGGCGGCAGGAGGCACTCGCGCTCAACGCCACCGAAATCAGCGAACTCGGGCAGGAATTGCACGACCGCCTGCGCACCATGGGCGAACATTTTGCCGTCGTCGGCGACCGGCTCGACAAAGCCGTCGAGGCCTACAACAAAACCGTGTCGTCGCTCGAGACCCGCGTGCTCGTCACGGCACGCCGCTTCACTGAACTCGGCGCGGGCAGCAAAACGGAGATCCCCGCGCTCGAACCCGTGGAAAAGCAAACGCGCTCCATCCAGGCCACGGAACTTCTCGGCCCGGCGGCGATGTAACTATTCAGCCAGCCGCCAGTCGAGGATTTCAATTTGCGGCAGTTTGCGGCCGTTCCAGAAATTCCACTGAAATTTTGCGGCGAGATCAATCGGGGCGCCGGTCGGGGGCAGATGTTCGGCCTTGCGCCACGCCACCGCCGCCACCGCCCGGCCGCCGCCCGTCGGCACCCGGCAGCGGTAATTGACTTCGCGAAAAATCTGCGGCGCCATTTTCAGCCGCACCTGCCGCACGCCAAACACCGGCTCCGGGTTTGCCTCGCCATACGGGTGCAGCAAATCCAACTCCTCCAGCAGGCGCTCGTCCAAATCACCGGGCTCGAGCCACGCGGAAATTTCCGCGCCCGGGTAAATATCCGGGCCGCTCTCCCCCTTCGCCAGACGGGCGCGCACAGAGGCATTGAAGGCCGCGCGAAATTCCTCCACGCGCGCGCTATCGAGCGAAACGCCCACCGCCATCGGGTGCCCGCCCCAATTCGCCAGCAAGGGCGCGCATGGCTGCAAAACTTCCACCAAATTCATTCCGGGCACGCTGCGGCCCGACCCTTTGGCCAAATTCCCTTCGCGCCCAAGCACGATGCAGGGGCGCGAGTATTGGCGGCTCAGCTTGCCCGCGACGATGCCCACGACGCCGGGATGCCAGTTCTCCCCATAAACCACCAGTGCCGGGGCGTCGCGCTGCGTGGACTCCACCATCTGCTCCGCCTCGATTTGCACCTGGCGCTCGATGTCCTGCCGCTCGCGGTTCAACGTCTCCAGCATTTCCGCGGCTCGCGCGCAGGCGCCCGCCTCCGCGCCGAGCAAAAGCTCGACCGGCAGCGCGGCATCGGCCAGACGCCCCGAGGCATTAATACGCGGTCCTAAACGATAGGAAACATCCGACGTCGCCAGGCCCTGGCCCGGTTGCAGCCCGCTGACGGCGAAGAGCGCGCGCAGGCCGGGCCGTTCGCATTTCTCCAGCACCCGCAGGCCGTGCCGCGCCAAAATGCGGTTCTCGCCCGTGAGCGGCACGAGGTCGGCAATTGTGCCGAGGGCGACCAGGTCCAGCGCGGCGGCGAGTTTTAAATCGAAGGCCCGCGCATCGCCCGCGGTGCGGCGCAATTTCAAAAACCCGTGCGCCAATTTAAACACCAGGCCGACCGTGCAAAGATTGGCTCCCGCGGCCGGATTCTCGCCCTGGAGCTGCGGGTTGATGAGGATGCAGTCGGCCGGAGTCGCGGACTTGGAGCGGTGGTGGTCCACGATGATGACCGCGCTGCCCTGCGCGCGCAGCCACGCCACTTCTTCCACAGCATTCGTCCCGCAATCCAACGCGATAAAAATATCCGGGCGCCCTTCCTTGTACACGCGTTCGAGGGCGGCGCGCGTCAAGCCGTAACCCTCGTCGAGGCGGCGCGGGACGGCAAAACGCGGCGCGGCGCCGAACCCGCGCAACAAATCCACCAATAACGCCGTGCTCGTCACGCCGTCCACATCGTAATCGCCGAAGACCACGATGGAGCGGTTGGCGCGCACGGCCTCGTCGAGCACTTGGGCCGCGGCTTCAACGCCCGCCAATTGAAACGGGTCGGCGAGGGTCGCTAGCCGGGGCCGCAAAAAGGCCTCGGCGGCGGTCGTCTCCGCAAATCCTCGCGCCGCCAGCAAGCCGCCGACCACCGGGCTGACCCCGAGGGCGCCGCTCAACGCTGCAACCACGGCGGGCGGCGGAGAGGCATGGTGCCAGCGCGTCACGGAAAACGGAGCGCGACCGGTTAGTGCTTTTCCCACTCGTACTTCGGCAGAAATTCGTGCGACTCAACATGCAGGCGGTCGCCCTTGTGCCACCAGCAAAACACCGGGTTGGCGATGAAGATGGACGACGCCGTGCCGGTCAGAATGCCGATCATGAAGATGAGCGCAAAGTCACTGACCATGCCGGCGCCAAAGATGAAGAGCGAGGTCGCCGCCAGGAAGGTGGTCAAGCTCGTCAACGTCGTGCGCGCGAGGGTGCGATTGACCGCGAGGTCGAGCACCTGCACCAGCTTCAGTTGCGGGTTAAGCTTCAATTCCTCGCGCACGCGGTCGAAGACGATGACCGTGTCGTTGAGCGAGTAACCGATGATCATCAACACCGCCGCGACCATCGGCGCGGTGAACTGGCCGCCGAGCAGCACAAACACCCCCACGGTGACCAGCACGTCGTGCAACGTCGCCACGATGGCGCCCACCGCGTAGCCGACCTCGAAACGGAAGGCCACGTAGATCATCACGCCGAGCAGCGAGAGTGCCAGCGCCTCCAGCGCGTTCCATTTCAAATCGTCGCTCACGGTGCCCTGAATGACATTGATGCCCAGCGATTCCAGCTTCGAGGCGGGGAACGCCTTGTTCAGTGCGTCGAAAAGTTTCTTGCCCTGGTTGGTTTCCGTCTGAATTTTCAAGGTGCGCGCGCCCGTGCCCAGTTGCGTCTGGTACGTGGCGATCACTTCGCCGATGCCGGCCGTCTTGGCCGTCTGCTCGATGCTGCCGAGCGGAATCTCCTGGGCAAACTGGATGCTCACTTCCTCGCCGCCGCGGAAGTCGATGCCCAGCGATTTTTGGCCGTGATAGGCGAGGCCGCCCAAACCGACGAGAATGACCGCCAGCGAGATGCCGATGGCGATTTTCCGATAGGAGAAAAACGGCAGGTTCGTCGCCGGGAAAAGGCGCAGGAAGTGCATCGTCTTGACCCAGCCCTTGACGACAACCAATTCGAGCAAGGCTTGGTTGAAAACCAGCACGCAGAACAAATTCGACACCAAGCCCACGGCGAGAATGACGCCGAAGCCCTTGATCGGTCCGGTGCCCAGCCAGATCAGCACCACCGAGGTGATGAGGGTGGTGAAGTTCGAGTCGATGATGGAAGCCAGCGCGCGGTCAAAACCGGCGGTGAGGGCGTGGGCGAGGCTCTTGCCGGCGTCCAGTTCCTCACGCATGCGTTCGTAGATGAGGATGTTCGCGTCCACCGCCATGCCGATCGTCAGCACCAAGGCCGCGACGCCGGGCAGCGTGAGCGTCGCGTGGATGCTCGATTGGATGCCCAAAATCATGACCATGTGCAGGGCCAGCGTGATGATGGACAGCACGCCCGCCACGCGGTACATGGCCACCATGAAAATAATCACCAGCAGGGAACCGAGCAGGCCCGCCTTGATCGAACTGTCCTCCGACTCCTTGGCCAGGCTCGGGCTGACTTCGTACATGGCATCCACTTTGAGCGGACGCTCGAGGGGATTGCTCAGCACGTTGGCGAGTTCGATGGCCTCACGCTGGGAAAAGTCACCGGTGATTTCACCGCGGTCGCTGATGACGCCCTGCACCGCCGGGGAGGAATAAATCTTTCCGTCCAGCAGAATGGCAAAACGCGCGTGGTCGCGGACCAAATCGCTGGTCAAGGCGTACATGAATTTCGCGCCCTCGGGCGTGAATTCCATGGCGACGGATAGCTGGCCGCTCTGGTTGGTCTGCGGGAAAGCCCGCTTCAAAATCTCGCCGCCCGCGTCTTTTTTGACACTCACGAGCACCGGCACGTCGATGATTTCACCGGTGTCCTTGTTTTGAATTTCCTGATTCATCCGCACATAGTCGAGCGGGTCGTTTTCCGGCGGCGATTTGGCGGCATCAATCGTGCGGTGCACACGGCGGAATTCGAGAATGGCGGGTTTCTTGATGGCGTCAATCGCCTCGGGGTTTTCGGCGGTGTTCACCCCCGGCAGTTGGATTTCCACCGAATTGTCGCCCCGGGCGCGGATGATGGGCTCGGCCACGCCGAGGCCGTTGAGACGCCGATCCATGATGTTGATCACGTCCTTCATGCTCTCCTGCTTCAACTGCGCGGTCGCGGGAATGCCCTTGTCGTCAAACGAAAGCGTGACGCCCAGGCCGCCCTGCAAATCCAGGCCGTACTTGATGCGCCCCATGCTGGACGAGAGAAGGTAATTCAATATCTGGTCGTTGCGGCGGCTGACGTTCTTCAAGTCACCCACGCGCAAGTTCGGGAAATACTGGAAGAGGTCCACTTTGTCATCCTCGGCCAGGCTCTTGAATGAGAGGAAAAAGGTGCGGTGGCGCTGGATGAAATTCTCCTGGGCCAAATCGGGCAGGTACGGCGTGCCGGCTTTTTCGGCGGCGGCCTTGGCGGCGTCGGCGGCCTCCTTGTCGTGCTTGGCCTGCTCGTAAAGCTTCTGCGCCTCATCCACTTTCTTGCCGAGCTCGGTGGCATCGGCCGTGGCGTGGGAGCGCAGGTAGTCCGGGAAGGGTGTCGAGGTGAGCGGCACCAAATAATAAATGCTCCAGGCCAGGAAAAAGCCCGAGAGAAAGAATTTCCAAAAAAGACGGCTGCTCATGATGCGACTTTCTCCGCCGCGGGTGGCGGCAGAACTTCGACGTTGGACTTGCGGACTTCGACCCGGACGCCCTTGGCGATTTCGACGATGCACCGGTCGCTTTTAATCTGGGTGACGGTGCCCAAAATCCCCCCGGTGGTGATGACTTCATCGCCGACCTTCATGGCCTCGATCATCTTGGCCTGCTCCTTCTGGCGTTTGCGCTGCGGGGCAATGATGAGAAAGTAAACGCCCCCGAACATCATCACGTACATCAACACCACGAGGTAGCCGCCACCGCTGGCCGGGGGCCCAGCATCCGGTGCGGCCGCGGGCGTGGCCTGGGCCAGGAGCATCGAAACGCCAAACGACGGCGCGGCGGCAAGGTCCGCAAGGTGAATAGGGGTCATCGGGAAATGGGAAAACGGACAAAAAACCCAATCCCGGGCCAAAAGGCAAGACCTTTGCGGAGGGGGTGGCTTGCGTACTTAGCAAGTCACTCCGCTTTCGTAGCGCGGTGCTTTAGCCCGCGCTCAAGGATTAATCGAATGGCACTGGCGCGGGCTAAAGCACCGCGCTACGAAAAAAGGCAGAGCTAGGTGGGGCCGGACTTGAGCTTTCCTGATTTCACGGATATAAAGTGATGGGGCAAAAAGAAAGACCTCAATGAAATGCATAACAGTCGGTCATAGCCCATTGCCAGCACTGACCTTCGTGTCCATTATTTGCCAGGGCCAGCGAAAAGATACTTGAACTGCATGCACGCCAAAAGGGTCAGGTTGGGCCGGCCCCTCATCTGGCCCCTGAAAGTTCCCGCGGCCAACACACCATGAACCACCATTCTATCACCGCGCAGCCCCTCTCGCCGATCCCGGCCGACAATCTCCTCCGCCCTCTAGCGGTGGCGGATATTAACGACGACCAGAGCCTTCGCCACCTCGGGGTCGTGGGCGACACCTATACCATTCTGCTCAGCGGCGACGACACCGAGGGCCGTTACTGTCTCATCGACATGCTCATTCCGCCGGGCGGCGGGCCGCCTCCTCATCGCCACGACTTTGAGGAATCTTTTACCGTCCTCGCCGGCGAGATCGAATTCACCTTTCGCGGCAAAAAAATGGCCGTGCGAACCGGAGTGACCGTCAACATCCCGGCCAACGCTCCTCATTTCTTTACGAACGCTTCGCAGGAACCGGCCCGGTTGCTTTGCCTCTGCACGCCCGCCGGCCTGGACGAGTTCTTCCTCGCGATTGGCATCCCGGTGGCGACGCGCACCACGCCGCCGCCCAAACCCGACCAAGCCACCCAGGCGGCCATGATGGCGAAAACCCTCGCGCTCCTCCCGAAATATCGCACGGAAATGGTAAAGGCCTGAGTTTACCCGAATGCCGCGGCACAGGCCGGCGTATCCATGGATTACCAGGGCCAAGAAAGGCAATGGTACAGTTTGGCGAGACGCCTTGTTTTCCAAGTGTACCAGTACCCCAAGAAAACGAGAGTTGAATTACAGGCCCTCATTGGATATTATTGCGGCAGCAAGCTCGGTTGTACCTTCCGGACACCGTTTGCCGTAACCAACGGACTTTAAGTTCTTGCCGCTCGCCACGGCTCGCCTGCTCCATTTTATGCATAATACCATCACCACCGTTGGCCTAGGTTGCGCCAATCCCAATCAAGGTGAATCAAGGCTAATCAAGGTCAATCAAGGCAACCCGCGCCTCCGCCTCTCTTGCGCCTTGGGGGGTTTAATTCATTATTAATGTCCCTTTTTTGGGTTGTGGCCCTTTCTACAACTCGGCATAAACCCTGCTCATATCAACACGCTGGATCGGTCTGGTTCACGTTCTGAACTTTATTTTCCTATGAATGCTACGCTTCGCACTCTGTTCGCTGGGTCCACCCTGGGTGGCTATGCGCGTTTCGGAATTCTGCTCGGCCTTGCGGCCTTGGTGGTGGGCACTCCGACAGCGCACGCCGGTTCGCCGCCCTCGGCGAACCTGACGTTCGTCAATAATACCGGGCTCGCAGATTCGGATATTTATATCACTTTTGCCACGCCTGCGGGCGGCGGCGCCTCGTCGTTTAACATTACCTACAACGGGGGCACTTCGATTTCCCGTAACAACACCAATGGCGTGGCCACGTCCTCCATTGCGCTGGCCAACGTCACCGGAAGCAATTTCACGCTCAACAACTACACCATTGGTGGCACCTTCTACGTTTCCTATGGCGGCCCGCTGGACACCTCCACCAATCCCAGCCCGCTGAACAACGGCAACGCCCAGAATTTCAACACCCGCTGGCAGCAAATCGAGCTCACCTACCTCAATGGCCCGAGTTCCACCGGCAGCAATGGCGACTTCACCGGGGTGAATGTCATTTCGAATTCTATTTTCATCCAGAATTACAACAACGGCACGCCCAACCGCTTCACCGGCTTTTCGAGCAACATCCTCTCGGGTGGCCTGATGCGCGGCCTGTATAATTCCCTCAATGCCTCCGGCGAAGTGGATTCAACGAATGGCGATTTGAACCAAAACGTGGTCATCAATAGCGGCAATCTCGTCCGCATCGTCAGCCCATCCTCCTATGGCATTCCGGCCGGGAACTACTCCATCGGGCCCTACCACAGCTTTAGCAATTACGTCGGGTCCTTGCTGACGGAAAATGGCGGCGGCGTGCAAAACACGACCCTGCACAATTATTTCCAGACCAAGGGCCAGACGTTTAATGGCACCACCTACGGCAACTTGTCCTACGACATGAGCTTCGTGGCCACCCCCGTCTCCGGCAACACCTTCGTCATCAATGGAAACATCCGCGTGGGTAATCTCGATAACGCCAACGCGCAAGTCGCGAACATCACTGGACTGACCATTAATTTGCCCACCGACACGGCCACCAGCAAGGAACTGAGCTACCTGATTTACCAGGAGCCCTACCCCTTCACGGCCAACACGACCTTCAGCGCGAATTGGACTTCCGCCAATTTCAGTTCCTCCGATTTGCAATTGGCTCAGCAAAACATTCTGGGCGATTTGCAGGAAGGCATCCTGACCGGGCTCGTGGGCAGCAATACCACCTACTTCGGCAGCAATACCACTTACAACGGCACTGCCATCAAGGATGTGCCCAGCAGCGCCTGGTGGAGTTACAACGGCACACTCTTTAGCAACCTGCAAACCAACCCCAATTTCTACAGCACCTATTCCGCCTACGTGCTGCCGGCGGGCTTTGTGTACTCGGCGCCGTATGACGACCGCTTCCCCGGCGCAAACAATCCGGACATTCCCTTGGACACCCAGTGGGTCATTACTTTGAATGGCGACGGCAGCTTTTCGACCGTGCCGGAGCCGGCCACCTATGGGCTCATTGTCTCGGCGGCGTCCCTGTTCGGCGTCGGCTTGTTCCGCAAACGCCGTGAGCGTCAGCGCCTGGCTGCCGCCTCGCCGCCCGCCAATGCCGGTCGACGATGGCGCCAGACGAGTTGAGCCCCAGGCACACTCCTGACTTTTCCAAAACCAGTTTCCGCCCGGAAGCTGGTTTTGTTGTTTTTGGAATTTTGCGGGACGCAATTTTTATCCTCCTTTCCCTGCGTTCTCGGCACTCTTTGCGGTTCAATTCTCCTTTTTTTCACTTTTAACCTTACACCCTTCACTCCGCCTCTCTGCCCCTTCATCCTTGTCCTTCCGCGCCGGTTGCGTCATTGCTGATTTTCCATGCCGAAAATACTGTTTCTGGGTGACATCGTGGGGCGGCCCGGGCGCGATGCCGTGCGCCAGCGCGTGGCTTCCCTGCGCGCCTCGCTCGGTCTCGACCTCGTGATCGCGAACGCGGAAAATGCCGCCGCGGGCGCAGGCCTGACGGCTGTCATCTCCCACGAATTGCTGGGCGCGGGCGTGGACGCCCTCACGACGGGCGACCACGTGTGGGATCAGCGGAATTTTGACAACGAGATCGGCGCGCTGGAGCGCGTCTGCCGTCCGGCCAATTTGCCGGCGCAGTGCCCGGGCCGCACCTACCTCGTGGTGCAGGGCGCGAGCGGAATGCGGCTGGGCCTCTTTACCGTGCTGGGGCGCAATTTCATCAACATGAAAGGCGAATGCCCCTTCACCTGTGCCGACCGCCTGCTGCGCGAACACGGCAAGGAAGCCGACGCGTGGCTCGTGGAAGCGCACATGGAAGCCACTTCCGAGAAAGTGGCGCTGGGCTGGTATTTGGACGGGCGCTGCGCGCTCGTGGTCGGCACGCATACCCACATTCCCACCGCCGACGCCACGCTGCGCCCGCGCGGCACGGCGTACTTGACGGACGCCGGCATGTCCGGCCCGTATGCCTCGGTGATTGGCCGGGACGTCCAGGTGGCCATCGCGCGCTTTCTTGACGGCATGCCGCGCAAGAGCGAGGTGGCCACCGGCGACGTGCGCCTGTGCGGAGCCGTGGTGGAGATTGACAAGGCCAGCGGCATGGCGCTCACTATTGAGCGTTTTGAAGAGTCGGTTGCCCCTTCTGCAAGTCCGTAGATTTTATTTACCCCTTATTCCCCCACCCCATGAAAAGCCTCCTGCTTTTGACTGCGCTGTCTGCGTTGCCGGGCTTGCCGGCCCGAGCGCAGACATTCGATTACACGCAAACGTCGTCCTACGCCGCCATTGCTCCCATGCGGACGGACTGGAAACGCTACGTCATCTCCGACTTTGGCGCGGTGGGTGACGGCACGACCAATAACACCGCGGCGATTCAAAAGGTCATCGACCAATGCGCGGCCAACGGTGGCGGCGTGGTGGTAATTCCCGCCGGGACATTTTTGAGCGGGGCGCTGTTTTTCAAGCAGGGTGTCAATTTGCTCGTCGAAAAGGACGCCACGCTCAAGAGCACGACTTCGACGGCGGAGTTTCCGGCGATTTACACGCGGTGGGAAGGCATCGAGCGTTACTGGACGTGCGGATTTTTGAATTTCATCGGCATGAAGGATGTCGTCGTTTCCGGGCCGGGCACCATTGATGGTTCGGGCACGCAATGGGGCGCGGGCGGACGCGGACCGGGTGGCCCGCCGGTCGCTCCGGCCATTTCGCCGGAAACGGCGACGATCAATTCCGCGCTGCGCAATCTGCTCGCCCAGGATCCGGAGGCCAAGGCGGCGATGGAAAAGTTTCCGGACTATCTGCTGCTGCCGTCGAACCCCGCGGCGCCCGCGCCCAACCCGCTGGGCCGCGGTCCCGCGATGCCCACCGGCCCGGCGCCGAGCCCCGCCGAATTTTACACCATGCCCTACCCGACGACCGCGACGCTGAATATCGCGGCCAACCGCACCAATCTTCCGCCGGTCAACGCCGCGGGCGTGCGCGTGCCGGGCGGCGGGCTTGCGCCGCCGCGCGCCGTGGTGTTTCAAAATTGCGAGAACGTGCGTGTGTCCGGCCTTTACCTGCACAATGAGGCCCGCTGGGGCTTCGTGTTCATTTATTGCCACGAGGTGGTGGCGGAAAATCTCACGGCCTTCACGGACACCCGCATCCCCAGTTCCGACGGCATGGACATCGACTCCTGCAAGCACCTGCTCGTAACCGGCTGCAGTTTCGACGATGGAGACGACGACATTTCCATCAAGGCCGGCAAAGACGAAGATGGCCGCCGCGTCGGCATTCCGTGCGAAGAAATCCTCGTCGAGAAATGTCATTTTGGCCGCGGTGACGGCGGCACGGCGATGGGCAGCGAAACGTCGGGCGGCATCCGCAACGTAATCGTGCGCGACTGCCTCGCCGATAACCACAATGCCGCCCCGGTACGCATCAAAACCAATGTCACCCGCGGTGGAGTCATTGAAAACATCACTTACGAAAACATCACGTTTAACGACGTGGCGCGGTGCTTTGAATTGAACCTCGCGTGGACGGCAACATCGTCGTCCGGCCCGCGCATGCCGCCGACACTGCGCAATGTAAAGATCATCAACTGCTCGGGCCTCGGGGATTCCGCCGGCTATATTTACGGCCTGCCGGACAGCCTGGTCAGCAACGTCACCTTCGAGAATTGCCACGTCACCACGTACACGGGCCTGCAATTGCGGGACGTGACACCCGATGTGATCGCCAGTGCCCAAGGGCCGGGCTTGAAGATTGACGCTGAGAATGGCGTGCCGGTGACCGTGAGCAACGCCGGCGCCTCCGGAGCCGACGCGGCGTCGGCGCCGGAACTCATTCCCCAGTAGGGCCGGTCGATAGCGCCGTGGCCCAACAATAATCATCGTTATTTACCCACTTGACGGGCATTCTAAGTCGCGTTAAACATGACGGTGACAGCCCGTATTGTTGGTAACAACCCCTCCCCGCTATGAGCAAGAACTGGCAAATCCCCCGTCGTAGTTTTCTTCGTGGTCTTGGGACCATGGTCGCGCTCCCTGTGCTGGAGGCAATGTTGCCGTCCATGACGGCGTACGCGCAGGCCACGGGTGGCGCGGGCGCCAAAGCTTTTCCCAAGCGCCTGGCTTATATTTATCTGCCGAACGGGATGAACATGAATACGTGGGTACCGGAGACCACGGGCGCGGATTACACACTTTCCCCGACGCTGGAGCCCCTGGCCCCGCACAAGAACGACTTTTCGGTCATCACCGGCCTGGCGCAGCACAATGCCGATGGCATGGGTGACGCGGGCGGTGGCCATGCGCGCGCTTCGGCCACGTACTTGACCAGCGTGCACATCAAGAAGTCCGCGTCGGACATTCACGCCGGAATTTCCTCCGACCAAGTGATCGCCAACGCCATTGGTGGCGAGACCCGTTTTCCGTCGCTGGAATTGAGCTGCGACCACGGCCAGGAGGCGGGCTCCTGCGACTCCGGCTATAGTTGCGCGTACCAATTCAACATTTCCTGGCGCTCGGAAACCCAGCCCATGCTGGCCGAGATCGAGCCCAAGTTGGTTTTCGACCGCCTCTTTGGCAATAATTCCGTGGACGAGTCGGCCGAGGCCGCCGCGCGCCGCCAAAAGTACGACAAGAGCGTCCTGGATTTCGTGGCGGATTCCGCCAAGCGCCTTCAGTCGAACGTAGGTGCCAGCGACCGGCGGAAGCTCGACGAGTATTTCACCGCGATCCGGGAAGTGGAATTGCGCATTCAGAAAAACGGCCAAATGCCCCCGCCGCTGCCGGAAGGCGCCGCCCCGAATTTCAACGACGATTACACTTTCCCCAGCCACATGCGCCTGATGTTCGACATCATGACGCTGGCGTTCCAGACGGATTCGACCCGGGTGGCGACGTTTGTCGTGGCGCACGACGGAAGCAACCGTCCGTACCCGTTTGCCGGGGTTTCGCAGGGCCACCACCACCTTTCGCACCATCGCAACCAAGCGAGTTCGTTGGCGAATCTCGCCATCATTGATAAATGGCACGCTTCGCAGCTCGCGTACTTCCTGGACCGGCTCAAGTCTGTGAACGAAGGCGACAGCAACCTGCTCGACAATTCGATGATCATGTACGGCTCCGGGCTGGCGGACGGTAATGCGCACAGCAATTACAACATGCCCACCATCGTCGCGGGCCGCGCGGGCGGCACGATTACGCCCGGCCGCCACATCAACGTCGCGAACGGGGATCGGAACGACTACGTGCCCATCGCGAACTTGCATCTGGCCCTGCAGCAGCGCATGGGCGTGAAGACGGATCGCTTCGCCGACAGCACCGCCGCACTCGAAGCGATTGCCTAAAGACAGGGCGCCAGCGGACCGCCTGATTGCGTCGGCGCGAAGCTGCGGCCCAAGTCCGTTCGCCGTGGATTCGGGCTGGAAAAGCCTGCTTTTCCCCTGAATTAGCGCAGGTGATTTCAGGCCCGCGCCGCCGACCACGTCCTTGACAAGGGAACACCGACTCTTAGATGATGTTTAGCTGGCTAACTAATTTTAAATGCCTACGGTCGCCACGCCCCAACGGGCAGTTTTGCCCGCCACCCCGCCGATTCCCCGCCGCGGGCCGCCGGAGCTGGCGTTTGGCGGCGTCGTCCGTGCGTATGGGCTGATTCAGCGGATAATGCGGCCCTATTTTTTGCAATACGGGCTGAATTCCTCGCAATGGGCTGTTTTGCGCCACTTGCTGCGGGCCGAGGCGGAAGAAGGCCGGGTGGATGGCCTGCGCCTGGTCGAATTGGGCCAGCGGTTATTGGTCCAGCCCCCGAGCATCACCACGCTGGTGCGCCGCCTGGAAAAGGCCGGCCTGGTGCGCCACGCAGTGACGCCCAATGACCGGCGCAGCATCCAACTGCGCATCACGGAACCCGGACGAAAGCTTGTACAACGCGTGCTCTTAGGCCACAAGGAGCAGGTTCGCCGGATTGTCGGCGGGCTTGACGACCGCGAGTTGGAAGTATTTTGCCAATTGCTGGAACGCCTGAATACCCACCTTGCGACCACGGCCGCACAACTCCCCGACACCCTGAATTGACATGAAAGGTACTTCCAAAACTCTCCTGCTGGCCGCCGTCGTGGTGGTGGCTGGTGGCGCCTATTGGTACGCCAACCGGCCCGCCAAGACCGACACCACCTATCAGACTGCGGTCGTGCGCAAAGGCGACGTGCAACAAACCATCCCGGCCACCGGCACGGTCGAGCCCGAGGATGTGGTGGACGTGGGCGCGCAAGTCGGCGGCCTGGTCATGGAATTCGGCCGGGATCCGCAGGACCCCACCAAGGAGGTGGATTACGGCACGGAAGTGAACGAGGGCACCGTCCTGGCAAAAATCGACACCACGCTTTACCAGTCGGACATCGACCAGGCCCAGGCCCAATACGACTCGCAAGTGGCAAACCTGGTCCGCTCTAAAGCCGACCTTGGGCAATACCAAGCCAAGGAAGGGCAGGCCAAAAGCGACTGGGACCGCGCACAGCGCCTGGGCGCAGGCGAGGCGCTTTCGCAGGGCGATTTTGACAGCTTTAAGTCCGCTTATTCCTCCGCGGTCGCAGCCGTCAGCGTCGCCGAAGCGGCGATAAAACAAGCCGAAGCGAGCGTCGCCCAAGCCGACGCGACCTTGAAGCGGGCGCAGCGCAATTTGAATTATTGCACAATTATTTCCCCGGTCAAAGGTGTCGTCATCGATCGCCGCACGAACATCGGGCAGACGGTGGTGTCGAGCATGAACGCCCCGAGCTTGTTCCTCATCGCCAAGGATTTGACGAAAATGCAGGTGTGGGTGGCGGTGAATGAAGCCGACATCGGCAAAATTCACCAAGGCATGACGGTGTTCTTTACGGTGGATGCGTTTCGTGACCGCGTGTTTAAGGGCACGGTGGACAAGATTCGCCTGAACGCCACGATGTCGCAGAACGTCGTTACGTATACCGTCGAGGTGAATGCGGACAACGCCGACGGGACGCTGCTGCCGTACCTCACCGCCAACGTGCACTTTTTAGTTGATGAGCGCAGCGATGTGCTTTTGGTGCCGAACGCCGCGTTGCGCTGGCACCCCCGCACCACGGATACCGACAAGCCGGCGGCGAGCGATGCAGCCGATACCGGGAACTCCACGGCCGGCGGAGCCCGCCAAGGCGGCGGCGGTCGCCGCGGCGGCGCGCGCAATGGCGGGACGAGCGGCACGGTGTATGTGCTGGAAAACGGCAAGCCCAAGGCAGTTTCCGTGACCGTCGGGCTCACCGATGGCGTGGTTACCGACATCGCTGGAGACATCCAGGAGGGCCAATCCGTCGTTATCAGTGTCACCAATCCCAATGACTCCGGCGCCGACACCGGCACGGCCAGCCCCTTTGCCCCGCAATTCTTCCGCGGTGGCGGTGGTGGTGGTGGCGGTGGGCGCGCTGGTGGCGGCGGCGGTGGTGGCGGTGGCGGTGGCGGCGGTGGTGCTGGTGGCGGCGGCGGACGCCGTGGCAATTGATCTCTCCTCATCGATTTCACCCTGAATTCGAGGCTTCGTGCCATGTCCTTCATCAAACTCGAGAACATCATCAAGACCTATGAGCTTGGCGCCGTCTCGGTGCCGGTGCTCAAAGGAGTGTCCCTCAAGGTTGAGCGGGGCGAGATGGTGGCATTGATGGGCACCTCGGGCTCGGGCAAAACGACGCTGATGAACATCCTCGGGTGCCTGGACCATCCCACCGGCGGAAAGTACTGGCTGGACGGCGAGGAAGTCAGCGCCATGAACACCGATGAGCGCGCCGTGCTGCGCAGCCGCAAGATCGGTTTCGTGTTTCAGAGCTTCAATTTGCTGGCGCGCACGTCCGCCGTGGACAACGTCGTGATGCCGCTGTCGTACTCGCCGAAGGCGATTTCCGAACACGTGGCCAAGGAGCGCGCGACGCGCCTCCTCGATCGCGTGGGCCTGGGCGCGCGCATCGACCACGAGCCCTCGCAGCTTTCCGGCGGCCAGCAACAACGCGTGGCGATTGCACGCGCGTTGGTCAATGAGCCGGCCATGTTGTTTGCAGACGAGCCGACGGGCAACCTGGACTCCAAGACCAGCAAGGAAGTGCTGACGATGTTTCAGGAACTCAACCGCACGGACGGCCTGACCATTATCCTGGTCACGCACGATGCCGGGGTCGCCAGTCACGCCAGCCGCGTGATTCACATCAAGGACGGCCTGATCGTCTCCGGGGCGTTTGGGGTAGAGCCCGTCAAAGAACCCGCGCCCGCACCCGTGCCGGTGACGATGCATTAAACACCCAACGCCCAACCCTCTTTCCCCATGTATGCCTACATAGTCACCCTGCGAACCGCGATGCGCGCCATCCGGCGCAATGCCATGCGCTCGGCCCTCACCTGCCTCGGCATCATCATCGCCGTGGCGGCGGTGGTGGCGATTGTGGAAATCGGCAACGGTTCTTCGAGCGCGATTCAGAAGACCATTTCGAGCATGGGCGCCAACATTTTGACGATTTTCCCGGGCGCGGCCACCAGCGGCGGCATTAGTTTTGGCCAAGGTTCCAGCCTCACGCTCACTCCGGGTGATTGCGACGCCATCGCCCAAAGTTGTACCGCCGTCGCCTTTGCCGCCCCCATCGTGCGCGGCAACGGCCAGGTGGTCTATGACAGCAAGAATTGGGTGCCCAACAATATCCAGGGCACGTCGCCGGAATATTTTGATTTGCGCGACTGGACGGAGCCGGCCTCGGGCGTGCTTTTTACCGATCAGGACGTGGCGAACGCGAACAAGGTCTGCGTCCTGGGGCAAACCGTGGTGCGCCAGCTTTTTGGCAATGAATCGCCTTTGGGCAAGGAAGTCCGGCTGCAAAATGTCGGCCTCAAAGTTATCGGCGTGCTCACGCGCAAGGGCGCCAACGTCGGCGGCCAGGACCAGGACGACGTGATTCTCACCCCGTGGACAACGATGAAATACCGCATCAGCGGCACGGGCGGCAGTTCGAGCGGCGGCGGCGCCACGTCCACCTCCTCTTCCTCGGGCGCGAAGAATTCCTCGACTTCCATTTATTCCGGCACGGCGCCGCAGATCTACTCGACGCCTTCGTCCACCGCGGCGGTGGACACCCCGATGATGACGCGGTTTGCCTATGTGAATCAAATCATGACCAGTGCCAAATCGGCGGAGCAAATTGACGAGGCGATCAACCAGATCACCGCGTTGCTGCATGAGCGCCATCACATCCGCAGCGGCGATTTGGATGATTTCACCATCCGCAACATGACGGAAATGGCGAACACAGTCACTTCGACCAGCAAGATGATCACGACGTTGCTGCTGTGCGTGGCGATGATTTCGCTGGTGGTGGGTGGCGTGGGCATCATGAACATCATGATGGTGTCCGTCACCGAGCGCACCCGCGAGATTGGGTTGCGCATGGCCGTGGGCGCGAAGGCCCGCGACATTCTCCGGCAGTTTCTGGTCGAGGCCGTGGCCTTGTGCCTGATCGGCGGGCTGGCCGGTCTGGCGCTGGGGCGGCTCAGTTCGATCATCGTGACCCGCATCGCCGGCTGGCCCACGCAAGCCTCCCTGGGCGCGGCACTGGCGGCCCTCGGCGTCTCGGCCGCCGTTGGCATTATTTTTGGCTATTATCCCGCGTGGAAAGCCTCGCGTCTCGACCCCATTGAAGCCCTGCGTTACGAATGAACTCCTCCGCCAGCCCCAACGTCTGCAATCACGGGAGACGCGGCGGCCAGCGGGTCGCCGCGCATGGTTTGCGCCTGGCCCTGCTGCTTGGGCTGGCCGGTTGCGCGGTCGGGCCGGATTACAAGCCGCCGCAAGTCACTCCGCCACCGGCTTGGGTGAGCACGCCCGACAAGACGGATACGAGCCTCGTGGTGGCCTCGCCGGTCACGACGGTGGAATGGTGGACGCTGCTCAATGACGAGCAGCTCAACACTCTCATCAAGCAGGGCGCGGCGCAGAATCTCACGGTGTTGCAGGCGAACCAACGCATCGTGGCGGCGCGCGCCAGCCTGGGCATCACGGACTCCGCGTTGTTTCCCTCGGTCAATGCGTCGGGCGGATACTCGTACGGCGCGGCTGGCGGCGGCGTGCCCAACAGCAATTACAACCTGGGTGGCAGCGCGGGTTGGAATGTGGATGTGTTCGGCGGCGTGCGCCGGCAAATCGAGGCCGCGGAGGCCAGTGTGGATGCGTCGATCCAGGATCGACGCGACGCGATTGTCGCCCTCGCGGCACAAATCGGCATCACCTACGTTGATTTGCGCGCGGTGCAGAAGCGCCTGGACATCACCCATATCAATCTCGACATCCAGGACCACAGCGTGAATGTCACGCAGCAACGCTGGCAGGGCGGCTTCGTCAGCCGGCTCGACTATGAAAACGCCCTCGCGCAGCAGGCCAGCACGCGCGCGCAACTGCCGTCGCTCGAAACGCAGGAGCGCCAGGATATTTATGCGTTGAGCGTGCTGCTGGGCTTGGATCCCGGCGCGTTGCTCACGGAATTGCAAACGGTCGCGCCGATTCCCAAGGTGCCAGCGCAGATTCCGGTGGGTGTGCCCTCGGATTTGC
Organism: uncultured Opitutales bacterium; assembly: GCA_964562015.1. GTDB lineage: Bacteria > Verrucomicrobiota > Verrucomicrobiia > Opitutales > JABDGR01 > CAZLRH01. The sequence continues at coordinate 45,476 of CAZLRH010000019.1, read as the reverse complement.
TGCGCCGCCGGCCGGACATTCGCGCCGCCGAGGCCCAGTTCCACGCCGCGACCGCGGATATCGGCGTCGCCATTTCCGATTTATTTCCGAAGTTCTCCCTGACGAGCAACCTGCAGTTCAACAGTGGCACGCTCGCGCAATTGGTGACGTGGACGAACAGCAGTTGGAACGTCGGGCCGTCCGTGTCGTGGCAGATTTTCGCGGCCGGGCGCATTGTAGCGAACATTCACTTGCAGGAAGCCAACCAGGTGCAGGCGTTTTATTTTTATAAGAATACCGTGCTGACGGCGTTCCAGCAGGTGGAAGACTCCATCACCGCGTACGCGAATGAGCAGGAGCGCCACCAGTACCTCCAGGACGCCGTGGCGGCCAACCAGCGGGCGCTCGATCTCGCCAACACGTCGTACCGCGAAGGCAGCACGATTTTCCTCAACGTGTTGCAGGCGCAGGCCGCCCTCTATTCCGCGCAGCAGCAGGAAGCGGTCAGCGACCAGGCCCTGGCGAGCGATTTAATCACGCTTTACCAGGCGCTCGGCGGCGGCTGGTCGGCGTTCCCCGAGCAGGATTCAGTGCCGGTGCAGTTCCCGCGGTTCCCGTACGCGACACCGCCGAAGGACCATTCTTCTCCGCACGCGCAGTAATAAGTTGCCGCGGGCCGCTCGTACTTGTGACGACGTTTGAAGCGGCGAACTGTTTCGCCATTATTATATTTAATATTACTCCGTCAGCCGCGCGCCGCAGCCCGGGCATTGGCCGTCGCGCACGCCGGAGACCCGCGTTTGGCAATGCTCACAGCATAATTCCTGGCTGCCGCGCCACCCAAACCAGCAGGCGAGCGGACCGAACACCAGCAGGCCCGCACCCACCAGCGGCGCGAGTTCGAGGCAAAATAGAATAAAGCCCACGGGCATCGCGAGCAGGCCGCCCCACTTTAGGCCCGCACCGAGCCAGTGATGGCGAAATCGCGGCACCACGCGCGCCGGGGGCACGGGCCCGCTTTCCGACCGGGCGGAAGGGGCGGGTCGATCAAGCAAATCGGTCTGAGGGCCGGCCATGGCTGGTGTAGCGAGAGAACTCACTGTGCCATGCTCTATCGGCGGACCCGGCCCGCAGTAAAGGCGCGAAGTGCCGTCTAAGGTAAAGTTTTCACCGCAGAAGCAGATTGCCCCCAGAAACCGCGGCCGGGGCACCCGGTTTTGCTGCGGGGACACTCCCAACGCATCAAACCCAACCAACGGAGCCAGCCCAGCCAACGCATCCAATGACATTTCGTATCCATCATGCTAAGGTGCGCCACAAGCAACACAAGTCTGCCCGCACACCAAACGAAAAGCCACTCGGCCCAGCGCCCAGCCACCAACAACCAAACTTGCCCGCCCTTTCGCCACTTAAACCCGCGCTCCGCGATTCCGTCATGCCACCCGCTCCGACCAACCACCGCCGCCCAGTCCTGTCGAAAAAGGCCGCACCCGCCAGCCGCGTCCGGCGCCCAAGCGAAACCTTCGCGGCTCGCCCCGTGGCGAATGAATTTGCGCCTGCGACGGGCGCCGCGCCGTCCTCCGCCAGCACCCGAAATTATATCGCCGGGCGCACGACGCCGTCCAGCCGGATGCGGGCGCGCTTCAATCCGATTCGGCATTTGTCGCCGGAATCGCTGGCCCGGGCACTCGAGGCGTTCCAAGCCGGCGACCTGCGGCTGGCCGCGCTGCTGTGGGACGCCATGGAGCGCCGCGACGACGTGTTGCGCAATGTTTCGCTCAAGCGCAAAAAGGCGGCCGCGCGGCTCGACTGGGAAATTCTCTCCCTCGATGATTCGCCCGCCGCCGGACGGCACCGCGAGGCCCTGCTTGCCTTCTACAATAATTTGACGGCCACCCATGCGTGTGATCCGCAAGAACGCGGCGGAGTCGCGCTCCTGGTGAAACAGATGCTCGATGCGGTGGGCAAAAAATATGCCGTCCACGAAATCCTTTGGCAGCCATTGCCCGGGAGCCAACCACCCACAACCTCCAGCCTCGAACCTTCAACGGCGAAGGGTGCGCCGAGGGCGACCGACGCGGCGAATGAACTTTCGGCGAAGGATGGCAGCTTTCCGGTCGGGGCATCCGCGCCCGCACGGTCATCCGGTTTTCTGACGGCCACATTTCGCTTTGCGCCGTTGTGGTTTTTCGAGGCCCGCACCGGACCTTTGCGGTTTCTGCCAGAGGACACCGCGACGGAGGGCCTCGACCTCACAGCCGGCCAATGGCTCGTGACGGTGGGAGATGGATTAATGGAGGCGTCGTCCATCGCGTACTTGTTCAAGCATCTGCCGCTGCGCGACTGGCTCGTGTATTGCGAGCGCAATGGCATGCCGGGCGTGCGGGCGGTCACCGACGCGGCGCCGGGCACTGCGGAATGGGACGCCGCGCGCGAGGCTGTCCGCGATTTCGGCGCAGAGTTTCACGCCTTGATGTCCCGCGGCACCGAGATCGAGCCGATCGACCTTTCCACGCGCGGGGAATTGCCGTATCCCGCGCTGGTTGAACGCATGGACCGGGCGCTGGCAGCGCTGTGGCGCGGCGCGGATCTCGCCACGCTGGCGAAGGGCCAGGGACTCGGCGCCTCGGTGCAAGCGGAGGAAACCGCGTTGCTGGAACAGGATGACGCCGCGTTGGTTTCGGAGACACTCAACACGCAGGTGGATGCGCCGCTCTTGCGTCAGCTCTTTGGCGAGGAAACGCCCCGCGCGTATTTTCGCCTGTTGCCGCGCCAGGAAAGCGAGCGCAGTGCCTATCTCAACCTGCTCGAACGCCTGGCGCGCCTCAATCTTCCGCTGCCGGTTGAGGGCCTTTACGAACGCCTCGGCCTGCCGAAACCGCCAGATACGAGTGCCGCACCGCCATTCACGGTCCCAGCACCCTACCCCAGCAGCCCACCCGTGAGCGCGGCGGCTTAAATTAAAAATATATTCGAACAACTTTTGTCACCCATGAGCTCTATTTCCCCTTCCGCAAAATCTGAGTGGCTGAAACTGGCCGATTACGGCGACTGGCCGCACAGCGCAGGCTTGCAACGCCTCACGCGCACGGCCGCCACGGAAATGGCGCGCTCGTTTCAGACGCTGCTGGCACGACTCCGCCGACGTTTTGCGGGCGTGCCGATTTATATCGGACATCCGGACGATCCCGGCTTTGCGGGCCAGCCGGGGCACACCGACACGCGCGCCCATGCTTGGGTCAGCGATTTGGCCGCCCGCGACGACGGGCTGTATGTCCGGCCGCGCTGGTCGGATTCCGGGCGTGAACTGTTGCGCCAGGCGCATTACAAATTTCTGTCGCCGCGCTGGCTGATGCGCCCGCTGGCCAACGGAGTCTATGAGCCCATACGGCTGCTTTCCGTCGGGCTGACGAATCATCCGAATATTCCCGGCGAGGCGGTGGCCAATCAAGCGCCCGTGCCCGTCTTGGTCGAGGAAAGTTCCGCCACAACCACTGCGGTTGAGGCAACCACGCAAGAAGCGGAGTTGCCGGAAGCCGCAGCGACTGGAGTCGAAAAATCGGAGACTTTGTTTTCCGCCCTGCTGGCTGCCCTGGAACTCGAGGCCGGTGCAGCGCCCGAGGTTTTGCTGGCCAACGCCGAACAACTCGCCGTGGCCGCGCGCGAAACCCGGGACGCGCAAACTGAATCCGCGCGATTCTATCGTCTCGCCACGGATGCCGAGGCCGCCCGCTTGGCCGCCGAGCGCCGTGCCGAGGAAGAGCGCGCCGCGCGAGTCGAGCTCCTTCTGGATGCAGCCGAGTGGCGGGCACATATGGCACCAAATGAACGCGCACAGTGGCGCGAGTCTTTGCAGCGCGACTTTGATGACGCCCTCCGCGCCCTCGGCAAAGTTACGAAGCCGGTGGCCTTGGCGAACCACGCGCACAGTGCGACAGCCCGGCCAACTGCTTCAGTTTTAACCGCCAACCTCGCCGCACGACGGCCGGCCGTGACGGCGAAAAGCGATTCCACGCGGCTGCTTACCCTGGTGAACGAACGCATGGCGCGCACCGGCGAGGATTATCCGGCCGCATTTGCCCGCGTCAAACGTGCGGATCCCGCCTTTGGCGTCGAGTGAATGGCCCGGACCGTCATGACGAAAATTTTTCCTGGCTGATTCCTTTTTTGCAGTAAACCCAACCAAAACCCGACCCACCATGATCCGTACTGTTCCCAACCTTCAGGCACTCGCCGCGCTGCTTTTCCGCAACCCGGCGTCCTGCCTGTCCCTGCGCCGGTTTCGCCGGCCGGTCTTCGCCAATGTCGCGCTCGGCACCCATGCCGGGCACGTTACCCGCACGGCTTCGGCCACATTTGCCCGCAAGTTTTTGCTGGCGAAGGCGGGCGCTTCCGCTGGTCAAGCCGCGGTCTGCGGCGCGTCCGACAATCCCATCGGCATCGTTACTGACGAAGCCGTGGCCGACGATCCCATCGCGCTCAAGCTGCTGGGCGTCGGCGAGCAGACGGCCATGCTCGTCGCGTCCGGGGCGCTCAACGCCGGCGTGTCGCTCTATGCGGCCGCGAGCGGGAAAGTGCAAGGCGAGCCGACAACCGCCGGCACGTATTATCTCATCGGTCGTGCGCTGACCAGCGCCACCGGCGACGGCGACGTGCTCGAAGCCGAAACCATCGCGCCAGTCAAAGTGGTGGTCCTGGCCGCGTTGACTTCGGGGCAAAATTCGACGACCGCGGCAACGGACCTCGGCACATCCGAGGCGTTGGCGAATGCGCTCAAGAGCGATCACAACAAGCTCCAAACCGATGTCGCCGCCCTGGCCGCGGCTTTGGCGTCGCCCGGGCTCGTGAAGATTCTCGGCGCCTAAACCCGCTCCCCACCACCACCCACGATTCGTTCCCAAAATAATAAACATCATGCACTCCACACTCACGCTTCCTCCACCGCTGGCGCTGCCCGTTGATACGGGCCGCAACCCGCCGCTCGTCGTATGCGCCGCCAATGAGGCGCGCTTCACGGCGGCGCACTATTCGGAGCCGCTGACCGCCTTCACGGTCGGCTGGCGCGATCCCGAAAATCTGGCGGCGCTGCTGGATTTCGTCGCCCCGCCGGTGCCGGCCGGCCGTCGGTTTGAATTCAAGCGCGCCGACAATGCCGAGGCTTTCTTCTCGGAAACGGACGACACGCGCGCCATCGGCGCACCGTTCAAGCGCGTCGAATATTCGGGCGATTCCGTGCTCGGCAAAACGTTGAACAAGGGGCTCACGTTGCGCGTGGACCACGACGAGGCGCTGGGCGACGACTGGCAAGAACGCTATGTACAACTCTTGTTGCAGCGTTTGCTGCGCAACGAACTGCGGCGCGCCCTGGCGGCGCTCGACGCCGCCTCGACCCTCGCCAGCGCCACCTGGCCCGACAGCGGCACCGAGGGCAATCCCGACGCCGACGTGCGCGCGGCGCTCTCCGCCGCGGCCGATGATTCCGGCGTGCGGCCGAACCGCGTACTTTTCGGCGAAGCGGCCTGGTCGCTGCGCGCCAATTGCTACGACGCGCAGGACAACGCTGGCGCCCGTCGCGCGGCTGACCTCAGCCCCGACGATCTGGCGCGCAAGCTCTTCGTCGAAGGCTTGCGCGTGGCCGCGGCGCGCTACCAGTCGACCGCGACAGCCAAGGCGGCGTTGCTCGGCGCCAAGGTGTATTGCTTCTACGCCGACCCGATGCCGGGCAAAGACGAGCCCTCGAATCTCAAGCGGTTTGTCACGCCTGTCGAAGGCGCCGGACCGTTCCGCGTGTATCTGGAAGAGCACGCGAAGTTCACGGACATTTCCGTCGAGCATTATTCGAACGTCATCGTCACCTCGACGGTCGGGTTGCGCGGCCTCACGCCTGCGACATCGTAAACCCTACTTCCCTTCGCGGCGCCTTGCGCCGCTTTGGCCAGTGAAGCCGTCACGCCAACGGCAAAAACACGGAAATCCGGCCTCCCGGCGAGACCTCAGGACCTCGCCGGGAAGATGAGCAGGCTGACGAACGGTGAATCAGGACATCGCACGTCAGGCCATCGGGGAAAAGAAAAGCCGGACCGAAAGAGAAGTACAAACGCCGCGGCGGGGTTGCATCCCCGCCGCGGTCCTGGCCGAGAGTTTTCACGCACGAGTTTAAATCGAATTTTTAATCTTCACCAACGATCCACCATGTCCACCTGGTCCTCCCTGACTGCCGCCGACGTGCAGCCGGCCCTTGCCGCCGCACAACTCACCATTCTGCGCCAGCGCTCGTTGAGCGAAGGCCAGGACGATCCCTTGCCGGCATTGCTCGCGGAGGTGACGGCCCGGGTGCGCGGAGAAATTCGGGCCGGCCGCAAAAACCGGCTTGAGCGCGACGCCACACTGTTGCCGCCCGAATTGAAGCTGGCGGCGATTCATCTCGCCATTGAGGCACTCCAGGCGCGGCTGCCGACACTCGCATTGTCGCCCGACCAAGTGCGGCTGGCCAACGACGCGCGCCAGTTGCTGGCGCGGGCCGGTCGCGGCGAGATTGCGCTCTCCGCTCCTGATGATCCGGAGGGCGACGAAGGAACCGGGCGGCGAAATAGCGTGGAGGTGCTGCGGCACCGGCCGCATCCCGTGTCGGGACAACAGTTGAAAAACTTGTAAGACGATCCGTCCGCAAAAATTTCATCCTTTATACTTTCATGTCTTCCGCCCTCGAAACCTTGCAGTCCGCCGTAGCCGAGCGTCTGCGCCAGCAGCTCAATTTGGCGGGCGCAACCGTGCTCGTGCGGCGGGCAAGCGATTTGGACAGTCAAATCGAGGCGGCGGCCGAAGGAGCCCTGGGCTTGTGTGTCATCGTGCTGGATCCGCGACCGAAACGCGTGGCGCCGGCGGTGCCAGGACCCGCCTTTCTGGAAATTGTGCTGACGGTGCGCATCATCGAAAACCTGCTGACGGAGACGGAAGGGCCGGGCCTGCTGGCCGCGGCGGAACGGTCGTCGCAAGTTTTGCATTTATGGCCGCTGCCACCGGATTGCGGCGACGGCGCGTTGCAAATTATGGAAACCGATCCGTGGACCATTCCGCCAGGCACCCTGCGCGGCGCCAACGCGCTGGACCTCCATTTTCACGCCTCCTGCGCGCTGGCGCTGGCGGCCACCAACTGAATTTTGCCATGAAAATTTTGCTGGGAAATCTTGAGCTGGCCCGCGGGTTGGCGCTGCGCGAATCGCCCCGGCGGTTCGCCTTGGAGACGACGCGTGAAATGCAAGTCGCCACGGCCTTACGCTCCGGCGCAGTGCGGGCGATTGATCGCGGCAATGCGCGCACCGTGGCGAAATTTACGGTGGCCCGACGGCATGACAGCCTGGAGGCGGCATTGCGGTTCGCTTGCACGCACGCCGCAGATCTGGCGGTCACTCCAGGATTTCTCACCTTCATCCTGGAGGACGGCCCGGGCGCCGCGGAACTGCATTTGACCAACGCCGCCGTGCATACCGTGCGTTGCACGCCGGCCGGCCTGACGACGGACACGGATTACGAATTCGTCGGCGGCGCCGTAACCGAACAGCCGCCTGCCGCCTAGGCCAATTTTTTTAACCCGCGTTTTCCCAACACGATTTTCACATGAGCACTCTTGACCGCACCCGTTTGCGTCTCGCCGGCGATGCCGCGCGCTTCGACGCCCCGCTCGAAGTCAATCGCCGCGCCACGCCGCAATTTTGGCGGGGCAATGACGTGCAATTCGAGCTCGGGGTTTTCAACAACGGCGAATTGCAATCGGTGGCGAATCTCGCCTCGGTCACGGTCGAGATCAAGGCGCTCGGAGCAAGTGGCAGCGCACCGGCGGCGTCCACTGCAGCGCTCATGGCCAAGACGGTGCTCGCGGGCGCCCTGGACAATTCCCTGGACCAGGCGAGCTGGGACGACGGCTCCAAACAACATGCCCTGATTGCCTTTACGGCGGCGGAGTCGGCCATCGCTGCCGGCGCGCGCTGGTTGACGATCTACGCGACGACGACGGATACCACTCCGCGCACCATCACCCTGTGCGCCGGGCCCATCAAGGTGCTCGAAAGCGGCGCGGGTTTTCCGTCCGACCCGCCGGATGAGATCAACACGTACCCGACGCTGGCGGTCGCCGATGCGCGGTACCTGCAAACCGCGCCGAGCGGCGGCAACTTCCGTTTCAAGTCGGGCAACATCATCCAAGTGTTCAATCCCGACACGAACTTGTACCACGACGTGTTTGTGAAAGTGGTCGGCGGCGTGCCAACGCTGATGACGGCGGACACGGGCGAGGCGTGAGGCGGATGAACCGCAAAGACGCAAAGAGCGCGAAGCCATCCATTCTCAATTTCCTACTTACATCCCATGAAAAAAATCCTTCTCCTTGGCGCTCTTTGCGCCTTCGCGGTGAACTCCGCTCCGGCGGCTTACGTTGCGCCGAATGTCACTTTCGCGCCGGTCATGGCCAATACGACGGCCGGCGCGCACTTCGGCGAGCTGGCGGCGAATGTCACCTTGCCGAGCGGCAAGGTGCTCACGCTCAATGGCACACTCGATGCCACGCACGCCACGCTGATCGGCCTGTCCGGCGGCAACGGCGGGAGCTTGTCGGGCAATTTCGTGGGCAATGCGACGGTGCCGGGCGGCCTGCATTTGCTCATCGGCAGCGGCGGCAACCTGGATGTGGTGAGCGGCGGCAACCTGACGCTCGCGGCGGGCAGTCTGCTCAAGGGCTATGGCAACATCGATCTGCTCAACGCCAATGTCACCTTCGCCAATCCGACCGATCCCATCGGCCTGCCGTCGCAACCGGCGACCGCCGGCTGGGTGGCGAGCAATTTTATTCCGGGCAGCGGCGGCACGATTGCCGAGGCGACGATTAACCAGGCCACCATCCTCGAAGCGCAACTGGGGCCGGGCAATATCACCGCCTTCGGCGCGAATTTTACTTCGGATAGCTCCTCGGTCTTTGATTTCTCCGGCGCGGCGGCGCCGGTGGGTTTTGGCAATATGACCCTCGGCGGCAACCGCGTGACCTGGAACACCGGCGGCAATGCGAACCTCACGCTGCCGAGTGGCACGTTTACAGTTGCGACGGTGGCGAATATCACGGGCCCCGCGCTCACCGGCAACGTCGGCGCGAGCGGGTTGACGATGGCGAACGCGACCATTCTCGGCCGCTACGCCGGCAGCACGGGCAATATCCAACTGCTCACGCTCGGCACGAATTTGACGATGTCCGGCGCGGGCGTGCTCGACACCCTCGGAAGTTTCGCGGCGCTCAATGCCGGCAACCTCACCAGCGGCACGACGCCGACCGCGCGCCTGGGTTCGGGTACGGCGAATGCCTCGACCGTTTTGTATGGGAACCAAACGTGGGGCGTGCTGCCCGCGCCGGATTTGTCCGCCCTGAGCGCGAGCAATCTCACGAGCGGCACCGTGGCGACCGCGCGGCTGGGCTCCGGCACCGCAAATTCCTCGACGGTGCTTTATGGCAATCAGACGTGGGGCACGATCGCGCCGGCGGGCGCGCTCACCGGCAATATCGGCGCGAGCGGGTTGACGGCCGCGAATGGCACGGTGGTCGTGCGCGCGGCGGGCAGCACCGGCAACGTCGAGCTATACGGGCTCGGCACGGGGATGGCGTTTAACACTTCAACGCGGACCTTGAACGCGACGCTCACTTTTTCCGGCAACATGCCGGGCCTGGTGTACTGGAATGGCACCACCACGAGTGTGAACACGGATTTGTACGGCGACGGCGCGGGCCATTTCATCATTGGCGGCAACACGCCCGGGCTCATCGGCAACGTTGCGCCGTCGAACTACACGCCGATCCAAGCCAATTTCACCATCAACGGCCTCGGCATTTTTCGCGGGCCGGCCATGCACCGTTTTGAGAACACGCTCAGCAATGTCACTTTCGCGGGCAACGCCAATTCGCCCCAAATTATTCAGGAAAACGTTTTGGAAATTCAGAACGACGCGCCGAACGGAGCCTCGGCGATTGTGTTCAATTCTTACGACTCGGGGCAAGCGGGTGCGGTGGGTTACGCCAATTATCTCAGTCCCGGCACTTATCCCGATGGTGTTTTCCTCGCCTCGAATGGCGGCAAGATCAGCAATTACGACGGCTCGCGTTATGGCCCGCCGATGAAACTGTACCTCGCGCAGGAGGGCTACACGCTGATGACCCTCGACAACGGCGGGGTTTATATCGGCGATCCCAATTTCAGCGCATACCCGCACAGCAATTTGACCATTAACAGTTCATCGGGAGGAGTGTTTTTGAACATGGGTGTGACCTCGGCCAATTTGACCAACTACGGTATTCAGTTAAACGGTTCTTACAAAGGCATCGACCCATACAAAGGTTTTCTCTTTTTGAAGGGCGGTGGTGAAGAGTACACGGTGCAAATGGATTCGACGGCGGGTTATTATCGTTGGTTCAGCGACACCAACGAGGTGGCGAATATTTCCACGACGGGCTTAAAAGTCACCGGCGTGGGGAATTTCACGGGCAATTTGACTGCTGGCAACACTCTCACCGTGGGTGGCAACATCACCACGAGCGGCAACATTACCACCAACGGCGGGGTGACGAACTGGTCCATCAGTGGTTCCAATTCCACGGCGATCCAGCTCACCATCAACGGCACCACGAAGTATATCAATTTCGATCCGTGAGGGGAAAAATTTTCACCGCCGAGAACGCGGAGCCGTTCGACAAGCTCACGGTAAAAACGCTGAGACCAAACCCGCCCTTCCTTCCTTCGTTACCTTCTATTCAAAAAAACACTTCACTTTTTTCCTCTGCGTGCTCCGCGGCCTCGGCGGTAAAATCCTTTCTCATTCCACCAACCCAAAACCAACCATGAATAAAGCCCAAATCCTCTCCCTCGCGCGCTCCGCCTTGAAAATCGGCGGTGGCATCGGCGTGGGCTACGCCATCCAGCATGGCCTCGGCGACCAGGTCACCTGGACGCAAATCCTCGGCGGCTTGACCGCCGCGCTCGGCCTCGTGGCCTCGCATGGCGCGCACGCGGCCACAACCGCGGGCACCCACTCCGCAGGCGATAGCGCACGGGCCGGGTAAGCCCGCACACTCGTCATACCTCATTTCCGCGCCTTCCGGGCGAGTGAAAACCGACCACCGAGATTGACGGCGAAACCCATTCATCCATGTCGTGGACCCTTGAATATAATAATGTGGAGCGGCCCCTCGCGGAGTGGGGCTTGGGCCGATTACGCCGGGCACGGATGAGCCAACGGGCCGATGTCGTCACCGTGCGCCACGACGGCGCGGACATGACGAGCGCGCCCCTGTTTGCCTCGGAGTCCGCGATCGTTTTGCGGCGCGACGGCGCACTCTGGTTTCGCGGCGTGGTGACGCGTCTGCCGGTCGCGGGTGCTCCGCAGGGCGAGACACAGGATTACGAGTTTAGCGGCCCGTGGTGGCACTTGGAGAATCTGGTTTACCAGCAATTCTGGCAGCAGGCGGCCAATCCGGGCGACGCACACAGCGGACTGCACGCCGTGGCAAAAGGCCGCGTCGTGCTGGGCCAGGCGGACAGCGGCGCGGCACTTTCCGCCGCCGACCAGGCGACGGCGATTGTGAACTACGCCATTGCGGCAGGCGCGCCGTTGCAACTGGGCGAATGCAGTTTGAATTCGCCAATGCCGCTGGACGAAGCGCGCGATTTGAGCTGTGCAGAGGCGCTGCGCCGGGTGTTGCGCTGGACGCCGGACGCCGTGACATGGCTCGATTACTCGACCTCGCCCAAACCGACGCTGCATCTCGCGCGGCGCGGCGCACTGGCGAGCCGTGCGCTGGCGCTGCCCGACTTGCAGCGGCTGGAAATCGCACCGCGGCATGATTTGGTGCGCACCTCGGTCGTGATCAAGTACGAGAAAACCCATGTCGAGGACGGTTTCCAGTGGTCGACGACCGAAACGGACGCCGCGCCCAGCGGCGCCGACGGCACGGACTTAAAAGCGCTCGTGTTGACGACGCCGCTGCGCGGGTTGCATGCGAGTTACGTGAAACAAGACGTGACAGCCGCCACCATTGATTCCACGAGCGCGGCCTGGTGGCGCGACCATCACCCGGCGTTGCGCGGCCTGGCCGTCGAGGACATCACCGTGGCGAATCCCGCCCGCGACGGCACGCTGCCGCGCGAGTTGGTCAGCGGCGGAGTGGCGCCCTGGATGGGTTGCGCGGCGGCGCCGGATGTGGTGAGCGCCGATATTTCCTACGCGACGGAAAACGAATCCGTCACCCGCCGGATGGCGGTGCGTTTGATGGCGACCGATGCCATCAATATGACCTATTTTCAACTGGCGAGCTACACGCCGGAGGAAATCGCTCCGACCGGCCTCGCGGCGAGTCTGCTGGCGGCCGTGGGCACACTCCATTACGAAGGCGTGGCGGAATGGATAGCCCCTGAAGCGGCCGACACACCATGGCTGGGCGCGCGACTCGAGGTGAGTGCCGGGCAAAGCGCGTGGGCGGCGATGCATGCGCTGGTGCAGGAAGTGGAGGAGCATGTGGATGAAGGTCTGACGCGCATCCATTTCGGACCGCCGCGGCAATTGGGCGCGAGCGATTGGGAAACTTTGCTGAAGGCGAATCGCCGGCGCGAACCGAGCCCGAGCGCGCCGGTGCGCGGCACGGGCAAACCGACCGCGACCGCCGAAATCGAGCACGGCGTGCATCATCGGCTGGAAAATACCACCGCCGGCCCCGCAGCCTATAAGCGGTTGAAACTTGCCGATCCGGAAAATCCCGACCGGGCCATTATCCTTGATACGGGCGCGATGTCGCGCGCGCTGACGGTGCAACTGCGCGAGTTGGAAGTCTGCGTGGACGGCGTGTCGAAACGAGTGCTCGCGCTTTGCTCGGAGACGTATGATCCGTGAGCAGCCAGCAGCTAGAAGTTGGTGTGCCGCATTCCGACTTCCAATGGCAAAATTCTTCTTACCAAATTTCTCGTGCCCTCTGTTCCCCAATTATTAAGCACCTGCTGCACGCGGGCCAATGGCTCGACGTATTTGCACACCTGCCCGTGTCCCTGGGCGGAGATGGCGTTCAAGAGTTTTCAACTCAATGCCGGCCTGGCCGGCTGGCGGGCGTTTGGCGAATCCGACGAACCGGCCACGATTTACCGGCGCGAGGATTTGTCGGGCGCGGATTCGGGCTTCTACGGCATCGACCAGTTCGGCAACCAGCTCGCCGGCGCAAAAGGCGCGATCACCGTGGGGCCGCAGGAGAATATCTGCGACGTGGACACTTCCGTCAGTTGCGTCGAAATATCGCCGACCCGCAGCCGGTTGGGCGACGGCACCACCGTTCCCTTTGTCTATTTTGATTTGAGCGACGAGGACACTAAGGGCGACGCGCTGGCGCGCGCGGCCGCCAATAACGGCACCATTGTCGCGCAAGAGCAGTCCACCATCCAGGAGGCGCGCACGGAGTACCGGTTCATCCAGCGCAAGGTGTTTTATTGCGTGTTCGCGCACGCGCTGATGATCGGCCGCAATTACACCATTTACCTGCCGCTGAGCCGCCGCTCGCGGGACGGCCCGCGCGAGCCGGATTTCTTCGGCGACATCGGCGATTGGGAGGACGTGGACCCGATTGTCATCGGGCCGTTTGCGGCCACGGATGTGGACATGGTGCTCGGCGGCGCCGGCACGCCCGCGACGCCCGATCCGGGCACGCTGTTGATCCGGGAAACCGGCTGGGAATACTTGATGGGCGATCCGCAGATTGAAGTAAGCGAGTAATTCAATATTCAAAATTGAAAATTTAAGAAACGGCAAAGGACATGGCGGTATTTCAAAACGAAGCAGGATACAAAGTTTACGAAGAACGGTAGGTAAATGAAGGCGCTGCTCCATCCACCCATGCGCGGGCCCGCCCCGGCGGCGCCGCGACGCGCGGGAGAAAACTTCGGTGCGAGGGCCGGCCAGCGCGAACAGGAACGCTCCATCCGCCTGGCGCGCCTCTTGGCCGAAAGCAGCGCCGACGAACGCACGACCGCGAGCGCGGCAGTTCTGGCGCGGACGATCCTTCGGCGCGGCTGCCGCTGCCGGCCCCTTACTCGATGATGAGCCGAGCCTTATCGCTGGTGGCCGTGCTGACCGAGTTTGTCACCAGCACGGAGTAGAACGCGCCGTCGGCTTCCTTGGCCCCTGAGATGACCAATTTGGCGGTGGTGGTCCCGGAAATGTGGCCCGGTTTGTCCGCGAGGGTCTTGCCATTTTTGAGCCATTGATAGGTGAGCGAGTCCGTGGAACCGGCGACTGTGACGCTGAAAGAGGCGTCCTGGCCGGATTTGACGGTGAGATCAATGGGCTGCTTGGTGACCCGCACGGCGGCGCGCACCCGCACCACCACGACGGCACTGGCGAGGGTGCTGCTGCCGCTGGTGATGACTACCTGGTAGTTGCCCGCATCGCTTTGCACCACTCCGTGCAAGGTCAACGCCTCGGTCTTGACCCCGGTGATGCGGCCCGGGTCGAGCTGGAGATTAACGCCATCTTTTTTCCATTGATAAACCAGCACGCCAGGACCCTTGGCCTTGACCGTCAGGGTAAAGTCACCGTCCTTGACGGCATCGCCGCCGACTGGCTGGGTCTGAATGGTGATGGCATTTTTCACCGTGAGAATCACGACATCGCTAGTGCGGGAACCACCGGGGCCGGTGACGATGACCTGGAATTGATCGCCGGACATGGCAACGGAGGTGTTACTTACCGTAAGACTGGCCGTAGTCGTGCCGCCGTAAGAGCCGGTGTTGGTGAGGTTGGCAAAGTCACCCGTGCCATGCTTGACCTGCCACTGGTAAGTCAACGGTACTGTGCCGGAAGCGAGGATCGAGAAGGTGGCCGTGCCCGGCTCAGTCAGGGTGACGTTGGCCGGCTGCGTGGTGAAGGCCGGCGGGGTATTCGCCGTGAGGAGGGCGATATTGCTCGTGTTTGAACCACCGAGATTGGAAGCAACGACCCGGAATTGGTCGCTGGACATACCGGCGGTCGTGTTGGTCACGGTCAGGTTGGCCGTGGTGACACCGACATAAGTGCTGCTTTCACTCAGATTGCCGAAATTGCCGCTGCCATGCTTGAGTTGCCACTGGAAGGTGGCATTGCCGCCGGCCGCCGAGGTGAAAGTCGCATTGCCGCCGACCAGAATCGTTTGATTACCGGGTTGCAGGGTGAAAGCCGGCGGGGAATTAACGGTGAGCAAAGCGACATCACTCGTATTGGAGCCGGCTCCATTGGTGGCGATGACCTGAAGCTGGTCGCCATCCATCGTGGCCGTCGCATTGGTGACGGTCAGGTTTGCGGTCATGACGCCGGAGTAGGTGCTGTCATCAGTGAGGTTCGAAAAATTGCCGCTACCGTGCTTGAGTTGCCATTGGTAAGTGGCGTTACCATCGGCCGCCGAGAGAAACGTCGCATTACCGCCCAGCACCACGGTTTGATTGCCCGGCTGGGTGGTGAAATTCGGCGGGGCGGAACTCCGAATGGCGATCCCCCAGGGAAATACCAACTGGCCAGAACCAAAAGACCCCACGAAAGCGCCGGTCGTGCCGTTATATTGGCTGACGGTTTGGCTCCCGAGATCGGTGACATAGAGATTGCCGCTACTTGCAAACGCCACGCCGCGATTGTTGGCGGAGCCGGTATTGGCGAAAACCCCCACAAAATTTCCAGTACTTCCTTCGAATTCGGTGATATTGCCATCGCCGTTAGTGACGAAAAGATTGCCGCTGCTGGCAAAAGCCAAGGCCAACGGCTGAGCCAGACCTGTTACCGCAAAATTGCCCACGAAGGCTCCGCTCACCCCATCCAATTGCAGCACGACAGCTTGGCTAAATTCGGCACCGAACACATTGCCGCTCAGACTCGCCGCCAAACCCGCAGTGTAAGAAAAGTTGTTGTGAAATGGGCTGCCAACCTGGAGGCCGGTTTGGCCATCATATTGGGTTATGTTTTTCGCAATATCCGCCACAAACAGATTGCCACTGGCAGCAAAGGCTATTGCCACTGGAAGGGGACCGGTATTGGCGAAGACGCCGACATAGTTCCCCGTCGTGCCGTCAAACTGCTGAATCGTATTGTCGCCATAATTGGCGACAAAGAGATTACCCCCGCTGGAAAAAGCCAGGGCGCTCGGCTGGTTCAAGTTGGCGGTGGCGAAGACACCGAGGAAAGTTCCGTCGGCATCGTATCGTTCCACGGTATTATTGCCTTCATCCACCACATAGATGGTGTCCGCGCGCACGCGTGCGCCTCCGAGCAGGAGCCCACCCAGAAGGGCCAGCGGAAGAATAAGAGCAAGGCGAAGCGAAGGCAGTAGCACCATGGGAGTGAAATTAACCGAGTTGAGCCAATCCTCTTCACACGTGCAGGCGTGGAGAATATAAGGCAGAGCACCTAAAAAAGACACTAGGGTTAATTCCGTGTCAAACTAATCTCTAGCGCATAATTCCCGCCCGGAAGCCAATAGCGTTTGACCGACCCTCTTGCGCCTACGGCGAGAGGAAACCTAGGTACGCGGCTCATCCCTGACCGAAGGTTAACTTCGATAATTTGGCCAAACGGGATGGTGGACCTGGCCTGAACCTCGGCCTCGGGCCACGACAAACCAACGGAAAAAGCGAGTCCTTGCTTCCGTCCTGCCCAAACACCGCCGCAGCGGCCATCCTCCAAGCACCGGCTACTTGCCGCGCTTGGTGTACTGCTCCATCACATTCGCGATGAAGTTGGAGCGATTGCGGCGCTCAGCCGCGGCCATCGCATCGATTTTGGCGACGAGGCTTTCCGCTACCGAAATTGAAATCATTGTCATCCCCTGGCCGCGAGCGGCACGGGTTACTTTGCTGGATTTTTTTGCCATAGAGACCATTACTATAGGCGTAACAACGTTTGATGCAATCAAAATCGACCGCGGAACGTCACCGCCCCGAGGGAAAACCCAATCGCGCGCGGCGCGCGGCGTTTTTCAACGCACCTTCAGGGCGACGGCGTTGCTGGTGACTGAGCCGACCGCATTGGTGACGGTCAGGCGGTAATTGCCGGCATTGGCCGGAGTCACCCGCAGCAGCAGCATGGTGAGACGGTTGGGCCATTTGACGTGAGCGCCGCCGGCCAGTTTCTTGCCGTTGAAATACCAGGCGTAGGACAAGGGACCGGTACCCGTGGCCGTGGCGGTGAAGATTACGGTCTGACCCGCGCGCACAGTCTGGCCCACCGGCTGGCCGGTGATGACCGGGAACGTGCCGACCGCGAGGCCAACAGCGGTGCTGGTGCGGCGACCGGCGGCATTCGTCGCCACCACGCGGAAAAGGTTGCCGTTCATCGAGGCATTGGCTTTGAGGGTGAGCGCGTCCGTCGTCGCACCACGATAGACACTGGAGCTGGTCAGGTTGCGCCAGGTCTTGCCGCCATCGAGGGAGATCTGCCATTGAAACGTGGGCGGGGGATTGCCCAAGACGGAGGCGGAGAAGGTCACCGTGCCCCCGAATTTGGCCGCCTGCTTGACCGGCTGGACATTGATGACAGGCGACGACGGCACCACCGGGCTGGGGTAAAAACCCGCGGTGAATTTAAGGCCGGCCGAGGGCACGCTGTTGCCATTGGGCAGCAGGCCGAGGTAGCCGTGCGCGGCGTCGTAGAGGAAATTATAGGCATTGAGCACATCGCGGCCGGTGTTAAAAAGCTGGCCGCGGTACGGCGGCAGGTTCTCGGAATAGATGCCGTCCAGCGGTGCGAACCAGGAAATGGAGAGATTGCCGTCGAGCACGGGGTTCAGGAGATTGGCCGTGGAGTTGTTGATGACATAGCTGACCGCGCCGCCGGAATTGATGAGGTTGACCGTGATGGGCAAATCGACCGTCGTGCCCGAAGTCGGCTGGCCCGGCAGCGTCATGATGCCGTGGGAAATGCCAATATCGATGACGAGCTGGCCCGTGGCATAGGTTTTGCCGCCGTAAACCAACGTGCCCGTGGGCGCCTGCCAGTCCGGCGGGCTGGGCGGAATCTGGCTGAAACCGGTGGGGGCAAGATTGGTGTATGCATAGCCGGTGGTATTCTGCGTCAGGCCGAGCTGGACCGCCGTTTCCATCAAAATGTAACCTGGCACCATGGTGCCCGCACGCATTTCGGCGAGATTGAAGAATGCGTCGTATTGCTGGTTGTAATCATCGTTGACCGGTGCGGTGCCGACGCCCGTGCGGTCGAAGCCGACGCCGAAATTCGAGACGTTGCCGAGGATGCCCTCGTTATCGGCGTAGGCGACGACCTGGCCCGGCGTGAGGGTCACCACGTAGTTGCTGAACGCCAGATTGCCGCCTCCGTTGGCCAGCACGACATTGCCCGACTCCGGGATGGTGCCGAACGTGGTTTCCGCGACGGAGGTGCCGGGCGGCGGCACCGCGGAGCAGGTGACGGACTGCACGACGAGCACTGACATCGTCGCCGTCGCCGGGCCGGTGGCGCCACCCGCGCCGACAGCGTCGGGAAACACCACCGTCGTGTTCGTCCAGGTGCCGTTGAAAATACGACCGCTGCTGTTGAGATAGACGTGCCCCTCGGGGCCGTTCAGGGTGATGTTGGACGGCAGCGCCGCGGCACTCAGGTAGAGCGCGCGCGAACCGGTGTCCAACGGAACCTCGAAGGTAGTATTGGCAACGATGAGCTTGATCGTCGGGTCTTTGGGATTGGCCGCCCCGAAACCGGGATCATTCGCATACGGCAGCGTGTAGTACTGGGTGAAGCCGGCGTAGCCGTCGCGGGGATTCGCGGCAGGGGTGGCGGCGCGGACGAGCGCGGACGAAGCCACGAGGGAGAAAAGGACGAGGGCTATAAGGCGGGACGGGAGGCGGCGGTTTGAAGGCATGGCGGGAGTTTCGGAGTTTAGAGCCGCGGAGTAAATGAATTTCGCCATTCCGCCTTCACCCAATTCCACGCTTGCGCGGGCGGGCGACGCAGGCACGATTTCGACCATGGCAGATGGCGAGAATCCAAACCAGGTTTTGACCGGCAATATCGTGGACGTCGTGGGCGGACGGATGTTTGCGGGGAAGATTTTCCTGGCGGGCGGCCGCATCGCGGGTGTCCAGGCCGGCGGGCCGCCGCAAGCGAATGCGCCGTGGTTCCTGCCGGGCTTCGTGGACGCGCATGTGCATGTCGAAAGCTCGATGCTGCCGCCGACGGAGTTCGCGCGCGTGGCGGTCGTGCACGGGACCGTGGCCACCGTCAGCGACCCGCATGAGATAGCGAATGTGCTCGGGATTCCGGGCGTGCGCTGGATGCTGGCGGACTCGCAACGCGCGGCGTGCAAGATTTTCTTCGGCGCGCCGTCGTGCGTGCCGGCCACAAGCTTTGAAACTGCGGGCGCGAAATTCGGGGCGAAAGAGGTGGGCGAATTGCTGGACGATCCCGCGGTGCTCTATTTGTCCGAGGTGATGAATTTCCCGGGCGTCATTTTCAAAGATCCGCTGATGGTCGCCATTGTGGCCGAGGCGAAAAAACGCGGCAAACGCGTGGACGGCCACTCGCCGGGCGTCCTCGGCGAGGATTTGAAAAAATATATCGCGGCGGGCATCGAGACCGACCACGAGTGCCGCACACTCGAGGAGGCCCGGCAGCGCGCGGCGCTGGGCATGAAGGTGTGGATTCGCGAAGGTTCGGCGGCGCGGAATTTCGACGCCTTGTGGCCGCTGCTCCTCGAGGCGCCGGAATATTGCGGTTTTTGCAGCGACGACAAACATCCGGACGAATTGCTCGTCTCACAAATTGACGCGATGGTGCGCCGCGCCGTGGCCAATGGCGTGCCGCCGATGACGGCGTTGCGCGCGGCGACGCTCAATCCCATCAAACACTACGGCCTGCCGGTGGGCTTGCTCCAAGCGGGCGACCCGGCGGACCTTATTGAGGTGGATAATTTGACGGATTTTCGCGTGCGGCGAACGTGGGTGAACGGGCGGCTCGTGGCCGAAGGCGGCTGGCCGCTCACGGCGTTTGCGCCGGTGATGCCCGTGAATTTTTTCCGCGCCGGCCCGAAAAAACCGGCGGATTTCGCGTTGCGCGCCGAGCCCGGCAAAAAGATGCGCGTCATCGAGGCGCTCGACGGCCAGATTTTTACCGGCGAAACCGTCGAACTGCCGCTCGTTACGAAAGAAGGCTTCGTGGCGTGCGATCCAGCGCGCGATTTGCTGAAATTGACGGTGGTGAATCGTTACGAAAACGCGCCGCCGGCGGTGGCGCTGGTGCGGAATTTCGGACTCAAGCAAGGAGCGCTCGCGTCGAGCGTGGCGCACGATTCGCACAACGTGGTGGCAGTGGGCGCCAACGATGAGGACTTGGCGCGCGCGGTGAATCTTGTGATCGAGCACGGCGGCGGGCTGAGCTTTGCGGGCGGCCGGGTCGAAAAAGTTTTGCCACTCGCCATTGCGGGGTTGATGAGCACGGGCAAGGCGCAGGAAGTGGGCGCGGCGTACAAGGAATTGTCGGACCTCGCGCGCGGCGCGGGCTGCGGGTTGCGCGCGCCGTACATGTGCCTGTCGTTTCTGGCGCTGCTGGTGATTCCCCAACTGAAACTCGGCGACCGGGGCTTGTTCGACGTGGGCAAGTTTAAACTCGTGAGCCCGTGGGCGGAGTAGAAAAAAGATGTTTGCCACCGGACGGTTTCGGCGTTAAATGACGCTGGGAAAGACACCGGCCATGAGCGCATCTTCCCGCAAGCCCCTCTCCCGCCCGCGCGCAACTCCGCCCCCCGCCGCGGTTGTCTCCCGCGCGCGCGGAAAAACCACCGCAAAAACGGTCGCCGCACCCGCCCGCGACGACGAACGGTTTTACCAGCCCGCGGATGAATTTTTTCCCGCCACGGCGCCCACCGCGCTGACGTACGACGACGTGACGCTCGCGACGCGCTATTCCGAAGTCCTCCCGCGCGAGACACGCCTGGAATCCTCGTTGAGCGACCGCCTGCCGTTATCCATGCCCATCATTTCGTCGGACATGGACACCGTGACGGAATCGGGCATGGCCATCGGCATGGCGCTCAACGGCGGCCTCGGCCTCATCCACTACAACATGGCGGAGAAGGACCAGGTGCATGAGGTCGAGCGCGTGAAGTACCACATTCACGGGCTGATCCAGGACCCGATCAAGGTCACCCCGGAGCAAACCATCGGCGATGTGCTGGAGCGCGTGGACGCGAAGCGTTTCTCCTTCCGCACTTTTCCCGTGGTGAATGAGAAGGGCGTGCTGCTCGGCCTGCTGCCGGGCCGCGTGGTCAAGGACCGCTACCGCGCCAAGACCGTGGCCGAGGCGATGACCCCGCGCGGCGAGGTTTTCACGATTCACGAAAAGCAACTGGGGCAAAATCCCATCGCCGCGGCGGACAAATTCTTCACCGAGCGCATGGGCATCAACAAGCTCCTCGTGGTGGACGACCAGGACCGCCTGCGCGGGCTGTTTACTTTAAGCGACATTGAGCGCATCACGGAAGAATCCCGCGCGAATGTGAAGCCGGCGCGCGACCGGCAATTCCGCCTCGTCTGCGGGGCCGCGCTGTCGGCGCCACGCACGACGGCGGGCCAACTCGACCGCGACCGGTTGCTGGCGCACGCGGGCGCGCTCGTGGCGGCGGGCGTGGATGCCGTGGCGATTTCCACCGCGCACGGCCACACGGAAGGTGTCGGCCAATGCGTGCGCTTGTTGCGCCAGGAATTTCCGGAATTGACGATCATCGCCGGCAACGTGACCAGCGCGGCGGGCGTGACTTTTCTCGCCGACGCCGGCGCTGATGCGATCAAGATTGGCCAGGGTCCGGGTTCGATTTGCACGACGCGCATCGTCGCGGGCGTGGGAATTCCCCAGCTCACGGCCCTGTATGTGGCGGCGGGCGCGGCCCGGCGGCGAGGTGTGCGCATCATCGCCGACGGCGGCATCACCAAAAGCGGCGACATCGTGAAGGCGCTGACGCTCGCAGATGCCGTGATTCTCGGCGGGTTGCTCGCCGGTTGCCGCGAAGCGCCGGGGCAAATTATCGAAATCGAGGGCAAATTTTATAAACAGTACCGCGGCATGGGCAGCCTTGAAGCGATGAAAGCCGGTTCCGCCGCGCGCTACGGCCACGAAAAAGCATCGGCGGGGCCGCAAAAACTCGCGGCGGAAGGCATCGAAGCCTTGAAAGAAATTGCGGGTTCGCTGGATGTGGTGCTCGGGCAACTGCTGGGCGGCTTGCAGAGCGGCATGGGCTATCTCGGTGCGCGCACCCTCGCGGAATTGCGCACGAACGCCCGGTACGCGCGGGTCACCGCCGCCGGCATGAGGGAAGCCGCTCCGCACGATGTGATTGAAGTGAAGGCCACGAAGGCATAAATTCTTCCACAGATTACACCGATTCACACCGATTAAAAACCTGAAGCAACCGCAGATTTCGCAGATAAACGCAGATTTTTTTCCGAAAAAGACTTTGACTGTTCCCAACTGCGCCCATCTGCGAAATCTGCGGTTGCTTGCTTTTTCGTTTCCAAATCTGTGTTAATCGGTGAAATCTGTGGAAAATAAATCCCCCATGCACCCGCGATTGCAGACTTTGATTGACCGTTATCCGCCGCTGGCGGGTTGCGCGGGGCAAATCGAACAGGCCTACGCGTTGCTGGAGCAGACGTTTCGCGGCGGCGGCAAATTACTCCTCTGCGGCAATGGCGGAAGCGCGGCGGATGCCGACCATATTTCCGGGGAACTGCTGAAGGGTTTCGGCCACGCGCGCACGCTGCCCGCGGCCGATGCCGCGAAATTGGGCGTCGAACTCGCCTCGAATTTACAGGGCGCGCTCCCCGCCATTCCGCTGCCGCAATTGGCGGCGCTGGCGACGGCCTTTGCGAATGATTGCGACCCGCGCTATGTGTTCGCGCAGTTGACGTGGGGCCTCGGGCGCGCCGGCGATTCCTTGCTCGCCATCACGACCTCCGGCAATTCCGTCAATGTCCTGCATGCCGCCGACGCCGCCAAGGCCCGCGGCGTGAAAGTCATCGGGCTGACCGGCGAAACCGGCGGCAAGCTTTTGGCGAAATGCGACGCTTGCATCCGCGTCCCCGCGAAGGAGACTTTTAAAATTCAGGAATTCCACCTGCCCGTTTACCACTGCCTGTGCCTCATGCTGGAAGAGACTTTTTTCGGCACGGGCGCGGCGGGACCAAGATAGGAAGTTAGGAAAAGAGTTTTACCGCGAAGAGCGCGAAGGACACAAAGAAGAGAATTTTGCCCTTTTTGCAAAAAGGCCTGCCCGCGGGGAAGGCGTCAAAAATCAGTGGCTGCCATTCCCGACTCATTTCTCCTTTGGTTTCGCGGGCTGATCATGAAACATATCGTCGAGGGCGAGGCCGGTGACTTTGGTGAGGCCGTGGAGCATGTAATACATCGCGCCCACGAGAATCAGGCCGGTGGGGAGAATGATGATGGGCCAACTGAGGAGCGTCATGCGGCCGATTTCGGCGGTGAATTCCGGCGTGCCGGGCGGTGACTTCACCAGGTGGCGCGCGAGGAAGTAGTTCATGATCGCGTGCAATATAAACGACGTCGCCACGAGCAGCGTGGCCCGGCGCAGCAGCGCGCGAAACGCGGGCCAGCCATCGCGCGCCTCCAGCGCGGCTTCCACGCGCACGACGTCGATCACCGACGGGTTGAGCAGGAGCACTTGCGCGAGCGGGCGTTTCGCGGCCAGTGAGCCGACCACCAAAACGCCGAGCACCAGCGGCACGGCGGCATCTTTCACGGCCACCCATTGCGGTTGCAACTGCAACAGGCCGATGCCGCCTGTGAGCAGCAGCGCCACCAGGCCAATGATGGAAAAGACATTCCAGGTGCGCCGCTTCCACAAATCATACACACCGTAGCCCAAGGGAAACGCCAGCGCGACCAGCAGCATCGCCACCGGCGGCAGGCCAATGAGCTTTTGCACCTTCGCGCTCATCAACAACGCGGGCAGGGCGATGTTGAAGCCCAGGTTGGCCCAGAGGTTTTCGCGGGCCGGCGGGGGCGGGCGCGGCGGCACGGGGGCCGCGGGCTTTGCGCTTGGCGTGGTCGGGTCGTCCATTTAGGTTGGCCAACCCTCTTAACCTTCCGGATGAACGCAAGCCCGATTCGTTGCCTCGTGACCGCGGGGCCCACGCGCGAACACCTCGACCCGGTGCGCTTTTTAAGCAATCCTTCGAGCGGAAAAATGGGCTACGCGCTCGCCGCCGCCGCCGCCGCCCTCGGCTGGCAGGTGGACCTCGTGAGCGGCCCGGTCGCGCTCGCGCCGCCGCCGGGAGTCACCGTGCACCGCGTGACCTCCGCCGCCGACATGCTGGCCGCCGTGGAAAAACTTTTTGATACCTGCGACGTGTTGATCAAGACCGCGGCGGTTTCGGATTTCCGCCCCAAGGATCGCCTGGATCACAAAGTGAAAAAACGCGACGCCGCGCTTGTAGTGGAATTTGAGCCGACGGTAGACATTTTGAAAACCGTGGCCGCGCGCAAAAAGCCCGGCCAACTGGTGGTGGGCTTTGCGGCGGAGACGCAGGACGTGGAAAACTACGCCCGGCGCAAACTCGCGGAAAAAAACCTCGATTTCATTGTCGCCAATGATGTGGGCCGCCCCGGTGCGGGCTTCGAATCCGATGACAATGCCGTGGTGCTCCTGGGACGCGACGGCTCGCGGGTCGCATTCGGCCACGCCCCGAAAACCGAACTCGCGCGGCAGTTGCTGGAGCGACTGCGGGCGAAGGTGAAATAGACGGCGCTCCCGGAGTGCCGTAAAAATACCGTCGCGGAGCTACGCTTGCGGCGGCCACACGCAGCCTTTCAGCTCCGGCGGCAATTGTTGGGGATCCACCGGATAAATCCGGCTCAGGTCGGGCGGCTGACCGGGCCCAAACTCGGCCTCCGGGGCGCCCACAATCAGCCAGAGCGTTTCGGTCTCCGTGTCGTTGAACACTTGTCGCAACTGACTCGGGCTGACCAGCACGCCACCATAACGCGGCACGGTCAGGCTCTCCTCCCCGATGCGAATCCGACCGGTGCCCTCCAGGACAAAATAAAATTCCTCCGCCAGCACATGCCGGTGCAGCGTGTTGGCGCTTTTGGGCGGCAGCCGCCAGAGCCGCGCCCCCAAAATCTCGCTGCCCGTGCGCTCCAGATAATCGGCATTGGGAATACGCATCATATTCGAAAGCCTCCACGCGAGATCCTCGGGCTTGATGAGATGGTAGCGGTCGATGGTGGGCATGATTGGGCGGAAATAGCGCGAGGCTGCCTAAAATTCCATTCAAAATTTTGCACTGAGGGTCTTCCGCCTCGAATTGGCTGAAGGCTTTGCCTCCGTCT
Source organism: uncultured Opitutales bacterium (assembly GCA_964562015.1). Lineage (GTDB taxonomy): Bacteria > Verrucomicrobiota > Verrucomicrobiia > Opitutales > JABDGR01 > CAZLRH01. The sequence goes on along the minus strand of CAZLRH010000019.1, from coordinate 20,111 downwards.
CATTTTCCGACTGTCCATTCCGGCCAATCCCGTTAAGAGTACGCCATGGCCCGGCGCGGAGACCCGCTAGAACGCATCCTTGGCCGGCTCGATGACCTCGATCCGGGCAATCTCGCCATCCTCGTGCAACGGCTGGCCCGGGAGCGCGCGCTGCTTGAGACGGTTTTCAACACCATCAAGGAGGGCATTCTCGTGGTGGATCGCGACGGCACCATCCAATACGCGAATGCCGCGGCGCGCGGCCTGATTGGTTTGAATGAGCGGGATGTGGGCGAGGCGCTGCTGTGGAAGGTGATGCCGGATTTGGCGCGCGAACTGAGCTGGCGGCCGGGCAAGGACGCCGCCGCCGGCAAGTCCCGCCCCGTGCGCGCCGCCACCCGCGAGTTGGAAATTACTTACCCCGAACGCCGTTTTGTCCGGCTGTACATCATGCCGCTGGACGCCCCGCACGACAGCCGGCTCGAGGACCATTTTGCCCTCATTCTCACCGACATCACCGAGGAACATCGCTCGACGCGCGAATTGATTGAAAGCGAACGCCTCGATTCCGTGACCATGCTGGCCGCGGGCGTCGCGCACGAGGTGGGCAATCCGCTCAATTCCATCAACATTCACCTCCAACTCATCTGCCGCCAGTTGGAAAAACTCAAGGTCGGCGCGGCGGGCACAAAAATCCAGGAGCACGCGGACATCTGCACCGCCGAAGTCGGGCGGCTCGACGGCATCATCCGGCATTTTCTCGAGGCCATCCGTCCGCAGCCGCCGGATTTGGTCAAGCTGGACCTGCTCGCGCTCCTGGCCGAAGTGCTGGAATTAGGCCGGCAGGAATTGGAAAATTTCGGTATCCGGGTGGAATTAAACGTCGTCAACCCGCCGCCGCTAGTGCTCGGCGACCGCAACCAGCTCAAGCAGGTGTTTTTCAACTTGATTAAAAATGCCCGCGAGGCGATGGAGCGCGGCGGCCTGCTGCGCATCGAGGCCCGCGCCGACGATGCCTGGGCGACCTTGTCCTTCATCGACACCGGCGTGGGCATAACGCCCGAGGATTTACCGCGCGTTTTCCAGCCGTATTTTTCGACGAAGCGCGGGGGCCACGGCCTGGGCATGATGGTGGTGCAACGTATCCTGCGCAGTCACGGCGGGCAAATCGGCCTCGACAGCCAGCCCGGCCGCGGCACCACGGTGACCCTGCAATTTCCGCTGCCCGAACGGCGCGTCCGCCTGCTCGAAGCCCGGGCGTGACCCCACTGCGACCAAATGCGACCCGCCCAATTTTACCGAATGATGGAAAAGGGGTTGATTCGCCGCGCCGATTAACGTAACACCTTTGGTATCGAGAATATGCAAACCATCGGGGAACGTCTGGAGGAAGCGCGCAAGCGTCTGGGCATTTCCGTGCGCGAAGCGTCCGAGGCCACGAAAATTCGCGGTGATTACCTGCAACACATGGAAAACGGGGATTTCATGTTCCCGTTGCCGGATGTGTACAAGCGCGGCTTCCTGAAGATTTACGGCCGCTATCTCAAGCTCGATGCCGACAAGCTGGCCGCGGATTTCAACGCGCAGTCGCTGTCCAGTTCCCGCAAAAGCCGGCAGGAGACGCGCGACCACTTGGGGCGCGTGGAATTGACCGGCAGCGGCGCCGCGCCGGTGACCGGCGAAGAGGACACCTACGAGGGCGCACCTGCGGGCGGCTTGGATTCCGGGCCGCTCACCGAGGCGCTGGGTTCCGGCACGATGATTAAAATCGGCGCCGCCATCGCCATCGTGCTGGTGGCAGTCATCGGGCTTTTCTGGTTGGGGCACCGCTTATTGAGCGATTCTTCCAGCGAGAACAGCACTGCTGCCGCGGGCAATACCACCGCCGCCGGCACAACGACGCCCGATACCCACAGTACGACGCCAGCAGCGAAATCCATTCACTTAACTTTTACGGCGTCCGATGACATCAGCCGCCTGACCGTGATTCAGGTCGCTGACGGCCGCAAACTTTACGACGGCCCGCTCACCCGCAATCAAAGCCAGCCGGTCGACCTCGTCGGGCGCGCGCAAGTCACCGTGACGGACGCGCAATACCTGACCATCGAGCAGGACGGCAAGCGCAGCGCCATCGGCGTCGACGGCAAAGTCTTCACCGGCATGCATAGTTTTTATTGGCCGCCGCGCGCCGCCGGCGCGGCGCCGTAGTCCACGCCGCCACCCCGACCGCGTCCCCCGCCCGTCATGGCGAAAGCAAAACCGCCCGCGGCACCTGCGCCGGCCTATGATCCGGTCGACGCCGGCTTTCTGGAAGCCCGCGGCCGGCTTGTCGACCTCGCAGCGTTTCTGGACCGCGTGGAACGCCGGGGACGTCTGGGTGATTATCGCGTGCAAGCCCTGCAAAGGGCCTTGCGGAAATTAACCGCGCCAGAAGGTCGGGCTGAGCGGGCCGCGTCCGTCCTGCGCGCCTTGAGCGATCCGTCATCCGCGCCTGTGCCCAAGGCCGGCGCGCCCGCCAGCGGAGCGTTTGATAAAGCAGGCGCGAAATCCAGCATTCATAAAAATAAACACTAAGTACTAGAACACTCAGCACTAAAACATTTTCCCCGTGCGCTACATCGAGCCCCACGCCCACATGGTCAGCCGCGTGACCGACGACTACGAGCGCCTGGCGCTCGCGGGCTGCCGCGCGATTTGCGAACCGGCGTTTTGGGCGGGGTTTGACCGCAGTTCGGCGGATTCCTTTCGCGATTATTTTCGCCTGCTGACCGACATCGAGCCGCGCCGCGCCGCGAAATTCGGCCTCCGGCATTACTCTTGGCTGTGCCTGAATCCGAAAGAAGCGGAGGATGTCGTGTTTGCGCGCGAGGTATTGGCGATGCTCCCGGAATTTCTCGATCGCCCGAATGTGCTGGGCATCGGTGAAATCGGCCTCAATAAAAACTCGCGCAACGAGCTGCTGATCCTGGAAGAACACCTCGCGCTGGCGGAAAAACGCGGCGACCTCGTGCTCGTCCACACCCCGCACCTTGAGGACAAACTCAAGGGCACGCGGCTGATTCTGGATGCCGTGCGCAATTTTCGCGGCCTGCGGCCGGAACGCGTCATCATCGACCATGTCGAGGAACACACTGTGCGCGAGGTGCTGGGCCGTGGCTATTGGGCGGGCCTGACGCTTTATCCACTTTCCAAATGTACACCGGCGCGCGCGGCGGACATCATCGAGTTGTGTGGCGCGGAAAATTTGTGGGTCAATTCGGCCTGCGACTGGGGTCCGAGCGATCCGCTCGCGCCGCCGCGGCTGGGGCTGGAATTGCGGGCCCGCGGGCATTCGGCCGATGCGGTTGACCGCGTGCTCTTCCGCAATCCGCGCGATTTTCTCCAGCAAGGCGGAAAATTCAAGGTGGAGGAGTAAAAAGGTGTTAAGCAACAGGTGAAAGGCATAAAGTGAAAGGTGTAAAAGCCTCCACGTCTGAACGACCATTTCCTTCTGCTCGATTCATTTCCATTTTTTACTTCCCACCTTACACCTTTCACCCGCTTGCACCTCCCCCACTCCCGCCATCTCGCGTATTGCACGAATGTCCACGCCGCCGAGCAGTGGGTGGGCGCGCGTGGCCCATGTGAAGTTGCCATTTTGGCGGAGGGGTTAAACTCATGAACACAGTCAACTAATAAATCCTCGCCTGACAAATTTCCTTGGATTACAAATGTGTACGACTATGAAGTTTCGTCTTTTTTCTTTGGCCGCTTTGGCGCTCACCTTGCTGGCACCCGCCGATCTATATTCGGCAAGCAGCCCGGCTAGTGCGGTGCTCAAAAGTGCTGAAGCCAAGGCGAACGCCCATGATTTTATCGGAGCCCTGGCTGATTATGACCAAGCGGTGCAACTCGATCCCCAAAATGCCCTCGCCTACGGCATGCGTGGCGTGGTCAAACAAATCCAAGGCGATTTCAATGGCTCGATTGCGGACTTCCGCAAAAGTCTGCAACTTGCACCCGTGAGCTTGACGCGATTTTACCTGACGATTGCGTTGCGTCGCGCGCATCAAGATGCTGCAACGGCGGGATTGACGGCTGCCGTCAAGACTTGGCCGGAGGGCTGGGAAAAAGCTGAGGGTAATTTCCTGGCCGGAAATATGTCCGAAAAGGATTTTCTTGCCGCAGCAGAAAAAGGGGACGCCAAGTTAATTCCCCAGCAAGAATGCGAGGCGTTTTATTATGCCGGCATGACCCGATTCTTCAACTCTGACCTGCCAGGAGCCAAGGATTACCTGACCAAATGCACCGATCTCAAACTAACTGAAAACTTAGAAGATATGCTGGCTCGTGGGGAGTTGGCACGCTTGGCGGCCAGTAAGACAGGAAGCCCGGCCTCAGCCACCGGCAAGCCGTCCGCTCCCGTCGGTCCGCCAGCGGCCAAATAGTCATTGCTGGCCAGCAGCATTGGCCGGCGAATGGCCCGGTGTTAATTTCCCGCCTCTTGGTCGACGCCGGGGCTGTAGACACGATTCTCTTGGGGCGTAAGTTGAAAAATTGCAGATGGAGAAAAACCATCGGCGTACTTGTGTCATTTGACTTGCAACCTGCAACCTTGCAACCTGCAACGTTTAGATGCATCTCCCCCACTCCCGCCATCTCGCGTATTGCACGAATGTCCACGCCGCCGAGCAGTGGGCGGACGCGCGCCGGGCGCTGGAAGAGCACGCGCTGGCGGTGAAGGCTCGCGTCGCGCCGGGCGCGCAACCGTTCGGCCTCGGGCTGTGGCTGAGCGCGGACGCGGCCCGCACTCTCGCCGAACCCGGCGCACGGGAGGAGTTTCGCGCATGGCTGGAAAAAAATCATTGCTATGTTTTCACCCTCAACGGCTTTCCCTACGGGCGCTTTCACGGCGCGCGCGTGAAGGAAAATGTGTACCGGCCCGACTGGACCGACCCCGCGCGGCTCGACCATACCACGCGGCTTTTTGACTTGCTCGCGGAGTTGCTGCCGCGCGACGGCTCGCTCGGCACGGTCAGCACCCTGCCCGGCACGTTCAAGGGTTTCGGGTTGGACAGTTCCGCGCCGGAGCAGATGTTTCGGCACCTCGCGGAATGCGCCCGGCGGCTCGACCGCTTGCGCGACCGCCACGGGCGCGATTTTGCGCTCGGCCTCGAACCGGAGCCGCTGGGCTGGTTTGAAAATACCGCGGAGACGGTCGCCTTTTTCCGTGAATTCTTCGCGCGCCCCGAAACACCCAAGTGCGCGCGCGAAGTCATTGGCGTGACCTACGACGCCTGCCATTTCGCCGTCGAATATGAGGACGCCACTACGAGCCTCGCCACGCTACGCGACGCCGGCCTGCGGCTGGTGAAGATTCATTTAAGTTCGGCGCTGAAACTGGCGCCCACCGACGCCGCGCTCACGGCCCTGCGCCGGTTCGACGAACCGGTGTACTTGCACCAGGTCATTGTCCGTTTGGCCGACGGCACCCTCGGGCGGATGGCGGATTTGCCCGAGGCGCTCGCGTGGGCGGAAAAGCTTTCGGCCGCTGCGCGCGGAGAGGAATGGCGCGTGCATTTTCACGTGCCGCTCCATGCCGCGCCGGAACCGCCGCTCGCCGACACGCGCGACCAGCTCGCGGGCGTGTTCGATTTTCTCGCGCGGGATCCGGCGGCCTGCACGCATCTGGAAATGGAAACGTACACCTGGGCGGTGCTGCCGGAGGCGCTGCGCGCCGCGCGGGTGGAAGACCAGCTCGCCGCCGAATATGCTTGGACGCTCGGGGAGTTGCGGCGCCGCGGCCTGGCGAAATAAAAAACTTGGGGATTGCCTCGGGTAGTGTCGCCGGTTGAAAGTTTTAGGCCGCCCTTCAGGATATTTAATGTCATCATCCCGTAACAATGCGTTTTTCCCGCCAAAGCCTGCAGACCGCCTTCCGCGACTGGGCCGCCATGGCCCGGCTGCCGAACGTGCCCACGGTGTGGAGCAATGTCTTCACCGCCTGGGCGCTGACCTGCGGCGTGCCGGAGGATTTTTTCTGGTCGGACGATTTTATCCACACGCTGGTCGCCTTCACGTTCATTTACATCGGCGGCACCGTGATGAACGACGCGCACGATGCCGGCTACGACCGCCTGCACCGGCCGGAGCGCCCGATTCCCGCCGGCCGGGTGCCGGGTTTTGTGGCCACGCTGGTGGCGGCGGCGTTGCTGGGCGTGGGCACACTGATGCTGCTGTGGCTGGGCAAAAGCAGCGCGCTAATCCTTCTGGCCTTCATTTTTATCTACACCCAAATCCATAAAGCCCAGCCGGTGGTCGGCGGTATTTTCATGGGCCTGTGCCGGTTTATTTTGGCGGTGTCGGCGTTCGACCCGTTTTTGCCACCGCACCCCGACCGGCTGGAATGCGAAGGCCTGCACTTCGGCTGGGCGGTGGCGCTGCTGGCTTACATTTGCACCATCTCCTGGGTGGCGATGGGCGAAACCAAACCGTGGCGGCGCAAACTCGTGGGGCTGATGCTCCCCGCGATTCCCCTGGTGGACGCGGCGTTCATTTTGGGCGCGTCGTATGTGATGCCGGGCGCCGAACGCATCTGGGTGCTGACGCCGCTGGCGTGCGCACTTATGGCCTGGGCCGCCCGAGGCGTGGCGTCGGCGACCTAAGCAGAATATTGCCGGGCGGCTGGATGGTTGAATTGCTGCTTATCCAGCGGGTTGAAGGTTGCAGGCGACCATCGACTTTGGTGGAATTTCCGTTTCCCCCGGAACCCTGCCGATTGTCGCCGGTCCTTCGACCCACCGGCAACTCCCCCACCCCCGACTTGCAACTTTCAACCTGCGTCCTCGATTCATGTCTGTCATCCGCCATGTGATTCGCCCGGAGTTCCGCCATGAAGTTATTTTCACGCGCGGGGTGATGCGGCCGGAAAATCCGGTGCTGGCCCGGACCTTCGCCCGTGAGGGCGGAAATCCACCGCGAGTGCTCGTGGTGGCGGATCGGGCTCTGACGCGCGCCCGGCCCGGCTTAGTGGGCGAGATTAAAAAATATTTTGCCACGCACGCGCAACGGGCGGAGTTGGTGGCCGCGCCGCTGCTCGTGCCGGGCGGCGAGGCGGCGAAAAATGACTGGCGGCTGGTGGAGCGTTTGTGGGCGGCCATCGAGCGGCACCATTTGTCGCGGCAATCCTATGTGGTCGCGCTGGGCGGTGGAGCCGTGCTCGACCTCGTGGGCTTTGCGGCGGCGACCGCGCACCGCGGCATCCGGCTGGTGCGCCTGCCGACGACGAGCCTGAGCCAGGCGGATGGTGGCGTGGGCGTGAAAAACGGCGTGAATTATTTCGGCAAAAAAAACTGGGTCGGCGCGTTTGCCGTGCCCGCGGCCGTGATCAATGATTTCGATTTTCTGCGTTTTTTGCCGGCGGCGGCGGCGCGCGGCGGCATCATCGAAGCCTTCAAGGTCGGCCTCATTCGCGACGGGAAACTGGCGACTTACATCGCGACCCAGGCCGTGCGGCTCGCCCGGCGCGAGGCTAAGGCAGTCGAGAAAGTCATTGAGGACAGCGCGCGATTGCATTTGCGGCATATCGCGACCAGCGGCGATCCCTTTGAAATGGGCGCGGCGCGTCCGTTGGATTACGGCCACTGGATTGCGCACAAACTCGAACAGATGTCGGATTTTCACCTGGCCCACGGTGATGCGGTAGCCGTCGGCCTGGCGCTGGACGCGCGTTATGCCGCAGCAAGTGGCTGGCTGCCAGCGCGTGATGCCCGGCGCATCGCCCAAGTGCTGGAACGCCTTGGCTGCGATCTGGGCACTGGAAAAAAGAATCCGCGCGTGCGCCAACTCCTGCAACAGCGCGACCGGCGCGGCCGCCTGGCGGTACTCGCGGGCCTGGAGGAATTTCGCCAGCATCTCGGCGGCGCGTTGACCCTGACGCTCCTGCGCGCGTGGGGTCGCGGCGAAGAAACCCGTGAGGTGGATTTAAAGCTGATGGAGCGGGTGATTGGGGAAACTATTTAAATCTTGGACCGTATTTACAACTCCACCGCCTGGCGCTGGGCGGCGGCGTTTTCGATAAAGTGGTTCATTTCGTCGAGCAAATCCTGGCGGTGGCTGACGAAGATAAAACGGTCCCCGCCGAGTTTGCGGTAGGCGTCCATGATCAATTCGAGCGGCGGGCGGCGGCTGTGCATGATGCGGCGCAGGTTGGCTTCCATGTTGGTCGAACTGCCCAACTGCAAGTCCACGTTGACCAGTTGCGTGAGCGCCTGGAGATTATTGGAATCGACCTGGCAGGCCACGAGCAGGAGCTCCTGCGCTTCTTTGTACCCGCCCAGCTGCTGGAAACGATTGGCAATGGCAACGATGGTCTCGGTGTGGGGGAAGTTCGCCTTGATGATGCGGGCGAGGAAAACATCGGCCTTCTCGGTGTTGCCCTGCCCGTAGTAGGCCACGGCGCGCAGGCTGTCCAAGACGGGTTTTTGCGGAGCCAGCCACTCCGGTTTTTCACCGTCAATCTCGTCGATGAAGCCGAGGGCCTTGTCGTAATCCTTGGCGGTGAGGTAAGTCTCGATCAGCAAAAAGGTAAACGGGGCGGGATCAAACCGGTTTTCGATGGCGCGGCTGTAAATGCGGCGGGCGAGATCCACTTCGCCCTGGTCGGTGGCAAAATTGGCCAGCGCGAGCAGGGCGTTGGCGTCGTTGCCGTACTGTTCGAGGATTTTGGCGGAATCGGCGGTGACCTGGTCTTTATCGCCGCTCTTGGCCTCGAGGTAGAGCATTTCGACGCGGGGCATGACGCTATTCGAGGCGATTTCGCGGTAGAGGATGTATTTGCGCGCCTGCGCCAAGTCACCCAAGTCTCGATAATAAACCGAGAGGATGGAGTAAATGGAGTCGTTGTTGGGAAAACGCTTCAACATTTGCTCAAGAAAATCCACCGCCGCGCGCCGGCGCCCGCGTTCCCACAAAACCTTGGCCGCCAGGACGGTGCCCTCGAGGCCCCGGGTCAGCCCGTAGCGTTCGAGCACTTCATCCGCCTGATCGAAACGGCCCTGGATGGTCAGCAAATCCACCCAATTGAGGGCCAGCACGGCCACGCTCTTGGGATTCTTGGGCTTTTTTTGCAGCAACTCCTCGCATTCCGCGATGGCCTTGGAGTCGCGATGCCACTGCACCAGCAGCCGGAGGTAAAAATTCAGGTAATCGGGATCTTCCAGTGCGTAGGGCAGGCCGTCCTCCAGTACGTGGAAGGCTGATTCGAGGCTCTCTTCATTGCGGGACTGCTGGTATTCGGCCACGGAAAACTGGGCCAGCATCTGGCGGGCGTGCAGATTCTCCGGTAATTTCGCGACGGCCAAATTGTAGGACTGCCGGGCCTCGTTGTAACGCTTGGCCTTGAAGTGTTCGTCGCCCATGCGCAGATGATACTCACCCAGCCGCCGCTGGTGCTCGGCCCAATGGAAAGGCACGCTGATCATGTCCACATAGCGCACCTCCTCAAAATGGCGGTACATCTTAAAATAAAAGTAGAGCGCCATGGCCATCGCCAGCCAGCCGGCGCCCAGGCCCACCAAGCCCACCACGAGCATCCGCCACCAGCGCACCCGCAGCCGTTGTTCACCATTGGACCAACGGCGGACGACGGCCAACCCCCAGAAAGCCCGGTGGTCATCGTAGGTCAGGGGTGATTTGGAGTTTTCGGACATGGTCGGCACGCTCACCCGGCTGACCACGCGGCGCGGCGGTTGGTTCCGCCCGAGTCAGGGGGAAGCCAACCGGGACAAGCCGGGTCAGCAGGAAGAGTTGGCTTATGGGGAACCACCCCCATAAAGGCAATCCCAATCCCCGCCGGGCGGGGTTGAATTTCCTGCGTAGTAACGCCCCGGCCACTGGGGTTGGCATGACTTTTTACCCCATGGTTATTTTTTTGCTAAAATAAGGGCTTGCCAGTGGTCAAAAAAACATGTTTGACCGAGGCCTAAATCAGCGACTTATTACGAATCCAAATCCGCACCTAACCTTCTGCACCCGTTACAACCTATGAAACCCTCGCTCAAAAGTCCTATTTTGCTGGCCGCCCTGCTTGCCGCCTCTGCTGGGGTGCCGACCGCGTCGGCCGCCCCGCTTGTCTCCATCGGCGACAACCTGGACATCTTTTTCAAAGGCACGGCGACGGGCCAGTACAATTCCAACATTCTGTCGTCTCCGGGCGGCCCGAATAAGAAGGACGACTACATTGTGACGGTATCCCCCGGCTTCGAGGTCAATTACGGGAAGGACTCCACGACCAACGTCAACCTCACCTACCGGGAAGACTTCATCCGCTACATCCAGAACGACAGCCTGAACGACAACCTCTCCAACATCTACCTGACCGCCTCCCGCGAGCAGGGTGATTTCATCTTCACGGTGAAGCTGTCCTATGTGCAGGCCTACACCAACACCCAATCGGCCATCACCCCCACCCTCTCGACCATCCTGCGTTCGGACGTGGAAAATGCGGACGGCAAGGTGCACTATGATATTTCGCCCAAATTCTACACCGACGTGGCGATTGACTTTACGCAGACGGAATATCAAGGCGGCTCGGGCACGCCGTATCAAAACGTCAGCGTGTACACGTTCCCCTTTAACCTGTACTACATTTACTCGCCCAGCTTTGACTTCGGCGTAAGCTACACTTACACCCAGACGGAGCCGGAAAACTCGAAGGCGTTCCTGCCGCCGCCCAATGCGACCACGCCGGTCGCCTTCGGCCGCCGCCGCTACAACAACTACGGTGGCCTGAGCGCCCACATCAAGTCGTGGGAAAAAATCACCGGCACCGTCACCGTCGGTATCACGAACAACAAGATTGACGGCGCCCCGGGCGCGCCCAGCGGCGACGACACCACCGTCGGCTTCAACGGCAAGCTGCAGTACGACTTTAGCCCCAAGTTGGCCTTTTTCCTCAATACGAACCGCGGGTTCAGCGCCGGTGCGCAGGGTCAGAACATCGAATCCACGAGCGCTTCGCTCTCCGCCCACTACATTTATTCGGAGTTCATTTCCTTGGACGCCACCCCGATGAGCTACACTTATTCGGAGTACTTGGGCGCCGGCTCCGGCGGTCGCCGGGACAACACTTACAACCCGAGCTTTAGCATCAATTGGAGCCCGACGACTTACCTGCAATTGAGCGCCGGCTATTCCTACTATATGAATAGTTCGAATGCCTTCGGCTCCACCTACAACATCAATCTGGTGACGATTTCGGCTTCGTTGCGTTACTAGACTCGGACCATCATTCGCCGGGTGGGCGAAAACAAAAGGGAGGCTGCGGCCTCCCTTTTTTGTGCCCAAATTCCGGCCCTCGCCACCAAATTGGAGGCGACATAAAACACCTCGCCTGCCTCGACCGCTGGCCTTAAGGTTGGCTAAAATTGTTGCCGCCCCATGCTTGCCGACCGCCCGTTCCAAGCTCCCGCCAGCGACCCGCTCGGCCATGCCCTGCTGCGCGAGCGCTTGGAGCAGGCGCCGGACTTGCTGGCGGGTTTGCTGACGGCGCCTCGATTGCCGGCGAAGTTAAATGTCACCGGGCGCATCGTGGCGACCGGCGCGGGTGCCGCCGGCGAGGCGCATGCACGCTTTCTCGTTTACCTGGTCAATGAATATACCGAGGGCGCGGCGGAATACCGGCCTCTGAGCGCTTTTGGCCGCGCTCCAGACCGTGCCGCCACCGGCCGCACGCTCGCGGTGTTTGCGCCCTGGCTCGCACCCAATGCGCGCCTGGCGCTGGATCGCGTAGGGCAGTTTGCGCGGACTTATTTCTTCAGTGCGGCCACCCCGGAAAGTCTGGCCCGCGCTGGCCTGCCGGAGACGGCCCGCTATCTCGAACGGCAATTGGCCGCAGGCGTGGCCCTGTGCGGCTACCCGCCGGAAGAGCAGGAAAATCATTTGCTCCTGCGCCAACTGGGCCCGCTGGCGGGCTACCTGGCCTGCCTCCAATTTGTCGAGGCCGCGTGGCCGGGAGCGGTGCCGCCTTGCGCGAAGGATACCTTGTTGGCGGCACTGCGGGCCGCGCCCATTCGCGCCTCCTCCCTCGCCCTCGAACCCTTCCGCCATGGCTGTGCGCTGCTCGCCGCCGACCCCTTTCCGCGCTTCGGACAAAATCTGGCCGCCAAATTCATGGAGGGCTTGTTTTTGCCGCCCGCGCCGGTGTGGGATTATCTGGCGTTTGCGCACGGGCCTTTCCAGGCGCTGGTCGCGGGGAAGCCGCTGCCGGTGCTGGTGCTGCATGGTCCGACGCCCCTGGAAACGACCCTGCTCGAACGCGCCCGGCCCCTCCTCCAAATGGGTGGTTCGTATACTTGGGTGGTGAAGTCGGACCTGCCCCTGCCGTGGCGCATTTTCGAATACGAAATGACGCTCAATGCGCTCGTCTTGCGCGCTGCGGCGGCCTGGGGCATCGACCAGCGCCGCTGGCCGGGACGCGACCGCGCGGGCTCGCTGTATTACGTGGACCAATTGCCCGACGAAAACGGCGCCTAGGCCGCCGGCTCGTCGCCATCGCTGCCAATGGCCTCAACCGGGCAGCCGACCAAGGCCTCCATGCACTTGTCGATGTCTTCCTGGGTCGTTGGCTGCTTGTACACGTAGGAATAACCCCCATCCTCATGGCGGGTGAAAAAATCCGGCGCGGTCTCGCGGCACAGATCGCAGTCAATGCATTGCCGATCCACGAAAAATTTTCCGCGGATGTTGTCCGGCCATTTGTCCTTCTTGTCAGCCATGGTGCAGGGAAGCGTTTCATCATTGCCAGCGCGGCGCGCAAGTCAAGCATCCGCTGTGCGAAAGAACCCGTGTGCCTTTCTGGCCCGGCGTGGACAAAAAACGCCCGGACCCGGGCGTGGCGGGCCTAGCACAAAGCTTGCTTGCGTTTAATCACTTAGTGAGCAAAGGTAACGCGGAGGCAGCCGGGACCATCCCGGCGCCCGGCTCCGCGCAGCCTTGCGCCTATTCTCGCTTTTTTGCCGTGATGAATGATTTTCTCGTGACTGACACGCTGGCTTGCCTTGCGCAAGGCATCGCCTTGCTCCGCCGGGTGTCGCCCGCCCAGTATGCCCGCCCGCAGCCGGAATGCTTCCATAGCTCGCTCGGCGGTCACTTCCGGCACAATCTCGACCACTATACGTGCTACCTCGAGGGGCTTGCCGGAGGCCGCGTGGACTACGATGCCCGCACCCGCGACTCGCTGATTGAGACCGACCCCGCCTACGCCGCCGGCCGCCTCGAAGCCGTGGGCCGCGACTTGCAGGCCCTCCAGCCCGACCAGCTCGCCGTGCCCCTGTCCGTCCGCATGGATACCGGCAGCGACGTGCCGGATGACGAGGCCTGGACGCCCTCGAGCGGCCGCCGGGAATTGCAATTTTTATTGAGTCATACGATTCACCACTACGCCTTGATTGCGGTGATTTGCCACCAGCTGGGAGTGGCGCTCGAGCCGGCTTTTGGCGTGGCCCCCTCGACGCTGCGCTTTCAGCAATCGCAGGGCGCCGCATGTGCACGGTAACGTGGTGGCGGGACGCGGAGGCGGACGGTTACGAGTTGTTCTTCAACCGTGATGAACGCCGCACGCGCGGCTCCGCGCTGCCGCCGGGCCAGGGTGACTGCCGCGGGGTGCCGTACTTATCCCCCACGGATTCCGACCATCGCGGCACCTGGCTGCTGGTCAATGCCTTCGGGGTCAGCCTCGGCTTGGTGAACCATTATCCGCCGGCGCCCGCCGCGGCCGAATCTCCCGCCCTCAGCCGCGGTCTGCTCTTGCGGGATTTGGCGGACGTGCCGTCCGTCGCCGTGCTGGCCGAACGGCTGGCCGCCGCGCCCCTGCGCCGCTGCGCGGGATTTTATCTCATCGCCCTGGGCCGGGCGGAAGCCGCGCGCCGCTGGTGCTGGGACACCCACACCTTGCGCGAGGAAACGGAATTGGAGCCGCTGCCTTTTTTGACTTCGTCGTCTTACCACGGCGCCGAAATTGTCGCGTACCGCCGGAACCTATTTGCTCAACTCTGGAATGCCAAAAACGGGGTCACCCCGCAGGAACTCGATCAATTCCACCGCCAGGCAGACCCCGAGCAACCGGCCCGGGGCGTTCTTATGGATCGGCCGGACGCGCGCACGGTAAGCGTCAGTCACTTGGTGGTTGGGCCGAACAACACCGCCGTTTTCGCCTATGGAGTGCGGTCGCGAAAGGAAGGCGCCATGCCCGGACCGCCCTTGGTGGCCCGCCTGTTTCTCCGCCAGCGCCGCTAAGAAACGGCGAGCATTGCGCCGATTTTTTGGTATAATCACCCCTTTGCGCGGGAACCGACTCCTGCGCCCAGCCCTCCTTTTTTGTGAATACCCCGGATTCCCTCTGGCGACGCCGCTGGCGCTGGCGCATCCTCTGGTCTTACCTGGGGCTGCTGGCGCTGTCGCATTTTGTGCAATGGGCCCGCCCGCCCCACGGAATTGTCCGCCTCGGCCAGCAAGTGGCCCAAGCACCCGTCATCGATGACGATGAGCGGCCCACCGGCGAAAGCACCCCCCTTTACTACCTCGACACCCGGCCCACTGCGGCTGCGGACACGCATGTGCTCGTGCTCCTCAATGGCAGCCCGATGCGTTCCCCGGCCCTCGACGGCCTCGTCCGCGAACTCACGCCGGATTTTCGCCTGGTTGTTCCCGACATGCCGGGCTTCGGCGCCTCCGCCGGGCCTGAGCTGCCCAACTACTCGGCCGAAACCCAGGCCATGCAATTGCTGGCGCTGCTCGATCAATTGCATATTCCGCACGCCAATCTGGCCGGCTACGGCTTCGGGGGCGACATCGCGCTGGAATTCGCCGAACTCGCGCCGACGCGCGTGCAATCCGTGACGCTGATCGATTCCACCGGCCCGGTCGAATACGAGTGGCTGGGCGACCCGGTGCTTAACCATGCCCTCTACGGCGCGCAAATCGCCCTTATCACGCTCGCCCAGGAACTCCTGCCGCATTTCGGCATCATGGACATTTCGACCTTTAACGAGGCGTATGCCGGCAGCTATTGGGACACCGACCAGCGGCGTGTGCGCGACCTGCTCCAGAATTATCGCGAACCGATGTTGATCCTGCACGGCGACAACGACCTGCTCGAGCCGGTCGCCGTCGCGCGCGAAGCCAACCGCCTCGTCCCGCAAAGCGAGCTGGCCCTGCATCATGGCGGCCACGGGGAAATTTACCAGCATCCGGAAGACATCGCCGACCATCTGCGGGATTTCGTCCGCCGGGTGCAGGCCGGCCAGGCGAAAACCAAGGCCACCGCCCGCCCGCAACGGTTGGAGGAGGCGCGCGCGCAAATGACCCCGCGCGACCAGGCCAGCGGCGTTTATCTTTTAGCCATACTCGCACTTATTGTACTCGCGACCCTCATTGCCGAGGACTTGACCTGCATCGGCGCGGGCCTGCTGGTGGCGCGCGGCGTGCTGGGCTTCTGGATGGCCACCATCGCCTGCTTTGTGGGCATCTACATCGGCGACCTGCTGCTCTACCTCGCCGGGCTATATTTCGGCCGGCCCGCCATGCGTTATCCGCCCTTCCGTTGGTGGATCAAGGAGGCGGATTTGCAGCGCATGAGCGAGTCCTTCGGCAAACGCGGGATGTGGCTGATTTTCATCTCCCGATTCGTGCCCGCGAGCCGCGTGCCACTATTCATTGGCGCCGGAATTTTGCGCTTTTCGTTCATGCGCCTGGCCGTGGGGCTGTTGGTGGCCGGCGCGGTGTGGACGCCGCCGTTCGTCGGCATCGCCGCGTTGCTGGGCCAGCAGATGCTCTATTACGTGGAGCGCTATGAGAAGGCGGCCTTTGCCATGTTGCTGCTGGTCGTTCTGGGCCTCGCGGCGGTCGTGCATGTGGTCCTGCCGATGTGTACCTGGCGCGGACGCCGGTTGTGGCTCTCGCGCTGGCGTCGTTTCACACGCTGGGAATTCTGGCCGTGGTGGATGATTTACCCGCCGGTGTTCGTGTACGTGGCCTGGCTCGCGCTCAAGCACCGCAGCCTCACCGTCTTCACCTGCGCGAATCCCGCGCTGCCCGACGGCGGCTTCGTCGAGGAAAGCAAGAGCCACATTCTGCGCGGGTTGACCGGCGCGGGCTCGGCGGTGGCGACCTGGACACTGCTGCCGGAAGCCGACGACCCCAACGCCGCGGCCTCGCGCGCCCAACTTTTGGAAACCTGGATGGCCGGGCGCGGGCTCGTCTGGCCCGTCGTGCTCAAGCCCGATGTCGGCGAACGCGGCCAGGGCGTGGCCGTGTGCCGCGATCATTATTCCGCCCTCGACTATTTGGGCCGCAACACCGCCGCCATCATTGCGCAGGAATACGTGCCCGGCGTCGAATACGGCGTCTTCTACTATCGCCATCCCGACGAAAAAACCGGGCACTTGCTGGCCATCACCGACAAGCGTTTTCCCAGCGTCACCGGCGACGGCAAGCACAACCTCGAATACCTCATTTTAAAGGACGACCGCGCGGTGTGCAGCGCGCGCTTCTTCCTCGCGCGGCACGCGGCCCGGCTGTTTGAGATTCCGCCCGTCGGCGAAGTCATTCCGCTCGTCGAGCTCGGCACCCACGCGCGCGGTGCGCTTTTTCTCGACGGCACCGCGGACCTCGGTTCGCCGCAGTTGACCGCCGCGATGGACGCCATCAGCCAGAACTTTGCCGGCTTTAACTTTGGCCGCTACGATGTGCGCTGCCCCTCGGCCAACGATTTGCGCGCGGGCCGCAATTTGCGCGTCATCGAACTCAACGGCGTGACCTCGGAAGCCACCGCCATCTACGATCCGCACGGCTCGCTACTCTCCGCCTGGCGCACGCTTTGCCGGCAATGGCGGATTTGCTATGAAATCGGGGCGGCCAATCGCGCGCGCGGCGCCGTGCCGGTGCCCCTGCGCGGGCTGCTGCAATCGTTCCTCCATTCCCGCACCACGACCAAGTTCGAGGTGTAACCGCCGTGGCCGCCACCGCCAGCCTTTCCATCCTGCTCGCGCCGTTTGGCAGCGAGGGCGACGTGCGCCCGTTGCTCTGGCTGGGCGATGCCCTGGCAGCACGCGGGCACCGCATTACTTTGATTCTCACGCCCTATTACAAAAAGTTTGTGGACGTTCGGCCCGCGTGGCGCTGGCTGCCCCTGGGTACCGTCGAGGAGTTTGCCGCCGTCACGCGCGACCCGCGCCTATGGGAGCCCCGGCGCGGCACGGAGCTGGTGCTCGAGCAGATGTTGGCGTCGCTCCAGCCCGTCCGTGCGCTGCTCGACGGCGCGCACGAGGATTTTGACTTGGTCATTGGCACCACGCTGGCGACGAGCGCGTTTGCCTGGGCCGAGGCCCGGCATATTTCCCGGCTCGAAATTCACCTGCAACCGCTGTGCCTGCGCAGCGTGGACAATTGCCCGCTGTTCATGGAAGGAGCGGAATGGCTGTGCCATGCGCCCAAGTTCGTCAAGCGCGCCGTGTTTTGGTTGATCGACAAAATGTTGAACCGGCAAATGTTGCCCGGAGTAAACGCCTATCGCGTGCAACTCGGGTTGCCGCCCGTTCACGATGTGAATGACGGCATCTGGCATTGCGGCGACCGCATCGCCGGCTTTTTCCCGTCGTGGTATGATGCGCCGCAACGCGATTGGCCGACCAAAATCCGGCTCTTCGGCTTTCCGTATACGCCGGTGGCTGAGTCCGACAAGCCCCTGGATGCAGCACTGGAAAAATTTCTGGCGGCCGGCGCGCCTCCCATCTTGTGGACCCATGGCTCCGCCAATCTCCACACCGAGCATTTTGCCGAAACAGCCGTCGGGGCTTCGAAAATCCTCGGCACGCGCTGCCTGCTGGTTGGGCCCGCGGCGCCGCCCGCGGGGTGGCCGGAATTGCCGCCAGGACAGTTCCTTTACCTGCCCCATGCGCCTTTTGAGCGCGTATTTGCGCGGTGCCGGGCGGTCGTGCACCACGGCGGCATCGGCACGCTCGTGCAGGCCCTGGCCGCGGGCGTGCCGCAATTGGTCATCCCGCGCGCCCATGACCAACCTGACAACGCCCGCCGCCTGGAAAACCTCGGCGTCGGCGCCGCCCTCTCCTTTCGCAAACTTACACCCCCGACCGCCGCCGCCAAATTGCACACACTCCTCGACTCTCCGTCGGTGCGCACCGCCTGCGCCCGCTATCAAAAGCAAATTCTTGCGGATGATCCCTTACCTGCGCTGTGTGCCTGGGCGGAGGAGATGGCCTGCAATGGACGCCTCGGAGAGGCGCCTCTACCCTAGAACCTGTCGGCAGCCTAAAATTCATGGCCGGTTCTCTTTTTCTTTGAACTAGCCGCACCTGCGGTGGTCTGTATGCTTAGCCACCGCCCCGCACCGCTACCACAAATCCCGCATCGTCCAGTCATCAATCCTCCCGGACTAAAAAACTAAGCACCAGAACACTAAAACACTTTCAGCCGTCCATGCCCGCCACTTTCCGGCCCACCAGCGGCACCAACCCCGCGCTCATGATGACGTACCGGCCGCCGCCAGTGCGGCGGACGGACTGGGTCAGCCCGGTGGCGCTCGTGCTGCTGGGCACGCTGGGAGTGCTGTTCATCAAATCGGCCCAAAGCTACAACGGCGGTCGCCAATGGATTTACCAGTTCGTCTGGCTGCTCGGCGCGGCGGTACTCTACGTGGGCCTGGGCCGCATCGATTACCATGTGTGGATTCGCAACATTTACGTCGTCTATTTCGCGTCGCTGTTGCTGTTGGTCCTCACCCTGATTCCCCCCTTTGGCCAGAAACATTCCGGGGCCTGGCGCTGGGTCGGCGTGGGCGGGATGACGATTCAGCCGGCGGAATTCGCCAAAATTGGGACGTTGCTGATGGTGGCGTACATCCTCTCGCGGTCGGAGCTGGGGACGGTGCGGGCCTCCTTCGCCATTTTGGCCAAAGTGGCCGCCGTAGCCCTCCCACCTATAGTGTTGATTTATAAGCAGCCGGACTTAGGCTCGGTCTTGGTTATTACCGCCATGGTGTTCGCCCAGCTGTTCGTGTCGAATTTGTCCGTGCGCTTTTTTGCGGCGGTCTTCGGCCTGTTCTTGCTGGGTGTTGGCATCCTCGCGGTGGATGATATCAATTATGTCAAATATTTAAACAAGCATATCCAAAAGGGGCAGACGCCGGTGGATTTGCGCGGTCAGTATGAGAAGCTTTCGTGGGTACCCCTCAAGGACTACCAACGGGAGCGGATCGCGACCTTCGTCGCCCCCAAACAGGTGGACCAATTTAATAAGGGCGTCAATTGGCAGCTGCATCAATCGCTCATCGCGATTGGCACGGGAGGCTTGACGGGCAAGGGATACCAAAACGGTACCCAGGCCCGCCTCGGCTACCTGCCGGCAGTGCCAGCCACGAATGATTTCATCATGTCCGTCTACCTTGAGGAGACGGGTTTTATGGGAGGCATGGTCGTCCTCGGCCTTTTTGCCATCCTGGTGGGCAACACTTTGCGCATAGCCGGCCTCGCGCGGGACCGATTTGGTCAACTTATCTGCGTGGGGGCGGCGGTTATCTTAATGGTGCATGTGTTCGTGAACATCGGGATGGTGCAGGGCCTGATGCCGGTCAAGGGCATTCCTCTGCCGCTCATGAGTTACGGAGGCTCCTTCGTGCTCGCGATCGGTCTGTTGCTGGGTCTCGTGCAAAGCGTTTACCGCTTCCGCCGCGAGGCCGTTTAACGCCGTCCGGCTGCGCCTCGCGCGCGGCGGGCCGGTCACTTCCTTCCGATTCTTCACCTTAACGAACTGCACATGTCCCACTTCCCCGACCCCTCCACGGATTCGCCCGACGATTCCGCCCCCGAACGCCTGGACGACCTCGCCCCGCCGCCCGCCGCCCTCGAGCAGACGCCCGAGGAGGAAATGCGCGAGCGCCCCTCCGAGCCCGAGCCGGAACTCATTCCCACCGGCCAGCTCCGCGACGACGCCCGCCTGCGCGCCAAGAAAACGCGCCCGCTGCTGCAGCGCATCGTCCGCGCCATCAAAGGCGGCCCGGACAACGCCTACCGCGAATTGATCATCAACGTCGAGCCGCTGGAAAAGCGCGTGGCGCTGCTGGTGGACGGCGTGCTGGA